>NZ_FZNV01000009.1 GCF_900188415.1 Maribacter sedimenticola | reverse complement strand
TGCCATCGGGAAGATTCGCGGCCGCAACTGGTACAATGCCCATATTAAGAACCGGGCTCCATTCTCCTTCAGTTGAGGGTGTTTGGGCAAATGTTTTGTAAAAGTGAAAAAAAACAATGAAAACAAATAATAAAAATTTTTTCCCCATGACTTATATGTTATTATACTGATTTATAATTGTTTGAGGGGAGTTCAAATGTATTTCAATACTTCCATAACTGGCTGATTTTATTATAATATATCGACAAAAACCTTTTTTATTCGATAAAATACATGGGTATATTTTCTCAAACTGTAACAAAGTGTAAATTGTTCCATCATTACATAAACCAATCACTTTTTGAGCCAACAAAGAGAACATATTGATGAGCTATTGCTGTCATGCATGGCCGGTAAACAAAGTGCACAGCTAGAAGTGTACAACAAGTATTACAGGGCCATGTACAACACAGCACTAAGAATTGTTAAGGATACTGCCCAAGCAGAGGATATTATGCAAGAATCGTTTTTAAGCGCATTTACTAAACTGCATACTTTTAAAGGGGAGGTTACTTTTGGATCTTGGTTAAAACGTATTGTGATCAACAATAGCATCTATCAGTATAGAAAGCAGCAAAAAAACAAGGAAGTTGCATTGGATGAAGTAATGTACAAGGTCGAAGATCATGACGGAATTGACCCCACTCATGTGTTTACTGAACTAAAGGCTCAAAAAGTGATGGAAACCATGAAAGATTTAAAGGAAAATTACAGAGTGTCTTTGACCTTACATTTAATTGAAGGGTATGATTATGAAGAAATGAGTGAGATCATGAATATAAGTTATGCCAATTGCAGAACCATGGTCTCAAGGGCAAAAGATAGCTTAAGAAAAAAATTAATAGTAGAAAGCCGATGAAAAATGATAACATAGACGATCTGTTCAAGAAGTTGCAAGGCAATTTGGATACTGAAGAACCTAAAGATGGGCACCAGCTGCGCTTTTTGGAAAAATTGAATGCGGTCAATGGTAATAAGACCATAACGACCAAAAAGAATAGTTCTTGGTTAACCTGGGCCTCCATGGCCGCGGCAATAGCCCTTTTAGTGACCGTAGGAATATTCCAAGTTGGAAACTACAACACCAAAGAGGAACAAGTTGCACAAATTTCACCAGAAGTTTCCAAAACGCAATTTTATTTTGCAAATCTTATAGAGGAGCAAGTAAAAGAATTGAATTCAGAGAAATCTCCTGAAACAGAAAAGATTATAAACGATACCATGTTGCAATTGCAAAAATTACAACAAGATTACACCAAAATGGAACAGGACCTCCTTAATGGTGGTAACAGCAAATTGATCCTAAGTGCCATGATCACCAATTTTCAAACAAGAATTGAACTGTTAAAAGAAGTAATGTCCCAAATAGAAAATATTAAATCAATAAAAAATACACATGATGCAAACTATACTATTTAAATATTCATGCTTATTCTTTTTAGCATGCACCACCATATTATCTGCCCACGATACAGATTTTGACGGTAAGCATACCAAGGAAAAGACCATAAAAAAAGAATTTAACGTAAATGCAGATGCACTGCTGAAAGTTAGCAATTCTTATGGTAATCTAAACATAACCTCCTGGAGCGAAAACCGTGTTGTTATTGAAGTCCATATCAAGACCAATGGCAATAACGAGGAAAAGGTTCAAAAAAAACTTGATGACATTTCCGTTGAGTTTGATGCCAGCAAATCAATGGTGTCCGCAAAAACCATTTTCAACAAAAATAATAGCGGATGGGGATGGAGCTGGGGCAATAACAATAATGTCAACATGCAGATCAACTATACCATTAAAGTACCCATTAAGAACAATGTAGATCTTAGTAACGACTACGGTAATATTATCTTGGACAGAATTGATGGCCATGCCAAAATATCCTGTGATTACGGGCGTATGGAATTGGGGGAATTAAGGGGGCGAAATAATTACTTGAATTTTGATTACACCTCTAAATCTACAATAGGTTATATAAATAGTGGCGAAATAAGGGCAGACTATTCTGGTTTTACCATTGATAAAGCAGGAGATCTAAAAGTAAATGCAGATTATACGAACGCAAGCATCGGTATTATGAAAAACCTGGAATATGTAAGTGATTATGGTAATATGGATGTAGAAGAACTCAATTCCATTGATGGCAATGGCGACTATATTACCGTTAAGTTGGGAATAGTGCATGGTAACGTATCCATTGTTTCGGATTACGGCAGCGTAAGAATAGAAGAGCTAGCCAAGGATGCAGGAAACGTAAGAATACAGTCTGATTATACAGGAATTAAAATAGGATATAATAATCAATATCACTTTGATTTTGACATCACTGCCAGTTATGCCGGTGTAAGCGGTAAAGATGATTTAACGGTCAATGTAAGTACAGAAAAATCCTCCAATAAACATTATGAAGGTTTCTATGGTTCCAGAGGCAGTGGAAACACCATCACAATTAACAGTGATTACGGAGGCATAAGCTTTATTAAAAAATAACTAATCGATTAAAAATGAACATTATGAACAAATTTTTTACTTTAATTTTTATGGGGTTTCTTTCTTTATCCTGTGTTGGACAGTGGGGAAAAACCATTAAGGGTAACGGGAACAATGTTACCATTGAAAGAACTACAGGTGATTATGATGGTGTGGCGGTTTCCGGATGGTTTGACGTTGAGCTGGTATCAGGTAATGAAGGAAAACTTATCCTTAAAGGAGAAGAAAACCTATTGGAATATATCATTACCGAAGTTAAGAACGGTAAGCTTGTTATTAAGACTGAAAAGGGAGTCAACCTTAAGACCAGTAATTGGAAATCTGGTATTTATATTACCGTACCTGTGGAATCCATAAATTCAGTAGCTATGTCCGGCTCAGGTGATATCGTAGGTAAAACCACCCTCAGCGCCGATAATTTCAGTACCGCAATGTCCGGATCGGGAGATATAACATTAGACCTAGACACCAACAGCTTAACGGCAACCATGTCCGGGTCTGGCGACATGTCCTTAAGCGGCAAAACAACAGATTTTGAAGCCACCATATCAGGTAGTGGGGATATTGAAGCCTACAGTCTAGACGCGGACCATGTAAATGCAACAGTATCTGGATCGGCGGATATTCAGGTCACGGCAAAAAAATCCATTAAGGCTAGAGTTTCCGGTTCCGGAGATATAACCTATAGAGGAAATCCTGAAAAAATAGATACCAAAACTTCGGGTTCCGGGGATATCTCAAAAGGTTAACAGCATAATCAAAATAGCGGACAATCACGATCAAAAGGCCTCCTTAAAGAGGCCTTTTCACTTCTTTAACCCTAACCAATAAAAACATCCCCACTAAGAAAAAGACGCCCAAAAATATAATAGAGCTTCTCATACTGCCAGTCCTTTGGGCAATTGCTCCATATATAAATGTGCCTATTATAATTCCTATTTTTTCCGCCACATCATAAAAACTAAAGAAAGATGTAGTATCCGTAGTGCTAGGTAAAAATTTGGAATAGGTAGATCTAGATAATGCCTGTATGCCCCCCATGACCAAGCCAACACACCCGGCCGCTATATAAAAATCCGTAGGCGTTATCACAAAATAGGCATAGATACAAATACAGACCCAGAGGGCATTTATAACGATCAGGGTCCTAATATTTCCATATTGTTCCGAAGCTTTTGCCGTAAGTGTTGCTCCCACTATGGCCACTAGCTGTATTACCAAAATACTAATGATCAATCCGGTAGTTCGTTCCGTGTCCGTACCCCAAGCAATTTCTTCTTCCCCAAAATAAGTAGCTATGAGCATAACGGTCTGCACCGCCATACTATAGACAAAAAATGCGCCTAGATATCTCTTTAGCCTAACCTGCTCCCCAAGTTCTTTCCAAACCTGCTTTAGCTCCTTAAAACCATTTAACACCACATTGGTTCTTTCACCTTCCTTCTTATATCCTTGAGGCAGAAAATAAAAACTATATTGAGCGAACAACACCCACCAAATACCTACGGTAACAAAGGAATATTTCATTGCCTTTATTTCCGCAGCTCCGGATTCATCTGTTGTAATACCGAACAAATCCGGGCGCATTACCATGGCCAAATTGAACATTAACAATAGTACGCTACCAATATATCCTAAAGTAAACCCTTTAGCACTTATGGCATCTTGTTGTTTTGGAAAAGCCACATCGGGCAGGTAAGAATTATTAATGGCAAAACTTACCCAAAAGCCCACCAAACCAAAAAAATAACACAACAGGCCAAAATAAATATGTTCCAAAGAAAACCAATAAAGGCCAACGCAAGAGAGGCCGCCCAAATAGCAGAAAAATTTCATGAACACCTTTTTATTTCCTAAATAATCCGCTATACCGGAGACCAAAGGTGTTATAATGGCAATACAAACAAAGGCCAAGGAGGTTGTATAACTTATTAATGGCGCCCTGGCAATCTCTCCGCCAAATACTGTTACTTTTTCAATACCGGCAACTCTAAACAACGCCCCGTAAAATATGGGGAATACCGCCGAGGATATCACCAAACTATATACAGAATTTGCCCAGTCATAAAAGGCCCATGCGTTCAACAATTTTTTACTTCCCTTTAAAACCAGCGTCTTTGTCATATATAAAAATAAAGCCGTTCATTGCTGAACGGCTTCAATATACAATAATCAGTTAAGTTTTTTTTACCTAAATGTAGTCACTCCAAATTTTGCTGCTTCTTCCTTGGCCAATGGTGCCCAAGCGGTAAGGTTATTAATCCTTGTATCGTTAGATGGGTGTGTACTCATAAATTCCGGTGGAGCTTGACCACCGCTATTTGCCTTCATACGCTTCCAAAGTTCTGCAGCTTCATAAGGGTCATAACCTGCAATGGCCATAATCTGTAAGCCGATCCTATCGGCCTCTGTTTCATGACTTCTGCTAAAAGGCAACATTACTCCTACCTGGGAACCAATACCATAGGCCTGATTAAATAAATTTCTTTTTTGCTCATCCTGTATGGCTATATTTCCGGCAACCGCACCTACCTGCTGCAAGGTTCCCGCACTCATGCGTTGTGCACCGTGGTCTGCCAAGGCATGGGCTACTTCATGGCCCATAACCACTGCAACACCCGTCTCTGTCTGGGTTATAGGTAAAATACCGGTATAGAACACAATCTTACCTCCAGGCATACACCACGCATTTACCGTTTCGTCGTTTACCAAATTATATTCCCACTTATAATCCTTTAAATATCCAGGATACCCATTTGCAGTCAACCAACGCTCTGCAGCAGCGGAAATTCTTTGTCCAACCTTGGTTATCATTTGTGCCTCGGTAGTACCTGTTACCACTTTATTCTCAGTAAGAAATTGATCATATTGCGCAAATGCAGATGGGAAAATCTGACTATTGGGGTAAAAATTTAACGTCTTTTGGCCGGTAAACGGATTTACCTTACATGCCGAAACCCCTAGAAATACGGCAAGTATTAATACTATTTTTTTCATTTTCAAAATTTATGGTTAATGTTATCAAAATACAAAGTTATATATTTCCTGTAATGTGCAATAGGGTAAAGTTTTTGTCTATTCGTAAAACATGGTCATTTTCCAATAATAAATTTTCCAGCACTATTTCCTCATTATCTACCATTACAGTTTTTATCTTGAAAGGCAAACCATAAAAATTTAGCCTAATGGTCTGATAGTCCGTTTCAAAATCGCCGTCTTTAAAGAGTTGCACCGTTAAGGAATTTTCTTTTCCCGTTAACTTAAAATTGCTCAACGCATACCTACCCTTTTTGTAATCATAACCGTTGGCGGCATCTTCATAAACTTCTGAAGTTTCCGTTCCTTCTTTATAATAAACATCCAACAACAACTCATCTATCTTCTTTTCCCCTACATATTGTTGAATGGGATATTTTGGTATGATGGCACCTGCCTTTACAAAAACCGGTATTTTATCCAACTCTGCAATTACCCACTTTTCCTTACCGCCCTCTACACGTTCTTGGGTCCAAAAATCATACCAAATTCCTCTTGGTATATACAGTCTTCGGCCCTGTGCATTAGGTTCTTGTATTGGACAGACCAATATTTTTTCGCCAAATATAAATTCATCCGTTCTAAAATGGGTCTGGCTATCCTCTTGATCAAAGAACACCAAAGATTGTATCATTGGTAAATTTTCCTTTGAATATTTATAGAACATGGTATACAAATAAGGTAAAAGCTGGTACCGTATTTCAATAAATTTCCTTACTACATCCGTGATCTCAGTCCCAAAGGACCATGGTTCCTGATCGCCGTGATCTCCACTGGAATGTACCCTGCAAAATGGATGAAAAATTCCCAATTGTATCCATCTAGCAAAAAGTTCACCATCTGGCTGTTCAGCAAAACCACCAATATCCGAACCAACAAAGGAATAACCACTTAAACACATGCGTTGTATTTGCACATTGGCTATCCATAAATGCTCCCAAGTGGCCACATTATCACCGGTCCAAGTAGATGAATAGCGCTGTGTACCGGCAAATGCAGCCCTGGTTATCACAAACGGCCGTAAAGGATACACATATTTTTTGACCCCTTCATATGTGGCCCTTACCATTTGCATTCCATATACGTTGTGGGCCTTTCTATGGGTACATGGATAGCCATCATAATTGTGTCTGGTATCCAAAGGGGCCGTTTTGGACGGTACTTCCATAACGGCGGGTTCGTTCATATCGTTCCAAACGGCATGTACCCCTAGCTCCGTCATGAATTCCTTGTACAGTTCTGCCCACCACTCCCTTACTTCAGGATTGGTGAAATCAGGAAAATTACATTCTCCCGGCCACACCTTACCGTGCATTAACGGTCCATCTCCACGTTTGCAGAAATAATCATTTTCCAAGGCTTCATTATAAACCCAATAATCACGATCTACCTTTATACCGGGATCGATCATGACCACCGTCTTAAATCCATCTTCCTCTAGCTCTGCGATTATTCGTTTTGGGTCCGGAAAATGATTTTTATCCCAGGTAAAACATTTGAACCCTTCCATATAATCAATATCCAGGTAAATGGCGTCACATGGTATTCGCAGTTGCCTGAACTGTTCCGCTATTTCCTTTACATTGCTTTCCGGATAATAGCTCCATTTAGATTGGTGAAACCCTAGGGCCCACAAGGGCGGTAGCTCTGGCGTACCGGTAAGACTAGAGTATGAACTGACCACTTTGGACATTTCAGGACCAAAAATAAAGTAGTAATTCATTTCGCCACCATCAGCCCAAAAACTTGTTACATTTCTGCGCTCGTGAGAAAAATCAAAACTTGTCTTAAAACTGTTGTCAAAAAATATTCCGTATGCGTTACCTTTTGTAAGACCAATAAAAAAGGGTATGGCCTTATAAAGCGGATCTTGCTCCTTTGCATAGGCAAACTGATCCGTAACCCAATTTTCTACTTTTTTACCCTTTAGGTTGCTATGCATGGCCTTATCTCCCATTCCATAAAAGCTTTCTCCAGTTTGGGTAATCTTGCTCATTTTTACGGTATTGCCCCCGTATTCATAGTTTTCCTCCCAATGAAAACCTAATTCATCTTCATTAATAATGGTGCCGTTTAGGTCAGATATCTGTACCCTAAGGGTCATCTTATCGACCAACACGCTCAGCCTAGCGGTGGTGATGATATATTCCGTATTGTTCTCTACCACCTCTAACTTACTGTAACCCATAGTGCCTTCTGGGTCTATGGCATAGGAAAAATCAGGTTCAAAAATATGGTTTACCGCATATCTAAACCTAAATACACTACCTCTAAGAATGGTAATTTGTAGCACTACACCGTTAGCCGTAGTAAAATATAGTTTATCAGTGTCCTGGGTAAACTCGACTATATGATTGGGATAAAGGTTGCCTTTATATTCAAGCTCGGTATTTGTTATCATGAAATGGTATTAAAAAATATCAAAAACAGTAATCATATACTACTTATGAAAAACTATTTAGCTCCTATATTATTTTATAATCACTATGCCCAATGGCGGTATAGTGATTTCAATGGATTTGCTATGGCCATGTGCGGATTTATTAACGGTTTTAATGGCTTTATTAACGTTACCACCACCACCGTATTGTACTGCATCGCTATTTAAAACTTCCTTCAATTTTCCTTTTTTTGGTATACCAATCCTATATTTTTCACGTGGAATAGGGGTAAAATTACAGGCTATGATCAAATCATTTTCTTGATCATGTCCTTTACGTACATAAGTTAAAATGGAGTTTTCATGGTCACTATAGTCTATCCATTGAAAACCCTCTGGACTAAATTGTTTTTCGTACAGTGCCGGTGAATTTTTGTAAAAATGGTTTAATTCCTTTACAAAACGCTGTATGCCCAAATGTCCATCATATTGTAATAAGTGCCAATCTAGGCTTTGTTCAAAATTCCATTCTGCGGTCTGCCCAAATTCTCCGCCCATAAACGTTAACTTGGTGCCCGGGTGGGTAAACATATAACCAAAGAGCAACCTGAGATTGGCAAATCTTTGCCATTCATCTCCCGGCATTCTATATACAAGTGATTGTTTGCCATATACGACCTCATCATGTGAAAATGGTAACATAAAATTTTCAGTGAACGCATAGGTCATACTAAAGGTAATATCATTTTGGTGATGCCTTCTGTATATGGGTTCTTTCTTAAAAAATTGTAGCGTATCGTGCATCCATCCCATCATCCATTTCATGCCAAATCCTAAACCACCATGTTCTACGGGTCTGGATACTCCTGAAAATGCAGTAGATTCTTCCGCAATGGTCTGCACGCCCTCATAGTTACTATAAACGGCCTCGTTCAGTTCCTTTATGAAGGAAATGGCTTCCAAATTTTCGTTGCCACCGTAGATATTCGGTTCCCATTCCCCATCTTCCCTAGAATAATCCAAATATAACATAGATGCCACCGCATCTACCCGTAAGCCATCTACATGAAACTGGTCCAACCAAAAAAGTGCGTTACTGATCAAAAAGGCACGAACCTCATTTCTACCATAATTAAAGATCAAACTTTTCCAATCATTATGGTACCCTTTTCTTCTGTCCGGATGTTCATATAAATGAGACCCATCAAAATAACCAAGGCCATGGGCATCCTCAGGAAAATGTGAAGGCACCCAATCCAATATTACGCCAATATCATTTTGATGAAAGGTATCTACCAGCAATTTGAACTCCTCTGGCGTACCAAATCTGGAGGTAGGAGCAAAATAACCGGTTAGCTGATATCCCCAAGACGGGTCATAAGGATATTCCATGACCGGCATGAACTCTACATGGGTGTACCCCATATCCTTTACATACGATACCAAATCCTGGGCCAATTCCCTATAGGATAGAAATTTATGTTCCTTATTTTTTTTCCACGAACCTAAATGTACTTCATACACGGAATATGGGCGATCAAGACCGTTTTTATCCTTCCTATAACCCATCCATTCCTTATCTTTCCATTGATGATCGGATGTCCAAATAATCGATGCCGTTTTTGGCGGATGCTCACTATATCTTGCAAACGGGTCCGCCTTCTCTGTCCAGACATCGTTAATGGTTGATTGAATCTTATATTTATAGATTTCTCCCTTGCCTATATTCGGGATAAATCCTTCCCAAATACCACTGGCATCCCACCTTACGTTTAAGCGGTGTTCATCTGCATTCCAGCCATTAAAATTACCTATGACAGAAACAGATTTTGCACTGGGGGCCCAAACCGCAAAATATGTACCCTCCACGCCATCTAGCGTTAAAAGATGTGATCCCAATTTTTCATATAGCCGATAGTGTTTACCGCTTTTAAATAGATTGATATCAAAATCGGTAAATAATGAGTGAACTAGCACGTGAGCCATATTATCGCTTTATTTTTTTTGTAAAGCTAATCAACTTATAAAGATTGCCGACAAGCTTTGATAATTGTTAAAATTATAAATGTTAATATCCGATTTATATATTACATTACCAAAATTGGAACGCTTTTTGAAACAGAACATCAAAATAATTACTTTAACATATTAACACAGATAATTATGAAAAAACTGAATTTATTTTTAGGAGCTCTAGTTACCCTATTTTTTATATCATGTGAAGGTCCGCAGGGTCCTCCTGGTTTAGATGGGTTTGATGGAGCGAACGGTGAGGACGGAATTAACATTCTAGGAAAAGTAGTGGATATAGAAGGATCATTTACCCTTGAAAACGATTATTCCATATTTTATGAATTTCCAAATAGTGTAGAGGTCTTTGAAACCGATGTCGTTCTTGTCTATATTCTGTGGGATCAAACAGAGGATAACAATGGTGACCCTGTAGATATTTGGAGATTATTACCACAAACTAGAATTTTGGACCAAGGCTTACTGCAATATAACTATGATTATACTTTTTTTGATGTCAGTATATTCCTAGAATCAGACTTTGACCTAGGTACTTTGCAATCTGGTGATACGGACAATCAAGTATTTAGAATTGCCATATTACCTGCAGAATCGACAACAGGTAAATTAGATACCTCTAACATTGCTTCCGTAATGGCACATTTGGGGGTTAATGAAGATGATGTACAAAAAATACAAATAGATTAATTACAACAACCTTCACAATAAATAAATAAATGCCTCTGGAAATAACTCAGAGGCATTATTTTTACTTCAATATTTCTTTAAAACCTTTGCATAAAAAACCCGTAGGTATATTATACTGAAAGGTGTATGGATTTTAACGACTAAAACAAAAAAGACTGCAGCATGAAATTACATTTTATATTGGCATTAACCGTTCTACTTACCAGCTGTAACGGCAATTCACAAGTCAAAAAACAAGCTACCTCCAAGGAAAACGGACAGGAAAAAGAGTTTAAAATTCAAAAAACAAAGGCGGAATGGAAAAAAGAATTGACCGATGCTCAATATTACGTGCTTCGTGAAGCTGCAACCGAAAACCCATTTACCAGCGAATTATTGGACAATAAAGAAAAAGGAACATATGTATGTGCGGCATGCTTTACCCCCTTGTTCAAAAGTGAAACCAAATTTAAGTCAGGTACAGGATGGCCAAGTTTTTATCAAGAAATAGAAGGTAACGTTGGCTATGATGTGGATTACAAAATTGGTTACAAAAGAACGGAAGAACATTGTGCCACTTGTGGCGGACACTTAGGTCATGTTTTTGAGGATGGTCCTGCACCTACAGGATTAAGGCACTGCATAAACGGAGTGGCATTAAAATTTGTTCCCGAACAATAAGGCTTCGCGCGCGCCCTACCAATAGACAACTATAAAATATAGCTGATTTTTATTTAAAATATTAGTCTACAGTTACATACCTACAACAATTGGGGTATTAAAGTCATATTTTTAAAACGTTTTACAAAATCCCGTTTTGGTTTTGTACTTTTGCCCTTCAATTTCAAACATCAAAAAAATCAAAATATGAGCACTTTCGACATTATTGTTTTAGGTAGTGGTCCAGGAGGATATGTTACTGCAATTAGAGCTTCACAATTAGGGTTTAAGACCGCCATTATTGAAAAAGAAAGTCTAGGCGGTGTTTGCTTAAATTGGGGCTGTATTCCTACTAAAGCACTACTGAAGTCCGCACAGGTATTTGAGTACCTAAAGCATGCAGATGATTATGGGATAAAGGTAGATAATGTGGATAAGGATTTTGATGCCGTGGTAAAAAGAAGCCGTGGCGTTGCAGATGGCATGAGCAAGGGTGTTCAGTTTTTGATGAAAAAGAATAAAATTGAGGTCATAAAAGGCTATGGAACCCTTAAACCGGGCAAAAAAATCTCCGTAAAAGCGGAAGATGGTTCTGTGACCGAATACAGTGCCAACAATATTATTATTGCCACCGGGGCACGTAGCCGAGAACTTCCCAGTCTACCGCAGGACGGCAAGAAAATTATTGGTTACAGGGAAGCCATGACCTTAGATAAGCAGCCTAAGAAAATGATCGTTGTAGGAAGTGGCGCTATAGGAATAGAATTTGCTTATTTCTATAACTCCATGGGTACGGAGGTTACCGTTGTAGAATATTTACCGAACATAGTACCTGTTGAGGATGAGGATGTTTCCAAACAATTGGAACGAAGCTTTAAAAAAGCTGGTGTAAAGATTATGACCTCTGCAGAAGTTACTTCTGTTGATACCTCTGGTGATGGTGTAAAAGCCACCGTAAAAACGGCCAAGGGAGAGCAAATTCTAGAGGCTGACATTGTACTTTCCGCAGTGGGCATCAAAACAAATATTGAGAACATTGGTTTGGAAGATGTGGGTATTGCCACAGACCGTGATAAGATTTTAGTGAACGATTTTTACCAGACCAATATCCCAGGTTATTATGCCATTGGTGATGTTACTCCTGGTCAGGCATTGGCCCACGTAGCCTCTGCCGAAGGTATTATCTGTGTAGAGAAATTAGCGGATATGCATGTAGAACCATTGGATTATGGCAACATACCTGGTTGTACGTATTGCTCTCCTGAAATTGCTTCGGTTGGACTAACGGAAAAACAGGCCAAGGAAAAAGGTCTGGATATCAAAGTTGGTAAATTTCCTTTTTCTGCAAGTGGCAAGGCAAAAGCTTCCGGTGCTTCAGATGGTTTCGTAAAAGTAATTTTCGATGCTAAATACGGCGAATGGTTAGGATGCCATATGATCGGCGCCGGTGTTACCGATATGATAGCTGAAGCTGTATTGGGACGTAAACTGGAAACTACGGGCCATGAGGTCCTTAAGGCGGTACACCCACACCCAACAATGAGTGAGGCGGTAATGGAAGCGGTAGCTGCAGCTTACGATGAAGTAATACATCTATAACCCAAAAAAATAAGTAAGGCATGTTAAAACTATTTCGAGCAACGGCAATTTTAGAAGGTATCTCCTATTTGGCGTTGTTCGGAATTAGTATGCCCTTAAAATATTGGGCCGAAATTCCTGGACCAAATAAAATTATAGGCAACATACATGGTATTTTGTTTATTGCCTATATTATTTTGACCGTAGTTGTAGGGCTCAAATATAAATGGAGCATTAAGAAACTACTTATTTTTGGTATTGCCTCCTTATTACCTTTCGCTACTTTTTATGTAGAAGAGAAATATCTAAGGAAACAAAATGCCATTCAGCATTAATCTGCCAAAGTGAACTTATATATCTTTCCATCAAAACTACAGAGATAAAGTTCTTTATCTGCATCTATCCCAAATGAGGATATACTAAGACCGGATTCCGTTATCAATTGGTTGTTACCGGATTTATCCAATGCCCATATCCTACCGGAAATAAAATCCCCATATACATAGTACCCATTTAATTCCGGTACATTATTCCCCCTATATACGTAACCTCCGGTTACAGACTTATCATTGTTTTCGTGGCCATATTCATATAGTGGAAGTATTGTACCATCAACAGCACAATCAGCCTCTTTATAACATGATGTGCCTTCTAACAAATTCCACCCATAATTTCCTCCTTTTTCTATTAGGTTGATCTCTTCCTTCTGATCTTGCCCTACATCACCGGTCCAAATTGTATTATCCTGTAAGTCAATGCTAAACCTCCAAGGATTTCTTAACCCATAGGCAAAGATTTCGGCCCGTGCATCTTCCGTATCAACAAAAGGATTATCAGCAGGTATGGCGTACTCCAGACCAGCATCTTCATTATCGACGTCTATTCTTAAAATTTTGCCTAAAAGATTCTCCAAATTCTGTGCGTTGCCATCCGGATCACCTGATCCACCACCATCACCTGAAGCAATATATAGGTAACCGTCCGTACCAAAGGCCAATTGCCCTCCATTATGATTGGTATACGGTTGCGGTATGCGTAACAATATTGTTTCACTTGTTGAGTCTACTTGGTTAACGTCACCTTCAGAAACCTTGAACCTAGAGACAACCGCCTCCGAAGTATTTGGGGTATAGTATACAAATAGAAAACCGTTTCCACTATAATCCGGATGAAAGGCAAAACCTAACAATCCCAATTCATTTTCCGTAGCAATTTGTCCGGAAAGATTCAAAAACGTTGAAGTCTCCGATACGCTTTCCTCATTTTGAAAAACTTTTATCAAACCGCCCTTTTCAGCTACAAAAAGACGATCGGTGCCATCATTAGGGTTTTGAAGGTCTAAAGGACTTGTAAAATTTAAATTTGAAAATGCGTTTGTAAGTGTTATGGTGTTCTGTGGAAGTGGAGTAAGAGCCAACTCATTTTCATCACTACACGATAAACCCAATACGGTTATAGCGCTTATAAGAAATATACCTAATTTTTTCATAGTAGTCTTTAATTTACTACTATGTACGAATTACCGGATTTGATCGGATGTTAAAGAAAACTAATAATTAATCTTTGATAAAACTTTGTATGGCCAGGTCATAACTTTTAAGGCCAAACCCTAATATTACACCTTTTGCAGCTGCAGAAATATATGAAACATGCCTAAATTCCTCCCGTTGATGGGTATTGGAAATATGGACTTCGACTACAGGTGTTTCTACGGCCTTGACCGCATCTCCTATGCCCACAGAGGTATGGGTATATGCCGCTGCATTGAGCACGATACCGTCATAGGAAAACCCAGTTTCTTGAATCTTTGATATAATTTCTCCTTCAATATTGGACTGAAAATATTCTAGTTCAACATCCTTGAATTTAAATTGAAGTTTTGTAAAATATTCCTCAAATGTCTGTGCTCCGTAAACTTCCGGTTCCCTTTTTCCCAATAAATTTAAATTGGGGCCATTGATAATGATAATCTTCATGCCATAAAAGTAACAAATGTTGCCCTAACAATCATCTGTTATTTACATAAGTACAGGTAAAGTAATCATCGGAGCATTAACGACGTGTTCTATACTTAGGTTCAAAATTATATACCAAGCCTAAGGTAATGGTAGTCCATTTTGCCTGATCTAAATTTATATTGGTATAAGATAGATTAACTTCTGAACTTGAACTTGTCAGATAAGCGATCGTAGGTCTGTAATATACTCCACCATCATTGCCATCGTTTATTCCCATGGCCCAACCAACATTACCACCAAAAGAAAAAGAATTGGATGTCCAGAAACGAACACCCGCGGATAATGGTAAAAATTGAACAGGCTCCAAATCAGAAAGGGGTATGGTAGATTGGTACTTTTCCGCAAATCCGTGAATATACCCAACAGCAGGGCCAATATCCACTACTTCCCCCAAAGGATACATATAGGAGGCATCCGCTCCTAAAACCACGCTTACCGCATCATTGAATTCGTTTAGCGGCAAACCTGCCTGTATTCCCAATTTAAACCCTTCCTGTGCACTTAGACGTAAACCCAATAGAACAACAAAGATTAAGATGCCTACTTTTTTCATACTTTAAATATTGATTTTGCTAAGTGTTGAACGTTTTCACATCTGTATTATTATATCTTGGCCATAATAGGTCTTGCCAATATTTAAAATTACCAAGATGATTATCTTTAGGCCATGAACTGGAACCAAGCCCTTAAAGACTATATGATATATCTAAAATTGGAAAGAGGACTTTCAGACAATTCCATCCAAAGCTATACACGGGATATAGAAAAATTAATGGCATTTTTGGCATCCCAAACTATAACTACAGGGCCTTTGGAAATAGATAAGACCACGGTTCAACAATTTGTCTACGAAATTGCCAAAGTTGTAAATCCTAGGTCACAGGCTAGAATTATATCTGGACTTAAAAGTTTTTTTACCTATCTAATATTTGAAGAATATAGAAATGACAACCCATTGGATTTGATTGAATCACCCAAAATTGGAAGAAAATTACCAGATACGCTTTCCGAAAAGGAAATAGACAATTTAATAGGTGCCATAGACCTGGGCACACCAGAAGGTGAACGCAATCGCGCCATATTGGAAACATTGTATGGTTGTGGTTTGCGTGTTTCAGAGCTAATTAATCTTAAAATATCCGATTTATTTTTTGACGAGGGATTTATAAAAGTAACAGGTAAAGGTAATAAGCAACGTTTTGTTCCTATTAGCCTCGTCAATATGAAATATATTTCTATCTATAGAAATGAAATAAGGGTACACCTAAATATTAAAGAAGGATTTCAAGATATTTTGTTCTTGAACAGAAGAGGAAGGCAACTTACCAGAGCAATGATCTTTACGATTATTAAAAACTTGGCCACAACTATTGGGTTACAGAAAAATATTAGCCCACATACCTTTAGGCATTCATTTGCGACCCATTTATTGGAAAATGGAGCAGACCTGCGTTCTATACAACAAATGCTAGGTCATGAGAGTATTACCACCACAGAAATATATATGCATGTGGACCGCTCCCATCTGGCCGATGTAATGAATACGTATCACCCCAGGAAGGAATATTAGAATCTCCACTTGCCCCCAATGGTATGAACTGCCGGCATTTCTATCAATTTTTCCCCAAATGCACCTATGGCATCCTTGTTTAATTGCACATTGCTTTTCATCTCGACCATGAAGTTATCACTTATATCATAACCTGTACCAGCCACAAAACCAAGACGATAAGGCGCCTCCATTAATTCTTGACTTTCCGTAGCTACTTCAACTTCCAAACCTGATAGTAAATATAATTTTTCCGTTAGATAGACCTTTCCTAAAAGATTAGTCCTAAATCTTTCCGTTTGCAAATAGGTATCATAAAACCCATGGAGCTCCATTTGCAAACCATTAGAGATACCATAGCCTACTAAAAAAGATTTATGAACATCGCCAATAGCCGTAACAGGATAGGCATTTCCAGAAATTGACAACTTAGATAATGGTAATGCATTGGTTGAAACCGGATCCTCTGTGGTTTGACCAAACATTGTACTTACGGAAATAAACAAATAAGTTGATACAAGTATTTTAAAACTACTGGTTTTCATTTCCGGTTGATTTTACCTTGAAGATATTTAAATTACAACTGGGAAAGAAATATTTTACAAAACTTTAACTGTCAAGCACTTAACGCGCCTAGCATCTGAACAATAATTGTGATACGGGGTATATTAATCATGTATAGATTAATCCTTAAACTGGCTATAATCTCTTTTGTAAGGACGGATAATAAGTCTTGCCTCCCTATCAAATCTAATATAATTATACACCCAATTAATAAAAACGACCATTCTATTTCTAAAGCCTATCAGAAAAAATAAGTGTACGAACATCCAGACAAACCATGCAAAAATACCTTGAAAACGGTAGCCCTTAATATCACATACGGCTTTGTTTCTACCTATGGTTGCCATACTGCCCTTGTCATTATATACAAAAGGTTTCATAGGTTTATGTTCCAATAATTTGACCATGTTCTCCCCTAACAGCCTTCCTTGCTGAATGGCCGGTTGGGCAACCATAGGGTGTCCACGTGGGTTATCTTCCGTAGCCATACATGCAATATCACCAATTGCAAAAATTTCCGGATAACCAATTACTTGGTTAAACTCGTTAACCTTAAGCCTATTTCCTCCAGCCAAAACATCGGCAGCGTCCAAACCTTTGATACTTGCCCCTTTTACCCCAGCAGCCCAAATTACCGCTGCGGACTGAAAAACCAAATCTGTTTTGGTGGTAACCGTTTTGCCGTCATACCCGGTTACGCGTACGCCTTTCCATACCTGTACGCCCAATTCTTCTAAAAAGTCCTCGGCTTTTTTGGAGGCTTGGCTACTGAAACCTGGTAACAGGCAATCTCCCCCTTGTACTATATTTATTTGTGCCCTTCTAGTATCCAGATCCGGATAATCCTTAGGTAATATCCCTTTTTTAATTTCCGCCAATGCTCCTGCCAGTTCAACTCCCGTTGGCCCGCCACCAACGATGACAAAATTCATTAAAGCATCACGTTCATGATAATCATCCGTTAAAAGGGCCTGTTCAAAATTTTCCAAAATCAAACTTCTTAAATTAAGCGATTGTGGAATAGATTTCATGGACATGGCATGATGCTCTATTTCTGTATTACCAAAGAAATTTGTCTCTGACCCTGTTGCGACTACTAAATAGTCATAGGATAGATCACCGATATCCGTTTTTATCTTTTTATGTCCTGGGTCTACCTCGGTAACTTCTGCCAAACGAAAGTAGAAATTGTCATATCCAATAAGCACTTTACGCAATGGATACGCTATGGAGTCTGGCTCCAATCCACCTGTTGATACCTGATATAAAAGGGGCTGAAAGGTATGGTAGTTGTTTTTGTCCAACAATACTACCTGTACTTCTTTTTTGCTTAATTTCTTTGCTAGGGAAACTCCCCCAAAACCACCACCTATGATTACGATTCTAGGATAGCTTGAAAGTGGTATGTTCATAGTTTTTAACTTGACGGCAAAATTAATCAAATGGACTACTACTTTAAAATAATATTCTCTTTTTAGTATCTTTAAGGCCTAACTCAAATAACTGACATCATGCGAAAAACCCTTATTTTATCGATATTACTCGGCGCCACCTTCCTATCTGTGAGCGCGCAGAAAAGTGAAAAGGAAGTACTTCAAAAATTAGAGCAAAAAAGTAAGGAATACGGAATTATAGCTCAAAATATTTGGGATTTCGCAGAAATGGGCTACCAGGAAGAAAAAAGTGCGGGTCTATTGCAAGAGACCTTGGAAAATGCCGGCTTTACCATAACCAAGGGTGTTGCCGGTATCCCGACCGCCTTTATTGCGGAATATGGCAGTGGAAGCCCTGTAATAGCTATTTTAGGAGAATATGATGCTCTACCGGGACTTTCCCAAAAAGCGGTTGCCGAAAAAGAATCTGCGGAAAAAGCTGCAGGCCATGCCTGTGGACACCATTTATTCGGTACCGCGTCTACCGCAGCGGCCATCTCTACCAAAGAATGGTTGGCAGCCAACAAAATGCAAGGTACCATACGTTTTTACGGCACACCTGCGGAAGAAGGTGGATCAGGAAAGGTATATATGGTCCGTGAAGGACTTTTTAACGATGTAGACATTGCCCTGCACTGGCATCCGGGAGCGCAAAATGCCGCAAGCGCAGGTGCTGCGTTGGCAAACAAATCAGCAAAATTTAGATTTCATGGTATTTCCGCTCATGCCGCAGGTTCCCCAGATAAAGGAAGATCCGCCCTTGATGGCGTAGAGGCAATGAATATTATGGTCAACATGATGAGGGAACATATACCGCAAGAGGCTAGAATTCACTATGTCATAACTTCCGGAGGTAAAGCGCCCAATGTGGTACCAGATTTTGCAGAAGTTTACTATTATGCCCGTCATAATTCCCGTAATGTTGTCATTGATATTTTTGACAGAATGGTTAAAGCGGCAGAAGGCGCAGCACTGGGTACAGGTACTACAATGGATTATGAAATGATCGGTGGCACCCATGAACTCTTACCCAACCTAACCTTACAAAAACTTGTTCATGATAACTTAACGGAAGTTGGTGGTATAGCATACACAGCAGAGGAAAAAGTATTTGCCGATAAAATTGCCAAAACATTGGGAATGGAAAAGGCAGATCTTAATGTTGCCAAAAATATACAGCCATATAAAACCGAAGCAAGGGCCTATGGTTCTACAGATGTGGGCGATGTTAGCTTTACGGTTCCTACCGTTGGTTTTGGCACGGCCACTTGGGTTCCCGGAACTCCCGCCCATAGCTGGCAAGCGGTTGCGGCCGGCGGTACATCTATTGGCAATAAAGGTATGATGGTTGCGGCAAAAACTTTGACCAAAACCGCTATGGACCTATTTAAGGACAAAAAATTGGTGGAGCAGGCAAAAACAGAATTTTTGGAAAACAGAGGGGCTGATTTTAAATATATCCCACTTTTGGGCGATAGGGCTCCAGCATTGAATTATAGAAACTAAAATTCATTCAACTTTTTAAAAATGTCCAAGGTAATCCTTGGACATTTTTAATTTTCGTAAAATTGATGTAACAAAAAAAACTTTTGTTAGACTAATTACGTAATAACCACCAACCACTAGTGAACAAAGAACTGGAACACAAATTTGTGACGGAGCTGCAAGACAATCAAAATATTGTCCATAAGGTGTGTACACTATATACCAATGACCGCGATTCTCACAACGATCTGTTCCAGGAAATTACCATTCAACTGTGGAAAGCCTATCCCAAATTTAGGGGAGATGCAAAGTTTAGTACATGGATGTATAGGGTTGCCTTGAATACGGCAATAACCCTCTATCGTAAAAACAAAAAGAGAATTGATACGGCGGATTACGAATCCGTAATTTTTAAGATAAAGGCAGATGAATATGACGAAACAGAGGAACTTCAGTTAAAATTGATGTATAAGGCCGTAAAACAGTTGGGCGATGTCGATAAAGCGCTAGTGTTCCTATACCTGGAAGATAAAAATTATACGGAAATATCAGATACATTGGGTATTTCAGAAGTAAATGCGCGTGTTAAAATGAACCGTATCAAAAACAAATTAAGAACCATTTTGAATCCATAATATATGACGGATGAACTGGAATTATTGAAGAAAGATTGGCAAAACAAGGAGTTTAACGTTCCTAAGCTAAGCTATGAAGATATTCATAAGATGATTTGGAAAAAATCCTCATCTATCGTAAAATGGATATTGATCATTAGTATTTTGGAATTTTCCGTGCCCCATCTTCTTTACTTATTCCCTTCCATGAGAGAGGGCATGGAGGTTTATGAAAAAATTGGTGTTTCCCAATATCTATTTGGACTATCTGTATTTATTTATACCGTTGCCCTATATTTTATCTTTCAATTCTATAAACGATTTAAGGAAATTTCCGTTCTGGACAATTCTAAAAACCTGATGAGGAAGATTATAAAGACCAGAAAAACGGTGAAACATTATGTTATCTTTTCCTTGTCCATGATCATGGTCACGATCATAATCATGATTATAGGTGTTTACCTCAACGATAATATTGCACTGGCATTCCCTGAATTCAAAGAAGGATTGGCCAATGTATCTCAAGAAAAGCTCAAAATTACCATTATGCTAGCCATTGGTATTTTTGGAGTAGTACTCACATTATTTATGGGAGGGGTTTATTTCCTTCTATATGGCCTACTCCTAAGAAAGCTAAAAAAGAACTATACGGAACTAAGACAATTGGAAATTTAAGGTGTTTTCCACTTTCGCTGCTTGTTCTCTTCTTCATATGCCAAAAGGTCCGCTTTTGAGATTACCTTTAAGAAGGACGGATGTTGTTCTATGGCATATTCCAATTTTTCTATAATGGACTCTGAAGTTTCATTGTCATAATCTATCTGTAAAGGTTCTTTGATGACCATGGATTGCAGTATACCTTTTTTCTTGATACGCAGCCCTTTCTTATCAAACGATCGTCTAAAACCATCAATTACAACAGGAACCACTACCGGTTTATATTTTTTGATGATATGAGCGGTGCCCTTTCGTAGCGGTTTCCAAGGTGTTGTCGTACCTTGGGGAAAAGTAATGACCCAACCATCGTTCAAGGCCTTGCCTATATTAGAGATATCGCTCATTTTAACCTGGCGCTTTACATCCTTGCCCTCTGACCGCCATGTTCTCTCCACACTGACGGAACCCGCATAGGCCATGATCTTTGTCAACAGACTTTTTCTCATTGTCTCCGCGGCCGCAACATAATACATATTCAGTTTTGGTTGCCATATGTAGCCTAAATTCTTAATGGAATCTTCCCTACCGCTTAAACTTGCATTGAACACATGAAACATTGCCACAACATCCGCAAAATAAGTTTGATGGTTACTTACGAATAGCACATTCCTATCCGGTAAATTCCTAATAATTTCAGAACCTTCAATCTCCAGCGTATTAAAACGTTTATATCGCTGATGCGAAAGCACCGCCAAAATACGGATAAGCCATTTCTTTAAAAATAAATTATGCCCAAAAGGGTTTGTTTTAAATAATCCCATAGATGCTAAAATAAATAATTAAGCTTACATCACTTGCTTTAATAACTCTTTAATCTCGCTCAACATCATTGCTGTTGCCCCCCAAACAATATAACCATTTAATTTAAAGGCAGGTACTTCAATATTGGAGGCATAAGACGTGGTCAACTTTTTTGTTACGATTTTTTTTTCATCCATAAAATCGAGCAAGGGCACCTCTAAAATTGTTTCTACTTCCTTATCCTGCTTACGAAAAGGTTTTGGTTCTTTGTAAAGTCCCATATAGGGTTGTACCATAAAATTGCTGGGCGGTATAAAAATAGTGGACAATTCTTTCACCACCGTTACATCTTTTGGCTCTACCCCTACTTCCTCATGTGTTTCGCGCAATGCGGTGTTTAAAAGTCCATTATCAATTCTTTCCGCCTTTCCGCCTGGAAAGCCAACTTGATTGGAGTGTACGCCTTTGTATGTTTTACGCAGAATAAGCAAAAGGTTCGTTTTTTTTTCTTCGGATGGATAAAACAAAGCCATTACCGCTGCTTTCCTAGGATTTTTTTGTGTCAGGTTTATTTGTTTTAAGTCCGCTACACGACCTTGTGGAGCCATTTTATATTGCGAAGCCTCACCTGGTAGCGGTAAATCTTTTATTTTTGAGACCTGATGTTCAAATAAATTAAAATCCATGACCCTAGCTAAATCCTATTTATATATTATTGTGGCCGCCCTGTTAACAATAAGTTGCAAAGATACCGCTAAGAAACCTGAAAGTCCAATTATTAACACGGAGACACGCATAGATTCCACAAAAATTAAAAGCGACTCCCTTGCCAAACAAGAGGAAGAAAGTTTTGAACTTACAGAGGACAACGCCATTGATTTTTTCTATGAATACCAGCAAGATTTAAAGGCCAATAAAGTAAAGATTACCACCAGTTTGGGCAGTTTTACGGTTGAACTTTACGAAAATGTGCCCTACCACCGTGCCAATTTTATTTATTTGACCCGCAAAGGTTATTTTGACTATACCCAATTTCATAGAGTGGTCAAAAACTTTATAATTCAAGGAGGAAATTCTGATGACCGCAAAACAGGTAAGAAACGTAATGAAATTGGAAGATATTTACTACCACCGGACACCCGTAAGGGACATAAACACCATAGGGGCACCATATCTATGCCCAGCAGTGAAATGGACAATCCGCATATGCTAGCTTCCCCTTATGAGTTCTTTATCGTTGTTACCGATCCAGGCTCTTACCACCTAGATAGTGAATACACTCCTTTCGGCAGGGTCATTGAAGGTATGGATGTAGTAGATAAAATAAACAATCAACCTGTTGATGAGGGTGACTGGCCCATGCAGAACATTTACATTACCAAAGCGGAGGTCATTGAATAAGAGATATAGAAAAATCTACGATAACTTACATACTCTACGTCAAGTGTGGAATGACGAGGCTATACATGGTCTTTCATGTTTTACATAAAAATGTAAAACATCTTATCAATTATATTTCCCGATAAATATTGGGCAATGAAATTTTGAATTTAACGGCCAATATACGCATGACAATAATGGTCAATATAGCCAATGAATGGGCTATGGTATTACTTATAACTGGAAATTGTATAAGTAAAAAATATACCAATCCACCTAGAATACATACGGTAGCATAAATTTCTTTTCTAAATATAACTGGTATTTCATTGCAAAGGATATCACGGATCACACCACCAAAACATGCTGTTATAGTACCTAACGCTATACACATTACCGGTGATAGATCTGCCGCAATCCCTTTTTCTACACCGGCCATGGTATACAGACCTATACCAATGGTATCAAACAAAAAAAGAGATTTTCTGACATATTTTAGCTGCTTTACAAATAGTATGGCCAAAATAACGGTAAGCACAATGACCAAAATATGTATAGGCGCATTTAACCACCCTACGGGTCTAATACCAATTAACAGATCCCTTAAAGTTCCACCCCCAACTGCAGTTACGAAAGCGATAATCAACACTCCAAAAACATCGAGTTTTTTTTCCATGGCCACCAATACCCCAGAAATTGCGAACGCAATGGTTCCTAATATATCTATAATATAATAGAACATAGGCTATAGTTGTTGAGTAAAGTAATTATAGTCTTTTAAAACGGTTTCCAAATATGGTTTATCATATAATTCTGAATTGGTCAATAAAATACTATCCACTTTATCCCTCAACATTTTTAATGTCTTATAATCATTACTCTTTTTGGCTATACGAAACGTTTCCTTGATCAGCCGTACATCTTTGTCCGTCAGCATGGTAACATTTGTAAATACGGGCACATAAGTATCTTCTACCTCTTCCAAAATGGTATGCGATACTTTTGTCTTTTGTTTTGTACTAATGACCACCGTTCCTGCAGCGGCATCTCCCAAACGTTGTTTCCTGTCAGAAAATAAAATGGTCAATATACCTATTGCACCCAAGAACAACCAAATATCTACCAATCTTAACATCCATCGTGTAAGATAATTGCTCCAATGTACAGGTGAGCCATCTATTTTCACCACCCGCATTTTCATCAACATTTTACCAACAGTTCTTCCATTAAATATGATATGCATTAACAAACTATAGAACATGGCAGGCAGAAAAATAAGTGCTACCAATCCACGTTGTGTCCATCGGTCATCATACACATATCCTATGGCATCTCCTATCAGATTTACCAATATGGAATACAAATAAAGAATAAAAGCATCTATTAAAAATGCTAAAATTCGTTCACCAATACTGACTATGGTATAATTAAGATTAACATTTTGCGTTGTATTGATTTGGAGGTTATTCATTAAGTCTTAAATTTAACAAGGTAAATACTATATATGCGCGAAGCTGCTTTTGTAAGGCAAAATAAGGAAAAATGGATCGCTTTTGAAAAGGCTATCGCCCTTGGCCGCAATACAAACCCCGATGAGCTAGCCAATGGTTACATTCAATTAACCAATGATTTGGCATACGCGCAAACCTATTACGCAGAAAGTAAGACTTTATTGTATTTGAACGAACTTGCTGCACAGGCCCATCAAAAAATATATAAAAACAAAAAAGAAAACCGCAATCGGATTGTTGATTTTTGGCGAACGGAATTTCCGTTGTTCTTCAGACAATATCATAAAACAATGGGTATTGCATTTTTGTTTTTTATTGTGGCATCTGCAATTGGTGCACTTTCTGCCCTGAACGACCCTACGTTTGTCCGATTGATTTTGGGCGATGCATATGTTAACGAAACCTTGAACAATATTGCAAACGGGGACCCGGCCGCAATCTATAAGGGCGGAAGTGAAATTGGAAGTTTTCTTGGAATAACCATAAACAATATAAGGGTCGCATTCCTAGCCTTTAGTTTTGGAGTTATTACCAGTATAGGTACCGCATATATACTTTTTAGCAATGGGGTAATGTTAGGGGCCTTTATTACCTTCTTTTACACAAAAGGTGTTTTTTTTGAAGCCAATAAACAAATTTGGCTACATGGTACTATTGAAATCTCGGTAATTATTATTGCCGGATGTGCTGGTTTAATTATGGGCAACAGTATTCTTTTTCCAAAAACATACTCAAGACGTATTTCTTTTATGAAAGGTGCCAAAGACGGATTAAAGGTTGTTGTGAGCACCATTCCTTTCTTTATCCTTGCAGGCTTCATAGAAGGTTTTATAACTAGATATACCAATATGCCTAATTGGTTGGCAATATTTATTATAGCGGCCTCGTTGTTTTTAATTGTATTCTATTATTTGGCATACCCTATTATTCTTAACAAAAAATATGAAAGACAACTACATACCACTGCGGGTAAACCGTGATTTTGGAGAAATTATTTCCGTTTATTTTGATTTTTTTAAACAGAACATTAAAAATTTCACCAATGTATTTATAAGCTATAATGGTCTATTTATGATCGGCCTTTTGATCGCAAGTTATCTATTGGTATCTGGAGTTATAGGATTAATTGCTTTTGAGACCAATAATAATTCTTTCTCGGACTCTATGGGTTTTGAAGATAACTATTACATCTACCTTGTTATTGGCAGTGGACTTTTTTTCATCATCTTTATTTTGGTGGCCATTCTTAACTATTCGTTATCCACGAGCTACATGATCAAATATGAGGAAAAGAAGAACAATACGTTCAACAAAAAGGAAGTTTGGGCATTTGCAAAAAGCCAGTTGGGAAATATTGTCCTATTTATTTTACTACTGATCCCTATTTACCTGGCATTTATGATAGTAGCCATTATGATGGCCATAATACCCATTCTTGGCATGTTTGCCCAATATATTGTTCAATTCTTTGTTGCCGCTTGGATCGGGGTTTCTTTTTTTGATATGCTGAACAAACAAAAAGGGGCAATAGATGCTTTTGGTGAAGGGTGGCGATTAGTGACCAAAAACTTTTGGAAATCCGTAGGGGTAAATTTTATCTTGGGCTTATTACTTGGCCTTTTGCTAATGCTTACCCTAATGATACCGGGTATAATTTTAGGCATTTACACCTTTCATGTTGTAGAAAATGATGTTGATTTTGCCAACTCAATTGTAACTACCGTAGTATACACTATAGGTACCTGTTGCATCTTGATAACGGCAGTCTACGGGCAATGCCTTTCTCAATTTGTAAATGGCATCCTATATTATGCATTACATGAAAAAACGTACAACGAACATACCAGGGCCACTATTGAACAAATAGGACTAAACGATTAATTTGAAGTATAGATTATTGCTAATATTATGGGTACTGCATTCCTATTGCGCTTTTGGGCAATTAGGTAATACAGCGGACATTCCTATAGATTCCACTTCCACTATTACACCAAAGGAGTGGACAGAGGATTTGTCCCAAAAATATATAGGAGAAGAATTCAATTACCAAATCAAAACCGGAGAATCCCAAAATTTACTTGCGCGCTTTATTACGTGGATAGGTCAAGGATTGCAACGTGTATTCGGCATAGAAATATCACCTCAGGTGCTTCAGGTTATTGAACACATCATCTATTTACTTATGGCAATACTGGCCATTTATTTATTGGTCAAAGTTCTTACCAACGAAAGCTTCAATTCCATTTTTACCAGAAAGGCCAAAAATTTGGGTACGGTAAATCTTACTGAAGAACATATAGAAACTATAGACTTGCACAAACTGCTTCAAGAGGCATTGCAAGTCCAAAATTATAGACTAGCAATTAGATATCAATTTCTTTTAACGTTACAAAATCTTTCGAAAAAAGAAATTATTAGCTGGCATTTTGAAAAAACAAATTCCGATTACTTATCCGAAATCAAGGATAAAAACCTTAAGCAAGGATTTAAAAAGGTTAGCTACTTATATGATCATATATGGTATGGAGAGCAAGAGATTGACATTTACAGGTACGACCAGTATACAGTGGAATTCAATTCTATAAACCAATTAACAACAGTATAGATTTGGGTAAACGTTCAAAAATAATACTAGGTCTTTTAATAGCGGTACTAATAGGTATCATAGCTACAGAGATCGTACGTCCCAAACCTATTAACTGGAGGCCTTCATTCACCTCTAGTTCTAAAATACCTTTTGGGTGCTACGTACTTTATCAGGAATTGCCCACACTTTTTCCAGATAGTAAAATAGAAACGGTAGAGGAAAGTATTTATAATGTTTTGACCACCCGTGATTCCAGTAAGATTTCCACTTATATAGCAATTAACAATATGCTTTCTTTTGACACTCAAGAGAGCAAGCAATTATTGAATTATGTAGCTAAGGGAAACCAAGTCTTTATTGCTGCCAACAATCTTTATGGGATGTTGGCAGATACCTTGAACATTGAGATGGAAAGATATTATGATTTCAAGGAAGATACGGCCAGTGTTAGTTTGACCAATACACGTTTTAAAACTGCACAGTTTAGGTTTGAACGAGGTGCGGACCCTGTTTATTTCACTAGTGTGGACACTTTAAATACTGAGATACTTGGCCATATCAGTTTTACCGAAAAATCATTTCTACCAACGGAAATGGATACCTTAAAAAGTAAACCTAACTTTATTAAAACAGCTTTTGGTAACGGCCATTTTTATATCAACACGTTGCCGGCAGGGTTCAGCAACTATTATTTATTGAACCGCTCCAGCAATTATAGTGCGCAAAGCCTGTCTTATTTGACCAACGATTATCTGTATTGGGACGATTATAAAAAATCCGGGAGAAAGATCATAACTTCTCCCATGCGGTTTGTTTTGAACCAACCCGCATTAAAATGGGCTTATTATCTTACAATCTTTGCGTTGCTGTTATTTGTGATTTTTAAGGCAAAAAGAGAGCAGCGTATCATACCTATTGTTTCTCCCTTGGAAAATTCCTCGGTAGAATTTGCAAGGACCGTTGGGACGCTTTATCATCAAAACAAGGATTACACCAATCTAAACCATCAAAAAATCAATTATTTTCTATCCTTTATTAGAAATAGATATTTTGTTAATACCGCTATATTGGATGATGCATTTATAAGGACCTTGGCCAATAAATCCGGTAATAGTATCAACGACACCAAAACATTGGTCACCCTTATATTAAACTTAAAAAACAAACCTATACATACAGAACAGGATACGGTTACCTTATCTAAAAAAATTAATGCATTTAAAAAATCTTATGGAAGATAATTTACAAGAAAACACTCCACAGGAGTTTAATTCACGAATAGATTTATCCCAACTTCAAGAGGCCGTCGCCAAAGTAAAAACCGAATTGGGCAAAGTGATTATTGGACAACAAGAGATGATAGAATTATTGATCATTTCTATCCTTGCCAATGGGCATTCCTTAATTGAAGGTGTACCCGGTGTAGCCAAAACAGTTACCGCAAAACTTTTGGCAAAGACAATGAACGTAGAGTTTAGCCGTATACAGTTTACGCCAGATTTAATGCCCAGTGATATTTTAGGCACCTCTATATTCAATGTCAAGACTTCTGAGTTCGAATTTAAGAAAGGACCAATTTTTTCCAACATTATTCTTATTGACGAAATAAATCGTGCACCGGCAAAAACCCAGGCAGCCTTATTTGAAGCCATGGCCGAGCGCCAAATTACCATTGATGGACACGAATACCCTATGCAACCTCCATTTTTGGTTTTCGCAACGCAAAATCCTGTAGAACAAGAAGGCACATACAGATTACCGGAAGCTCAATTAGATCGCTTTTTATTTAAAATCAATGTACGGTATCCATCCTTGGAAGAAGAGGTGCGTATCTTAGAGACCAAACATCAACAAAAGAACAATGATATTGAACTCATGGTCCAATCCGTATTGTCCGCCAAGCAAATTGCGGAATATCAAAACACCATCAAGGATATCATCGTTGAAGACAACCTTTTAAAATATATTGCGGCAATTGTCAATAATACAAGAACAAATGCCAATCTATATTTAGGAGCATCTCCAAGGGCCTCCATTGCCATATTAGATGCCTCCAAAGCTGTTGCCGCAATCAACGGCCGTGATTTTATCACCCCAGATGACATTAAAAAAGTAGTGTCCCCTATTCTATGCCACCGTATAATCCTAACTCCTGAAAGGGAAATGGAAGGACTTACTGCTGAAAAAATGATTCAAGATTTAGTGCAGACCATTGAAATCCCAAGATAAAGGATTGTGAAGAAAATTTTTAAAAATATATACTTACAACCACGCTTTTTTCTGCTTTTGGCGGGCATTGTTACCTGTTTTCTATTGGCCTATATTTTTGAAAATATCTTGGTCGTTGCCAAATCATTGTTTTATGCGTTTATTGCTTTTTGCAGTGTGGACATCCTCCTTTTGTTTATTTCAAAAGGTAATGTAAAGGCCCAACGCATTCTGGCAGACAAGCTATCCAATGGAGACGAAAACGGTATTGATATTATAATAAACAACTATTATTTTTTTAAAATAGATATCACCATTATAGATGAGCTGCCTTTTCAATTTCAAAAGCGTGATTTTAAAATTATAAGTTCAATAAAAAGTGGCGGAAAAGAAACATATTCCTATTCCTTAAGACCTGTGGAAAGAGGTGTCTATGCGTTTGGGAACTTGAACATTTTTACCAGTTCTCCCATTGGGCTATTGACCCGTAAATACACTTATGACCAAGGGCAGGAAGTGCCAGTATATCCTTCTTTTCTACAGCTAAGAAAGTATGACCTATTAGCTTTTAGCAATAAACTATTTGAGCATGGCCTTAAAAAAATTAGGAGAATTGGCCATACAATGGAATTTGAACAAATTAAAGATTATATACAAGGTGACGATATTAGAAATATCAACTGGAAAGCTACTGCCAAGAAAAATCAGTTAATGGTCAACCAGTTTCAAGATGAAAAGTCACAACCAGTCTATTCCATTATAGATAAAGGCCGTGTTATGAAAATGCCGTTTAATGCATTAAGTCTTTTGGATTATGCTATAAACGCTACATTGGTCATTAGCAATATTGCCCTTAAAAAAAATGACAAAGCTGGTATGTTTTCCTTTAGCAATAAGGTTGAGAACAGAGTGGTTGCAGAACGCAGAAGTGCCCAAATGAACTTGATTTTGGAAACACTTTACAACCTTACCACCAATTTTGTGGAAAGTGATTTTAGCAGGTTGTATATTGATATCAAAAGAAATATACCGCAACGGAGCTTATTACTATTATATACTAATTTTGAAACCCTAGATGCCTTGCATAGGCAGCTTCCTTATTTACAAGCAATTGCAAAACAACATTTATTGGTTGTCATCTTTTTCAAGAATACAGAATTACTTTCGTTTGCCGGCCAAAAGGCTATTAGTAGCAAAGATATATTTGAGCAAACCATTGCTGAAAAATTTATATACGAAAAAGAGCTCGTGGTCAACGAACTGCGTAAATATGGTATCCAAACAATTTTGACCAAACCGGAAGAACTTACACTCAATACGATCAATAAATATTTAGAGATCAAGGCCAAAGGCCTCCTATAATCCTACCTTAATAAATAGGCGGCCTGTAGCACAGCCGTAATATCACGTGAACCCGCTTCAGGATTTGATGGTAAATTAAGGTCCGGTATTTCACTATTTTCTACGACCAAGCAGCCACAATATTTGCCTCCCCCGGTCCTTCTTATAGTATTGCTGGTCAGTACGTCCAACGCCAAACCAGATACTATTCCGCCCAGGGTCGTAAACAGGACATCCCTTCCTTCAAATGAAGCTCCCCTGGGTTGATCGTACAAGGTTTCCTTTGCAATTGCCGCACCAAAACTACTGCCCACGGCACCCACCCAGGTCCAACCCCTTTTTCCGTCAAAAATCTTATGAGCGGCATAGCCCCCAACACCTCCTATGACAATTCCCGCTCCAAAATGCTTGACCGCATCATCACTACCTTGGGCCTTTAATTGAAAAAACATAAGCAATAAAAGCGTACTTAACATAACGTGTTTCATTGTGGGAACTTTATTTTATTTGTCATTAAAATTTAAAAAATAGACTGCAAATTTATACTATTAATAAACAATTTCAATAGGTATAACCCTACCTTTATTCATTAAAAAAATAGCCCTTTACAAAATAGACCAAGTAATTTTTTACTACCATATACGACCAATATCATACATAAATAAAGCATATGAAAACTATATATCACGAAGCAAAAACTAGAGGCCATGCAGACCATGGATGGTTAAAATCTTATCATAGTTTTAGTTTTGCAAACTACCATAATCCGGAACGTATGCACTTTGGGGCCCTAAGGGTCCTTAATGATGATGTAGTGGCTGCCGGCCGTGGATTTGGCACACATCCCCATCGTAACATGGAAATTATTTCAATACCATTGCAGGGAGACCTTAAACATATGGATGATATGGGTAATTCAACGGTTATTAAACAAGGTGACATACAAGTTATGAGTGCCGGAAGTGGTGTATCGCATAGCGAATTCAATAAAAACAACGACCAAGAAGTAAAGTTTCTGCAAATTTGGATATTCCCCAATCAGTCTGAAGTAACCCCACGCTACGATCAAATTTCTATTTTTGATAAAGAGGTCGCCAATGGTTTAACGCAAATAGTATCTCCCAATACCGACGACGACGGAGTGTGGATTCATCAAGATGCATGGTTTTATCTGGGCAGTTTTAATATGGAAAAATCAGGAAATTACAAACTTAAAAACAACCATAACGGCGTATATGTGTTTGTATTGGATGGCGAATTAGAAATTAATGGGCAGTTACTTCAAGCAAGGGACGGTTATGGCATTTGGGAAACGGATTCATTTTCTTACCACATAAAGTCCAAAGCTAAAGTTTTATTCATGGAAGTTCCTATGCAATTCTAATCTTATCCAAGGTTTAAATAGTTACCATATCCTTAAAAGAAATTAGAGATTAAATATGCATTGTTTTCTTATTAAAAATGCATTTTACTGTGTATTTGTATACAACTTTCTTATATTTAAAAGTGTAAAGCATACAGGTAAAAAGTTAAACAAAAGATATGCTTAAAAATGTGAATTTATTTGTTCTGTTGAGGATTATTTAAAAAATCCTTAACCATAAGCAAAATACATTTTTTAAATCAAGTTGAAATAATAGTTTATACTTTTTGTGATAAAAAACGTAAATCATAACGCCCCGGACCAAAATACCAATGAAAATAGTTTATTAGACCATATAGGTTTGATCACCCTACTTTCTGCGCTATTTACTTTTTTCATGTTCCTATATACTATGTTCAATAACACAAGGCTTTTACAAATAATAGCCTTCGTAATTTTTCTAGGTTTTGCTATAGGTTTTATCATGAACATCCTAAAATTGGAAAAGGCCACACGGCTATACATGTCGCTATTTCCCCCTACCATGTTTATGATCATCATTGTCTTGATCGGAGGTTTTTTTGGTCAAGCATTGGCCTTTGCCACAATGGCATTTTTAGCGTTCATTGCCTATCGTAATAAACCTAAAATTAGACTAGCCATTATTATCTATGATATTATGGCATTTATAGTTCCAACGCTTTACATAACTTTTTATGGTCCTATTTTGGGCGTCATAAATTTACCTTATGATGAAATTTTAGTTTACATAGCATGTCTAACCTGGCTTTCGCAGACCTTTAGAGTGTATGATGAAACAAAGACCAGAAAATATACCAATGCGCTGGAAAAAAACAATACTATGCTAAAGGTCAACGAAAAGGCATTACAAACAGCACAGAGCAATCTTGAAAAGCAAAATCAAAAGCTTTACGACCTTAACCAGGATTTGAATAAAAAAAATAAACAAATTGAGGAATTCACTTTTATCGTGACCCATGATCTTAAAAGTCCGTTAAACAATATCAATATCATTTCTCAACATCTACTGGACCAACCGAACTCTACTACCTTTAAAGAATTCAAAGAACATTTTGAACATTTGGAGGGCAGTTCCACAAGAATGACCAATTTGGTACTTGGCCTTTTAGAGTATGCCGAAACAGGCAATAGTGATAAAATGAAATTTATAGATTGCCAAGAAATTGTGCAACAGATTATTACGGACCACTCCCAATTGATCAAGAACAATAGGGCAACCGTGCTAATTAACGACTTACCCAACATTGTTGGCCGTGAAAGGGATATACGCATGCTCTTTCAGAACCTATTACATAATGCCCTCAAATTCTCTTCAGTAAGAAATGCTCCTAAAATTGTAATCTCCTCAGAGGAAAAAGACAATTTTTATCAGTTTAAAATGAGCGATAATGGTATTGGCATCTCCAAAGACCAACAACAGAATATATTCAAGGCATTTAATAAATTGCATCACCAATCTGAATTTGAAGGCTCGGGAATTGGTCTATATGGTTGCAAACGAGTAGTAGATATCCATGAAGGCGATATTTGGGTAGAATCCATAGAAGACCAAGGAAGTACTTTTTACTTTACTATTAGCAAAAATTTGCAAATTCAGGAATATTCACAACCCGAACACTAAATCCTGAACATGAAAAAGTGCCTTATCTTACTTTTGTTAATAACGATAAAAGCCGTTGGTCTAGCTCAGGAGAAACCCATTCGTTTAGGAGTAGCCGGTCTCACCCATGGCCACGTAGGATGGATTTTGGGCCGTGAAAACCAAACGGATATGGTTATGGTAGGAATTGCAGAACCCAATAAGATACTTGCCAATAAATTATCCAAGGAATTTGGGTTTCCTATGACGATGGTTTTTGATTCTATGGAGGAAATGATCGCAAAAACTAAACCGGAGGCCGTTGCTGCATTTGGAAATATTAAAGATCATTTAAAAGTAGTGCAGGAGTGTGCTCCTAAAGGGATACACGTAATGGTAGAAAAACCTTTGGCCACAACATTTGATGATGCCGTTAAAATTGCCAATTTGGCAAAAACATATAAAGTTCATGTCCTTACCAATTATGAAACATCATGGTATGAAACCAATGTCAAAGCATTGGATGAACTAAAGAACGGTACCATTGGTGAGCTAAGAAAGGTAATAATTAGAGATGGTCATAAAGGGCCAAAAAATATTGGGGTTTCACAAGAGTTTTTGGAATGGCTTACAGACCCGGTTTTAAATGGTGGCGGAGCTATAACGGATTTTGGGTGTTATGGGGCAAACCTAATGACTTGGATTATGAACGGGACAAAACCGCTATCAGTCACCGCTGTTACACAACAACTACAAGCAGATAACAATCCAAATGTAGATGATGACGCAACCATAATTTTAACCTACCCCAACCAAATGGCTATATTGGAGCCTTCTTGGAATTGGCCAATTGGCAGAAAGGATATGGAACTTTACGGCACCAAAGGAGCCATTTATGCGGATAACCCTACACAGTTGAGGATAAGAATATCAAAGGGCTACAGTCAATTTACGGAAGAGACTTTTTTACTGCCCCAACGCAAAAAACCGTTCAACGACCCTTTTTCCGTATTTACGGCAGTGATAAAAGAAGAGTTGAAATTACCACCTTTTAACGTATATTCATTAGAAAACAACATGGTTGTAATAGAAATTCTTCAAGCGGCCATTGAGAGTGCCAAATCAGGTAAGACCATACACTTAACAAAATAGCACATGAATACTACTTATAAGAAAATTTTTGGAGGTGATCGAATAAAGGCCAACAGGGTTGAACTTACCTTACGGGACGGCAATATTATTCCAATTTGTAAGGATGAGGGAGAATCTGCAAGATTAGCAGGTTTTAGCTCATCGTTACCACAGTTTATAGAAATTTATGTTCATGAAGACGAGGAAGTAAAAGCGCTATCCCTAATATCCAATTTAGAGTGGGACAATTAAAAATAGCATAAAACTTACTGTAATGGGCAAAATGTTAACTAAAAAAGTCTCCTTAAAGGAGACTTTTTTAGTTAGGTTAATCAACTATCATCCCTTGCTTAGCGGAGTTATTTCCAAGGTCTTGAACTCAACAGGGCCATGATCACCTTGTATCATAATCGGACCTGCCTCGTCCTCTTTATTGTCCAATGCGCCCCCCGTCATCCCATCAATATTCTGATTGGATATAATAGTCTTACCATTAGCAACTATAGTGACCCTTCTACCAATTAATGTAATTTCATAGGTTTGCCACTCCCCTGCTTTTTTTGCCATGTTCATATTTGGCGATATAAGGCCATAAATACCCCCAAAATAAATAGAGGAAGCCTCCAAACCAATATTATCCGCAATTTGCACTTCATAACGCCCTCTTAGATATAGACCACTATTGCTACCTTCTGGATATCTAAATTCTGCCTTTAATTTAAAATCCTTGAACTTTTGTTCAGAGATTAAATTAACCCCGGATTGTGAACTTGTTAAAATTCCATTGACCACCTTCCATTGATTACCTTCTATCACTTTCCATCCATCTAAATTCTTACCATTAAAAAGCTTAACCGCTTTGCCTTCCTGGACATTATCATAAAAAGGCAAATTTGGCGCTTTAACAGCGCTCCATTCATACTTTTTTCCATCTACATACACCATAGTACCTTTTAAGGTTTCGTCATCCAATTTTCCTTCAAATACCATATTAGATGCCCCTGGCTCCCACTGAGGCGGAATTTCAAAAGAAAATATTTCCCCATATTTTTTTATTTCCGCAATGGGCCTTGCGCTACCAAAAGCATAGGTAAACCTACCTATTAATCTACTGTTGCCAGAATGTCTAATTTCAAGCCATGATGGCAATTCCTTACCTTCTTGATTAATGGTCAAATTCCATTTTCCTTCCAAGGGATGCCCTTCTTGTGCCTTTGCTACCGTAGCATTTAACATTACAATCATGAGAAGAAGCAAGGTTGTTTTAATCGTATTCATTGTTTTGAGTTTTTTTGAGTAGTTTCAAATATAATTCAACTTTTAAACACTGTTTCCAAACAGCGCACTAAATAATGATAAATTAAAAAAATATACACCATTGTAATATGATGTTATTAATTTAACCTAACGCAAATTTCATTATTGATTATCTGCATAATTTGTTACATTTAAAGTTCATATCAACGAAACATCATAATGACATTTTTCAAAAAATTCCTTTTAGGAATACTTCCCCTATTTTTAATTGCCCTATCATCTTGTGAACCTAAAAAACCAAAGGAAATTCCTTTGGTCATTCAAAAAGACAGCACGGCGTTGTTAGAGGCCGTTGAATTGGCAAGGAAAAGTATATCGGCAACTGTTGCAGATGGCTTAAACCTTAGTTTATGGGCTTCCGATTCCTTGGCACCGGACCCTATTGCGATGGACATTGACAATGAAGGAAAAGTATATTTAACAAGATCGAATAGAAATAAAAACTCTGAATTTGATATCCGTGGGCATAGGGACTGGATGACAGAGTCCATTTCATTTGAAACCGTGGAGGACAGAAGAGCTTTTCTTCATAGAAAATTTGCACCTGAACTCAGTATGGAAAACCAGTGGTTCCCAGATTTGAACAATGACAGTATCCATGATTGGAGAGATCTTGCCGTAGAAAAAGATGAAGTTTGGATGCTAGAAGATACGGACAATGATGGCATTGCGGACATATCTACCCAAATCCTAAATGATTTCAATGATGAAATCAATGACCAAGCAGGGGCGTTATTGGTTAGGGACGAAGATATATTTGTAGGTATTGGTCCGGGAATGTACCGCCTTAGGGACACCAACGGCGATAAAATACTGGATGAAAAAACCAGCATTGCAGAAGGTTTTGCAGTTCATATAGGATTTGGTGGACACGGTATGTCCGGTGCCATTGAAGGTCCTGATGGAAAAATTTACTGGGGCATTGGCGATATAGGTGCTAATATTACCACTGTTGATGGCGAAAACCATAAATACCCAAATGAAGGTGTCATAGTAAGAAGTAATCCGGATGGTACCGATTTTGAAGTATTTGCACACGGATTGCGCAATACCCATGAATTTGTTTTTGATGCCTATGGCAATATAATCTCTTCTGACAACGACGGTGACCATAAAGGCGAAAGCGAGCGCTTGGTCCATATTGTTGAGGGATCGGATGCCGGTTGGAGGGCAAATTGGCAATATGGTAAATATACAGACCCCAAGAATAATGGTTATAATGTTTGGATGGATGAAAAATTGTTTACGCCACGTTGGGAAGGACAGGCCGCATACATAATACCACCCATACAGAATTTTCACAATGGCCCAACCGGTATGAGGTATAATCCCGGTACGGCTTTGGGCAAAAAATGGTTAAATAGATTCTTTTTGGTGGAATTTGTGGGTGACCCTACACGTTCCCATATATGGTCCTTTGACCTAAAACCAAAAGGTGCATCGTTTGAACTTAACACGGATGAGTCTATCCTAAACGGAATATTACCTACAGGTATTGACTTTGGTCCAGACGGGGCCTTATATCTTGCAGATTGGATTAATGGCTGGGGAAGTAAGGATTTTGGACGCGTATGGAAACTTGACGTTACGGAAGATAGCAATGACCTGGAACAGGAACGCTTAGAGACCCAACGCTTAATGACCCATAATTACAAGGACGATGATGCTGATAATTTGGTGCAATTATTGGCGTATCCGGATATGAGAATTCGTCAAAAAGCACAATTTGAGTTGGCCAGGAGAACATTTTGGGGCTACCGCGCATTAAAAAAGGTTATTACGGAAAACGATAATCAGTTTGCACGAATACATGCTATTTGGGGCATTGGCCAAATTGCAGCAAACGATAAGGATGACGCAAAACCGTTACTAGCATTACTGAACGACGGAGACCCGGAAATCATAGCCCAGACCGCTAAGGTTCTAGGCGATATTCGTTATGAAAATGCAGCGGATAGTTTAATTAACCTTACAAAGCATGAAAACGATAGGGTTAAATTCTATGCGGCCCAAGCTTTGGGACGCTTAAAGTATGAGAATGCCGTAGAGCCGTTATTGGAAATGATCGTCCAAAACAACGATAAGGATATTTACTTACGCCATGCGGCCGTTCTGGCATTATCAAGAATTGGCAAGGCAGAACCACTTTTAGCTCTTGCGAATAACGAAAACAGAAGCTTACGGATTGCCGCAGTTCTGGTACTGAGAAAATTACAGGACCCAAATATAGCGGTTTTCCTATCTGATAAAGATGAGTACATTGTTACGGAAACAGCTAGGGCCATCAATGACGACCTCTCTATTGAAGAGGCGCTACCAGCATTGGCAGGAATTCTTGAAAACAAAAAATATACATCTGAACCATTGGTAAGAAGGGCCATTAATGCCGCATTACGAGTTGGTGGCGAAAAGGAGTTGGAACTCTTGGTCAATTTTGCAAAAAGAAAAGATGTATCCAATATTTTACGTGGAGAGGCCCTATCAGCTCTTGGCACATGGAACAAGCCTTCCGTTTTGGACCGTGTTGATGGAAGATACCGGGGTGAAATTGTTAGGGAAGGCAATCAGTTGCAACAAAAAATAGAAAAGGATATTCCTTTTTTCCTTAAAGACAGTAATCCTGAAATCTTGATAGGCATTTCCAAAACCATTAGTGAACTAGGCATACAATCCTACAACACTGACTTGTATAGGATTTTCAGATATAACCGGTCTCCAGAAGTTAGGGCTACGGTACTTAACACATTAGGTAATCTTGGGTATGAAAATATGGAGAACATTATGGAAACGGGAATGCAGGATGCCAATGAACAAGTTAGAACGGCAGCGGTTGGTCTATTGGCAAAATTAAACCTACCAAAGGAAAAATTGCCTGCTATAGTAGGTCCTATTTTTAGAAAAGGTTCCGTTTCTGAACAACAACGTATGCTAGATGTATTGGGAGATCTTCCTGTAGAAAACAGCAACGCTATTTTGGCAAGCCTTATCGACAAGGCTAGTAAAGACCAATTAAAACAAGGGATTATGCTAGATTTAATGGAATCTGTCAAAGCCACTGAAAATCCTAAGTTGATTGCTCAATTAGACAAACTTAAACAAGCAGGATATTCAGCAGATTCTTTTCAAGAAACCTTGCACGGTGGTAATTGGTGGGCCGGCAGAAATGTATTTAACGGTAACCCAACCGCTCAATGTGTACGTTGCCATGCTGTAAACGGTTCAGGTGGTGAAGTTGGACCCGCATTGGACAATATAGCCAATGTATTGACAAGGGAACAACTTTTGGAAGCCTTAATAGAACCCAGTGCACGCCTTGCCCCAGGGTATGGTTCGGTGACATTGACCTTAACGGATGGCCAAAAAGTACAAGGTGTTTTAATAGAGGAACGCAAACATGATCTTTTACTAAAAACTTCTGAGGCCGAGCCTTTGGAAATACCATTACAGCGCATCAAAAAAAGAGAAAACTCCATGTCCGCAATGCCAGCTATGGGGCGCATGATCTCTAGACGGGAACTGCGTGATCTTATGGAGTATCTGGGAAGTTTAAAAAATGAGAAAGCAGCGGAAGTAGCAGAAGGAGTCTAGGTTACAAACCGGATATTGCTTTTTTTCTTGCATGAAACTCGTTCATGATCTCATCAATAATTTGGGCAGCTGGTTTTATGTCATGTATCAATGCAGATACCTGACCTATTTCCAGCTCTCCATCATCTAAATCACCCAAAAACATTCCTTTTTTAGCCCTACCCCTACCAAGAAGGTTTTTTAGTTCAACTACAGAAGCTCCTTTGGCATATGCACTTTGGACTTCATGATAAAACTTATTCTTTATCAATCTAACCGGAGCCAATTCCTTTAAGGTCAAATGGGTATCGCCTTCCTTAGCATTTACTACCGCTTCCTTAAAATTTATATGGTTGGATGCTTCACTGCTTGCAACAAACCTACTTCCTATCTGTACGCCATCTGCACCTAGCACCATGGCGGCCAACATTGCACTGCCCGTTGCAATTCCGCCTGCGGCAATTAAAGGCACTGAAATTTTTTCTCGTAAAGCAGGTATCAAAACCATTGTGGTCGTTTCATCACGACCATTATGCCCCCCAGCCTCAAAGCCTTCCGCAACGATTGCGTCTACACCGGCATCTTGAGCCTTAAGTGCAAATTTTAGACTACTGACCACATGTACCACCTTAATGCCCCTTTCCTGTAAAAAACCGGTCCATGTTTTTGGATTTCCTGCAGATGTAAAAACGATTTTTACATCTTCCTCCACAACAATATCCATTAGCTGGCCAATATCCGGATACAGCATGGGTATATTAACACCAAACGGCTTATCCGTTGCACTTTTACACTTTTGAATATGTTCCCGTAGAACTTCCGGGTACATACTGCCCGCACCTATGACTCCTAAACCACCATGGGTAGATACCGCACTGGCCAATCTCCAACCACTGGTCCATACCATACCACCTTGCACTATAGGATACGCTATTTTGAAAAGTTGGGTTATTTTATTTTGTATCATAACAATATATGGATGCAAGCAAAGGAACAATATATCCTAAAATTATTAAGAGATCACTCCAGAACCAATAAGGTCATCTTCTAGATACCAAGCTACAAATTGACCTTCAGTAATTGCGGATTGCTGCTCTTTAAAATCTACATACATACCGCCATTTACTTTATAAAGTCTTGCATCCTGTAATTCCTGACGATAGCGAATTCGTGCTTTTACAGGTAGACTTTCATCGATCTGCAATGCCAAATCTGGCCGTACCCAATGAATTTCCGCATCTTTAACAAATAAGGTCCTCCTATACAATCCAGGATGCGATTTTCCCTGACCCGTATAAATAATATTGTCCTTAACATCGGTATCTATTACAAATAAAGGTTCCTTGGTGCCACCAACCTGCAATCCTTTACGCTGCCCCTTGGTGAAATAATGCGCACCTTGGTGTTCCCCTACAATCTTACCATCCGTAATTTTATACACATGTTTTTCAGCATAAAATTTCAACTCTGATTGAACATCGGTAAAAACGGGTACATCCTGTGCATAATTATCCCATTGAGCAGGAACTTCAACTATTTTGCCTTTTCTAGGTTTCAATTGTTGCTGTAAAAATTCCGGTAGTCTTACTTTTCCAATAAAACATAGACCTTGGGAATCTTTTTTATCTGCAGTGATCAAGTCCATTTTCGCCGCAATTTCGCGTACTTCTGGTTTCGTCAATTCACCAATGGGGAATAAGGTCCTGGACAATTGCTCTTGAGACAATTGACACAAAAAATAAGACTGATCTTTATTTCCATCCTTGCCTGCCAATAATTGATAGGTCTTGCTTCCATCTGCGTTTAACAAAGTTCCTTTTCTGCAATAGTGACCGGTTGCCACGTAATCAGCTCCTAATTGTAGGGCTATCTTTAAAAAAACATCGAATTTTATTTCCCTATTACATAATACATCAGGATTTGGGGTCCTGCCCATCTCGTATTCCCTGAACATATAATCTACTATACGCTCCTTATACTCAGCGCTCAAATCAACGGTCTGAAAAGGAATTCCCAATTTTTCCGCAACGATCAACGCATCGTTACTATCTTCTAACCACGGACATTCCTCTGATATTGTTACAGAGTCATCGTGCCAATTCTTCATGAACAGGCCAATAACATCATACCCATGCTCCTTTAAAAGGTATGCCGCCACACTGGAATCCACTCCGCCAGAAAGTCCTATAACTACTTTTTTCATCTCATCTTCTTGGTCGTAACAAAATTACAAAATTTCATTTCAACACATTTTTTTTTCAACCGTATGAATTTGTCGCTATATGAACGGTTCAGGATTACAATTGCTTTTCTTTTGTCAATTACAAAACATTTTTCATTAAAATTATTTTGTTAAACTTTTATAAAATATAATTAAACAAAATAATTGTATTGTACATTTAAACCATCAACAATAATAATATTTATAATAATGATTTAGATATTATGTTTATTTATTCAACTTATTAATTAAACAATTTAAAACACCGCTATGAAAAAAATGTTACGATTTAAGTATTTTATGTTATTCGCCGCGTTGTCCGTAATGATATGGTCATGTGATAATGACGATAATGATGAGGACCCAATGGTAGAAACCAAAACCATTGTTGAAACCGCTCAGGCCGAAGAAGCACTTACTTCTTTAGTTACCGCGTTGACAACGGCCGATAATTCTGAAGGGACGGACTTAGTTGGCACTTTAAGTTCTACTGGCCCGTTTACTGTTTTTGCTCCTACGAACGATGCATTTACCGCGTTATTGAACCAATTGGATGGTTTTGATTCCTTATCAGATTTTGACACGGACGAAGAAAGAGAACTCTTAACTACCATATTAACTTACCACGTCGTTGCAGGGGTTGCTGCAAAATCTGGAGATTTAACGGACGGCATGACCGTAACTACCGTTCAAGGAGAGGATATTACCATAGATTTGGAAGGTGGCGTATTTTTGGATGATGCAACCGAGGTTAATGCAAAAGTAGTTATTGCCGATGTGGAAGCGAGTAACGGTGTTGTACATGTCATTGACAAAGTTATTTTACCAAAAGCAATTATTGATGCGCTGAACGAAGGTTCCATGACCAATGAAAATGGAACTTTGACGGATATAGTAGTAGCAACGGAGCCATTATCACTTTTAGAGGCAGCGGTTATCAAAGCAGATTTAGCAGCAACGCTAAGTACAGAAGGTCCGTTTACCGTATTTGCACCTACTGATGTTGCTTTTGTTGCATTATTGGAAGCATTGGGAGACGACTATAATAGTCTTGACGATTTTGATACCGAAGAAGAAATTGCGTTATTGAAGAATATTCTTCTATACCATGTAATCCCGGTAAAGGTACTATCTACCGACTTATCAGAAGGTGCCGTGGCTACCGCTTATACAGATAACAGCATTGAAGTAATTGCTTCGGGCGATACTTTTGTTATTGGTGATGCCTCTGACACCAATGCCAATATTACAGGTGTTGATATTATGGCTTCCAATGGTGTTGCCCATACTATAGATAAAGTATTGTTGCCACAAGCGGCAATTGATTTTGTAGTGTCCTTACAATTAAAAACCATTGTGGATACCGCCGTGGCTACAGATGACTTAAGTCTTTTGGTCGATGCCTTGGTACAGGCAGATGCCGGACTAGTCGAAACCCTAAATGGCGAAGGACCTTATACGGTTTTTGCACCTACCAATGCAGCTTTTGTAGCGTTATTGGACCTTTTAGGAGAAGATTTCAATAGCCTAGCCGATTTTGATACCGATGAAGAAAAAGCATTATTGACCAAAGTACTGACCTATCATGTAGTAGCCGGTGCCGCAGCTTTCTCAACCGGATTGAGCAACGGACAATCTATTGAAACCGTACAGGGTGAGAATGTAACCATATCCCTCATGGAAGGAGCCGTACAAATTATGGATGCTACTGAAACAAATGCTACAGTAGCCCTTGCAGACGTTGAAGCGAGCAACGGTGTGGTTCATGTAATCGACAAAGTTTTATTACCACAGGAAGTTTTGGACATGCTAGCGGCCATGAGTCTAAAGACTATTGTTGAAATAGCAGTAGAAACAGATGACTTAAGTTTATTGGTGGATGCTTTAGTACAAGCCGATGCCAATTTAGTGGAAACATTAAACGGTACAGGGCCATTTACCGTTTTTGCACCAACTAATGATGCATTTATAGCATTATTAGAGACATTGGGAGATGATTATAACAGCCTTTCGGATTTTGATACCGATGAAGAAAAAGAATTATTGGTTACTATATTGACCTATCATGTAGTTGCCGGTGCAGCTGCATTCTCTACAGGTCTAAGCAATGGACAAATGATAGAAACCTTTCAAGGTGAAAATATTGGTATTGTTTTAGAAAATGGAGGTGTTAGTATTATGGATGCAACAGAAATGAACGCCAATGTAGCTATAGCGGATGTTACCGCCAGCAATGGTGTGGTACATGTAATAAATAAGGTTTTGTTACCGCAAGCAGCTTTGGACGCCCTTGCCCCATCAGTACCAAATATTGTGGAGACCGCACAAAGTGTGGATGACTTGAGCTCGTTGGTAGCCGCATTGATCCAAGCCGATGCCGGATTAGTGGAAACTTTGAGCAGTGATGGGCCTTTTACGGTTTTTGCACCAACAAACGAAGCTTTTGCCACGTTTTTGAATGATTTAGGAGCTAGCTATAATAGTTTAGAAGATTTTGATACAGATGAGGAAAAAGCCTTGTTGGCTCAACTTCTTACTTATCATGTTGTAGCAGGCGCTGCTGTGGCCTCTACCGACCTTACCGACCATCAGGAAATTGTAAGTGTACAAGGAGAATCACTATTTGCAATTTTAGGCAATGGTGTACAAATACAGGATAAAACACAGGTCAACGGTAATGTAGTTACGGCAGATGTAATGACAAGCAATGGTATAGTACATATTGTGGATAAAGTATTGTTGCCACAGGAAATTATTGATGCATTGCATTAATCTCCCCCGAAATGCAATTAGTAAGATTAGGCCCCCTTTTTATAGGGGGCTTTTTTAGACCAATTTTGTAAACATCATCAACCACTCCTTTAGCATACAATAAACCCTCCTTGACAACTAAGTTTTGAAACCCCTAAATAATAACCGCATCTTTAACATCCCAAATCTTACCAAACCAATCCTTAATCAATGGCAAAAGCCCTTTCAAAATTGAAAGGGCTTTTTATTTTAATACATCTGTTAGCCAACGCTTATTTACTTCTTTTTTTGAGCTTCTGCCTGCTCCATCATCTCTCGCATTTTCTTCTGAAACTTATTCTCCTTTTTGGGTTTCTTCTTGTTTTCTTGAATTTGTGCGTGTATTTTATCATTATCTATGATAAAGTTCTTAATGACCAACATTATACCAATGGTTATCATATTGGAAACAAAATAGTACAAACTAAGTCCACTTGCATAATTGTTAAAGAAGAACAACATCATGAACGGCATTAGGTACATGATAAATTTCATATTGGGCATACCAGGTTGCGTTGGCATGTTCTGCCCAGTGGTCATCATCATATAAAAGAATATGGCTATAGAAGCCAATATTGGAAACAGGCTTACATGGTCACCATAAAAAGGTATTGAAAATCCTTCTGGAAATTGATAAATAGTATCAAATGAGGAAAGGTCATCTGCCCATAAGAACGATTTTTGACGCAGCGCGAACGAAGTCGGGAAGAACATGAACAATGCGTAGAAAATGGGCATTTGTATAACCGCCGGGATACAACCGCTCATAGGACTCACCCCTGCCTTACCGTACAGCTTCATGGTTTCTTGCTGCTTTTTCATCGCATTATCCTTGTACTTTTCGCCAAGCTCTGTAATTTCAGGTTTTAACACCTTCATTTTTGCTTGGGACAAGTACGATTTATAGGTTACGGGAGACATTGCCAAACGGACTAAAATGGTCATGATAACAATAGCTATACCATAAGGAAAATAGGTACTTATCAACGAATAAAACGGAGTAAATACATAACGGTTGATCCAACCAAAAATACCCCAACCAAACGGTATGGAATCCTCCAAGCCCAAATCCTCATACTTGGAAAGTACCTCAACATCCGTAGGACCAAAATACCAATGCAAATCCTTGGCTATTTCACCACCTTCCAATTCTATAGGAAGTTTTGAGGAATACGCCTTGGTAAAACCAAATGTTCTACTTTCCTCCTCTACCAAATTGACCGAAGCAAGTTCACCGGATTTAAATGGCTCGTCCGCAGCTAAAATACTGCTGAAAAAGTGTTGTCTATAAGATATCCATTTAATATCCTCCTCTGTTTCCTCGTCATCACTCCCCTCGGACAACTTACTGATTTTATCATCCTCATGATTGTAGGTCAACCGGGTATATCTATTTTCATATTCTATGCTCTTGGAGTGGCGAATACCTTTTAACGCCCAGTCCAATTCAATTGGCTTATTGGAACTGATCACATTGTCCAAACCTTTTGTCTTGATCTGAAAATCTACCAAATACTCATTTGGTTTCATTTCATACCTATATTCAAGGTACTGATTGTTGGCCGTTTTAGCTTTTAACGATAATATTTGGTTACCGCTGGCCTTGCTCAAAGTAGGCTCAAAATAAAGATCCTTGGTATTCAATACCCTGTTATCTGTTGTGGAAAAATCAAGACCAAACGAGGCGTTACCATCCTTGACCAAATACACAGGAACAGAATCATAGGTTACGAAATTTTTCATTTTCGCCTCTACAATCTGTCCACCCTTATTGCTTATTTTCAATAACAGCACTTCATTTTCCAATGTGGTTATATCATTGGACGGTTTGGTAAAACCAAACGCCCCAAGTTTTCCTTGGTACGTAGCTACGGCGGTAGAATCCTGTAAATCTAATTGTTGAACTTCAGTACTAACGGTCTCCGTAGTGTTTTCCGCTGCTTTGGCGGCTTCTACCTGTTCCTGTTTAGCTTTTTCCGCCGCCAACTCCTCTGGGGTAGGTTGGTTTTGGTAAAACATAAAGATGAGTATTCCAAAAATCAGCACAAAGCCAATAATGGAGTTAACATCAAATTTCTTTTCTTCCATGAGGTAATTCTAAATTAATTGGGAATATTACAAATTCAAGACAGCAAATATATGCCCAAAAATAATGTTTATGCCAATGTGGCATTAGTTTGTGATTTTTTATATGCCAGGGCCGCTTTAACAAATCCCACAAAAAGCGGATGTGGATTGGCCACGGTACTCTTATATTCCGGGTGATATTGAACACCAATAAACCAAGGATGGTCCTTAGCCTCTACAATCTCCACCAAGTTGGTTTTTTTATTGAACCCGGTAGCGATCAAGCCGGCATGTTCCAATTTATCCAAGTACGCATTGTTAAATTCATACCTATGACGATGACGCTCTGATATTTGCGCAGCGCCACCATACACTTCCCGTACCAAACTACCTTCTTTTAGATCACAATCCCACGCACCCAAACGCATGGTACCTCCTTTATCGGTAATTGTTTTTTGCTCTTCCATGATACTAATGACCGGGTCTGGTGTATTTTCATCCATTTCGGTAGAATTTGCATTGGCCAATTGCAATACATTTCTGGAAAATTCAATAACCGCCATCTGCATTCCCAAACAAATTCCAAAAAATGGAATTTTCATGGTTCTGGCAAATTCCACGGCCTTTACCTTCCCTTCTATACCACGCTCCCCAAATCCTGGAGCAACCAAAATGCCGTCCAGTCCTTTGAGTTTGGTTTTATAATTGGAAACCGTAAGATATTCAGAATGTACAGATTTTACATTGACCCTTACCTCATTAGATGCTCCTGCATGTATAAATGCCTCTAAAATAGATTTATAGGAATCTTGCAATTCAACATATTTACCCACCAACCCAATGGTTACTTCATTTTTTGGGTTTTTATGGCGTTGCAAAAATTCGTTCCAACGGTCCAAATCAGGCTCAACGGTATTTGGTAATGCCAATTTTTGAAGGGTCACGGTGTCCAAACCTTCTTCCTGCATCAATAATGGTACATCATATATGGTAGATGCATCTATACTTTGAATGACCGCTTCACGCTTTACGTTACAAAAAAGTGCCAATTTATCCTTTATCTCATCAGAAATTTGATGTTCTGTACGGCAGACTAAAATATCTGCCTTGATACCACTCTCCATTAAGGTCTTGACCGAGTGCTGTGTAGGCTTTGTTTTCAATTCGCCCGCAGCGGAAAGATAAGGCACCAATGTCAGGTGAATTACAATGGCATTATTATCTCCAAGCTCCCACAGTAATTGCCTAACCGCCTCTATATATGGTAAGGATTCAATATCACCAACAGTTCCCCCTATCTCAGTAATAACAATATCATACTCGCCACTTTTGCCCAAAACCTGAACGCGCTCCTTGATTTCATTGGTAATATGAGGAACTACTTGTACCGTTTTCCCTAGAAATTCACCTCTACGCTCTTTTTGGATTACACTTTGGTATATTCTACCCGTAGTAACATTATTGGCCTGTGAGGTACGAACGTTTAAAAATCGTTCATAATGCCCCAAATCCAAATCTGTTTCCGCTCCGTCATCGGTCACATAACATTCGCCATGCTCATAAGGGTTTAACGTTCCTGGATCTACGTTGATATAGGGATCTAATTTTTGAATGGTAGTTTTGTAGCCGCGAGACTGCAGTAATTTCGCCAAAGAGGCTGCAATAATGCCTTTTCCTAATGATGAAGTAACGCCTCCCGTAACGAAGATGTATTTGGTTTGTGCCATGTATCGAATTCTATGTTACGGGACACAAAGTTACAAATTGAGGACAGAACTTGACGGATTTACCTAGGAAAATGTTTTTGTATTTTTCGAATTATGGATTCTAGCCCATTTATTCTTATTTCTAACGTAGATTTCAATAAATCTCCCAATTTTCCATCAGGAAATCCTTTTTGCTGAAACCAAATTAAATAAGGTTCCGGCAAATCTATTAAACACCGGCCTTTATATTTACCAAAAGGCATTCTATAATGGGCCAATTCTATAAGTTTTTGCTTATCTGGATTAATTTCCATTTTTAAATCTAAAAAAATTATCTTTAAGGAATCATCAACTTAAACAACATGAAAAGAAGAAATTTTATTGGAACATCAGCAGCTGCCTCTGTTGGATTCTTAACAACCTCAGCAGCAATGGCCAACAATGAAAATAAAAATCTATCCCCTAAATTAAAATACAATATTAATCATAGCGTATGTTATTGGTGCTATGATTCCATTCCTTTTGAAGATTTTCTTAAACATTTGGTAGCAATGGACATTAGATCCATTGACCTGGTAGGTCCAGACGAGTTTCCTTTATTAAAAAAATACAATATTCATGCCTCCATGTGTTGGGGCGCTGGAAAAGGTATTGTAGAAGGCTGGAACGACCCAAAACTTCATGATGAACTTATTGCAGATTATGAGCGCGTAATCCCATTGGTTGCCGAGGCCGGATATACCAATCTTATTTGTTTTAGCGGAAATAGAAATGGTATGGACGATATGGTAGGCTTACGTAACTGTGCAAAGGGACTAAAACAATTGATGCCATTGGCCGAAAAACACGGTGTAGTTTTGCAAATGGAACTTTTAAACAGTAAGATCAACCATAAGGATTATATGTGCGACACCTCTGAATGGGGCGTTTCTCTTTGTGAAACCATAGGTTCTGAAAATTTTAAATTATTATATGATATCTACCACATGCAAATTATGGAAGGTGATATTATTAGGAATATCCAAGACTACCACCAATATTATGGTCACTATCATACGGGAGGCAACCCTGGTCGTCATGAAATTGATGAGACCCAGGAAATATTTTATCCTGCCGTAATGAAAGCTATTGTTGAAACCGGTTACACAGGTCATGTGGCACAAGAATTTGTGCCCAGCTGGGAAGACAAACTAGCCGCCTTAAAACAGGGGGTTACCATTTGTGATGTATAAATATTTTCCTAAGAGTTATCAAAAAAGGCACCTTTCTAAAGGTGCCTTTTTTACTTATAAAAATTATTGTTTTAAAGCAGCTTCAATCTCGCCCACCCATCTTTCCTGAACGGTTAAATTCCTGGAATAATTGGTCTCTGCATCATATTTGTTCTGAAAATCATTTAACTGACGTAAAGTAGCCTTATATATTTTGCGCACTTCCTCCTTTATATTCTTTCCAAAACTTGCATTTTGCAGACGCGCTCTGAGCTTTCGAGCATAAAGTTCTGTAATATTAAAATGCAGTTGTTCGTGCAATAAGGTATTGTCATTACAAACTTTTGGCCTATACCAAGAACGTGTAGGATAAAAATAAGCATGCACATTAAAATTCACCTTCATATCCCCGCCTTCATGATAAGTAGAAAAATCATAGCTAATACCACTTGCGGTAGTGGCAGCCGCATTTGCCCCATTAGGCACATCTCCTTTAAAATTAGCCCAATTTAGTCTGAAATCCGGACTCCAAGGTATTTGCTCTTGGCCATAGACCCATACAACCTGAGCCAACAGAAATAGCACTCCGAGCTTAATTTGATTTATAGATCCCAATGATAGGTTATTACTTTCTCTGTATCAGGATGAAGGCTGTATAGCACGGGACAGGTATTGGCCGTATGTTCCAATATTTTCCTGTCTTTACCCGAAACTTGAGCCGGTAAATGTAGCTCTACTTCAATTTTTGAAATTCTTCTTGGCGAAGGGGACATATGTTTGGTTACATCCGCTGTAGAACCCTCTAATGCAACTTCCAGACCTTTTGCCTTAATGCCCATCATAGTAAGCATGCAGCTTGCCAAACCCGTGGCTACGGTATCGGTAGGCGAAAATGCTTGCCCTAGACCATTATTGTCAACAGGGGCGTCCGTTACAAAGGAACTACCGGATTTAACATGTATACATTCCGTTCTTAAATTGCCGTTATAGGTTACTTTTGCCATCATGTTATTTCAATTCCTTTATTCTTAAATCATCCATCATCATGATATAGGAAGCTTGGTTATAATAACCGGAAATTCCCTTACGTTCATAATCGAACTTATTGCCGTTATATTCCGTTTCTCCAATAAACCTTGATACATCTATCAAATCATTTTTATAGGCTAGTTTCAACAACAAATCATAGGTCAGGTCAAAGCCTCTTACCGCATAACGGTCCGGATCGTCACCAAAACGTTTTCTGTAACGTTCCACAAATGAATTATTGCCCACCACACGATTTACCGATGGATAGGTGAAATTTAAATTGGAAAGATGAGTGTTGGATATAACATCGTTTTCAAATGCAGAATTCATATCTGTTGTAAACATGCGCACCTTAACCTTATCCTTATCCGACAGGGGGTCAAAAGCTGTATTGTTGAAGGAATTTAAAATGGATACCACACTGGCAACCAATCTATAATTTTCCGATTCTACAAAAACCCAGTTTGGAACCTTATTTGAAAGTAAGGTCTGTAACTTATCCCTATTAATACCTATATTTTTTTCCTCTTCCTTGACTACAACAACCTTGGCAGTAGGGAAATGGTCCAAAATTGCCTTTTGCCTATTCCTGCTTTTTTCATCGGCAATGACCAAAATGGTTTCATTGGTATGTGTTCCTTCCACATAATCCAACATATGATCTACCAGCACATCTTCATTGGTATAGGAGAAAAATACGTTGTCCAGACTTATATCGCTCTTTGCGGGAACAGGCGCTACTACAGGAATATTGTATTTGGAGGCCTGCACCGCAGTTTCTTTTAAAGAAGCAATATCCAATGGTCCAAAAATGGCATTGTAACTTCCTAAATTTTCTGCCTGAAGTATTTTTTTGGTATGCATTAGGTCCAACTGATTGTCCAAAGTTTTCACATGGACAGAAACGCCCAAGGACTGCAAGGAATCTATTGCCACCAATGCCCCGGAATAAAGCCCAAGACTATATTTTAAGCTATTTCTGGAATCAATTACTTTTTCCGTCCCTTCTTTATCCGCCAAATTCAACTTATCTAAACGAAACGGCAATAGGAACAAAACTTTAGGTGTAATGGCTACATTGATGCTATCCAATAAATTAACCTTGTCCAAAACCAACGAATTACGCACTTCATAATCCCCCACATTGTCCTTTGGCAATTTCAAGATCATCCCAGCCTTTAGACCATCCTTTAAATCTGGGTTCAGTTGGGTAAGTTCTGCCCATGTCATTCCAAATTTTCTGGTCAACCTGAATTCATTCTGTTTTGGCTTTACCTCATAGAAGATGTAATTATCGGTATTGATGACACCGGGATCAACCTTTTTTTCCGGAATTCTAATAACCATACCCTCCTTAAGTCCACCACGTTCGGTTATTTCCGGATTTAAACGAACTATTTCATCGGACTTTACACCAAATTCCTGTTCCAGTCTATAAAAATTCATTTTAGCAGGTACGGTGTAAGAAATAAAAAGCTCCGTTACCTGATTAGAAACTGTACTGCCCGCAATTTTTGGCATTAACAGCTCATACCCTTCGGACAAATAATTGTTTGTCTTGGACAAGCCAGGGTTAAGCACCAACATACTGTCAATGGTTATTCCATATTTATGGGCAATACTCCATCTTGTCTCCTTTGGTGCAACGATATACTTTTCATAATCATCAGAATTCAAAGGATTTTCTACCACAGCAGGTGCCTTAAATTTTGGAATGCGCAGTTCCATCTTTTTCTGAAGCGGAGAAGCATACAGTACCTTATTATATTTTTTGAGCTCATCTTCCGTAATCTTATACTGCTGGGTAATTCCAAATATAGTTTCCTTTTTTCTTACCCTGTGCGTAGTAAACCCGATAGGCTCCCTAACAGTGACGGAATCCTGCATTATATTCTTATTGAGTACCGATACGGCATCTGTGGTCCGGGAAGCGACTTTTGCCCCCGGAACGACCAATATTGTATTTGGCCTTAAAGCTTGACCAGCTTTAATCTCTTTATTGTACTGTAAAATATTAGCAGGGGAAACACCATACATCTTGGAAATACTCTCCAAGGTCTCTCCGGATTTTACTTCATGTGTATTGAACTTTTGGCCCAATGCGGTACACGAAACCAAAAAGCAAAAAGCACAAATTAGATAAAGCTGATTTACTATATATTTCATATTATTCCCATTCTATTGTTGCTGGCGGTTTTGAACTTATATCATATACGACACGATTGACGCCAGGGACTTTATTGATGATATCATTTGAGGTTTTTTGCAAAAACTCATATGGAAGATTAACCCAATCTGCAGTCATACCGTCCGTACTTTCTACAGCTCTAAGTGCAACACATTTTTCGTACGTACGCTCATCTCCCATTACCCCCACACTATTTACCGGCAACAACATGGCTCCTGCCTGCCACACTTTATCATATAACCCCCATTCCTTAAGTCCATTGATAAAAATGGCATCTACTTCTTGTAAGATCGCCACTTTTTCCGGGGTGATATCCCCAAGGATACGAATTGCCAACCCTGGCCCAGGAAACGGATGCCTGCCTAACAACGACTTATCTATTCCCAAACTTGCACCTACCCTACGAACCTCATCCTTGAACAACATTTTTAAGGGCTCTACCACTTTTAACTTCATAAAATCTGGCAAACCACCTACATTATGGTGGCTTTTAATAGTTTGCGAAGGGCCACCGGTTGCGGACACTGACTCAATGACATCTGGGTAAATGGTACCTTGTGCCAACCAAGTTGCATTTTCCACTAAATGCGATTCATCATCGAACACCTCAATAAATACACGTCCTATAGTTTTCCTTTTGGTTTCCGGATCGCTCTCCCCAGCCAAATCATCCAAAAAGCGTGCCGAAGCATCCACACCCTTTACATTTAGACCCATGCCCTCATATTGCTTCAATACATCTGTAAATTCATTTTTACGCAAGAGGCCATTATTAACGAAAATACAATGAAGGTTCTTGCCAATAGCCTTATGCAGCAATACGGCCGCCACGGAAGAATCAACCCCTCCGGACAATCCTAAAATAACTTTTTCGTTTCCAATTTTTTGTTTCAACTCCGCAACGGTCTTGTCCACAAATGCATCTGGGGTCCACGTCTGTTCCATTCCGGCAATTTTCACCAAAAAGTTTTCCAGAACCTGTTTTCCATCCGTAGAATGGTATACCTCTGGGTGAAACTGGATAGCATAGGTTTCCTCTCCTTCAAATTTAAACGCTGCATTTTCAACATCATGCGTACTTGCCAAAAGGGTTGTATTTTCCGGTAGATGCTTGATAGTATCCGCATGGCTCATCCATACTTGGCTACCTGCGTCTACCTTATCAAAAAACGGTTCATTACCCTTAACAAAGCTAAGGTTTGCCCTACCATATTCCCTAGTATTGGATTTTTCTACACTACCCCCATTAAAATGGGCCAAATACTGAGCGCCGTAGCAAACTCCCAACAACGGCTTTTTACCCCTAATGGCAGATAGGTCCGGGTGAGCAGCATCATCTCCCCTAACGGATAAAGGAGATCCAGACAAGATTACCGCCTTATAACCGGAAAGGTCCTCTGGCAATTTATTATATGGCTTGATTTCAGAAAAAATGTTGAGCTCACGAACGCGTCTACCGATCAATTGGGTATACTGTGAACCAAAATCTAATATTAGGACTTTATTTTGCATGGGCAAAAATAGCAAATTGACGGTTCTTGAAAAGTATCTTTTGGTTATATTTAAACTTCATTTCAATTTTTTTTATGAAAAATGTAAGTGCTATAATTTTTGGAGCGGCAATAATCATTGCAGCCTTTTTCCTAGGAAATGCTTATGTGCGTAGGGCCAACCCTCCACAGATTATTTCGGTAACCGGGCTGGGGAACGAAAATTTTACCTCTGACCTTATTGTATGGGAGGGACAATTTTCATCTAATAGCACAGTATTGAAAACCGCATTTGACCAATTGAACAATGATAAGGAAATCGTAAGGCAATATCTGACTTCTAAAGGTATTCCTGCAGAAAATATCATTTTCAACAGTGTACAGACTACAGAAATGCGTGACAATCAATATGACAACGGAAATTATGTAGGCAGTATCTTTAGGGGTTATCAACTGACCCAAACCTTAAAAATAGAATCTGAAGACGTGGCATTAATTGAAGGGGTATCCCGTGAAATTACAGAACTGCTCAATAAAGGGGTACAATTTAACTCATACCCTCCAAGATATTATTATACCAAATTAGCCGACCTTAAGATTGAAATGATTTCCAAAGCCACGGAAGACGCGCGAATACGTGCAGAAAAGATAGCTGAAAATGCGGGTAGTGGTTTAGGAGACCTTGTATCTGCAAATATGGGTGTATTTCAAATTACCGGTCAAAATTCTGGAGAAGATTATAGTTGGGGCGGAGCTTACAATACGTCCTCCAAAAACAAAACCGCATCAATAACCATGAGATTGGAATACAAGGTAAAGTAATTCCTTAACTTTAATTAATCGTTTGCAAGGATCTGGATCAAAACCAACTACAGTTTCCTTATGCCTAATTTCCATAAAACAAAAGCCCGGTAATCAACCGGGCTTTCTAATCAACCAACCATTAATTTGAATACAATAAAAAGAATAATCTTTTTCATAACAATCTGTATTCAACCCTTTTGTCGTATTATTTTTTAATTCCTTACATGACTTTAAACAAAAAGCCCAGGAACCACCCTGAGCTTTTCAACTAAATCTAAACCAACTTCAAACCAAAAAAAATCAAAATTTAATTTTCATAGCCATTTTCTATATAACAACTACATAAAGCTTTACCCTACCCTACTTGGCTTTTATTTTTAACTTTAACAAAAAAATACAATGTCCGATGTCTTTTTTGAGGAAATGCGCAATGAAATATTCAATGGAGTCAATGAGCATGGACATCCATTTAGAACCATTTCCCTAGCAACCGTTGGTCATAATGCCATACCCAGATTATGTACCGTTGTCTTGCGTGAGGTCACCAATGATTTAAAACTGACCTTTTATACCGATAGCAGGTCCCAAAAAATAAGTAATTTAATGTTGAACGATCAAATTGGTCTACTTATGTACCATCCTGATAAATTATTGCAGATAAAGGTTGAAGGACAAGCACATATTGTAAAGGATGTTGAACGATTAAAGGATACATGGAACAACATACAGCCTAATAGTCGGCGGGATTATATAACCCAACATAGTCCTAGTAGTAAAATAACCAATCCTAGTACTATTGAATACTTAAACGATGGTCATTATTTTACCATGATCGATGTTGTGCCACAAAAAATGGAATTCCTAAAACTTAAAAGACCTCATCATATACGAATAGCCTTTGAAAAGAAACAGGATACCTGGAGCAGCACATTTTTAGTTCCCTAAAGCGGAATAAAAATAAATATTCTGCTTTTCCTTCCCAAAATCAAGAATGCTGTCCATAACTACATACTGCCCATTAGCGGGTTTGTTAAATGACACTTGAAGTTTAGGTTCTCCGGTATGCTTATCCTCATACGAATAATCATCTTGGGCTATGATAGTACGTCCCGGTTGTAATAAACGTATATTTCCTGCATAGGTAACATTAGGCAACGTCCATTGATCATTAGGATACTTATTCTCCAACATTTTTGCGACAGGATGAAATCCATATTGAACAGAAGACTTAATCTGCAGCAATTGCTCCAAAGGTGTTCTGACCACTTGGGCAAATAGTACACTATAAAATAACCAATATCCTATTTTAACGACCTTCATTCCATTTTTTAATTCAATGGACTCCATCAATAAAATGGTAAAGGGTATGAACAGTGGCAAAAGCCACCTAGTCTCTACTTTCTGGGTCTGAAATATTACGAAAAACAACAGCAATACAAGAAACTGGATTATTGCCATTTTTAAAAACCAACTGTTGACAGGCTTTTTAAAGGTTAAAACTTTAAAAAAGAAGCCTAAAGCCAAAACGATCAGCATTATGTATACCAAAGCCAATATTCCCTTGAGAAAAGTAAGTACCGGTAGTAATGAAAATGTGGGCTTTATGGTATTGCCCATAACCTTTTCCTGAATACTTTCCGATAGGAAAACTTGATATCCTGAGGAGCCCAATAACCAAGATATATGTGGATAGATTATGGCCAAGGCGATTATTATGGAAATTAATACACGGATATTCCAAATTGCCGAAAAAAGTTTTTTATCCCAAATGGAAACCACCAATAATGTGATTAAAAAAAACACAAAATTATATTTGGACAAGATTCCAACACCTACCAAAAGACCCAGCAAAACGTAGTACGGATATGTTTTATATTTTATTAATTGATGTACGCAAAAATAGGTGCCAATTATAGCTATGCACAACAAACTGGTATGTGACAACCTTCTAAACATAAAATCTATACATACCGGCACCAATACCAATAGTAAGGTTGCCAATTGCGCCTTGGTATTATATTTTAACCGTACCAATGCAAATCTATATAGGACTAATAAGGTCAATGCAAAAAGCACCCCACGAAATAAAGAAAACGCTATCTTATGTACACCAATGATTTTGTTGATACCATATTGGACCCACGTATATAAGGGAGGTTGATCATCATAACCTAATCTTAACCATTGGGTATAATAGGCCTGTTCGGCATCTTCCAATTCCAAGGCGCTTTTTAACAAGGTGATTCCGGTAATTGCCAGAAAAGAAATAAATGCAAGCAGGGCTACCTTATATCCAGAATCGCCTTTGCCTACCATTATGTACAGGTTATCACAGTAAAATCTAACGACAAGGGCTGCAATGCCTTGACTAACATTGGTATTAATTCCTTACCATATGCTAGATAAAATTCAGCAAAATTAAGGTTACGCTCTTGCAAGGATTGTCTGGGGAAAAGTTCATTCTGTATTTCCGTTAACCTAATTACATGATCTTTCAATTTTATTTTCTGTGCTTTTAACAGACGTTTTTCCAAAGCATCCAATCCTTTTTTTTGCTTGACCTCTTGGGCCTTTACCGCTCCTAAAAAAGATTTGTCCGTTTTTTCCGCCAAGTCATATAAAGCCTCAAATTGTGCTTCCAATGCCTTTTTTTGGGGTGTAAAATCAATATCTATATTAGAAATTTCCCTTATCTTTTTATTGATAAGACTACTTTGTTTTAAGAACAGATCGGACTTGGAAATTTTCATTCGGGCAAGCTTATCGGCCTGTTTATCCGTAATCAGCAATGCTGAATTTCTGACCAACAAAATAGGAAAAGGTACGTTCATTGCTTGGAAAGTGCTCTTAAGCTCCAACCAATATGCTATTTCACCCCCACCGCCTATGTAACAGAGATTAGGTAATATTACTTCTTGGTAGAGCGGCCGTGCAATAACATTGGGTGAAAACCTTTCTGGTGAATTTTCCATCTCATGTACCAGTTCTTCCTTGGTAAATGAAAGTTCCGTATCATTTACATAATACTTACCCTTACTTTCCACAATTCGCCCACGAACACCATCCGCCAAATAAAAATAATTGATTTCACGCGGATTCACTTGTACGGTATAGTCCATAGACAACTTTTCCAAGTCAACGATAGTGGCAGATACTTTATCAAAAGCTATTTGCTCAAAAATATCCTTCTTCATAAAAGGCACCAGCATCTTTTTCAATTCCTTGTCATCCCCATTAACTACAACCAATCCATATTGGGAAAATAATTCATTGGCCAAGTACCGGGTAGCATCGGTTAAATTATCATGTTCAAGATATGAAGCCTCAAACAGCTCTTTTAAATCTTGTGCATTTTTACTGTCACCAATAGTATTTGCGAACAAGTTAAAGACTTCATTTAAACCTTCTGTGGACAAGTGACCTACCGCACCACTGGCCTTTTTGTTCCATTGAAATTTTAAGCCTTTGTAATTGAAATAATTGATTTCCTCAAAATCATGGTCTTCCGTAGCCATCCAATATATAGGCACAAAATTGTTTTCAGGAAACGCAGTCTTTAATTCCTTTGCAAGATTTATAGTGGAAATTATCTTATACAAGAAGTATAATGGCCCCGTAAAAAGGTTCAACTGATGACCGGTTACTATGGTAAAAGTATTGTCTTCCTTTAACAACGCTATATTCTCGCGTGTTTGTTCCGATGCATTTACCTGTTGATATTGATTACTTAAGGACCGGTATAATATGGTGCGCTGTTCCTTAGTAAAACTCTTTCTCTTTTCATCAATTTGACCTTTAAAACCTTCTATGGAAGGAAATCTATGGTACAAGGGCTTTAATTTTACATCTTCTGCAATGTAATCACAAATGAGCTTTGAAAAGTATCCAGTTTTATCTAAGGGTAAACAATCAATATCCATACAATAATTAAAAACGAGGTAAATATAAAACCCTTTAGGCTTATTGTTCCTAAAAATACGTTAATTAGCTCAAGTACCAACTACCTATTTACTCGCTAAAATACACTTCATTAAATGGTGGTTTAGCATTTAATTTAATAGATTTGGCCGTATCGATTAGAACCGACCATATGAAAACAAAATTACATTTTCTTCTTTTAGTATTACCGTGTATTGCCATTGCCCAATTGAAATCTCCCTCAGAGTTTTTAGGCTACGAGTTGGGAACCCAATTTACCAGACATCATCAAGTAGTAGATTATTATGAGTATTTGGCCCAGGCAGAACCACAGCGCATGAACCTTATGGAATATGGCAAGACCAACGAACGCAGGTCTTTGTTGTTAGCAACAATCTCGAGTAAATCCAATATGGACAATCTGGAGCAAATTAGATTGGAACATTTAAAAGGTATGAAAGGCGAAGGAGCCCCAAACAAAGCTATCGTTTGGCTGAGCTATAATGTACATGGCAACGAAAGTGTTAGCACAGAGGCGTCAATGCAGACCATATTCGACCTATTGACCGTAAAGAGTGACTATCTGGAGGATATTGTCGTTTTAATAGACCCATGCATTAATCCCGATGGAAGGGACCGGTATGTAAATTGGTACAATCAATATAAAAATTCACCCTTTCAAGTAGACCCCAATAGCAAGGAACACCATGAAGGATGGTGGAGTGGCCGCAGCAACCATTACATGTTCGATTTAAATAGGGACTGGGCCTGGTTAACACAGGTAGAAAGCCAACAACGTTTGGTACAGTTTAATAAATGGTTACCTCACGTTCATGTTGACTTTCACGAGCAAGGAGTTGACAACCCCTACTACTTTGCCCCTGCTGCAGAACCATTTCACGAAGTGGTTACCAATTTTCAAAGAGAGTTTCAACGTACAATAGGTAAAAACCACGCCAAATACTTTGATGAAAATGGATGGTTTTATTTTACCAAAGAGGTATTTGACCTTCTTTACCCCAGCTACGGCGATACCTACCCTACCTACAATGGTGGCGTAGGAATGACCTATGAACAAGGTGGTAGCGGCCAAGCAGGTTTAGGCATTGTAACCGCTATTGGCGATACGCTTACTTTGAGGGATAGGATTTTGCACCATCATACTACCGGACTTTCAACCGTAGAAGTGGCATCCAAAAATATTACCAGGCTAAACGATGAGTTTAAAAATTTCTATGCCGATAAAGGCTATACCTACAAAAGTTATATCCTAAACGGAAATCCAGATAAAATAGAGGCTCTTTCCAATTTATTGGACAAGCATGAAATAAAATATAATGCAGGTGTAAATACCACGGTAAAAGGGTACAATTATAAAACTGCCAAAACAGGTTCCTTTAAAAGTTCCGGCAATAGTTTGGTCATACCATCTAACCAACCAAAAAGTACCTTGGTCAAAGTCTTGTTTGAGCCCATTGCAAAATTAAGCGATTCTGTCACCTATGACATTACCGCATGGTCCCTACCATACGCCTATGGTCTTGATGCCATTGCCAGCGAAACTACGGTCAACGGTGTAGGTGTTGTACAAGACAATACCGACTATAGCGCTATAGCACCCAATAGTTATGCATACTTAGCGGATTGGAACAGTATGAAAGATGCTAAATTCCTTGCAGAACTTCTACGCGAAAAAATACGGGTTCGTTTTGCACATAAACCATTTACCTTAGATGGCAACGCCTATGAACGCGGAACCCTCATCATTACCAAAAGTGACAATAAAAACGTAAAGGATTTCAACGTAATTCTTAAGAAAGCAGCGGTTACCCACAAGAAAAAAATAACCGCTACCAATACCGGCTTCGTAGAAAGCGGAAAAGATTTTGGCTCTAGCTATGTTGATGTAATTCAAAACCTGAACATTGCCGTCCTATCCGGTAACCCTACATCTACCCTTAGGTTTGGTGAAATTTGGAATTTCTTTGAGCAGCAATTAAACTATCCTGTTTCCATTTTGGATGAATCTTATTTTCATAAGGTAGACCTTTCTAAATATGATATTCTTATTCTACCAGATGGTCGTGGTTATAATTCTTTTTTGAACAAACACATCAAACAAAAGATCAAGGATTGGGTTAAAGCAGGCGGAAAATTAATTGCCATGGCCGGTGCAATTGATGGACTTTCATCGGATAAGGATTATGCCATTAAGGAAAAAGAAACAAAAAAAGATTCTACCATTAACCTAGAATCATTTGAAGTCTCTGAACGTGAGCAGATCAAATCGGCTATTACCGGTGCCATCTTTAAAGCTACAGTAGACAATACAAATCCGCTGGCATATGGATATAGCGATACTTATTTTACCCTTAAATTGGGAGACCGGTCCTATAATTACCTTGAAAACGGTAGTGCCGTATACCTAAGCGAAGGTGCCAACGAACCCGTATCTGGCTTTGCCGGTAGCGAAGCTAAAAAGAAAATAGCGGAAACTTTGGTTTATGGCACGCAACGAATGGGCAAGGGTCAGGTTATCTATATGATAGACAATCCTTTGTTCAGAGGTTTCTGGGAAAATGGCAAACTATTTTTTGCCAATGCGCTCTTTATGGTGCATTGATTCCAAGAACCGGGTCATTAAAGCTACAATTGTTTTATTTTATGGGCTTATACGACGGTTAAATTGTATAGTAAGCATGTTCTAAATAAGAAATCAACGAAAGAATATCCATGAATTATTCCTTTTAATTCATGGATATTTTTTGACCTACCCTTATCTCTTTCCAACAAATTGCGGGTTTAAACGTTATTTTTAACGAAACCAATCCTAGAGGCATTAAAACCAAACCGCATGGAGGCCAACCAAGACCAAATTAACGAGTTACTTCAAAAATTGGAACTATTATTAAAGAAACAGCAAGACTTTAATATTCAGGTCAACGAAATACGACGGGATATCCAAATTCTTAAAAAGGAACAATTTGAAAAAGACAATAGTCCTTCCGTAAGCAACATACCATTACCAAAGGAACAATTAAATGAAGAAACAATTTCCCCTAACCAGGTTCCGCCAATAAAAAAGACTAAAACAGTACCACAAGTAGCGGCAATTCAAACTTCGCAACAAATACAGCGTAAAAAAAATACTGAACCCCGCAAGACAAAATCTAATATTGAAAAGTTCATTGGGGAAAACCTAATCAATAAAATTGGAATTTTAATTACTATAATAGGGGTGGTCATAGGGGCTAAATATTCCATTGAAAATAACCTTATTAGCCCTTTGACCAGAATTATTTTGGGTTACTTGCTAGGCCTGGCGCTATTAGGTTTTGGTTTTAAATTAAAAGCTAAATACTTGAACTACAGTGCAGTTTTAGTAAGTGGCGCATTGGCCATAGTATACTTTATTACTTTTGCAGCCTATGATCTCTATGGATTATTCAATCAAATAACAGCATTTGCAATAATGTTGATATGTACGGTGTTTGGGGTGGCGGCATCCTTGAATTACAACAAACAGATAATAGCACATATTGGTTTAGTAGGTGCATATGCCGTTCCTTTTCTTCTTAGCAACAATTCTGGAAATGCAGCTGTTCTCTTTACTTATATGGCCATAATCAATACGGGTGTTTTGGTCATAGCCATTCAAAAATATTGGAAGGCATTGTATTATGTTTCTTTTGCCTTTACATGGCTTATATATAGCGGCTGGTCTATGTTTTCAAGAGAGTCTACAGAGTTCACCATGGCCATTGCTTTTTTAGCCATATTTTTCTTGATCTTCTATATTACTTTTTTAGCTTTTAAAATATTAAAATCGGAACAGTTTAAGATATCGGATATAGTTATGATCATCCTGAACTCATTTTTATTTTACGGTCTTGGTATCTCTCTAATAAACGAACATGAAAACGGGGAATCCTTTTTAGGCCTTTTTACATTGACCAATGCTGTTGTTCATTTTATTGTCACTATATACATTTACAAAAGAAAATTAGCCGACCAAAACTTGTTCTATTTAACATCCGGTTTTGTGTTGACATTCATTACCATTGCCATACCGGTACAGTTAGATGGTAATTGGGTTACCCTACTTTGGGCGTCTGAAGCAGCCCTTCTTTTCTATATTGGAAGAACAAAAAAAATAGCCTTTTATGAACACCTATCCTATATCCTAATATTATTATGTCTGTTTAGCCTATTAATGGACTGGACAGAAACCTACCTAAATTATAGTTTTACTAACAGAGATACCAATATAGCACCGTTCTTCAACAGTAAAATGTTGACCTCCATATTATGTATTCTAGCATTGGGCTTCATGAACTTTATCTTACATAGATATACGATCCAAAAAAAATCTATGGCCATGCAAGTAATGACATTTGCCTTACCGGCAATGCTTCTTGCTACTTTTTATTTTTCCTTTTACCTAGAAATTGCACACTACTGGGACAACGCCTTTGAAGCTTCCCGTCTTAAATTGAGTACTGAGGACGGTTCGGAATTTCCAAAATATAATTATAACCTAACTGATTTAGGTAGTATTTGGAAGCTTCTTTATACCGTTATGTTTGCTGGTATTCTAAATTTATTGGCATCCTATAAGTTTAAAAATAGAATTTTCGGTATTGCAAGTCTATGTTTTGCATTGTTCGTTATAATCGCATTCTTGACCAATGGCCTTTATACGTTAAGTGAATTAAGACAAAATTTTATTTCCAGGGATATAGAAACCACGTATTATATTGGAACCTATAACATTTACTTACGATATATTGCCATTGCATTCTTTGCTTTTTTAAGCTATACTATCTACACCTTGATCAAACAATCGCATGTAAAGATTAATTTTAAAATACCTTTTGAACTTATCATGCACTTGTCCATTATTTGGATTGCCAGTAGTGAATTATTGAATTGGCTGGATTTATCCAATATTGAACAATCCTACAAATTAGGTTTAAGTATTTTATGGGGACTATATGCTTTGTTACTCATTGCACTGGGAATCTGGAAAAAGAAAAAACACCTTCGTATTGGGGCCATTATCCTGTTTTCCTTTACGCTGATCAAGTTATTCTTTTATGATATTTCATCATTGAACACCATTTCCAAAACTATAGTTTTTGTTTCCTTAGGGGTGTTGCTTTTGATCATTTCATTTTTATATAATAAATACAAACATATCATAGCTGATGAAACCAAGAACTAATGTTTACGTTTTCCTTTTTTTTCTTATCTCTTCATTTTGCCTTGCGCAAATGAATACGTATTCCAAAAAAGTAGCACTGAACGGAGTATCTGATCAATGGCATAAAATTATCCTTCCAAATGAATGTTTTCAAATGGTAAAGCCTGACCTCTCAGATATACGCATTTATGGAATCACGCAGAACGACACTATTGAAGTTCCGTATTTTTTAAGTCTTTCCAAAGAAATTAGGTCTAATACAACCATACCCTTCAACCTTCTGAACAGTGTGCATGACCGGAAAGGATATTATTATACCTATGAACTGGACGAACTGGAAACCATTAATGAGATACAGCTGAATTTTGCCAATATAAATTTCAACTGGACGATCAGCTTAGAAGGCAGTCAAGACCAACAGGAATGGTTCAACATTTTAACAGATTACAGAATTCTATCCATAGTAAACGAACAAACCGATTATTCCTATACCAATCTAAAATTTAAAAATTCAAAATTTCCCTACTATAGAATAACTATAAACACCTCTGAAAAACCCATATTAAAATCTGCCACAATATTAAAACGAGCCATACAAGATCCGGAATACCACACCTACCCTGAAAACAAGTTAGAAATTCAAGAGGAAAATAAGAATACTATAATACATGTTGATTTAAAGAATAAATATGCCGTAAGCCTTTTAAAGCTGGCAATTGACAATTCTGTAGATTATTATAGACCACTTACCATTCAATACCTAGTGGATAGTACCAAGACGGATAAAGGTTTTCATTATAATTACAGGACATTGGCCAAGAGAACACTTTCTTCCATGGAGGCTAATATCATTAATATTCCCAGTACCCTTACCCAAAAATTTAGACTGATCATTGCAAACAATGACAACCAACCCCTTGAAATTAAAGAGGTCGTAACTAAAGGTTATATTCATACACTTACGGCCAGATTTACAAAACCAGCATCATATTACCTAGTTTACGGAAAATCACCAGACCGCTATCCCATTTATGATATAACGAACATAAAAAACAATATTTCCCAAAATATTTCAGTACTTACCTTAGGTAATGAACAGCAAATTGCAAAAAAGGGGCAAATTGTCTCAGGACCACTTTTTAAAAATAAAGTTTGGCTTTGGGCGATTATAACTATCATTATTATGGCCTTAGGATTCTTTACGGTGCAAATGATGCGCAAAAAAATATAGATTTACTATCCCATTAGATTAAATGTGCATCTTACAAGTGCATTATTTATCTATTATTGCTCAAAACTACTGATTGCCCCGTCCATGATGATGGTGCAGGTTATGGCATTTAGATTATGGTAAGCTTAAAATATCATATATTTATCGCACTATAAATAAATAACACATAACCATATTTTGAAAATGAAAAAATCTATCCTAAGAATTACGTTGGTTGCAGTCTTATGTATTACTTGTAACCAAGCTTTTTCACAAACTACGAATATTAGCGTCATTGATAGTGCCGCTACTATTGAACCTAAACTAAAATTTGGCTGTGGTTTTGGCCTTAATTTTTTAGGAGGAACCAATATTACCCTATCACCTAATTTACGCTACGCAATAAGCGATAAGTTTAATTTAGGTGCCGGTATTCAAGGTAGTTATACATCTATAAAGGATGTTCAAAAAACAACCACATTTGGCGCCAATATAATTACGGAATACATACCAACCCGAAAGTTCACCACTTTATTGGAATTTGCGCAATTAAAAGTGAACAACACTAGAGAAACCCCTACGGGTGAGGTAAAAGATGACTTTTGGGAATCTGCGCTATTTGTAGGTGCGGGGTTTAATATCAACAATAAAATTACCATAGGCGCTAAATACAACGTACTGTATGATGACGATGAGAGTGTTTACACCAGTCCTATCATACCTTTTGTCAATATTTCTTTTTAAAAAATTATCATTAAAAAACCCTAATGGCCGTTTTAGCTACCATTAGGGTTTTACATTATCCGTGAATTTTATGGTTATTATACCGGTTCTCCGTACAGGTCAAAATCTGCCGCTTCTGTAATTTTTACATTTACAAATTCCCCTTGTTTTACATAATGCTTGGCAGCATCTATCAGCACTTCATTGTCCACATCCGGTGAATCAAATTCTGTTCTACCGATAAAGTAATTACCTTCTTTACGATCAATGATGCAACGAAAGGTCTCCCCTACTTTTTTCTGGTTGAGCTCCCATGAAATTTGGGACTGTATTTCCATTATGCTATTGGCCCGGTCTTGCTTAACTTCTTCCGGCACATCATCTACTAACGTATATGCATGTGTATTTTCTTCATGACTATAGGTAAAGCAACCTAAGCGTTCAAAACGCATAGTCTTTACCCAATCCTTTAAAATCTCAAAATCTTCCTCGGTTTCTCCTGGGTAACCAACAATCAAGGTTGTTCTAATGGTCATTTCCGGTACTGCCGCCCTAAAGTCCTGTAACAGCCGTGTAGTCTTCTCTTGTGTTGTTCCACGGCGCATACTTTTAAGAATACGGTCAGAGATATGCTGCAAAGGTATATCCAAATAATTACACACTTTTGGTTCACGGTTCATGACCTCTAAAACGTCCATTGGAAAACCTGAAGGAAATGCGTAATGCAATCTTATCCATTCTATGCCCTCTACCTTGACCAAGGCTTCCAACAAGGTCGCCAAATTACGCTTCTTGTAAAGATCAAGGCCATAATATGTAAGGTCCTGAGCTATAAGAATCAATTCTTTTACCCCTTTGGCAGCTAATTTTTCCGCTTCTGTAACCAATTCCTCAATTGGTTTACTTTTATGCTTACCCCGCATTAACGGTATTGCACAAAATGAACAAGGCCTATCACAACCTTCGGCAATTTTTAAATAGGCATAGTTTTTAGGGGTGGTTGTCAACCGCTCGCCTATAAGTTCATGTTTATAATCGGCCCCTAATGCCTTCAATAGCCCTGGTAGCTCACTCGTACCAAAATACTCGTCCACATTGGGTATCTCTTTTTGCAGGTCCGGTTTATAACGTTCGCTCAAACAGCCGGTAACAAATACCTTGTCCACTACACCTTCTTCTTTCTTTTGAACATACTCTAAAATTGTATTAACACTCTCTTCTTTTGCATTGGCTATAAAACCACAAGTGTTGATTACAACTATATTTCCTTCCTCTTCATGAACCACTTGTTTATTATTGGCCTTCAATTGGCCCATAAGCACTTCAGAGTCGTAAACATTTTTTGAGCAACCTAAGGTTACCACATTGATTTTGTTCTTCTTAAGGGTTTTTGTCCTCATAATTTTAATTGGGGTGCAAAAATACGATATGGGTCTTTAAAAACGTTAGATATGGACAAATTTACCAGTAATCTTAACGGGTTACTTGATAATTAGTGTACTAACTTAAAAATGATCATGAAATTTCCCCACTTTTGCTACCTAGTTACTTTAGTATCAGTCCTTTTTTCCTGCTCAAAGGAATCCAATACAGAAACCGATAAAACCATTGACCCTCCTATTGTTATCGATTCAGTACCAACAAGTGCATATTTCCCTCCAATTAGTCGCACTAATGAATGGGAAACCGTATCGTTCAATGCATTAGGGTGGAACGAGGAGAATGTACCTTCATTACTAAACTTTTTGGAAGAAAATGATACCGATGCTTTCATAATCCTAAAGAATGGTCGTATTGTCTTGGAGGAATATTTTGGCGATTTTACTATGGACGATAACCATGCCTGGAACTCTGCTGGCAAAAATTTAACCGCAATGCTTACGGGCATAGCCCAAGAAGAAGAATACTTAAACATAACCGATGCTTCTTCCATTTATTTGGGAGAAGGATGGACTAGCCTTACCCCAGAGCAGGAACAAAATATCAGTATTAAAAACCAGCTGACCATGACCACTGGTCTGGACTATACCGTAGACAATAATTTTTGTACAGATCCAGAATGTCTACAATATCTCAATGAACCAAATTCCAATTGGTATTATCATAATGCTCCGTATACTTTACTGGACGATGTAATTGCAAATGCCGTTAATACTGATTTTAACACGTACTTTTCTGAAAAAATAAAAGAACCCATTGGTATGCAAGGCACCTTTATAAAGATCGGTTATAACAATGTATTTTTTAGTACCGCAAGAAGCATGGCCCGCTTTGGAATATTAAACTTGCAAGAAGGTAATTGGGACGGCACCACTATTTTGAACGATATGGACTATTTTAATGCAATGACCAATACCTCACAGGACCTTAATCTAGCGTATGGATATTTGTATTGGCTTAATGGCAAGGAAAGTTTTAAACTGCCCAATTCAGAAGATACGTTTACGGGGAATTTAATTCCTAACGCCCCAGCAGAACTTTACGCCGCATTGGGAAAAAATGACCAGAAATTATATATGGTACCCAGCATGGATTTGGTAGTCGTTAGAATGGGAGGTGCCAGTGATGAAGAACTTTTAGGACCTTCTAGTTTCGATAACGAAATATGGGGGTATATTATGGATATTATACAACAACCAACTCCTTAACCATCAGCTAGTATTTTACCGATATCATGAAATACCTTCTCTATTAGAAGACTACATTGCGTATTTTTGCAAAAAAAATTGATGGATTTTAAAACTTTGGCCGAAGAGCGCTACACTACCAAGATTTTTGATGCAAGTAAAAAAATACCTGAAACCCAGATAGAAGAATTAAAACATATTCTTAAGCTTAGCCCTTCATCGATAAATAGCCAACCTTGGTTATTTTCGTTTATATCCAATGAGGAAATCAAAAATTCATTAGCTGAAGCATCTTTCTTCAATGCCCCAAAAATTAAAAATGCAAGCCATCTAGTTGTTTTTAGCGTAATGGATAATCTTGAACGTTTTGAAAAACACGTTGAGGACAATCTTGCTGAAGGTTCAATAAATTATTACAAACAGTTTATCAAGGAACAACCAGCGGACACTACCATTACCTGGCTTACCCACCAAGTTTACCTTTCCCTTGGCTTCTTTTTGGCTGCCTGTGCCGCAATGAAAATAGATTCTACCCCAATGGAAGGTATAGAGCCTTTGAAATACAAAAAAGTTTTAAAATTAAAAGACCATAAAGTACTTTTTGCGGTTGCGATCGGTTATAGAGATAATTCAGATAAAAATCAGCCAAGTATTAATGGCAAATCAAGATTAGCGGTAGACAAAGTAGTGGAATCCATTAAATAATCGATAAGGACAATCGACATATACCTAATCTTCGCGCGCTAAAGTAAACAAGGTAATTTCTGGTCGTACATTAAAACGCACCTGCAACAAACAACCTAAGGCCCTATTGATATAGAGTGATCTACCATCTTCCAAATCTATGACTCCTGCCGTATAATTTCTATTCTCGACCGGTAGCATAGGTGGCGGCAGAAAAGGAGGCTTTACCTGTCCCCCATGTGTATGACCAGATAATATCCAACCTTTATAATTGTTCCATACAGGCAAATCGCAAACATCCGGATTATGACATAAAACAATAGTGGGCGCACCTTCTTGAAATTGTCTCATGGCCTTTTCGGGATAAAAATTTATACCCCACATATCATCTATACCTATTATATGCAATCCGCTCATTTGAACAGCTTCATTACGCAATACCGTAACACCGGCATTGATCAATTGTCCCGTAATCTCAGCGGCAACCCGCTCTTCCTCATAATTTATCCCATAATCATGATTTCCCAAAACTGCTACGGTACCCATACTGCCCGTGACCGCATGTGCCAACACTTCTTTTAACTTTATAAATTGGCTGTCGTCCTCATAGCTAACATAATCTCCGGTATACACAACAAAGTCTGGATTTAAGCTTTGGGCCTCCTTAAAGGAATCTATAATATATTGGTAATCAAAACTATTGCCAATATGAATATCACTGATTTGCATTAAGGTCTTACCGATCAAATGTTCGGGTAAATTTTTGACGGGCATCTTTACACGAACAAATTCCAACCAAAAGGGTTCTAACTGCCAACTGTACAATCCTGCCAATATCCCTAAGCCAGCACCCCAGTTAAAGGTTTTCTTTAAAAACTTTCGTCTCTCCATCCTATCCTTATAGGTTTTACTCCCCGTAACCCTTAGGCATTAAGCGTACTTTAAAATTATTTTCAAAAGCTTTTCCCATTCTAAGTAAATGTGCTTCAGAAAACTGTTTCCCAATAAACGTAAGGCTAATTGGCTCCCCTGTAGGTTTATATCCCATAGGTACCGTAAGTGCAGGATATTTTGCTACGGCAGCATAGCCGGCATGGTAATTATTAATGGACAATATTGCATCCAAATTATGGCTATCCATTGCGGTATCAAAAAACAAACGACCATTCTTTTCCAAATTGGCCTTTATTTCCCGTAATTTTTCCTTTGAGGTAGTATCGGCAATTATACCCTCAAAAAGTGATTGGCCGTATGGTACCCTTACGTTAGTATCCAAATTATTAAAATGGATAACATCTTCTACGGAACCTACCTTTACCTTTTTTGGTCTACTATGATTTTTTAAATATTTGGGCAAATCGTTCCTCATATCAATGTTAAGGATACTAAGGAAACCATCCATTTTGACATCCGGCGGGGTAAATTCCACAATTTGTGCGCCTGCTCGTTTTAAATTCTCTATAGTAGTTCTATACATACTATCAGTCTTTATAAGTTCTGCAAACGCACCAAGCCTCATTTCGCTTAAATTTTCAGGATGAAGTCCCGCTGATAATATACCCGGAAAATCTTTTTGTACCGATGCAGAATCTTGTGCATCATGGCCCAGCATTGCAGACAATAATATTGCATTGTCCACAACATTTTTTGTCATGGGTCCAGGTGTATCCAACGTACTTGAAATAGGTACAATACCAGTGCGACTAAGCAAACCAATGGTTGGCTTTAAACCTACAATAGAGTTTTGACTACTAGGAGAAAGTATTGACCCTGATGTCTCCGTACCTACTGCCGCAACTGCATAATTTGCCGCAATTGATGTTCCACTCCCAGAACTTGAACCTCCGGTTTCAAAAATTCTTCTGCCATAGGGGTTTAAGGTTTGACCACCATAGGCACTATAGCCAACCGGACAACCTGAGCACAAAAAATATGCCCATTCACTCAAATTGACCTTTCCCAAAATCAAAGCCCCGTTCTTTTTTAAATTGGAAACGATAAATGCATCGCCTACCTCGTTATCCATCAAGGCTATGGAACCTGCCGTTGTTTTCATACCGGCAGTATTAATATTATCCTTTAACAATATTGGCATACCATATATTGGATGCTTAATTTTGGGCGACCTGCCCATTTTCCTATCTTCATCCAATTCCCGTGCCTGATCTACTATTTGAGCATTTAAAGATATTACCGTGTTTAATGTGGTTGTATTGTTCAATTCATATTTATAAATACGGTGCAAAAAGAACAAGACCAATTCTTCATAAGTAAGTGCTTCTTTTTCTATATGGTCTCTTATCGTAAATATGTTCTGTTCCAAAATCATTGGAGCCAAAGCATGGTATCTTTCTTCACTTAGTTTGGTCACTTCACTATATAAAGGCACGAACACTTCATTCTTATCCAAAATTTTAGATTGTATCAGCTTATACTGCATACGCTCAATTTCGTGATCGGCATTTGCCGCAACCTCAACAGAATCATTATATGGCGACCATAACACAATTTCTTCTTTCATAGAATTTTGCTTCTCCTTACATGCGCTTAACAAAACGATCGTTATTATCCCTAAAATTTTTTTCATAATATTAAATCGTTGATTATTTTTTAGACTCCCAATCCTTAATATTGGCCTTGTTTAACCGTACAAACTCATCTTATTTAATTGTTGCGCCAATTCCATAGATGCCTCTGCATAGGATATTGCCTCTTGGTACTGTTCCATATCCGCCAAAATCAATGATTTCACACGGTAATAAAAATAGGTGCCACCACCTAACGTAATTGCATTGTCCACATATTCCAAGGCCAACTCAGTTTCCAAACCTTGCTCTTGGTAATACCTGGCAATTTCATAATAGGTTTGTGCATTGGGCAATTCCTTTAAGGCCAAATCTATCTGGTCCTGCATATGCCTTTTGGTATCAACAGCTATAGGTATAACTAGTTTTGTATTCCCCCAATGCCAGGTCATCTGTAAACCATTGTGATCAATAGCATCAAATGCTATTTGGAAACTCTCTTGAAAGTCCATAGTTTTTTCAGGTACTATGGGCAACCTTAACGCATCTTCTTTTTCATTATATGCATTTCTACCATCTCCCCAATGGTTTATATTCTTATGAAAGACAATTTGCCATTTATCTGTTTCGGGAAAAGCATATAGGGCATATGTACCTTTTTCAAGTTTGGTATTATTGATGTACACTGCTTTATTGAACTTTATTTTTGTAGAGGCATTTGCTCCAACCCGCCAAATACGACCAAATGGTACCAAGCCAGACTCGCCATTGGGTGCAATCCCAAATAAATGTCGACCGCGTGCCGCTGGTCTTGAATATTCAACTTTAATTTCGGTAAAGCCCACTTCTTGAACTAGTGTAGAAAAAGGGCTTATTTTAGGATGGTTTATTTGTGCCTTACAAAGGCTAACCGTAGTGAGCAACAATACAAACCAGGTGAATTTCAATGGCTATAGTTTAAAGAAAGAATCTACAAATTCATATTTATTAAATACCTGTAAATCCTCAATACCTTCTCCAACCCCAATAAATTTTACAGGAATCTTGAACTGATCGGATATACCTATGACCACGCCACCTTTGGCTGTACCATCCAATTTTGTAATGGCCAAAGCGGTAACTTCGGTAGCTTTTGTAAATTGTTTGGCTTGTTCAAAGGCATTTTGACCGGTTGAACCATCTAACACCAAAAGCACCTCATGTGGAGTATTTTCCACAACCTTTTGCATTACACGTTTTACCTTGGTCAACTCGTTCATTAAATTGACTTTGTTGTGCAAACGGCCAGCGGTGTCTATAATGACCACATCCGCATTTTGGGTTACGGCGGAACTTAAGGTATCAAAAGCAACGGAAGCGGGGTCACTGCCCATTTGCTGCTTGACTATGGGTACATCTACACGATCCGCCCATACCTGCAACTGGTCTATGGCAGCTGCCCTGAACGTATCAGCAGCACCTAAGACCACCTTTAATCCTTGTTTTTTATATTGATAAGCCAATTTACCAATTGTAGTGGTCTTACCTACACCATTGACACCAACAACCATAATTACATATGGTTTCTTTCCTTCAGGAACACTTAGACCTACATTTTCATTCTGATCGGTCTCCGATAATAGTCCGGCAATTTCCTCACGTAGAATACCATTAAGTTCTTCAGTACCCACATATTTATCACGGGCAACCCTTGCTTCTATTCTTGTAATTATTTTTAAGGTGGTATCTACCCCCACATCCGAGGTCACCAGCACTTCTTCAAGATTATCCAGAACATCATCATCTACTTTGGACTTTCCGGCAACCGCTTTCCCCAATTTAGAGAAAAAATTGGTCTTGGTTTTCTCCAAACCTTTATCCAAGGTCTCTTTCTTCTGTGTAGAAAATATCTTTTTAAATAAGCTCATCGTTTCAACTATAGTTATTCAAATATAAAAATTAAAAAGCCCCTTTCGTAGGAAAGAGGCTTACAATAACTACAAAAAGTTATTAATCTTATTTCTTGGCAATCCAAGCATCCACCAATTCTGGTGCCATTACTTGCTCAACAAAAACATAAGCACCGGATTTTGGTGACTTAACCATTTTTATTGCTTTTGTCAATCTTTTAGAACTTGTCTGTAAACTTGCTACGGTTTTCTTAGCCATGACTTATATTTTTATGGTCTTCGTAAAAACGAAAATCTATTTAATTTCTTTATGAACGGTCATTCTCTTAAGAATAGGATTGAATTTTTTAATTTCCAATCTCTCAGGAGTGTTCTTCTTATTTTTTGTGGTAATATATCTAGAAGTTCCAGGTTGTCCAGATTCCTTGTGCTCAGTGCACTCTAATATTACTTGTATTCTATTGCCTTTCTTTGCCATCGTACGCTATATTTTCCAGATTATTTTATAACTAATCCTTTTGCTTTTGCCTCTTTTAACACAGCAGAAATGCCTTTTTTATTGATACTTTTTAAAGCTCTTGTTGAAACTTTAAGCGTAATCCAACGGTCTTCCTCAGGAATGTAAAAACGCTTCTTTGAAAGATTTACATCAAATCTTCTTCTGGTCTTATTGATTGAAAACGATACGTTGTTCCCAAACATCGCCTTCTTCCCCGTAATTTCACATACTTTTGACATCGTGCTGACTTTTTCTTTTAAACAGGGTGCAAATTTATATCATTTTTATCGTACAGACAACATAATACTTCACATTTTTAAAATTTCTTTTTGAAGCAGCTCAAATGCCTTATTTACAGACTTTTCCACAATACGTTCGCGGTTGCTCCCCATCTTAAATTCTTGTACCAATTGTATTTTTTCTCCTTCTATGGCGATAAACACGGTTCCTACCTCCGCATCGGAGTCTCCTTTTGAAGGTCCGGCATTCCCGGTTGTAGCAATTGCAAAGTCGGTTTTCATCAACTTTCTTACCCCCTTTGCCATAGCACCGGCTACTTGCGCACTTACCACAGAATGGGCATCTACTAGCTCTTGCGGCACACCCAATACATTTACCTTGGTTTCCGTAGCATAACTTACCACACTACCCTTAAAGTACTTGGATGCCCCCGGTATGGACGTTAAGGTACTGGCAATTTTTCCCCCGGTAAAACTTTCCGCAGTTGAAAGGGTCAATCCCTTCTTGGTCAACAATCTTGCTATAAGTTCCTCCAGTGATTCATCATCCTCAAGACCCAACATGATATCATGGATCATAGGATACAACTTTTCGCATTCCGCATCTACGCTCTCCATGAGCGGGGAATACTCAGGGCCCTTTGCCGATATCCTTAAGCGCACCTTGCCCAAATTAGGCAAATAGGCCAATTTTATATGTGATGGAAGCGCGTCTTCCCAAGCTTCTATCCTATTGGCAATTGCACTTTCCCCCAGACCATATGTTGTTATAGTCCTATGGATGATATACGGTCTTTTATATAATGCCGAAAGTTTGGGTATTACCCGCTCCTTCATTAAATGCTTCATTTCAAAAGGCACACCGGGCATGGAAACAAAGGTAACCCCGTTTTGATGCATCCACATGCCTGGCGCAGTGCCATTGTCATTATGTAGCACTTCTGCCTTACTTGGCACCAAAGCCTGTTTACGGTTGATATCCGATATAGGTGTGGAATTGATATACTTGGCAAAAAGTTCTTCTACATGGGCCAATACGGCAGGATCCTCTACCAAGTGATCATTAAAATATTCACAGAAGGTATGCTTGGTTACATCATCCTTTGTAGGTCCCAGCCCTCCGGTAACCAAAACAACGTCTACCCGTTTGGCGGCATCAGCAAAGGCATTTAAAATATGGGTACGGTCATCTTGAACCGAGGTTATTTGAAATACCGATATCCCAATTTTGTTTAACTCTTGGGCGATAAAAGTTGAATTCGTATCAATAATTTGGCCAATGAGAATCTCATCGCCAATGGTAATTATTTCTGCAAGCATTATAAGTCAAAATCTTTTTTAAGCTCGGCAATTACCTGTGTTATATCGGTCTTAAGTAGGGGAAATCTTTTTTCTATCTCTTCCATATTGCCCACTTCCTTGCCCAAGGTCTCCATCTCCAAAGCAATTGCACGGGTCTGTTCCATTCCCAATAAATCTACATTGGGCTTTATTTTATGTGCCAATTGGTATACCTGACCATGATCCTTAGCCACTAACGCTTTCTCCAGCAAATCCATATCTTCTGGCACTTCCTCTAAAAAAACGGAGATTACAGAATTTATAAAATCCTGATCTCCCTCTGCCATCTCATTTATCTTATCCAGGCTATAAATCATTATTTAATTTTTACGGTAAAAAGTTCCTTGTTCTCCAAGCTCCCCGAAAGATAGTCATTTGTACTTATTTTGCCAACACCCGCAGGCGTACCCGTAAAAATAATATCTCCTTTTTTGAGCATAAAAAAAGTAGATACATAAGCTATCAGTTCATCTATCTTCCAAAGCATTAACTTTGTGTTTCCTTCCTGTACCACTTGATCATTTTTTAACAGCTTAAAATTTAAGTCGTTAAGGTCTTTAAATTGATTTTTATTCAACCACTCACCTATAACCGCTGCACCATCAAACCCTTTGGCCTTTTCCCACGGCAGTCCTTTTTCTTTCAATTTTGCCTGTAGATCCCTAGCGGTAAAATCTATTCCTAAACCAATTTCATCATAGTACATGGGTGCAAATTCCTTGTCTATATGCTTACCTACTTTCTTTATTTTTACCAGAACCTCAACTTCATAATGAATATCATTGGAAAATTCCGGTATGTAAAAATCCTGTTGCTTAGGCAATACAGAAGAGTCTGGCTTTATAAACACAACAGGCTCCGTTGGTCTTTCATTATTAAGCTCTTGAATATGGGCAGCATAATTTCTACCTATACAAATTATCTTCATCCTTATTTCTTTTTGGACATTTTTAAACTGATGGCCGGAATTAAGTTTTCATTGTTCCCCGGCGCCTTAATCATAAAATCCGACCATTCTCCCATACCATATACCATGGTTTTGAAATTTTGATTTTTTTGATAAACAGCGGCAAATGTTGGAGCAAAACGATCTTCTACTATTTTTTCCTTGGATAACGGATGTTCATAGGAGTTCATATACCAATTAAAAGGCAAGAACAACCATTCCAATCCTACATAAATTCCTTCATCAGGAATCCTAATGCCCAAACCGGAAAGATCAATGGATACAAAATCTTCCTCAACGGAGGTTTCCAAAATAATACTCTTACGAATTAGGTCATGATCCGGCTTTCTTGTTTCCTTGTTCACATCATAGACCCTAAGCCTAAATTTGGACGAACTTCTTTTAAAACGGCTGTTCTGTTGCATGAACACCGTAATTTTTTCAAGATATTTTTTAGAAGCGCCAATGTTAGGAAAATACAATGCCAGCACCCAAGGGGTTTCTGCCGAGGAAAACCCACTTTTTATACTATAGGAGCTAATAGGATTCAATACTTGGGAGTCCCCCAAATCCTTGGATACCACCACTTCCTCCAGTTCAAAGGTATCTTCCTTAAGCCTTATCTTCTTCTGTTCCTTTAAACGTTTAACCGAAAGGATGGTATCCTTATAGCCCAACGCGGAGATATGTACCTCACGTTCCAAAAATGATTGGGGCACATCTACATAAAAATACCCATCATCATTGCTTGACGTACCCTTTAAAGTCTTTAGGAAACTTATATTGGCGTAGGGTATTGCCTGCTCATTCTTATCATCAAGAATGTACCCATCAATTAATATCTCCTGTGCCTGACAGAGCTCAACAACTAACAAGAACAATACTAAAATCCTCATTGTTAGCCTAGTTTATTATTGAGTTTGCTCAACTTAATCTGTGTCAGTATTTTTTTAGTATACAAAGGAAAATCCGCATTGAGCATCCAACCAAAATAACCAGGTTCGTTTTCAAGTACATCATGTACTTTTTTGCCCTTATGCTTACCAAAAGCAAAAATTTCTTCCCCTTCCTCATCCATGGCAATAAAACCAGCAAAATCCACTGATTGTTTTCTTCGTGAAAATTCAGAAAGTTTCTTTACGTTGTTCTCCAAATCCGGATACCTATCCAGTTGTGACAACAATACCTCATAAGTTGCATTAGTATCTGCCTCCGCACTGTGGGCATTGGATAAATCCTTTCCACAATAGAATTTGTACGCTGCCTCCAATGTACGTTTTTCCATTTTATGAAAAATAGTCTGTACATCAATAGACACCGTATTTTTCATGTCAAAATCAATACCGGCACGCAACATTTCCTCTGCCAATAACGGAATATCAAACCGGTCAGAATTAAATCCACCCAGATCAGCATCCTTTATCATTCTATAGATTTCTTTGGATAATTGTTTAAAAGTAGGCTCATTGGCCACTTTTTCATTGGTAATGCCATGCACATCTACCACTTCTTGCGGAATGACCATTTCTGGGTTTACCAGCCAGGTCTTACTTTCCTTATTGCCGTTTGGATATACCTTTAGGATAGAAATTTCAACAATACGATCTTTTGCCACATTTACCCCTGTGGTTTCCAAATCAAAAAAACAGATAGGCCTGGTCAGCTTTAACTCCATATTAAATACACTTTTTACAAAGATACCTTTCGTTATGCAAATGCTCTAATACAGGCCAATTAAAATTTAACATAGCCATATACCGTTTTATAAAAGATAATGAACATACATATTGAGCAAACGATTAAAACCATCCTATAAAAGGCCAGAACTCCTAAAGTCCACTTTTTTTTAGCAACTATACGGATAACCTGTAGCCAATAAACACAAAAGTGGCATTTGTTAAAACAAATGCCACTTATATACTAGTTATTATGTTAGTTTAAATTTCACGATTTACATCCCAGGCCTCTAAATAATCCGCTACGGCCTTTGCAAACATACTACCCAATGCGCCATTGACCACTCTATGATCATAGCTATGGGAGAGATACATTTTACTACGTATTCCTATAAAATCTCCTTCTGCCGTTTCAATAACAGATGGAATTTTTCGTATTGCCCCCAAAGCAAGAATACCCACTTGTGGCTGATTTATAATTGGCGTACCAAAGACACTACCAAATGTACCAACATTGGTTACGGTATATGTTCCGCCCTGAACTTCATCAGGCTTTAAGGCATTGTTTCTTGAGCGCTCCGCCAAATCATTGACTACTTTAGCCATACCTACCAGATTCAACTGATCTGCATTCTTTATGACGGGCACAATTAGATTACCGTCTGGCAATGCGGCGGCCATACCTATATTAATATTCTTCTTTTTAATTACGGTATCCCCATCTACAGAAATATTCATCATGGGATATTTTTTTAACGCTTTGGCCACTGCTTCAAGAAAAATTGGGGTAAACGTTAATTTTTCTCCTTCCCTTTTCAGGAATGCATCTTTCATCTTTAAACGCCAATTCACGATATTGGTAACATCCACCTCTATAAAACTTTGCACATGGGCCGATGTAGATATGCTTTCCGCCATATGTTTGGCAATCAATTTTCCCATTCTGGACATAGGAATAACCTCATCGCTGCCCGCAACTGATGTTTTGGATGTATCGGAAACAGTAGTTTTAGATGTATCATTACCAGTTATTGAACCGTTCTGGGTAATATTTTCCTGCACAGGTTCTTTTTTAATGACCTGTACATGTTGCTCAGCTTTTGCCTTACCATTCTTGACATAAGCTAAAATATCATCTTTGGTAACCCTGCCATCTTTTCCTGTGCCGTCAATAGCTTCTAACTCCTCAAACGAAACACCCTCTTCCTTAGCAATATTTTTCACCAATGGTGAATAAAAACGTTCCGTATCCCGTATGACCAACTCTGGTGATACTGCCGCCTTGGCCTTTTCAACGGTTTCGGCTGCCGCGGTCACCATTTCTTCCTCTAATGGCTCTACATGTTGCGGTTCTACCTGTCCCACTTCTTCAGGTGCATCCTCTACACCCTCAACTTCTATAATAGCTACGGTCTGCCCCACTTTAATTACATCATCTACTTTAAAACACTTCTCCACCAACACACCATCAACCTCACTGGGCACCTCGCTATCAACCTTATCCGTAGCAATTTCAAAAATAGCCTCATCCATTTCTATAGTATCCCCTACCTCTTTCAACCATGCCGTCAACGTTGCCTCTGCAACACTTTCCCCCATTCGTGGTAGTTTCAATTCAAATTTTGACATATCGATAATTTATAGCTTGTATTAGATATATTTTTTGCAAAAATAACAAAAATAACGCCTTATTGATGACATTACTATTGTTTTAAAGTTCTAATCTTGTCTTAAGGAACCTTCAAAAGGAACGCGATTAAGTATACTTCTACCCAGGGTCACCTCATCTGCATACTCTAATTCATCACCCACTGCTATACCTCTAGCTATTGTGGATGTCTTAACGTTAATACCTTCCAATTGCCTAAATATGTAGAAATTAGTAGTATCGCCCTCCATCGTAGAACTCAACGCAAAAATCAACTCCTTTATTACCCCCTCCTTTACCTTCTCCACCAAAGATCCAATTTTTAGGTTCTGGGGGCCCACGCCTTCCATTGGAGATATCTTACCGCCCAAAACATGGTATTTTCCCCTGAACTGGCCCGTATTTTCTATTGCCATTACATCCCTTATATCCTCTACAACACAAACCAGTGAATCATCCCTTTTGGGATTTGCACAGATTTCACACAAAACCGTATCCGCAATATTGTGGCAATTTTCGCAAAATTGAATCTTGCCCCTAAGGTCCACCAAAGACGTAGCAAGATCATCCGTACGTCTTTCTGGTTGCTTTAACAAATGTAATACCAATCGTAAAGCTGTACGCTTGCCAATACCTGGCAATTGCGATACTTCATACACAGCATTCTCTAATAATTTCGATGAAAAATCCATAGGCTAATATGGGCATAAATTTACGACTAAAGTTGAAAAATATGCTGCCCCGTTAACACAAAATTCTAATACTATCCATAGCAACGGTTTTACCATAGAACACGCATAGTTCAAAGGCCTATAAAATTGCACCTTAAGTTTCAACTATTTCACCACGTCATATAACTTTTTGTAATTTGGCGTCAAATTAAAATTCATGAGTGCCTCCCACATATTATTATTGATTTCAGGTTATTTTGTTCTGCTACTGGTTATATCTTACTTTACCGGAAAGAACGACTCCAATGAGGATTTTTTCAAGGCGGGAAAACAATCGCCCTGGTACCTGGTAGCATTTGGTATGGTAGGCGCTTCTTTGTCCGGTGTTACCTTTATATCCGTACCAGGCTGGGTAGATGCTTCTCAATTTAGCTATATGCAGGTTGTTCTAGGTTATTTCCTTGGCTATCTGGTAACCGCTTTTATCCTATTGCCTATTTATTATAAACAGAACGTAACCTCCATTTACCAATATTTAGACGATCGCTTTGGCTTTGTAAGCTACAAGGTAGGTGCCGTTTCATTCTTTATATCACGGGTTTTGGGAGCGGCCTTTAGATTATTTTTAGTAGCGATAGTGTTACAGCAATTTGTATTCGATGCATGGAACGTTCCGTTTGAAATTACGGTAACCCTTTCCATCTTATTAATTTGGGTTTATACCTTTAGGGGCGGAATTAAAACCATCGTTTGGACAGATACCTTACAAACCCTGTTCATGCTGGTATCCGTAATACTTTCAATTTACTTTATTCTGGAAAAGCTAGATTGGACATTTGTTGAGTTCCTGGGCTCTACGGAATTGGAACATTATAGCAAAACATTTTTTACCGATGATTTCTTTTCCAAGAATCATTTATTAAAATCTTTTTTAGGCGGTATGTTCATTACCATTTGTATGACAGGACTAGATCAAGATATGATGCAAAAAAATCTTACCTGTAGAAATTTGGGCGAAGCTCAAAAAAACATGGTCAGTTTTAGCGTTGTTCTTGTCATAGTAACCTTTATTTTTATGTTACTTGGTGCATTATTGTTCATTTATGCCGACGTACACCAAATAGCACTTCCGTTAATGGATGGCTCACCAAAATCAGATTTATTGTTTCCAGAAATAGCCCTTAACAGCGGCTTGGGACTTACCGTAGCCGTAACCTTTATGTTGGGACTTATTGCTGCGGCCTATAGCAGTGCGGATAGTGCACTCACCTCATTGACCACCTCTTTTTGTGTAGATTTTCTTAATACCGAAAAAAAATCGCAACAGGTAGCTAAAAAAATTCGCCGTAAAACCCATATTGGCATGAGTCTACTTTTAATACTGGTCGTAATTTCCTTTAAATATATCTTAGACAGAAATGTTATAGACGGTCTGCTTACGGTTGCTTCTTACACCTATGGCCCGCTATTGGGCTTGTTTTCGTTTGGTATTTTTACTAAATATAAAGTATACGATAAATACGTTTGGGTAGTAGCTTTAGTCTGTGTTGTGAGCATCCTTACCTTGGCCAAGATCCCGAGCGAGTTTTTAGGAGGTTATGAATTTGGATATGAACTTCTTCCCTTAAATGGTCTCCTAACTTTTATTGGTTTATGGATCATTCGTAAAAAACCGGTTACAGAAGCAAATATTAAAGATATCGCCTAAGAAAAATATATTAATATTGCCCGGTACCCAATAACACTAAGGTGCACGCAATATCCACCTCTATACCATTCTTTTTCAATAGGTTATAAAATACAGGATTTTCCGTTCCAGGGTTAAAAATAACCCTTTTGGGATTCAAGGAAATTATACTTTGGTAATATTCTTCTTGTCTTTTAGGATTTAGATAGAGCGTAATTGTATGAATATCATTAATTTTGTCCAAATTAGTATAGATTTCGACTCCAGAAACATTTCCTGCTCTTAATCCAAAAGCACATGTTTCTACCCCAGCAGCTACTAGTCTATTGATTGCAATGTTACTGTAACGGTTTGGTTTTAAGGATGCTCCAAAAACTAGGGTCTTTTTCATATTAATTTAAAGATGTTAAAGTTTGCTTGAATTGTAACTATTTGTGCAATATTTCGTCTATTAGTAAAGTTAGATATTATCTAACTCCATTTAAAATATTGTTGGTAACGCTATATGTTTATAGTTAATGGTTAGTGTTTAGTATAGCCTATCAGCATTTGAAGCCCGGCTTCCAAATTATTTTGGTTGTCGGGTTTCTTTTTGCATCCTTACCTAATTCCGGTAAATTTTTAAATATTTTAAAATGTAATATTCGCCCATATAAGTAACAAACCACATTTTATAGCGTCTATTATAATGTATAGGGGTTATTCAATAAAGAAGATTGGTTGGTTTTTTTCGTATTGGATACCACTATATAATAGCACCCGTAGAAATTCTACGGGTGCTTTATTTTACCATTTTATGATAACACTGCCCCATGTGAAACCGCTTCCAAAAGCGGCCAAAACGACCAAATCGCCAGGTTTTACCTTACCGGCCTCCCACGCCTCTGTTAACGCAATAGGTATAGAAGCTGCAGTGGTATTGCCATAATTCATAATGTTATTGAACACTTGATCATCGCTTAATTGAAATTTCTTTTGAATGAATTGAGATATTCTCAAATTGGCCTGATGTGGCACTAAAAGATCAATATCCGTAGATTGTAAATTATTTTTTTGCAACCCTTCAATAATTACTTCGCTAAAACGGACCACGGCATTTTTAAATACGAATTGACCGTTCATATAAGGATAGTAAGATTCATCTTTTTCATCATTGTCCTCTATAATATCCGTCACCCATCTTTTACCCATTCCAGGGGCTATTAAAGATAGCTCCTCAGCATGTTGCCCTTCTGAATGCAGATGTGTAGATAAAATTCCTTTGGTATTGTCCTCTTCCCTACTTAATACAGCGGCACCGGCACCATCGCCAAAAATTACGGATACCGCCCTACCCCTTGTAGTCATATCCAACCCGTGGGAATGAAGCTCAGAACCAATTACCAAAATATTTTTATACATACCCGTCTTTATATACTGGTCCGCTACAGAAATTGCATATACGAATCCAGAACATTGATTGCGGACATCCAAGGCACCAACGGTTTTAATCCCTAAATCTCGTTGTACCAGAACACCGGGACCGGGAAAGTAATAATCCGGACTTAAGGTGGCAAATACTATAAAATCTATATCATCCTTATCTATACCCGCTCTTTCAATTGCAATCTTAGCAGCCTTAACACCCATGCTCGTAGTGGTATCCCCATCACCCTTGACCACATGTCTTCGTTCCTTGATTCCTGTGCGCTCCTGTATCCAAGCATCATTTGTATCCATGACTTTGGACAAGTCATCGTTAGTCACTACGTTTTCGGGCACATAATGACCAAGGCCAATTATTTTTGAGTTGTACATAGTAATATTTTTAGCCTGATAGTTCAGGTATCATTAGTGTTGCAATATAAACAACTATTAAGAATTCACCCTAAAATTGCAACAATCCCTACGAATAATAAAATTTGCCCGGTCCTTAATTAAGATATTTCTTATAATCATTGATCTTTACATGTGCTTTTAAATCATGTAGCAAGTTGTAAAGACCAAAGAACGTCCGGTTCATATATAAAAAATGTTTAGAACCTCTATTTCCGTTCATTTTCCTAAGTTGTTTATCAGAAGAGAATTGTTCTCCCAAATCTGCAATTTTAGACCAAAATGCTTCATCTGCAAAATCAAATTCATTCGCATGAAAAGGACTGGTAAATAGACTTAGCAGTTGATGAAAAATAGATGAAAAGAACATAATTTCCTTGTCTGTATCATTGGGCAATAAAATTTCCAATTCATACAATTTTCCAGTAAATACACGCTGATCGGAGATGTTCTCCGGCTTAGCCAATTCAAAATAAGGTTTATAAAAAGAATCCGGCACTTCCTTAATGCAACCAAAATCTATGGCAATTAGCTCATTCTTTTTATTGACCAAAAAATTTCCAGGATGGGGATCGGCATGGACCTTGCGGAGACCATGAATCTGATACATATAAAAATCCCACAAGGCCTGACCCAATTGATTTCCTATTTCTTGGGTGAAATCTGTTTTTGTAAACTCGCTTAAATGCTTACCCGTCATCCAATCCATAGTGATTATGCGGGAACTTGAAAGCTCTGGATAATAAGTAGGAAATTTAATGTTCGGGATTTGTTTACAGGCATAGGTAATTTCCTGACTTTGGGAAACCTCCAATACATAATCCGTTTCTTCTACCAATTTATTCTCCACCTCTTTAAAATACTTATCAGAATCCTTTCCTTGTAGGTTGAACATACGGATCGCAATTGGCTTTACAATGGCCAGATCGCTACTAATACTTTGAGCTACACCAGGGTATTGAATTTTTACGGCCAATTGCTTGCCATTTTTGGTTGCCTTGTGCACCTGACCTATACTAGCTGCATTAACAGAATCCTTATTAAACGAATCAAAAACCTCTTCTGGATATTTATCCAAATACTTTTTAAAGGTTTTTCTTACCAATGGTGCGGACAAGGGAGGTACCGAAAACTGCGACAGGGAAAATTTTTCCACATATGCATTGGGCAATAAGTTTTTCTCCATGCTTAGCATCTGAGCCACCTTTAAAGCACTACCTTTTAAAGACTTTAGTCCATCATAGATGTCCGTAGCATTATCCTCATCCAATTCATCTCTTGTAGTATTGGGGTCAATTATTTTTTTACCAAGGTACTTGGCATAATTACCACCGATTTTCGCACCGGTACGCACCAATTTACTGGCGCGCTCTATTTTCCCTGTAGGTATCTTATCTAATGTTTTCAATCGGTATAAATTAAATTAGGCAAATGTCTCCTTGTATAGAAATTTTCCAAAATCAAGAATATTTTCCAATGGGGTGTTATCAAAGACATCGAAAATAGTGTTTACAGATTTTTCAATGGCTACATCCGTTTTCTCAAAACCGGGTGAATCATCTGTTCTCCAAAAATTCATTAGAAATAAAACCTGCAGCCATGCTCCTTCAGAAAATAGTTGGGGATTGTGCTTTGTTAGCTTAGAACTTTTGCTCGCATTTCCTTTATTGATCAAGTCCTTAGCAAAATCCTTCACCTTTTTTCTTAACTCCTTTACCTGCATCATATTTTTGAGCGGACTGGGAGCATTATCCATAACGAACAATACATAACTACGATTTAGGGTCAAAACTTCAAAAAACGTGAATAAAAAAGTGAGCATTTTATCCCTATTTGCAAATTCCCCATATTCCTTGTTCTTATGAATTACCTTTATCGTGTTATCAAAAAAGGTGGTCCATATACTTTTTTGCAAAGCGCCGATTGACCCAAAATACAAATAGAAATCACTTTCAACAATTGCATTATCCTTACAAAACTTATATACCGATTTGGGAACCTTCTCATGCTCCAGCACATAATCCATATACAATGACATAATAGACTCCTTAGATGTTTTTTTTGTTTTTACTGCCATATAGATAGTTTTTACACAATTTCAAATAATATAGGTTTTGTTCATTGATTACTTGTTTTTGTTTAGCAAAAACGTGTTACCCAAGAAGATAACACGTTTTCAAAACAACCAAACCAATAAATAATCAACTTGTGATTATAGCATAAAATTCTTTTTCATAGCAATAGTTATAATCACATTACAAATATACATTATGTTTAAGTTATTATTACAATAATTAAACAAAATAATATGTTAAACTTTTAAACCACCCATAACTGTCAGTTTGTCACAATAAGTGAGTATGGTATTTTTTTTGACCTATGCACCCTGAACATTTATAAATCAATACTACTATTACTTAGTAGCGAAAAAAATATTAGAGATATGGCAACAGGTAAAATTAATGTGTCCGTAGACAACATTTTTCCATTGATCAAGAAATTCTTGTACAGTGATTACGAAATCTTTTTAAGGGAATTAATTTCCAATGCAACGGACGCCACCCTAAAATTAAAACATTTGACCACCATTGGCGAGGCCAAAGTGGAATATGGACATCCTATTATTGAGGTAAAGGCTGATAAGGAAGGTAAAAAACTTCATATCATTGACCAAGGTCTTGGAATGACGGAGGAAGAAGTTAAAAAGTACATCAATGAAGTGGCTTTTTCCGGTGCAGAGGAGTTTTTGAACAAATATGAGGACTCTGCCAAGGATTCTGGTATTATTGGTCATTTTGGCCTTGGATTTTATTCTGCCTTTATGGTGGCACATAAGGTTGAAATTATTACCAAGAGCTATAAGGATGAACCCGCTGTGCATTGGTCATGTGACGGTTCTCCAGAGTTTGTAATGGAACAGGCCACAAAAGAGGATCGCGGAACAGAAATTATTCTACACATTGCTGAAGATTCTACAGAATTTTTAGAAGATGCCAGAATAACAGGGCTCTTGAACAAATACAATAAGTTTATGCCGGTACCTATTAAATTTGGTACCAAGACAGAAACTTTGCCAAAACCAGAAGGCGCTAAAGAAGATGACCCGGCACCAACCAAAGAGGTAGACAATATTATCAACAACCCAAACCCAGCTTGGACAAATCAGCCCGCAGATTTAAAAGCAGAGGACTATAAGAGTTTCTACAGGGAACTCTACCCAATGCAGTTTGAGGAACCTCTTTTCAACATACACTTAAATGTTGATTACCCGTTCAATCTTACCGGTATTCTTTATTTTCCAAAGCTTACGAATGATCTTGCCCAACAGAAAGACAGGATTCAGCTTTACCAGAACCAGGTTTTCGTAACGGATAACGTGGAAGGAATTGTACCCGAATTTTTAACCATGCTACGTGGGGTCATAGATTCTCCTGATATTCCCTTAAATGTTTCACGTTCCTATTTACAGGCAGACGGGGCTGTTAAAAAAATATCTTCTTATATCACTAGAAAAGTAGCCGATAAATTGAATTCTCTGTTCAAAAACAATCGTGAGGAGTTTGAGGCAAAATGGAACGATATAAAAATCGTTATTGAATACGGTATGCTTTCCGAAGAAAAATTCTTTGAAAAAGCAGATAAATTCGCCTTATACCCTACTGTTGACGGCACCTATCTAACATTTGAAGAACTACAAGAAAAAATTAAGGATAACCAGACCGATAAAGACAATAAGCTTGTTATCCTTTACACGTCAGACAAAGAAGCACAACATAGTTATATAGAAACAGCGAAGTCCAAAGGCTATGAAGTCCTATTATTGGATTCACCGATCATTGGTCATCTCATGCAAAAATTGGAAGGGTCAAAAGAAAATATTTCATTTGCCCGTGTGGATGCAGACCACATTGATAAATTGATTCAAAAGGAGGATACACAAATTTCCAAATTATCGGACGAAGAAAAAGAAACCTTAAAATCGGAATTGGAAAAAGTCATTGGCGAAAAGAGCAGCTATACCGTGCAACTTGAAGCAATGGATAGTGATGCATCTCCTTTTACGATAACAGAGCCGGAATTTATGCGCCGTATGAAAGAAATGCAGCAAACCGGTGGAGGCGGTATGTTCGGTATGGGACAAATGCCAGAAATGTATAACTTGATCGTAAATACGAACAGTGCATTAGTAGGTGAAATTCTTGCTACCAAAACAGCAAAGAAAAAGGAACGTTTAATTAACCAGTCCTTGGATTTGGCCAAATTATCCAAAGGGTTGCTCAAGGGCAAGGATCTAACCGAGTTTATTAAACGAAGTTATGAGATGGTGAAATAATACCGTTAAAACATAAAATATAAAACCGCTTCATAAATGAAGCGGTTTTTTTATTTAAACAATACCAAAGCACTAGCCTACCAATATATTGGCCCTGTTCCCAAGTACTTTTCAGCAATGGGCTGATAGTAATCCAAGACCTCATCCAAATCATAAACTTTTTGACTTTTGGTATACAGATCATATTTATTAAAATCCTTTATGATCTCAAGATATTTTGCGTCTTTCTCATTGACAATTTCCTTATACGCCCCTCCGGAATGCCATGGATAAAAAGAATGATAACGAATCATAACCATTGCCTCCTCAGGTAACGAATTGGTTTTATGATTATTTAGAACTTGGTATAAATATTCATCATGTCCCCAGGCTAAATCTACATTGTCAATACCACAACCTGCTTCATAGATACCTGTTGGCGTGTTGTATTTTTCATTTTGCATATCCTCGTTCAACGCATTGAATTCCGGATATACACATGAGTCCGGTAATTTACAGCCTACAATAAAAACGTCACCGACCATGCCCCATTGCTCTGCCTGGCTAGTACCATCCTCATCGCTTCCTTTTAAAAACATTACTTTGCCCAAATCATGAATAAGTCCTGTTAATTGCATCCAATCCGGCCTATTATCTGCACGTATTGCTTCAGCACTTTGTATCAAATGTTGAATATTAGGTAAATTAATATCCGGATCACTTACGTCTATTAAACTGTTTAAATGACGCATTGCTTCCCAAAGATCCATTGGTGTATCATATGTCAAATACTTTTTATGCATACGTTTTACATAGTCCAAGGTTTGGTTTTTTCTCATTTTACGATAATGTTCCTTTACCGCAGCGGACACATCTGGAGCCTCGTAGTCCCTGAAAATTTTTTCCTCCATGATTAATTTGTTTTATTGTTAATTATAATACTAAAATTTTAAACATTTCCCAAAAGAACATACAGAATTACTGTAAACAACACTAGAAACACGCTAAAAGCCTTGGCATATTTCCACGGTTTTAAATCCAGGATTCCAGAATCTTTCATTTCAAATTTTTCCTCTTTAGTGAAAAAATAGGAAACCAAATGCATGATTATGATATTGAGGACAAATTCTAGTCCCCATATATGAACAAAGTGAAGTTCCACTTCAAAACCAAAATTTAAGATGACATAAAAAAACAAGCCGAATACCAAACCTGCTTTTGCGCCTGTTGCCGAAACTTTGGGAAAAAGAAAGCCGGCTATGATCACACTGGCAATGGGTATAAAAAATATACCGTTAAGTTCTTGTAACAATTGATAGAGTCCTTCTGGTGCATTGGCCACAAAAGGTGCGATCGCAATGGCCCCTATGGCCAAAATAGCGGACGTAAGTTTACCTATGCGCACCAATTTGAGTTCACTTATATTGGTATTGATATACCGCTTAAATATACCCAGACTAAATACGGTGGCGGCACTGTTCAAAGCACTATTGAACGTACTTAATATTGCCCCCATCATTACGGCAACAAAAAAACCGGTCAACCATAATGGCATTACCTTTTTCACCAATAAAGGATAGATATTGTCCTGATCTTCATAATACGCGTCACCAAAATAATAAAAGGCAATAAGCCCTGGCAATACAATGATCAATGGCACCAAAATTTTTAATAATCCGGTATATAATAATCCCTTTTGGGCTTCCTTTAAATTAACCGCCCCCAATACACGTTGTATAATAGATTGATGCATGGTCCAAAAGTAAAGTTGGTTTACCATTAGCCCCGTAAACAACACTTCAAACGGCAGAATGGCCGTACGTGCACCCTCACCTACGCCTGGCTCGTTACTGATGACGTTAAATTTATCCGGACTATTTTGAAAAACGGTTTCCAACCCACCAAGCATATTACCATCACCAATACTCAATAATGCCAAAATAGGAACCAAAAGTCCTGCAACCAATAGTCCAAATCCGTTTATGGTATCAGTATAAGCTACCATTTTTAAACCTCCAAAAATGGCGTAAATTGCTCCTAATGTCCCTACCGTTACTATGGTGATGACGATTCCCTGTTCCCTACTTACGTTCAACAAAGTTGATATCTCAAATATGGCTTCAATATTCAGCGCCCCGGTATACAATACTATAGGTAGCAAAGTGGCCACAAAGGAAATGATCAGTAATAAGGCTACCAATGTTCTGGTTATACCGTCAAACCTTTTTTCCAAATATTCAGGTATAGTAGTAAGGCCCATCCGTAGATATTTAGGTGCAAAATAAAGTGCTCCTACCACTAATGCCAGTGCAGATGTTACTTCCCATGCAATGATTATGGCACCATTTTTATAGGCAGAACCATTCATACCAACCAAATGCTCCGTAGATATATTGGTCAATAGCAATGACCCGGCTATTACAATACCGGTTAAAGACCTACCTCCTAAAAAGTAACCATCTTGAGTATCTAACCTATCTCTACGTAATTTATAGGTAGCGTAAAACGCTACAAAACCGGTAAATAAAATAAATGTTAAAAAAGCCATCGTTGGTAAATATAGAAAAATACTCGTATTGTAGTGTAAAAATTACACCTACCCATTGTTTGTTTTATAAAAAATATATATACTTTACCTGTTATTAATCATTAACACTTTTAAAACAAATTATGTTAAGCACTATTTATCAGTTAGTTAGTAAATATATTCTGAAAATTTATTGTTTACACTGGTATTTTCGTTTTTTAACAAATTGTAAATTAATTGTAAAATTGTCGTAAACTACAGATTGTAAACAGATAGTTTATGTAACTGAGCTATATCAATTTCTGTTTAAAACACAGTTTTAATTCCTTATTATCACCTTCTTTTTTAAGCAAAGGACTAACTGCTCCATTAATATTGGCAAATGCTTTTTCAATAAATACTGGTCCTTTTTTTATCTTCACTGCATGAAAGTAGTTTCTACAAATATTGGAACACCCGTAACCTTTGAATGGAACGGTAAAAAAGAACAGACAGGTATTTTTAAATATCCAACAGAAAACGGACTGTTCCTAGGAAAAAACGATGTCCAAAATGATACGGTCATTGACCGGGTACATCATGCCGGTACGAATAAAGCGTGTTATTTATTCTCTGCAGAACAATATGGATTTTGGAAACCAAAATATCCCAATCTTTCATGGAACTGGGGAATGTTCGGTGAAAATCTTACTATATCAGGACTTGATGAGTCAGAAATTCTAGTTGGTAATATCTACAGAATTGGCAAAGCCTTGGTACAAGTTACCCAACCACGGGAGCCTTGCTATAAACTTGGGGTACGTTTTAATGATGTAAAAATCATAAAGGATTTTATTGCACACAACCACCCAGGGACATATGTAAAGGTTATAGAAGAAGGACGTGTAACTACTGGTGACAGCGTTATATTAGAACAAGCCTCTACCAATACCTTATCCGTTCAAAATTTTTATCAGCTACTTTATGATAAAGAGAAAAATAAAGATATGTTAGCTTTGTTCATGAGCAATGATGCGGTACCTCTATATAAAAAAGAGAAATTTAAAAAGTTCCTATCTTAAACTTAATAACCATTTAAATGAAAAAAATTCTAATCGTACTTGTATTCTTATTGGGGTTAATATCTCAGGCGCAAGAAATCCCAAATGCAGATATAAGAACCAACCCTACTACCCATAATGTTGGCTTCATAACCCTATTGGTCCATTATTATGACGATGGGTTAAAGTTAAATCCATTAAATGCCACATTTCAAGGAGATAGTAGGTATAATGATACTTTGCCCAATTTTTTATCCGATGCCTATAAAAAAGAATTGAAGGATTATTATACCTCCTATTTAAAAATGTCAAAGAAATTTGATGACAAAAAATTATCGGAGACAGAACGGATGTCCAATGCCATCTTACAATGGGAATGTGAAATTAATCTAGATGAACTGGCTTTTGAAGATTATACCCCTATAGACCAGATGTGGTCCATGAACCTTATGATGGGCCAATTGGCCGGTGGTACCAGTGCCCAACCTTTTAATACTGTAGAAGACTATACCAATTGGCTAAAACGATTGGATGACTATGTAGTTTGGCTGGATACTGCCAAAAACCGTATGCAAAAAGGAATCAAAGCCAAAAATGTGCTTCCTAAATCATTGATAAAAAAAGTATTGCCACAATTACAAAGTATACTCACGAAAAACATTGAAACTAACCTGTTTTTTAGCCCAATCCTTAATTTTCCCGATGATTTTTCCACTGAAGACCGTGAGCGCTTAAAGCATGCATATACCACAATGATCTCCGATAAAATTATACCGGCCTACAAGACATTACATGATTTTATGGCTACGGATTATTTGAGCGCAGGGCGCACGACCAGTGGCATACAGGATATACCCAATGGAAAAGCGTACTACGCACATCAAATAAAAAAATATACGACCACTTCCATGAGCGCTGAGGAAATCCATAAAATTGGACTTAGCGAAGTAGCCAGAATAAGTACCGAAATGGAAAAGGTGAAACAACAGGTTGGATTTAAAGGTAACCTTAAGGAATTTTTTGACCATGTTAGGACCAAGAAGGAATTAATGCCCTTTACCGACCCACAACAGGTAATTGACAATTTTAATACAATCCATAAAAAAATAACCCCTAGGGTAAATGAATTGTTCAGTAAACAACCTAATACCCCTTTTGAAGTAAGAAGAACAGAATCATTTAGGGAAGCATCTGCTAGCGCAGAGTACAATCCTGGTTCGTTAGATGGTACCAGACCCGGTATTTTCTACGTACCTATACCAGATGTTACCTCCTACAATATGTATTCTGATGAGGATTTATTTTTGCACGAAGCAATACCCGGCCATCACTTTCAAATTTCCTTGACTCAGGAAAACAACGACCTGCCACAATTTAGAAAAACCTTGTGGTATAGTGCGTATGGTGAAGGTTGGGCCCTATATACGGAATCCTTGGGCAAAGAACTGGGACTATACACTGACCCCTATCAATATTTTGGTATGCTTGGCGCAGAAATGCACAGGGCTGTCAGGCTAGTGGTCGATACCGGTCTACATGCTAAAGGATGGACAAGGGAGCAGGCCATTGCTTATTCTTTGGATAACGAAGCTGAATCAGAAGCCAGCATTACCGCGGAGATCGAACGCTACATGGCCAACCCCGGACAAGCACTATCCTATAAAATTGGACAATTGAAAATTTTGGAACTCCGCGCAAAAGCCGAGAAAATGCTAGGCAAGGATTTTGACATTAAAGTATTTCATGAAAAAATATTGGAGACCGGTTGTGTTCCTCTGGCTATTTTGGAAAGTAAGATTACAGAATGGATCAATGCGAATATGAAATTTTAATTGGTCAATTCTAAATAACCCGTATATGAACAATCCTTGGCATTTATATGTAATGGCACTTATTTACATACTTGCCGGAATCATGCATTTTGTAAAACCTAAAGTATATTTAAGAATCATGCCTAGATACCTACCCTTTCATAAGGAATTGGTACTGTTAAGTGGTGTGGCTGAAATATTGTTAGGTATTGGTTTGTTTTTTAAGGAAACAAGAACGCTGGCATCATTTGGTATAATAACCATGCTCTTGGTATTTCTATTGGTACACTTTTACATGCTTTCCAGTGAAAAAGCCTCGGCAGGATTTCCAAAATGGATTTTATGGGCAAGGCTACCCTTGCAAATTTTACTTATCTATTGGGCCTATAGCTACGTAATATTTTAAAATAAAAAAGGGGACGCTCCCGTCCCCTTTAATGAAATCAACTTAAATCAACTTAATTAACAACAAACTCTTCAGTGTATGTTTTACCAGCAGACTTTACGGTTACTACGTAAACCCCTGGGAAAGCATCTGCAAAATTGAACGCTTTTTCTACGATCAATTCATCTATAACTTCTTGTGAAAATACCGTTCTACCTTCGGCATCATATATTTTAATGGCCATCTTAGACTTATCCAAGTTTAGATAGTTCATAAGTATCATATTGTTGGTCTTTCTGAAGAATGGTTTAATATCTTCATCCGCGTCAACAATTTTTACATTATTCTTTTCAAGAACTATGGTATAGGAATAGTTTTTAAGATTGTCATCTGCAGAAAGGAAATAAACACCGTCTGCCAAATCTTTAAAATTCAATTTTTTACTGAAAAGTCCTTCAGATACTTTTTCTGAATAGATAACATTCAAATCAGAATCCATCAACTTGATCTGCACACCTACTGATGAAGCTTCCATCGTCAATACGACGCTCTTAGCTTTTCCAGCAGTTAAAAGGTTCAATTTTGGCTCTCTTGCCATGCCTGCTACTGTAGCGAACATGAAGGCAACTACTGTGGTAATCTTTAGAATGTTTTTCATAATAAATTATTTTTAAGGGTTACATATAATTTACACTACAAACATACGCTCGTTTTCTAGTGCCCACTACATCATATTTTCCCAATTTATGTGCTATTTTAACCTCTTCACTATAACTTAACACTGCGTAAGATAAGATTACATAGAATTAGGTTAATTTTGCAAAGTAGACCCTTATTTAGGTTGATTAATTTTATAGTATTAAACATTTATTATGGTAAAGCAGAAACCTACTTTCGAAGCTATTGAACCAGATTTTGGACATTCCTTTACATACCAAAGGTTTGATGAACATAAACTGAACAAGAACAATGTTTGGCATTATCACCCAGAATTAGAATTGGTATATGTAAACGGTGGATCCGGCAAACGTCAAATTGGTAGCCATGTATCCTATTATACCAATGGCGACCTTATACTAATAGGTAGCAATTTGCCCCATTGCGGCTTTACGGATGCCCTTACGGGAAATACAAGTGAAACGGTGGTACAGATGAAGGTGGATTTTTTAGGTCCCGATTTTTTTAATCTTCCGGAAATGAAAAAGATACAAAGCTTATTTAGTAAGGCGAGCGGTGGTATTGCTTTTTCCGGTAAGACCAAACGAAAGATCGGGGACAAAATGGAGGTCCTGGAATACCAAACCGATTTTCAGCGCCTTTTATCTATCCTTAATATATTGAACGAACTGGGAAATTCTGATGATATGCGTCTTTTGAATGCAGAAGGTTTTTCATTTACTACAGATGTAAAGGACAATGACCGTATAAACATTGTATTCAACCATGTAAAAAATAATTTTAGGGAAGAAATTACACTTGAAGAGATATCTTCTATGGTAAGTATGACCATACCTTCTTTCTGTAGGTATTTCAAGAAAATCACTAATAAGACCTTTATACAGTTCGTAAACGAATATAGACTGGTACATGCATCTAAACTATTGGCAGAAAAACCAATGAGTATTACCGAGGTATGTTTTGAATGTGGATTCAATAATTTCTCCCATTTTAATAAATCGTTCAAAGCCTTTACAGGACAAAACCCTTCAGAGTATAGAAATGAACTAAAAACGGTCTTGGTTTAATGCAAAGTCTTTTTGACGATAGTATTGAGTTGGATTTACCTGATAGCGATATCTGTTATATACCCCGTTTCCTTGACCGGTTAAGAGCCAATCATTTTTTTGATGTTCTTAAAAATAACACCCCATGGCAGCAAGATAATATTACCGTATTTGGAAAGACCTACCCACAGCCAAGGTTGACGGCCTTATATGCTAATAACGATAAACCGTATTCCTATTCCAACATTACCATGCACCCCATGCCCTTTACTAAGGAATTATTGGAAATTAAAGATGGGTTGGAAACATTTGCCAAAGTTGAGTTCACCACATGTTTGTTGAACAGATATAGGACCGGTAGTGATAGTAATGGTTGGCATGCGGATAATGAAAAGGAGCTAGGTGAAAATCCTATAATTGCATCCATTAGTTTAGGTGCGGCACGTTTTTTTCATCTTAAACATAATACACGACCGGACATTAAGCATAAAATAAACCTGCAACATGGTAGCTTGCTCTTGATGAAAGGAAAAACCCAGCATTATTATAAACATCAGATTGCAAAGACCGCCAAAGCGGTTGAGGAACGTATTAACCTGACCTTTAGGATTATTAAATAATCCTTAAAGTTTAAGAACCATGGTAAAAAGTTAAGGCTAGGCCGTATCTTTATGATGCTATGAACAAAGAATTTACAGAAAGAGCCCTGGACCGTATTATAGAAATGGCCTGGGAAGATCGCACACCATTTGAGGCCATTACATTTCAATTTGGAATTACGGAACAGGAAACCATCGCAATTATGCGAAAGGAAATGAAACCCAGTAGTTTTAAAATGTGGCGCAAACGGGTTCAAGGAAGAGCCACTAAACACGCTAAATTAAGAGCCGTTGATATGGGCCGGTTTAAATGTTCCAGACAACGGAATATTAGCGGTAACAAAATAACCAAACGATAATTACTTAAAAACATCGTTTAATACCGTTGCCAAACGTACTCCACCTTTTTGTAATTGGGATGTTACGGTAGTCCACCAATCATAACTATATCTATACCCCAACTTTTCACCAGTTTCCACAGAGGCATAAACTTTCGCAGCCAGTTGATGGGACTCCTCTACCCAATCCAAGAGGGTACCGTTCTGCAAATTGTTTAGCTCCTCCTTACTTAGTTTAGGATATTCCATGGCCAATTCGGTAAAGCTCATACCGTTGTCCTCTATCATATTGGAATCCCAAACACGATGTAAATTGGTACCGTCACCGAACCATTGCAGTTGTATATCATTACCTCCCTTGTCCTCAAATCTACCTACGTGCATAGGTTGGTGCAAATCACCTATAAGGTGTATCAAAAATTTAAGATAAAAGGCCTTATCTTCTTTACTATTGTTTTCATCCTGTATTATTTGTATACAGGTATTGACACCCTGAACAAGGTCTCCATACTGGCTGGGCTCAATTTGATCATAGGTTTTACCAAAAGGAATGTTTACATAATGCCATGCGCTAAATTTGCTGAAGGTCCTATCTGCCTTAATCTCATCGGCAAAATTTGAAACCGCCGCCAAACTCTTTCCGTCCAATAATTTTTCAATGGCCCGCTTTGCCTTTCTACTTAGATGCTCCTCCGCAATTTCCCCAACGACCCTATGCCCCGTTTTGGACCATATCATATCATTTGCCCTTGTGTTAGGGTACATCAACATACATAGTACTATAACAACAATATTTTTCATCACTACAAATTTTGCCAAAAATAGGATTTCAAATTTTAAGGTATTGTTAAAACTTCGGTAAGGTTAAATTTATATTAGAACTTGCATCAATGAAAAAAAAATCGCTCAAAAAACCTCAACGCAAACACAGCTTTTTTAAAATAGTTGGATATACCCTATTAAGCCTCATAGCATTTATTCTCCTTTTTATTGGTAGTGTACAGATTGGGCTATGGGGAAAGTTGCCCTCTAAGGAAGAATTGTCAACCATTCAATATCAAATTGCCTCTGAAGTATTTACGGCAGACAGTGTATTAATAGGCAAGTATTATCTATATGACCGGCAACCCGTTACGTTCAATGAATTCCCCGAACATTTAAGACACGCATTGATTGCCATAGAGGACGAGCGTTTTTATGAACATTCTGGTGTTGACTATAAAAGCCTAATACGGGTAGCATTCAAAACGGTACTAATGGGGGACAATGCATCCGGGGGCGGTAGTACCATATCTCAACAATTGGCAAAAAACCTTTATCCTAGAAAAGAACGCAACCACACCAACTTAGTCGTAGATAAGGTCAAGGAAATGATCATTGCCAAAAGACTTGAAGGTATTTTCAACAAAGATGAAATTCTGACCCATTACCTAAATACCGTATCTTTTGGTGATAATACCTTTGGTATTGAAAGCGCCGCACTAAAATTTTATAATACCAGAACCAAAGACTTAACTGTTCCACAAGCTGCCACCTTGGTGGGGATGTTAAAAGCCACCTACGGCTACAACCCAAGGTTATTTCCCGAAAAAAGCATTAATAGAAGAAATTTAGTTTTAACGGCAATGTATACCAACAACTATCTATCAGAGGAGGCTAAAACAAAGTTTCTAAAAGAAGATTTGCAGTTAGATTATCGCGAATTTGATTACAATGCTGGTACGGCCCCTTATTTTAGGGAAGAGGTTAGAAAAGAAATGTTGCAATGGATTTCCGATCAAAAAACCAATGGTTTAGACTACAACATTTATACTTCAGGTTTAAAGATTTATACCACCCTTAACTATAAGATGCAACAAATTGCCGAAGATGTTTTGGTTGGTCACATGGGCAAATTACAGGCCGATTTTGAAAAAAGTTACGGCAACCGTGCTCCATGGTTAAAGGATAAGGGACTGATGGAAAAAATTGCAAAACGAACCAATACCTATAAAAGATTACAAAAGAATGGTTTATCACATGGACAAATAATAGATAGCCTATCCAATGACCACAGAATACGCACCTTGGGCAGTTGGCAAGGTGACAAGGATGTAAAAGCGTCTACCATGGACAGTATTAGTCATTACACAAAATTTCTAAATACAGGTTCTTTGGCCGTAGACCCAACTAATGGTGAGGTTTTGGTATGGATTGGCGGTATAAATTTTAAACAGTATAAATTTGACCATATTTCTCAAAGTAAGCGACAGGTTGGCTCCACGTTTAAACCTATTGTCTACACGACAGCTTTGGAACAAGGTATAATACCTTGCACTTATTTTTCTGCGGAAGAAGTCCAATATGACAACTTAAAAGGTTGGTCACCAAGCAATTCTGGCAATAAAGATGAAGCTTACCTTAATTATTCCATGGAAGAAGGACTTAGTAATTCCGTAAACACTGTTGCCGTTAAAGTCTTGGAAAAAGCAGGTATTGGCAACGTCATAAAAATGGCAAAATCCATGGGTATTTCAGAAAAATTGCCCAATGAAGCATCTATTGCCTTAGGAACCGGGGAAATCAATATACTAGAACTAGCACAGGCCTATACGAGTTTTGTCAATAATGGCAAATCAACCAAACCATTGCTGATCAAAAGAATTACCAATCAAAAAGATTCCATTTTGGCTGATTTTAATTCTACTATTGAGGAAAAGGCCGCCTTTTCAAAAGAAACGGGACAAACCATGATAGAAATGATGAAATCTACCATTAATTCAGGAACTGCAAGCAGATTGAGAACTACCTACGGACTCAAAAACGATATTGCGGGCAAGACGGGTACAACACAAAACAATAAGGATGCTTGGTTCGTAGCCTTAATGCCAAAATTGGTACATATAACTTGGGTTGGCCTTGACCAGCATGAAATAGGCTTTAGCAATACAGGTATAGGTCAAGGAGCAAATGCCGCACTGCCTTTGTTTGGACTTTGGATGCAACAATTGAATAAGAAAAAAGATTTTGACCCTTATACAAAAAGCAAGTTCCCCAACCCTTCACAAGAGGTATTGAACGCATTGGATTGCGACCCGATTAAAAAAGACGGTTTTTTTAAACGATTGTTTAAGAATCCCAATAAAAAGAAGACCAAAAAATTCAACGGTTAATCCTAAAGACATAAATAATGCTACAGCAACCATTTATTGAAATTAATTTGATATATTTATGATATCATTTTAATATCATATCCCATGAAAGTAGAAAAAACCCATAAGGCCCAAAATGGTTATGTTATGTTAGCCGTAGTATTTGTATTGTTATTTGGCGGAATTGCGCTTCTTAAAATTTACGTTGGCGTTCTAATGATTGTTGCGGCTTTGATCATGTGTACAGGTTTCGTTTTAGTCAATCCAAATAGTTCAAGGGTGCTGTTGTTGTTTGGTAAATATATTGGTACCATCAAGGAGAATGGCCTTTTTTGGGCTAATCCCTTGTTTACCAAAAAAAGAATATCCTTACGTGCCAGTAATTTTGATAGTGAGCGGTTAAAGGTCAATGATAAATTGGGAAACCCTATTATGATAAGTACTATACTGGTATGGCGGGTTACCAATACGTATAAGGCGGCTTTTGATGTTGATGATTATCAAAATTTTGTACGCGTACAGACAGATGCCGCGGTACGCAAATTGGCAAGCATGTATCCTTATGATAACTTTGCAGATGAAGGTCTTGATGAGGATATCACCTTAAGATCTAGTGTAAATGAGGTGAGCGAAGCCTTGGAACAAGAAGTCCAAGAACGACTTTCAATGGCAGGTATAGAAGTTTTAGAAGCAAGGATAGGCTATTTGGCCTATGCACAGGAAATTGCCAATGCCATGCTTAAACGTCAGCAGGCAACTGCAATTGTTGCGGCAAGGCATAAAATTGTAGAAGGTGCGGTAAGCATGGTGGAAATGGCATTGGAAGAGTTGAGTAAAAAAGATTTGGTAGCTTTGGACGATGAACGTAAATCTGCTATGGTAAGCAACCTAATGGTCGTGCTTTGTTCTGACAAGGATGTTGCGCCAATAGTGAACACGGGTACGTTGAACCATTAATATGCACATTGAAATCAAAGAAAACACATTGAAAATAGTATCAGCTTTCTTGTTGTATGAGTAAAAAAAAGCCATTTGCATTACGTATTAATGAAAATATGTTGAAATCCATTGAAAAATGGGCGGCAGATGAATTCCGTAGCACTAATGGCCAGATTGAATGGATGTTGATGAAATGCCTAAAAGAGGCCAAACGGGAGCCCAAGGACAAGAAACCCGATTAAGTTTAGCATTTATTTAACGAAACAAAAACTTAAATTTGGTCTACCATCTAACCACCATTTAAATGACCAGGTATATAAGCACTATTGTGCTATTACTTTTTTTCTTTCAAATTCAGGCTCAAGACATCATTAAATCATTTGTTGTCAAACAAGTCAATACACAAATAGAACCGGATGGTATCCTTGACGAGCCCCAGTGGAACACTGCAGTACCTGCAACTAATTTTTGGCAATATTTCCCATTAGATTCCATACAGGCCACTAAGCAGACCGAAATTAAAATGCTTTATGACAATGACAACCTTTATGTAGGCATTACCGTTTATACAGCTGGGAACGATTACGCCATACAATCCTTAAAGAGAGATTTTAGGGCCGGCAATAGCGACAATATCACCCTTTTGTTCGATACCTTCAATGACGGCAACAATGCTTTTCTTTTTGGTATTAACCCGTATGGGGTACGTAGAGAGGGGTTGGTTTCCGGTGGCGGACTCAATTTAAACGGATTCACAATTTCATGGGACGTAAAGTGGAAAGGAGATTCAAAAATCTATGATGGTTATTATACTTCAGAAATGGTCATACCCCTAACCGCTTTTAAATTTAAGGAAGGTGAGACCAAGTGGAGGTTCAACAGTTATCGTTTTGATACCCAATCCAACGAAAACAGTACTTGGATGAATATTCCCCAAAACCAAAATATCTATGGCCTTACTTTCATGGGTGATATGATTTTTGAAAACCCTTTGGGAAACTATAGAACGCCCCTTGCCTTTATCCCTTATATCAATACCATTGCCCAAGAAGATTTTGAACTTAATGAGACCAATACCACTATTAAGGTAGGAGGTGATGTCAAAATCCCTATTGGCAACAGTATGAATCTTGATGTAACCGTAAATCCAGATTTTTCCCAAGTAGAAGTTGATGACCAAGTAACCAACTTGACCCGCTTTGAGGTATCGCTTCCTGAAAAAAGACAATTCTTTATTGATAACAGTGACCTTTTTGGGAGCTTTGGCGGCGGTAGGGATGCCAATCCATTTTTCTCAAGAAGAATAGGGATTGCCAAGGATACGGCGGACAATTCCATAGAAAATAAAATTATAGGCGGAGTACGCTTAAGCGGCAAAGTAAATAAATCCCTAAGGTTGGGCTTTTTAAACCTACAGACAGAAGAAGACCTGGAGATGAACATTGCCTCTAACAACAACACCATGTTTGCCCTGCAGCAAACGGTGTTTGGCCGCTCCAACATTGGTATGTTCTTTATAAATAGGGAAACGTTTAAAGATTATGATTTTCAGGCCCCGGAAGACCGGTACAACCGTGTAGCGGGTGTAGATTACAATCTTATATCTGACAATAATGTGTGGAACGGCAAATTCTACGTGCATAAATCCTTTGCCCATAATGCCGGTTCCAAGGATTTGTCAACTGGAGCGTTTTTACAGTACAATTCCAGAAATTGGAACTTTTTTGAAGACCTAGTCTATTTGGGCAACGATTTTAGATCCGATCTTGGATTTATCCGTAGAACGGATATTTTTAAAAGTGCCACTATGATCGAACGTATATTCTGGCCAGAGAACAGTGCACTGCAAACCCATAGCTTTCAATTTTTTCCCGTAATTACCTGGAGTCCTGACACCAACTTCACCAAAACAGATTATGATCTAATGGGAGCTTGGGAATCCAAGTTTAAAGACCAATCTGAAATAAATATTGGCTATAGCCATTCTTATACCTATCTACTGGATGAATTTGACCCAACCAATACAGACGGCGCCGTAGCACTACCCAGTGAAGTAGGCTATCATTACAATAACGTATCCATAGAATACCAATCTGATGGAAGAAAAAGATTTGGATTCAAGGTTGAACCTTCCTATGGTAGTTTTTTTAACGGCGATAGATTTTCCGTTCAGGGAGAAATGTATCTAAGATTTCAGCCAAAGGTATTTTTAATCATGAAGGCCAATTATGATAAGATTACCCTGCCTGCACCCTATTCTAGTGCAGATATATGGCTTATAAGTCCTAAAATAGATGTAACATTAAGTAAATCTATATTTTGGTCAACCTTGGTCCAATATAGCAATCAACGTGATAACCTAGGTTTTAACTCTAGGTTACAATGGCGCTTTGCTCCTTTATCAGATTTATTTATCGTATACAATGATAATTATTTTGTCAACGTTTTTGAACCAAAATTCAGGTCGATCAATCTTAAACTTACCTATTGGTTAAATATTTAAAATGAATTATAAAATATTATGTTCTGACCTGGACGGCACCCTATTGTCTACCAAGAGCAATGTTTCCAGCTTTACAATATCCCAAATAAAGCGAATCAAGGACACCACAAGGATTATATTGGTTTCGGCGAGAATGCCAAACGGTATGTATTATATACAAGAGAACCTAGGTATTACGGACCAACCTATTATTTGCTATAATGGCGCTTTAATACGTTATGGAAATCAAGAAATCTTATCTGTTTTTATCCCGGTACACGTACTTCAAAAAATACATGAACTTACTTTTGAGCTCAATGCCGATATGGGATTATATTATAACAATGAATGGTATGTGCCCAACATTTCGGAAAGGGTAGAAAAAGAAATAAAATATACCAAGACTACACCTGTCTTTCAAGAAACAACAACCACATTATCCAATTGGGAGCAAAGACAATTAGGTGCACATAAAATAATGCTGATGTGTACACCAGAAAGTGCAGATCGGTTAATGCCACAATTGGCCCATACTTTTGGCAATGAACTAAATCTCTACCGGTCTAATGACACCTTAATAGAAATAGCGCCTAAGGCAGTTTCCAAATTGACCGCAATTCGTTCACTTTTAAACAAGGGAGAAGAATTGGATGATGTAATCGCCTTTGGCGACAATTATAACGACATAGAAATGCTGGAACATGTAGGATGCGGTGTGGCCGTAGCTAACGGCAGAGAGGAAGTTAAGGCCATTGCCAACCACATAACCTTAAAAAATACTGAGGACGGTGTAGCCCATTTTATAAAGAATCACCTGGTATTTTAAGTATATTTGAATACAAAACTTACCAACTTAACTATGTACCTACTTTTTACCCACCCAATTATTACCAATGATACCGTAGTTTTTGGTCTACTTGCACTTTGTCTAGGTTTTATCTTTTATACATCAAGTTTAAAAAATGGATTTTGGGGGAAATTTTATAGCGTAGTACCCGCGGTACTAATGTGCTATTTACTACCGGCCATACTAACAAGTACGGGAATTATCTCAGACGAATTATCCAATTTGTATTTTATGGCCAGTAGATACCTATTGCCTGCGGCCTTGGTATTAATGACCCTGAGCATTGACCTAAAGGCCATATCAAATCTGGGCTCAAAAGCGATCATTATGTTCTTGACCGGTAGTGTAGGAATTATTATTGGTGGGCCACTAGCAATTTTGATCGTTTCCATATTTTCACCGGAAACCGTAGGCGGTAATGATTTTGATGCCATATGGAGAGGCCTATCCACTATAGCCGGTAGCTGGATCGGTGGAGGGGCCAACCAAGCCGCCATGCTAGAAATTTTTCAGTATAATCCTGAAAAATATGGAGGTATGGTCCTAATAGATATTGTGGTAGCCAATGTTTGGATGGCTATCGTACTTTTGGGCGTTGGCAAGACCAAACAAATAGATACTTGGTTGAAAGCGGATACTTCTGCCATTGAGACGTTAAAGATAAAAGTCTCTACGTTTACCGAAAAAATTACCAGAGTACCTACATTGCAAGATTACATGATATTATTATCATTGGCCTTTGCCGCTGTTGGGGCCGCGCATTTTTTTGGCGACCATATCAGTACTTTTTTAAATGAGAACGTAGAAGCTGTAAAAGACCAGAAGAGCTTTTTATCGTTCTTGGGTTCAAGTTTCTTTTGGATGGTGGTTATTGCCACTACCATTGGAATAGCCCTGTCCTTTACCAAAGCCAAAAATTATGAAGGAGCCGGTGCAAGCAAGATCGGGGGCATGTTTATTTATATCCTAGTGGCCACAATAGGAATGAAAATGGACCTTGGAAAGGTGCTTGAAAACCCCGGACTAATCGCTATAGGATTTATTTGGATTACCATTCATGCCGGACTAATGATTCTTATGGCAAAACTGATCAGAGCCCCTTATTTCTTTTTGGCAGTCGGTAGTCAGGCAAATGTTGGTGGGGCGGCCTCTGCACCCGTAGTGGCAGCCGAGTTTCACCCATCGCTTACTTCAGTTGGGGTACTGTTGGCCGTATTGGGTTATGTAGTAGGTACCGGTGGGGCCTTGCTATGCGCCTATTTAATGGAAATTGCATCTGCATTATAATCCCTATTTTACGAACAAAATACTTTCATGGCTCCCATATCTACTAAAATTTACAGATATTTGCGCCCTAAATTTATCCAATGAAAAATTACATTTATGCTTTAATCGCCCTATTTGCACTCAATTCTTGTGGCGATAACCAAAAGGATACATTAACCGTAACCGGTAATATCAAGGGACTTAAAAAAGGTACCGTTTATTTACAGCATATTCCTGACTCTATCTTGGTTTCCGTAGATTCTGTTACTATAAAAGGTGATGGTAAATTTACAATGCAAACGGAACTTAACAGTCCTGAAATATTCTATTTATATTTGGATAAAAAAGATAACAATGATATTAACGACAGGATAACCCTTTTTGCCGAACCGGGGACCGTTACCGTACAGACAGATTGGAATACTTTTGATACCACAGCCAAAATAACCGGGTCAGAAAGTCATGAAAAATTGGAGGAATACAGAAAAACAATGTCCAATATTAACAAGAAGAATGTTGAAATCATGATGGCCGCCGCAAGGCCGGAGAATGAATTGGCACAAATAAGTATAGATTCCTTACAGAATATTAGCAATAGAAATACCCAAAGGGGATATGCATATTCTATCAATTTTGCATTGAACAATAAAACATCTTTTATTGCACCCTATATTGCAGTGAAGGAAATTCCAGATGCCAATAAAAAATATTTAGATTCTATTTATGGATCATTGTCTGAAGAAGTTGCCAATTCCAAATATGGTAAAGAGCTTGCGCAACTCTTGAACAAATAAAATAATCTAAAATAAAAAAAGCATCCTCATATAAAGGGATGCTTTTTTTGGTTCAACTATTTTAATCTTGATTAGGACAATTTGTTTAAGTCCTCTACCAATTTAGAAGCTTTTACTTCCAAATCCTTTCGTACGGATTGAAAATGGGCTTTTTTATTTTCCACATTTGGCTTGTTCACTTCTGCAATAAGCTCATCAAAAGCATCAATTGCATTGTCAATGATAGCCGCTCCTTCTTTAGAAGTACTATTGCCATTAGCCGCATCGACTATATAAACACCTTCTATAATGTCACCAAGAACATTATTAATATCTTTTTTTAAATTTTTAATACTTGCCATTACTATTTATTTTTTGCAAAAATACAATTTTAGAATTGCTGTAAGCTTTTTTACCGTTAAATAGTGACTTCCAATAATTTTGCTCCTGAAGACAACAATTCTATTTTATCTGTCATTGCCGGTAAAAGTACTGTCTCCCCTTTTACTATCTGGACTTCCCCTTCAGCCGTTTTAACGACTGCCTTACCTCCAACGCACATAAAAATGGTAAAAGAATCCCTTTCTTTGGTATTCAAGACTACATCTTGGGCAAGTTCTATAAAATTGGTTTTAAAATAAGGGCAATCAACCATAGATTGCATTTTATTCAATTCCTTAGAATATGGTACCTTAAAATCATCTTTCTTTTCATAATCTACCGCATCCAAAGCCAATTCCGTATGCAACTCCCTAAGATTGCCTTCCTTATCCTTTCTATTAAAATCGAACACCCTATAGGTAACATCTGAGGTCTGTTGTATCTCTGCCAACATTACCCCTGCCCCTATAGCATGAATTTTTCCCGTATTAATAAAAAATGTATCCCCTTCCTTAACCTGTTCATAGTTCAACAAGTCTAACAACGTATCATTTTCAATACTTTCCGCATATTCCTTTTTTGATACATTTCTATTGAAACCTACGATCAATTCTGCATTTGGGTCCGCATCCATGATATACCACATTTCTGTTTTACCAAAAGAATTATGTCTTTCCTTGGCCAATTCATCGTTAGGATGTAATTGTATGGACAAATCTTGCTTGGCATCAATAAACTTTATTAAAATTGGAAATTCCGTCCCAAAACGATCTACTACATTTTTACCAAGCAATGCCTCTGCATGGGTTTCTATCAATTCCTGTAAGGATGTGCCTTGTAATTCCCCATTGGCAATTACCGAAACATCACCCTTTACCGTAGATAATTCCCAGCTTTCACCGGTAATATCACTTTCTATTGGTTTACCTAAAACCTCTTTTAATTTAGTACCTCCCCATAGCCTTTCTTTCAAAATGGGCTTAAATTTTAAAGGATAGATATTCATAGATTTAAATTTTAATTGATACGATCTTTGTTACAACGTAGAAAGTTTCCCTATCATATAACGGCTAGAAGAATTACCCTGAAAATGTAACAAAATTTCTAGGAGTCTCATAAAGTACAACCTCCAGTTCATGGGTGTCTATAATATGTGGCCTCAACCTATTCCATATTACTACGACAATATTCTCTGCTGTTGGATTTAAACTTTTAAATTCCGGAACTTCTATGTTTAAATTTTTGTGATCAAGATAATCTTCTACTTCTTCCTTGATCAAATCCTTTAAAATCTTCATATCCATCACAAAGCCAGTTGCCTTATCAATTTCTCCGGTTACACTTACAATTAATTCATAGTTGTGACCGTGAAAATTTGGATTATTACATTTACCAAAAATCTCTGAATTTTTTTCTTCGTCCCAATCCTTTCTATACAGTCTATGTGCCGCGTTAAAATGGGCCTTTCTACTAACTTTTACCTTCATTTCTTTCAGTTTAACTTAAATAAGTGTTGGTAAAATTTTTCGAATATAATTTTAAACCATACTGTATATTCTTCAGGGTTTTTGGCAATATCCTGCCTTACAAGTTCTGGTGACATCCATTTCCATGACTCTACCTCTAACGGATTTATGTCTGGCTCTTCATTATAATTTCCCAACATAACGTGATCAAATTCATGTTCTGTAAGTCCATTATCAAAAGGGGCTTTATAAATAAATGAAAAAAGTTCCTCCAGCTCTGCCTGAAAACCCATTTCTTCCTGCAACCTTCTTTTACCGGCATCTATATTGCTTTCCCCTACTCGTTGATGACTACAACATGTATTGGTCCATAATAAAGGAGAGTGGTATTTGGATGCCGCACGTTGTTGCAGCATAATTTCCCCCTTATCATTGATAATGAAAACTGAAAACGCCCTATGCAACAACGCCTTTTCATGAGCCTCCATTTTGGGCATAGTACCAATTTGTTCGTTCTCCTTATTTACAAGAATTACTTCTTCTTCCTTCATTTAGTAAAAATAAGGGGTTTAACTTATTTTACGAAAGAGAAGGCCTATAATAATTCGTTAATAGCAACCAACGTTTAAAAGAATCTTGGTGATTTCAAGTTATTTTTAGTAGAAATAAAATCATATCTGAATATCACCTCAAAAGAACCATCATTGAATGATGCATTGCCCAATTCAGTAGTTTCCTTGTCATAGGCAATACCGATCAAAAACTTATTTGAAACATTAAATCCGGCCATGCCGCTGAATGCCGCATCCCACCTATAGGCAGCTCCTAAAATAAATTTTTCGTTCAGCATAAAGTTGGCGGACAAATCTACCTGTAAAGGTGCGCCACGAACCAATTTGGTCAATATTGTAGGTTTGAATTTTAAAAACTCGTTAAGATCCCATACATATCCTGTAATCAAATAAAGATTCATTTGTTCCTTGGCGGTAGATAGGTTTTCTTCCTGAAAATGAGTGGTTTCCAGTAATCGTGGAACCGATAGGCCTAAATAGTAATTATTGGTGTGGTAATAAACACCCGCACCAACATTAGGCGACAACCTATTGTCTATATCCTGTTGTAATGTGGGATCGGAACTATATTGGTTTAACTCTGAAAACCTGATATCCAATAAATGGGCACTGGCCTTTAATCCAAAACTGACCCTACCAACTTCGGATGTCCATATAGTATAGGAAAAATCTATATCAAAATTATTTTCCGTTGTGGGGCCTATTTTATCCTTAACTATGGAAAAACCTAAACCAACTCCCCTGTAACCAATGGGCGAATGGATATTAAATGTTTGGGTCGTTGGCGCTCCGTCCAGGCCAACCCATTGTGATCTATGTAATGCCGCAATACTGATATGCCCCCTAGAACCTGCATAACCAGGATTTACACTTACCGTATTGTACATATATTGGGTATACTGCGCATCTTGTTGCCCAAAGGAAAACATACCATATAACAAAGCCAATAACTGGACTGTTTTTTTGATATGCATGTATTCCAAAAATTTATACCTCATCAACATTATTATCTATTTATATATATGTATCCAGAAAGTGTTTTAATTTCACCGTTTGGCAATTCATAATCTAAAATGTAGAAGTATGTACCTACCGGTAATTTACGGTCTACATCTACTGTAACCCTACCTTCCGAAGTACCATCAAATACATTGCCTTCTGTATTATAGGCTTTTGTCATGTACACGGCAACACCCCATCTGTTATATATTTTTAAAGTATTGTTAGGGTAATTTTGCAATCCAGATATACGCAATACATCATGGATACCATCACCATTAGGTGTAATAACGTTGAAAACTTCAATTTCTTCTTCAAATTCACCTAAATCTGAATCCAAATAGTTAGGAATGCCGTCTTCATCGGAATCATCATCCAAATAATTTCCATTAAGGTTTACATCTTCGTCAATAGTTGCAATACCATCATCATCATCATCGGTATCCCTGTAGTCAGATTCTTCATCGCCATCAGTATTTGGCAAATCATTGTAAGGGTCATTAATTTCATCGTTGACATCCACATCAACTATAATAGATGCTTCAAAACCATCATCCAATCCATCATCGTCCTTATCAGAACCAATTCTAACCACATCGGCAATTCCATCCTGGTTATGATCATGCCCTTCAATAATATCGGGCACATTATCATTATCACTATCCTCATCTAAATAATCGGGCAAGTTATCACCATCAGTATCAATAGGGAATATACCTGTTAATCCATTTACCTCATAAGCATCGTCAATACCATTACCATTTACATCCATGCCAGTTGGCGGAATATAATCTGCAGTAGTTTGCGCTTCAACGTTATCAGGTATACCGTCACCATCACTATCTATATCCAAATAATCTGGAAAACCATCTCCATCACTATCAGTAGGATTAGTAGATGGATCATTATCCCCATCAAGATTTAAATCTTCAAAACTATCCACAATACCATCATCATCACTATCCAAATCAACACCATAAGGACTGATTAAAATTGTAATGGTAGCGGTATCACAATTCCCGTTTAAATCACATACCGTATATTCAAAATCATCTGTACCCAAATAATTATTATTAGGAAAATATGTAGGTATATCATCTGACGGATTATCTGGTGTTCCGTTATCATCTACGGTAACCGATCCATTACTTGGCTGGGTAACACTGAACGTACCGTTATTAGGTAAATCATTATCATTTGCTGGCCACGTATCTATAACATCTATTTCATTAATGTTTATCGCTATAGAATCATCATTGGTATCTAAAATAGGCAATACGTCTATGGTAACCGTAGCCGTGCTACAATCACCATAGGCATTACATATGGTATATTCAAAACTGTCGGTTCCATTAAAATCCACATCCGGGGTATAGGTGACCACATCATCCAAAGGATTATTAGGTGTTCCTCCATCTTCTATTGTGACCGTACCGTTAGCAGGATCTGTAGTGGTTAACGACCCTACATCTGGCAAATCCGCATCATTATCATAAATAGCTATATTAACAGGAATTTCCTCATCTGTCGTTACGATATCATCTTCCAAATCCGCAGCTTCAGGTAAACATACCACCGTGAAATTTGGTAGACTAAATGTATTACCTGCTTTTGTTACCGTAGCCGTATATTTTACTACAGCATCCGTGGCAATCACCATTGGCCTTAATTGATCTCCTGTTAATGGCGGATTCCAACTTACCGTAGCGGCCGCCGAAACATTTGACGTAATATCCATAGTCACCTCATTATCTGGATTATTACAATCCGTAACTATAAAATAACCTGTGGCGTTGGAACCACACAAAGTACCATCATATGTGGCAAAATAAATACCGGGCCGAGTTACTTCATAAAAAGAATCCGTTGCCAGTATCGTGGAGGTGTCGGAAGCTTCATACCAACGAAAATTATGCTGATCGCTATCCGTAGGTGCCTGCAACAGAAACTGAGCGTGAGATGCTAATGTTCCCAGCACTGTGGTAACAATGCTGAGAACAATAAACTTATATATAGCTATTTTTTTCAAATTCGTTTGGGATCTATACTTTAACCAACATTCTATTGGGCTACAAATACAACGTTTATCAATGTATTGTAATCTGTTGGCGTGGATATTACATCATAGGACATTATCCCAAGTGCATTTACACTTACATTGGCAAATACCGTAGTATCATAGTACGTAACATAATAATACAATTCATTATTGGCATATGTAGGAATTGCTGCCGGCGCACCCGCACTTGCCACTGATGGTGTACCATATTGTGCAAGGTATTCTGCATGTAAATCTATTGTTCTACCAGTACCGGTCGTTGCCACATCTACGGCAATAGATGGTGGGTAAAAAATATTTGGCCTGGTATTACTGATTACATATGGTGTAGCCGCACTACCATCACCTGTAACACTTATATCTGTTCCTGCAGTTACAACTGTTTCTTCCACAGCAGGGACGGATAAATTGTAATTAATACCGCTTGGTGTTATGGTTACTGACCCATCCGTTGAAGTCAAGGTTTGAATTTCATTGCTAGAATTATTATCGTTATCCGCAATAGATACCGAACCTCCACCATTAGATAATAACAACGTGGTACCGGATCTACTTAAGACCTGAATTTCGTTTGAAGGATCCGAATCCGCATCCCTAATATCTATCGTAGTATTGTTACCATTGGTAATCTGGATTTCGACACTCTCATTTGCAGTGACAACCGAACTGGACAGGTCCTGCTCATCAGTTCCCAATGCGGATAACGGCACATCAAGGTTGCCACCGCCATCGGTCAATCTCAGGTTGCTCCCTGATATCCCGAAGGCCGTATTATACTCATTGGTTGCATCTGAATCCGCATCACGTATATCAATGGTCGTATTGGTACCGCCGGAAATATTCACCCTTACACTCTCATTAGGGGTAATAACCGTATTGGATAAATTTTGATTATCAGTATTTGCAAATCCACTAAGATTTACAGAATTACCTTCAGAAATAGCCAAAGTATTACCAGTAAGTGTTAGGGTTTGGTCATCCGTATCTATACTGCTTAATGGTACTGATAATGTACCGTTACTATCCGTAATATTTAAATTACCACTGGCAACGTTAAATGCCGTATTAATTTCATTTGTAGTACTTGAATCCGCATCACGGATATCTATTGTCGTATTGTTACCGTTGGTAATCTGGATCTCGACACTCTCATTGGCAGTAACCACGGCACTCGACAGGTCCTGCTCGTCTGTACCAAGCGAGGATAACGGTACATCAAGGTTGCCACCGCCATCGGTCAATCTCAGGTTGCTCCCTGATATCCCAAAGGCCGTGTTGTATTCATTCGTAGCGTCATTATCCGCATCGTCCACATTGTCCACATTGTCCGCAAAACCTGCAGGCACTCCCGTTAGGCTGCTCCACTGTCCGTCAAAATCATCCGATGCGTTCGTATCGTAGTTGCTCAGGTCTATTGTGGTTGCACCGGGGTCATCAGTCAAACTAATTACCCCACCGGTGAACTGAAGATCCTGTATCTCATTGGTAGCGTCACTATCCGCATCCCTAATATCTATCGTTGTATTGTTACCGTCCGTGATCTGTATCTCGACACTCTCATTAGCAGTGACCACAGCACTCGACAGGTCCTGGTCATCAGTATCTACCGTGGCGTCAGGTACATCTATAGTGAAATTTGGATACGTACCGCCAACCGTTACGTTACCGTTGCCACCATCGGCAATCGATACTGTTTGGTCAGGTGCCGTATTGGTCACCTCGAAATTCTGACCAACTTGATTGACAGATATTCCCGTACCAGCACTTACCGTCTGGTTCTCGTTGGTTGGGTCGCTATCCGCATCACGGATATCTATCGTCGTATTGTTACCGTTGGTGATCTGGATCTCGACACTCTCATTGGCAGTAACCACGGCACTCGACAGGTCCTGCTCGTCTGTACCAAGCGAAGATAACGGTACATCAAGGTTGCCACCGCCATCGGTCAACCTCAGGTTACTCCCTGATATCCCGAAGGCCGTGTTATATTCATTAGTAGCATCGCTATCAGCATCCCTAATATCTATCGTTGTATTGTTACCGTCCGTGATCTGTATCTCGACACTCTCATTAGCAGTGACCACAGCACTCGACAGGTCCTGGTCGTCAGTATCTACCGTGGCGTCAGGTACATCGATAGTGAAATTTGGATACGTACCACCAACCGTTACGTTACCGTTGCCGCCATCTGCAATCGATACTGTTTGGTCAGGTGCCGTATTGGTCACCTCGAAATTCTGACCAACTTGATTGACAGATATTCCCGTACCAGCACTTACTGTTTGATTTTCATTAGTAGGGTCGTTATCCGCATCATCTACGTTATCCACTCCGTCATTGTCCACCGTAATGGTTCCTCCATCGGCTAAACCAATGGTAGATGTTCCATTGCCATTATCCGTGATCGTGGATGCCTGGAATGATACCGGTGCTCCATTTTCATTGGTATAGGTAAAACTTCCATCCCCGTTATCCGCCAAAGTGGTAATGGTTTCTGATATTGTAACCGAAGCAACATTTAAATATAATGCCCCGTCCGTTCCAAAAGCAAGATCATTGTCTGCGTTTGTACTTATTAAGTTTACCGACTCCGTTCCACCACCATCCGTGATTTCCAGAGTTCCATTCGTAATTCCACTTCCTGTATTGTATTCGTTTCCGATTACATTATCCGCATCGTCAACGTTAT
>NZ_FZNV01000008.1 GCF_900188415.1 Maribacter sedimenticola | reverse complement strand
TCCAGGTCCTCACCTGAACTCGATTCTTATCTCCACAATATTTCAATGAACTTCCATAAACCAGGCACCGAATCTCCCGATTCCCTCGCCTCGTTTCCCCTAGGTAATTCCCTAAGCGGGTGCAAATATACAACTGTTTTTTAACCTGACAACTACTTTGTAAAAAAAATAAAATTTTCTTTACAGGCCCGGTAAAACAACATTTGTATGAACTTGCCCCGGCGGCGGACAAAGACCGTGATCTTCATCGTTAGCGGGCTGCAAATGTACACCCTATTTCCAAACCTACAAGGCTTTTTTTAAAAAAAATGACGATTTTTTTGGACCGCCACCTACCCCACTGATTTACTGAACTTTATGGGAACGGAACATACCCCTAAAGGATAAATAATACGCAACGTTCTGATAAACAGCCTATTAAAACATACGGCCATTGCAACGGCGCGCTAACCAACATGTTTACAGCAGGTTGAGAAACAAGACCAGGCCCCTAGGAAAAGAAATTCCAGACTAGACCAAAACGGATAACAAAATCCCGATACGGATAATTGGGTGCGGCATAATAATTATACCCCGTAAATGAAGAATTAAAATGTTCTGCCTTTAAATAAATACGAGTTTGCTGAATGCGTGCATTGATGAAAAAATCCAATAATGGATAGCCCCCCAACTCTTCATTATTTTGAGTATAAAACTCTCCTAAAACAGGATTGTACGCATTCATATTATATGCAGTAAAATATTTAAAGGTTATGCCTGTTTGTAAATACATTGCTTTTTTAAATACATCCGAAGAAAAATACAATGTATTCCTAGTAACTAATTGAGGAAGATTCATTACTTGCTCCTCTTGCGTTACATTTTGATACATCACCGTATTGTTCAATGCAAACATACCAACCCTAAATTCCTTTTCATATTTAACCTTTAAATAGGTTATACCATTGCTTTCTTGAACCGGTTTTATAAAAGCTTGCTCCATACCGGCATCAATTTCAACATCAGAAACCGGTGCAAAATATGTGTAATTATCCAAATTGCTGAATTTTACCATAAGATTACCCCATGTTACAGAATTCAATTCTCCTCTAAGACTACTTACCCTTTCCTTATTAAAGGTATTTGAATTATCCCAATTATAATTTAAATACTCGCTTTGATAAAGCAGGTAATTAAAATTGGGCATTCTTGAAGAGGTATGCAGAGTGAATTTAAGGTTGTTTTTAGGATTGATCTTATATGATGCGGTAACATTCAAAAGGTTTCCGGTCAAATTACCCGATAAATTATACCTAAGGTCCGCATTTAAATCAAAACCACCAATACGTTTTTCATATTTACCCCCTAAGGCCAGTTCAGTACCATTTAATCTATTAGGTATAACCACTCCTTCCTCTGTGGTAAATTGACTATCAAAATAATAATCATAATTATACATTTGCAGACCACCTGTCAATTTTCCCAAAGTTCTATTATAAAATTGTGCATTTGCCTCATTGTAAAATGTTTTCAAAACGGCCTTATCGTTTATACCTGAAAGTATGGCATCACCAAATATGGTATCATTGACCGTTTGCATAAATTGATAGTACTTGGTTTCATAATTAAACACATGGCCAATGGACAATGAAGTTTTCTCTGAGCGGGTAGAATCCAATTGTTTCCTAATAAGTTTATAGGTGTGATCCAAATAATATCTTTTACCTAATATCTTATTGTCGACATCATCAAAACGAACATCTACCCTAGGCCTATTTGTAAAATCTTCATCGCCAGATTCAAATTGCAGCTCCTTTTCCAACAGCCCACCATTTTCTTGTGATATAATATTTTGCGCAGCTATATGCGCCCTCAATGCATATCTATTGTTCCTAGACAAATAATTAGTTGTCATGGTAAAATTGCCCGACTGTATTTGGTTGTCATTGTATTTTCCTAAAGAACGATGACCGGTATAACCAATGGAAAAATTAAGTCTGGGCGATGTGTTAAATGCTAGGTTCGCGTCCAAAAACTGACCTTGTTCCAAGGTTGTTTTAAAAAACAACTCGGTCATTGGGGTTGGAACGTTATAATATACTATCTGTTCCTTTTCCAAATATTTCTGATCCTTACCAATTGCCCCGAGGTAAGGATAAATATTAGCTCTTTCTAAATCCAAGCCCAATGAATTATACGCCTCTCCTATATTGGAAAAGGACATAAGTTCAAAATCGTCTTTTCTTAAATAATTATACTTGTATTCCTTATTGATGGTGAGTGTAGTATCCAAATATGTGGTATCCCTAGCAAAAGTAATTATCTTGTAGTCCTTGATCGTGATACCTATGGTATCCGATTTTTGCTTACCCATTGGACCACTTACCTTTTTCTTATTTAATGGTGCCAGCGAATCTATACTGGTCCCTTTTCTTAAGTCCCCCTTTTGACCAAATACAATACAGGATGTAAAAATTAAAAAAACTATTAATATATATTTCATGAAGCGATGTTACCCGTGCAAAGTTAATTTTTTTGTTGCTAAGTAAATGTGAATTTTATTATAACAAAAAAACCCTGCTTTTTAGCAGGGTTTACAATTATTTACAAAATAAGGGTTTAGTAACCGTCGTTCTGTTGCATATTTGAATTTGCATTGATTTCCGATATTGGAATTGGCCAAGCAAATAAATTGTTTGGATACGTCAATGTCTCAACAGTATTCTCCAATACACCCGTTGTATTTACAGATTGACCCGTTCTCATTAAATCATCAAAACGGAAACCTTCAAAAATAAGCTCTCTTCTACGCTCGTTAAGAATATCTTCTTTGGTTACGGAAGTATAAGGTACCGCACCTCTATTCTCAGCAATTAAATTTAACTGAGTCAAAGCATCTCCACTGGTTTCGAACAATGCCTCTGCATAGTTCAAAATAACCTCCTCATATCTGAACAAAGGAATATTATCCGCACCTATGGCAGTATCTGGATATTTGCCAATGTTTCTTAGTTCAGTTCCTTCATTTTGAAATCCAAAGATTCCCAAACGAACATCACCATCATCATAAATATCCAATACATCTGACATAACTTGAAGATCCCCATAACCTGCAGGAGCATCACTTGGATATCTGTAGATGTAAGATAAAGCATTAGGCCCTAAATTGTCTGACCCACTAAAGGCAAGTTCAAATATTACGTTAGAACCACCATCACCGGCCCAGCTAGACACATAAGCATCTGCACCGATAACTGAATACAGGTCAGAATTAATTACCGCCTCTGAAGCCGTAACCGCTCTACCCCAATCTTCAAAATAAACCGCAACCCTAGACTCTAAAGCTTTGGCAACATACTTAGAAACGAGAATCTTAGAAGTATCATAAGAAGAATCCATCATATCAAAAGCAGTTTGTAAGTCTGTGTAAATAGCTTGTTTTACCTCTTCAACAGTACTCCTTGATGGGAACAAATCATCTCCTTTAAAGGTATTTACAATTGGCACACCTAAAGTACCACCTGCATGCTGCTGACCATAAACCCTTAACAAATCAAAATTACCAAGAGCCCTTAAAATCATTGCTTGACCTTGAATATGCTCACCATATGCCAAGTCTCCTTCCAATGAAGATAAGTCTGTATTAATAATAATATTTGCATTGGACATCATTTCATATACATCATCCCAAATGAATCCTGTATTTGCATTATATTGAAATTGAGATTGAGTAGTGAACCTTCCTGAATTACCATTGGAAAAAGCGTTATCCGATCTTACCTCATTATTGGCAATTAAGTCCCTACCATAATACTCCTCAGAGGTCATAACATTATGAGCACCCTTAAGAATACTGTACAAGTTATCCACTTTTGTGATACTACCTTCTACGTTCTTACTTTGAGCCAACGTAGGATCAAGATCATCTGTAGTACATGAACCGACTATTATCGCCATTGAGGCCAATAATAGCATAATTATTTTATTATTTTTCATATTTAATTTTTTTTAGAAGTTCAAATTAACTCCAACAGAAATTGTTCTAGCAGGAGGAGTTTCCAATCCAGTTTCACCAGGTGTAACATCACCCCCTTGACTATCCACATCAACCTCAGGATCATGCAATAAGTTATCATCCTTAACCCAAGTCAATAGGTTATTTCCTCTTACAAAGAACCTAAGTTTATTGATACCAATTCTATCCACCGCTTTTTGTGGAAGGTCAAAACCAACAGTTAACGCTCTAAGTCTCATGAAATCACCGTCATATAAGTACTTAGAATGTCTCTGCCATCCTGGAGCACCAGTAGTAAATTTACCGTTTCTGGCAATATCACCAGGCTCTTGCCATCTATCCAACAAAGACGTATAGCCGTTGAAAGCCAATATAGGATAAGCATTAGATTGGTTTAGGTACAAGTGCCATCCTTCATATATTTTGTTACCACCAGAGTAATATCCGTTAGCATTAATAAAGAAGTTCTTGTATTTGAAATTTAAATTAAGACCAGCAGTAAAAGTAGGTACGGCATTTGACCCTTGAAATACAGCTTCTGCTTCATTGAAGTTAGCAGTTGTTTCACCATCAACACCATTAACGTACCACTCTTCTATACCTGTTTCTGGATTAACACCTGCCCAAGTTGGCATGTACCACTCCCTTACCGGATGACCAGTTTCAATTCTTGTCCTTGTCGTAGTAATGGTTCTTTCAACTCCATTTGGATCTACAGGTAATTTAGTAACCTCGTTCTTAACCGTAGAGAAATTACCGCCGATGGAGAAATTCACATCCTCAGTATTTACAACGTTAAAGTTAAGATCTACTTCAACACCTTTATTGGTCAACTCACCAATATTAGCATATTGACTTGCAAAACCAGTAGTTTGTGAAAGTGGAACATTCAGCAATAAATCTTCTGAAGTTCTATGGAAATAAGCAACACTACCACTAACGGTGTTTTTGAACAATCCAAAATCTACACCTACATCAATGGTCTTGGAAAGCTCCCAAGATAATTGGTCATTACCAAATGTATCTACATATTGCGCACCTTCTCCACCATAATCCTCACTATATCCAAATAATGATTGGTATAAGTTCAAATCTATGTTTGCGTTTCCTGTTACACCATAAGAACCTCTTAACTTTAAGTTATCTATTACATTAGAATCTGCCAAAAAGTCTTCTCTATGGATGTTCCAAGCACCACCAACAGACCAGAAGTTACCCCATCTGTTATCTTTACCAAATCTTGAGTTACCTTCTCTTCTGTAAGATAAATCTAAAACGTACTTACCATCAAAGGCTGAATATTTCATAAGTCCCATATAAGCACCTACGTAAAAGTCAGAAAAGCTAGAACTAACTGAATTAGGTGTACCTACGTTATCCAAATAAAACAGACCGTCATCAGCAAAATTCTGACCTGAACCACCTAAGAAATATCTTCTATTGGACTGGTATTCCTGTAACACCTTGAAATCAAACCTATGGTTATCATTGATATCATAGTTATAATCAAAATAGTTCTGGAAAACATAGAATACATTGGTTCTGTCATATTGCTCAGCATCACCAGATGTTGGCACACCGTAACCATAATTTCTGTTTGAATAATTTCTGTAGTTATATCCTTGGTAATCTACGTTGAACGAAGAACCAAATGAAAGGCCACCACCTAAATTCCAATTTAAGTTGTTATTGGAAATAATTCTCGTTAACCTGTTCTCATAGATGTTGTTCTCATTATTATATAGTGGGTTTGGTAAAGAACCACCAAACTCATTGTAAGAACCATCTGCATTATATGGCAATACTAACGGAGACAAAAAGAATTTTGCCGATCTAGGACTTTCAAAATATGCACTAGTTTCCAAGAAAGCATTCTGTAAAGAATGGGTTGCCGAGTTATTAGAGCTGAACGTAATGTTTTCAGTCAAATCCTTTGAAAAGTTCAATGCACCGGAAATTCTTTCAAATGAAGGCCCAACAACGGTACCTTCTTGATTCATATAACCAACCGATCCGTAGAACGTATGACCCTCGCCACCACCGGAAGCAGATATACTATGTTGTTGTACCGACGCAGCACTGTTTCTAACTGCAAGGTCCCAACGTGCTTCTGGTCTGCCAGCTGCATCCCAATCAGCAAAACTACCTGCCAATAATTGGCTTATAGCCTCTTCCTTGGTAGCTGTAATTCCATCATTGAAATAAGCTTCGGCAGTTAACTCCAAACGATTTGCAGCAGTTAATGGAACTGGTCCAGTAATTGCATCTCTTTGAAAACCGTAACTTGAATTTACATCAAACACAGTTTCTCCAGCCCTACCCTTTTTGGTAGTTATCAAGATAACACCGTTTGCACCCCTAGCACCATATTGTGCCGTTGCAGATGCATCTTTTAATACGGTAATGGATTTAATGTTGTTATTGTCCAAACCTGCCAATGCGGACAATGATGAAAATGCACCACTTGACCCAACATTATCATTACTTACCGGAGCACCATCGATTACATATAATGGTTCGTTACCCGCAGTAATAGAACTAATACCACGAATTCTAATGTTAGCAGTAGAACCAGGAGTACCGGAAGTTGCAGAAACTGCAAGACCAGATACATTACCTTGCAATGCCTGCTCAACACTAGGAGTAATGATTTCCGATAATTTATCGGCATTTACCTCAACAATAGAACCGGTAATATCCGATCTTCTCTGAGAGGTATATCCCGTTACCACAACTTCTTCCAATGCCTGCGCATCTTCTTCCAATTGTACATCCAATGTATTGGACGCCCCAACATTTAAGGTAACTGTTTTTTGCCCTAGGTAAGAAAACCTTAATTGCCCACCTTGAGTTGCATTAATGGCATAATTACCATCAAAATCTGTTTGAGTACCGTTTGTTGTTCCAACCACTACAACGGATACACCCGGTAGAGGCAATCCGCTTTGATCGGTTACAACACCGGTCACTGTTTTTTCCTGTGCATAGGAAAATGTCATGAAGAACACCAATAGCGGCGTCAACATCCACGTCAACTTCTGTTTCATAAAATTTGTTTTTGAATTAGCTTGCGGTAAAATTCATAAAAATTGCACTCTCATGCAAAATCTATCTTAACTCAAAAAATCCAAATGTTAAAAAATATATCGCTATTATTTAATTATTCTTAATTTTTGAAATTTTAATAAAATATATTCAATTATTTAACTTTTTAGTTGAATTTAAAATTCCAAATTTTAAGTTAAAAAAAACATAATGCTTCTTAAATATCATAAAAACATTAACGAAACAGGTACAGATGAAGCCGGAAGAGGTTGTTTAGCAGGTCCGGTAACCGCCGCTGCGATCATTTTACCAGAACATTTTGAAAATTCAGTTTTAACCGATTCCAAGTTATTATCGCACCATAAAAGAATTACGCTGGAACCCATATTAAAAATGGAATGCGTCTCTTTTGGTATTGTACATATACACCCTGAAACAATTGATGAAATCAATATCTTAAACGCATCATTGTTAGCCATGCATAAAGCTATTGACCAGCTTACTCCGCAACCATCACATATTATAGTAGACGGGAATAGATTTAAGCCCTACAAAAAAATAGCACATTCCTGTATTGTTAAAGGCGACTCCAAATACACCACCATTGCAGCCGCCTCAGTGCTGGCAAAAACAGCAAGGGATGCTTACATGTTACAGCTCCATGAAGAATATCCTATGTACAATTGGAAAAAAAACAAAGGTTACCCTACCAAAGAACATAGGGCCGCAATTCAAAAATATGGCCCAACCAAATACCATAGAATGAGTTTTAAGCTTTTAGCGGACGACCTCTCCAAATAATACAAATACCATAACTTTACACAAATCAATTTTCATGCGATTATTACTTATATATGTTTTTGCTATACTTTTTTGTTTTGCATGTACTCCCCACAAAAACACGGAGAATGATATTTTAGAAGCAATTCCCGACCATACCGTTCTTGCCATACAAATAAATGAATATGAATCGCTCAAGTCCGCTATTGCATCAAATGAGCCATATAATAAATTGGAACACTTACAGCCCATTAAAAGTATTGTCAGTAAACTGGAAACGTTCAATTTCCTAACTAATCAAACTAACGGTTTATTAACTTTTACAGCCAACGATAGTACCACTTTTGATTTCACATACATTACCCTGGATAGTATTGCCCTGATCGAGGTAGACGAAATTACCAATAAACGTATTGAGGAAATCACCGATAATTCTAACACCATTACTTCTTATCAGTTCAACGATATTCACTTTTATAGCGCACCTTATGGCAGCTATTCCATTTTAAGTTCATCAAAAACGGTATTAAGTTCTATCTTAAACCGTGATGCCACATCAAATAACAATCTATCCATAAATGAATTTTTAAATACTGCCAATAAGGAAAAACTGGCAAATATCTGGATAGACCTAGAACACGGCAGATCTTTATTGCAACAAATTTTACCACAAGACCAAACCGATCTTGATTTTGCCAGTTGGCTATCATTGGATATAACCTTGAACGAACAGGAATTGCAAATGAACGGTGTTGCCCTACCTTCCATGACCCCAAATTATTCACTTAACCTACTCAACCACTCCAAACCCATTACCAATACCCTTTGGAAACTTAGCCCAAACAATGCAACCTCTGTAACTTCCTACGGATTTGAAGAATACGCTGCATTTGTACAAAACAAAAAAACAGAAGGGTTTCCTATTAACGAACAGGACTCTTTATTATATACGGTAGAAGAAATAGGAATTGCATCATATAACAAAGAGGACATTCTCTTTTTAAGAACTTTTGGTACTGCCTCATTGGTAGATTACATACAAAATGAAAAAACCGCTACCCATGAATTTAGCGGACATGAAATCTTGGAGTTAAAACCACAACTAGGTCTATTTACGGCTCTTCATCCACTAATCGGAGATCTTTCGTTTAACTATGCCAGTATTGTTGACAATACCATTGTATTCACAAAAAACCAGACCGGAATTGAATCTGTCATTTCAAAAATCAGCACAGGAGATACGTTTGATAAAACCATTTTATTTAAAAATGCCGAAGCCAAACTTACCTCCTCCTCAAGTAAAATAACAATTTCAAATTTAGAAGGTGCAGGAACTTATTTAAAGAAATCAGTTTCAGAATCACTAAGTAATGAATTTCTAAAGAGCAATCTAAAGGATTATGTCTTTGCAAATCAAGTAATTGCGGATAATGGTTTTTTTCATTTAAACTTCTTGATCAAGAAAATTACCGAAGAAGATGAACAACATACTGTAAGCCCTGTATTTGAGACTCAGCTACAAACCGACCTAGCCACATTACCTCAATTTGTGACCAACCACAATAACGGTAAAAAAGAAATTATTGTCCAAGACCAGGAAAATATCTTGTATCTAATTTCAACAAATGGAAAGATTTTATGGAAAAAACAACTTAACAGCAGCATACAGGGCAAAATTCATCAAGTAGACCTTTTTAAGAACGGAAAATTACAACTTGCTTTTACCACAAATAACGAATTTCTAATATTGGATAGAAATGGTAATGAAGTACAACCCTTTACCATGAACTATAGTGGCGGCAATGTAAATCCTTTAGCGGTATTTGATTATGAAGGCCGTAAGGACTACCGTTTTGTGGTTACCCAAGAAAATAAGGTATTCATGTACAATAGTAAGGGCGCAATTGTCAAAGGATTTACCTATACCTCAGCCGAAGGCAATATAGAAGACACCCCCCAACATTTCCGTATTGGGAGAAAGGATTATCTTGTTTTCAAACTTGCAAACGGACTTTTGAGAATTGTAAATAGAGTGGGCAAGACAAGAATACCAGTAAAGGAAAAGTTCTCGTTTTCCAATAACCCCGTTCAACTTTATCAAAATAAATTCACTTTTACCACCTTAGACGGTTCATTGGTTCAAATAGATACACAAGGAAAAGTAACATCTAGTAAATTACAACTTACTAAAGATCACGGAATGGATGCCACTTCCAAAACATTGGCAATTATGAACGACAATATATTGCGCATACGTGATAAAAAAGTTGAACTTGAACTAGGAGTATATTCTAAACCGGAAATATTTTATTTGAACGATAAAATCTATGTATCGGTTACCGATATACAGAACCAAAAAATATATGTTTTCGATAGTCAAGCCAAACCTATTCCCGATTTCCCCATATTTGGAAGCTCACCTATTGACATGGCCGATATTAATAACAACAAGAAAGTAGAGTTTGTTTTCAAAGACCAAGAAAATAGTATTAAAGTATATAAAATACGATGATACATGTTATGTTAGGTTTGACAAAGATTTATATACCGTTCATACAAATTGCATAATTACACTGGCTTATTTTCATATTTTTAAATGTTTAGGACATTAAAGTAAACCGTACTATATGAAAACAAAGGCAATATTATTTTTGGTTTTACTATTAAGTATAACCACCATGATCGCTCAGGATAATTGCAGTAAATTCTATCCAATGACCGAAGGGGTCGCCATGGAATACACGAACTATAACAAAAAAGGCAAAGTTGAAAATGTAAGTTCTTTTAAGGTAGTCAATGTTTCCAATACAGGAGGTACCACCAATGCCACAATGGCAATAAACTTAAAAGATAATAAGGGAAAGGATATTTACGATACAGATTATAACCTTTCCTGTACAGGAAACCTGGTTACCTTAGATTATGAATCTCTTCTACCAACTGAAATGATGCAGCAATACGGCGATATGGATATTGAAATATCCGGTAACGATATTGAAATACCCAATGATCTTAATGTAGGGCAAAATCTAAATGACGCCAATGTAACCATGAAAATAAGTATGAGCGGTATAAATATGAATATGGCCGTAGATATGACCAATAGAAAAGTAGAGAAAAAAGAAAGTGTAACTACCCCTGCCGGTACTTACGAATGTTTTGTACTCTACAGTGAAAACCGTTCTAAAATGATGATGGCCAATCAAGTATACCCTTCAAGGGTTTGGTTGTCAGAAGGCGTAGGTATGGTAAAACAAGAAACTTATAAGAAAAATGGAGATTTAATGAGCAGTACAATGCTTACCTCCTATAATAAGTAAACACCAAACTATCCAATATCTTGAACCGGAGCTTTCGCTTCGGTTTTTTTATGACTCAATTTCAAATAGTACCTGAAAATGTTTTAGCAACTTTTGCTTTACCTCTTCCAGGTCCACTTCCTTTTTACCTAATTCAACATTCAAGGAAGTTACCGCCTTACCTTTTATTCCACACGGAATCATCATGTCAAAATAACCTAAATCCGCATTTACGTTTAGAGCAAAGCCATGCATGGTCACCCATCTACTTGCCCTAACTCCCATGGCACAAATTTTCCGTGCAAAAGGAGTGCCTACATCTAACCAAACCCCTGTTTCGCCAGGAGAACGCTCAGCTTTGATGTCATAGTCGGCCAATGTTAAAATGACCATTTCCTCCAAATAACGCAGATACTTATGAATATCCGTGAAAAAATTGTCCAAATCTAGAATAGGGTAACCAACGATTTGTCCCGGACCATGATAGGTAATATCACCTCCCCTATTAATTTTATAAAAAGCAGCCCCTTTTTCCTCCAATATTTTTTCATCTACCAGTAGGTTGGCCATATCGCCACTTTTGCCCAAAGTATAAACATGAGGATGCTCAACAAACAAAAAATGATTGGGTGTTTTTAAGTCAAGCGACTCTCTTCTGTTGCGTATTTTAAGATCAAGGATTTCCTTGAACAATTGTTCTTGATAGTTCCAAGTTTCCTTATAATCCTTACGACCTAAATCCTGTATGTGCAACCGTTTATTCATTTCACAAAAATATAAAAGCTATATCCTATTTTTCCAATTCCACTTCAATAACCATAGATTCAGGATTCTTCATCATATCCAAGAAACTAACTTCATGCACCAAAGTTTTGCCATCCATTGAAAAGGTAGCTTCATTAATGTTGGTCCACTTAACACGTTTTGGAAAATGGTATTTGAATGTGTAGGTAGAACTTGACAAAAACATCTCTGCACTGGCCAAACTATCTATACTATTTTCAAATAAAGCTTGATCCAATACAATTGTTTCTCGTTTAAACCTATTATTCTTAAAAGTATAGTCTACCCTAGTACTTTCCTCCGAAACATTGCCCGGCATGGATTTACCCCCTGCAATTGGACCCACAGAACTGGCATTCTGAAAAGTATTAAATGCATCGTTCATCTCGGCAACTTTTTTAAAATCCCTAAACAGGTCAAAATTCATTATACCTCTTTCCGCATCTACCTGCATATGCAATTTAAAAGGCTCCAATTTTTTTAGTTTGGCCTGCTTTTCCGACGTCAATGTGGCAATGCTATCTTTTTTATCCCTTAGAACATCCTTAAACACAATGGTAGAGTCTATCGCTTTTTCCAATGCGGTAGAATCTGTACTTGGAAGCATTTGTAGCATTTCACCACCATCAAAACGCATACTCATCTTCCCAGACCCGTCATTGTTAAAGTAGATTTCCTCGGTAAAATTGCACGCAACGAACACCACTGCAATTAATACAGCGGTTAGCATTTTTGAAAATTTCATGTTTTATATCTAGTTAGGATTGTTCAAAATTACCAATGCGGCAATTACCCCAGGCACCCAGCCACAAAAGGTCAAAAGTAGAACAATTAAAAAAGACCCACAACCTTTGCCCAAAACTGCCAAAGGCGGAAAAAAAATGGCAAGCAATACTCTAATTAAACTCATTTGATTTATATTTTGATTGATTGATGTACCTTATTGGTCGTTAATAAAACCGCTTTGTTACAAAATCTTTTATTTTAGATGCTCATATCAGAATCAATGTTTAAACACATCTTTTTCGCAATCTCGTTATGTTGCTGTAGCGTAAGTTTGGCCCAGTACAAATTTAGCGGCCAAATAGCGAATCCCCAAAACGAAAAATCCATCTATTTATCCATCATTGAAGACTATAGAAAATTAGATAGGATCTCCTTGGAGCAAGTTGTCAAAAAAACAGGTACAGATTCTTTAGGATATTTTAATTTTTACGGAAACAATTTACTGGAGGAAAATAGAATATATAGGATTCATTTAGACGATTGTAGCGAAACCTCAACATTGCCAGATCATTTTTTTGGTAATTGCAAAAACAGTAAGAGTATTCTATTCATAGCAAAAAATACAGATACCATAAACTTTCCAAGGTCCTTTTCAGATGAAATGTTATGTGAAATAATATCTACAAACAATACTTCTCAAATTTTTTTGGAAATAGATGTACTAAAAGAACAAATGGCTTTTGAATTTAATGATTTTAGAAGTGATGCAAGTAAGAAATTGAACCTACAAAAATGGTTTGGAACATTACAGGATTTTGGAGAACAGTTAAACGAACCTTTGGCAGAACTTTATATCTACAACTTTTTATCGGATAAAAGGAACGAAACTTACACCTATTATATAAAGGATATAATCGCCAATAATTATTATAAGGAATTGGGTGAAAGATTGTCCACTAAATATCCCAATACCGTGTTTACCGCACAATATAAAAAGGAAATAGAGATAGACGAACAAATAGCAAACAATAATACCGCAAGCTCACCTTTGTGGAAATTGTTATTACCGTTACTACTGTTCATTTCAGTGGTCTTTAATATTTATTTACTGGCAATGCCTAAAATAAACGCAAAAAAGATACGCCAACTTGCCTATGCCAAATTAACGGAACAAGAGCAAAATATAGTAAAGCAGATTTTACAAAACAAGACCAACAAAGAAATAGCCTCTACAATGTTTATATCAGTAAGCACCGTTAAGACCCACATCAATAATATTTACAAAAAATTAGAAGTAACCAACCGCACTGAAATAAAACAACAATATCACTAATACAATTATTTCCACCACGGGTCTAGTACCTATTTCCACCCACTTCAAATCGTTATATATCCGCAATTTCCAGAATTTTCAGGCTTAATTTTAAATCTGAATATTATGAGATTACCCTTTTTGATTATCACATTGGCATTAGGCATTATCTACAATGTAATTGCACAACAATCTTACCAGGAAATTACCCTTGTAAACCAAGAACCTTTTTTGCTAGGAAAAATTACCGAAAATCACCTAATGTCCCAAAATTATGCATCTTGGTACACACCTAATTATGAAAAATATGAAACTGATAACGCCCAAATAACGTTGTTTAGACAAAATTTAAGTGCATTTAAAATCTTAGTTTTTATGGGAACATGGTGCGGGGATAGCAAACGTGAGCTACCTAGGTTTGTAAAAATCCTTAAAGAAGCCAATTATCCTATGGAGAATTTAAAAATAGTTGCGGTGGACAAACGAAAGGATAACTACAAAAAAAGTCCGCAAGGTGAGGAATGGGCGCTTCATATTCGTAGGGTTCCAACATTTATATTTTACAAAAATGGCAGGGAAGTCAATAGAATCATAGAAAGCCCTATTTCTACTTTAGAAGGTGATATATTTAAAATTGTTTCCGGCGAGGCATATATTCCTAATTATGCTACTACCTTACATTTTGATTGATTTATAATCCTTTTACGACTATAGTAAATTCCTTATATTTTAAAGAACCTTAGCTACTTTTTTACGTTATATCTATATGGAACAAATTTATACGTCGTTTAAAATTACATTGCTTCTATTGCTCATTACTACAGCACCATCTTGTAGCCAAACCGATGACATTAGATCAGAACCTATACAAGAGCAAAATGGCAATACGCAAAAGGCAACATATTTAGCTCTTGGAGACAGTTATACGGTCGGTGAAAGTGTAGACTTTGAACAAAGCTTTCCTGCACAATTGGATACTAGAATAGAGGAAACAAAAAACCTAAACGTAGAGACCACGGTCATTGCCCAAACCGGGTGGAGAACGGACCAATTGATTGCATCTATAATGGGCAGGGAATCTGGCAATTATGATTTGGTCACCCTGCTCATTGGGGTAAACAATCAATTTCAATCCCGGCCATTTGCCCAATATGAATCAGAATTTCCAGAACTTTTGAAAAAAGCCGTTCAACTGGCGGGCAATGATTCCAACAAAGTGATCGTACTATCGATACCGGACTATTTTTATACCCCTTATGGTCAACAAAATGGTAATGAACAAATTTCTAAAGCACTGGACGATTATAATCATTTTGCAAAAGTAACCTGTACATCAATGGGCATAACCTTCCTTAACATTACGGATATTACCAGAAATGGTTTGAACGAGCCCGAACTGGTTGCCGATGACGGGCTACACCCTTCTTCCCTTGCCTATAAAAAATTTGTGGATAGACTCTATCCTTTAGTGTCCACAAGATTGAAAGATTAATACATATCGATTATATTTGCCAGCTAAATAAACGACGGCATGCAATTATCGGAGCAAGAGCTTATCAGAAGAGAAAAATTGGAAAAACTAAGAGCGCTGGGCATCAATCCATATCCAGCTGCGCTATACCCTGTTAATGCCACATCAGCAAGCATAAAATCCAATTATGAGGAAGGTAAACAGGTTATCGTTGCCGGTAGATTAATGTCTCGTAGAATTCAAGGAAAAGCCTCTTTTGCCGAGCTACAGGATAGTTCTGGTAGAATTCAAGTTTATTTCAATAGAGATGAAATCTGTACTGGAGAGGACAAATCCTTATACAACGATGTTTATAAAAAATTGTTGGATATTGGAGATATCATTGGTATCGAAGGCGATTTATTTACCACTCAGGTGGGTGAAAAAACGATAATGGTAAAGAAGTTTACCATGTTGAGCAAATCGCTTAGACCATTGCCATTGCCTAAAAAAGATGCGGAAGGCAAGGTTTACGATGAGTTCAACGACCCAGAATTACGTTACCGCCAACGATATGTAGATTTGGTAGTCAATCCAAAAGTAAAGGAAACGTTCATTAAGAGAACCAAGATTACCAATAGTATTCGTGAGTTCTATAACGATAAAGGTTATTTAGAGGTAGAAACGCCTATTTTGCAACCAATACCAGGTGGTGCTACGGCTCGCCCCTTCTTAACGCACCATAATGCCCTGAACATTCCCTTGTATTTACGTATTGCCAACGAACTTTACCTAAAGAGATTGATCGTTGGTGGGTTCGATGGTGTTTATGAATTCTCCAAGGATTTTAGAAATGAAGGTATGGATCGTACCCATAACCCAGAATTTACGGTAATGGAACTGTATGTAGCCTACAAAGACTATAATTGGATGATGGATACCACTGAAAAATTATTGGAGAAAATTGCAATGGATGCCAATGGAACCACTAAGGTAACCGTAGGCAAACACGAAATTGAATTCAAGGCTCCTTACGCAAGAGTACCTATTTTAGAGGCTATAAAAATACACACAGGTATTGATGTTGCAGGAATGCCAGAAGATGAACTACGTGAAACGGCTAAAAAATTAGGTTTAGAGGTCGATGATACTATGGGTGTAGGCAAACTGATCGATGAAATTTTTGGCGAAAAATGTGAGCATCATTATATACAGCCAACCTTTATTACCGATTACCCCAAGGAAATGAGTCCGCTAACAAAGGAACATAGGGACAACCCTGCGTTAACAGAACGTTTTGAGCTTATGGTAAATGGTAAAGAGTTGGCGAACGCTTATTCAGAGCTTAATGACCCTATAGACCAAAGAGAGCGATTTGAAGAACAATTGAAGCTTTCGGAAAAAGGTGATGATGAGGCAATGTTCATTGACCAAGATTTTCTTAGGGCCCTAGAATACGGTATGCCCCCTACCTCTGGTATTGGTATTGGCATTGACCGTTTGGTTATGCTCATGACCAATAATGCCTCTATACAGGAAGTATTGTTCTTCCCGCAAATGAGACCGGAGAAAAAACCTCTACAATTATCGGATAACGAGAAAGTTATTTTTGACATTTTAAAGTCAGAAAAGAAAATAGAATTGGATGCCCTTAAAAACAAGGCCGATCTAAGTAACAAAGCATGGGACAAGGGCATTAAAGGTATTACAAAACAACAGTTGGCTAAAATCTATAAGGAGGGCGATGTTCTTTTTGTTGAAATATTAAAATAGCCTTTTCAAGGAAAAATAAAAAATAGTAGCTTAGAAGCTGGCAAAACCAACCAGCATGAACCTAAGTAGTAAAATAGGGTTGATTACAGGTCCTATTGTATTTTGTATTTTAATTGCCCTGCCCAGTGTTATTATATCTGAAAATGCTGATGCTGTTATAGCGGTTGCATTGTGGATGGTAATATGGTGGGTAACCGAAGCGGTTTCCATATCAGTAACCGCATTGTTGCCCTTGTTGCTTTTTCCTATTTTAAAAATAATGCCCATTGCAGATGTAGGAGCAAATTACGGCAGCCCTATTGTCTTTCTTTTTTTTGGCGGCTTTGTTATGGCTCTGGCCTTGGAGAAAGTCAACTTACATAAACGTATTGCCCTGAATATTATTAGACTTACAGGTACTACCGCCAATAAGGTCGTATTGGGCTTTATGATCGCTACGGCGGTATTGAGCATGTGGATTAGTAATACGGCCAGTACCGTTGTTATGTTACCTATAGCCATGTCCGTGATCAATCTGTTAATAGAGGATGGGGACGGATTTACAAAAAGGGACAGAAATTTTGCTTTGAGCGTAATGTTGGGTATTGCCTTTGCGGCCAATGCCGGTGGTATTGCAACGGTCATAGGTACGCCCCCAAATTCCGTACTCATTGGCCTATTGGAAAATGAATATCAAATTGAAATATCTTTTTTAAAGTGGATGATCATAGGGCTACCTTTTTCCCTCATCATGATTTCCATATGTTATTTGGTTTTAACCAAATTGTTCTTTCCCACACAAAATTTAAGGTTCAAGGCATCCAACACCATTATTCATCAAGAGCTTAACAAATTGGGACCTACTTCAAGGAAAGAAAAAATGGTACTTATCATTTTTGCGGTTACCGTATTTCTATGGGTCTTTAGAACACTCATAAATACGCTATTTCCTTCTCTGGGACTTACGGATACCCTTATCAGTATGTTTGCCGCTATAGCCTTATTTACTTTGCCCTATAATTTAAAGAAAGGAGATTTTATCCTTCAATGGCAGGATACCCAAAAACTTGCTTGGGGTATCCTTATTTTATTTGGTGGCGGACTCTCCCTTGCCAATGGCATGTCCGTATCTGGTATTGTGGATTTGGTTGCAGAGCTTATAGGACAGAGTAACCTTAGCATTCTATTTACCGCTACTCTATTAATTATCTTAATGCTCTTTATGACAGAATTAATGAGCAACGTTGCCCTTGTAGCCGTTTTGGCACCGGTCGTCGCAGGTATTGCCTTAGGTTTGGGATTACCGATCGTACATCTACTTATACCTATTACCATAGCCAGTAGTTGTGCATTTATGCTTCCTATGGCCACACCGCCCAATGCAATCGTTTTTGCCAGTGGTTATATTAAGGTTCATGAAATGGCACGTGCCGGTGTTGTATTAAACCTCATTGCCGTTCTATTGCTTATTGGAATGTTCCATTTTATCCTTCCCATTATATTCACTAATCCATAATATAAAATAAAGCCCTTGCGGTTTGCAAAGGCTTTATAATTGACTAATTCAGAATGAAAAAATGATTATTCCTACTTAATAGACGCCTTTTTCCGGACATTGTTACAAATAGGCTTAAGAAATTATTAACTATTTGTTACAGATATTATTTCAATCTTTGAAAATTACCTAACTAACTCAAGAAAATGAAAAGAAAACTACTTCTAAAGTTACTCGTTCTAGTATGTGTTTTTGGTTATCAGAATACCGAAGCACAAATTTTTAAGAAAAAGAAAAAAGATACCGAGCAGGAAACCGGTAAACCCTCTAAAGACAAGATCCAGCCCTATAGCAAGGTTATTACCAAGGACGCTATTAGCGATACGGGACTATTTAACACCCATATGGTAGATGAAAATCACTTTTTTGAAATACCGGATTCGCTTTTCAATAAAGAAATGTTGATGGTAAGCCGTATTTCCAAAACCGCATCGGGAATAGGGTTTGGTGGTGGAAAAATCAATACTCAGGTACTTCGTTGGGAAAAGAAAGATAAAAAAGTATTGCTTCGTGTGGTTTCACATGACGTAGTGGCGGCAGATTCCCTACCTGTACATGAAGCGGTTGTCAATTCTAATTTTGAGCCTGTGCTTTTTTCCTTTGATATAAAGGCCGTAAAAAAAGATTCGCTCTCGCCCAGTACGGTCATTGAGGTAAATGATATTTTTACCAAGGATACCAAAGCTTTTGGAATGCCAGAACGGTACCGAAAGAGATACAAGGTTTCGCGTTTAGATGAAGGCAGGGGCTACATTGAGTCTATAAAGAGCTATCCTTTAAATGTAGAAGTGCGCCATGTAAAAACGTATTTGGCCAGTAACCCACCAAGTAATTCTACCTTAGGTTCAATTTCGGTAGAAATCAATAACTCTATGGTACTGTTACCTGAGGAACCTATGAAACGCAGATACTTTGATGAGCGTGTAGGTTGGTTTGCACGTGGTCAAGTAGATTATGGCCTAGATGCCCAAGAAAGTAAAACCATTAAATTTCTAGACCGTTGGCGTTTGGAGGTCAGGGATGAGGACATTGAAAAATATAACAATGGCGAACTCGTTGAACCAAAAAAACAGATTGTTTATTATGTTGATAGGGCAACCCCTAAAAAATGGGTTCCTTATATAAAACAAGGAATTGAAGATTGGCAAGTAGCCTTTGAAGCCGCCGGTTTTAAAAATGCCATTGTTGCCAAGGAACCCCCAACGGTAGAGGAAGACCCGGAATGGTCTCCAGAAGATGTAAGGTATTCCGTTGTTCGGTACCTTGCATCACCCATACCCAATGCAAACGGACCGCATGTTAGCGATCCACGTAGCGGTGAAATTCTTGAATCGGACATCAACTGGTACCATAATGTCATGACTTTGTTGAGAAACTGGTATTTTGTACAAACTGCGGCCATAAACCCAGCTGCCAGGGGTGTATCTTTTGATGATGAAATTATGGGTAGGCTCATACGGTTTGTTTCGTCACACGAAGTTGGCCATACATTGGGGCTGCCACATAATATGGGTAGCAGTGTTGCTTATCCTGTAGACTCGTTACGATCCAAAACCTTTACCCAAAAATACGGTACGGCACCTTCCATTATGGATTATGCACGATTTAACTATATAGCCCAACCAGGAGATGAAGGGGTTGCATTAATGCCAAATATTGGCATATATGACAAATATGCCATACAATGGGGTTACAAGCCTATTTTGAATACATCTGCTGAAGAGGAAAAACCCATTTTGGATAAATGGATATTGGCACATGCCGGTGATCCGTTATACCGTTTTGGCCATCAGCAGGTAGGCGATATCGTAGATCCAAGCTCACAGACCGAAGATTTAGGTGACGATGCCATGAAAGCAAGTGCATATGGTATTGCCAACTTAAAACGTATTGTACCCAAATTAATAGAATGGACGGCAGAAGACGGCAAGAACTATGAAGACCTAGATAAACTATACGGACAGGTCTTTGCCCAATTCAATAGATATATGGGACATGTATCCAACAATATTGGCGGGGTATACGAAAACCATAAGACCTATGATCAAGAGGGTGCGGTTTATACGGCGGTTCCCAAAGATCATCAACAAAGGGCCATGGCATTCCTGAACGAAGAGTTATTTTCTACCCCCACGTGGATGCTGGACGAGGAAATTCTTAAACGTACGGAATACTCCGGATTTTTAGAGCAAATGCGTAGCATGCAGGTACGCACCTTGAACAATGTACTGAGCCTAGGCAAAATGGCAAGACTTATAGAAAATGAAACGTTAGACCAAAAGAATGCCTATTCACTTGCGCAAATGATGGGTGAACTTAGAACCGGCATCTGGTCCGAAACCAAAAACGGGAAAGCTGTGGATACTTATAGAAGAAACCTTCAAAAAGCTCATATAGACCGTTTAGCATATCTATTGACCGCAGAAAACCAAACTAAGGCGTCTGATTACGGTGGCTACAGAAAATCGACAGTTGTCAACACTAGCCAATCTGATATTCGCACCATAGCGCGGGCAGAATTGAACATTTTAAGACGTGAAATCAGGAATGCAAGAAATAGGACATCCAATTTAATGACAACATATCATTACAACGATGTTTTTGAGCGTATTAACGACATTTTGGACCCAAAATAATTGTTGCTGATTTTAGCCGATTTTAGTGGCCTATCGATGAAAAACCAATAAGATCGATGAACGTTTAAGGTTGACCACATTCTAAATACTTTACACATCAAAAAAAGCCCATTTCACAACAATGGGCTTTTTCATGTTATTTAGTTCTATAGTTTAGACTTGAATTTAAACCCCCAAATCATGAATAATAAATTAAAAAGTCTAGTTTACTTAAGCTGTTTTATTTTTGCCTCTGTAGTGTATCATCAAACTACAAATACAGAAGCAAAAGAAGAATTGGCCTCTAACACAATTGAGCAAGAAGTAGACATTGTCATTAACCCTTACGAGGAGCACGACAGAGTTCAAACGAATTAAGACATTTACAGTTCTAACCTACTTAAAAGCACGATCCAAGGGTCGTGCTTTTGCATTTAACAATTTTTGGCACGCCGTTAATTAATTGCCAAAATGAGTAATACTTTTAAACCAATGCTACAAAATGCTGTCAAAGAAACAAATGCAAAAAAAATAAAAAGATGAAAAAATTAGTATTGGCCATTTTAGTAATGGCAGGATTATCGGCAACGGCACAGGATCATGACATGAAGTATAAAAGAGGAACCATGAAAGATCTGAGCCCAGAACAAGTAGCTACGTTACAAACTAAGAAAATGACGTTGGCATTGGATTTAAACGAAACTCAGCAATCCAAATTAAAATCCATTTTTATTGAGGAGGCCAAAATGCGCAAGTCAAGAATGGAGGATTTTAAAGCACAGAAAGAAGATGGTAAAAAATTAACAGCAGAAGAACGGTATAAGCGCCAGAATGAACGGTTAGACCATCAAATAGAACGTAAAAATGCAATTAAATCCATTCTTGATGCGGAACAATACGCAAAATGGGAAAAGATGGACCATCATAAAAAGCGCAAGTTTAACGATAAAAGAAAAGACCACAAAAAAGAAAGACGCATGTCTAGAGAATAATATTATAAAAAAAAATCATAACAAAGGCCCGCTGATTGCGGGCCTTTGTTACTTATAAATACCTGTCAACTAATATTTTACATATTAAAAACAACCTTAAAAACCTTCTTTTTAGATTGTTTAATAGAGGAAATTTTACATTTATCGAATAAATTGCACTTTGCAAACGTTCTTTAGGTACTTAGTTGGTTCCAAATCTGGTTAATCGATCATTTTTTTTACAACCAAAATTTGGAATATGAAATTAATACCTATGATTGTCAGTAAAATAAGATATTGTATACTAATTATAATTATCTGTTTGTTAGCCAGTTGTCAACAAGAACTATACAAGTCTAACAATAAATATAATATTCCTGAAAAAAGTACGGAAGAGCCGCTTGTTCAATTTTTAATCGAACCTACCAACTATAGTGCCATTTACGAAACGGAAAATTTGGCCAAGGCTTACGATTATTCCAAAATTGCCCATAAAACATTATGGATCAATCAATTCAACGAAAAACTTAAGATTGAGCCAACCACAAGGGTGGTAACACTTCATGAAACTGCCGGCCTAAGCAATATTGCAGTGGACAGTTTGTTGAAATTTGTTTCAAAAGGGGGTACGTTGTTCATCACTAAAGCCACCAAGGATGAACGCATGTCCTTTTTCTATGGTATGACACCAGATGCGGACTGGAGCACCAATATAGAAGCTTCTGGGCTATTCTTTAAAAAACCTCTTTTTCCGGGAATGCAAGGCAGAAGTTTTGATAACAAAACCATGCACCTTGGTTTTGAGGGTTCTAATTTTTCCAGTACGGTAAATGTACTTGTTGCCTCCCATACCCATCATGACTACCCAGTACTTCTTGAAAATAGAATAGGTAACGGTAAAGTGGTATTCTATAATTCATCTGAAATTTTAAAGAAAGAAATGAGGGGTCTCTTATTTGCCGCTACATTATTAGGCTTAGAAGGTATTCCCTACCCTATTGCAAATATAGGAACCTTGTTCCTAGATGATTTTCCTTCATCTGTTTATGATTCAAGTGGTGCGCCCATAGCATTAAAAAATGGAGAACAAAAATCAGAGTTTTTAAAATCGGACTGGTGGCCCAAGATGAAAGAATTGGCCATTGAGGAAGATTTAAAATATGCAGCTTTTGTGACGTTCAACGCAGACAAAAGCAATAAGGACAATATCAATTTTAAAAGCTGGGACAAATCTACCCTCTTAGATGGCAAAAATGATGAAATTGCCAATGCCTGGATCAATGATGAATTCATAAAAGCCGGTCATGAAGTTGGTTTAAGGGGCTATAATGATTTGCCCTTATTACAGAATTTATGGAAAGACACGGATTTAATGGAAGACGTTACCAAAGCCTCTGATAAAAAGTGGAAGGAAAGCGTTTCTAAAAATAGTCCGATCTCATATGTAGCACCAAACAATCAAATTGATAGTTTAGGATTGGCTGCCCTTAAAAAAGGGTTTCCCAGCATAAATTATATGCACACCTCTTTCTTGGGCGATTTGGATAAAGGGGGCAACAGGGAATTTGATCCAGACCCGTTGAATGCCCGGTTTTTTGATTACCCACGGTTAAGCAGCGGCTATACAATACCCGACAAGGAAAAATGGGCATTGGAATCTACCTATCTCTATACGGGTATATGGTCCCATGCCTTGAATACCTCGCACATTACTGACAGAACAAGTGCCGAGAAAGCAATAGATGAATTAAAAGTCCATATCGTGGATTATAAGAGCAGACACCCGTTCATGCGATTTTTACCCGCAAAAAAGTCCACCGAGACAGTAATGGATTGGAGGTACCAAACCGTTAGACACTTGAATTTTGAAGGCCAGTATGAAGTAACGAGCTCCATAAACGGGGATGCCAAAAAAGAATCCTATTGGTTAATGTATGTCGATGCGGTCAACAAGGACAGATTAAACAAAAAACTATACGATGAACAAATAAAATTTCAATCAGTTCCTTTATTGAATGGTTTCATCTACAATATAAAGACCAATTCACCTAGCATAAGTGTGCCGGATATAAGGCCAGAAATAAGAACATTGATTGGAACAACGTCTTCTTTGATTACCAAGATGAACAAGGAATACAAAGCCTTTAACGAAAGTAAGAGTACCATGGTACCGTTAAAGGAAAAAATAGACCGGGCCATTGTAGAAGAGAAAAACGAAAAGGCTTCGGAACTTATGGAAGAATTGTTCCAAAACAACAATTTCATCAATACGCAACAGGTCATTGCCTATGCCAAAACAATGAAGACACAAGGTAAGACCAAAGAACTTTGGGAGCAATTAAATACCATGTACCTGAAGAACCCATCTGCGTCCTATGCCGATTTTTCAAGGGATATCAGCACTATTAGCGACTACCCATCACCTGAACTAAAAAAGCTATGGATGGAACGCCAAATGGAGTGGGGAAGCCAAGATGTGGAATTTTTAAAAGACTACTATACAAATTTTAATACGGACGATAACACCGTTATCATAGAACAGGTGTTGGAAGTTGTCTACGAGCAAGAACCCAGTCAAAAAAACCGCAATAATTACTATGACTTTCTAATACGTACTAGCAATACACAACTTTTGTCCAAATTGGATGAAATAGCACCTTGTTCCATAAATGACCAAGCTTTCGCCACTAAAATGGCCAAAGCATATGCCGATCTGCTCAATTTTGACAAAGCATTGCAATGGCAAAAATGTGGCATTGAACTCGATCAGGACATCATTGCGGAGTGGTCCCAAAATTCAAAATCCATTGAAGGTAAAAGAGCTACAGATTTCCCATATTTTATTCAGTTCATGATGGTCAATGACCGGGATAGGGCCATTGAAGAAATGCAGTTTGTTGAATTTTGTAGGGAAGACCTAAAAGACTTGTCCAATAATATTGCACAGCTCTTTTCAGAATATGCACAATATGAAAAAGCATTGCAATGGAGCTCATGTGCCACTAATATTCCCATTACCAATTTGATGGACTGGCATATGGAAACCGGTAAAATGGACCAGTTGCAGACCATATATAAAGATTACATTAAGGACAATCCCAAGGATTATGACACCATGAACTACATGGCAAAATTACTTTTATTAAAAGGGGATATAGAAGCTGCCGGTGAAGTTGCCATGACCATACCCCCCTCTAAACTGGATTCTGATTTTAAGATTGGTTTCAATAATGAGGTCAAAGAGGATACAGACCAAGAACAGACCTTATACATTAGTAAGTTTAAAATTTTAATGGACGATGCCATCGTTAGAAAATCTGCCATAGAGACCAGAAAGAAAAAAGGTCATTCTATTGGGATAACCTCTTCTGCCATTACAGACAAGTTTGATCCTACCCTGTTCAACAATAATTTCTATTTTGGATTCTATAACAAGAAATTCGATTTTCATCGTTTTTCAATAGAACAAGGTACTTCTTACGCTGTTTTAAAAGATACTATAGTTGTCAATGACAAGGGTAGGGATTTATTGGGTGTTGGCTACCTCTACAGGACAGAATCCAACTTAAAAAACCCGTTCTATATTGGCGCAAAGGTTGAAATGGACAATTTTAACAATGTCTTTTATCACTTAAATTCCGGCATTGATTTTATTGGAAAAGCGGCAAAAACTACTTTACAAATAAACGCACACCCAGTTACAAATGCTCCTGGTTATGCACTCAATATTTATGACCTGTCCGTAATAGCCAAACAACAATTTAATTACTCGTCCAGCTTAAAACATTCGTTTATGCTCGATGCCACCTATTATACGGATAGTCAATATTACACCATAGGTAGTACCCGATTGGAATATCATCTGTTGAACGTAGATACATTTAAATTGGGACCTGTACTGGAAGGAGCTTACGCTATAGGTTCTGAGGAACAAAGAAACGGTTTCCCCTATTGGTTGACCAAAGAACGACTTTTTGGTGGTGGCGGACTTCTTTTACAGATCGGGGATGAGGATTCTGATTTTAATCTAAGTAGTGATTTCTCCCTTTTTGCGGAACAGGACGAACCTACTTTTCAACGTTATCAAGGTGAATTATCTTACCGTATTAAGGACTTTACCAAAATCAACCTTAACTATACATATTATACCATTGATGAATTCTTTTCCAATGCGTTTCAGTTAGGTATACAATATAATTTTAAATAACAGAACGAATTTAAATTAAAAAGCCTTCTAAAAGAGGGCTTTTTAATTTATTATACCACATATTATAAGCTGATCTTTATAGGACAATTTCCTTTAAGGCATTAATGGTTTCATCCAAATCCGCATAACTTAGGGCATCATTTAAAAAATAACTTTCAAAGGCACTTGGCGGCAAATAAATACCCTTGTTCAACATACCATGGAAATATTTTTTGAACGTTTCATTGTTGCCTTTGGCAGATGATGAAAAATCTACCACGGGCTCATCAGTAAAGTGTACTGAAATCATACTGCCAAACCTATTAATCTGGTAGTCTACACCTTTATTCGTCAGTACTTCCGCAATACCCTTATGCAGGTATGCCGCTTTTTCTTCCAAACTTTTAAAAACCTTAGGATTATCATTAAGTGCAGTCAGCATTGCCAAACCAGCGCTCATTGCCAATGGGTTCCCACTTAATGTTCCTGCCTGATATACCGGCCCGTCTGGAGCTAAATAATCCATAATTTCCGCCTTGGCAGCAAAAGCCCCCACAGGTAAACCTCCGCCAATAACCTTACCATAGGTTACAATATCAGCCTTAATGTCCAAAACTTCCTGTGCGCCTCCCTTAGCAAGACGAAAACCGGTCATTACTTCATCAAATATTAATAAAATACCTTCTTGGGTACAGATATTCCTTAGACCTTGTATAAATTTTTCCGTAGGTACAATGCAACCCATATTACCCGCAATAGGTTCTATGATAATTGCGGCAATTTCATCTTTGTTTGCTGCTACCAAAGTCGCTACACTATCAAGGTCATTATACGTTGCCAACAAGGTATCCTTTGCTGTTCCCTGGGTAACTCCGGGACTATTAGGACTACCAAAAGTTACGGCACCACTACCGGCTTGGATCAAGAACGAATCTGAATGACCGTGATAACACCCTGCAAATTTGATGATCTTATCCTTTCCCGTGTAACCCCTTGCCAACCGTACCGCACTCATACAGGCTTCCGTACCGCTGTTCACAAACCTAATTTTATCAATATTCGGAACCATGGATATAGCCAATTGCGCCAATTGTGTCTCTATTTCCGTTGGCATTCCAAAAGAAGTACCTTTTTTTGCCTTATCGATTACCGCGTTAATGACCGGTTCATAGGCGTGACCCAAAATTAAAGGTCCCCAAGATGCTATATAATCAATTAACCTATTACCGTCCTCATCATACAAATAGGCCCCTTTGGCCTCTTTAACGAATATTGGGTCACCACCTACTGCCTTAAAGGCCCTCACCGGTGAATTAACCCCACCGGGTATATAGTTCTTGGCCTCTGCGAACAAGGCACTACTTCTTTGATAGATCATAAAACTTAATTGATATTATTGACTTTCACTTTTATACGCTGACCAATGGATAGATTAGAACTTTGCAAATTATTTAATTGCATTAGTTCACTTACCGTCATATAATATTTTTTTGACAATGAATACAAGGTATCCCCTTTTTCAACGGTATGCACCTTATCGTTCTGGGTAGCCACAATGGTCTGTTTGTCATATCCGGCCTTCTTTACCTGTATGTCATATTTGTGAAGCTGGTACTTTTCTATGAGGTAGATAAGTTTTTGCGGATATCTAGGGTCAGTGGCATACCCTGCTTTTCGTAGTCCTTTGGCCCATCCCTTATAATCCGTATGTCTTAAGTTGAATAAAAATGCATATCTGGAACGTGTAGTTAAAAATATACTATGATCTCTAAACGAATACATGGGATGATTATATTTTCTAAAACATTCTCCCTTTTCGTCGTCATCATGAAAATCATAGTCTCCCTCCCATCCTTTATGACATTTTATGCCAAAATGATTGTTGGTCTTCATGGCAAGCTCTCCTTTTCCGCTTCCACTTTCCAGTATACCTTGTGCCAATGTTATACTAGCCGGTATTCCATAACCCATCATTTCCAACTGAGCCGTTTCTGCAAAAGTTTCTATATACTCTCCTACGGACTCTATTCTAAATGGAATGAACTTAGATGGTTCACTGGGTAAATCTACATTACCTGGCCTGGTCTCTTTCTTGACCGTCGTGGATTTTTTACGTTCGCTAAGTACATTTTTGGTACGCAACTGATCGGAGTACGTTTTTTTTGATTTACAGGAAGCCAAACACGCTCCAATTATCAAAAACATTATAATTTTCTTCTTCATATATTCAACAAAGGTAAATTTTTCTTCTTCAGCACACTATTCATGCCAGTAATTCCTTGAAGGCCACCAGTATGTATGGCAAGTATCTTTGTACCCGCTGCAAAAGTATTGTGCTTGATCATATTGACCAACCCAAATAGCATTTTTCCCGTATAGACCGGATCTAAAGGAATACCGGTATGTTCCTTGAATTCATTTATAAAATCTACCAATTCCTTGGTCATTTTTGCATAGCCCCCAAAATGATAATCGGTCATAACATTCCAATTTTGCCCCTGAACCATACCCTGAATTTCTTTTTTTAAAAAATCTCCTTTTAAAGCAGAAAACCCTAATACCTGTTGATGGTCTCCAGCAGATTTTATAATGCCTGCAACGGTACCCCCCGTACCAACACTACAGCAGATTACATCAAAACCCATATCTTCTTGGGTCAGAATTTCGGCACATCCTTTTACGGCCAGATAATTGGTGCCACCCTCGGGTACCAAATAGAACCCCTTATATTCTTGGGATAGTTGTGATAAAAATTCCAAATCATCCTTTAAACGATAGGCTTGCCTGCTTACAAACTTAAATTCCATGCCGTGCTCATGGGCCAGACGTAAGGTATTGTTGCCTTGCCAGGAATTTTGTAATTCCTCCCCACGTATAACACCTATTGATTTAAAACCTTTCTCGTTAGCCGCATAGGCCGTGGCTGCTATATGGTTGGAATAAGCCCCTCCAAAAGTCAACAACGTACTCTTGTTTTGTTTACCTGCCTCCAACAGGTTGTACTTTAACTTTCTATACTTGTTTCCAGAAATGTACGGGTGCAACAAATCTTCCCGTTTTAAAACAAGGGTTACCTGTTTTTTGTCAAGCAGTGGTAAATGTACAAGTTGGTTGATACTTTGCAATGGCCGTATTTTAACGACAAAGATATTTAATAAAGCTAAAGGTTTTTCTTCTGGACAAATAGGTCAAATCTTGTTCGTGAGCATAAGCCTCGCGCTCAAAACTTATATTTTGATAGGCTTTATAGGAATCCATATAACATATCGTTCGTATCAACCATTCCGTGATATACCATATATAGAAGGGTAGAATAAATAATTCCCGTTGTTGCTTTAGATGTATTTTTTCATGATTGATCAAAACAATATCTTCTTTTAGACTTCCATTCTTAAGAAATATAAAAGGCCATAAGGACAAGCCTACATAATTCTTATAGAAGAAATGTTTAAAAACCAATATCATACTTATCTTTTGGTTGTTGTTATACAAAGATAAGGCCAAAATAATTTGTAAGAAAACTACTAGGATTTAGTGCAAACAAAACCGTTTAAACACCAAAAACATAAAAACCTACCTGTATTATCAATACGTTAAAGCAGATGTCAAATTCTTTTTAATGAAGTACCTTTATTCCATTGAGATGAAATAGTATAGATGAAAAAAATTATACCTATTGAAGAAGGTGATTTTTATTGGGCCGAGGGCGGATTTAGGGTATTTACCGAGCAATATCATTTAAAACGTGGTTATTGTTGTGAAAGCGGCTGCAAACATTGCCCCTATGGTTATGATGCAAAAACCAATAGCCAATAAAATATTAACATAGCTCGGCATGATATTTGTGATTAGTTAAAACAGTGAAAATAAGTACTTAAAAAACATATAACGTTATGAAAAACATCAAATTACTCGGTTTACCTCTGCTCCTTTTGGTTTTTATTACTTCCTGTTCATCAGTTAGCGTTCTTTCTGATTATGACCAAAAAGCAGATTTTAATGGTTATAAAACCTATGCTTTCTACAAAACAGGAATTGATCAGGCCCAAATTTCAGATTTGGATAAAAAACGTATCCTCCGTGCTATTGAAACAGAAATGAGTTCTAGGGGTTTCGTAAAATCCGAAAACCCAGATTTGTTGGTAAGTATCTTTACCAAAGAGCAGGAAAGGGTTGATGTTTACAATAACAACTATGGCTGGGGCGGAGCTTGGGGCTGGGGTTATAACCCTTGGGCCTGGGGACCTGGCTTTGGATGGGGTGGTTCTAATGTAAGTACAAGAACACAAGGTTCTCTTTACATAGATCTAATCGATAATAATACCAATGAACTGGTATGGCAAGGAAAAGGTGTGGGCACACTATCAAATACAGGAAATATTGCCAAAAAAGAAGAACGGATCAAAGAATTTGTTTCTCAAATTTTAGAGCAGTATCCTCCAAATGCCGTAGCCATGAAATAAATTGACAGAAAAGAATAACAAGGGTTTGTTGATATATATCTCAAGCCCTTTTTTTATTTAAATATTATTACAACAACGGAAAATCCGTACTATTTTTCACCTCATTAAGTACAAATGCACTCTTTACCCCCCCTATACTAGGTAATGAAGCAATCTTAAACTTGGCAAAATCATAATAGGCATCTAAGTTTTCAACCACAACCTTAAGTAGAAAATCAAACTCTCCCCCCACTACAAAACATTCTACCACTTCCGGATATTTCTTTACCTGTTCAAAAAAATCATCCATCATTGCTCCTTTTTGCGCCTCTAAGGAAACAAAGCTAAATACAGTGATGCTTTTTGCTATTTTATCCTTGTTTAAAATAGCTACATAATTCTTTATAAAACCTTCCTGTTCTAACCGCTTTATACGCTCATATACCGGTGTTTTTGTCAATCCTAATTGTTCTGCGATAGATTTGGCGACCGTTTTGGCATCCTTTTGCAATATGCCTAAAATAGCCCTGTCGATGGCATCTAATTTTTCGTTCATAAAAATTCCTGTTTTCAGCAAGTCAAATATACCTAAAAAGATATTATTCCTTACTTTATACATATTTTAGGTAATTTTTCCCATTAATATTATAAATACCGTCCAATAAGACTTAAATATGTATATTTAATAGACCTTGAACAGCAACATGGCTCCAAATAGATTGGAGCTTCAGCAAAAGGTTGGCAAGATGATGAAGTTGAACATTTAAATCTTAACAATGAACAATACCACAGGTTATGAAAGCAATACTATTTTAGATAAGCTTCCGCAACATTTATTACAGTATATAAAACCTCAAAATTATGAGGAATACACCCCAGTAAATCAAGCAGTATGGCGGTATGTAATGCGCAAAAATGTGGCGTACCTAAGCAAGGTTGCCCATGAATCTTATGTAGAGGGATTAAAAAAAACCGGTATTTCCATAGATAACATACCCAACATGTACGGCATGAACCGAATTTTAAAGGATTTAGGCTGGGCGGCAGTGGCGGTAGACGGTTTTATTCCACCAGCAGCTTTTATGGAATTCCAAGCCTACAATGTTTTGGTGATCGCTTCGGATATTCGTCAATTGGAAAACATTGCCTATACTCCGGCCCCGGACATTATCCACGAAGGTGCCGGTCATGCCCCCATTATTGCTAATCCTGAATATGCCGCTTATTTGAGAAGGTTTGGCGAAATAGGTTCCAAGGCGATATCCAGCGCAAAGGATTTTGAACTATACGAGGCCGTGCGCCACCTTTCCATTATAAAGGAAGCCAATGGCACCCCAATCTCAGAAATAGAAAGTGCCGAAAAACATATAGCGCATTTACAAGACAATATGGGTGAACCAAGTGAAATGGCACTGATTAGAAACCTGCATTGGTGGACTGTGGAATACGGACTCATTGGTACTTTGGAACAACCTAAAATCTATGGAGCCGGCTTACTGTCGTCTATTGGTGAAAGCGAATGGTGTATGACGGACCAAGTAAAAAAGCTGCCCTATTCCATTGAAGCGGCAAGAACTTCATTTGATATTACCAAACCGCAACCACAGCTATTTGTAACCCCAGATTTTGCTTTTTTAAGTCAGGTACTGGAAGACTTTGCCAATACCATGGCATTACGGACAGGCGGTCTATCCGGATTACAGAAACTGATCAACTCCAAGGAATTAGGTACTATTGAACTAAGTACAGGCCTTCAAGTTTCTGGTAATTTTGAATCCTTGATCGCTCATGATGGCAAACCTATTTACTTCCAGACCAAAGGCAAATCTGCTTTGGCCTACAGGGAAAAAGAATTGGTAGGGCAAGACGTAAATCAACATGAAACGGGATTTGGTTCTCCAATAGGCAGATTAAAGGGAATCAATATACCTATTGAGGAAATGAGTCCAAGGGACTTAAAAGCCTACAAAATTTACGAAGGGGAAATTGTCTCCTTGGATTTTACGGGAGGCATAAATGTTACCGGAAAAATTATTACGGGTACCAGGAACCTGCAAGGCAGAATCATCTTAATTACATTTGAAAATTGTAAGGTTACGTATAAGGATAAGGTACTTTTTCAATCTAACCAAGAATTGTATAATATGGCCATAGGAGAAGAGATTGTCTCTGCCTTTCATGGTCCGGCAGATTTAAAAAGCTTTGACCTTCTAGACCACACACTCAGCAAAACAAAACAAACCGATTTGAACAGCTCCCTAAGCGAACTTGAACTATATTACCAGACCATAAGGGATTTTAGAAACGGAAAGAACACTATTGTTTCAAGAAACAAAGTCTTTCAAGAGGTTCAGGAAAAATTTCCGACAGATTGGCTCCTACCCATAGAAATTTATGAATTGTCCATAAAAAGCGGGGATAAACAATTGGCACAGAAAATTAAGGTCCATCTGGAACATTTAAAGTTAGAGCAACCCAAATTAGGACAACTTATTGACGATGGCTTGGCATTAGCAAGCAATACCATGGTAGCTACGGTTTAAACTCCTTAACTTCCTCCATGGTTTCAATGGTGTTTTCCCTATATGCTAAACGCCACCCCATGGAATTGGTTAGAATATAAAACTTTTGGAGTTCACTGATCAGCCTATTTTCGGCATTGCTTCTCAATGAAGACGCCTCTATCTTTTTCATTAAAGAGGCACTTACGGTTTTCTTTATTTTATTATAATCCGCAGCATCAAACTGATTTAGGTAATCTGCAGTTACATCATAATATTCAAAATCTGGATTCAACTTAATTTCGGCATCGGGTATGCTATTGATCCGTACTGTTTTGGCGGTTTCATCCACCTCAAAATCTATCAAACTTAAATCATAAGCTACGGTCACATCTGCATTGACCACTACCAAAGCTTTTTTCTCAGCCCTTAACAACGGCCCAAAAAGCTCTTTAGAATCTTTGTAATTGTACACTTCCGCAAAATGCCCTTCTGTAACGATCAGTTTGGAAACATTGGATATCTCCTGCTGAATAAGCATTGAATTCTCCTCTAGAATTGATTTGTCTTCCTTACCCTCATTACATGAACGAATAACAAAAACCAAGGTCAATGCAACCAAAACGCCGGCTATAAATCTTTTCATGTCTTTGTGCTATTAAAATCCATAAACGGATACTTCTGTATTATATACGCTATTTTACCCCGTAACGATGTTAAAAATTTTTGATGCGCCTCCCCTTCCGGATGAAAGGGTTTATGCCCTAAGCCCCGTTGTATGTCATCTACCTTTTTCATGTCTCCTAAAATACCGTCAGCTATCCAGCTTTCTTGAAAACGTTCCCAGATATAATCAATGGCAATATCGTTGGGATGAATCATATCCTTAGTATAAAACCGATAATCCCGTAATTCATCCATCATAATCTCATAACTTGGAAAATAAGAGATTTTATCTTTTTGCAATAACTGATGAACGGCACTTATTAAGTGTGATTTACTTTGTTGGTTTTCCACAACCCCATCCTTTAAATGACGTACTGGAGACACCGTAAAAATTACCTGAACGCTTGGTTGTACATCATGCACCATTTGTACAATACGACCTAGACTTTCTTGCAGTTCCTCAACTTTAAGCAATTCTTTTTGAAACTTGGTTTGCGGAACTTTATGGCAATTTGCCACCACCCTTTCACTATCCTTATGACGATAGACCCAAGCCGTACCTAGGGTAATACAAATATGGGTAGCGCTGCGCATGTAATTACGTAATTGTGACAATCCCGCATTTAAACGGTACAACAGTTGCTCCTTAGACCCTGAACTTAATGACGAATGTGCATCATAGCAATGCCAATTGCCATTTTGGAAGAACACATCTTGCTCTTCATATTTGTTGTCCAATAGAGCCCTTGCCATCAAATTTTCTATGGCAATAGCATGAAAAAGAATACCAAATGGATTTTGTAGGGTCCGAAACTTAAAATAACTGCATTTACCACCTATGTTTTCAGCAAAACATGAGCCCAATAAAAGCATACGACTGGTGTAGTCTATTGTATTCCGTTGCTTGCTTAAAGGTATTTTGGTGAAAAAATTCATTTTGGGCGAACACTTTCATTCAACTTATGAAATACCTGATAGGGGTAAATTTCATAGATTACATTATCCTCGTTAATGGTATTGTTGGCATTTTCAAATGCTTTACGCTCCCATTCCACACCTTTTGGATCTCCTAATTTGGTTAAACTTCTACCTTTAAAATAAAGTGCATCCGCAAAATTACCATAACCTTTTAAAGCCATATCAAAAGATGAAATAGCTTCTTGGTAACTGCCCAGTTCAAAATTGGCAATACCAAGATAGTACCAATCCAAATAATGACAGGCTTCATGAGGAGCATCTTTTGAAAAGTCGGCGTATTGTTGCTCCTTGCTCAATTCCAAAAATTCCTTTGCCTTGTTAAATTCATTAAGCTGCAGATAGCTTAATCCTATGTAAAAATTATAGGTGTGGTCCATAACATAGCCATCACCAAACTCATTTTTAAATCTAACGAAATCTGTAATGGATTCTAAATATTCCTTGGAAAATATACATTTCATGAACCCACTATAGTCCAGCCATCGTTTTGCATCATATTCCACTGCTTTTTCCAAAAATGGTTTCCCCAATGAATATTTTCTGGATTTATATAGCGGCATGGCCTTTTGCTGCCATAACCAAGCATTATCCGGTTGTATACGCAAGGCGCTATCCAAAAAGACCTGATGCTCCTTGGAATGCAAAGGAGCTTTGAATGCCAGTTCCACAAACTTCCTTATCCGCATGGAATCTTTCCTTGTCAACGCCACCTTATTGTCCTCACCAGATAACTTACGAACCTGATCCGACTTTTTTTCATTGGTACAAGCCGTGATCAAAATAAAAGCGAACAAGAATTTTTTCATAATTTATGTATTATCAATTGTTAAAAATTCGTACTCGCCCAAATACCCAATTCAATAAGGGAATTGGCCCAACCAAAATTTAAATAGTAGTTCTTTTAGGCAATATAGTCCTTTGCCTTTAAAAGGGCATTGTCTATACCTTCTGGATTTTTACCACCTGCTGTAGCAAAGAACGGCTGACCACCACCTCCTCCTTGAATAAACTTGCCAAGTTCACGAACTATAGTGCCTGCATTCAAATTTTTGGCAGCAACCAATTCCTTGGATATATAGCAGGACAATAAGGCTTTTCCGTTCTGCTCGGTACCGAACAATAAAAATAAATTGTCTTTCTGATTACCCATTTCAAAACTAAGGTCCTTTATTCCGGCAGCATCCAAATCTACTTTCGTGGCCAAGAACTGAATTCCGTTGATCTCATTTAATTGGGACAATAATGTACCTTTCAAATTCTTCGCTTTATCCTTTAACAATTCCGCTACCTGCTTTTTTAGCACGCTGTTTTCCTCTTGCAAACTGGAAACCGATTTTACCGGGTCTTGTGTGTTCCCCAAGATACCCTTTATCTGAGACAATAATTTATCATTGTCCAAATGAAAATCCTTAACGGCATCTCCGGTTATGGCCTCAATTCTTCTTATCCCAGCTGCTACTGCCCCTTCTGACCTGATTTTAAACTGCCAAATATCCGCAGTGTTCCTTACATGGGTTCCCCCACACAATTCTATGGATTGTCCAAACCTAATGGTCCTTACCGCATCGCCATATTTTTCCCCAAATAGGGCAATGGCACCATTTTCAATTGCTGTTTTCATTGGCACATTACGTTCTTCCTGCAGTTGTAATTGACCATCTATACGGGCGTTCACAAAATTTTCCACATCCTGTAATTCCTGCTGGGTCAATTTTGCAAAGTGTGAAAAATCGAACCGCAAGTATTTGGAATGAACAGATGACCCCTTTTGCTCCACATGACTGCCCAACACCTCTCGCAAGGCCTGATGTAACAAATGTGTGGCCGTATGGTTGGCCTCAGTTCTATTACGTTGTTTTTTATCGACCACGGCCTTAAAAGTCTCCCCTAAATGTTTAGGCAAGTTCTTTGCAAAATGGATGATCTCGTTATTTTCTTTTTTGGTATCGGTAATATAGATTACATCACCATGGGCATCTTCCAAATACCCTTTATCGCCAACTTGCCCACCACCTTCTGCATAAAATGGCGTAAGATTGAACACCAATTGATATTGGGTACCCTCTTTCTTTGAAACGATTTTACGGTATTTTGTAATCTTCACCTCAACATCGAGCATATCATACCCTACAAATTCCTGCTCGTTATCCTCTTGCAGTACTTCCCAATCTTGTTTTGACACTGCCGATGCCGATTTGGAACGATTTTTTTGCTGCTGCATGGCCTCATTGAATCCGGCCTCATCCAATTGATAACCTTTTTCACTTAAGATCAACGCCGTAAGGTCTATTGGAAAACCAAACGTATCATACAATTCAAACGCCTTGCCCCCATCTATAGTTTTATCCTTTGCATTTTTGATGATGGTATCTAACAACAATAATCCTTGATCCAAGGTTTTCAAGAAAGAATTTTCCTCTTCCCTGATTACGTTTTCAATTAATTGTTTCTGCTCCTTTAATTCTGGATAGGCATCTCCCAACGAATTGGTCAAGACATTTACCAAACGGAACATAAACGGCTCTTTGGTATTCAAAAACGTAAAACCATAACGTACCGCCCTTCTCAATATCCTACGTATTACATAACCAGCACCTGTATTACTGGGCAATTGACCATCTGCTATAGAAAATGCTACGGCGCGTATGTGGTCACTAATAACACGAATGGCAATATCCACTTCTTCCTTTTTACCATAATCGGTATTGGTGATGGTCTCTATTTCACGGATCAACGGTGTAAAAATATCGGTATCATAATTAGACTGAACACCTTGCAGCACCATGCACAAACGCTCAAAACCCATTCCGGTATCTACATGTTTTGCCGGTAAACTCTCCAAAGAACCGTCTGCTTTACGATTATACTGCATAAATACCAAGTTCCAAATCTCAACGACCTGCGGATGGTCTTGGTTGACCAAGCTAGCTCCAGGTACTTTGGCCTTTTCTTCCTTTGAACGAATATCTACATGAATTTCAGAACATGGACCACATGGACCTTGGTCGCCCATTTCCCAGAAATTATCCTTTTTGTTTCCCTTGATTATTCTATCTGCAGGTACAATTTTTCTCCATAGGTCATAAGCCTCATTGTCCATGGACAACTTATCCGCATCAGTACTACCCTCAAATACGGAAACATAAAGACTGTCCTTATCAATTTTATACACCTTGGTCAACAATTCCCAAGCCCAATTAATGGCCTCTTCCTTAAAATACCCTCCTGACCCGCCGGCAGGATCGCCAAAACTCCAATTCCCCAGCATTTCAAACATGGTGTGGTGGTACGTATCCTTACCTACCTCTTCCAAATCATTATGTTTACCACTTACCCTTAAACACTTTTGTGTATCTACCACTCTGGGACTTTTACTCTGGCTTATTCCCAGAAAATATTCCTTAAACTGGTTCATGCCCGCATTGGTAAACAAAAGGGTGGGGTCATCCTTAATGACCATTGGTGCAGAAGGCACGATCTTATGTGCCTTTTCCTTAAAAAAATTCAGAAATTGAGTTCTTGTATCCTTGGAATTCATCTAAAATGCTAAGCTTTTACAAATTTTAACCGTTTATATAAAACAATTTTTATATTTGTTTGTTCCGTTAAAAATTAAATCACAAAAATAGGATAAATAACATTCATGTCTAAGGTAAAATACTATTACGACCCAGACACCCTGTCGTACCGTAAAATAGAGCCCGAAAAATCTAGACGTTATAGAAATATAACCTTCTTTATTTTGGGATCTTGCCTTTTTGGACTTCTTGGACTTATCTTACTTTTAAATACAGACCTTGTCAATACCCCAAGGGAACTTTCACTTTCCCGTGAGGTAAAGAACTACGAACTTCAATATGAACTATTGAACAAGAAGATGGAACAGATAGAGGAGGTCTTGGGCAATATTGAAGAACGCGACAATAACATCTACCGTTTATATTTTGAGGCCAACCCTATTCCTGACGAACAACGTAGGGCAGGTTTTGGAGGTATAAACAGATATAAATCCTTGGAAGGTTTCAACAATAGCGAAATGATCATTGCCACCACGAAAAGGCTTGATATCATTAAAAAACAAATGACGATCCAGTCCAAGTCATTGGATGAAATCACCAAATTGGCGGAGGAAAAGGAAAAATTGCTAATGTCAATACCCGCCATACAACCTATTAACAATGAAGACCTTACGCGCATGGCGTCTGGTTACGGCTGGCGTTCCGATCCTTTTACCAAGGCCAGAAAAATGCATTACGGCATGGATTTTACCGCCCCTAAGGGTACACCGGTATACGCTTCTGGAGATGGCAAGGTCACCCGGGCCGACAATAATTCATCTGGTTATGGCAAACACATTAGAATTGAACACGGTTACGGCTATTTAAGTCTCTATGCCCATTTAAGTCAATACAATGTAAAAAAGGGCCAAAAGGTAAAACGTGGGGATTTAATTGGTTTTGTAGGAAGTACCGGGCGTTCAGAGGCCCCACACTTACATTATGAAGTCTGGAAAGAGAATGACCGTATAAACCCGATCAATTTCTACTATGGTAGTTTATCTGCCGAAGAATTTGAAAACATGTTGAAATTCGCTAATCAGGAAAACCAATCACTGGATTAATGCAGATAGAACTCCCAGAAAAAAGATATTACGGAATTGGCGAAGTGGCCAAGGCCTTTAAGGTCAATGCCTCATTAATTCGTTTTTGGGAAAAGGAATTTGACGTTTTACAGCCTAAAAAAAATGCCAAGGGCAATAGAAAATTTACACCCCAAGACATAAAGAACCTTCAACTGATCTACCATTTGGTCAAAGAACGGGGCTTTACCTTGGAGGGGGCCAAAATACATTTAAAGGAAGAAAAGCAAAAAACGCTTTCCAATTTTGATATCATTCAAAAGCTGGAACGGGTTAAAGCAGAACTGAACAAAATAAAGGACCAATTATAACACTACACTATATAACACTACCATTATGAAAAAAGGAATTATTGCATTAATCGTAATTGTCGTCATTGCATTTGGGCTATACCAATGGGGCGTAGGATTCAACAACACAGCCGTAGCTTTAAAGGAAACTTCCACTAAAAGTTGGGCCAATGTCGAAAGTCAATATCAACGTAGAAATGACTTAATAGGCAATTTGGTGAAAACCGTACAAGGTGCTGCAGATTTTGAAAGAGGTACATTGACCGATGTCATCGAAGCAAGAGCAAAAGCAACTTCCGTTAGCATTGATCCTGCCAATATAACTCCAGAGCAATTAGCGCAGTTCAACCAGGCACAAAGTGGTCTTAGCAGTGCTTTGAGCAGATTATTGGTGACCGTAGAACGTTACCCTGATTTAAAAGCTAACCAAAATTTCCTTGAACTTCAATCACAATTAGAAGGCACTGAAAATAGAATAAACGTGGCCAGGGACAGATTCAACGCATCCGTTGAGCCTTACAACCTGCACATTAAAAAATTCCCAAATTCAATATTGGCAGGTTTTCTGAATTTTGATGAGCTAGCATACTACAAAGCGGATGTAGGTTCTGAAAACGCACCTGACGTGAATTTTGAATTTGATTGATCCCTATATGTCCAGAGTAGAAGATTTTTTGACACAAACCGAAGAACAAGAAATTGTGGAGGCTATTATAGAGGCCGAAAACAATACCTCTGGCGAAATACGGGTGCATATAGAGGCACATACCACAAAAGATCATTATGAACGGGCCAAGGAGGTATTCCATATCTTAAAAATGGATAACACCAAACAGGAGAACGGTGTTTTGCTCTATGTGGCGGTCAATGATAGAAAATTTGTTATCTGCGGCGATAAGGGCATAGATAAGGTAGTTCCTGCGGATTTTTGGCAAACTACAAAAGATACCATTCAAAAACATTTTATCAAAGGTGCTTACAAAGAAGGTATTATAGCAGGAATCCTTAAGGCAGGTTTGGAATTAAAAGCGCATTTTCCGTGGCAAACGGACGACACCAATGAATTGAGCAATGAGATATCTAAAGGCTAGTCTTTTAATTCTTTTTTTTTGGTGCAACCCCATTTGGAGTCAATTTGAAATTCCTGAAAAGCCAGCGCTAGAAACCAGCGTATATGATTATCTAGACCTATTAAATAGTCAACAAAAAGTTGCATTGAGCCAGAAACTGGTGCGCTATTCCGACAGTACCTCTACCCAAATTGTAGTTGCCATTATTGGTAGTACCATGGGCGAAAACATCAACTACCTGGGTGCAAATTGGGGACAAGCCTGGGGCATTGGACAAAAGGGCAAGGATAACGGTATACTGATCTTATTGGCCAAGGATGATAGAAAGATAGCCATTAATACCGGCTATGGTGTTGAAGGTTCGTTGACCGATGCCTTATCTAAACGTATTATAGAAAACATTATTCTTCCTGAATTCAGGACCGGAAACTATTATGCAGGCCTGGATAAAGGAACAGATGTCATTTTTCAAGTATTGAACGGTGAGTTTAAGGAAGAACGTTCCTTTGATACCGGTAGTGGTACTCCGTTCTCCTCTTATCTGCCGTTTATAATATTTATCCTGATCTTATTTTTATTGTGGAGCAGAAAAGATGATGATAACAATAACGGTAGAGGTAGAAGAAAAGGTCTTAGCCCGTGGGATATGATCATTCTTAGCAATATGGGACGCTCCAACGGATCAGGAGGTTTTGGCGGTGGCGGCGGAAGTTTTGGCGGCGGAGGATTTGGAGGAGGTTTCGGCGGCGGTGGCTTTGGCGGCGGCGGCGCTTCTGGTGGTTGGTAGTTACGATTGTTGGCAAATACCAATAAAAATGATCAAACGATTTTACCTAATAAAATCATTTGACCATTAATAAAACAGATAGTATTACACTATTTCTTCCTCATAAATACTGTAATGGGTACACCGGAGAAATCAAATTCCTCTCGGATTTTATTTTCCAAATAACGTTTATAGGGTTCACGCACATATTGCGGGAGGTTACAGAAAAATGCAAATTGTGGGTAAGGCGTAGGCAGCTGTGTACAGAATTTGATCTTTACAAATTTTCCTTTATACGCCGGTGGAGGATAATTTTCAATGATAGGCAACATGACCTCATTGAATTTACGCGTAATGATTTTTCTGTTCCTATTATTATAGACTTCTACGGCAGTTTCAATAGCCTTGAAAATACGTTGTTTGGTCAATACCGAAACAAATAGAATTGGCACATCTGTAAACGGCTCAATTGCTTTTTTAATTCTTTGTGTATAATGTTTTATGGTATTGGTCTCCTTATCCTCTACCAAATCCCATTTATTTACCAGAATTACAATTCCTTTATGGTTACGTTGTGCAAGCCAAAAAATATTCTCTACCTGACCATCAAAACCTCTGGTGGCATCTAGCATGAGTATACATACATCACAATGCTCAATTGCCCTTACGGAACGCATAACCGAATAAAATTCCAAGTCCTCCTTTACCTTCGACTTTCGGCGTATACCGGCCGTATCCACCAAATTGAACTCAAATCCATATCGGTTGTACTTGGTATCTATACTATCCCTGGTAGTACCGGCAATATCTGTCACTATGTATCTTTCCTCCCCGATCAATGCATTTATGAACGAAGATTTTCCCGCATTGGGCCTACCTACAACAGCAAATCGTGGTAACTCGCTCTTTTCCTCGACCACATCTGGCAATTCCTCTACAAGCGCATCCAATAAATCTCCCGTACCACCACCGTTTATACTGGAAAGTGTATAATATTCACCCAATCCTAATGAGTAAAATTCTACGGCATCTTCTGCCCTTTTAGCATTATCCACCTTGTTCACCGCCAAAAAAACAGGCTTTTTGACCCTACGTAACAGTTTGGCCACATCCTCATCCATACCCGTTACCCCTGTTTCTACATCAACCATGAAAATTATGGCATCTGCCTCTTCAATGGCAAGCTCAACCTGTCTATCAATTTCCTTTTCGAACACATCATCACTACCAACAACATAACCACCCGTATCTATAACAGAAAACTCCTTTCCGTTCCAATCACTCTTACCATAGTGACGATCACGGGTAACGCCACTGACGGCATCTACAATAGCCTCGCGTCTTTGAATTAATCTGTTAAAAAACGTTGATTTACCTACATTGGGTCTCCCCACAATGGCAACAATTGCACTCATAGCTTAAATTTGGCGCAAAGGTAACACTTAATATGGCACAAACACTAAAACCTAACTAGAGAGGTTTAGCTCTATTTTATCTTTATACTCTAATGTTGTAGCATCTAGCTTTGTCTTAGAAGATCCCAAATATGATTCACCCTTAGATCTTTTGCGAATTATCCTTGCCGGAGAGCCATAAGCAACTACGTAATCGCCAAAATTATCAACAACTAATGCTCCTGCACCTATTACAGTATGAGAACCTATTTTAATTCCATTAATGATATTTACACCTAAACTTACGGCAGAAAACTGTCCTAAGCTTAAGTTACCACCACTACATACCGATGGAGCAAGGCTTGAGTAACTATCCATTACGCCATCATGACCTAAAGAAGAATTTGTATTAATAATACAAAAATCATGAATTACGGCATTTGCGTTTACAATAGCGCCAGGCATAATTACGCTACCACAGCCCATTAAAACATCCTTTCCGATCACAGCCTTTGGGTGAACGGTATTCACAAAATTAAAATTAGGAATTATTTTAATGATACGATCAACAATGAGCTTTCTAGTCCAGTTATCACCTATAGCCACTAGACCTCCATAAATATTAAATCTATTCATTAGAAAAGGAAGATCAAATTCACTACCTAATACTTGATATCCATTAATTGTAGTCCCTTTCTTTTTATAAGAATCGACAAATCCAACAACGTTATATCTACCTTCTTTTTCTAAACAATCCAACACAACACTTCCATGTCCAGAAGCTCCAAAAATAATAACATTGTGCATTTCATCGGGTTTTTATGCATTTCATCGAAAAGACAAAGATAGTATTTTCATTCTTATCTTTAACAAGGAATTTGATTTTCAGACATTAATTCTATTTTTTAAGTCAATAAAAAAAGAGCATAAATAAAATTTAAAATATAACTTACTAAATATTAGACATTAATATAAACCTAATTAAAAGTTAATAATTAAAGTTTCTTCGAAAAGAACTAATTAATTATGAAATCTTCTTAGCTATTATATCCAAAGCGTTTTAATTGACGTGCGTTACTACGCCAATTTTTGTTCACTTTTACATAAAGTTCAATATGGACCTGTTTGCCAAAAAACTTCTCCAAGTCTTTTCTAGCCTCTATCCCTACTTTTTTTAAGGCAGAACCTTTATGACCAATGATAATACCTTTCTGAGAATCGCGTTCAACCATTATTACGGATCGCATTCTAATAATATCCTCATCTTCAAAAAACTCTTCGGTCTCGATTTCTACGGCATAGGGTATCTCCTTTTTGTAGTTTAACAGGATTTTTTCGCGTATGGTCTCGTTTACAAAAAAGCGTTCCGGTTTATCCGTTAATTGGTCTTTTGGATAGTAAGCGGGCGAGTTGGGCAACAATTCTATAATGCGCTCAAAAACACCTTTAATATTAAAATTTGATAGCGCTGAAATAGGATGCAACTCTACATTGGGCAACATTTGCTGCCAATACTGCACCTGTTCTTCCAATAGCTCCTGCGTGGCGGTATCCACTTTGTTCAACAATAACAAAACAGGAATCTTACTGTTCTTTATTTTCTCGAAAAAAGCTTCATCCTTTAGCGCCTTTTCACCTATTTCTACCATATACAACAAGACATCCGCATCTTCGAATGCAGATTTCACAAAATCCATCATGCTGCTCTGCAACTCATAGGCCGGCTTTATGATACCTGGAGTATCCGACAATATCATTTGAAAATCGTCACCATTGACGATTCCCAAAATTCGGTGTCTTGTAGTCTGTGCCTTTGAAGTAATTATTGATAACTTCTCCCCTACGAACGCATTCATTAATGTGGATTTGCCCACATTGGGATTACCGATAATGTTTACAAATCCTGCCTTATGCTCTGCCATCTTTTAATTTAATTAGGTATTTCTTCATTTCCGCATTAACCTTGGGAGCCAACAAAAGTACGGCAATCATATTGGGAATTACCATAAGTGCGTAAGACAAATCAATTAAATTCTTTACCAAATTCAATGAAGCTACCGCTGCAAATACAATCATGATTACAAAATACCAATTGTACAGTTTGCCAATTTTGGCATTGGTCAAAAACGAAAGGGATTTTACGCCATAGTATGAATAGGTAAATAGTGTAGATAATGCAAAGGCGGTAACAATGACCATTAATAACACATCTCCCCAACCAAAAAGTGTAGTTTCAAAAGCGGACAAGGTCATTACAATGCCACTGACATCTTCCAAGTAGGCCCCACTCAATATAATGACTATAGCCGTAAACGTACAAACCAAAATCGTATCTATAAAAGGACCCAACATTGCAACCAGCCCTTCCCTTATGGGCTCATCATTCTTAGATTGCCCATGGTACATTGGTGCACTACCCAAACCTGCCTCATTGGAAAACATGGCCCTGCGCACACCAATAATCACCAAACCCCAGAAACCACCGGTTGCGGCAGATTTCAAGTCCCATGCCTGGCTGATGATCATTTTTAACGAAGGCAGGATCATTTCCGAATTTAAAGCCATGACCACTACAACCGCTACTAGATATAGCGCCACCATAAAAGGTACTATAGCAGATGCAACTTTGGCAATTTTTGTGAGTCCGCCAAAAATAACAAAAGAGGTTACAATGGCCAGAACAATGCCAATAGTCCATTTCCAATTTTCATCTCCCATATCAAGAATTGTAGTTGAGGGCTCTACCACACTCATAAAGGTTTCCGTAAACTGGTTTGCCGTAAATACGCCCAGAAAACCAAATAGTCCACATACGGCAAAAAAGGTTGCCAAAGGACGGGCCTTCTCCCCCAAACCTTTAGTAATATAATACATAGGGCCTCCTTGTAACTTACCATCAGAATCAGTACCCCTATACATTATAGATAAGCTACAGGAATAAAATTTTATACACATACCGATCAATGCGGTCATCCAAATCCAAAACACAACCCCCGGACCACCATCATGTATAGCAATTGCCACCCCCGAAATATTACCCAAACCAACTGTGGCCGCCACAGCGGATGATAATGCCTGGAACGAACTTACTTCGCCTACAGAGTTTGCGTTGTCATATTTACCAGCTGTAATCGCTACGGCATGACCAAAAAAACGGTATGGCATAAACTTAGAATAAAAGACCAGAAAAAGTCCGCCCCCAATAAGTAAAAGAAACATTGGCCATTCCGTATAAGGTAATGCACTGGCAATAAAATCGTTGATCGTCTCCATAAATTGCTTAAAATTCGAAGTTATGGATTTTAAGTTTTTTAGTGGCAGGTGCACCAAAAAAGATTCTTTAAATAAGTTTTGAAAATAGAATAAATTGGTTGTATATTTGTCGCCCGTTACAAATAGTAGCGCTCATCTTGTCAGGGTAATGAACTGAGGTTGAAAAACAAGATAGATGAAACCCATATCGCGGGGTAGAGCAGTAGGTAGCTCGTCGGGCTCATAACCCGAAGGTCGCTGGTTCGAGTCCAGTCCCCGCTACTAAGTAACAAAATCTACGGTTTAGCTTTCGCTAGACCGTTTTTTTTATGCCTAATTTCAAAAAGTTGCCCACCTTTGAATACAGTAATGAATATGAAAGTGCATATGATTCATAAGACGAAACTTTACTGTCCCTAAAATATATGCCGCCAATGGTGATCTTTCAATGCAGTGGTAAACCTATTTTTCGTTACATGACCCTAAAAACCGGAAAGTTGTAGCGTTAAACGCCCTTTTAGAGGGACGCGAATAAATATAAGCACAAGAAAGATAGAATGACCGTATTAAGCCCTACCCTATTAAAGGAACTTCGCACTTATTACAAGAAATACAAATCCAAAGGTCTTTATTTTTTAGACCCAAAATAGAAGGCCTATACGGTATCCTACGGATTGAAACTGATTTCCATGGCCGCCATAAGAGTGGGAACCCATAAAAAGTAGCTCCCCGCATATGCTCAAGCACAGTTTTACCACACACCTTATGGAAGACGGCATATACAAGTATTATTGGGTCATAGTTCTACCAAAACAACAGAAATTTACACCCATTGGCAGAATCCTCCTTTAATGGTATAAAAAATCTTTTATCTTAGTTCCGCATATGAAATATATATAGATCATATGATCTATATTCTTACGTTGTGCAACATTAGAAAAAACCGATATGAAAAAAAACAGCCCTAATCTTATTGTTACTAATTTCAATAAAAACATTTTCTCAAAAGTGTAAAACCGACAAAGACCCATTTACAAATGAGAAAATAACATCATTTGATTTTTATAATAAAACTGTTTATTTTGAAATAAAAAATGACTCGATAAGATTTGACATTAAGTTTAGCTATTGGGGAGAAAGAAAGCATGAATTTCCTGAAGGAACTGAAATATTAGTTAAACTTGAAAACGGCTCTAAAATTGAACTAAAAACAATAAAACAATCCAAACCAAAAATTGAAAATATTACATCTTCATCTAACGGACCTTTTTTCCCTGGATTTGGTGGCGGGTTTAACACAACAAGTTCTGAAAACTTTACAGCTTATTCTTTTACATTTTTATTAAACAATTCGGAATTGAAAAGTTTGACTAAATCTAAAATTGATATTATTAGAATTCCAGATACAGACGAAGGAGAACATGTTGACCTAGAAGCAAAAGGAAAAACAAAACAGAAAATAAAAGCAATTAAAAAAGGTGCAACTTGCATAAGTGAAAATATATAACGTTGCACAACACCGTGTATAATTCATTGCTAGTACTAGCCAACTTACGAAAATCCTCGCGGATTTTCTATTCGGTTTGTATTTGCTAATTTAGTTGCTGAAACACGCAACGAAATCATACACAAAACCGTTAGCAAATATTATAATCAAATGAAAAAAATACTCTTAATAGTTCTACTAACATTTTTCAAAATAGGCTATTCTCAAGATTTTGAAAAATTGTATAAAAAAGTAAGCAACTTCGAATCTCAAGAAGAATATGATAATGTAGATTCCGATATTCAAAATGCTGTTGATTATTTATTAAATCGACCTTACAAAGAAGAAACAAAAAAATACTACTATGCACACAAATCCTTAATCACTTGGATGGATGGAACTTCCAACTATCGAATAATAATAGGTGGTAAATTAATGGATATAATTGATGAAAAATCATACCTGAAAAATATTTATATGGCTTCAATGACTAAATATTTACTGAATGAACATCTAAATAACAATAGATATGTACATCCCGAAAAACAGGAGGGAATTAAATTTATAGACTTACCCGAAGTTCAAGAAATACTATTTAAAGGCGGTGAGATTTTTATGGAATATTTGGATAAAAATGACATGTCACTCTTGAATAAAAATTTAAAAAAAGCTTTAAAACAGTATAAAAAAGGTGAATTAAGAAGTTTTATGTTTGAATAGAACCAAAAAACATTTGCTAACACAACCTAAACGTAATGCGGACTTTTGGGCCAAACGTAAAGGTCAGTATATATTTATAAAGTCGCTAAATCTTATGGGTTTAGCTTTGGACAGGAAAAAATAAATCAAAACAAAAAGATTTTGCTATGTGCGTGGCGGAAAGCAAACGCTAGTTTGCTCCCGTACTGTTCATAGCTAAACCGTTGTAAACCATTTCCACTCTAATGAAAACTAATGCTGAATTAAAATTTGAAGAAATAATAAAAACTTGTTTTCATGAAGAATTAAAACCGCTCGGATTCAAAAAAAAATCCAACAACTTTTACAAAGGTTTATCGGAATTCGGACATATAATTAATATTCAGAAAACTATGTTTGGTTCAAAGGATAGAATTTCCTTCACAGTTAATACCGGACTCTTTTCTAATGTATTTTGGAAAGCACGATTTAACTTCAAGAATGAGTCTAATCCACCTAAATATCCGACAGAACCAGTTTGCGTGGTTAGAAAAAGAATTGGACAGTTTTTAGACGGAAATGACAAATGGTACGAAATTGAAGAGAATACCGACACGACTAAAATAAAACATGAACTCGTGCATGTCTTAAAAACAAAAATTTTACCTTTTTTCTCAAAGGTGGACAATGATTTTAACCTAATTGATTTCCTAGAAAACGAGTATAAAGACTATGACGTGAATTTGCTTAAGTTTATAATGTATGGAGAATATCGAATGATAAGCAAACTAGAAAAATTATACCCAGAATATATAGACCAAAGCCCTGAAGTTCATAAAAAGGGAATCAATAAGTTGGCGGAGAAATACGGTATAAAAAATAAAAACGGTTTACAACACCGGCTATAATTCAGCGTAGCGACAGTGCAAAAACCGAAAGTAAAACATATATTTAAGTTGATTTCTCTGCGGAATAGTCCTGCGGACGATTCCACACCGAAATCATAGCCAAACCGATGATGTTGCATTCTCCTACGTCGACCCTATGTGCTACATCTCGTACCTCGATTCCCGCACAAAGGGAAATGCAACATCATCGCAGCGCTATGTCAGATCACATAAAACCGTAGGATAAGGGTATCTTTTCTAAGTACGACGCTTAACGGAAGAAAATAACCCAACATATCCAGTCACTATATGTAATTTATTCATAACTGTTTATTTATTAACGAATTCATGTGTTCGCTACGCTCGGAAGGACCGCCATATTTTATTCCCAATACCGTCGAAAACCAAAAAGGGTTTTCACTATATTTCCATAAAATATCGCGGACTACACATAGCGCCGCGTTGTACATAATTAATTGAAAATCGAATTAATAAACGTAAACAAACAAGAAGCAACAAATATTAAATAGAGTTTTGGATGATTTACTCTCAACAACAACCACATCAAAATCTTAAAGATTATATAAGGTGTTACTGGAAAATTGAAAATAAGAATGAGAATTATCAGCAGTATACAATATTTCCTGATGGCTTTTTCGATTTATTAATTTGCTATCATAATGACAATCTACAAAATGTGTTTTTATCTGGTCTATGGAATCATAAAACCAATGTAGTTATCTCACCTGAAACTACAATATATGGAGTACAGTTTAGATTGCTTGCTGTCGAAAATATAATTAAAGAGAATATTAGTTTACTTCTTAATGAAATAAAACAAATAGATAAAACTTATTTAAGACTTGATGAGTTTAATAAAAATAGCGATGATTGGTTATTTGAATACCTCAACAGCTGTTTGTTAGCGTCTATTAAAGAAAAAGAGAGAATTGATTCCAGAAAATCAGTTCTTTTAAAATCTATTAATCAAACAAAAGGAAATAAAACAGTTGAATATTATTCGCAAAAAGCGAATTGGTCGAAACGACAAATAAATAGATATTTTCAATCTACTTTTGGACTTTCCTTAAAAAGTTATTGCAATATCCGAAAAGGTGCTATCACATATAGCCAGATAAAAAACGGAGAGTTATATCCTTTAGAAGGTTATTTTGATCAATCACATTTTATTAAAGAAATAAAGAAAATAACAGGATTTACACCTTCTACTTTGCTAAAAAATGAAAACGACCGATTTTTACAATTTTCCATCATCAAAAATAAATAGATTGCGATTTTAAAAATCAAAATCTAATTATTATGGTATTACAAATTATTAAGTTGAAATCGGATTTACCAGAAGATGAGTTACTAAAAAGAGCAAAAGAAAGAGAATCTAATTTTAAATCTATCTCAGGTCTTCTACAAAAATACTATGTAAAAACAAGTAAAGACGGAGAATATGGAGGAGTATACGTTTGGGACTCTCTACAATCTCTAAAAAAATACCAAGAATCTGATTTAGCCAAAAGTATTCCATCAGCCTACGCTATTAATGATGCGCCAAATATTGAAATTATGGATATTATTTTCCAATTAAGAGATTAACTAATAATCTATGCCTAAAAGCGCATATAAAACATAAACAAATGAAAAACACCCTTTACATTTTACTATTTATTTTCGGAGCCTCAGTTCAATTATTTAGTCAAGAAACTTTATTGAGTCCGTTAAATAATACTGTTAATGAACAACTAATAAACTCTGAAACATCAAAGATGTCTTGGTTTATGCTTCAAGATACTCTCAAAATTCAAATAGGAACTATACAAACTCAAATTCAGAAAGAAAAAGAGAAAATATATATTATCACAACCGTCAGCATGAAACAGTCACCAACCAAATGGATTGACAGTACAATAGTTGAAAATAAAACATTTAAACCCATATATCATTCTTCATTTAATCAACAAAGAGATATGATATTAGAATTTGGAGAAAAAATTACAGGCTATTATTTAGATAAACAAACTGACAAAAAAACAGAAATTTTAGAAAAAGAAGATAAACCTTTTTTTGACAGTAATTTTTATCCACAATTAATAAGATTACTTCCTCTAAAAAATGGTTACTCAAATACTATTTCGATTTTTGACTATAATCCTAATTCTAAAATTGGAGTAATAACTGCAACAATTAAAAACACAGAAGAGACAAGCATCAATTTTAATGGCAAAAAGACTCAAGTATGGAAAGTTGAAACTACTGATGATATTTCAGATAATACCGCAATAATGAACTATTTCATAGATAAATCAACAAGAAAGATTTTGAAACAAGAAATAGATTTTGGTGGTAGAATAATGTTGATGGAATTAGTAGAATAAAGTAACAGCAAAATTTACAACACCTTATAAAAATAATTGTGGTTTAGTACTTAATCAAAGTCGTTATTTGCAATTTGAGAAATGGAAATAATAATCACTAAAGGTAAAAATAGAAATACCTTAATTTGTAAAAGAAAAGATGGAACAATAACAAGTGTAAATCTTGGACCAGATATCCCGTATCATGATATTGCTCACTATGTTGTTGAAAAAGGATTCAAACTGGAAAATGGTTTTTACGGAAAGGTTAAATCTGGAATGACAATAGAAGAATTATCCGATAAAAAAATAATTCAAAATTTGGGCTCTGAAACTTGGCTATCAGAAATTATGGCGAGAAATCTTCAATCCATTGGTTCTGGTGCAGCAAAAACAGAACAATACATTGAATTAGTAAATTGGGAATCTAAAAATATCAGTGGAATTAGAGTTCCGATTATGAACTTATCAGCTATTGAAAAAATGAAATCGGAATTTGACCAACTTTGCAAAAAGTGGAATTTGATTCCTGAACACGGAGAGTTAAAACTGATTTTAGAATAAAAACTATGTCTAACAACATGTATAATTTATTGCTAGTTCTAGCCTACTTACGAAAATCCTCGCGGATTTTCTATTCGGTTTTTTATTTACTAAATTAGGTGCTTAACCACGCATCAAACCATATACAAACACGTTGGCAACAATTTAATGAGACCAGAGAACATCGACATTAACGAAAAGCATTTTTTAGCTTCTTTTAGATATAATAAAAGTAAGCCGGAAGATTTCGGGTTGAGAAAAGTTGACGGAACAGAACATTTTGTTGACAAAAAAGGGAATTTATGGATGAATGAAATCCTATGGGATTCTGGTTGGGGAAATGAATACGGATTTGTAAAATTACCAGAACCGAATTTTGACCAATTGTGGACTTTATTAACGAAATCGAATATTGAGGTTAATCTGTTAGGTTCGGCTGAATTACTTACTCGATATCCAAATGAACTAAAAACAAAACTTCAAGAACTATTTAGTCGGAATGAAAAGATTGACCGTAAATTAACCAAAAGGCTTGCTCACTTGGAATTAGTAAATCATGTTACGAATTACTCTGAAATGAAAGGCAAAAGGCCTGAAGAAGTGGATTCTGATTATCGAGAATGGAAAAAGCTAAAAGATGATTTTGATAAGCTAAAAACAGAAAGTATAATTAGCCGAATAAAAAAAACTGTTGCCAACAAAACCTAAAAGTAATGCGGAGTTTAAGGCAAAAAAGAAAGGTCTGTGTATATTTATGAAGTCGCTAAATCTGTTGGATTTAGCTTTGGACAAAACAAAAAACAAATCAAAACCAAAAGCTTTAGCTTAGCGCGTAGCTGGAAATCCGTCGGATTTCTGCCCCGCAATAATCATAGCCCAGGCGTTGGCATTAATTTTGAAGAAACATTGAGAGACAATTAAACTAATGGATAAATCGATTTCGAAATTTCTAAATAAAGCAGGAAAGTTTTCCGAAAAGGAATCGATACTTCTAAAACAAGAACTTCAATTTAAAGAATTAAAAAAAGGAGATATTCTACTTGAAAAAGGGAAAGTTTGCTCTTCATTATGTTTTATTGTTTCAGGCAGCTTTTATCAATACAGCATAGATTCCGGTTTTAATAAGAATATCATCGACCTAAATATTGCTAATGATTGGGTAATAAATCACAAAAGTTTTACTTCAAGAAAACCATCGGAATGTTCCATTCAAGCTTTTGAAGACAGTTCTTTCTATGAAATTTCTATAGATGCAATACATAAGCTGATTGCTCAATCACAGTCTTTTCTTCAGATGGGAAAAATTCTAGAAGAATCTACTTCACGAATAGATTTTTTTGATAATAATTTTTCACCTGATGAGAAGTATAATTATATAATAACAAACAAACCTAACCTTCTTCAAAAATTTCCACAAACAATCATAGCTTCATACCTTAAAATGACGCCAGAAACATTGAGTAGAGTTAGAAAAAGATTTATCTAAAATTAATTTGTTTCTTGATCTCAATCAAGTGCTATTTTTTCATATTCCTTTGATATTTGTCCTTAAATAAAATATCAAAATAATAATGGAAACAAATTTTTACAAAAGCACGGGAATTTCACTAACTGTTGGCTCTTTTTTAGCTATCACAACAATGATGTTACACCCATCAGGAGGTAACATTGAGCATATTACTCAAATGTCTACACCATTAAAGATAACACACGCATTAGCAATCTTTTGTTTACCATTCATTCTGTTTGGTTTTTATGGTCTAACCTTTAAGCTTTCAGACAAATGGAAGTTATCATCTTTAGCTTTTATCATAATTGCATTCGGACTTTTCTCAGCAATGCTAGCAGCACTTTTTAATGGTTTAGTCTTACCTAATTTTTTTGGTCAATATTCAGAAAACCTTGAACAGAATATTACAACTATAAAACCTATAATTAATTATGGTTTTGCTGTAAATAAAGCTTTGGACTATGTATTTATAATTTCATTTTGTACTGCGATAAGTATTTATTCTTTAATTATGATTAAATCAAAAAAACTACCTAAATGGATTGGATATTTTGGTATTGTAATTTTAATTTTTGCGATAATCGGTGCAACTACGAATTTTGTATTTACAAGTCTTACAGGTTTCAGAATATTTGTCTTTAGTATCGCAGGTTGGATTTTATGTTCAGGAATATCATTAATTCAATATAACAAGGAATAGCTATGAGCAATGAGAAAATCAAAAAGGCCTATAATGAATTAGCTGAAAGCTATAACAGATTAATAGAACACAAACCTCATAATGCTTATTACGATAGACCTAATACATTGAATTTACTTAAAGAAGTAAAAAACAAATCGGTTCTTGATGCAGCTTGTGGACCTGGTAAATATGCAGAAATCTTACTTTCAAAAAATGCGCAAGTAACTGGGTTCGATTTTAGTTCAGAGATGATAAAATTTGCAAAGCAAAGAAACAAGAATCAAGGAACATTCTTTGTCCACGATTTATGTGAGCCTTTGACAATGATAGAAGACAAATCCTTTGACTTTGTCCTGTGCGCATTGGCTTTGCATTACCTAGAAGATTGGGACTTAACAATTAAAGAATTCCATAGAGTTCTCAAAAATAATGGTCAATTAATCATCTCAATCGAACATCCTTTTTTTGAATATAATTATTATAAATCGACCGAATACTTTAAAACAGAAGCTGTTAACTGTGTTTGGTCTGGTTTTGGTAATCCAATTGAAATTAATAGTCACAGAAGACCACTACACGATTGTATTGCACCACTAACAGAAAACGGATTTTATATTGACAAATTAGTAGAACCAAAACCTTTGAAGGAATTTGAAGAATTAGACCAAAAACATTATAAAGAACTCAATGAATTTCCAGCTTTTATGTGCATTAGAGCGGTCAAAAAATAAGAAACTATTGCGGAAAAAACTAATGACAACAAAACCTATAAACAATACGGGTTTCAGTCTTAATCGAAAGGTTTGCGTATTTTTATGATGTTCGCAAAATCTTTGGGATTTCGCTTTGACACAAAAAAAGAAAAAACAAAACCAAAAGATTTCGCTATGTGCTTAGCGGAAAGTAAACGCTAGTTTGCTCCCGTACTGTTCATAGCTCAAGCGTTAGCTACAACTTAAAAAAATACAATGTCAAAATCAAATTATATCCTTTATTGATAATAAACTTAATGTCAATACTTTCTTGTGGCGACAGAAAACCAGAAAATGAAATTGTCGGGAAATGGTCTGCTAAGTATATTATTTTAGACACAACAGAATTTTTAGGATATTTAGATAGTAAACTATCTTATATTGTAAAGCCAGCAATATTTAGTAAAAATGGTAAATTAATTATTTTTCTGGAGCATGAAAACAGAAAGAATATAGTGGCTAATTATATTATTAGGGGAACCGATTCGATAGTGATTAAGTCAAATATTGATTTAATGAACGGACAATATAAAATTGAAATAACGGACGAAAAAGGTAAAAGAATTATGAAATTGAAAGCACCAAACAAGCAAATGTATTTTCAACAACTTTTTGGAAGTATTAGTCTGTAAAAACAAATAAAGCAGTAGCTAACAAAGGCTAAACGTAATGCGGACTTTAGGGCAAAACCGAATGGTCTGTGTATATTTATAATGTCGCTAAATTGAAAATTACGCGTTAGCGAAATATTCAAATTTAGCTTTGGACAAGAAAAGAAAACTAAACCTTTCTGCCGGCAGGAAGGCCTTAAGCTTTAACTCAACCGTTACCTATAATTTATGAAAAACATTCTGCTAATCATTTTAGCTTTTACAATTATTAGTTGTAACTCTCAAAAAAAACAATCATCCCAACAGTTGAATGTCTTGTTCATTGGAAATAGTTTGACTTATTTTTACGATATGCCTCAAACGCTTCAAAAAATGTTGGATGAAACCAATCCCAACATAAAAATTGACCAAATGACAAATCCTGGACAATCTTTATCTGGACATTTAACTGACATTGTAACCTTAAGAACAGAGAACGGAATTAGCGTTCGGAAAAAAGAAGATGGCGAAATCACAGAAACGGAAATAAAGTTAAAAGAAAAAAAATGGGACATTATTATTCTACAAACTGGGACTGTAAGTGTCCTTATTCCTGAAAACAGGGAACTAAAAGTTAATAAAGCAGTTTTAGATATCAAATATTTGGCAGACAATCCTAATTGCGAATTTATATTGTTCAATACTTGGCCTTCAAAAAAGGAATATCCAAAACAATATTGTTATGAATCTAGAATGATTGACATATCAATTGAAAAGGATAAGTGTTGTTCGCCAAAGATTGAAAATTTAGAACAAGAAATTAAACTGATTAACGAATCTTATGATTTAGTTGCAGAAAAAAATGGAATTAAGAAATCCGACAACGGAACTAAATACTATGAAATCCTAACCGAATATCCAGATATTGAACTTTACGATGATGATAGTCATCCAAATGCGAACGGTTCTTTTTTAAATGCTTGTGTTTTCTATCAAATGCTGACTCACAAAAAAGCAATTGATTTAAAATACATTGGAGCAATTGAATCAAAAACAGCGGAATTATTAAAGAGAATAGCAGAATAAAAACTACAGGTAACAACACCTACAATTAATTCCGGTCGGATTTTACCTTGAGAAAATCCACACATATTTAATACATTTAGTCTGCGGGCCGAAATCCTGTCGGATTTCACACCGCAACTTTTCATAGCTTAGCCGTTGTGGCGCATTTGGAAAAAAAGAAAACTGCTGATAACAACACTTATGATTTTCAAAACTACTAATGGTCAACAATTGGATGGAAAATGGATCCTGAAAGAAGTTGGCTATAAGGAATTCAAAAAAAATCCCGGACTTCAAATTCTAAATTTTGAAACTAATAAAGCAGGACTTTTTACCAATTTGCAATTGACAAAATCTGAATTGGATTTAAACGTAAAAGATAATACGCTAATTCTCGAAAATGGAGAAAAATATGCGGATTTAAAGTTGCTCAATGAAAACTTTTTGAGACTTCTAGTGAATGGAACTTTTAACGATGATAACGTTATTATTGAAATGGACTTTGTAAGACTTCTACCCACTAAGACGGACTTAAGCCAGGAAGAAATTGAAAGCTTAAATTTTGAATTTCAAGTAGAAGGTAAATCAAAAACCAAAATAGCTTTCAACAAAGAACTGTGGGATAAGAAAAAATTGAAAGAATTGGAATGGAAAGAAGGTTCGAAATGGATAATAGAAAAATTAGAATCAACTTATTTTATTTCCATATTTAAACGAGGAAGAAAAGGAGTCACTTTACCAATTAGTGAGGTAAATGAAAATGTTTTGAAATTCTATGGTGTCCCGAATGAAACTGGAGAAGTTGTAGCTACTCGGACGGAATAAATACGCACTGCAACAAAACTTTTAAACATTACGGGATTGGGGCTTAAAACCAAAGGTTCGTATATTTTTTTAATGCCCGCCAAATCTTTAGAATTTTGCTCTGGACCGTCAATGAATAAACAAGAAAACCCATTGGCTGACACCGTATATAATTTATGGCCAGTTCTAAGCTACTTTCGATAATCGACGCGAGATATAATACCTTAAATACCAATTAAACCCCTTAAGACTTCATTGAATATGAAGAAAAAAAATGATTACCCATCAACCTATTCCTGTACCGTAGTTTTTACATAGTGTTCCGTTGTTTTTTGTAAATTTTCCGAAAGCGATTTGAGCCAAATTATATGGTTTGAAATTAAATACGCTTCTTGGAGTCCGTGCAAGGTATCCGTATCCATTGTAGTTTTGCCTAGGCTAATTTCCTCATCACGTCTATTAGATAATTGAACATACTTGTCCAGTAATTTTTCCTCAGCGTCCATTAATGCCTCTGTAGGTACATTTTTGGATGCACTACCCTGTTCCAAAATTTCATATGCAATACCAAGGGTACTAGAGATTCTATGGAATAAACGCTGTAACTCCGAAGATGCGGGTGTGGTTTTATGATTGACCACAAAATTACCTATGCCGGCAATTGCGGAAAGAATAGCTTGGTTCAAGGTTACCATCTCATATAACAGTTGAAAATTTTTCTGTTTTGATTTTGGATCTTGGGTCAACCGTTGAAACGAGGCATTTAAATTACCAATGGCCAAAAAGGCTTCCTTTCTTGCCACATTATAGGCCAATTTATGCGTAGCGGTATCCGTATAAAATTTTTGCATTGCCAAGAGATAACCATTGTTGGTTTTAAACGCATTTAACAACACTTGTTTAAAATTATCCGCTTCCCAACTAGGGAATATCGTATAATTGGCCACCACCGCAATAATGGCGCCCAATACGGTATCTATTACGCGGTATTGGATTACTTCAAAAGCATTGGGGTTTATCAGTGAATACACGAATACAATGCTGATAGTAATTAAAGCGGCCGCAAACTTATAATTCCTCTGTATCAAGGAAAAGGCCAAAATCAAGGAAACAAATGCCAAAACGGCATACACAATTGTATTTTGGGTCAACACAACTACCCCTATCGCGAACAAGGCCCCTATGAGCGTTCCTATAATCCTATCTGTAGAACGTGTCTTTGTAAGACCGTAACTTGGCCGCATAATAACCACAATGGTCAAGAGAATCCAATAGGTATTCTGTATATCCAAAAAATACCCCAACAGATACGCAAACAAAAGCGCTACGCTGAACCGGAATGCATGCCTAAACAAGGTAGATTTAAAACTTAAATTTTGGGTCAATACCTTAAAACCAAATTCTTGATTGGTCAAAAAATAAGCAGAGTCCTTTTTTTTCAAGGATAGGCCCGGGGTATTCTTTACATTCGCCATAATACGCCGTACAACCCTAATTTCGGCTACCAATCGCTCTTGATAATCAAAAATTGTCTTAAGGGTCAACGCACCTTCCCTTGCGGCCGGCAAACCTATTTCCGCAATATATGAGGCAATTGTTTTGTTGCCTTTTTCCAATGCGTTCAGCAACACATGTTTATTTGGAATTTTATCTTTCTGGATCAATAGTTCCGCAAGGTGGATAAGATGATTGCCCAAAATGTAGTTGACCTCTTTAAAAGGTAGTAGATAGTTGCGATGTTCCGCATGAATACTATGAACCACTTTATTATTGATATGCATTGCTTCTATAAGCTCGAATATATTTACCGAAGCACGCAACATTAGCAATTGTTTTTCCTCATAAGGGGAAAGTCCCGAACGCTTACGTTGGGTGAGTAAAATTTCCCGCAAGGTTTCTTGTTTATCGTTTATCTGATTTTGAAGAAAAAATGATTCCCGTAAAAGTTCTTCCTGTTGGTCATTACCTGCCCATAATTGGGTACGTAACCTTAAATAAGTTCCTAATGCTTGTAAGGTGTCGGATAGTAATTGGTTTTGATCTTTCTCCGGAGCCAATTTTTGAAAAATTAGGGAAACCGCCAAATACCACAAACCGCCTACACCCATTAAGCCTACTTGAATAAAAATTTCCAAAGGTGTTTCCTTTTGGATAGCAAATGCCAATACCATGGACAAAAGACCTGAAAAAGAAAGTAAGGACGCCCTAAATCCATAAACGGCAATTAATGAGACCATAAAGGAGACAGCGGCAATAACCAATACTAAAATGAAAAATATAGGTTTTGCAAATAAGACCAATAGTGTAACGAGCATTGTCAACACAATACTAATAAGTATGGCATTTACCCTCCTTGTAGCACTACCCGGTACATCACTTGGGGCATTTAACAACACTCCTACTACAATTGCGGGCGCATATTCAAAATACCCCACTGCGTAAAGAATGGCAAATGGCACAATAATACCCACACCCAACCTTAGCCCTCGGTCAAAACTTGAGCTTTTAAAAAACAACTCCAACTGCGTAAGTTTCTCCTTCACTAATTACAGATTTACGATGTAAAGTTAGGCATGATTATCCTGATATAATGATCCTTACCCACCTTAATAATGATACCAGTCAATTATCTAATTGATAGGGTCTTTCTCTGCATAAAATATGCTTTAAATTTCCAATAGAAACTAAAAATGAAAACAATCATGATCAAATATGCAATAAGCACCATTGCGGTTACACTCATTATGGCATCCTGTTCCAGTTCCAAACAAACGGTTGCCACTGATCCCGGTTCTTCTACTTCTACAACAGAAGTAACCACTAACACCGCGAAGACACAAGCTCCCGAAGTCCCTACGGATATGGAAAATACGGATAACACGCCCGGTCATTTAAATGTTAGCCCGGCTGCCCAAGCCAATGGTTCTACCGGTGCAATGAACAACCAATTGGCAAAATCAAGCTCAACAGAAAGCCTGGAAAACGACAAAACGTTATTTGCCACATTAGGAATGACAAAAGATCAAATCAACACCTATAATGCGGCAATGGACAGATTTAAGAAACAGCAAAAAAATATGGCCAGTGGAGAAATGATGGGTTCCATAGATAGTGAACGTAAAAGGCAATTAGAGGAAATACTTACTACGGAACAATATGATATGTATAAAAAATTGGCAAAAAGCGGTAACTAATGCACCTTATTTTACAATTGAAAAAGAAAATTTAATATTGAATACCGTAAACGGTTTGTGACAACACAAACCGTTTTTGTATTTGACCCATTTAGAAATACCAACAAAATAAGGGTATTATGTAATTTTTATAATTCATTACGGAATACCGTAAAAATTTTAAAATTTTAGCACTTAGGTTTGGGGCGTAAATTCTACATATAATTTTGGCCATCCTACTGAAAAAGTATTTCGGGGGAACTAACTGATTTGGTAGGTATGGCCTTTTTCCCACTCGCATCACAAAATCTACACTTTTCTTCACGCATGAACAGTAATATATTTACTTAAAAATTCCTGATAACTACATTCTAAGACAATGCTGAGCATTACTTCAATCTAGTATAGATGTAGGTAGGAATGCTATAAATTACTAATATACTTTATTAACGAAAACAGCTCCGTAATAACAGCTATTATGATAATACGGCCGTACTACTATCAATATCATAAACAAATTGCCAAAAAGTAAATATGTATTCAGTTTTGGCATATTCACTTATGGTGCTTACCTTGTTATGCTGACACAATTTTTAAGCACCTATAAAAAATGATTACATTAATTGAAAGAGCTAATTCATTTACTGACCGTATAGCCATTAAAAGTGATAGCCAAAATTATACCTACAATCAATTATTAGAGCAATCCACATCTGTTGCCGCTCACCTACTTCAAGACCAAAAAGATTTAAATCAAGCTAGAATAGCCTTTTTAGTTCCTGCTAGTTTTTCATATGCCGCTGTTCAATGGGGCGTTTGGAAAGCCGGTGGAATTGCGGTTCCGTTATGTGAAAAGCATCCCTTACCGTCTATTCAATATGTACTGGAGGATACTAAAGCTACTACTGTCATCTATACAGAAGCATTTGAAGAATTGCTTTCACCTCTTTTTAACAACACCACTATTCAATTTCTAAATTATGCGGATATTGCTCCTAAAAAATCTGAGCTACCTAAAATAAGTCTAGACCGTAGCGCACTGATTTTATATACCAGTGGAACTACAGGGTTACCCAAAGGTGTAGTAACCACTCATGCCAATATTGAAGCACAGATTACGGCTTTGACCACCTCTTGGGAATGGAACAAAGACGACCATGTGTTAAACGTGCTACCTCTTCATCATGTGCATGGTATCATCAATATGTTAAGCTGCGCCTTGTGGAGCGGTGCTTGTTGTCAGTTTTTGCCAAAATTCAACCCCAAAGCTATTTTTGACATCTTTTTAAAGGACGAAGTCAATGTGTTCATGGCCGTACCTACCATTTATTTTAAACTGATTACTTATTATAATGAATTACCACCATCGGAAAAAACGGCCATATCACAACATTTATCAAGATTTAGGTTAATGGTTTCTGGCTCAGCGGCCCTTCCTGTAAGTGTATTGGAAGAATGGAAGGAAATCAGCGGACATATTTTATTGGAACGTTATGGTATGACCGAAATGGGAATGGCAATAAGCAACCCTTATAACGGCATACGAAGACCGGGCCATATTGGTCAGCCGTTACACGGTGTTTCCATTAGACTAGCCGATGAGAATGACCAAGCCGTAAATGAAGGTGAACCTGGAGAAATACAGATTAAAGGCCCCAACGTATTTAAAGAATATTGGGAAAAACCAGATGCTACCGCAGAATCATTTACCAAGGACGGATGGTTCAAATCTGGAGATATTGCCATTTATGATCAGGACAGCTATCAAATATTAGGAAGAAATTCCGTAGATATCATAAAATCCGGAGGGTATAAGATATCTGCCCTAGAGATTGAGGAAGTTCTTCGTACACATCCACAAATAAAGGATTGTGGAGTTGTTGGCATACCAGATTTGGAATGGGGAGAAATTATAGGTGCCAGTATCATTTTAAAACATGGTGAACTGTCTACAGATGAATTGACCAAGTGGATACAGGAAAAATTACCGGCATATAAAACGCCCAGAACATATATTTTTCAGGAAGATTTGCCAAGAAATGTAATGGGTAAAGTAACCAAAAACGAAATCAAAAAAATGTTCACCTCTTAAAACATAACATGAAAATATATGGAGTAGCATTACTGGCCGTTTGCTTTCTAACGGGTAAATTCTTAGGAAATCTGTTGGGCAAACTAATTGGTATTGACAGTGATATTGGCGGTGTGGGCTTTGCCATGATTCTTTTGATCGGATCAAGTATTTATCTTAGAAAGAAAGGCTGGCTAATTCCGGAAACCGAAAAAGGCATTCTTTTCTGGAGCTCTATGTATATTCCCATTATTGTTGCCATGGCTGCGACATTAAATGTAAAAGCCGCGCTATCTGGCGGCTTTGTGGCAGTTGTGGCCGGTATCGTAACGACGTTTGCATGTATGCTACTTGTGCCCGTACTTTCCAAAATTGGCCAAAATGATAAACATCCAAAAATTTAGAAATGGATATTATAGAAAAGGTCATTGCCAAAAACGGACTCATATTCGCATTTCTCTTTGTTGGTTTTGTAATGCTTTTTTCATTTATAATTTCCAGGAAATTATTGCGAAATAAAATTCCTGGGGTAGCCATTGCCATACTTGCAGGGCTCTCCTTGGCATTTTTGGGGGACCAAAAAGGTATTGCCAATATTCCCCTATTTGCGGGTATGGCCATTCTTGGGGGATCCATGTTTCGCGATTTTGCAGTGGTCGCTACCGCCATGAGTGCTGATATTTCAAAAATAAAACAAGCTGGGTTGGCGGGTATAATTGCACTATGCGCAGGGGTGACGGTTACCTTTGCCCTTGGTGCAACGATCGCCTATTTCATGGGATATACAGATGCGGTTAGCATGACCACCATTGCGGCCGGGGCAGGCACCTATATTGTTGGTCCTGTTACAGGTACGGCTTTAGGCGCAAGTTCAGATGTAATAGCCATTAGTGTGGCAACAGGTGTCATGAAAACCATATTTACCACTATAATGACGCCTATTATCGCAAAAAGGATAAAGCTGGACAATCCCCATGCAGCGGTTGTTTTTGGAGGTTTAATAGGTACAACAAGTGGTGTAGTGGCCGGCTTGGCCGCAACTGACGAGAAACTTGTACCTTACGGTGCCTTAACCGCTACTTTTTATACCGGGCTAGGCTGCTTACTCTTTCCCTCCGTATTTTATTTATTACTTACCTTATTAGGGTTCTAGCATAGAAATTCCTTACTTTAATAGCTCCCCTAAATATTCATTTATCAATATTCCCTTACATGCAATATTCCGTCACCGCAACCTCAACTTCAAAATTAAAGGCTACACTAGATATTAAACAAACGACCATTGTTTTTGGCATTACTCCAGCTACTTCAGAAACCTTGGCCAACCCGGCAGAACTCTTTCTTTCTTCGTTGGCCGCCTGTATCTTAAAAAATGTGGAACGATTTTCTGAATTTATGAATTTTGAGTATACGAACGCAGAAATTACACTGAGCGCTACACGCCTAGAAAAACCACCACGTATGGATGATATAAACTACATCTTGCATATTCATAGTACGGACCTACATATCAACCTATCCTTACTTAAAAAAAATATAGAAAAATTTGGGACAATATATAATACGGTAATGAAGTCCTGTGCCATAAACGGTAGAATTGAAATTAATACCGGTAAACTAAATACCTAAACTTTGATAATACATTCATAGGATATCTAAATCCTAATTGAATGCATCCCTAAAATTTTGTATCTTTTTTGTCCACATTTAAACCGCTACCAATGGAAAAGGCCTTACAAACCATGATTGACAATATGCCTGAAAAAACAGGTAAATCATTGAATGAATGGAAGACCATTCTCAAAGAAAAATCATTTGCCAAACATTCTGAGGGTGTTAACTATTTAAAGAAAGAACATGGTGTTACCCACGGTTTTGCCAATACCATTGTTACCCTTTCAAAAGAAGAAAACCATGCTCCAACAGATTTGGTCGATCAGCAATATAAAGGAAAAGAAAGCTTATTACCCATTTATGAAAAGCTCCTTCTTGCGATTAAACCTTTTGGCGACGATATTACCATAACTCCCAAGAAAACTACCGTAAGTATTATTCGCAAAAAGCAATTTGCATTGATAAAACCTGCTACTAAAACCAGAATAGATTTAGGACTTAAAATAAAAGACAAACCTACTACAGAGCGCTTGCAAAATTCCGGTCCGTTCGGCACCATGTGTACCCATAGGGTTCAACTTACCGAAGCTTCACAAGTGGATACTGAATTAATTGATTGGCTGAAAGAGGCTTATGAAAAGGCTGTTTAACACAACCTTTTCATCAATTATATCGTATAAAGTTATCATACATTTTCTTGGCACTGTACCTTTGTTATATGAGTATTGAACAGACTGCCATTAAAACGACATACTTTAGTATTATAGGTAATATTCTATTGGCCCTTATAAAAGGGTTGGCAGGTTTTTTTGGCAATTCCTATGCCTTGATTGCAGATGCCATTGAATCTACCACTGACATCTTCTCCTCTATTTTGGTGTTATTGGGCTTTAAGTATGCGGAAAGACCTGCAGATAAAAACCACCCATACGGACATGGTAAAATTGAACCCATAATTACATTTTTGGTAGTTGCGTTCTTGGTCATTTCAGCTACGGTTATTGTTCATGAAAGCATAGACAATATTCTTACTCCCCATAAAGTTCCTAAACCTTGGACATTATTTGTTCTAGGTGCCATCATTTTATGGAAAGAGATCTCATACCGAATAGTTATTAAAAAAAGTATAGAGACCAATAGCACTTCCTTAAAGGCAGATGCATGGCACCACAGAAGTGATGCCATTACATCTATAATGGCATTTGTTGGTATATCCATTGCCGTTATTTTCGGCAAGGGATATGAAACCGCGGACGATTGGGCCGCTTTGCTTGCTGCTGGATTTATTTTATATAATAGCTATTTAATTCTAAGACCTGCTCTGGGTGAAATTATGGACGAACAACGGTATGATTCCCTTTTGGAAGAAATACGTGTTACCTCTTTACAGGTGCCCGGTGTAACGGAAACAGAAAAATGTTTTATCCGCAAAGCTGGAATGAAATTTCATGTAGACTTACATGCTTTGGTAGACGGAACGATTACCGTTACCGAAGGCCATGATATTGCGCATAACCTAACGGACCATTTATGCGAAAAAATTCCCGTTTTGGGCCATGTCCATATTCATATTGAACCCAATGATGCCACACATCAAGACTATTTTTAACCTCAATATTTTCAAATAGAATAGTCCTTCAAAAAAAATTTGACGCGTTTCATAAAATTTCTAACACAAAGGACATCATAGTTTTTAATTGTTAGTCTCATATTTTAAATTAAGGCATAAAAGAAACTACATTGTTTCCCCCTTATGTAGGCATCTTTTAAACCCTTACCATAATTTAAACAATAACAATTAAACAGAAGTTTATGGAACATCCTGAAAACAATAAAAACCAAAAATATACCACGTTTTTATTAATGTGTATTTGCTCTGCATTTTCCATGTATATAACCATGTATTTCAATACTTATGAAATTAGCCATATTTATTTTAGCTGGACACGTTTATACATGACCCTAATTGGCGTTTCTGGAATGGCTATTATCATGTTCCTATTTATGCGTAAAATGTATACCAACAAAATAAAGAATATGACCATTGTAGGTGTAAGTCTATTGATAATGGGGATATCCACATTTTTGGTCAGAAATCAACTACCAATAAACGACATTGCATGGATGAAAGCAATGATTCCACATCATTCTATTGCAATACTTACAAGTAACAACGCCAATATCAATGACCCAGAGGTACAAAAGCTGGCCAATGATATTATAAAAGCTCAAGAGCGCGAAATTATGCAAATGAAAGAAATAATCAAGAGGCTAGAGAATCAATAAATAAAATGTAAGTTATATTAAATGCCCGTCTATAGATGCAACAAGGCCAAGGCATCTTCCGTATTGCCTTCTGCCAACCACTGTTGTGCCAGTTGGTGCAATGCTACAGCATCTTCATCGTTGTTCAGTATAGATTTCACCTCAGGATGTTCTGCAATAGCAGCTATTGCTTCTTTTGTAGGTAACTCTTCCAGATTACCTAATCTACCCAAATTATTACCCGTCAGTACCGTACTGTTTCGCACAGCTTCTGGCAACATATCTACCCCAATACCTTTGGTTCGTATAGGTTTAGGTATTTCAAACAAAGCATCGCCATTAGCCCTGCAATACCAATTACCGCCCATACGGGCAACCAAATCCAACTTGGGCGTATCCAATTTTCCTTCGGCATCTAAAAATGCTTTCTTTACGTGTATCTGAACCACTTTTGCCAACACTAGATTTCCTGCCCCTGGACCATCACCCAGTGCTATTACTTGGTCAACAACACACTCAAAAGCTACGGGAGCTTCCCCTACTCTCGGCGGCTTTACCTTATCACTTGGTACTTGCGTTAATCCTGATTTTACAAATTCATTTACACCATCACCATATTCCGTACTTGACAAGGACATTTGCTCTACCATGTCATAATTCACGATATTGATTACCGTTTCCTTTACTTCCAAGACATTTTCCAAGGTGTGCTTGGTGGTATTGTCACGACCTCTTCTAGAAGGGGAAAAAACCATGATTGGCGGGTTTACACTGAATAGGTTAAAATAACTGAACGGACTCAAATTTACATTGCCGTCCTTATCAATTGTGCTGGCAAAACAAATAGGTCTTGGCGCTACAGCAGACAATAAATACCCATGCAGTTCTTGTTGAGATATACTTGCCGGGTCTATTGTATTTATTTCTTCATGTTGTGACATTGTGCTCATATTCTAAATTACTTACTGGGTAAAATAGTACCCGTTACTTCACCAAAACCAACCCTTACGCCTTCTTTTTCCGCGAATCCTTTCAAGGTTATGGTGTCATTATCTTCAATAAAAGTGCGTTTGCTTCCGTCTTTTAATTCGAAAGGCTTTTTACCTCCCCACGAAATCTCCAACAACGATCCATAGGAGCTTTCATCTTTGCCCGATATGGTACCCGATGCCATGACATCGCCTACATTTACATTACATCCATTAACAGTATGGTGCGCCAATTGCTGCATCATATTCCAATACATGTACTTAAAGTTTGAGCGACTGATTATAGTTTCTTCCGAAGATTTGGAAGACATCCCCACTTCTAACTGTATGTCATAATTTTTGGCTCCCTCATATTGTAAATACGAAAGTACCGCTGGTTCTTGCTTAGGACCTTGAACCTTAAATGGCTCCAATGCCTCTAACGTAACAATCCATGGAGACATAGATGATGCAAAACTTTTGCCCAAAAACGGGCCTAAAGGTACATATTCCCATTTTTGAATATCCCTAGCGGACCAGTCATTGAACAACACTAATCCAAAAATATGATCGGAGGCATTTTCAACTGCAATCCGTTCTCCTAATTGTGTAGGTTTACCTACTATGAAACCCATTTCCAATTCAAAATCTAAACGCCCCGATGCTTGAAAAACCGGTGTTTCCATTTCATTGGTTTTCACTTGACCCATAGGTCTATGAATATCGGTACCACTTACCACAATGGAAGAAGCTCGCCCATGGTAGCCTACCGGAATATGCCTCCAATTGGGCAATAGCGCATTTTCTGGATCACGAAACATTCTACCCACATTGGTAGCGTGCTCAATACTCGAATAAAAATCGGTATAATCGCCTACTTGCACCGGTAAATGCATCGTAGCGTCTTTCTGTTGCATAAATGCTTCAGGATGATTTTTTAATGGCGAATTTTCTATCACCAGCAACTGCTGTATATCTAAACGGACTTTATTGGTAATCTTCTTTCCTAGAGCGATAAATTCATTTAAAGTTGAATGATTAAAATAGTTGGCATCGACCTCTAACAACCCTAACTCTGATACCACAACCAAATCAACAATTTGCGCTCCAATAGCAATACCTGCTCTTGGCCGATCATCGTTCACCGAAAAAATGCCAAAAGGAAGATTGTAAATGGAAAAATCTGAATTATGGGGTACGCTGACCCATGTTTTAAGTGTTGTCAAGTGTTTTTCTTATTTCTGTTATAACCAAGATTTGTAATAATCGCCATCATCTAATTTCATGGCATTCTCAGTAACCATCAACGGCTTAAAGGTATCTATCATAACCGCTAATTCTTCAGACCCTTTTTGACCTATGCTACGTTCTGCAGCACCTGGATGCGGACCGTGTGGTATACCTGCGGGATGCAAAGAAATATTACCCGGTTGCACACCGTTTCTGCTCATAAAATCTCCGTCTACATAATACAGCATTTCATCTGAATCTATATTGGAATGGTTGTATGGTGCCGGAATGGACTGCGGATGATAATCGTAAAGTCTTGGCACAAAAGAACAAATTACAAAGGCATTTGTTTCAAAAGTTTGATGCACTGGTGGCGGCTGGTGAATTCTGCCCGTAATAGGTTCAAAATTATGAATGGAGAATCCGTATGGGAAGTTATATCCATCCCAACCCACAACATCAAAAGGATGCCCTACATACACCATTTCATGCATGACCCCTTGCTTTTTTACCTTTATCAAATGTTCATTGGTATCGGTAAATGTTTCAAGGTTTTGTGGCAATTTATAATCGCGTTCACAGAACGGAGAATGCTCCAATAATTGCCCAAACCAATTGCGATACCTTTTTGGCGTATAGATCGGCGAATATGACTCGGCATATAATATGCGATTGTCTTCACTATCAAAATCTATTTGATAAATGGTTCCTCTGGGAATGATCAGATAATCACCATATTCAAAGGGAATCTGTCCAAAAATAGTTCTTAAGGTACCTGAGCCTTTATGTATGAACAACATTTCATCGGCATCGGTATTCTTATAAAAATATTCGCGTAACGATTTTCGTGGTGCCGCTACCCCAATGATGATATCACTATTGACCAAAAGTGGCTCACGAGCTATTAAAAAATCGTCTTTTGCGGGTGCATTAAAACTAACCAACTTCAATGAACGTATATTCTTCTCCAATGCAATTTTAGGAGACACATCGGTACTCTTTACGATCTCTTTGACCATGGTAGGTCTATTATGATGATATAACAAAGAGGACATACCGTCAAAACCAATGGTACCGAACAATTGTTCCGAGTACAACTCCCCGTTGGGTTTTCTAAACTGCGTGTGCCTTTTTGGCGGCAACGCACCTTGCTTATGATAGATAGGCATATACGTTCGTTTTGTTAGTTACTACTGTTTTATTAAAATTAAACTATTCTTGGCTTGTCAAGAAATCTGTTGAACTTATAAGGTTCCCCTTAATTCTTGCTCGCGCTCAATAGCTTCAAACAAAGCCTTGAAATTTCCTTTTCCAAAAGAAGTTGCTCCTTTACGCTGAATAATTTCAAAGAACATGGTTGGTCTTGCCTGTACCGTTTTTGTGAAAATCTGCAACAGATATCCTTCATCATCACGATCCACCAAAATACCTAGTCTTCTCAATGATTCAATATCCTCATCGATTTCACCAACTCTTTCTGTCAATACATCATAATACGTAGTTGGTATGCTCAAAAACTCTACACCTCTACTTTTTAAATCAGAAACCGTTTTTACGATATCATCGGTTGCTACAGCTATATGTTGTACACCTTCACCTTCATAAAACTCTAAATATTCATCTACCTGAGATTTTTTCATTCCTGGAGCAGGCTCGTTGATCGGAAATTTAATACGACCGTTACCATTACTCATTACCTTACTCATGAGCGCTGTATAATCGGTAGAAATATCCTTATCATCAAAAGACATTATTTGCTTAAAGCCCATTACATTGGCGTAGAAATCTACCCAATAATTCATTTTACCCTCGTTTACATTGCCAACCATGTGATCCACAAACTTTAATCCAGTAGACGTTGGCTGGTAATCGCTTTCCCATTTTTGGTAGCCTGGTAAAAATGTACCGTTATAATTTTTACGCTCTACAAAAATGTGCACTACTTCACCATAAGCATAAATACCAGAACTTACCACCTTACCGTGCTCGTCTTCTTCGGTTTTTGGCTCCATGTAACTTTTAGCTCCTCTTTTCATAGCCTCGTTATATGCATAGGTAGCATCATCTACCCACAGTGCCGTTACCTTAACTCCGTCACCATGCTTATCTATGTGCCTACCCACATCTGTACCACTCTTTAACGGTGAGGTCAAAACCAATCTAATTTTATCTTGCTCTACCACATAAGATTCAAAATCCCTACTACCGGTTTCAAGACCTTTATAAGCTAAAGATTTAAAACCGAAAGCGGTTTTATAATAATGTGCCGCTTGTTTAGAGTTACTTACATAAAGCTCTAAATAATCGGTACCGTTAATAGGCATAAAATCTTGTGCCTCTTTGTGTTTGTTTTCCGCTACTGTTGAAGTTGACATAGTTTTAGTTTTTTATAGTTTAATTATTGTTGCTTATGCAACATTTATAACAAAAAAATTTATGTTGTAATCTCGCTCTTTATAAGTTCTTCCATGGTTGCCAAAAGTGCTTTGTTCGCTTTTCTGGTACCAAAGGAAATACGCACTTTACCAGGTGCTCCAAAATTGCCTACAGGTCGTACCATGATTCCTCTTTTTTCTAAAAAAGTGGTGAATTCCATATCATTGATCGGCGGATCTATGAGTACAAAATTACCCTGTGTTGGCCAGTATTTTATATCCATTGCATCAAGTCCGTTCAAAACAAACCTTCTTTCTTCCTTAACCAATGCTACGGTCTTATTGACAAACCCTACATCTTCCAGGGCAGCAATTGCTCCTTCTAACGCCAATGAAGACAACAAGAAGGGCTTGCAAATCTTCCGCATATAATTGCTAATAGCTAATGGGGCATAACAATAACCAACCCTTAGACCTGCCAAACCATAGGTCTTTGAAAAACTATTGATCGCAATTACATTTTTACCTTCTATAACAAAAGGAATTCCCGATGTATAATCCTCGGCTTCGGCAAAATGTCTGTACACCTCATCCAAAACCAGCACCACGTGGTCAGGTAATTTATCAATGAAGTTTCTTAGGTCTGCCAGTGGAATATAATTTCCTGACGGATTGTTGGGCGATGCAAGAAAAACCAATTTTGTTTTTTCGTTAATGGCCTCTAGAATACCGTCCAAATTGTAATCATAATCCTCGGTCATGGGTACGTTGATCGCCTTTGCACCCATCCAACGGGTAAAGGCCGTGTACGGCAAAAAGCATGGCTGACTCACAATTACCTCATCATCTTCGTTCAAAAATGCCTTGGAAATCATATCTATAATTTCTGAACCACTATTTGCGGTAATAAAATTATCTGCTGTTAGTACACCATCAAAATCTTTTACCAATGCCTCACGTAATCGAATATCGGTATTATCCGGATACAGGCTCAAATCATCTAAGGTTCTTGCCAAAGCTTCCTTAACTTTTGGGGAATACCCCAAAGGATTTTCGTTGGAAGAAAGCTTATGAACCTCTATACCATCTGGCATAACAATCTTTTTACCTCCACCCTTATAGGTACTGTCCTCTAAAATGTAACTCTTATATCCTAATTGCATAGTTTTTCTACCTATTTGTAAAGTATAAAATTACAAAAAATAATTAATTTTGTTGCATTAACAACAAAATTATCGATAAACTCCGTTACTTTTGAAATTACAATCATTTTACTATGGACAGGACCGAGGGATTTGGCGTGTATATAGACCGCACCCTAAAAAAAGTACAGAGCACGTTCTTGCAGGTGTTCGCCGAAAACAACATTGACCTTACCATTGAGCAATGGGTAATTTTACAACGGGTACACCTAGAAGGAAAAGATGCGTCGCAAGCGGATATTGCAAAATCCAATTTCAGGAATCGCGCTACTACTTCAAGAGTAATTAGCGGCTTATGCAAAAAAGGCCTGTTGCGAAAATCCAGGTTTAGGGATGACCAAAAAAGATATAAATTGGTCATGACAGAAGAAGGTGCGGCGCTTATACAACAAGTAATGCCTTTTATAAAGGATTTGCGAAAGGCAAGTACCCAAGGTATTACCGAAGAGGAATTTGAAACTTTTTATAAAGTGCTCGACCAATTATATGAGAATTTTGACCAATATGAAGGCCGTTCATAGCCCTAAAACTTGGCTATTGGGAAATATTAAAATTTTTAAGTGATTTTGGTTTTACCAGTCTATAAATTTCACTAAGTTTGCACCCACATTTGAAAAAACAGTGTACGGTCGCATAGCTCAGCTGGATAGAGCATCTGCCTTCTAAGCAGACGGTCGGAGGTTCGAATCCTCCTGCGATCACTCTAAAGCCCCTTTTAGGGGCTTTTTTGTTACACCTATTTCTTTCCGAATTTAGTAGATCGCCGCTACAGGACTTCCGCCCATTTTTATTCTTATGTATTCTTGTGGTTCAACCAATTATATATGGCCAGAACAATGGCCAAAACAAGTAAAATATGGATGACCGCTCCTAGTATTTTGAATACTAAAAAGCCAAGCATCCAGCCTATTACAAGAATAACGATAATGGTCCAAAGAATTTTTTTCATCCTACTTTTATTTGGACAAACTTATAACGGTCGGCATTTTTTGCCAATTGCCATAAGATTGCATTGTTCAAAGCTAAAAGTACCATGGTAGATTAAATGAGATTGGTTCTAAAAGGTTGTTTGTTAATCCTATCAAAAGCGCAAATATCCCAAACCAATTTTACCCCTAATTTTTTCTTGAATTATTTCTTTTTGGGCTAACATATAAGCTGATAATGCTAATGCGCATACCCTAGGTGTTGGAAATTGCACCATAATGAATGCAGCAAATCAATTTAATAAAACGTACAACAGATTGTATCAGATTTCAGAAAAATCTGCCCACCTACTTTATGTCCTAGAGCAGTTATTGGACAGGATGGATTATAGGTTGTCCAAAAATCTGAGACTAAAACAACGCTATTCCAACGTGCATAAGTTCTACGTTGAAATTACTACGGAACTTAAAAAATTAAAGATGGTCCATGGTTGCTCAACTAGTTTATGTAGACCGCCCGCCAAACAATGGATAGATATACAAGAGCTGTTTTCGGCACAGAGCATGTTAGAAATTGAACATCTTTTGCAAGTGGCTACCTATGAACAACTTCAACAATATGATCAACTTCTTGGCACTACGGATATTCCTTGCAATTTGGCCAATATACTTCATCTTCAAAGAAATCAAATACACACGGATTTATATAATTATGACACTTAAATAGAATTAAAAATATGGAAATAGATAATAATGTGACTATGGATATGGATATCCAAAAGTCTGCGGGCATGGGCGCTATCATAGCGCATGGCGTGGTTACCTTTAGGGTATGGGCACCCCATGCGGAAAATGTATTCGTAAAAGGGGATTTTAATGATTGGAAGGATGATGGGGTTGCACTTGAATCTGAATCCAACGGATATTGGGCAGGGGTAACCAAATTGGCAAAAGAAGGCGATGAATATAAATATGTTATTCATAATAACGGCACTACATATGAACGCAACGACCCATATGCTTTTGAAGTTACCAATAGTAACGGCAACTCTATCATTAGACAGTTGAACTTTGATTGGGAAGATGACGGGTTTCAAATTCCGGCATGGAACGAACTGGTCATCTATGAACTTCATGTAGGTACATTTAACCGCAAAAAAGAGGACCAGGTAGGAACATTCAACGATGTTATAGAGAAGTTACCCTATTTAAAGGAACTGGGTATCAATTGTATTGAACTATTGCCGGTTGCTGAATTTGCCGGAGGTATATCCTGGGGCTACAACCCGGCCCACCCATTTGCCATTGAACAGGATTATGGTGGCCCGGACGCATTTGCCAAAATGGTGAACGAATGCCATAAAATGGGCATTGCCGTAATTATGGATGTCGTTTATAACCATTTTGGCCCCTCTGATGTTGACCTATGGCAGTTTGACGGTTGGAGCGAAAATGACAAGGGAGGAATATATTTCTACAATGACCATAGAAGTGATACCCCTTGGGGCGATACCCGACCAGATTACGGCAGAAAGGAAGTGCGCCAATACTTAAGGGACAATGCCCTTATGTGGATAGAAAAATATCATTGTGACGGACTTAGAATGGATGCAACATCCTATATACGCTATGAAGGTGGAGGCTTAGGATACGATACCGAGATTGAGGAAGGGAATATACTTATGCGCGATATCAATGCCGAAATAAAAGAGAAATACCCGCATGTACTTACCATTGCAGAAGATTTAAAAGGTGATAGCCGTGTAACGGACGACCCAATAGATGGCGGACTAGGATATGGAAGCCAATGGGATATGGAATTTGTACATCCGGTAAGGGAAGTAATCCAAGATACCCATGATGATGGCAGGGATTTACAAAAAATTGTGAATGCCCTTGAATTTAAATACAGCGGAGACTACTTTAAACGTATTGTCTATACGGAATCTCATGACGAGGTAGCCAACGGTAAGGCAAGGGTTCCTGAGGAAATACAACCAGGGGATGCCGAAAGCGATTTTGCAAAGAAAAGGGCCATTCTAGGTATGGTACTCACTTTAACCGCACCCGGTATACCCATGCTGTTCCAAGGTCAGGAATTTATAGAGGACGAGTATTTTCAAGATACGGAAGGATTAGACTGGACTAAATTGGAAAAGCATACGGGTATTAAAAATTTAATTCGTGACCTGATCAATCTTCGTACCGGAAAGAGCGATCGTAGTTTTGGTCTACGGGCCCAAGGCATTACCATCTTGCATTTTAATCAAGATACCAAGATCCTTGCCTATGTACGTCATGATGAAAATGAGGAAAATGAACCGGTATTGATCATTTTAAATTTCACCAACAAGAATTATACGGAATACGGTATTGGTGTTGAAGATAATTCTGATTGGAAACTAAGAATCAATTCCGTTTACAAGGAATATGACCATGCGTTTACAGCAGAAGAAATCAAGGACCTGGATATTGAAGAGGAATCTACCGATGATAAAAAATGGACAGGTTTTGTGGATATTCCCGCTTATGGCGCTTTGATATTCACCAAATAAGTAATATCCTTTGGAACAATAATAATGTGCCCCGTCAATATAATTTGAACGGGGCATATTTTTTAATACCTACCGACCTTATAGTTGAATACGTTTAACTTAGAAACAACATAATCAATGTACGGGAAGATACACTACAAAAGTGGCGCCCTCCCCAAGCGTACTAACGGCATGAATATGGCCTTGGTGGTTTTCAACTATCTTTTTACAAATAGATAGCCCTATACCGGTACCGGAATATTCTGTTTTGGAATGTAATTTTTGAAATACCTCAAAAATGGTCTTTGCATATTCTGGCGCAAATCCAATTCCATTATCGGCCAACGCAATTCTGTGGTATGCCGTAAAGTTTTTGGAAAATTTTTCCTGTATTTCCTGAGCGTTCACCTGCGTAGATGAAATAGTGATGATAGGGTCTACATCATTCTTTCTGTATTTAATGGAATTGCTGATTAAATTGGCAAATACCTGCTCTAATTTAAAGGCAACCCCTTTTACCTTTGGCAAAGGGCCATTGCTTATTTGGGCATTGGTTTCTTTGATCAGTTGTGACAATTCATCGGTTACCTTACTCACCACCCCGTTGAGATTTACTTCTTCAAATTCACCATCCTGTCTTTCAATACCGCTATAGGTCAACAGATTTTGAATGAGATCTCGCATCCTTAGGGCAGCAATCTTTATTTTTTCAAAATAGACCACAGATTTTTTAGGCAGGGATTCCCGCGCATCATCCTCTATACGGGAAATAAACACCTGAATTTTCCTTAACGGCTCCTGTAAATCATGACTAGCCACCCTACTAAAGGATTCCAATTCCTCGTTGCTCAACTTAAGTTTATCGTAACTGTCAATTAATTGATTGTCTTTCTTGACTTGCTCGGTAATATCCTGTACAATGCCCACAGAGACCGGTTGATTTTCTATCTGTATTAATCGCCCATTAATATTAAGGTGCAGTACCTTTTTATCCTTTGTGATTATCCGTAATGTAGAAATGGAAGAGGTTCCGTTTTCAATGGTCTCCGCACATAAGGTATCATAATCTTCCCTGTCATCCGGATGAACCATATTCCGATAGTTCTCCAAGGTAATGGGAAAACTATTGGGCTCATACCCTAATAGCCTATAAAAATTATCCGATATGGTTACCGAGCCATCATCTAAATACCATATATAACTGCCAATACCTGCTACAATTTCCGCTTCCTTAAATATGGTATTCTGCAAACTAAGCTCCTCATTAAGCTCATAAAGGGCTTTTTCCGTTTTTTTAATATTGGTGGTATCCCATGCCGTATTGGTAATACCTCCACCAGATTTTACAATGGTGTTGCAAATAGTCTTTGTATTATCTGCAAAGACATATTCACTTTCATGCTCTTGGGCCTCTCCGGTATTGTAACAGTGTTTCATAAGGTCCAAAAGACCATTCTCTACTACCATAGGGTACATCTCCACCAACGTTTTACCAATATTTTCAGCTTGATCGCTTCCTGTAACTTCCTCAATGGCGTTAGAGGCGTACACAAATTTGAAATCAATTACTTTACCCTGGTCATCTTTAATGGGTTCAAAATGACTGATTACATTATTGGAACTTTTATAGACACCCTTTAAAAACGTTTCTGTCTCCTGTAATTTTTTATTCTGTTCAATAATATGGGAATTGACTTTGGTAATCTCCCGCTTTTGACTATAAATACTAATAAAACCAATGACAAATATGATCATTGATGTAATGGCTACCAATAAAGAGGACAGTGGTGTTAAGAATGATTGGGATGTAAACTCTTCCCTTCTGGAGACCATTAAATAGTTTTCCTCGGATAACATATTCTTTTTGATTACCTGGGCCTTGTTCACAATTTTGGAAATACGTTCCAAACGGTCTAGCTGGGGCTGTTTATTGGCAACTTCCGTACTGTCCAATATAGGTGTGACCGGTAGTTCAGATATCATATCGTTCCTCAGGGCCTTTAATACCTTTACCCGTTCCTGTTGGGAATCATTGTCCTTGGTCAACGCTTGTAAACGCTCTAGCCCTTGGTCAATTTCAATTATGACCATATCGCCCAAGTTTTCGTGATCTTGTTGTATTTGCGCTTTTAGCTGAATGGATTCCAGTAATAAAAAATTTGCGGATAATTCTACTATGGCGCGCTGTACATCAAGCGTATGGGTTACCTTTTCCCCAGAACTATAAAGCCGCTCTACCTGCTTATAGCCTACACCGGCGGTATATAGCAATAAGGCCGCAGCCAGTATCAATAAAAATACATACGTTTTGGTAGAGGCTAAAATTCGTTTAATGTCCATACGTTAGCTATAAATGAAATTATCCCTGGTTAACTCCTTATCGCTCTTGGACCAATCTATCCGTAGTATATTATGTATGATTTCCGTCAATTTTTTAAAGGAATCCGGCTTGGTCACATATAGGTTGGCCCCCTCGGCAAATGCACTTTCAATATCCGTAGAAGATGAAGATGTAGAATATATGGCCACTTTTATGATATCCAAATGGTTATGGGATCGGATTTCCTTTAGACACTGAAGGCCATTGATTATTGGCATGTTCAAGTCCAAAAAAATCAATTTTGGCAAGATGGGTTGGTTTAAGTTCAGGAACTTCAAAATTTCCTGGCCATTCTCAAAAAGAAAGAGTTGTGTGGCTATGTTAATTTCTTCTATAGCTTCTTCAAAAAAGGACCTATCATCCTCATCATCATCTACCAAGGCTATATGTAATTTATGTTCTTTCATCTATACGGGGGTTATTGCTATATACGGGGGTTATTGCTAAATGTAGTCGATTATCTATTAGGTAGCGATTTAATGTTCTATAATATTTACGTAAATCCTCATAAAAATGTTCATTTAAACCAAAAAATTAAAGGAATTTTTAGATTTTGGCATTTTTTATAAACTAAAATTCAATATTAGAAGCGAACCCCAAAATTCACCGCTTTAAAATGTATTGGTATGCTACCCTACTTTGGTCAATATCCACAATGCCGATACCCCAAATATCATATGTGCACAGATCAACTGAACAAAAAAATAAACCAAATTGATCTCTGGTGGATCGGAATGTTTTTTAAACATAATTGTCCATCCCAGTACACCTATGATACCTAGAAAAAATCCTAAAACCACTCCAGAAAGCAATACACTGAATTCCTTGGCGTAATTTATATAAAAATACAGACCCATGGCCATAAGTATCCCAATGGCCAAATGTATGGCCCACCCCCTAATGTCATTATCCTCAGCATCAGAATCAAATGTACCGCAACGATCGATCAATTTATTGAGAAGATGCGCCTCATTAAATTTATGACCGCTCACTTTTTCCAAAATATGGCTAAAAACGGTCATTACCATAGTTCCCAATATTCCAGACAATATGATCAGTATTACGTCCATACCCATGCTAAAAAAGATATCCAAATATAAAAATCATACAAAATTTTATAATGTGCACATGGCAATATCAATTGAACAAACAATTCATGTGAATGCGCTAAAAGTTGAGCGGTTATCATTAAAGGCATCTCACTTATGCTACTAACTTTGCTAAAACGCACATAGCGTTGCGACTATCTTTTAGTTATAGCCCTCTAAAAAAATGTGTATGCGTATGGAAGAACTTATAGGAACATTCGCTGGATTTTTTACTACCGTAGCGGCATTGCCACAAATATATAAAGCATGGCGCTCCAAGAAGGTCGATGATGTTTCTCCAAAAATGTTCTATATCATTACTATTGGTGTTTTTCTTTGGACCATATATGGCATATTAAAGGCCGATGTTCCCATAATCGTAACCAATGGAATATCCGTAGTACTAAATTGTACCATGCTCGTACTGATATACAGATACCGTACGGTGTTCAATGGATAATTCAAAGGGCCACGCTTCTTAATTGACTGTTCTATTTACGTACAAATTAAAAATACAATATCATGAAAACATTATTTGATACTACATGGGAAAATGTACTGTTGATCATTGCTAGCGCTATTGGTATTTACTTAGCAATCATAATCTTGACAAGAATAAGTGGCAAGCGTAGTTTTTCAAAAATGTCCAGTTTTGATTTTGCGATGACCGTTGCTGTAGGTTCCATTGTGGCTACAACCATTTTATCGTCCTCCGTAAAATTGATAGAAGGTATTATTGGTCTAATAGCCATTTATGGTTTACAAATTTCCATTGCATTGGCACGTAGAAAAAAAAGCATACAAGAACTTGTGGACAATTCTCCCCTATTATTAATGGATGGCGAAAAAATTATCGACGCCAATCTTTTAAAGGCAAGGGTTACGGAGGGCGACCTACGTTCAAAATTACGTGAAGCAAACGTAACGGACCTACAACAGATCAAAGCGGTGGTTTTTGAGACTACGGGAGATATTTCCGTATTGCACAAAAAAGATGACAAACCCCTTAGCTTATGGATTATGCAAGATGTAATGAGGGCATGAAACATATTAAAAAAAAGTAATTTTCTTGAAACGACATAGACACCTTTTTCTTAAAAAACGATCGTAAATCCTTTACCGTTCAACTTCATTTTTTTTGAGTTATTCCATAGTAAAATCCTGTTTTAATTTTAGGTTATTAAAAAATACATGGTTAACAACATCTCTAGGATAATTATATAATTAAAACGATATAATCCAAGATGCATCTTAACCTTTCATAACTAAACATTAAACAATGATAGATATTGATATAAAAAAAAGTGAAGAACAGGCTAAACAACCTGGCAATGAGCATAAGATGAACCCTACCCCCATTACCATACGAAAAGATTATAAGGGGAGCGAAAAATTACTTGGTAAAATAGCCTTGATTTCTGGCGGTGACAGTGGAATAGGTAAAAGTACCGCATTACATTTTGCCAGGGAAGGCGCCAAGATTGCCATCATCTACTTTAACGAGGATGAAGATGCGGAACAGACCAAAAAAGAAATTGAAGCCGAAGGAAGTAAATGTCTACTGCTTAAAGGAGATGTAAAGGACGAGGAGTTCTGTAAATCTGCCATTGCCAAGACCGTTTCACATTATGGTAAATTAAATGTTCTTGTCAATAACGCTGCCATGCAATTTCCTGCGGAACGATTGGAAAACATAAGCTCGTCCAATTTTCAAAAAACCTTTGAAACGAACATATACGCTTATTTCTATTTGGCCAAGGCGGCTATGGCCCACCTTACCGCTGAAGATACCATTATCAACACTACATCTGTAACGGCATACCGTGGTTCTGAACATTTAATAGATTATGCTAGCACCAAAGGAGCCATAGTTTCATTTACGCGAAGCCTTTCCAAAGCATTGGCACCAAAAAACATTAGGGTAAATGCTGTTGCCCCAGGCCCAATTTGGACACCGCTTATACCAGCAACTTTTGAGGGCGAAGACCTTGAAAATTTTGGTAAGGATGTACCCTTGGGAAGGGCGGGACAACCGGCTGAAGTAGGTCCGGCTTACGTGTTTTTGGCCAGTAAGGATAGTAGCTACATGACAGGACAGGTTATTCATATCAATGGCGGAGAAATAATAGGGGGTTAACTTAAAATGGCATGGAATTATGGGCACGATCGATAATGATGATTTTCTAATTTTTATGGCGGAGGACGATACCGACGATCAGCAAATCTTTACGGAAGCTATAGCAGAGGTCGACCAGAATATCAATATTCAACTTTTTGATAATGGAGAAACATTGTTACACGAAATGGATACGACCTCCACATTACCAAATATCATATTCCTAGACCTGCTAATGCCTAAAAAAAATGGAGAGGAATGTCTAAAGGAACTGCGGGCCAACAGTTCCTTTGACAACATACCCATTGTGGTTTATTCCAATCTGTATGATATTGATAGAATATCCAACTTATTTGAATTGGGTGCTAATCGATATTTGCATAAACCGGCCTCGTTTAAAATTCTTACAACTGCCCTAGGTAGAACCATACACTCTATTAAAAACAATAGCTTAGGTGGCACCGCCATTATACATTATGCCGATTAATCAAGGTATTTTTAATTGCGGATTGAGTCATCATTTGAGTTAATTGGGATATAAAAAAAATAGTATTTTTTATATATTGCAAAGCAATTGAACTAAACAACGACCTATTAATTAGTTAACATTATAAAAATTACATACAATTCTTTACCCCACAAAAGCGTTTAAAATGTACAATTGTTAGTTACTATGAATCAAACCCTTATAAATGTTTACCTCGCAGATGATGATAGCGATGATAGAACATTCTTTTCTGATGCATTGAAAGAAATACCCATTAAAACCAAAGTCTCCGAATTTAACAACGGTGTTGACTTAATGGCCGATTTGGTATCCGAAAACGAAACACGCCCAGATGTTATATTTTTAGACCTTAAAATGCCAATGATGGACGGTTTTGAATGCCTGGCGGATATTAGGGAACTGCCGCAGTATATAGACACACCGATCATTATTTACTCAACATCCTATCACCCAAAGGAAATTACGCGATTAAAGGAAATGGGTGCTTCGTTATATCTTCAAAAACCATCATCTTACAATCAGCTAAAGACATTATTGCATAAATGTTTAAGCTATATTAAAAACACTTCCAAAAACGAAACTGCAGAACCTGAGTTCGTGATTTCTATTTAGTTTTCAATTACCGCATTCATTTTCTATACAAACTTTATTATATTTAGTTAATAGTAATACAAATTAACTTTATGGCTATTGTTAATGGTTAACTTTGTGGGCTAGATATAAATATCTTTTTATAGATAAATCCAAAATAAAAGAATGCACGAATTAACCTATCGTTCCACGGCCAAGTCCAACCTTACAAAGGATGATTTAGAAAATATTCTAACGACCTCAGTTGCCAACAATAAAAATTTGAACATTACAGGGTGTCTAATCTACCACAAAGGTATGTTTGTACAAACCCTACAAGGTGCAAAAAATCACATCTTTAATGTGTATAACAATATTGAATCCGATATGCGCCATGATGAGGTGAATTTATTATGGGAAGGTTCAGCAACTAAAGCGGTTTTTGATGGATGGCACATGGCCTATTATTCACCGGACGAAAAAACCGATGAGGTAGAATTAAAGGTGTTTGAAAACAATCTATTGATATTATCCTCCTACCACAACAATGATTCCGCATCGGTAAGGTTGTTTTGGAAACAAATAAAATCCTTAATATTTGAACATTGATTTTAATGTAACCTATAAAAAAAGCGCCAACTATATCATAGTTGGCGCTTTTTACATGTCTGTCCTTTATTTTAAATTATGCGGATAACGATACTTTTCTAGTATTCATTAAATAGGTCTTAGGCGTACAGTTAAATCTATTTCTAAATATTTTAGAAAAGTAACTTCTGCTGGTAAAACCAATGGTATATACAATTTCGGAAATATTCAAATCTGAGGTCTGTATCAATTCTTCTGCTAGAACTAATCTTTCATTTCTAATAAAGTTGGTTACGGTAGTACCTTCCATTACCTTAAATCCTTCCTGCAATTTTGTCGGGGATAATCCATATTCCCTACTTAAATAAGTAACGGTATAAGGGTATTCCGGTTTTCTTTTAATTGCGTTCACCGCTTCCTCAATTCTCAACAACTCACTCTTGGTTAAAATGGTTGACACTTGACCTTCATTGTTGATATCTTCTCTACACTGTAAAATTTCAAGTGCCAAAGTAAAGCTCACAATACCATCAATAAGCAATTTTCTAACCAACCCTTTTTGATGTATGGAACGTATCTGTAACAATTGCTCCTTTATTTTCAAGTTAAACGTACCAATATGCTCATAACTATCTTCTTGTAAAAAAGAAGAAAACAACTGCTGATAAAGGTCACTTCCTTTTTCTCCTTGAATTTTTGGGGCATCGTCCTCAGAAACCCTGATAATGGCAATATTAGATTTTGTTCCCTCTTTCAATTTTATATCAATAGTATCGTTTTTACCACCGATCAACACGGTTTGCAAAGCTTCCACTTTTAAGGATTTAGTAGTACCGTAATTGCGTTGTACGGTAAAATCACCTTCTAAACAATAGATGAAATATAAACATCTATGACCGTTCATTTCAAGGGAAAAATTAAAGTCCTGGGCCAAACTTAAATCGTATTCCGTATAAGAGATTCCAGATTCCAACGCTACCGTCTGTATACGGCCGGTTCCTTTTTCATTATCGTATTGAAGAATACGATCTCCTTCAAAACTAGAAATACTTCCTCCTAATACGTTATTAAAATAATTTAACTGGTTGTGGACTACTTGCATAATAATGGTTTTTGAGAATTAATAATTAATGCATTATTAGTCGTGCCCATATTTGTTGGCACACCCATTTCCTGTGGAGTGTTCATGGCATTCAACTTACTCACCATCTTTTTTCTTACCATGCCAACTCTGGCGTATTGTAGATTTTTCATAACTGACTAATAATTTCTTTTACAAATATCTAGGTATTGATGGGGTTTTATGTTACATCATTTTAAGAATGAGTTACACAATTTTAAGATTGGCCAATTAATAGTGTAAGACTGAAGAAGGAATGTAGTTAAATAAGTACGGGCAAATACACGATAAACTCAGCGCCAACGTTGGGTTTGCCCTTGGCCATAATGGCACCATTGTGCGATTCTACAATTTTTTTACAAATAGATAACCCTAATCCCGTACCGGTGAATTCGTTTTTGCCATGCAAGCGCTGGAAAATTTCAAAGATTTTCTTTTCATATTGTGCTTCAAAACCAATCCCGTTATCCAAAAACTGCAATTTTACATAGACATCATTGCTCAAACTCAATTCTTGGGGCAATTCATTTTTAGAGATTATGGTACTCTTGATCTGTATGTTGGTTTCCGTATTCGGCTTAATGTATTTTAAGGAATTGGAAATTAAATTGGTAAACAATTGTTCTAACTGAAATTGCACTCCGTTGACAATGGGCAGGTCGTCAGCACTAATTTGTGCCTTTAATTCATTGATACGTTCTCCCAGATCATCCAAAACATTGTCCAATACATCATTTAGATTTACGCTTTTGGGCAATTCTACTACTTCCTCCACTTTGGAGTACGACAGTAAATTGTTGATCAAGTTTCTCATGCGGTCAGACGAGGATTTTACCTTTTCAAGATATCCTTGGGACTTTTGGTTCATACGTCCCTTTTCCTCATCGCTCAACCTACTAATGAACATTTGAATTTTTCGCAATGGTTCCTGTAAATCATGACTGGCTACCCTGTTAAAGGCCTCAAGGTCAGAATTGGTTCTTTTGAGCTCCGCATTTCTGGCCTGTAAATTGGATTCTATTTCAATTTGCCGGGTAACATCCCGTATAACACCAACCATATACCAGTTTACATCCTTCTTAAAACATTCTCCTATGGTATTTAAATACTTGATTTCCTTTGTTTTGGTCATTATTCTAAAGACCAGGTCCGTTCTACCTTTGTGTTCACGAGCGTCCCTAAACCCTTTTTTTACCCTTTCTACATCATTTACATGGACAAAGGAAAGTAGACGTTCATAATTAGATTCAAATTCATTGGGCTCATACCCGAACAGGCGATATACATTGTCCGAATATTTTACGTCCGTTTTTGCCAGATTCCATCTAAAACTTCCAATACTGGCTACAGACTCCGCCTCTGTCAATAATCTATTCTGAACAAAAAGTTGTTCCTCATATTCTTTCTCCCTAGAAACATCCTTGGAAAACAACATGATCCCATCATTCATTTTTATGGCCCTGTTGCTGAACCAAAAATCTTCATCGTTAAAATGGTACTGCCTTAGAAATTCTACATTTTCTTCCGTGGTATAACATTCCCTCAACAACTGTAGTACCCCATTGGTACTATTCTGAGGATAATATTCCAATAATGTCTTGCCAATGATCAAGCTAGGTTCCTCCCTAGTGATCTCCACCATTCTGTTATTAATATATTCTATTTTAAAATCCTCTATTTCACCATTGGCATCATAAGTAGGCTTCACATAGCAAATAATATTATTAAAGCTATCCAGAACACTATTGTTGATTATACCTGCCAACTCCTGTTCATTGATAATCCGCTTATCATTGGCACTTTCCAAAAAGCCCGCATTTGTCTTTAATATGTCGTTTTCTATATTGAACAAAAACGTTAGCACAACTCCTTCCCCATTGCCTTTTAATGTGGCATAGGTATACCCGGTTTGCTCTGCCAATGCAGCATACAAGGGAATGTTTACCTGCTCTTGGCTTTCAAAAACCTCTTGCAATGCATTTTGCAATCCTTCGATCAACGATAATTTTTCTATTTCGGCTATTGTATGGTCAACCAATGTATTTTTAGATGAAACCAATAGCGTTTGCGCAGCAACATTGGCATATACAATCTTGAAATCCGTATTGTTACTTTCTTGTGGATCAATAGGCATTACATATACTATTGCGTCCTTAGAATCGTCAACAATATTTTTCAAAAAGTTCATGCTAATTAAAAATTTGGATATTCTAAAAGTAAGCGAAGAATAACAATCAACTACGAAATACGTAAAAATGAATTAAAACGACTAATGCTAAAACTAAAAAAGTTGTTTCTATGGAAACAACTTTCATTTATTCTTTAGGATAAAAATTAAACCTTCAATAAAAAGTTTTCTTTCTTAAAATCATTTAAGTGGTACGACCAATTCATCTTCACCACTTGCTTTAACGACTTTTTAAGTTCGTTGAAACTAGAAGGTTTTTTAATATAGATATTGGCCCCTTTCTCAAAAGTTTCCTCTATATCCCTTTCCGCAGAGCTCGTGGAATATATGGCTACCATAATATCCTTTAAATGGGGTGTACTGCGTATAGCCTCCAAGCATTCAAAACCGTTCATAATGGGCATATTCAAATCAAGAAATATCAGATCCGGTAAATTTTCCGTTTCCTTGTTTAAATATTCCATACAGCTTTTGCCGTTTTCAAGTAAATGCAATTGGGTATTTAATTCTATACCCTCTAGGGCATCGGCAAAAAACTGCCTATCATCCTCATCATCATCTACAAGAAGTATTCTTAATTTATTCATTTCGTTGTTTTAGGTATTGGCTGAAGAATTCTTCTCCTTTTTCTTTTTAAACTTTAAATACTGGGTAATGGTAAGCCCGGTCACTTTTTTAAATTGATTTGATAAATGTGGTACACTACTGAAGTTTAATTCATAGGCAATCTCACTCAATTTAGCATTCTCCAATAATACCATTTCCTTAACTTTCTCAATACGCACTAATATATAAAAATTCTCAATTGAAGTATACGTCTGACTAGAAAATTGATTGGATAGATAAGAATAGCTGAAACCTAACTGATCGGTTAACCGCTCAGACATTTTTATGTTCCTAGTATTCCCTTGCCGCACCATCTCCCTAACGCACAATTTTATGTCCTCTACCAAATCAAGATCATTTTTTGACCGCAATTCAATGGAAAAACGTTCTAGGCTTTCTTTAACCAGCGCTAGATTTTCCTTACTTATATTTTCGGTAATCTTAATTGTCCTACCCTCAATGATTTCATAATCAATCTGTTCTTTACCCATTATTTCCGCAATTAATGCTGAAACAATTTTATCCGGGTCAAATACAAGACTAAATTCCATTCATTATTAGTAAACTAATTCCACCTTAATTTAGCTAAATTATCTATTTTAACAGTAACAACATAACAATTTCAAGTTAAACATTATCATTAATGATGAAAGATGGCATTAATGGGAATTAGCCTTTTAAATTAATCTTATATTTGAGTATGCCCTTGAACGATTCCTATAAAAGAAATATAGAAGACATACAATCTATTGAAGTCCTCCCTACCATTCTTAATGTAATTAAGGAAACCACGCAAATGGGATTTATTGCGGTTGCCAGGGTAACCCAAGAAAAATGGTTGACCTGTAGCGCATTGGATGATGTCAATTTTGGATTGAAACCCGGTGATGAACTGGTAGTGGAGACAACCATTTGCCATGAAATAAGACAGGCCAATAAACTTGTTGTCATAGACCATGTGGAGACTGATCCTTATTTCCGCAACCACCCTACCCCGTTGCAATATGGTTTTCAAAGCTATATTTCCGTTCCCATAATCTTAAAAAATGGCGATTTTTTTGGCACCTTGTGCGCTATAGACCCTAAACCCAATAAATTGAACAATGATAAGGTCATTGGCATGTTTACGCTATATGCAGACCTTATTTCCTTTCATTTACAGGCCATAGAAAACTTACGGGCAATTCGCCAGAAAGTTAGACAACAAGATGTGCGTTTAGAAGCTTTTGAATTCATATCAAGTCATGACCTTCAAGAACCGCTACGTAAGATTCAGACATTTTCAACGATTATTCGTGAACGGGAAGCCAATAATCTTCCTCCAAACGTGGCCACTTATTTTAAGGGAATTGAACGCGAAGCCAATAAAATGCGTAAAATCCTTAAAGACCTTTTGGACTACTCCGAAACAGAGGAATTTGTTGATCGTTTTAAGACTACCCATTTAGAGAAAATAGTACAGCGGGCCATTACCCGTATTCAACAGGACCTTACCGCATGTGGGGGCACCATATCATTGACCAGTATGGAAGAGGTAAACGCCATACCCATACAATTGGAACAATTGTTTTACGGCCTATTGGCCAACTCAATTGCGTATAGATGTCCCAATAGGCCCTTAACCATTTCCATTGCATGTACTTCGGGCAAAGGTGGCGTATTTAATGTAGAGGGACTCAATAACCAAACTACATATTGTATGGTTACCGTAAAGGATAATGGCATTGGTTTTCAACAAAAATATGCCGAACGTATCTTTGGAATGTTCAAACGGTTAAATGCTGATAACAATGACAAATCTACAGGTATTGGCCTTGCCATTGCAAAAAGGATCGTAGAAAACCATCATGGGCGCATTTTTGCGTATGGGGAGCCTGACAAAGGTGCAACATTCAAAATATTCTTGCCCCAGGCCTAATCAATTGCAATTTACCAAAACGTATTTTTTAAGTTTTTATCCTTTATGGATTTCCGGTATAAAAATTTGAAATACGGATCCAACATTGGGCTCTCCAGATGCACTGATATACCCATTGTGGTTTTGCACTATTTTTTTAACGATAGCCAACCCTACCCCGGTACCTACATATTCTTGTTTTCCGTGCAAGCGTTGAAATACTTCAAATATCTTATCGGAAAATTGATTCTCAAACCCAATACCGTTATCGGTAATGGTTATTTTGGCATATTGGGTATTCCGTTTCAATACTAGGCCTGAAATTGTCAGCTCATTGACAATTTCGCCCTTTATGGTAATTATTGGCGCAACATCTTGTTTTGAGTATTTTAAGGAATTGGAAACAAGGTTGTACATCAACTGCCTAAATTGAAATGGCACTACCTCCAGGGAACAACTTTCCTCTACGATTACCTGTCCGTTCTTTTTCTTGAATTCTTCCGCTAAATCATTTTTAACCTCATCAATAATATGTTGCAATTCAATTTTCTTGAATATCCTTTTTTCGGTATCGGCTCGGGAATAGGCCAAAAGATCATTGATCAACGATTGCATTCTATTGGCTGCAGATTGTATCTTTTCAAACTTGTCCTTCCCTTTTTTAGAAAGGTTATCAATTTCCTTATCCAACAACACCTCTGCGAACATTTGTATTTTTCTAAGCGGCTCCTGTAGGTCATGACTGGAGATATAGGCAAAGGACTGCAGTTCCTTATTCATTTTTTCCAATTGAATATTACTGTCCTCAAGCTCCCTGGTACGTACCTCCACTTCGCTCTTCAGGTTATTGGCAAAAGACTTTTGCTGCTCTATATTCATAGCGGTGCCAATAAAACCCTTTAGTTGTTTGTCCTCATACCTGGGCACGGCCAACACCTTGAACCATTCAAATTGATCGGTACTTGCATTTTTGACCCTATATTCCAAAGCAAAATTTTCCTGTTTACGAACAGCTTCCCCAAAGCCATCATATACCAACTGAATATCATCTGGGTGTACCATTTTCTCCCAAGTCTGCCCCGTAAAGTCAGAAGATTTTTCTAATCCTATATATTTTAAAAGTTCTTTATTGGCATATTCCACATTGACTTGCGCATCGGTTATCCAAATCCAAATAGGGGATAAATCCGCAATTTCACGAAATCGCCGTTCACTTTCCCGTAATTTGTTGGCGGCTTTAACCGCTTCCGTAGTATCCGTACACACGGTAAGCACACCGGCTATATTACCGGATTCGTCCTTTACGGGACTATAACTGAATGTCCAATACACATCTTCTATACGTCCATTTCTAAAAATTGGAATAAGTTGATTTTCCCTCCAAATAGATTCCCCCTTTTCTGTGACCGAATGAAGTAATGGTGCAATATCTTCCCAAATTTCCGGCCAAGCTTCCTTTCCGCTCATTCCTAAAATAGATGGATGTTTTCCATTTATTCCCAAACTTGGCCTATACGCATCATTATAAAAACATTTTAATTTTTTACCCCAGAACAAAAACATGGGAAAAGGAGAATTCAACATAATGCTAATGGTCGTCCTTAAGGTCTGGGGCCATGTTTCGGGATATCCAATGGGTGTTTTTGACCAGTCCCTATTGCGCATTAATTGGCTCATTTCACCACCATCCTCCAAAAAATAAAAATCCTTATTCGTGTCCGCCATTAAGTTTTAATTTTTAATCTGGAATTAGGTTCCCCGTTAAAATCAAATTTAAAATTAAATCAATTGGAGTACATACGCCTACTTTATTCTAAAAATAAATTCGATAGCGTTAAAAATTTAAGCAATTGTTTTAGAGCTTGTAGAAGAGAAAACCTTTACTAATAACATCCATAATTAAATGGGTTAACAAGAGGAAAAATATATAGCTACATGCATTGAACCAACCAACATCACAACTGTTAACAATTTTAAAAACAAGCAGTTGCGTAACTTTGGTTACCATGAAGAACATATTAAAAAGATAAATTTAGCATTTTTCTAATAACAAAACGATCATGATTATAAAACAATTTCAGGACAAACCTTTGGCTCATTATTCATATGCTATTTTAAGCAATAAAAGTATTGCCCTTATAGATCCAAGCAGGGACCCAAAACCCTATTATGACTTTGCCGATGAGCACAACGCACATATTGTCGCCATATTTGAAACACACCCCCATGCAGACTTTGTAAGTGGACATTTACAAGTGCACAAAGAAACTAAAGCCACCATATATTGTAGTAAATTAATAGGGGCGGATTATCCCCATAAAAGCTTTGATGAAGGTGATGTTCTAACAATGGACGAAGTAAGGTTTTCCGCTTTGCATACACCAGGGCACTCTCCGGACAGTATATCCATAGTAGCCCAAAAAGAAAATGATGCCCCTGTATTGTTTACTGGAGACACCTTATTCGTGGGCGATGTGGGTAGACCGGACCTTAGGGAAAAAGCAGGGAATAAAAAAGCGAAACGTCAAGAGCTGGCCAAGGCAATGTTCAACACCATAAAAACAAAATTTAATCACCTTCCTGATGAAACCCTAATCTATCCCGCCCATGGTGCCGGATCACTTTGCGGTAAGAATATGGGTTCAGAATCATCAAGTACCCTAGGGAAGGAACGGGAACAGAATTGGGCATTTAAAGATTTATCGGAACAGGAGTTTATAGACCATCTATTGGACGAACAACCCTTTATACCGTCTTATTTTGGGTTTGATGTTGACCTCAACAAAAAAGGTGCGGAAAATATGGAGAAAAGTATTTTTGACATTCCTTTTTCCATGAACGTTGATTGCAGTGGCAATACACAATTAATTGTAGACACTAGGGATGAGACGGATTTTAAGAACAATCATTTGCCAAATTCCATAAATATAATGGCGCGTAATGAGGATGATAAGATAGAAACCTGGCTAGGAGCCCTTGTAAAACCTAACGAGAAATTTCATCTTATTATAGAAAAAGCCAATCAAAGAAAGCATATGTTATCACGTATTGCCAAAATTGGGTACGAAAGCCAAATGCTTAGCATAATGACTTTGGGTGATGCCGTTAGGGAAAAATCTAAACGGTTTAATTTTGAGGAATTCAGAAAGAATACGCATAAATACACTATCGTAGATATCCGTAATAAAAGTGAATTCAACCAAGAACAATATTTTGATAATGCCATCAACATACCCCTTAACGACTTGCGGGACACTATAGATGAAATTCCTACGGACAAACCCATTGTGGTGCACTGCGCAGGAGGTTACAGAAGTGCCGCAGGCTTTAGTATTTTAGCCAAAAACGTAACCCAAACCAACGTTTTTGACCTAAGCGACAATGTAAATGAATTTAAATAGCCTTTAAAAACATAAAATTTCAAAAAAGCTTTAATTTTGACCAAAAACAATTAAAATTATACAAAAAAGCATTAAAAAGAGTCAAAAAACTCATAAAAAGCGTCAATTTCTTGGATTTTAACTTAATTATACTATGTTATACATTAATTCAAAAGCACGCTATGCGACAATTAAAAATCACGAAACAAATAACTAACCGCGATGCCAAATCTTTGGAAAAATATTTTCAGGAGATCAGCAAAATAGATTTAATCACCGCAAATGAAGAAGTGGAACTGGCTAGAAAAATTCGTGAAGGAGATCAAAAAGCGCTGGATAAATTGGTCAACGCCAATTTAAGGTTCGTGGTTTCTGCCGCCAAGCAATACCAAAACCGGGGATTACGACTTACCGACCTCATCAACGAGGGCAACCTAGGATTGGTAAAAGCGGCCAAACGCTTTGACGAGACCAGGGGATTTAAATTTATATCCTATGCCGTTTGGTGGATCAGACAATCCATTTTACAAGCACTTTCCAAAAAATCGAGGGTTATACGTTTGCCCCAGAACAAGATTGCCACCAATTCCAAAATTTATCAGGTTTATTCTACCTTGGAACAGACTTTTCAAAGACCACCTAGCCCCGGCGAAATTGCATCTGAACTTGATATTGATGTTTCCAAAGTTAAAAGTTCCATTAATTCTTCGGTAAAACACGTTTCCTTGGATGCGCCCTTTAGGGAAGGAGAAACCGCCAGTTTATACAATGTCATTGAATCCAATGACATGGACACTCCTGATAAAGCGGTTATTCACGAATCATTGGAAACCGATATTGACGAAGTCCTGAACAAAATTCCAGAACGCCAGCGCGATGTCATCAAACTTTATTTTGGACTTGAGGGACAACCTCCCATGAGCCTAATTGAAATTGGCGAAATTTTCGATGTCACACGTGAGCGTGTCAGACAAATAAAGGACAAAGGTCTACGGGCACTAAGACGTAAAACCGATACCGAAGTTCTAAGGGCGTACCTGTAATTAGACCGTAATGTGGTTCTACAATTGCCGCAAAGCAGCTTTACCCAATTTTTAATCATTATAACACAAGCTTAACATGCCATATTTGGTCATGGATGGGCTTATGTTATGTTACAACAAGAAATGAAAACATGAAACTTATTTATATAAAAAGAGAGAGTATTATCAAGGAACTGTATAGAACAAAGACCGGCAGAAAAAATTCTAAGGTCACTTCTATTACAAGATATTTCTTAGGAATACCTATTAAAAAAATCCATAGCTATCAACAAATCTATCATAAGCGCAAGAACAACGCAATAGAGAAAATGCTATTCATTTAATCGGAAATAAATTTTATCCATATAATCATTAGAATTCATGAAAATACTAGTAATAGGAGCTGGAAACATGGGGTTGACGTATGCGGAAGGCATGTCTAAATCAAAATTACTTAAGAAAAGAAATATCATGGTGCTAGACACCTCTGAGGAAAAACTGGAGGAATTAAGGAATAATCCACAGTTTGATGCCTTTGACGATCTAAAGAAATGTGCCCCACAGGCAGATATCATCTTTATTGCAGTAAAACCGTACCATGCAGAAAGTGTATTCCTAAAATTGAACCCATTGGTAAAACCTGGCCAAATACTCATTTCCATTATGGCCGGTGTCACCATAGATACCATTAAACATCTTACGGGACTTACCAAGATTGTAAGGGCAATGCCCAATTTACCTGCACAGATAGGTAGGGGACTTACTTCTTTTGTGGCCTCTGAAGATGTGTCCAGAATAGAACTGTTGACCATTGAAAGCCTTTTGGATACCACGGGCAAATCTGTTTTGGTAAGCGATGAAAATTTTATCGATGCCTCTACCGGAATTTCCGGAAGCGGACCGGCATATGTATTTTACTTTATGCAAAGTATGATGGAGGCCGCCCTAAAAATGGGATTTACCCCAAACGTCTCCAAAATTTTGGTGGCACAGACCTTTACAGGGGCCATTGAGCTTTTCAATCAAAATGAGCTATCCCCAAATTCTTGGATGGACAAGGTGGCCAGTAAGGGTGGTACTACCCGTGCGGCACTGGATTCAATGGAAAACAACAATGTAGGTGAATTAATAAAGGATGCGGCTTTCGCAGCTTTTGAGCGTGCCGTGGAACTAGGAAAAGAAAAAGTACATGTATAAACAAAAGATAGTTATAAAGGTAGGTACCAATGTAATGACCAATAAGGATAACCGTATCGTTAGACCGGTTCTGCGCAATTTGGTACAACAGATTGCAGAATTGTATGAACAGGATATTATTACCGTACTTGTATCATCTGGTTCTGTTATTGCCGGTAAGGAGGTTTTAGGCACAAGTAGTATAGAACATGACACCAAGCGTAGACAGGTGTATTCCGCTATTGGACAACCCCGCATGATGCGCCATTACTATAACATTTTTAACGATTATGGTATGAAATGCGCACAGGTATTGCCCACAAAACGGGATTTTACTCCTGGGGTACACCGGCAGAACATGATCAATTGTGTAGAGGGGCTACTATCGGAAGGGGTTATACCCATTGCCAATGAGGACGATGCGGTTTCGGTAACCATGAGTATGTTTTCGGATAATGATGAGCTGGCAAGTTTAATTGCACAGTTGATAGATGCGGACAAACTTATTATCCTTACCGATATTGACGGTTTATATACCGGTCACCCCAATGCGGACAATAGTGACCTTGTTCAGCATGTCAACCCAGAGGACAATCTGGATGATTTTATAAAGGACAGTAACAAAAAGGCGGGCGAAGGCCGTGGCGGTATGGGTTCCAAGCTGGACTATGCCCAACAGGCCGCTGCCAACAATATTCCTACGTTTATAGCCAATGGCAAAAAAACCCGTACCATAATAGATATTATAGAAGGAAAAAATGTGGGTACCAAAGTTACCCTCGAAGAAAAAATAGAAGCATAATGAAATTATTATCCACAACAATAAAAAACAATGTTTTACAAAGTATGGAGCGTCTTTTGGACGAAAACAGGATGGCCATTTTAAAGGCGAACAAACAGGACTTGGATCAATTTGATCTTGAGGATCAGGCCATGTATGATAGACTGATCGTTACCAATGCCAAAATAGATGCCATGATCACGTCCATTAAGGAGGTCAGGTCCCAGGAAGATCCTGTTGGACAGACAATTTCTTCCCAAAAATTGGAAAACGGATTGGATATCACGAACAAGACCGCACCGTTTGGCACAATTATGATTATCTACGAGTCCAGGCCAGATGTTACCATAGAGGCAGCGGTATTGGCATTCAAGGCCAATAATAAAATTTATCTAAAAGGTGGTAAGGAAGCCCTACATAGCAACAAGGCACTTACCAACCTATGGCACCGAGCATTGGAGGAAAACAACTTGTCTACCAACTATATTCAGCAATTGGTCCTCAATAGGCAGGAAACCCAACAATTTTTAATGAACCCTCCAGAGAAATTGGATTTAATCGTTCCCAGGGGAGGAGAAAGACTTATTGCGTTTGTAAAGCAACATGCCAATTGTGCCGTACTGGTCAGTGGTCGTGGAAACAACTTTCTTTTTATAGACGAAGATGCCAATTGGGAGCAAAGCGTTCAAGTGATCCTAAATGCAAAGACCGCAAAAATATCGGCGTGTAATGCCTTGGACAAAATATTGATAAGTTCCAATATTGAGGATTATGCCCATAAATTAAAGGACCTCTATAAACTGCTCTCCGCAAACGGTGTGGAAACCTTGGTAGATTCCAAAGTGAATGAATTCCTTACGGAGGCAGACCCTATTGAAGACCCAAAGATTTGGAAAGAGGAATTTTTGGCCATGAAATGCTGTTTGGGCGCCGTGGATTCCCTAAATGGGGCCATTGAAAAAATCAACCATAATTCCGGTGGACATTCTGCAACCATCATGACTAAAAACAAGGAAAATGCATTGCAATTTATGGAGGAGGTAGATTGCGCGGCCGTATACCAAAATGCCTCTACCCGTTTTACCGATGGGGGACAAATGGGCGTTGGCGCGGAGTTGGCGATCAGTACGGACAAATTGCATCACCGGGGGCCCCTGGGCTTGAAACAATTGGTCACCAACAAATACTACATATTTGGCGATGGCCAGATCAGGGCATAACGAATTCACTCTCTCAAAGACTAAAAATCTATATTCATGTTCGAGAAAATTGAAAACATAGAAGGTGCCTTGGTATACCATGGCAATATGCATAACCGTATCTATTTTACCGATGCGGATAATACGGACCTAAATACTTTTGTTCCAAAGATCAAGGCTCTTGCCAAGCAAAGAAATTATGAAAAAATCCTGGGGCGGGCACCAGAAAGCGCAAGAGGTGTGCTGCAATCCAACGGTTTTACAGTAGAAGCAAAGATTCCCGGTTTGTACAACGGTAGTATTGACGGCTATTTTTTGGCGGATTATGTGAAGAAGGAACGGCACATTAATGATGAAAAAAGCCGTAAGACCATAGATTCGGTTAAAACGATCGCCTTTGCGGCGAGCAAACCGCAGACAGACCCGCATTTTTCCATTCCATCCAAAACCACCATTAGAGAATTGGATGCCAAGGATTTTCCCTTATTGGAAGAATTGCATAGAAAAGCGTACAAATACCACCCCGACCAGATAAAGGATGTGGAGTATTTTCTAACGCTGCAAAAACTTAACCATAGCTTTTACGGATTGTTTGAAAATAATGAGCTTTTGGTATCCGCAATCTTGGATATCCATGTACATGAATCCAATATGGAAATCGTGGATTTTGTGACCCACCCGGACTATAGGGGGCAAAACCTTTCGTACTTTTTGGTTCAGGATATCAAAAAGCAAATGAAATCCACCGGGTGCAAAACCGTTTATGCCATGGTAAGGGCTACTTCCTATGGGTTGAACATCACCTTTAGTAAACACGGATTTACTTTTGCCGGTACCCTGACCAATAATTGTATGGTGCGCAATACCATGGAAAGCATGAACGTATGGTATTATAAAAACGAGTAACATCAACATTTTACCCATGTATTAATAGGGTATGTAATGGCTGGTATTTATTATGCCGCTTCCCCCGATCAAGTACTGATTTTGAATGAAAATTAATTCAAAATCAGTACTTTTTTATTATTGTCTCACTTTATGACAATAATCCTTTGTTTACATTGAATTTTATGCTTTATTTGAAAAATGCATTTAAATTTTATGAAATCAATCAATGAAAGGTTTAGAAAATAAGAATTTCATACCCAATCTTTCTTTTGACTGTGTAATATTTGGGTTCAACGGTAAATTGTTGAAGATTCTTGTACTGGAATATCATAACACGGGATTTTTTGCACTTCCGGGAGGTTTTATAGAGGTTGACCAAAGTATAGATGAGGCCGCAAAAAAAGGAGTCAAAGATCGTACGGGACTGGACAATGTATTTTTGGAGCAATTTCATGTATTTGGGGAAGTTGACCGTGCCGATCCTGAACATATGCGCCAGATATTGATCGCCAACAATGACCTCACAGAGGAGAATGAATGGATGTTGGATCGTTTCAACACGGTAGGGTATTACGCCCTGATCAATTATGAGGAGGTAACCCCTACCCCAGACCAATTTTCGGACAGTATAGGTTGGTATGCCATTGACGAACTTCCGGATCTTATGATGGACCATAACCAAATTGTGGAAAAAGCGTTGATCGTACTCCGCAACAATCTCAGTGAAAAACTGATCGGAATGAACTTGTTACCGCCAAAATTTACCATGAAACAGTTACAATCCGTGTTTGAGGCCATATTGGACCAAAAACTAAGAAGAACAACTTTTCAGCGTAAAATGCTCTCTTTGGATATTCTTGAACGACACGAAAAACTTTTTCAAGGTAAGGCCCACAAAGCCCCCTATCTCTATAGCTTTAAATAAAACGAAAACTTTATACTTAAAACAACACTTATGAAAACATCTATCTTAAACAACTTTTTTAAAGGTATGGCACTGGTCCTATTCATGTGCGGTACCTTAACGACCTATGCACAGAAAAAATTTGGCGGCCTTGCCCTTTACACCGTTAGGGATGATATGGGTACGAATGCCAAAGCTACCCTACAGGCCGTAGCGGATGCAGGCTATAAAAATATTGAAGCCGCGGGCTATGAAGACGGAAAATATTACGGTATGACTCCGGCAGATTTTAAGGACTTGCTTAAATCGCTCAAGTTAAAACCGATCAGTACGCACCAAAGCTCCGTTACCCTAGACAATGCAGACCAGATGATGGCAGATGCCAAGGCTGCCGGTTTCAAATATTTTGTCGTGCCTATTCCACCAATGGGAATGTTTACGTTCAACCAGGAAAACAGGACAATGGGTATGACCGGTACGGTTCAGGACCTGGCTCAAATTCTAACTACACTAGGTGAAAAAGCCAACAAGGCCGGTTTAAAATTATTGTACCATAACCATGATTTTGAATTCAAGAAAAATGCCGAGGGTATAGTACCTATAGATTATCTATTGGAAAATGTAGACCCTAAACTATTGAACTTTCAGATGGACCTGTACTGGGTTACCAAAGCAGGTGCCAATCCTATTGCCTATTTCCACCAATATCCCGGTAGGTTTAAAATCTGGCATGTAAAGGATATGGACGAGCAGGGCAGATTTGCTCCGGTAGGCAAAGGTAACATAGGGTTTAAGAATATTTTGGACAACAAGGAACTTTCCGGAATGAAATACTATATGGTAGAACAGGATATGACCTTTGACGGATTAAAACCTTTGGATGCCATAAAAATTAGTCATGATGGTCTAGAGGAGATCGGATTTAAATAAACGAAACACCTAATCGCTATACATCATGAAAATTCCATTTTATCACCTTTTAACGCTTGCCCTATGTATGATGACGGGCATAGCATCGGCACAAGATATCGTAATTACCGGTTCCAAGGTTCCGGTAATTGAAACCGAAAACGGACCCGTACGTGGGTACATTCACGACAATGTACATACGTTTAAAGGTATCCCTTACGCACAAGCCAACCGCTTTGAGGCGGCAACAAACCCTACAAAGTGGGATGCCGTAAGGAGTACCACCATGTACGGACCAGTTTCTCCATTAATAAACCCAACAACAACAATCCAAGATGAATCGGAATTTGTATTCGATCATGACTGGGGGTTTCCAAATGAAGATTGTTTGAGTTTGAACGTTTGGTCTCCAAACGTATCGGACGGTAAAACAAGACCGGTTCTGTTCTGGATCCATGGGGGTGGCTTTACCACTGGATCCAGCCATGAACTACCTTCCTATGATGGTGAAAATTTGGCCAAAAATGGGGATGTGGTGGTCGTATCCATCAACCATCGTTTAAACGTTCTTGGGTTTTTGGACCTATCGGCCTACGGGGATAAATACGCACAGTCTGCCAATAATAGCATCATGGATATGGTCAAGGCATTGGAATGGGTCAAGAACAATATTGCCAATTTTGGCGGTGACCCCAACAATGTTACCATTTTTGGGCAATCTGGCGGCGGTGCAAAAGTGAGTACGCTCATGGCCATGCCCAAGGCCAAAGGTCTTTTCCATAAGGCCATTAACCAGAGTGGTTCGTTCAGGACCGCAATGCTGGAAAAAGAGGATACGCAGGCCATTGCAAAGGAAACCTTGACCATTTTAGGGCTCAATGCCAATACGGTGGACAGTATTCAACATATCCCGTTTGAGACCTTGGCCAGCACCAGTAGCCAGGCCTTAAAAATTGTTGCAGAACAAATGAGGGCCGCCGGGAAACCGGTAATCGGTTTTGGTCTTAATTGGGGACCAAGCAAAGATGGCAATGTACTGCCCTATCAATTGGGTACCAAGGAAGCCTTGGCCGTCTCCAGGGATATTCCGTTCATGATCGGTACCGCAAAAAATGAGTTTGCCCCGTTCGCAAACATGCGTTTTGTAGGTGCATCGGAAGAAACCATAATGGCACATATCAAGGAAACCTATAAGGACAAGGCAGATGCCTATATCGGTGCCGTTAAAAAGGCCTATCCAAAAGATACCGACCCTAAGGACCTATTGGATGTGGATACCATGTTCAGGCCCGGTGCAGTTATGGAGGCCAACGACAAATCCTCACTTAACGGTGCCCCGGTGTATATGTATCTATTTACTTGGCAGTCTCCTGTATTTGACGGTAAATATAAGGCGCTGCACTGCATGGAACTTCCCTTTGTGTTTGACAATATTGACCTTGCCAACCATATGACCGGTGGCGGTGAGGAAGCCCATAAACTAGCCAAAAAAATGAGCAAGGCATGGATTAATTTTGCCAGGACGGGCAATCCCAACCATGATGGGTTACCGGAATGGCCCGCCTACAACAGCAAGAATACGGCCACCATGCATTTTAACACTACCTGTGAAGTGAAACCACAGTTAGATAAAGAACTTTTTGAAATTGTAAGAAATAAATAATGTACCGGAATATGAAAATTAAGAACCATTTAAATGTCTTGACCGCCCTGGTTACAGGTGTAATCCTGACCGGATGTGGCGAAAAATATACCACTGAGGTCAAAGAGGAAATTACTTTTGTCCATAATGAGGAGGGTGCCACGTTAGGATACTCCAATACCTCTGGGGTAACGCTATTGACCTTAGACAGGTATGCCTTTAAAGATTTGAACAAAAATGGAACCTTGGACGAGTATGAGGACTGGCGTTTGCCGGTAGCGCAGCGTGCCAAGGACCTGGCAAAAAAAATGAGCTTAGAGGATATTGCAGGTCTAATGCTGTACAGCTCACACCAATCTCTTCCCGGTAGTAGCCGTGGATTTGGTTCTTCTACTTATGAGGGTAAACCATTTCCAGAAAGTGGTGCCAAAGCCAGTGACCTTTCCGATGAACAAAAGAAATTTTTGACGGATGACCACTTACGTCATGTGCTGATCACCTCGGTAGAGAGTCCCGCCGTGGCCGCACAATGGAACAATAACGCACAAGCCTTTGCGGAGGGCCTATATTTGGGCATTCCTGTAAACACCAGTTCAGACCCAAGGCATGGGAGCGATTCCTATGCGGAATTCAATGCCGGTGCGGGTGGTGATATATCTATGTGGCCCGGTACTTTAGGCATTGCGGCTTCTTTTGATCCCGCCTTGATGAAACAATTTGGCGATATAGCCTCAACCGAATATAGGGCCCTTGGTATCGCCACGGCCTTATCGCCCCAAATAGACCTGGCCACAGAACCACGCTGGAGCCGTTTTGACGGCACCATGGGTGAGGACCCTGATCTGGCTACGGACCTGGCACGTGCCTATGTAGATGGTTTTCAGTCTACAGATGGTGGCGATTGGGGCATGGAGAGCGTCAATGCTATGGTAAAGCACTGGCCCGGTGGCGGACCCGAAGAAGGCGGCCGTGACGGACATTTTGGCTATGGCGCATACGCCGTTTACCCTGGTAAAAATATTTCAGATCACATGAAACCATTTACAGAAGGTGCCTTTAAACTAGATGGCCCTACTAAAATGGCGGCTGCCGTTATGCCCTACTATACCATTTCTGATGGCGAAGGAGAAAAAGTTGCCAATGGATACAATACCTATTTAATAACCGATATACTAAGAGGCAAATATGGCTATGAAGGGGTATTATGTACCGATTGGGGCATTACAAGAGACATGACTTCGGTATCTAAATTTGAAGGTAAACCTTTTGGTGTAGAAAATTTGACCGTTGCTGAACGCCATTACAAGGCTATCGCAGCAGGAATGGATCAGTTTGGAGGCAATAATGATATGGGACCTGTTTTGGAGGCTTATAAATTAGGGGTTGCTGAACTAGGCGAAACGGCAATGCGTGCCCGTTTTGAAGAGTCTGCAGTTCGTTTATTGACCAATATATTTAGGGTGGGACTTTTTGAAAATCCGTATTTAGATGTAGCGGAAACAACTGCAATTGTTGGGAATAGCGAATATATGAAAGCGGGTTATGATGCACAATTAAAGTCCATCGTCATGCTCAAAAACCACAACAAGACATTACCGCTAAAGGAAAAAATGAAGGTATACGTACCTCAACGTTATGTGGCACCCACTACCAACTGGTGGGGGATCACCACAGAACCAAAAACGGTAGATGCCTTTAACATGGAGGTTGTCGCCAAATTTTTTGAAGTGGTAAGCACCCCGGAGGAAGCGGATTTTGCCTTGGTGGGCATTCATAGTCCGGATGGTGGTGTAGGGTATGATAGCGCCGACTTGGAAAAAGGAGGAAATGGCTATGTACCGATCAATTTACAATATGGCGATTATACCGCAGATACCGCACGGGAGGTCAGTTTGGCCGGGGGTAGTCCGCTGGAGGATTTTACCAACCGTACGTACAAAGGAAAATCGGTCTCCACGATCAATACCACGGATATGGATTTGGTGAACGATACCAAGAAAAAAATGGGCGACAAGCCGGTCATTGTCTCCGTAAAAGTGGCCAAACCTATGGTTTTCGCCGAAATAGAACCCAGTGCCGCTTCCATTTTGGTACATATGGGCGTTCAGGACCAGGCGTTAATGGAAATTCTTACGGGTGCGGCGGAACCTTCTGCCCTTCTCCCCTTTCAGATGCCGGCGGATATGTTGACCGTAGAGGCACAATTGGAAGATGTACCCAGGGATATGAAACCTTATACCGATGCTGATGGAAATTCATATGATTTTGCATACGGACTAAATTGGAACGGGGTCATTGATGATGCCCGTGTAAAAAAATACAGGTAACTACTCAACTAGTGACCCAAAGCCTCGGTAGGATTATTTTACCGGGGCTTTTTTATGCCACCGGTATTATCATAAAAAAAATAAACATCGCCATTAAACCTTTGGCCCATATATGCATCTAAACCCGTGTCAATATCCATGTGAAGGTATTGGCCCAAAACATCACAACCTTATAATTTTTTTACAATGAGAATGACCACCGGATTACGCATGAGAATTATCCACCGCTATCTAGGCTTTTTTTTGGCAGGCATTATGGCCATGTATGCCATTAGCGGAATCATTATGATCTTTAGGACGACCGATTTTTTAAAGAGCGAAAAAATAACCACACAACAATTAAAGCCCAATATGTCCGCAGAAGAGCTTAGCGGAGCACTACGGATAAAAGGCGGGGTAAAACCGGAAAGGACCTTAGGGGACGTTGTCTATTTTAAACAAGGAGAATACAATACCGAAACAGGGCTGGCCACCGTCAAAAAAATGGAACTGCCCTTTATCCTAGATAAAATGGAACATCTGCATAAGGCTACGACCAATAGTCCGGTCTACTTTCTGAACATCTTTTTTGGCCTGTCATTACTCTTCTTCGTAATATCCTCTTTTTGGATGTTCATGCCAAAAACAACGGTCTTTAAAAAAGGGCTCTATTTCACTTTGGGCGGCATGGTCCTGACCATTCTATTGCTCTTTGTGTAAGTAAACCTAATAGTTCTATAAAGCATCGACCTTCATGGCATAAAAATTCATGAAGGTTTTTTTGTTGCATCCTGTCACTTTAATACCGTGATCTTAGTATCTTGTAGTGTAATAGCCAACATTCATTCCCTCAGTTGCTTTTATGGACCATTTCGCATACAGAACACGCGACCGGAAATCCCACATAAAAAAAATAACTAATCGCCTCTGGCATCCTATAACCTGATCATTACAAAAACCAATCCTATGGGCATATCACATTACCTAAGAACACCACAGACTATTTTACTGGCCATCCTTACCCTATTATCCGTTACAAATTGTTTTGCACAAGGTTTTGAAGGGTATTACCAAAATCCGGCCCTGCACGACAATACCATTGTTTTTGCCGCTGAGGGCGACCTTTGGAAAGTAGCCTTAAATGGCGGAATGGCACAACGGCTTACCACCCATGCCGAAGATGAGAACTACCCCACTATCTCCCCAGATGGGAAAACCATAGCCTTTTCCGCAAGCTATGAGGGCCCAATTGAAGTGTACACCATGCCCATGGAAGGTGGCCTGCCCGTACGGTGGACGTATGAACGGGATGCTTCCTACACCAATACCTGGACACCCAACGGAGCGGTGGTCTACCATACACGTGCCTATTCCAAAGTTCCGGACAACCAATTGGTATCCATAGACCTGAAGACCAAGGAAAAGAAAAGAGTTCCGTTGGCGCAGGCCAGTGAGGCCACCTATGACGCAAGTGGCAAAACCCTATATTTTGTAAGACCGGCATACCACAGGAACGTGACGAAAAGATATAAGGGCGGTACCGCAAGGCAAATCTATAAATTTACCGAAGGCACACAGGAGGCCGTAAAACTGACCACGGACTACCTGGGCGAAAGCCATCACCCCATGTGGTATAACGGCAGAGTTTACTTTATTTCGGATAGGGACGGGATGATGAATATTTGGTCCATGACCGAAAATGGGGAGGACCTTCAACAACATACAAACCATAAGGATTTTGATGTCCGCGCCGCCAGTATCTCTAACGGAAACCTGGTCTACCAAAAGGCGGCGGACCTTTGGCATTATGACCTGAATACCAAGTCCGACAAAAAGATTACCATAAAATTGGTGTCCGATTTGGACCAGCTACGCCAAAAGTGGGATGACAACCCCTCCCAATACATCACCTCTGTACATCCGGACCCTGTGGGAGAACATATTGTCATTACGGCAAGGGGAAGAATTTTTGTGGCGCCCGTAAAATCCGGGAGATTCGTATCCTTTACGGAACAAAAGGGCGTTCGCTACCGCGATGCCGTTTTCTCCCATGACGGGGAAAATATCTATGCGCTATCTGACCAAACGGGGGAGTTTGAATTTGTTCGTATGCCCGCCAATGGCCAAGGGGAAGAAAAAAAGTTGACCGGTGACGGCAGCCTATTACGTTTTGGGGGCACGCCTTCCAAGGATGGCAAATACATGGCCTACAATGACCTGGAAAACAACCTGTACGTGCTTAATTTGGCAAGCGGAACCAGCACCAAAATCTCCACCAATCAAGAAGGTATTGGTACCTTTTCATGGTCACCGGACAATACTTGGCTGGCATTTGTACAGGGAGCCCCTAATACCATGGCCCAGATCAAGGTGTACAACGTAAAGACCGGTGACCTGTTTGACTTGACCACGGATCGGGCCAATAGCACCGACCCCCAATGGAGCCCAGATGGAAAATTCATCTATTTTCTATCGGATAGAAGTTTTACCTCGTTGGTCGGTAGTCCGTGGGGACCAAGGCAACCGGAACCGTATTTTGATGCCAGTGAAAAAATATACCATGTAGCCTTGAAAAAAGGCACCCGCTCCCCGTTTAGGGAAAATGATGAACTAGTAGCGGACGATACCAAAGCGGAACCCTCCGCAAAAACGGATAAAAAGAAGAAGGACAGTGATGCCGGGAACAAGGAAACCATTACCGTACATATAGACCGTGAAGGCATACAGGAAAGGATTATGGAGGTACCTGTTTCGGCCGGTAATTATGCCGCGCTACAGGTAACCGATAAGGCCCTGTACCTCATGGCCAGTGATACCGGGGTAAAGGCCAAAAGCCACCTATCCTTTGTATCCATTGGCAACGAGGACATTGCCCTTAAGACCATGGCCAAGGACATTAATGGGTTTGAGCTTGCCGGTAAGGGCGCCAAGCTACTGCTTTCCAAGGATTCCAAAATCTATATGGTAGATGCGGGTACATCTGAAATCAGCGACCTGTCCAAACACCAGGTGAATCTCAGCAATTGGAAATTTCCCATTGTGCCCAAGGAAGATTGGAAACAGATCTTTACCGATGCATGGCGCATGGAACGCGATTATTTCTATGACAAAAATATGCATGGGGTAGATTGGGATGCCATGCATGCCAAGTACCTGCCCTTGGTAGACCGGGTAACTACACGTAATGAACTCTCCGACCTTATAGGCAGGTTCGTGGGCGAGCTTTCCGCACTGCACACCAGCGTAAGGGGCGGAGACGAAAGGACCGATGATGCGGACATTGGGGTGGCAACCTTGGGGGCACTGTTCAGTAGAAGCGAACCCAAAATGGGCTTTGTCATTGACTATATTTATAAAGCGGACCCAGATTACCCCGATGAAAAATCGCCATTGGACGACCCTTACCTAGATGTACGGGTTGGGGACGTCATTACCCATGTCAACGGAAAAAATGCCCTTACCGCCTTGGATATGGGAGCGCTGATCAGAAACCAGGCCGGCAAGCAGGTACGCCTTACCGTGATGCGCGGCAGCACTTCTAGGGACATCATCGTAAAACCGATTAGTAATGCCTATAACCTACGCTATCGCGATTGGGAATATGGCAACAGGCTCAAGGTAGAGGAAAAGGGCGACCAAGACATTGGCTACCTGCATTTACGGGCCATGGGCAGTAATGATATCAGTCAGTTTTACCGGGAGTTCTACCCGGTCTTCAATAAATCTGGCCTAATCGTGGACGTGCGGTATAATTTTGGGGGCAACATTGACAGTTTTGTGCTTGAAAAATTACTGCGCAAAGCCTGGATGTACTGGAAAGGAAGGTCTGGGGAAGCGTTCTGGAACATGCCCTACGCCTTTAGGGGGCATATTGTGGTCCTTGTGAACGAGAATACCTATTCTGACGGCGAGGCCTTTGCGGACGGCTTTAAGAAATTAGGCCTAGGCACCACCATTGGTACCCGCACCTGGGGCGGCGAAATTTGGTTGGACAGCAGTAACCGATTGAGCGATAACGGACTGGCCAGAGCCCCCATGTTGGGCGTATATAGTGAAGATGGGGAGTGGATCATAGAAGGACACGGTTTTGAGCCCGATATTGTTGTGGACAACCTGCCCCATGCCACCTTTAACGGGGAAGATGCGCAGTTGAATGCCGCCATAGAATTCCTTAAAAAGCAGATCAAGGAAGACCCAAGGGAAGTCCCCGCCCCACCGGCCTACCCGGACAAATCATTTGATAATAACCGTAATTGATACCGGAAATGGTGCTACCGTGTAGTGACGACTAGCATCTACACTATAAAGTGATATATGCATTGGGAAAATAGGGCGTTCCCCCGTTCTCCCGATGCATTTTTTCTGAAGTAAAAACACGCTCCACAATGACCCAAATGGATTACAACAGTTTAAGAACAGTGTGTTAGGGATACTATCTTCTACACACCCTTTTAATTATTTCACAAAATAACAAGTGTATTTCCTACAATTTTACAGAAAAGCGTAAGTTTTTGTAGGGGAAACTTCTTATACTTGTAGTACCGACCAAAGTATACCCCCCTACTACTTTATTGGAAAGTTTTGATATCAAAACTGCTGATTATATGTGTTTATATAGCAATATATAGTTACTAATAGACTATATATACTTGATGTGCTTCATTAAAAAAATAAAGAATGGAAAATAATAACTACGAAATTATTCCTGCAGGAGAACCGATTAGTAAAAGTGGTATTCAAACTTTACTAAATGGTATTCGACCTGTTTGGAAAGGTCGTAATTTAATTGAACGAGTAGTTCGATTACTACCAATAGACCCAAGTAGTGCCTGTCAAAGGCTTTTTAATGCAGCCACTCACGATTTAAAAGAGAAAATCCTAATAATGGGAGTTGATTTAGCAAATGAGATTGCAACCAACTATAAACTTCCTCCTATTAAAAGAGAAGAAGATATACTTGAATATAACGTATCTAAAACAATTGATTTAGCGTATAGAATTGGCATATTAACTCGTCCAGAGTGGAGAAGAATTCATAGGTGTTATGAGATTAGAAGAGATTTAGAACACGAAGATGATGAATATGAAGCAGTACTTGAAGATTGCTTTTATATATTCAAATCTTCAATTGATGTGGTACTTTCAAAAGATCCAATTGAGCTTTTACAAGTCATAGATGCAAAAGACCTTGTTGAGTCTTCAACAAATATTTCAGTAACTGAAGAGTTTTTAACGGATTACAAAAGTGCCCCAAAAGGAAGACAAAGGGAAATATCCGAATTACTAATATCATTTGCTTCTGATGATGCTAAACCTGATATAGTTAGAGAAAATAGTGTTGAATTGATGAGACACATTAATCCAATTACTGATAAAACAGTTACAATTGAAATGGCTTCTGTTTTAGAAAAAAAATTAGATAGAACAGGAATAGATTTAAAAACAGCAAAAATAGGTAATGCCTGTGGAGCAATGGGTTACTTTAAAAAAGTCCGACTTAAAGATTTTTACGGTACTCTCAAAAATGAAGCAAAAAAAATTGGTAATGATTGGGGCGTGCAAAAAAAGTTTTGTGCTAAACTTGAAGATATAGGCGGTTTAAAATACTGCCCAACTGAACATTACGAAGATTTATTGAAATCAATCGTAATATTTTACATTGGAGAAAGAAGTTATGGACCTTATAGTGGCTCAAGACCTGTGTTTTTTAGTAATGGAGCAGCTCCTATAATTGCAAGAATAGTTGAAAATGATGGAATAAAAGCCAACACAATTTTAGAAGGATTAAGGAAGAAACGTCCAATAAAATCCGACATACAAGATAAACATTTGCTCCGAAGATTTGAAGATTTAGTTGATTTAACAGTAGTAAAAGAAGAATAATGAAAGCACAACAATGTATATAAAAAATAGGCGGAATAGTACTAAAATTAAGGCTAGTGGCTTGTATCAAAGTTGGTGCTTAATCGAAAGTTTAGTGCTTCGAAATAGCCTACTTTTCATATACCAAACGTTTTACGCAAGCTGAAAACCAAACATATGGAAGATAACAAAACAGAAATAATAATCGCAGTTATTGCATTAATCACAGCAATAATTGGTGGTGCTTTGATTTCGATAAATAGGTCGAAAAAGCGAAATACAAAGTCTAGTCAAGACAATATCAAAATCAAAGGAAATAAAAACAAAGTAATTGGTGGAGACGACAACTCTAAAAGCTAATGTTGAAAAACACTAACCAAAATAATGCGAATATTGAAGGCTCGGGAAACAAGATAGTTGGTGGTAACGATAATTCTCAAACCAATAACTATTTTGGTTCAAATGGAAAACTTTCAACCTTATTCGAAAAGCTAAAAGCAAGTGTTGATAATAGTGAGAAAATTATACAGATTTCTGATGATTTAAAAAGGTATACAACTCGTAGAGATACAATAGGTTTAGAGGAAAAATTAAAAAATGCTGACAAAAGCTATTTATATGAAGACTTTGCTTGGTTAAAACAGGAGTTCCATAAAAAATTAGTTTATTACCAAAATTACGAACCTGCTCAAGAAATATTTGCTTTCATATTAGCCATAGTACTTGAGAAATATACAAATCTTATTAAGCCTATGTTGAGAGAAGGAATTTCGGAACGAGAAATCCTTTTAACGATTTCGGACGAAATCGTGAATCCGATTTTAATTTTAATTGAATCCGAAGGCTGTGACGATATTATAGGTTTGTCTTCAACTGAAATTCAAGGGATGTTTCATTATCTAACAGGCAACTGCCATATAAATTGGGAAGTATGATTGTTTATCAAAAAGCATTTGATTTATATCACACAGTTTATAGAATGATAAAACTTTTAGCTCATTTTAAACAAGACGGTTTAATTGAAATAGATAGATTACGGATTTGGGACTACTACTTATTATATCCTAATAAAATGGATAAAATTCGTTTAAAAAGAGAAGAGAAAGACATCAAAAAAATTATTAAAAATTATATTCTAACTAAAGACAATCCATATGAGATGGTAATTAATGATAGGAAAATGTTTGAAAAAATAAAACCATATCAAATGACAGCAATAAAATGTCTTGCCTCTTATGGGATAGTAAATAAAGATTATCTACAAGAAAATAGAATCTCAAATATCAACAAGAATATTTTCGAAGATTATAGCGAAGACTTTAAAAACTTAAGTGTACAAGAAGAAAATGCGATTAAACTCTTAACAAGCCATTTTTATCAAATCTCGCTTTTTGGAATTGATGGTCTTAAAAGTAGAACAGGATTATTAGAAAGTAAATATGATGCATAATAACCTCTTTTTAAATAGAATGAAAATTTACACCAGAAAAGGTGTTATTGCCTATGATGAGAAATTTCATAGAGGAATAAACATAATAAGAGGTAATAATAGTAGCGGTAAATCTACTATTACGCATTTTATGTTTTATGTTCTTGGAGGTGCTTTTAATGATTGGGTTAAAGAAGCTAAAAAATGTTCATATGTGATTGCTGAAGTTGAATTAAACGGAGCAACTTTGACGCTTAAAAGAGAAATTAACCTAAACAATTTTGGAAAAGCAAACAAGACCGAAGGAATGTTTATCTATTGGGGAGAAATCGAACAAGCGGAAAAGGAAACTGAAGGATGGCAAAAGTTCAATTTCAACACTACGGATAGCAAGAAAAGTTTTTCAAACGTTTTATTTGAAAACCTTGATTTGCCAATAGTTAAGGGTGACAATAATATTACTTTCCATCAAATATTACGATTGTTATATCTAGACCAAGATTCGCCAACTAATTCTTTATTTTACTATGAAGAATTTGATACTACATTGACGAGAGAAACCACTGCCGATTTACTTCTAGGCGTTTACAGACAAGAACTATACGACAAAAAACAACGAAAAGTTGAAGCTGACAAAGAATTAGAAGATACCAAAAGAGAAATAAAAGTAATAAAACGTTTCATTCAAAATCCTTATGATTTAATACCAAGTAATCTAACCCAAAGAATTTCAGCAAAAGAAAAAGAGATTAATGAAATTGAAAATGAAATCATCGAATTAAAGAATGAAGAAAAAAAGGTTCGCTTTACTAAAAAAACAAAACTTGACTTTGAAAAACTAAATGAAGAAAATATAGTCCAAAGAACAAAAGTTAAGAATGCTGAACAGCAAATCAAGAATTACTATTATGAAATTGAAGATACTGAATACTTCATTCAAGCGCTTCAAAATAAGTTAAAGGCACTAAATAAATCTATTTTAACAAGAGATTTGTTAGGTAATTTTCCAATTCAAAATTGTCCAGAATGCTTATCACCTATTGAACCAATTGAGGACGCTAGCGTATGTAAACTTTGTAAAACAGATATTGATGATAGTTTTGGAATTACACAAGCTAGAAAAATTGAGCAAGAAATTGATTTTCAAATAAGGGAATCAAAAAACCTTATTGGAATAAAGAGAAGACAGCTAGTTGAGTTATTGGCTGAACTTGAATCAGACAAATTAAAATTATTCCATCTTCAACAAAAGGTTAATAGTAGTATCAACGATGTCAAAACAGTTAGGCAAGAAAGACTAGACCAATTATACACTGACAAAGGATTTATTGAAGGGGAAATTATTCAGCTTCGAACACTATACGAAAATGCAGAAATATATCAGAGTTTAATCAAACTGCAATCCGATTTAGAACAAGAAATCGAAGCACTAAAATACTCTATTGAACAAATAACCGAAGAACAAGAAAAGCTAAAAATTGAAATTAAAAATGTCATTGAAAAAGAAGGTATTTATTTATTAAATAATGATTTAAAAAGGCAAGAAGACTTTTATGAGGCGAAAGAGTTTCATATAGATTTCAGAAATAACATGGCGTACATATCCGATAAAGATGCAAAATATTCAGCCAGTTCGAGTTTCTATTTAAAAATCTCTGCCAGATACTCTATTTTCCTAGCTTCAATAGGAATTGACAGAATGAGATATCCAAGATTTATTTTCTGTGACAATATGGAAGATAAAGGAATTGAGAAAATAAGAGCGGAAAATTTCCAGAAAATATTAGTGGAAGAAGCAGAGAAATTTAATTCCGAAAATTACCAGATGATATATACAACCTCGTTTATTCCTGATGAATTAAATATTGACAAATACACAGTTGGAGATTTTTATACTGAACAGAATCCTAGTTTGAAAAATGTGTAAAAAGCCAGCGTACAACATTGTATAAAAAACAATAGGGGTTTAATCGTTAAAACGAAAAGTCTGTGCATATTAACAAAGTCCGCTAAACATAGAATTTAGCGTTTATAATAAAAAAGCTAAAAGCAAAATATTTATATTTAGTTAAGTATAAACCGAAACGAAAGTGCTTATTACCTGCCCTACGATTTCTTATACTGAACGTTGTCATTAATCTTGAAAAAAGAAAATTTAGAAGAGTTTTTGAATCGTATGACCGATAGGGAAATTGCTTTTTTCTTTACTTATCGGCAAACTGAATTTATGCCTGAATCTCAAGAAAAAGTTCGCACGGAATTAAAGAAAAGAAATTTAGGTAATTTGCAAGTCATGGATTTAATAAATCAAAAAGTAAAAATATCTCTTGATAATTGCCCTCGTTGTCAATCGTCAGACTTTATGCAAATTAAAGATACAGACTTAAGGAGTTATGGGTATGGTGGCTATGAAGTGGAAATCAACTCTAGAAAATGTCGCATTTGTGGATACAATGCGCAAAAGGACAAATCATTAAACTGGAAAGTCAGACTGAATAAATTTTTGGGTAAGTATAATTGGACTAAACTGAAATAATTAATAAAACTTGCTCAAATTGACCTCACATAGACACAATTTTTGCGCTTATTGACAAACTAATTTTACGAGAGTACTTACTCGGGCGAAAATTACTGATTATAACAAAACGTAAACATAATGCATACTTTAGGGCAAAACCAAAAGGTCTGTGTATATTTATAATGTCGTTGAATCTTAGGGATTTAGCTTTGATTAAAAAAGAAAAAGAAAAACAAAAAGCTTTAGCCTCGTTCGCATACGGAAACGAAAAGTTTCCTTACTTCCGTACTACGCTTAGCTGAGACGTTGGCAATATTAAAAATGACGAACATTAAATTTAAAATTACATTTATAATATTTTTATTTGTCTTCCTTAATGTTTTAGGACAAAATACTGAATTAGGATATACAACAGAGAATCATAAAGTCTATTCAGAAGATAAAGATGAATATATCCTAAAAATAACTTTTCCGAGGAATTATAGTTCTGACAAAGAATATAAAACGCTTTATTATTTAGATGCTTATTGGCTTACAGAAATCACTCTTGGTTCTTATACTATATTGGATTTATGCGATTATGTGGAAGATGTTGTTTTTGTTGGCATTTCATTAAACGGCACTCAAAAAGAATGGAATAAGCAAAGAGATATGGATTTTACGCCTTCGCAATTTAAAAATCTTGGGCTTTTAGATGATTTAAAAAAATCCAACCTAGATAATAACATTAAAATTACCGTCAAAACTGGAAGTGGAAATCAACTCAATAATGAAAGTACTGGAGGTGCAAATTTATTTTTAGATTTTTTAGAGAATCAGGTAATTGAATTTGTAGAAAAACAATATCCAAACCTTAATAAACGAAGAGGTTTACTTGGACATTCTTTCGGAGGGCTTTTCGGATTTTACACTTTACAAAATCGTCCAGAATTATTCCAAGACCTACTATTAATATCTGCTTCTTTATCTTGGAATTCATCTGAATTAGTAGTTAAAGAAAATTTCTCTAAGTTAAAAGAATCAAAGAGTAAAATTAAACTTTATCATAGCTATGGTGACAAGGAAATAAAGGGCATAAGAACTTCCAATAATGGTGTAAATAACATTTTAACAGAATTAGAACTTGAAAATTTGAATTACAAATTTGAACCAGTCAAAAACGCTAATCATCATTCTGTGTTATCAAGAGCAATTTATGATGGATTATTGTATTTATATAAAAATTAATTACACATACAATTAATTGCTTGGTCACTAATGACTTACGAACATACCTGCGGAATAATCTACCTGTGATTTATTTGCTAAATTAGTTGCTTAACCACGTAACCAACCACACTTAAGACCGTTCTACACCACTAAAAAAATGAAAATGAAACTATTCTTCACAACCGTAATGGGGTTAATGCTCTACGCCAATGCATCCGCCCAACAAATACAATTAGATTCACTTGATGCACAAATTCACCAACTGATAAAGGACTTTGACATACCTGGTCTTTCTATTGGTGTTGTACGGAACGATTCACTACTATTTTCCAAAGGTTACGGAAACTTAGAAATAACTAAAGACGAAAAAGTAAATGAAAATACCATTTTTGGAATAGGTTCTATTTCCAAATCCTTTACAGCTTTAACCTTGGGAATTTTGGTAGACGAAGGGAAAATTGATTGGGATGATAAAGTTAAAACGTATCTCCCCTATTTTGAACTATACGCTCCGTATGTAACGGATAATTTTACGATTAGAGATGTACTCACCCATAGAAGCGGGCTTAAAGATGTTAGTGGAGGTACGCTTTGGTATCACTCGGATTATACGAGGGAAGAAATCATAAAGCGCCTAAAATATTTAGAACCCGTATCTGGCTTTCGGGAAAAGCCGGCCTACCAAAATGTAATGTATGTGGTGGCTTCAGAAATCGTGAAAACAGTTTCTGGAATGTCATGGGATAATTTCGTGAAAACCCGGGTTTTTGATCCACTTAAAATGGATAACACCACATCCCTATCCGCAGAAAGAGAGGCTAACAGTAATCTAGCCCAGCCACATATTTGGAACGAGGATTATGAAAAAGTAGCTATTGAACAGGAAAAAGGGGACAATCTTGCTCCTGGTGGCTTTATTTATTCATCATCTAACGATATGTCCAATTACATGAGAATGCTGTTAAATAATGGAGTCATTGGTAATGACACTATTGTTAGTCCCGCAATAATTAATGAAATTTTTAAGCCTCAAATTATATATCCTATTATGGGGGCTCCCTTTAACAATGAGTTTACATCGTATGGATTTGGCTGGTGGTTAACACCAAAAAATGGACACAAAATAATTGAACATAGTGGAGGTATTGATGGTATGGCAGCAAATCTTGTGATGATAAAGGATATGAATTTAGGGTTTGTAATACTTACCAATGAAGCGGAAGAGCCGGCCACATTTTTATTAACTGCAAAAATTTTAGAAAAGCTCCTTGATGACAAGTCGTATGACCTATATTCCAGGATAAAGGATTGGAGAGACGCCAACTTAAAAGAGCATAAAGAAAGCCCATTGACCATTGCCAAAACGCCCAAGACAAAACCTTCGTTAAACATTCAGCAATATGCCGGGAAATATAGCGACCGCATGTATGGTGACATTTTAATAGATCATACCGAGGGTGGCGGATTAGAAATTTCATTTTCGCATTCTGCAGTATTCAAAGGGAAACTGGAGCATTGGCATTATGATACGTTTAAAATAGATTGGGACGATATTAGAATTCCTGATGGGTTTTTGACGTTCAACTTTAATGCAAAAAGAGAAATACTAGGATTCTCCATTGACCAAGAAAACCTACTTGATGTAGATTTTGGGGAATTGAACATTTTGAAAAATAAAAACTGAGTGTACCATTGTGTAACATGTGTTCCAATAAGTCGTCACGGTAGTTACACAAGACCTTTGGCCGTAATAAAAAATGATAAAGGAAATAGATACCATACATAAATCTGAATACCAACAAGTGGTACGTGTTTGGGAGTCTTCCGTTAGAGCGACCCATCACTTTCTAAAAGAGGAAGATATTAAATATTTTAAACCTCTGATTTTAAATACCTATTTGGATGCTGTTGAACTAAGATGCGTAAGAAATAACGAAAAGAACATAGTTGGTTTTCTTGGAGTGGCGGACCAAAATTTGGAAATGTTATTTATTCATCCTGACTTTAGGGGAAAAGGAATAGGAAAAACGTTGTTGGTTTATTCAATTCAACAAATGGGTGTAAAAAAAGTTGATGTAAACGAACAGAATGAACAAGCTGTAGGTTTTTACAAGCATTTTGGGTTTGAAACTATTAAACGCTCTGAATTGGATTCTTCCGGAAAACCTTATCCCACTTTACATATGGAGTTAAAAGAATGACTACTGGAAACAATGGCCATACCTAATTGCGTGTTCTTTCCTACTTTGAAAATTCCTTCGAAATTTTTAACTTGGTCTATACTCGCAAGGTTAAGTGCTAACCCACATGGTTGCTCATAGTCGAGGCCGTTACCTACCAAATATTAAAACAAACCTTCAGAATTTCGTTTTTGACAAACTAAGCAAAACTTCAAATAAAAGGTAGCGTAACTTAAACGTCCCGCACCATACTCCGCAACAAAACAATCAGTGTATTTCCTAAATTTTTATAGAAAGGCGTAAGTTTTTGTAAGGGAAACATATTATACTTGCAATACCGACCAAAGTATACCCCAACTACTTTAGTGGGAATAGTTTATAAAAAATAAATAGGTATTGGTGATTATATATCTTGATATAGCAATATATAATTACCGGTAACTATATATACTTGTTGGCAAACATTTTGAAAAATCTATTTTTTAACCTTTGTATTTGACTTTTTAGAAGAACTATTTTTGGGAATTAAATCATCCATATCAAACAATGGTAAACAAATATTAATTGGTAGACTAGCTATTTTATATGCTAACATACCACGAGTAGCTCCAATTGCTGTATTCAAAAACACAGTCATTAACTCATCATTTATAAATATTTCTTTATCTCCATCTATAAATTTGATATCCTCATCTGAAAAATTATTGACATTAAAAGATGTACTGGTCTCTAATTTCAGAAACTCTTTTGGCTTAACTGCATGCAGAGAATGGAATTGTACTATAATCAAAATGATAATTGTATTTTTCTTGAAATCACCTTTAACAGCAAATCCTAACTTAATTTCTACTTTTTCATCGTCAAAGTTCTTAACTAACTCATCATTTACTTTGTTAAAGAAAGAAATTTCTTTTATCTCTTGAATTTTAATACCTAAACCTGTAGCTTCTTTATTCATTAGTTAACAATCAGCAATTACCGTATTTCTATAATTTGGAGAATACTTTTTCAAATGAGATGATTCTCTTAAAGGAATGTAGTGCCTAGGGGTATATGTGTGTTCAGTATTAATGAAAACCACACTAACCTTTTCGCCCTTACTTATGTTTTCTTCATTAACTATTTCAAGCAACTTATCTCCTAGAACTTCTTCAATTCTTGCTATAGTTTTTAAAGTAAAATTGTGAGAACCTGACATCCATTTACTAATTTCAGATTCATTTTTACCCAAAGCTTTTGCTAAGTCCTTTTGTTCCATAGACTTTTGGTCCAAAAGAAATTGAATTCTATGAGATAAATCAAATGTATAGTCAACAAAAATGTCAACATATTTTGAACGATACTTACGTATTTTGTTTAATATCCTATTTTTTTTCATTCTTTAAAGTAAAATTTCAAATTGCCCATTAATTCCTTTCTAAAGACAATTGTCTGTCCGTTTTTTATCCTGGCACCTATAAAACGGTCAATTTGCTTTAATGTTTCAACACATTCATTTAAAAAAGGGTCTTCATTGTAAGTTTTTGTCTTTTTAAGACCGCCATTTCCAAGAATAACTATTTTTTCATTAAGCCTTATCGCATACAGTCTTAGATTAGTGCTTGAAAGATATTCTGGTAAAGCAGCAACTTTATCTGATTTTGTACCAGCATGCCTAAAATGCCTTAATTCTGCGCCATTCTCACCTATTTTATCTAATAATTTGGATAATATTTCAACATCTTCATCCAACTCTTCATTGTCCAAAACTTTATCGAAAAACAAATCTGCCTCAGACAATTCATTATCAGAATATCTGATTGAGTAGAAATTGACTTCAGAATGCTCTTCAAATAATTCAACAATTATCTCTCGGTTGGAATTCACTTTTAAGTTAAGTACAATATTAAACTATTCAGTCATGATTACAAATATTATTAAAAAAAACTTAACTTTTAAGTGAATACATCTAAAATCCTCAAAAAGCTATAGAATAAAAACGTTTGCCAACAATGCCCAAACGTAATGCGGGTTTTTGGGCTAAAACGAAAGGTCTGTGCATATTTATGAAGTCGCTAAATCTTATGGATTTAGCTTTGGAACAAAAAAACTAAAACTAAACAATAAGCTTTAGCTTTGTGCGTAGACGGAAACGAAAAGTTTCCTTGCCCCCGCACTACGCTTAGCCCAACCGTTGTGCTTAATGTTGCAGAATGTACCAAAATTGAAAATTTGAATAGAAAAGAAATCTTTTGGTTATTTGGAACCGCAGGACTTGTGTTAGTCTGGACTCTAATCCTATTTGGAATAGATGGATTTAATGTCGATTCTACTTTCGCTATAAATATTCATGATACTTATTTTGTTATTGCCAATGTCCGTTTAGTTTTACTATTATTTGTTTTCATTTTTTTTACGGTTTATCTGATTAGAGCAGTTCGAAATGGATTTAAAAATATTACGGCAAATCTAGTGCTGATAATTGCAACGATTTTGGTCGCAGTAGTTCTTGGGAAAACAATTGGCATGCTAGACTTTTTTAGTGGACCTCCCAATAATGAATCTATGGTTGATGGAGTAAATGAGGTTGGAAACGCATTGAAAATTATATCACGAATTCTATTTACAGTTCAAATAGTACTTCTAGTATTACTAGCTTATTTCGGATTCAAAACTGGGCGAAATTACAACGGAGAAAAAAAACACTAAGTACAACACAACCTAAACGTAATGCGGACTTTGGGGCTAAAACGAAAGGTCTGTGTATATTTATTGAGTCGCTAAATCTTATGGATTTAGCTTTGGACAAAAAAAGAAAAAGCAAAACAATAAGCTTTAGCTTCGTGCTAAGACGGAAACGAAGAGCTTCCTTACTACCGCATTATGCTTAGCTAAACCGTTCTACGCAATTATGAAAAAATCACTAATCATATTAATTATATTCTTTCCAGTTTTCAAATCTTGCAAAAACCCAGAACCCAATATGATTGAAAGTTTTGAATTTGCTGTTTATGATAATGAACCAATGTTTGTAGATGAATACTTATATCAGAATGAAAATAAAAACGGAATTAAACTAAGTGCAAATCAAACAGAATGGTATTTAATAGATTGGAATGGTAATGGAATTTACAGCGAAATAGGAATTGATTACTATGGTGTGAAATCACCCTTTAAAAGAAGACCAATATTATCACTTTTAAAAAAAACTAATAAGATAAATCATAATGAGGTAACATATTCCATTGATAATAAAACAGATTTTAGAGAGCTTAACAAAACTGTCTTTGAACCAAAAAACGATATTAGTTATATTTCTGATTTTATTCCTATCGAACTATCGGACGGCAACACTGTAAATTCGGATATTTTTAAAGATTATAATAAAACAGTCATTTATTATTGGGCAACATGGTGTGCGCCTTGTGTTAAGAAACTAGAACAAGTTGAGTTAAATAGTAATAAACTTGCGTTACAAAAAGTGAATTTCATTCCAATATATTATGGCTGTTCTTATGGAGATGTAATTAAACTAAATGAAAAAAAAGGATTGACTTTCAACCCAATTGAAGTTTCAAATCGTAGTGCAATTTCTTATCAATTAACAGGACTACCTGAGACTTATGTATTTGATAGTAATGGTAAGTTGATAGCAGAACATTTCGATGTTGAATAAAGACTGTGGGCAACACCTTGTAAAAATAATTGCTTGGGTCTTACCTACTCGAAAAATCCTACGGATTTTCCTCTGGTCCGTTCCATTTTTAGTAAGTTAGTTGCCTAATCACGCAATTATTCTTACACCCAACGTTGTAGGTAATTTAAGAAAGATGAGGCATACCAGTTCCAGTTTCAACAAAACTCTTTAAACTTTGAGTTACAAATCTTTCCCAAGCAGGAAAACAAATCTCATAACAGTTTAACTCGGGAACTAATCCATTATGTGCGAAATTTAGAATTGTTGCGTTTTGACCTTTATCTTCCAAAACCCATTCAACAAAAGTTCCTTCCCACTCTTTTTCAATTCCATCATAACCTTTGTGAATATGTTTAGCCTCAATACATTTCCATACAATTTTTGTATTAGGTTCAAATTCGAAGATTTTAAACTTCCAATAAGTACTATCAAAACTTGTTGTGAATTCATCACCAACTGAAGAAACTGAATTATCTGTATTTCCCCACCATTTTTGAACTGACTGGGCTATTGCGTTAAATACAACTTCTGAATTTGCTTTAATTGAAACACTTGTAGTATAAGACATAAATTTTATTTTTCATTTGTACTTGCATTTTACAAGCACAAATATATAAAAGAACTTTAGTTATGCAAGTACTTTTTAATACCTTTGGAATATGGATAAACTAAAAAGGAGGTCAGATTGCCCGATAACATTATCTCTTGATATTTTCGGAGATAAATGGACTCTCTTAATTCTTCGTGATTTCATTTTTTTTGACAATCGCCATTTCAACCAATTGGTTAGCGTTGAGAGTATTTCTACTAATATTCTTACAGATAGACTTAATAGACTTTTGGCAAACGGAATTATCAAGAAAGAAGTTGATTCAAATAATAGGTCTGCCTATTTATATTCCTTGACAAAAAAAGGCCTTGACCTTGTTCCTATCGTTATGGATATTTATCGTTGGGGAGCTAATTACACCGATAAGAATAATGCAGAAAAAGACTTCAAAAAGAAGATAGATTCTGATTACGATAAAACGGTTGAAGAAATAAAAGATAGATTAATAACTACCCACAACATTGTGTATAAGTGATAGCGGTTTAAGTGATAGAACGAAAGTATAAAAATAAAATAAAGGTCGGTCTAAAACCGAAAGGTTTGTGAGTTGAAACCCGCTACTACTCATACACGAGACCGTAATTTAAGAACGCCACCAACTGAATTAAAAAATCTATGAAATATTTCTCTTTGCTTCTGACGTTTTTATTTGCTTTGAGCTGTAATGATCCAAAAGGGAAAATTAATAGTACTGCATTTGAATTATCTGAAATACCAGAGTATTTATATGGATGTTCGTGCCTTTTTTCAAAAACTAAAGAAGAATTTGAATCGGAAAAATATATATACTTTGATGACTTTGGAGACAATTGTTTAATCTCAATTGACAACAAAATTATTTTTCTCAAACCAAATGGAAATAACTACAGCGATGCGTATTTTACTGCTTACATTCAAAATAAAATACAGATTGACGAAGGGTATGAGAATACATCATACAATGCGGAACTGATTATAGTTGATAAAAAAGGGAATAAACAGATTTATAACGTTTATGGACTTTGTGGTTGTTGACAAATCTGAAATTAAAAAACTACACACAACAAAACCGAAACGCAACCCGGACTTTAGGGTAAAACCGAAAGGTCTGGGTATATTTATAAAGTCGCTAAATTGAAAATTACGCATTCGCGAAATATATAAATTTAGCTTTGGACAAGAAAAAATAAAACTAGACCTGCCTGCCGGCAATTAGCTTATGTAATGATGTTGCATTATTCATAAACGTGTTTAATGCTTTTATAGGTATACATGTGTTCGCTATGCTCGTGACTCCTACTATGACCTATGTGCTACATCTAGTTTTTCCAACGCTACTACTCGCCCATAGCTTTCGCTAATGTCGCTCGCACAAAGGGAATTGTTATAACAAATTATGGGGAGCGTAGCCTAAACGCCCCACAACACTCTGCAACGAAACAATCAGTGTATTTCAACTGTTTATACAAAAGCTCAGGTTTTTGTAAAAGAAAATACCTATACTTGCAATACAGATAAAGCACTCTCCCCCAACTACTTAAGCGGAATTAGTTTTTATAAATTGGATATTAGTATTGGTGATTATATATCTTGATAGGGCAATCTATAATTTACCTGTAACTATATATACTTGTTAGGCAAAATTTGAAAAAATGAAATACACATATTTATTAGTAATCTTTTTATTCATCATTAGTGGATGTAAGCCTACGGAAGAATTAGTAAAAAAAAGGGAGACCAACCAAGATTTAATAAATTTTGTGTTCCGAAATTACATAGGTGAAAGGCCAAGCGCAAGTTTTACTGTTATAAAAGATGGCAAAATAGAAGACTGCCAAAGTTTTGGATATGCCGATTTGGAAAATAAAATCCGGGCGAATTGTGAAACGAATTATAGACTTGCATCCGTAACCAAACAGTTTACCGCCATGGGAATTTTAATTTTAATAAACCAAGGCAAATTAAATTTTGAAACTAAATTGACCCAAGTAATTCCTGAATTTCCTGACTATGGAAAAGAAATCACAATAAAAAATTTACTGACGCATAGATCAGGCCTACAGGATTATTCCAAATTATATCCAAGGGATTCAGAAATACCGCTTGTGGATAAAGAAGTGCTCAACCTTCTAATAGCGCAGGACAGTCTTTTGTTTCCTGTGAATACACAATTTAAATATAGTAATTCCGGTTATGCCGTGTTGGCCATGATTATTGAGCGGGTTTCAGGAAAAACGTTTAAAAGATTTATGGAAGAAGAAATTTTTAAGAATACTGGAATGACCAACAGCACGATATATGTGAAAGGCGCACCCATTAAAAATCGTGCTTTTGGTTATACATTTAATGATTCCCTCAACAAATACATAAATATAGACCAGAACATTTGGTCGGCCATACAAGGCGATGGCGGAGTTTATTCCTCCGTAAGCGAATATGCTAAGTGGGACAACAGTTTATATGATGAAACCCTTGTTTCATCGGACTTGCTTAACGATGCATTTTCCAGTTGGGACGAAAACGGAAAAACTGAGGGAAATGGCTATGGATTTGGATGGTTTATTGAAATGGAAAACGGTAAAAAATATTTAAGGCATAGTGGTAGTACTACCGGTTTTATAAACATTTCATTGAGAATTCCTTCGGAGAAACTAAGCGTAGCTATTTTTACAAATACCGTGGATTTTGGAGGATTACGGCGTACGGCTGCTTTTCTTGCAAGCTTATATTCCAATGGACAACTACCTATACCTATTGATGTGATGATCGAAAAGGAGATTACCAATAATGGAAGTGAGGAAATAAAAACATACTATGATACCCTCATCGTAAGTAAGGACAACTACAAAGTCGATACAGAAGATTTGACCCGTTTAGGCTTTAGCTACTTACGAAAAGATGAAAAAGAAGATGCTTTTAATGTTTTTACTTTCGTAAAAATGGAATTTCCCCAAAACTTTGAGGGATATATTGGATTAGCTCATTATTACAAAAAATATGGAAATAATGAAAAGGCCATTGAATATTTCAAAAAAGTGATTGAGGTAGCAACCAGTGATGAACAACGTCATATTGATTTTTCAAAAAAAATGATCAAAGAATTGAGTGAATAAAACTTTGTCTAACAATACCTAAACGTAATTCGGACATATGGGCTTAACCGAAAGGTCTGTGTATATTTATGATGTAGCTAAATCTTATGGATCTAGCTTTGCAAAAGATAAAATAAAACTAAACAATAAGCTTTAGCTACGTGCGCAGACGGAAACGAAAAGTTTCCTTACCACCGCACTACGCTGAGCCCAAGGGAGCATAGCCTAAACGCCCCACAACACTCAGCAACGAAACAATCAGTGAATTTCAACAGTTTATACAAAAGCTCAAGTTTTTGTAAAAGAAAATACCTATACTTGCAATACAGATAAAGTACTCTCCCCCAACTACTTAAGCGGAATTAGTTTTTATAAATTGGATATTAGTATTGGTGATTATATATCTTGATAGGGCAATCTATAATTACAGGTAACTATATATACTTGTTGTAAAACATATGAAAAATGAGACAGATTTTATTGACATTAATAATTGTTATAGGAAGCCATTCAGGTTTTTCCCAAAATATATCTGAATTAGAAAGCTTAAAAATTGCAAGTAAAATTGATGATTGGAACAAAGCCTGGGAAATTAAAGATGCTGAATTAGCTTGCAAATGGTATTCTGAAAATGCGGATTTTACAAATGCATTCGGATTTAATAGAATTGGTAAATCGGAAATTCAAAAATACTTAACTGAAGTTTTTGGACTTGATTTCGTAATGGTGGGAAATACGGAACAAACCTCTATTAAGTTCAAAAAAATATCTAATAATGCCATTTTAGTAATTACCACAGTTGAGCGAAGAGGACAGAAATCATCTGATAACAAGGATTTGGGAATTAGAAGAACATCACATTACCGATTATTTGAAAAAACAAACGACTGGTTTATAACAGCACATTTAATTTCTGATGCACGGAGTATTAAAACTGAAAAACACTAAAAACGTTTTACCACTATGTATAACCGTTGGCATACATATAAAAAACCCAGAGCAATGAAAAAAATTAAAATAGTTTTAGTGATCGCTTTCTGTTTGACTTTTGTCTGTCAAATCAACTCTCAAGAAATTTCTAAAAATTCTATCGCATTAACCAACGTTTCAATAATCGATGTTGAAAGTTCTCAGGAGTTAGAGAATATGACCATCATCATTGAAAAAGACAAAATTCTCTCTATAAATCCGAGCGGCTCAATAGATTTAAAAGGAATTACAAATAAAATTGATTTAAAGGGAAATTATGTGATTCCCGGACTTATTGACTCACACGTTCATCTTTTTAGACCAAAAAATCGGAAAGAGATTTTAACCAAACTGTTGTATTCAGGTATAACTACAGTTCGCGATATGGGTGGAGATGCAAGGGTATATCAATCGCTGAATAAAGAAATTGGACAGAACAAATTAATAGGACCTGACATATACTATTCTGCAAATGTTTTTGGCCCTACTTTTCTAAAAGACCCAAGAACCAAATTTTCCAATATGGGATTTGAACCGGGTTCAGCCCCTTGGATGCGGCTAGTGGAAGAAAATTCCAATCTGGAAAAAATAGTACTTGAAGCCAAAGAAGCCGGCGTCACCGGTTTAAAAGTGTACTCTAACGTAAATGCGGAATTACTTGCTAAAATTAGTAATGTCGCACATAAAAACGACCTTAAGATGTGGAGTCATTCTAGTATTTTCCCTAGCAGACCCTCTGACGCAGTAAATGCCAAAGTGGACGTATTATCGCATAGCGTTGGGATGATTTTTGAAATGGAAAGTGAAATGCCCTTTTCATTTAATGAGGCCATAAGAATCTCTGTGCCATTACAAGACTTTAAAAATACTGACGCTTCTAGCATTGAATTTATAGAGCTATTCAAGAAAATGAAATCAAATAATACAATCTTTGAACCGACATTATCAGCTTGGAGTTTAAAATTACGTTCAGAAAAACCTAAAGCAAATAAAAGTATTGAAAAAGTAAATCCAACCAAACAGCTTTCAAATGCTGCAAATAAAATGGACGTTGCCTCAATGGACAACTGGGCACGGACAATTACTTTATCAGCTTATGAAAATGGTGTGACAATCGCTGCAGGAACAGATTTTAATTCAGATATTAAATGGGTTCAAGATGAAATCATATTATTAACTGAATGTGGTTTGAGCAGCATTGATGCTATTAAGGCGGCAACTTTAAATAATGCCAAAGTTATTGGAATTGAGAATTTATATGGGTCGATTTCAGAGGGAAAGTATGCAAATCTAGTGGTGCTAACTGAAAATCCATTAAATAACATTGAGAACATCCGAACTGTGCTATCAATTTATAAAAACGGAATTGAATATAAAGTAAATGAATAATACGTATGCCAACAATGGCCATACATCATTGCTTGTTCTTGCCTACTTTGAAATTTCCTGCGGAATTTTCAACGCGATGTGTACTTGCAAGGTAAAGTGCTAACCCACCCAACTACGCATAGTAAAGACAGTTACCTACCAAATAGTAAAACAGACCTTCAGAATGTCGTTTTTTGACAAACTAAAAAAAGCTTCAAATAAAAGGTAGCGTAGCCTAAACGCCCCACCAAACTCCGTAACTTAACAACCCGTGCATTTTCTACAATTATACAGAAAAGCGTAGGTTTTTGTAAAGGAAACTTATTATACTTGTAGTACCGACCAAAGTATACCCCAACTACTTGATTGGAAATAGTTTATAAAAATTAAGTAGGTACTGGTAATTATATATCTTGAGAGGGCAATATGTAATTACCGGTAACTATATATACTTGTTGGCGTTAATTTTGAAAAATCAAATATGCAATTAAGCATCTTTACCAAATGACAAAAAAAGAAGCAACATATTTCTCTTTTATCCCAGCTATTATTTTTGTGGGGTTAGAATTAATTAGGACATTTATTAGACCTATTTATAATCAGAATGAACATCCTATAATCAACAATATACTCGGGTGGTTACCGAATTTTTTAGCGGGGTTTGGAATATTATCTGGGAGTGCGGCAATCATAATAATAGGAGAATACTTATTGTCTTTAACTATTTTTAATAAGCATAAACTACTGGTCTTATTAGCTACAAACATTATAGCTCTTGTTGGATTAATTGGACATGAGGTTTTGCAAAAAGGAACTGGACTAATCTATGATATTGAAGATGTTTACGCAACGTTAGGAGGTGTATTATTGGGAAATATCCTTTATTATTTTTCGTTGTTTCCCAATAAAACGGTAGAACATAAATTGTAATAATTAAATATTGAGGAGGTCGGTCTTTTGGACTTTAAATTAAATGCAACTCTCACCAAGCTGAATAAAAAACTAACGCCAACAAAGCATAAACGTAATGCGGACTTTAGAGCTAAATCGAAAGGTCTATGTATATTTATGAAGTCCGCTAAATCTTTGGGATTTAGCTTTGGACAAAAAAAGAAAAAGCAAACCAAAAGCTTTAGCTTCATGCGCAGACGGAATCGAAAAGTTTCCTTGCCTCCTTATTATGCTTAGCTAGACCGCTGTAAGTAATTTAAAAAAATACCTTTGAGAATATTAAAAAACATATTATTATTCCAAAAAAAAATATTTTTAATCTCGTATATTATTTCAATCTTGATTGGAATATTACTTGGCGGCAAACTTTCTACTATCGGATTTTGTTTCATTTTCATTGCTCCAATAATTCAATATTATGTCTATGACATAAAATATAAAAACGAATATTACTTCTACTATAATTTAGGATTAGGCAATCTTGAACTTTGGGCTTCTACATTCATAATAGCTTTAATTAATCTGTTGATATTATCATTAATATGAATGGACTACATATTGACAGTTTAACCAAAAAATACAATAATAAAGTCATCCTAAGTGATATATTCCTTTCGTGCGATAAAGGCAAAATAACGGGTTTGATTGGTAGAAATGGTTCTGGAAAATCTACGCTTTTAAAAATAGTATTTGGGACTGAAAAGGCTGAATCGAAATTTGTACGAATAGGTGAAAAAATAATTAAAAATATTTCAGATGGTAGAAATCTAATCAACTATTTGCCACAAGACAATTTCTTACCAAATAACATAAAAATAAGCACATTAATAAAGCTATTTCTTTCAAAAGAGAATTCTGATATTCTATTTAAGAACGAGCATATAATTCCATTGTTGAACAAACAAAATCAAGACTTATCTGGCGGCGAAAAAAGAATAGTGGAAATATTACTAATCATTTATTCTGATTCAGAGTACATTTTACTTGATGAACCATTTAACGGAGTAAGCCCCATTGTTCGGGATTATATCATAGAATACATTAAGAAAATGAAGTTGAACAAAGGATATATTATTACGGACCACGATTATGAAAATGTAATCAATTTAGCGGATAGTATTTTGTATTTGCAAAATGGATATTTAAAAGAAATCAATGACAAAAGCGAATTAGTTGAGTTAGGCTATCTAACAAAAACTAGTTACAACAATACCTATAGCAAATAGGGCGAAAAAGTGCTAAACTTAATGTCTTGGTATTATTTATTAAGTCCGCCAAATCTTTTGAATTTACTCATGTGATTTCTATTTTTAAAAAGGAATTCGCGATAACGCTTCGCTAAGTTGGCAATTAAAAAGAGAAACTAATTACAAAACAAAAAGCTCTGGCTAACAGACCAGATGGAAACGAAAAGTTTCCTTGTCTCCACACTACGCTTAGTTAAAACGTTGGCAGTAATTAAAAAAAAATGAGGAACTACCTACAATCATTTGATATTTTAACCGAAAAAGAAATTGAGCTTTTTGAGCGTAAAGTGCAAAATAAAAGATTGAAAAAAGGAGATTTTTTCATCAAAGAAAATCGAATATCCAAAGAAGTAGCGTTTGTGGTTTCAGGCTTGTTTAGGTCATTCTATTATTCATCATCCGAAGAGGAAGTCACCTATTGTTTTACCTTTTCAAACTCTTTTGTAAGTGCGTACTCTTCTTTCTTATCTCAAACAAAAACAATTGAAAATATTCAGGCATTAACAGATATAGAATTATTAACGATATCAAGAGAGGAAATTTTAATTCTAGAGAAATCGAGTACAAATTGGCTGAGATTTTTCAAAGTAATTGCTGAACAAGAATACATCAAAATGGAAAAAAGAGTCTTCTTGTTGCAAACAGAATCCGCAGAAATAAAATACAAAGATTTACTAATAAATCAACCTGAATATTTACAATCAATTCCCTTAAATTTTCTAGCTTCATATTTAGGAATTACTCAAAGACATTTAAGTAGAATAAGAAAAACGATTACGAATTAGACAAATGTCCTTTTAAAAAACTAATGGAGAATTGTTCTTTGTACAAAACAAAGAACAAATATGAAACAAGTATTAATAATAAACGGACATCCTGACAAAGAGAGCTTTAATTACGCATTATCGGAAGCCTATATAAAAGGAGTAAATAAAACAAATTCTATAGTATCTCAAATTAATATTGCAGAATTGGAATTTAATCCAAATCTGCAATTTGGTTATCGAAAACGAATGGAATTGGAGCCTGATCTGGTAAAAGCCATCGAGAAAATTAAAAAGGCAGACCATATTGTTTGGGTATTTCCAATGTGGTGGTATGGTTATCCAGCTCTTATGAAAGGATTTATAGACAGAACATTTTTACCGTCAATTACATATCAACCGATTGAAGGAAAAGCATTACCTGAAAAGCTATTGAAAGGAAAATCTGCACGATTGATTATTACGGCAGATACACCAAAATGGTACAATTTTTTAATAATGAAAAGCCCGACAATCAACCAATTTAAGAACGGAACTTTAAAATTTTGCGGAATAAGTCCTGTGAAAACAACGTATATTGCCTCAATAAAAAATTCAACTTCGGGTTTTAGAGAAAAATGGCTAAAAAAAGTAATATTGCTAGGCGAAAGTGTGAAATAACTACTGCTAACACCGTATAAAATTAATTGCTAGTTTTAGTCAACCCTTAAACAATGATAAAATTCTTTAGAAAAATTAGACAGAACTTACTCTCTGAAAACAAATTCAGTAAGTATTTGATTTATGCCATTGGCGAAATTATTCTTGTTGTTGTCGGAATTTTAATTGCGTTATCAATTAATAATTGGAATGAAAGTAAAAAATTGAATAAGGAGATTATTAGTCTATCTAAATCAATAATTAACGAATTAGAGAGTGACATTAAAGCTTTTGATAAATCTATAATTATAAATGATTCAGTATTGAATACTTCCGCTGTTATTTTTGATAGCATTTCTAATACTAAATCTGGTAACGTCAAAAAATTATTGGGTTTAAATATTAGATATTGGGATTTTCGCCCAAATAATGCCGTCTATAAATCATCCGTTTCAAGTGGACTTTTACCTAATTATGGTGATTCTTTAGAAATTAAAATCATTGATTACTATGAAAAGCGATATACAGTTCTAAAAATTGCGGCTCTTGAACAAACTTACTATGCAAAGAAAGTGAGTAATCTACTAATTAATGAATTTCCAAATTATACACTTTCAAATGAAGCATATAATATACGAGCATTAGAAATAATAGGTAAAGACCATGTGATTAATACCATCTATGCAAGTAATTATGCAACAGGTACATTACAGCAAGTAATGAAAGAAACAAAAGAAAAAGCAGAACAATTAATTGCATCCTTAGAACAATTAACAGAATAAAGAAGCACAATAATCTATCCTATGAAAAATAGGCGAAAACAGCAATAAAATTAACGCTCTTGACTCGAATCAAAGTTTGCGCTTAACTGAAAAATTTGTGCTTCAAAATCGCCTACTTTTTATATACTAAGCGATAATGTTGCATTATTCATAAACTTTTTTAATATGTATTTTAAGTATTCATTTGTTCAGTATGCTTGTAACACCTACGTCGATATGTGCTACATGACATAAAGCCGAGCATAGCCTAAACGCCCCACAATACCCCGCAACGAAACATCCTGTGCATTTTCTATAATTATATAGAAAGCATAATTTTCTAAGAGAAACTTCTTATACTTGCAATACAGGTCAAAGTACGCTCCCCCAACTACTTTAGTGGAAATTTTATATAAATGAATATAGGTACTGGTGATTTTATATGTTGATATGCTAATATATAATCACTGGTAACTATATATACTTTTTACCATGCATAAGGTCAAAATCACCTTATTGAAATTTTAGATAAGAATATAATTCTGCTTTTAAATAAAATATTGAACAAATGACATCTAATCAACCAATTGAACCTAAACAAAGAATTGAAATTCTAGACATCCTAAGAGGTTTCGCTTTATTAGGAATCATTTTCATGAACATGGGATTTTTTAGCGGATACGTTTTTATGCCCTTTGATGAGCTCAAACAAATAACCGACTTTCAATTGGATGAAAAATTATATGCGTTTTTAAATATCGTAGTCACAGGAAAGTTCTACACCCTTTTCTCAATTCTTTTTGCTGTTGGGTTCTATATTCAATATGAAAAGAACAAAGAAGATTCTATAAATTTTTTAAAAACATATAGAAGAAGACTATTTCTACTGTTATTGATAGGTTTTTTGCACAGTTTAATATGGTTTGGAGACATTCTACTTGCCTATTCCATATTTGGTTTTATCCTCATTTTATTCCGGAATGTCAAATCAAAAAATCTTATTCTCTGGTCGTTATTGTTCCTGTTATTTCCCCTTTTAATCGATTTATGTCTCTTGCCATTTTCTGAGGCTTTAAGTTCTGCTAGTCCTGAAAAAATGGCTGCCCTGGCACATGTTCAATATCCGGATATGACGGTTGAAGCAGTTATCAATACATTCCAGAATGGTTCAATTGTAGACCTATTCTTTTTAAACATTCATAATCTTGTCTGGAAATACTTAGGTTATATTCCATCAGGCGGGTATTTTAAATTCCTTGGAATCTTTCTTCTTGGTTACTATTTGGCTTCAATTGAATTTTTTACAAAAAAGCCAAAATCAACTTTATTGTTGATAACCAGTTTAATAGTAGGTCTTTTAGCTACTTTTTCAGCTAAAATGATTGGTGGAAGTTCCTATATGTTCCCATCAACGCCATTAAATATGCTTTATAAGTTCTTAGTATTAGCTGGCCAGATATTTCTGTGCATTTTCTATATAACCTCCATTTCTAAAATTGTTCAAACTTCTATAGGTAAAAGAGCATTTAAATATTTAATCCCTGTAGGGAGAATGGCTCTGAGCAATTACTTGTTTCAGACCATAATCATGATTATTATATTTTACAATTTTGGATTTAATTTAATTGGTAAAATTGGTTTGTTACCTACAGCAGGTATTGCCATTTTTATTTTAGTATCGCAAATTATTCTTAGCACTATCTGGTTAAGACATTATAAATTTGGCCCCTTGGAATGGATTTGGCGTAGCCTGACCTATAAAAAAAGGGTAAATATCCGTTATCCAAAAAACTAGTTGGACAAATGATGAAATTAACGTATGGTCACAATGCATAAGTAATAGCCTAATTAGTAGTAAATTCAGACTTGCAGACTGCTTCAACTTTTGTATGTCTTGATGGAAATCTGCTACGTAATCCGCTACTGTTCATACAAAAACCGTAACCTGCCAAATAGTAAAACAAACCTTCAGAGTTTCGTTTTTGACAAACTAAGAATAATATCATAATGGGGAACGTAGCCTAAACGCCCCACCCCACTCCGCAACAAAACAACAAGTGTATTTCCTAAATTTTTATAGAAAGTCGTAAATTTTTGCAAGGGACACTTCTTATACTTGCAATACAGACCAAAGTACGCTCCCCCAACTACTTAAGCTAAAATAATTTATATAAATTGGATATAAGTACTGGTGATTATATATCTTGATAGGGAAATATATAGTTACCGGTAACTATGTATACTTGTTGTTTGTAAGTTTAAACAAATTCTCAATTGAAAAAAATCTTCCTCATATTTTTGGTTGCCTTGTTTGTTGGTTGCAAAACTGAAACGAACAAAATCAAGCAGGAATCGGAAAATTCAATCGTAAGAAAAGACACCACAATTGAAAAAGAAACACCAAATTATTTTCAATATGAAGAATATAAGGTTGGACATGTTAATGATGGTTACGGAAAAAGATTTTATATCGATTCATTACACTACAATGCCGTGGTAAGATACTATCCGTCGGATAGTACAAAATTGTGGTTTAAACACTATGATGACTTTGTAAATGACACAACGTTTTTTAAAGAATATTACAAAAACGGCAACTTGAAATTTATCAAAAAGAAAACTTACCACAATTTCATTCCGATAGGTGTCTGGGAGTTCTATAAAAGAAATGGTGAGCTAAAAGAGACTTTGGATTTTGACAATAAATATTATGTTTCTTTTCAAAAGGCAATAACTATTGCGAAAGTAAACGGAATTAAAAAGCCATTTGAAACTCAAATTTCGGGAGACAGTACTTGCTGGAAAATAATTCACTGGAGAAATGTAAAATTTGATTCATTATCAAATCGGGGGTTAGATGTTGGTAGTGGAATTGAAATCAATCGATTTAATGGTCATGCGGACAAAT
>NZ_FZNV01000005.1 GCF_900188415.1 Maribacter sedimenticola | reverse complement strand
ATTTGAGTGGATCTGACTCTAGTACGAGAGGACCGAGTTGGACCGACCGCTGGTGCACCAGTTGTTCCGCCAGGAGCATCGCTGGGTAGCTATGTCGGGATGGGATAAGCGCTGAAAGCATATAAGCGCGAAACCCGCCACAAGATGAGATTTCTTTAAAGGGCCGTGGGAGATGACCACGTCGATAGGCTATAGGTGGAAGGGCGGTAACGTCCGTAGCCGAGTAGTACTAATTGCCCGTCAGGCTTGCGCATACGCTCGTCCCGTTCCTTGGAACGGGGCGGACGAGGGTCTTTACTTCTTTCTTTTTATCATACGTTACTATAATACTATACGTGTTACTTTCCTTTATAGGAATCCTGTTCCATTCATGTCAACGATATTGCGGCGGAGGCCGCGATCGGGAACATCCCGATCCAAAACTTAGGTGGCCATGGCGACGGGGCCCACCCCTTACCATTCCGAACAGGGAAGTTAAGACCGTTTGCGCCGATGGTACTGCTATACCAAGTGGGAGAGTAGGTAGCCGCCTTTTTCGAAAGCCCCTTACAACTATGTAAGGGGCTTTTTTTATGCCGTAAATTCAAATATATATCTGGGAATTTATTTAATATTGTAAATCATACTTTATTTAAGAGCTACACATTTTATAAAACAAATGTCATATTTTAATTCATTGGATAAAGAGGAAAAATTTAATGCCATTTCTCACGGTATAGGTGCCTTATTAGCTATTATTGGTATGGTAGTTTTAATGTATTGCAATACGGATAAATCACCCTATGCTACTTGGGGAATTATAATTTATAGTATATCTCTAATTAGTATGCTGGTTGTTTCGTCAGTATATCATGCCATGGATAATAGAATTTGGAAGTTGAGAATGAGAATACTCGATCATATAAATATTTATTATCTCATAGCAGGTACTTATACTCCGGTTGCGCTAATAACATTAATAAATGGTAATGGTTGGCAAATATTCTTTACAGTATGGGCAATTGCAGCTGTAGGTACTATATTAAAGCTATTTTTTACTGGTAAATATGAAATAGTGTCATTGCTCTTGTACTTACTTATGGGTTGGCTAATCGTATTTGATTTCCAGAATCTACTAGCTAATACATCTGAAGTAGGAATAGAGCTGTTGATGCTTGGAGGGGCATTCTATACTATAGGCATCATTTTTTATGCCGTTAGAAGAATTTCATATAATCATTTTATTTGGCACCTATTTGTACTTGGAGGCGCAATAAGTCACTGGTTCTTTATTTATTTAGATGTCATTTAAATCTTAAAATACTTTATAGTGCTGTATGCTATTAAGAATCTATTACATCCATATAGTCTTCATAAAATTTCTCAATTTGTAACATAGTTTGGTTTAAAAACTCCATAGTTTCTCTCCAGCTATTTTTATTGTGGATAGATACATCGTTTAATTCAACATATATTCTAGATATCTCTTTTTGATTTTCTAGAGTATAAAAGTCTTCATAAATAGCATTTGGTAAGTAGTCATCAATTAGAATAGATTTTAAGGCAACTAATTTGTCCCAAACTTTTATACGTTGGTCAAAGTCAGTATCAACATCAATAGAGACCATTGCAGCTTTTAAATTAAAATGAAACTTAAATGAAAGACCCTTAATACCTGTCTTGTATAAAGTCCATTTAACAGGGAAGGATTTTCCAAAAGAAATCCAAAAGTCTTCTCGTAATTTTCTTGAGTCTTCTTTACTGAACATTTATAAAAAATATGCGATGACTATCCCTAAAACAATGACCAAAAGTTTATGTAGGTTGAATTTATGACCTTCGGAGCTTTCAAATAAAATTACGGTAGATATGTGCAATAAAACTCCTATAACCAAAGCATGTAAATAGACAGAATATGTAGATAGAAATTCTACATTATGGGCTAAAAATGTACCTAACGGGGTCATGATAGAAAAAAGCAACATAAAAAATCCGGCATGTAATTTTTTAATTTTTGAACTTAAAAGAAATATGCTAAGAATTATGGCAATAGGAATTTTATGTATCAGTATACCATATATAATAGTATCATTGGTTTCTATGGGTAATCCTTCCAATAAGGAATGTATACTTAAGCTAAAAAATAATAACCAAGGAAAGTTTAATCTATCTTTTGAAATATGTACATGGCCATGTTCCGCACCTTTGGAAAAAAATTCCAAGAAAATCTGAAATAGAATTCCTAACATGATAAAAACCCCAATCGTTTTTGCATCGGAATCTATATATACTTCCGGTAACATTTCAAAAATTGTCAAAGCCAATAAAAACGCACCGCTAAATGCCAATAATAGCTTAAAATATTCGTTTTTTTTTGGTTTTGCTATGACTACAAATAAAAAGCTAAGCAATACTCCCAAAATGGGTAATAAGTAAATCATGTAAATGCTGGTTTGGCTTTAATTAAAGGAATTAGGACTTTAATTAATCAGACTTCAAAATTAGCGTATTTTTGCGGTACGAGAAAAGAAGGATATGGGTAATAATTTTAAAATGGTCGCCAAGACTTTATTTGGTTTTGAAGAGCTTTTGTCTAAAGAACTTAGAAATCTTGGAGCTAGTAATGTGGTAGAAGGCGTTAGGAATGTCTCATTTGAAGGAGATACCGGTTTTATGTACAAGGCAAACCTATGCTTACGAACCGCAATAAAAATCATTAAGCCCATTCATTTTTTTTATGTGAGGGATGAAAATGACCTGTATAAAAAAATCTATGCTATGGATTGGACAGAACACCTTTCTGTTTCGGAAACGTTCGCAATAGATACTACGGTCAATTCCGATAACTTTACGCATTCCTTATATGTTTCCCAAAAAGCGAAAGATGCCATAGTGGACAAATTTAGGGATACAGATGGATCTAGACCAGATGTGGATGTCAAGAATCCAGATTTACGTATTAATATCCATATCCATAATAATGAATGTAATGTATCTTTGGATAGTTCAGGTACTTCTTTACATCGAAGAGGCTATAGAACGGCTACGAATATTGCTCCCATAAATGAGGTGTTGGCTTCTGGGCTATTACTTTTAAGTGGTTGGGACGGACAATGTGATTTTCTGGATCCCATGTGCGGAAGTGGAACCATGTTGACAGAAGCGGCTATGATCGCATGTAATATACCTGCTAATATTAACAGAAAGGGATTTGCTTTTGAAAAGTGGCCAGATTTTGATGCGGAATTATTTGAGAAAATCACTGATGCCAGTTTAAAAAAAACCAGAGAGTTTCATCATAAAATAATTGGTTATGACAAAGCTCCGTCCGCAGTGAGAAAGGCTCAGGATAATATTGAGAATGCTCATTTAGAGGAATATATTACCGTTGAGAGAAAGAATTTTTTTAAAACCGTAAAATCTACGGAGGGTACTTTACATATGTGTTTTAATCCACCTTATGGAGAACGATTGGATATTGAGATGGAAAACTTTTATGGTGCAATTGGGGATACCTTAAAGCAAGGATACCCTGGTACCAATGCCTGGTTCATTACAAGTAATCTTCAGGCTTTAAAATTTGTTGGTTTAAGACCTTCACGCAAGATTAAGGTTTTTAATAGTCATCTGGAGTCTCGCTTGGTCAAGTATGAAATGTATGAAGGAAGTAAGAAAGCTAAATATCAAGGAAATACAAAAGAATGAAATTAAAACATAAAGTACTGATCTTAAATTTTGTTTGCTTTGCCGTTCTGTTTGTAATCCTACGTTTTGGGATTGGTTTTGTGTATAAGGAATATTCGTTCTTTATCTCCTTGATTTCGGCCATTGCCGCTTCATTATTGGCACCTAAATTTGCTTTGGTAAATAAAGAAGGAAAGGAGAAAATGGTAATGAAGTGGATTTTTATTAAAGGTTTTAGGGTTTTATAATTCTCCACTATTGGGCTCTTCTGATTCGGGCAGGGTAGTGGCCTTCTTATTTTTTTTGTAAAAAGGTAAAAAATAAGAAATACTGTAGTTGTAACCTACTCCAAATCGGCTATCATCAGTAACCTTATTAAATCCTGGAATATATAGATTTGGAAATCTGTCATCTTCTTTTTGGGATATTATAATTCCTAGCCGTATACTAGCACCTAAATAAAGGTTCTTGAATAATTCTACTTTGGTGCCAAAGACCGCCTCTAGCCAAGTGGCGGAAAGACCAGAAAAATTTTCAGGTATATCCGATCCGCTCGAAAAATCCTCTGAGCTCCAATAACGATTGGTGTCAAAATATTGATAGTTGTTAAGCGTATTTTCAAATGTACTGAATGCTAACCTTCCTCCAATATAAATCAAATTTTGCTCACCATACCAATTGGCATAGTTGTTCTTATTTACCCCAACCTTAATGTAACTACCAGATGTGGTAAAATTATATAAGTCTTCCTGTTTGGTCTTTTCTTCATTACCTATTTCTGCGGCTATATATAAATTTTGTGTTAATCTATAGTCAGCAACCAATTCCAATCCTTTGTAATTATCATCCAGAGATGTTCTTAGGATTCTACTTAAATCCACTCCAAGACGTAATCCATAAGATTGTTTATAGGTAATCGTATCTTTTGGATTTAGGTCTATGGGCTTATTTTGGCAAATGGCCAAGCAGCTAAAGAAAATGAAAAAAAGATTAATGAAAAATCTTGACATGGGTAGAATCTGAATTGATTACTTGACTTCTTGTTATTTCTATATCCTGAATCCAATTTTCGGAATCTGTTGTTATGGTAGCTTGTAATTCATCATAGTTAACAATAAACCCACAACCTCTTGAAAGAAAGTCTTCTACTCTTTGATAGGAAAAGTTTATCGTATCTATATTTCCGGTTTCTATACCTTCATCGTTAGTGGCGGAACTATTGATCATTATAAAGCTGGTAATATCAGCATCCGTCTTTAGTGGTATGGAGATGGTACTTAAAGCCGTTCTGTCCGCCACTGTATTGACCGTAACATTTTGGCCTACACCGACCACTCTTAAGGTGGGGACATTTTTTAAAGCACTAGTGTCCAAAATATTATAAAACTCTATGACCAAGAGAGGAGTGTCTCCTTCAACACAAATATCATCCTTTTCGCATGAGGATATTGCTATGATACACAAGAAACACAATATTACAGTTCGCAGCCTACTCATCTAATTCTTTCTTTTCTAAAAGTACAACATTTTCTACATGGTGGGTTTGTGGAAACATATCTACTGGCTGCACCTTGGTAACCTTGTACATATCTTTCATAAGTTCCAAATCCCTGGCTTGCGTGGCACTGTTACAACTTACATAAACCACTTTGTTAGGTGCAATATTCAAGATTTGTTGAACAACGTCTTTATGCATACCATCTCGTGGGGGATCAGTGATGATTACATCTGGCACACCGTTTTGAGCTATAAATTGTTCGTTGAATACATTTTTCATATCTCCAACAAAGAAATCCACGTTTTCAATATTGTTTCGCTCTGCATTTGCCTTGGCATCTAAAATTGCTTCAGGTACAGATTCAATTCCAACTACCTTTTTAGCTTTTTTAGAAACGAACTGAGCAATGGTTCCTGTGCCTGTATATAAATCATATACCAATTCATCACCTTTTAAATCTGCAAAATTTCTTGTGATTTTATATAATTCATAGGCCTGTTCAGAATTGGTTTGGTAAAAAGATTTGGCGTTTATCTTAAACTTCAACCCTTCCATTTCTTCTAAAATATGGTCTCTACCCGAAAAACAAATAATTTCTTGATCATAAATGGTGTCGTTCTGTTTTGGGTTGATAACATATAACAAGGATGTTATCTCTGGAAATGTTTTAGTAAGATGGTTTAGCAACAATTCTCTTTTCTCTTTATCATCCTCAAAAAATTGTACCATTACCATTACTTCACCAATAGAGGTGGTACGGATCATTAATGTTCGTAAAAGACCATGTTGGTTTCTTGGATTAAAAAAGGTGAGGCCATTTACCGCAGCAAATTTTTTGGTCTGTAAGCGTATGGCATTGGAAGGGTCACGTTGTAAATGACATTTTTTTATATCCAAAATTTTATCCCACATTCCTGGAATATGAAAACCTAAAGCGTTTCTATCTTCTATCTGTTGATCGGACTGAATTTCGTTCAAGGTAAGCCAACGACTATCGGAAAATGAAAATTCCATTTTATTCCTATAGAAATATTGTTCTTTTGATCCTAAGATCGGTGTTACTTCCGGTAGCTCAATATGGCCTATTCTTTTTAAGTTATTCTCAACCTCTTTTTGTTTATAAAAAAGTTGGTGCTCATAACCCATATCTTGCCACTTGCATCCTCCACATACACCAAAATGTTGGCAGACCGGATCAACCCTTTTTTTCGATAGGGTATGAAAATTGGTCGCCACACCTTCAAAATATGCTTTTCTTTTTTTTGTGGTCTGTACATCAACCACATCACCCGGTACGGTATTGGTTAAAAAGATTACCCTTCCATCCGGAGCTTTTCCTATGGTTTTACCCTTGGCTGCCGCATCTAGGACCGTAACCTTTTCAAAAACCAGTCGCTTTGTCTTTTTTCGCATAGCGCAAAAATAAAAGGTTTCTTTGGATTGCGAATACTGTTATTGATAGTATTAACAAGTAATTAAATACGTTGGACGGTATTATTTATTATGACAGCATTAATTTGTATTTTTGGAATTCTACAGGGATGATTTCTCTCCTACGCTGAATTTTCGACTCTTCGAAAGGAAAAAGGTATAGAAGGAATTGCTAAAGTTTTATTTAAAGTAATTTTATCATGTCAGTTTTAGAAAAGATTACTTCTAAGGATGCAATTGCCTTGGAAGAAAAACACGGAGCCCATAATTATCACCCATTGCCTGTTGTTTTAAGCAGGGGTGAAGGTGTTTTCGTTTGGGATGTGGAAGGAAAAAAGTATTATGATTTTCTTTCGGCCTATTCTGCCGTTAACCAAGGGCATTGTCACCCAACAATAGTTAATGCAATGGTTGATCAGGCTAAAACGCTATCCTTGACCTCTAGGGCGTTTTATAATGATATGTTGGGGAAATATGAAAAGTATGCAACGGAGACTTTTCATTTTGACAAGCTCTTACCAATGAATACGGGGGCAGAGGCTGTTGAGACCGCATTGAAAATATGTAGGAAATGGGCTTATGAAAAAAAGGGTATAGCAGAAAATGCTGCGGAAATCATTGTTTGTGAAAATAATTTTCATGGTCGTACCACAACAATCATCTCCTTTTCAAATGACCCGGTGGCTCGTAAGAATTTTGGCCCGTATACGGACGGATTCATTAAAATAGAATACGATAATTTAATGGCTCTGGAAGAGGCCTTGAAAACCAATGAAAATGTAGCTGGGTTCTTGGTTGAACCAATTCAAGGTGAAGCTGGGGTTTATGTGCCATCTGAAGGTTATTTAAAAGGTGCTAAGGCATTATGTGAAAAATATAACGTATTGTTCATTGCAGATGAAGTACAGACAGGTATTGCCCGTACGGGTCGTTTACTTGCCACATGCGGTAATTGCTCTTGTGTGGACAAACATTGTAGCGGAGAACCAGAAGTAAAACCGGATATATTAATCTTAGGAAAGGCATTATCCGGTGGTGCATACCCAGTTTCTGCCGTTTTGGCCAATGATGCCATCATGAATGTAATTCGCCCAGGCAATCACGGAAGTACCTTTGGAGGTAACCCAATTGCCGCGGCCGTAGGTATGGCGGCCCTAGGTGTTGTCAAAGAAGAAAAACTTGCTGAAAACGCTTATGTTCTAGGTGAAATTTTCAGGAAAGAACTCAATGAGTTTATTCCTACTTGTGACCTTGTGAAAAGTGTTAGGGGCAAGGGACTTTTAAATGCAATTCTTATCAACGATACAGAAGAAAGTTCCACTGCATGGGATATTTGTATGGCATTAAAGGAAAACGGTCTTCTTGCTAAACCAACACACGGTAACATAATTCGTTTTGCACCACCTTTGGTTATGACAAAAGCAGAGTTGTTGGACTGTGTGTCCATTATCATAAGAACCTTGCAAACATTTAAACAATAAAAAAATCCCCGAACATGTTCGGGGATTTTTCTTTGCTTACTATTGGTTATTGGAAATCTGCCGTAGCAAAAAACGCAATGATCAATCCAAAATAAATAATGGTAAGTATTAATAATATAACTGAAAGGGCCAGGCCTATATAAGAGAGCACTCTACCGGTCTGTATGTTATCATAACCACTATAATTGCCCGGATTGGCTTCATGGAAAGCTTTTGCTTTTTTAGCATAGTTCAAACCTATGAAACTAAAAATTGCACCAAAAGGCCCACAACAGAAAAGGGTCAATACTATAGATAGAATGCCAAATGTTAATGCATTACTGGAACCTGGAATTTTTTCTTCCATTATTATTGATTTAATAATTCGTTCATTCGCTCCTGTATAAGCTCTTGATCTTGACTCATGATTACATCCCAACCGATCCACATAATAAACCAAATCATGAACAGTAAAAATAAAATGTTCAGTACCAGACCTATGATGGTAACCAGCTTTGCCGTTTTAAGGGCGGAGTAATTAGTGTAATCATTTGGATTTGCATTATAGAGCTTGGTAGTATTAAGTGCAAGTACCAAACCAATGATACTAAGAATTAGCCCTAAAATACCATAACACCAGCATAGAATGATTGAAGCTATGCCGAGCACTAATATCAATGTTACATTAGGTAATTTTTGTTGTTCCATAATTTAAAGGTTTAGTTAGATAAATTTTAATATATAATTGGTCAATATAAATCCTACGGTGCTAATCATGAGAATTATTGTAATGGTGTTAGCATACTTTATTGTATATAATTTGTTTGCTCCCAAAAAAGCCAAAAGTAATAGCATAGGATAAATGGCAGGATACATTTTAAATGCCTCAATAAATTCTCCCTTGGTCAAAAAAAGTATGGCACGTTGCATACCGCAACCTGGGCAATCTATCCCTATTAATTTTTTGGTGAAACAGGGCAACATAAAATTATCCAACCCCAAATAAATAAATAATGCCCTTAATCGCATTTTATAGAAATTCTAAGTTGGAAAATTACCATTATTTTTGTGTATTCAAAATAAAAACATGTCTCAATTTCAGATAGGCGATATTGTAGAAACAATTGATGATGTTATCAAGGGAAGGGTAAATGCCATTAACGGTAAGGATATAACAATCATTAGCGATGATGGTTTTCCTCTAGTCTATGAGCCCCATGAACTTGTGTTAATGGCCAACGATATACGTGTCTCTAATTTTGATATTGCTCGCATTAAAAAAGAAAAGGAAATACCAAAGCGGAAAAAATCTACCATTGTTAAGCCAAAAGAGCGTAACGCACCTAAGATGGAAGTGGACCTGCATATTAACCAATTGGTAAAAAATCCTAAACAACTGGACAACTATGCTATTCTGAACCTGCAATTGGAAACCGCAAAAAGGCAATTGGATTTTGCCATAGCCAAACGCATTCAAAAAATTGTCTTTATCCACGGAGTAGGGGAAGGAATTCTAAAGGAAGAACTACGTTACCTTTTCAATAAATATGAGAATATTAAATATTATGATGCAGAGTATCAAAAATATGGCCTAGGGGCAACAGAAGTTTATGTCTACCAAAACCCTTAGATTATCCTCCAGTAGTTACTTCACCAAACTCATTAATCTGCAGATCCGTAATTCTACTTCCGTTTTCATTGACAAATGTAATGCCACTTAGCTTGATAGTGTGCGTAAAGGTTACGCTATCCGCCGTTGTAGTACTAACGGTAACAGAGCCGCCTTCAGCCTCAATTTCTTCAATGACCGTTGGTGTAAGTGGTGGTGGTGCATCACAAAAATAGGCACTGGTTACGGTTTCAGAAAATATACGATAGCTTACTTGTGAGTTTCCGGGAACTGCACTTTCCCTATCCGTCGTGGTTACTTCATTTTTTAGGAGTCCGCTAGCCAAGGTAATGATCAAGGACTCGTCACCATTGATCTTAAAAACCACGTTGGTAGAAGATGTGGATAACGTTCCACAATTTTGGACATTGTCTATGCTATCAAAGTCCACCGTTTCTATTTGAAGGTCGCCATCGTCACAGGCAAACAATAAAAATAAACAACCAATTAGTAGGTATTTTTTCATACATCAAATTTAATTTAAAAATTATAAACCCATGGAAAGCACACCCTCCATTTATGGGTAAATTAACTTTATTTGAGCTATTTTTGTTCTTTATTTATTAGAGCAGGCTTTGATGAAACAGGTATATTTAGATAATGCGGCAACAACACAGGTTCACCCTAAGGTAATTTCAAAAATGCAGGATGCATTGGCTAATTCCTACGGAAATCCTTCTTCTACACATAGTTTTGGCAGAACAGCGAAAACGGCCATAGAAAGTGCAAGAAAGACAATTGCCAAATATATTAATGCACAGCCCTCTGAAATTATTTTTACCAGTGGAGGTACTGAGGCGGATAACATGATATTAAGATGTGCGGTGCGTGATCTAGGGGTAAAGACTATAATCACTACTAGAATAGAACATCATGCAGTACTACATACGGTAGAGGAACTGGAAGCAAAAGGTCTTATAGAATTGCAATATGTTAATTTGGACGCTTATGGCAATCCTGATTTGTTGCATTTGGAAGAACTATTGAAAAGCAATGGTTCTAAAAAATTGGTAAGCCTTATGCATGTGAACAACGAAATAGGCAATAAAATAGATTTGGAACAGATTACCTTATTATCCAAAAAATACGATGCCTTGGTACATTCCGATACTGTTCAATCTTTAGGTCATTATGAATGGGATGTAAAAAAGTTTCCAATAGATTTTCTAGCTGCAGCAGCTCATAAATTTCATGGGCCTAAAGGTATTGGTTTTGCTTTTATCCGAAAAAATTCAGGTATGAGCTGTATGATATCCGGAGGGTCTCAAGAACGTGGGCTCAGGGCAGGTACGGAGTCTTTCCATAATATTGTTGGTCTCCAAGAAGCGTTTGTGCACGCCTATGATAATTTGGAAACGGAAAAGAAATATGTTGAAGGACTTAAGAGGTATTTTATAGAACAGGTAAGAAAGGATATACCGGAAGCCAAATTTAACGGACATTCCGCAGATATGGAAAAAAGCACCTATACGTTGGTGAACGTTTGTTTGCCCATTACGGAAGATAAGGCTATGATGCTTTTGTTCAACTTGGATATTAAAGGTATAGCGTGTTCAAAAGGAAGTGCATGTCAATCAGGGAGCGATACCGGTAGTCATGTCCTTACCCAAATTTTGTCCAAGGAAGACATGAAAAAACCATCTGTGCGTTTTTCATTTTCTACCTATAACACGAGGGAGGAAATTGATTACACCATTAAGGTGCTCAAGGATATAATAGAAAGTTAGTTTAATTTTTGTTGCGGTCTCGTTTTCTTTCCCTTTCGTATGGAAATTTTCTAATGGCCAATTTCATCATACGGTCAATGAGGTCCGTGGTGTTTTTGCCAGTTTTTTTATTAATCTCCTTTTCATATTTCCATAGCAGTCTTCCAGTGTCGCCATCGCTGATCTTTATGCCAATTCGGCCATAATCTGCTCCACCGGAAATATAATCTGTAAAGCTGAACTCTGTAGGTATACCGCTAGAAAGTAATATGTTTAAATCTAAAGTTCCGCTAATTATACCATCTACACCCAAAATTTCACTTAATTGTTTGGTGGTGTAGACATCTATATTTTCATAGGTTACATTGTTTTGTGCCAAAATAGCGGTAGTATTTTTTATATTCTGAAACTTTACCGGTAACTTTTTCTTTTTACTTCTTCTGGAAAAATAAGTTTCCAAAGCATTTTGTACAGCATATCCTTCATTTTCTTCAAGTCTTTTTTGTTCCTCCCTGGAAATGGGTTCGTTAAGGTCTAGATTTGTTAGAAAAGGAATTATGGCCAATACGGCATGATCTTCACTTAATTCATCAAAATTTGGGCTTTCATAAATGTTCTTTTGTCCAAGGGCTGCTATACAGTACAATGTGGTCAATAAGAAAAGTATTCTTTTCATCTGTTAATTTTAAAGGTGTATTCCTAATTTTAGATTCAATACCCTTGATGTTAAATAATTGGGCACGGCAAATTCGTTCTTACTGTCCACATCTCTAACCCATGTATTGGTTATGGAGTTTTGGTTGTTGAATAAATTAAAGATTTCAAACCCTAGGCTTAGCTCTTTAAAGGCGTGTAACCAATGCGTGGCAGGAAATTGCTTGTCCTTGCCTACAAAAATATAGGAAATTCCTAAATCTGCACGTTTATAATCCCTTAATCTATTCTGAAAAATATACGGATCTGCATAGCTGGGCGAACCTCCCGGTACACCGGTTTGATAAACCAGGTTAAGGTACATTTTTAAATCTGGAATTTTAGGAATGTAATCCTGGAACAGTACTCCTATTTTCAAGCGTTGATCTGTAGGCCTAGAAATATAACCCCGGTTATTCCTGTTTTCTTCAGTCTTTAAATAACCTACACTGATCCAAGATTCTGTTCCAGGTACAAACGCCCCGTTCATACGTAACTCTGCACCGTAAACATAGGCCTCCGTATCATTATTTGCACTATACCGAATGCGCACATCTTCTAAGGTATAGGGATTTACATGTTCCAATTTTTTATAATAGGCCTCGCCCAATAGTTTAAAGGCCCGTTCCCATAAAAGAAAACTGTACTCACTACCAAGAACAAAATGTATTGCCCTTTGTGCCTTTACCGAAGGTATAACCACACCAGTAACATCCCTTAATTCCCTATAAAATGGTGGTTGGTGGTAGAGTCCCGTAGAAAACCGGAATAACATATCCTTATTCCAATCTGGTTTAAGGGCCAATTGTAACCTTGGACTATATACGGTTTGGGATACTTGTTCACCGGTATCATCGCTAACGGACCAATGATGAAATCTTATACCTAGATTATAATATACATTGGCTTTGTTCCATTTATTTTGTGTACCAAATTGCGCATAACCGGAGAAACGGTCGGTCTGAACAAAATTTAAGGCGTTTAAACTGTTATAGGCAACTAAGGGAGCATTGTAAGGGTCTAAAGGTTGATTGTTTACAAATTCTGGTCGTGGAGGTCTAATTGAAAACCCGACAGAATCTATAAATTCTGATTCCCTTAATTGGTCCCTTATATCTTCATGGGTATATTTTGTACCCCATTCAAGAATGGAGTTGTTCATTGTATGGGAGCCTTTATGTTCAACATTTAAAATTAGGGCGTCCAAGTCATTTCGGGTTCTATTAAATTGAGAGCCTATGCCTCTAGGGTTCAATGCACTGCCCATGGTCTCACTGGTAAAATTGCTGTCTACTTGGCCCAGACCATAGGTTGCGATAACATCTGAGTATTCCTCTTCAGTAGTATGGTATAGCGAAGATATTAGCTTTAAAACCGTATTTTCATTTAATTGATACGTACCTTTTAAAGCCCCCAATGCTGTGGTATATCTGTTTTTCTCCAACCCTTCATAATAAACGATTAAAGCTTGTGGGTTCTCTAAGGTGCCAAAATTGGTCTGCCTGTTCAATGGCTCGTTAACATAATCGTTAAGGGCCAAATTGCCTAAAAAATCCAATTTAAATTTTGGGTTGAACCGGTAGGTTAAATAACTCTGTACATCCGTAAATGAAGGATTAAAATTGCTTTGTGTCTGTTGGGTGTTGACCAATAAGGCATTATTCCTATATCTTAAACCGGATAAGCTACTGAACTTGCCATTTTTAGATACAGTTTCCACACTAGCTTGTGCCCCTAAAAAGCTGCCTTCCATACGTAAGGAAAATACCGTAGGGGTCTTGTATTTGATATCCAATACAGAAGATAATTTATCTCCGTACTTGGCCTGAAATCCTCCTGCGGAAAACTTAACATTTTGGACAAGGTCGCTATTAACGAAACTAAGACCTTCTTGTTGGGCAGACCTTATTAAAAAAGGTCTGTACACTTCAATTTCGTTTACATAGACCAAATTTTCGTCATAATTGCCTCCCCTTACCGCATATTGGGTGGAAAGTTCGTTATTGGCATTTACGCCTGGAAGTAATTTTAAAATAGTTTCTACTCCCGCATTGGCTCCTGGGATTTTTCTGATAGTTGCGGGGGCGATATTTAAAATTGTTTCTGTTGCCCGTTCTCCGTTTGCCAATACCGTTACGCCACCAATTTGTATGGTATTATTTTTTAGTACTGGGTTAAACTCAAATATGTCGTTCGTAGTAAGAATCAAATTTTCCAACACTACATCCTTGAATGCAATATGGGAAAAGATAATAGTGTTTTCTTGGTCCGCAACAAGCTCTAGCGAATAATACCCTATATCATTTGTGGTGGTTCCTAAAGTTCCAGCAGAAATATTTACGTTGGACAAGGCGTTGTTATTTTCATCCAACACAATACCCGTAATGGTGGCATTTTGCGCAAAAACAATGGTGTTGCACAATACTATGATAGCCCCCAGAACACTAAATGGTCTCAAATATCTATTTTCTATAAAAAGAGGTGGTAAGCGTACTTACATTGCCTACATTATCTGTAACGGTCACTTTAAGAACACATTGCGTTTGGTCGGCAATCTTATCATCAAAATTATACGTCAATGTATTGCGTTTAGGTTCATATTCCATCAATATCCATTCACCGTTCAAAGTTGCCGTATATGAATCAATTCCGCTTAAATCGTCCGCAATGCTTACACTAAGGTATTTGTAGTTGTTGAGCCATTGCTTTTCCTTAAAATTTTTTGTTCTAATGGTTGGCGGTGTAGTGTCTTGTGCAATGGTATAGGTTCCCAAATTTCTGGTACGTGCGGTAAACAGATCGCCGCGTTTGTATGTGTTGGTAAAATTTGGCTGTATTTTATCGTTCAATCTTGCAATGAACAACTGTTTGTGCGTTTCCTTGGGATATTTTGATGCGTCAAAAGTAATAGTGAAATTCCTATGGGCCGGTACAGTATTGCTATGTATGGTAACCGTATCGGCACCTTTTTTTAAATCGATATAAAAATCTTCATAAAATGTATTTGCAGGAAAATAGACTTTTGCGCCCCCCAAGTCATAGTTATTTGGCTTTTTGGCTACCAAAAAATTATCGGTCACGTTATCATTGTTTGTGCTGGGGCCTTGATTTTCCTTCCCTTCAATAGGAATGGCAAGTTTAACCGTGTTACCGGCATAATCCTTAATGATTAGATTAGCAGTATAGCTAAGCCCTTTATTTACTTTGACCTTACCTTCATTATAAAGCTCCTTGTAAATGCTTAAGTTGTTACCGGGAGATTTAAAACTTTTCTGTATGCGCTGCCTATGCCTACCATAATAATCATAGTCTATCAATGTATTGATGTATCTGGTTTCGCCAAATGAGAACGACTCAAAATTATATAGCGAATAAATTTTTCCGTTGACGTTGAATTCTACGGAGTAAACCCCGTTTTTATTTGCAGCCATATCCAATCTATCATACCCAATGAATCCAAAACCTATTTCTCCAAGGGCTTCGACCTTATCTGCCAAATAGGTGCCATCATCCTGTCTACTAAAATTGATCTGTGTCCTTTCTTGGTTATGATTAATGTGCGCGTTGTCGCTTAACGGATATGCAAATAGTTTTTCCAAAATAGGATTTGTTGCATCAGCTACATGCATTCCATAAAGAAACGGGTTCGTTGGCTTTTCTGATATACTACTTCTAATTTCAAAGTGTAGGTGTGGACCAGCAGAGCCACCCGTGTTTCCGCTATATGCAATTAATTCTCCTTTGGTGACCTTTATTTCCCCATAATCAGGAAAAACTTCAACCTCAAATGATTTTTTTTCATATTGGAGTTTTTTAATATAGGCTTCTATGGTAGGTGAAAACTTCTGTAGGTGGCCATATACCGAGGTGTAGCCGTTTGGGTGGGCAATGTACAGCACTTTGCCATATCCCCATAAGGAAACCTTAATACGGGTAACCGTTCCGTCACCTATGGCGTTGACCGGAATTCCTTCCCGCTGCTGTGTCTTGATGTCCAGACCCGCATGAAAATGATTGGAACGTAGCTCACCGAACGTCCCGGCCAAAATAATAGGTATGTCCATTGGAGGGCCAAAAACATCCTTAGGATATTGTTCTTGACCTAGTAATGTTAGACAAAAAAGAAAGAATAGGACGCAGGGTGAATTTTTCATATGGTAGATTGCAATAGTGCGAAAATAATTAAACAACCACAATTCTATGAAGTTGCCCGTGCTAAAATTTTTATAAAGACATCTTGGCTATATAATTGTCAATTTAATTACAGTTCATTTTGGAATATTTCACAAAACTATTGCTAAGTCATCTAATCTATGTTAACTTTGTGTAAATCGCATTGATTTTGATGTATGGGCGAATTGATTAAAATCGTTGATTCCTTAGAAGATAAAATTAGCAAATTGTTGCATAAGCTGGAAGTGCTGAACAAGGCTAATTTAGAGTTGGAAAAGGAATTGAAGAATATAAAATCTTCACAGGAGAATGCAAGTAAAACGGTATCCGAATGGGAAGAGAAGTACAATTCTCTTAAACTGGCAAATTCAATGCTTGGCAGTAATACAAACAAAACAGAAGCTAAGCTTAAAATAAATACATTGATACGGGAGTTGGACCATTGTATAGCCCAACTTTCAGAATAATGTCTATAAAATATGTCAGAAAAGCTCAAAATAAAACTTTCTATTGCAGATAGGGTATATCCGTTGACGATCGATCCTGCGCAAGAGGAAGGTTTAAGAAAGGCCGCTAAAAATATTGAACAGTTGGCCAAAAAATTTGAGCAGAATTATGCAGTTAGAGATAAGCAAGATGTATTGGCCATGTGTGCCCTGCAATTTGCATCTAAAATTGAGCAAAACGGCATTGAGCAAACGGAAGGATCCAAAGAGGCCGAACAACGTTTAAAAGCGTTGAACGATTTGGTGAACTCTAAATTGGCTTTGTAAAAAAAAACGTTCTTTAAAATACATTAAGTTACTGCCCACATTGGTAATACCTTTTGACAAACTCAACATTTATTTTTTTAAAAAGGGTGAGTTTAGATTGTAAAAGCAGGCCCTACTCGTATAGGGATCCTTGATCAGTCTGTTAGCCCTAAACCTGTTTACCGGAGTTTGATCAAAACTTCTCCAATGTGGGCTTTTTTTTTATTAATTAATTAGACTATGGATAGTACAATGATAATTATTGCCGCAATAGTTGGGCTGGCAATCGGTTTTGCAATAGCAAAATTTTTGGAAAAAGGGAAAGCCTCTAAAACCATAATAAATGCAAAGAAAGATGCTGAGCGCATTATAAAGGAAGCTAATAAGGAAGGGGAAAGCATTAAGAAGGAAAAAATATTACAGGCCAAAGAAAAGTTTTTAGAACTAAAGGCCGAACATGAAAAAGTAATTTACGGGAAGGACAAAAAAATTAGCGAGGCGGAAAAGCGTACGCGAGATAAGGAATCTCAAGTAAGTAGCGAGCTTGCCAAAAACAAGCAAATGAACTCCCAATTAGACGGAAAACTAAAGGAAGTAGAGCAGAAAAGGGCCTTGTTTGAAAAAAGACACGAAGAACTGGACAAGATGCATAAAAGCCAAGTTCAGCAACTAGAGGTCATATCTGGACTTTCTGCAGATGAAGCTAAAAATCAATTGGTGGAAAGCCTTAAGGAGACTGCCAAGTCAGACGCTATGGCCTTTATACAATCTACGGTAGAAGAATCCAAACTTACCGCCCAACAAGAAGCCCGTAAGATCATTATCAATACCATTCAACGAATTGGTACGGAAGAAGCAGTAGAGAACTGTGTTTCTGTATTCAATATTGAATCTGATGACGTTAAGGGTAGAATTATTGGTAGGGAAGGTAGGAACATTAGGGCATTGGAGGCGGCTACTGGTGTGGAAATCATTGTTGATGACACTCCTGAAGCTATCATCCTTTCCTGTTTTGATTCTGTACGTAGAGAAGTGGCAAGATTGTCGTTACATAAATTAGTGACAGACGGTAGAATACACCCGGCTAGAATTGAGGAAATAGTTAAAAAGACCGAGAAACAAATAGAGGCGGAGATTGTTGAAATTGGTAAGCGTACGGTCATTGATTTAGGTATTCATGGATTGCACCCTGAACTTATACGCGCCGTGGGTAGAATGAAATATCGTTCTTCATATGGCCAAAATTTGTTGCAGCACTCTAGGGAAGTGGCTAAATTGTGTGGTGTTATGGCATCTGAACTTGGGCTTAACCCTAAAATTGCCAAACGAGCAGGTCTATTGCATGATATTGGCAAAGTGCCCAATACTGAAAATGAAGTGGAGACTCCGCATGCTATCCTTGGTATGCAATGGGCGGAGAAATTTGGAGAAAAAGCTGAGGTCTGTAATGCCATTGGAGCACACCATGATGAAATAGAAATGAAGACTCTTATAGCTCCAATAGTACAGGTCTGTGATGCCATAAGCGGTGCTAGGCCAGGTGCTAGAAGACAGGTATTGGATTCGTATATTCAACGTTTAAAAGACTTGGAAGAAATTGCATTTGGTTTTAGCGGGGTGCAGAAAGCCTATGCTATACAGGCCGGTAGAGAACTAAGGGTTATTGTTGAGAGCGAAAAAGTAAATGATGAAAGGGCAGCACAATTGTCCTTTGAGATTTCACAAAAAATTCAAACGGATATGACCTATCCTGGTCAAGTAAAAGTTACGGTTATCAGGGAGACTAGGGCGGTGAATGTAGCCAAGTAATAATAAATCATATAGTGAAAAAAAGCTTCTTATTGATAGAGGCTTTTTTTATGTCAATGATTATTTAAGCTATCCAACCATAATCTAAGCTTGTTCAGTTCTGTTGAGGTAAGCTTATTCTTTTTGCCTTTTGGCATTCTTTTCTTTACAAATACTTGCTGTTCTATAGCCAAGGAATAACGATTCATATTATCACGAGTAAACACCATACCTCTTTGTTTAGTAATATGACAACCATTACATTGGTCCATAAGAATGATATAGGCATTCTCTTGGGTATTTTCTTGGGGAAATGAATAGGGAACTATGTTATTTGTTGATAGGGGTCTATTAAATACACCTATAACGAACATAATTGACAAAAGTATAAGATGCTTCATGATAATGTTGACCTTAATACTATCGATTAATACTATTCAGAATTGCGGTCAACTACATTTGTTTTTATTCTTCCTCACCGGCAACACCTTCACTTTCATCTACATCCTTGGTCAAATTATTTTTGAGAATATTCAATTTTTTCAATTTCGCTTTCCAAGCAGCTAGCGATTCTTTATGCTGATTGACTCGTTTTATCACATCCTGTACCAACGGATTGCTTTCAGATGCATTCGAGAAAAATTCAAGATTGTTTTCCAACTGCCTTATTTCGCTCTTGCTCTCATCTATTTTTTTCCTAATAAAAGCGCGTTCGTTTTGAATTGCCTGTTCTTGGTTATCCGTTGTTTTGAGCTGTTGAATTTTATTACCATATTTCAACAGTTCAGACTCTTGCTTGCTAACTCCACATTTATAGAACAAGGCATCAATTATTTTGTCGAATTTTTGGTTAATGTTCTTTTTCTTGAACGGAACTTTACCAATTTTTTTCCATTCTTCTGTAAATTCCTTAATAGCTGCGAGGTCCTTTTCTTTTTCGCCGCTCAATTTAAAATCCTTTAGACGCTCAATACAGGCATCTTTTTTCTTGTAATTTTCTTCTTCTTCCTTAAATGCATCATTCTTAAGTGCATTTAATCTGTCAAAATAATGGTTACAGGCATTTTTAAAATCCTTCCAAATTTTATCTGAATACTTACGCGGAACATGGCCTATCTTTTTCCATTGGCTTTGTATACGCTTCATTTCTGAGGTGGTTACATCCCAATCCTCACTATCTTTTAATGATATAGCCAAATCAAGGAGCTCCCTTTTCTTTTGCAGGTTTTCCTGTTGTTCTTTTTTTAAGTTTTTGTAAAAGGCATTTTTGTTTTGGTTGAATTCACGTACTGCGCTTTTAAACGCATTCCATGTTTTTGAATTCACCTTTTGGGGAACTTGGCCGGCCTTAAAGAATGTCTCCCTTAATTCCTCAATCTTTTTTATTTGTTGCTGCAAAGTACCATGATTGGAAGAAACAGAAGATGCTATTTCCTTTATTTCTTCTATGATGGCATTCTTGCGCTCTAAATTTTCTTCCTTGATTTGATCAAGGTTCTTAAAATAGTCCTGTCTTCTTTCGTGAATAGTTTTGGTAGCCGCGCTAAAGCGGCCCCAGATTTCCTCCCGATGCTCTTTGCCAACCGGTCCCAAATCTTCTTTCCAAATTTTATGTAATACTTGTAATTCCCTAAAGGCCCTATTTAAATCTGGTTCTTTTGCAAGTTCTTCAGCTCTTGTGACTATTTTGCTTTTCTCTTCCAGATTGTGCTTAAAATCAAGATCCCTTAATTCCCGGTTGATATTTAAGAAATCATAAAAAATTTCAATGTGGTGGTGATACGTTTTCCAAACATTGTTGTAATTGGCCTTAGGTATAGGACCCGCGTGCCTCCATTTGGCCTGTATGTCCTTAAAGTTGTTGTAGGTTGTGTTAATATCCTCCTCAACATTTACCAAAGCTTTTAACTGTTCTATTAAATCTAACCGATAGGCGAGATTTTCTTTATGGCTTTTTTCTAAGCTTTTGTAATACTGATTTCTTTTCTCCCTATATTCTGCATACACTTCGTTGAATTGTCTTTTGTCAACGGAGTTGTACCTAAAGTCAATTTCATTTCCACCATTGGCTATGAATTCTTCCTTTTTTTCTTCTATAAATTCATCGAACTTTTGGTTGAATTCATCTTTAATGGAATCTACATGTTTACGTATGGCCTGTACCTTTTCATTTTTAACTAAGCGTTGCAGTTCCCCAACCAGGTTTTCCATGTTCATTTCATGATAATCCGGCATAGGTATTTCATGTCTTTTTACGGTATCTTCATCTTCCGCGTCCTCTGCATTGGACTCATCTATTTCATCTATGGCATTAGGTTCTTTTGCGGCTGAATCTAAAGATTCTTCCGTTTTTTGCTCTTCTGTAATTTCCTTCTGTACATCTTGACCTTCCGCAACGTTACTTGAAGTATCCGTAGTAGAATTTTCTTCTGTTGATGATTCTGGTAATTGGTGTTCTTTATCCTCGGACATATTCCTTAATTATATGTTTACAAGATAGTGACTACCCCTAGAATTGCAAAGTATTAGCGTCTATTTTTAGTATTGGCCTACGGTGCATTGACAGGCTTTAGGATTGTGTTTTTTTATTCATTTTAGACTATAGTGTTTTTTTCTTTATTAAATATTGTTCCAAATAGACCATGCTTTCTCCGCTTGCAACTCTAACATTCTTAACCCGTTGCAAATACGTGCTCCATTTAATTTACCCGTTTGCAAAAATGCCGTAACCTCCGGGTTATAAATAAGGTCGAACAATAAATGTTTTTGGCCAATAGAAGTATAGGGTAAGGCAGGTTTTTCCTCTATATTAGGAAAGGTTCCTACAGGAGAACAATTAATGATCAAGGTATGTTTTTCGATAGTATCACCAGTTAACTCATCATATCTAAAACCATTTTTTTTGCCTGACCTTGATACAAATCTATAATCAATTCCCAATTCATCAAGTACAAAAGCTATTGCTTTTGAAGCGCCTCCGGTACCCAATATCAATGCATCGTTGTGGTGAGGTTGTATGTGGGGCAATATGGCGTTTTTAAAACCATAGGCATCCGTATTAAAGCCTGTAAGGCCATTCTCATCAATTTTTATGGTGTTCACCGCTCCAATTTGTTGAGCCGCATGATCAATATGGTCCAAGTAAGGAATAACCTCTTCTTTATAGGGAATGGTTACATTGAGTCCGCTAATTGTATTGTTTTTTGAAAATATTGATGGAAACACTTCTATGGAATTCAAGTCAAAATTTTCGTAACTATAATTTTCAAGACCTAAATCTTGGAATTTTTTTTTGAAATATCCCCGGGAGAAAGAGTACGAAATATTCTTTCCTACCAAGCCAAATTTATGTTGTTCTGTTTTTTCCATACCAATCTAAAAGTAACAAAATGCTAATACCAATAACGATAAATAAAATAGCGGTCCAATTTTCTAAAATGCCCATGTCCGGTAGAAAACGTTCATAGTTCATGATTATCCTTTTTCCATTGGAATCCAGTAATACATTGCCATCTTCACCAATTTTATAAATTGTTTTTTTCCAAGGCCATACTACGCCCAAAGAACCAGTAATAAAACCTAATATGGTGGCAGTTGTAATATGTTTATAATGTTTTAGGACAAAACTTAATACGTGTGATAATGTTACCAAGCCTGTTGCGGAGCCCAATGTAAACACCGCTAATATTTTTAAGGTATGCAATCGTTCACTATTAGAAGTGAAGCTAAAATCACCAACAATTATTTCTGAAAAAGTATCATACAGGGCATTTACGGAATCTACTAAAAGCAGCACATAATTGCCCAAGAGAATTAATATAAAAGAACCCGAAAGTCCTGGTAAGGTCATGCCGGATACACTGATCATACCACATAGAAATATGAATATTAAATTGTCGTTTTCCTTTGCCGGACTCAAAAAACTAATGGCCACACCAATACCTAATCCTATGAGTGCAGCGGTAAAGGTTTTCTTTTTCCAATAATCAAAATCCTTACCTATATAATAGATAGAACCTAATATCATACCAAAAAAAGTGGACCAAACCAGTAATTCTTTTTTGACCAAAAAATAATCCAGTAGTTTGGATATGCTGAAATAACTTATGAGCATACCAAAGATCAACAGGGTTAAAAAGGGTCCGTTTATATATCTATAAAAGCTTTTAAATCTTCCGCCGATCAATAATTTGAACGCCTTTGCATTGATTTTTTGAAGCGAGTATATAAATTCCTCGTAAAACCCTCCGACAAAGGCAACGATGCCCCCAGATACGCCGGGTACTTTGTTGGCTGTACCCATGCATAATCCTTTTATGACCAAGAAAATTTTATCGGTTAAGGATCTGGGATGGTTCATGTAGTTTTATTGCTTACTTCTTGGAAGCTGATTTTTCCAATATAAAAATAAGGGAAAAACCAATGACAGCAGCTACAATTGCAAAGGTTAAATGATTATCGCCCGTAAAAGAAAATGGCGATATGTTTTCATCTATAATAATCTCCTTTTTGCCAATCTGTATAACCTCGGTAATGTTTTTCCAAGGCCATATTTTGTTCAATGAACCTAGTATAAAACCTGTTAAAATGGCTAGAGTAGCATCTTTGTAGTTGGTGAACATCCATTTTAAGATTCTTGCAAAACTCAAAATACCAAAAATTACCCCTGCGGCGAAGGTCGTTACTATGGCGAGGTCCTTATCGTTTACCGCTTCTAGCACTGTTTTGTAAGAGCCGAGCAATACTAAAATAAAAGACCCGGATATACCTGGTAAGACCATTGCACAAATGGCTATGGCGCCGGATAGAAATATAAATGGTAGGCTACCCGTACTGGTTGATGGTGGTAGCGTAGTAATATAGAAGGCGGATACGGTTCCTAAAATGAACAGCGCTATAGCCAGTATACCCCATTTTTTAATTGATTTTGCAACAAATAGTACACTTGCCAGAACCAACCCGAAGAAAAATGCCCAAGTAGGTATGGGGTGGGTATCCAGAAGCCAGGAAATTACTTTTGAAAGTGAGAGTATACTAATAAGCATTCCCAAACAAAGAGCTACTAAAAAATTTCCGTTCAATTTGTCCCAAAAGGTGGCAAAACCTTTTTCCCTAAACAATTTTAATGTCGTTAAATTAACGTTGTTGATTGAGGTTATGAATTCTTCATATATTCCTGTAACAAAAGCTATGGTTCCTCCCGATACCCCGGGGACCAGTTCCGCAATGCCCATGGCCATGCCTTTAAGGCTAATAAATATGTAATCTATTGGTTTTCTATTTTCCATGAAATGTAGAACCCGTTCTAAGAGGCTTTATTGTATTTATTTACAATTTTCTGGGTCCATTCAGAATTGCCAAATTCAGGAAATTTTTCTTTGAACAGATGAAGCTTTTTTTGATTTTTGTCAATCTTTAGCGCATCCATTAAAGTTATTCTGGCATTGATCAAATCATTGGCCATACATTGAAATCCTACAGATTTATATAAAAGCTTAAGATTGTCAGGATAAAATTCCCTTCCCTGTGCCAGAATTTCTATTGCGGCATGGGTTTCCCCATTTATATGCACCACGTCTGCCCATTTCAACCACGTATCCAATTCATAATTACCTAAATCCACGGTTTGTTTAAAGGCAAAATCTGCTTGGTCATAATTTTTGAGCGCTGTATGAATCTGTGCACACTTTTTCCAGTATAGTGGGTTTTCCCCATCTATGTTAAGTGCTTTGTTGATGTAAAAAACTGCCTTTTCAAAGTCTTTAATATTGTAATAAAGATTGGTAATGGCCAACCATCCTTTATCCAATAACGGATCTTCATGTACCGTTTGGTAAAAGTAATATTTGGCCATTTCAATATCTTTTAGCTTTTCATAGCATTTTCCTATTCTTAAGAATGCATGTGAGGTGGGATCTTCAATAGATATTGTGGTCTCATAATTTTCTATGGCCTCTTTATGTCTACCTAATTTCTCCAACACCTTTCCTTTTTCAAAATATGCACCTATAAAACTGTCATCTGATATAATGGCAAACTCAAAGGCGGTCAATGCCTCTGCGTACATTTCTATGTACGAATATTGCTTACCTAGTTGGTGCCAAGCTACTTCGCAATACGGATTACTTTCCAAATAGTCGTTCAAGTATATGATGGCCCCATCGTAATCTTCCAAAAACTCAAAACAGTAAATTACATTGTAGAGCGATGAATAATCCTGTTCATCATATTCAACACATTTCATAAAGCTTTTCTTAGCTTCTTTAAAATCGTCCATGAACAGATATTCCATTCCAAGTAAGCTATAAATGTCAAAACTATTGGTGCTGAAGGCTAGGGCTTGGCGCAATAGTTCAACCGCAGCTTCATGATTGTCCTGCTTGGAGAAAATATTTGCTCTTTGTATATATATTTCTTCGTTTTGGTGGTCTAACAGTTGCAGTTCATCCAATAAGGCTTCCGCTTTTTCTATTTGATTTTCAAACACCAATACTTCAACTTGAAGCAATTTTAATTCAATTGATGCAGGATGCTGTTGTAACCCTATCTTAATGCCTTTTTTGGCCAAGGAAATTTTCCCGTGGTTTAGATAATGGTGAACAATATCTTCAAAATCCTCCGCATCAAAGAAATAGACATCGTCTGTCTTGAGCATCGATTCAAATTTTGTAATTGGCTTGTCCGGTTTCTCGTTAGATTCTAACGCCATAGGAACTTTTTGGGATTTCTAGATAATTAAAAGTAAGTGTTTGAAGCGTGTTAGGGTAGGTGATAGTGGCTATATTATTAACAAATTAGTTAACAACCTTAAATTACAGCTTATCCAAAATACCTAAAACTATAGCACATCCTTCTTTAATTTCCTCTACGGAAATGGTTAAGGGAGGGGTAATTCTTACTGCCTTATTTTCAAATAATAGCCAGAACAATATTAAATTTTTCTCTTTAGCTTTAAGCACGACGGAGTTGGCCGTATCTGCAGTATCCATTATCAATGCGAGCATTAATCCTCTTCCGCGTATCTCTTTTATCCTTGGATGGACCAAATGCTTTCTGAATACTTGTTCTTTGGACAAAGTATCTTTTATTAATGTGGTCTGCAGTAGCTCGTTTAAGGTGGCCAAACTGGCCGATGCTACCACCGGATGTCCTCCAAATGTGGTAATATGACCCATTTTAGGCCGTTCACTTAGCGTACCCATTATTTTAGGACTAGACACGAAGGCCCCAACGGGCATACCCGATGCCATTCCCTTACCAATGACCAATATATCCGGTACACAATTGTAATGTTCAAAAGCAAATAGTTTACCGGTTCGTCCAAAACCAGGCTGTATCTCATCCAGTATCAATAACGCACCAGTTTCATCACAACGTTTTCTTACCTTTTCCAAATACCGGTTTTGGGGTTCAATAAATCCGGCACCTCCTTGTATGGTCTCCAAAATTACACACGCCGTCTTGGTGGTAATTTTATTTAATTCCTTTTCATTATTGAAGGTTATGTGATACACGTCTGGGAGCAATGGCCTAAACACACTTTTGCGTTCCTCAAAATCCATTAAACTTAAGCTTCCCATCGTATTGCCATGATACGCGTTCCTTGCGGATATTATCTGTGATCTCCCCGTATACCTCCTTGCCAATTTTAAAGCTCCCTCAATTGCTTCCGTTCCTGAATTTACCAGATAAGTAACCTCCAAGGGCTGAGGCAATTGTGCGGCCAACAACTTTACATAGTCCGTTGCGGGCGATTGTGCATATTCACCATAAACCATTACATGCATGTATTTTGCAGCTTGTTTCTGTACGGCCTCTACCACGTTAGGATTACTGTGCCCCAAGGTACAGGCAGAAACCCCTGCAACAAAATCTAAATGTGCGTTACCGGCAGTATCATAAATATAGCTACCACTGGCATGTGAAATTTCCATCCCTAAAGGATAGGGTGAGGTTTGTGCCTGATATTTTAAAAAGTCCTTGGTCATGGGAACTATTTAATTCACCTTCTTTTTGGTTGCCTTTGCTTTTGGGTCTATGGCATTGTCCGTTTTGATCTTATTAACGGGGTCAGACTCATTTTGACCGCGCTGCTGTTCTTCTGCATCTATGTCAATAGGATTGTCTATTCCTTGAATGACCACCAGTTCCAAATTATTGTCGTCCTCGTCAAAAATATCCTCCTTGGTCAAAATACGCTCATCGCCCCGCCACACAAATCCTTTTAATATCCTGCTATTTTCGGGCAGGTCCTTTTCGGGAAATATATCACCATCAGGATCCGTAAAAAAAGTAAGGTTTTCTATATCGTTCTCTTCCATGGTTATCCTAATCTTGCTACATACCGTTTTATCTATCCCAATAAGTTCATCGTCATCGTTATACATGTAGTAGACCACCTCCGTATTTTGTACCAGGTCAATTAATTTTAATTCGTTTTCTATGAACTTGCCAAATAGGTTAATGCCCTTTGCCTGGTTATAACCAGTCATGCTAACACTATCCAAAGAAATTATAAAGGCATTTCTTAATACTTTTAAGGAATCTAGTTTTTCAGTTTTTAGATTGGATTTTAAATGGATGCTATCTCCTGTCATTTGATTGGCACCGTTCCATATAACCGGATTCTTGATCAATTGGGTGATACCTGTCTTTTGCTCCGAGTGTATGCTATCGCACTTACCGCTCAAATCTGTCTTATAGAATTTGGCATTTCTAAATGCCCTGAGCAAGCGTTCTTCAGGTTTGCCGGTAACCATCAAAGTGTCTCCATGTACATAGAGCGAGTCTTGTTGCTGTACTGAAATAGATACCGCTCTTCTGGTGGCAAATACAGAGTCTTTTGCTTTATGTACCTCTGCATAATGTGCCCTTATGATACCCTTGTTAATGGTATCCGTTACGGTAATATTATTGGTAGCAGATGCAAATTCATTGGCTTTGTTAAAATAAACGCTATCCCCTTCAATTATTCTATTATTATAATCTATACGTGTATTTTTAATACCATAACCGCTTTCTATTTTGGTATCGTAAAATCCACGTTCACAGTAAATTTTATAGGCTTCCCCTACAATTGTCGAGGGGCCGTACATGTATGCATTTTTAGAGGTAGTGTAATAATCCAACTGTTCGGAATCTAAGGTGTATTCTGGATTTTGAACATGTACGCTATCCAAAAATTGATACTTTTTCAATTCCATGAAGTATTTGCCAATCTTGCTGGTCAACGTATTTGCCGAATCAATTACAGTACCATTGTCACGATAAAAGGCCTCTTGTTTTTCCCTGTCAAATCTCAGGGTGTCCGTTTTTAAGGTCATGGAGGCATTTTTTAAAATGACGTTGCCCCATGCTTTTGCCAATTTATCGTCCCCTAGGTAATTGATTTTTTTACTGGTCATTTGAACCGAGTCCCCTTGTTTCAGAATTACATTGCCAATGGCTTCCAAGCGGTTCTCAAGTTGGTAATAAATGGCTACATCGCACCAAAGGTCTGCACCTTGATGTTCAAATTGTACCTGTCGTTCATCTTTGCTGAATATTGAAGCTCCGGGATAGTCTACTTCGTTCTTTGTGAAATTGGCCCCATGAACAATATTAATTTGTTTGGCTTCTTCTTGATCCGCTCTATTTTGGGCTAGACCATGATTTGCAAATGCCAAAAGTAATAGGGCGAATAAACCGATAGTTTTCAATCTACTTTTTTTTTCAAAAATAGAACAATTTCCAAGAGCGGATAATACTATTAGTATACATTTAGGAAACGCTTAGGGTATTAGCTCTGGTTTCCTGTTCTTTTTAAACTTTTGTCCAAATCCTGAGTTGTTGGGCATATAGGCTTCGTCCAACACAACGTTTGCACCATCTTCTGGAATAAGATTTTCCTTTCCCAAGGCCCAAAAAATACCGTTCAAAGCAATTTTTCTAGCTTCGGGAATTTTAAAGTCAAAAGGATGGCCAAGAGTTGTGAAGAAAACTCTGGCCTTGATTCCAGAAGAGCCCGTATAACTTTTGGTCCATGCAACGGGGTTATCCAAAGGATACTTGTTCAACTTGCCATCAATTTCATGCTGTGATTTTGTGGAGTGCCCCATAAGAATTGGCTTGCTGTCTCCTTGTAGTTTCCAACCGCCGCCATCAACATGGTATAACCAGGAATATGCCTTAAAATCATTGAAACCCCTTAATATAGGATGTGTTTCCTGTCCTTCCTTGACCGTTACATTGGTTACTTGAAACTTGCCATCATCAAAATGGCCATGGTGTGTTATCCATTGTTGGCCAAATACCTTGGCGGGCCATTCCCCGTTAAATACTGTTAGGGAAGAATCTTTCTTGTACATAAACGCATGGGTAGCCGTTCTAAATCCCATAATAGGTTTTCCAGATTCTACATAATCTGTAATATAGGTGCGCTCTTCATTAGGCAGGTTCCTGAATCTTGTAAATATGACCATTAAATCCGCATTTTTCAATGCTTCCAAACCTGCAATATGATCGGTTCTGTTAGGGTCTATAAAACCAAGGCTGTCCAGCGCATATAAAACAGTGACTTTGGCACCTAGCTCACGCTTTGCCAATTTGGCCAGCATTGGCATGGATTCTTCAGAACGGTATTCTTCGTCGCCGGTTACAAAAACAATATGGGGAGGTGGCGCAGTCCCTTCGTCCAATTTTTGTTTCTCTTTCTTGTTCTCTCCGCAGGCCAATATGGAGGCAATGGCGACCATTGTAAAAACTATTTTATCAAATATGTGTTTCATAGGTGGTGATTGGTCTTTTTTTATTGCATGGGATGTTCTTTCAATAATTCTTCTGGGGTATAAAAAGCTTCCCGGGTCTTAGTTGCTTCCCTAATTTTTTGTACTTGTTCCTTATTTATGACCGAAGCTTTATTGCCAAATGAATTTCTTACATAGGTCAGTACCGCTGCAATTTCCTCATCGGTCAATAATCCCTTGAACGCCATCATGGGTACTTGCCCGTCATAATGGTTGCCCATAATATCCATTGGTCCATAAAGTCCATGCAGGACAAGTTTAATTAGTCTGTCCTGGTCGCCTAAAACCCATTGTTGGCCAACTAAGGTGGGGTATCCGGCTTTTTGGAGTCCACTGCCGCTTTCTTGATGACAGGTTATGCAATACCCTTCTGTCTCATAAATTTTTTTCCCTTTAGTGAATATTTTTAAATCTTCACCCTTTAGGTGTGATGCCAAAATTTTTTCATCTGCTTTCTCCAAAAAGTTTCCGGTCAACCTTGTTTCCGCAAAATTGAAAGAATCCAACATCCACTCGTCCAACGGGTGTTGTCTTGCTATATCAAGTATTTCCATACCTTCTGCTTGTGGCAACCATGATGCCGCGGTAATTGCTTCAAGTCTAACCCTGCCATGAACATCGGAGGCTGCCTGCATCAATATTTCCTGTGAATTTTTCACTTGGTGGCCCATATACCTAACTACCCTGACCACTGCTGCGCGTACCCTATGATCTTTTGATTTGGATAGCGCCATTAGCAGTTCGGCATCTACCTTGTTCATTCCCCATGAAACCCATAACGCCTCTAATCTGTTATGGTCATAATTTGGGTCATCTTCATCTAGGTTTTTGACCCACTCTTTGGCAGTTTTAAGGACTTCTTCCGTATTTCTTCCCCTTAGTTCCCTACGGGTACGGTAACGAGTCCTATATTCCGGTAATTTTAAATTTTCAAATAATTGTGCCAATGATGCACCATTTACCATTGCCGGTTGTACCAATGGTCTAGATGGGTAGGTTATCCTGTATATTCTGCCATGAACATGGTCGCGCAAAGGGTCACGAGCGTTGTGTTGCATATGGCCTATAAGCACATTGTGCCAATCTACGACATACAATGACCCGTCTGGGGCAAACTCCATTTCCACGGGTCTAAAGTTGGGATCCGTACTTGTAATCAAGTCTTGACGATGTTTGGTTTTGTACCCCGTACCGTCCTCCATCATCTCATGTTGTTTTAGTCCTAAAAATCCTATGGAGTTTGCCAACAGCATATCACCTTGGACATCATCCGGAAAATGTCTGCTTGAAATAAACTCCATACCTGATGTGGGTCTAACCCTATGCTCCTTTTCTATCAATTCTTCTGTCAAGGGCGAAAAGACGCCATATATTGGTTTTAGGGAACTTGGCATCATCCAATTAACTTTTGGGCCCGAAGTATGCAAAAAGAAATCTTGCCCCCATTCATCAAAAGCAATGCCCCAAGGGTTGGGTATGGCTACCTGTAATGTACGTTCCAATTTTTTACGTTGCGGATTATATCTGTAAAAACCACCATTGGTGGCGCGTACGGGCCCGTAGGATGTTTCTACATTGGTGTGAAGAAAAATACCTTCAGACATATAGAATGCGCCAGAGGGGTCTGCGCAAAATGCAGAAATGGCATGGTGGGTATCATGATCGTCAAAACCGCTTAAAACAATTTCTATTTTATCTGCTTTGTCATCACCATCGGTGTCCGTAAATAACTTGAGGTTGGTGCCTTGACTAACGTATACGCCTTCCGGTGCAAATTCAAAGCCGATCGGCAAATGTAACTGGTCCGCAAATACCGTTTGTTTATCTGCTTTGCCATCCTTATCGGTATCCTCCAGAATTATTATTTTATCATTTGGTTTAGGATCTCCTGGTTTGTAGTGGGGATAAGAGGGGAGGGTAGCCACCCATAACCTACCTTCGTTATCAAAAGAAATCTGTGCTGGGTTTGCCAAATCTGGAAATTCCTTTTCCGAAGCAAACAGTTCAACTTTGTATCCTTCAGGTACTGTTAGTGTTTCAAGAGCATCCTCACCATACTTGTAATGCACGATATCCTCTTTGTTTCCTAAATTATAATTGGTTTCTACCGGTGGTAGTTTACTTGTTCGTGCATCTGCAGCCTCAATGTCAAAAGATTTATTTTGTACAGAGGACCATATCAAGGTATCCCTTACCGAAGTCAATTCCCTTGTTTTTTGTATTTCAAACGGATAATTGTCCGGACCATATGGGGCATGACGTCTTCCAAAAACGTGAACACCATTGGGAATCTTGAAGTCATTATGCCAATAAAAATTTTTCTCGTTTACCGCTTTATTGACTGCTAACCTATAGTCTTCATTGGTAATCTTTTTGTTTCCAGTGAGTTCATTGGCCAAAAAACGGGCAAACACTTCGTAGCCGAATTTATTTAGTTGTGATCCATCTATGGTGTAATCTTCTTTTTTTTCCTTAAACCATTTTTTGGACTCCTTAAATACATTGATAAAAGCTACATTCTTCAATGCACAAATTTCTTCCATGGCCTGGGAATATAAATCCAAGTTTTTGTTTTCCTGAATTCCATTGGGTACATCCATATGATCGGAGAGGTCTTCAAAAGCTATAGGGGAAACAATTACCAATTCTGGAGGGGTGGAGCCATTATATGTTTGTTTAAGGGAATGTTCGATAAAAGCATTTAGTTCTGCCTTAAAATTTTCTAAACCTTGGTCCCCCTCAAAAGATTCGTTGAATCCAAAAAAACCTATTACAATATCTGCCTTTAAACGAGCCAACCATTCATCAGGCGTTTCAAATACGCCTTCGCTACCAGAATTTTGGGCCAGTTCATTTTGAAATTTATCGGCTCCTGGAAAAGCCCACGGAGACACTCTGCCTGAATGGGGCCTAAAGCCCGGGGTGTCGCCACCATCGCAAATATTTCTTATTAATAAGGAATCCTTGGGATGGCGTAAGTGCATTTCTGTTTCAAAACTACCGTAATTCAACATTCGCGATCCTAAATTGTTGCCGATTAAAACAATGGAGGAATGTGGTTCAATTGAAATTAAAGGGTCTTTTTTTTTGGTACAACCTATGGCCAAAAGTAAACAGGAAATGCTAATGGTAAGTTTGAAAAGTTGATCGGTTGGTTTGCTTTTCATGGTTTGTTAATTGGTTGAAGTAAATTGTTCTTTAAATATAGATATAAAAAAACCACTCGAAAGTGGTTTTTGTAATTTTGAAACTGTTCATTAAAAATTTCTATAATCTCCTTCTAAAAAAGCATTTGCCTCTTCTTCGGCAAATTTTGCCTTTTCACTGTCCCAATGTAATACTTGGTTGGGGAACCTACCTGCAATGACACCTAATAAAATTGTTTCCGTTAAACGTGATGCGTATGAGAAAGGAGCCGTAGTTTCTCCCGTGCCCAAACAAGCATCAACGAATTGGTGATAATGTTTAGGTCCTTCAGTATCGTAATTACGAATGGGTTTGCCCATATTATTGGCTTTTTCTACCGCTTCTATCTCTGCAGAAATATCCACATATTTTCCATCCACTATCTTTTTGGGGAGCTGCATGAAATGAGGAAGTAGCAATCTGCCTTTGTCACCTATGAACATAGCTCCTTGATCCGGCAACGTTCCTTCACCGGCGGTTTTGGTTTCCAAAGACATTTTGTCCTCTAAGGTATCATCTCCGCTATCACTATTTGTTGAGACATTTTCAGCGCCTGGCAATAATAAATCTTCATGATCTTCTGGGGCTCCTGGCCCATCATACCAAACCCATGTTAGCGTTTCTGCAGTATACTTTGTCTGTGGAAACTCATAGGTAACCTTATTTTTTTGAGGGTAGCCAAATCCGTTTGGTTCCCTGCATTCATTCTTAATGGTCCTTGGTACTTGAAGATCCAGGGCATTGTAAGGTGTATCAAAAATATGAACGCCCATATCTCCTAAAGTACCACATCCATAGTCTACCAATTTTCTCCAGTTTCCTGGATGGTAAAAACCTTCTATATATGGCCTTTGGGCTGAGGTACCCAGCCATAGGTTCCAGTCCAAAGTCTCTGGTACGGGGTCCTCCCCGTTTGGTTCATCGCCATCATACCCCCAATCTTTGGGTGACCATGCTCGTACGGTATGTACTTTTCCGATTATGCCGGACTGAATTAAAAGTGTAGCTAATTTATAATCATAAAAGGAGTGTACCTGAATTCCCATTTGGGTTACTAGGCCTTTTTCCGCTGCCAATTTATTCATTGCCCGCGCTTCGGATACGTAATGGGTCAATGGTTTTTGGCAGTAGACCGGTTTGTCCATTTCCATAGCCATCATAGATGCGGGTGCATGGGTGTGATCAGGAGTGGACACTATTACCGCATCTATTTCGTCGCCCATTTCCTTTAACATGATCCTATAGTCAGAATACGTCTTTGCATTGGGGTGCAGCTCCTTAGCAGCAGCCAAGTTGTTGGCATCTACATCGCACAAAGCGGTAACATCTACTTTTTGGTGCGATGATATTGCTTTTAGGTCTTCCGCACCCATATTGCCAACACCTATATGTGCGGTGCGCAAACGTTTTGGTTTGGCCTTAGAGGCTTCGTTTTTGCACGACCAAAGTCCTGATGGCAATAATACAAACGTGGACAATGCAGCTGCATTTTTGATAAAATCTCTTTTGTTCATTGGTAGTTGGTTATAATTTTTTGATTTTAATGTTCCGGAACCAAATTGGACTCGAATGATCCTGTAGTCCTATGAAACCGGTCTTGTATTTTCCGTAATCTTCACTATTTTTCCATTTGTCGGAATTTTTTTTCTCGTACCAGGCATCGTCCCATGGAACAAAAGATACTACTTTTTTGCCGTTCAGCCAGTGTTCTACCTGATTGGGCGTAAAGATTATTCTGGTAGTGTTCCATGTTCCTACCGGGTTAAGGATTTTACCATTTGGATCTGCTGCATGCATGGCATAATCCGACCCTGTTTGTTGTAGAGGTTTCAGCTCCTCTGGTTTGTCCGTATAGCCCAAACTTAGATTGTACGCTGTTAGGTCATGTATGCTTGCATAATTTTCATCATCGATCAATTGGTATTCCGGAGCTACTTCCGGCGGCGAATCATACCCTTCCTTTAAATGGTAAAAAATGCCGCTATTTCCTCCTTTTGGAAGTTTCCATTCAAGATAAAGTTCAAAATTATCAAACTCTTCCGCTCCATATATGATATCTGTACCACCCGTATAATCCTGTTCCTTACCAAGCTCGGTGTCAAAGGTCAATTCTCCGTTCTTAACGATCCACCCCGGTGGCAATTCATCACCATTATAGGCCCGCCAACCTTTTGTAGTCTTACCGTCAAACAAGGGTATCCATTCTTCTTGCGTTTGTTGTACCGTATTTTCTTCTTGACCTTCAGGTTTGTTCTTTTCTGTTTTACAGGATGTGATAAGTAAAATTACAGATAAGATAGTTGGGTACGTTAATTTTTTCATAAGTCGCTATTATTTTAACATCGTTGTTGGTAAAAAGCACATTATGTAAAGTACAAAAAAAAAGAATGGCGATAAAGGTATTTCCCTATATCGCCATTCTTTAAAGTTGAACAACCTCTATGGGTCGCTGAAAGTTTATCTATGGATCGTCTGTGTCCTATCTGGACCAACGGAGACTATTTTAATGGGTACCTCCAATTCTTTTTCCAAGAACAAAATATAGTCCATTAAATTTTTTGGTAATTGATCCGCAGCGGTCATTTTTGTCAAATCCTCTTTCCAACCATTAACTTCTGTATAAACGGGTGTAACGTTTTCCGCTTCAATATTATATGGAAAATGGTCTATTTGCTCTCCTTTGTAATTGTAGGCGGTACACACTTTAAGTTTATCAAAACCACTAAGCACATCGCCCTTCATCATCATGAGTTCCGTTACGCCATTAATGCGTACCGCATATTTTAGGGCTACTAAGTCTAACCATCCACATCTTCTCGGTCTTCCTGTGGTGGCTCCAAATTCATTTCCCACCCGACCCATGGTCTCACCGTCCTCATCAAACAATTCCGTAGGGAAAGGGCCGCTACCAACCCTTGTAGTATATGCCTTGAAGATTCCTTTTACTTCTCCAATTTGGTTTGGAGCTACGCCCAATCCTGTACATGCTCCGGCAGCCGTTGTATTGGATGAGGTTACAAATGGGTAGGTGCCAAAATCAATATCCAATAAGGATCCCTGTGCACCTTCAGCTAAAATTTTCTTGCCTTGTTTTTGAGCTTGGTACAAATATTCCTCACTATCAATAAAGGTCAAATCCTTTAGCGCTGCTACTGCCTTAAAGAAATCTGCTTCTAATTCTGCTAGGTCATATTGTATATCCACGTCATAGAAGCTGATCATGGCTTCATGTTTATTGGCCAGGTTTCTGTATTTTTCTTTCCAATCACTTAATTCCAAATCACCTACGCGCATACCATTTCTCCCGGTCTTGTCCATATACGTGGGCCCAATACCTTTAAGAGTAGAACCTATTTTTGCCTTACCTTTTGAAGCTTCCGATGCGGCATCCAATAAACGGTGTGTAGGTAATATTAAATGTGCTTTTCTAGAAATAAGCAACTTGGCATTGATGTCAAGATTGAATTTCTTTAGCGCATCCAATTCCTTTTTAAATATAACCGGGTCTATAACAACCCCGTTACCTACCACGTTTACTGCATTTTTATGAAAAATTCCAGAGGGTATGGTGTGTAACACATGCTTTATACCATCAAATTCAAGCGTGTGGCCTGCATTTGGTCCACCTTGAAAACGAGCAATGATATCATAATTTGCGGTTAATACATCTACGATTTTTCCTTTTCCTTCGTCACCCCATTGTAGGCCCAACAATAAATCTACTGCCATTTAATTTTATATACTAGGTTAGTTATTTTATTTTTTGCCTACCTCTTTGGTGGGCGTATTCTTTGTTCCGTAAAAATATAAGGAGTGCGTGTTAATGGTTATATCAAAAACCTCCTCTATGGTTTTTTTTATAGATTGAATTCTTGGGTCGCAAAATTCCATAACCTCACCGGTATCGGTAAGTATGACATGGTCATGCTGACGGTCAAAATATGATTTTTCATACTGTGCCTGGTTTTTTCCAAATTGGTGTTTGCGTACCAACTTGCAATCTAAAAGAAGTTCAATGGTATTGTATAAAGTAGCCCGGCTAACACGATAGTTCTTGTTCTTCATGTTGATATACAGCGATTCTATATCAAAATGTTCGTCACTTTCATATATTTCCTGAAGTATAGCGTAGCGTTCTGGGGTTTTTCTATGTCCTTTGTCCTCTAAAAAGGTTGTGAAGACATTTTTTACAATTTCTTGATTTTTATCCGAAGACATATTTACTGCATTAATATACAAATGTACAGTTAAATTTTAATTTCCTTTTTCTAAATTCGGGTTACTTTGTCAATACCGTGTATCTCCTTAAGATTATCGGTCAGTTTTTTAAGGATTGACTTGTTCTTGACCACTACGGTAATCTTGCCTTTGAAGGTGCCCCCGTCCGTACTAAAATTAAGGTTTCGCATATTAACATGCATAATATCCGAAATGACTTCCGTAATGTCATTGATAAGTCCTAGGTTATCTATTCCCGTTAATTCAATATCTGCCTGATATTCTTGTTGAGAGGAATCTATCCATTTTGCGGTAATGATTCTATAGGCGTAATTAGACTGAAGCGATATAGCGTTGGGACAGTTCTTTTTGTGTACTTTAATACCTTCGGATACACTGACAAAACCAAAAACACTATCACCTGGTATAGGATTACAGCACTGGGATAATTTGTATTCCAGTTTTTCCTCTTCCTTGCCAAAAACCAGCATATCATATTTAGACGTAATTTCATCTTTATTGATTTCCTCAGGAGCTGGCGTACGGCGCATTCTGTTTTTAAAAAAACTGATAAATGCATTGTTGTAAGAAGATGCAAAATCCTTTAACATGGTGTTGTCTATAGAACCAATACCCACCCTGTAAAATAAATCTAGACTGGTCTTTAATTTGAAATAGGTCACCATTTTGTTGATGGAGTCCTCGTTCAAATTAATTTTTTGGGACTTTAACTTTCTTCTTAATATTTCTTTTCCTTCTTCTGCAACGGATTTTTTCTCTTCCCTTAATACAGATTTTATTTTTGCCCTGGCCCTGGCCGTTGTGGCATAGTCCAACCAGTTTTGATTGGGCCTGGCCTGTTCTGAAGTTATAATTTCTACTTGGTCGCCACTTTGTAGCGTGGTGTTCAAAGGAACCAATTTTCCGTTCACTTTTGCACCCCTTGTACGCATACCTACCTCGGTATGTATGTTAAAGGAAAAATCTAACGGTGTAGCACCTTTTGGTAAGGATTTTAAATCCCCTTTAGGGGTAAATACAAAAATTTCCTTGGAGTAGAGGTTGAGTTTAAATTCCTCCACAAAATCCACTGCATTTGTATTTGCATTTTCCAAAGCTTCCTGAAGTTTGTTCAACCAGACTTCAATACCTTGTTCTTTTTGGTTGCCATGCTTATATTTAAAATGGGCCGCATATCCTTTTTCTGCAATTTCATGCATGCGCTCACTTCTTATCTGTACTTCAACCCATTTACCCTGAGGCCCCATTACCGTTATATGCAGAGCTTCGTAACCTGTGGACTTTGGAGAGGAAATCCAATCACGAAGACGTACGGGATTAGGTGTAAAGTGGTCCGTAACAATGGAATATATTTTCCAGGCCAAGAATTTTTCATTCTGCGCATCTGACTCATAGATGATTCTTATGGCGAACTTATCATAGATTTCTTCATATGTGACATTTTGCGCCAGCATCTTTCTTCTCATTGAAAAGATAGATTTCATTCTACCTTTTATAATGTAGTTTAAGCCTTCTTTTTTTAATGAATTGTCTATTGTAGCGGAAAATGCATCGATATACGCCTGTTGTTCCTCCTTGCTTTCCTCAATTTTATCCTTTATGGAATTATATACTTCGGGCTCTGTGTACTTAAGGCTCAGGTCCTCCAGTTCGGTCTTTATATTATAAAGGCCGATCCTGTGGGCCAACGGGGCGTATATGTATAAGGTTTCAGACGCTATTTTAACCTGTTTATGCTCCGGCATGGAGTCCATGGTAAGCATATTATGGTAACGGTCGGCTATCTTAATGATAATAACACGAACATCATCATTTAAGGTCAGCAGCATTTTTCTAAAATTCTCCGCTTGTTGAGAGATGTTCATCTCTTTTTTTAAATGGGCAATTTTAGTAAGCCCATCAACAATACGTGCTACGGTCTCACCGAACATCCGGTCTAGGTCGTCCAAAGTATATTCTGTATCCTCAACTACATCGTGTAAAAGGGCAGAGGCAATGGATACGGCATCTAGACCTATCTCGGATGCTACGATTTTAGCAACTGCTATTGGGTGGAAGATATAAGCTTCACCAGATTTTCTTCTTTGGTTTTTGTGCGCGTCAACAGCTACCTCAAAAGCACTTCGTATTAAAGTTTTGTCCTCATCTGTTAAGGTTTGGTAACTAATACGTAAAAGTTCCTTATACTCTTGAGCTATAAGCTTGTTTTCCTTTTCTATCGCTGCCTGTGTCATACTAGATTAAAAATAAGATAATCTTAAATGATGAACAACAAAAATTATGCCTTTAAATTACGTATGCGGTCAATTAGCGGTGGGTGGGAATAATGCATAAAAACATAGGCCGGATGAGGGGTCAGGTTGCTTAAACTGTTTTTTGATAATTTCTTTAGGGAAGTTACCAACGGCGTTGCGGCATAAGTGTTCTTTGCATAATCATCTGCTTGGTATTCAAATTTTCTGGAAAAATAATTCATTAACAGCCCCGTAAGTTCTGAAACCGGACTGTATAGTATACCAAAACCAATTAGAGCGGCGTGAAAGCTGGGTCTATCTACACCTATAGCTAAAGATAGTTCAGGATTATTAATGAACAATGATAGCAAAAACAGCATTAAGCCGGTAAGTAAAATGGAAGATGCCAAATTAAAAATAATGTGCTTTCGTTTGTAATGGCCCACTTCATGTGCCAAAACGGCAACTATTTCTTCTTCTTCCAAATCATTGATCAATGTGTCATATAGGGTCACTCTTTTTTCCTTGCCAAATCCGGAAAAATAAGCGTTGGCCTTTGTAGACCGTTTTGATCCATTTATAACGAATATGTGCTTAAGGTCAAAACCTACATTGGCCGCATAATGTTCTATTTTCTCTTTAAGGCTACCAGCTTCCAAGGGTTCTTGTTTGTTGAATAAAGGAACAATTAATTTGCTGTAAAATAAATTAACGATTAAGGTAAAAAATGCAATGGCAATCCAGGTGTACCACCAGAAATTTGTGCCTACGGTCTGAAAAAACCATATGATCAACGCTAAAATACCACCACCAACAATTAAAGTTAGTGCCCATTGCTTTATTTTGTCCAAGATAAAGGTGTTATGTGTTGTTTTGTTGAACCCAAATTTTTCTTCTATGACAAATGTTTGGTAATAGGTAAACGGTATATTGATGATATCACTGCCCAATAAAATAATTCCAAAAAATAGTAAGGCCTGGCCAATAGGGTGGTCTGTACTATTTTGAGCAATTTGGTCTACCCAATTAAATCCTCCAAAAACTATAAACCCAAGTATAAGTGCCAATGAAAAGGTAGAGGTCAAAATTCCAAATCTGTAATTGGTGAGCTTATAAGCTTGGGATTTTTCATATTCCTTAATATTGTAAACATCCTCCAAATCTTTTGGAACAGGGTCTTTGAATTTTTGGGCGTTCAGAAAATTTAATGCAGTGGCCAATAAAAACTCGGCAACCAAGATAATTAGGATACAATAAAAAACGAAGGTGCTATCCATAAAAAATGCTATTGGTTTTTTGTTTAATGGTTAACGGGTTAACGCCCAAGTTTTTGTTGTCTTTTGACCTCAAAGATAAGTATTGCCGCTGATACCGAAACGTTCATGGAGTCTATTTCTCCTTCCATTGGTATTATAATATTTTGAGTTGAATTGGAAAGCCATTCCTTGCTAAGTCCATCATGTTCGGTGCCGACCACTATAGCTGTAGGGCCAGTATAGTTTATTGAGGTGTATTCTTTTGATGCGGTCAATGCGGCACAGAAAATGCCAAACCGTTCCTGTTGTAAATAGGAAATAATTTCTTGTGTGCTCCCTGTCTTGATTGTCCTTGAAAATACACATCCAACGCTTGATCGTATAATGTTGGGATTATACAGGTCCGTTTTTGGGTTTGCAATAAAAACGGCGTCTAAATTGGCAGCATCTGCCGTTCTTAACAACGCACCTATATTTCCTGGTTTTTCAGGGGCCTCAGCAACAAGGATAAGCGGATTGGGTTTGTTGAACGCTAAAGTGGACAAAGTATGGTCTTTTCCTTTTGCAATGGCCAAAATACCTTCTGTAGTATCTCTATAAGCTAGTTTTTTATAGATTTCATGACTAACGGAAATTATTTTATTTTCAGGAAAATCTTTTAAAAGGCTATTGCCATCGCTGTTCTCAAAAATATCAGCACAATAAAAAATGGTCGTAATTTCATATTCGGCCTTAATGGCAATGCTCAATTCACGCAGTCCCTCTAATAAAAAGAGTCCTGTCTTTTTGCGTTCCCTAGCCTTATCCTTTAATAAAACAGCCTTTTTGATTAAAGGGTTTTGGGCGCTACTTATATGTTTATGTTCGTGCATTAGGTACAAAAGTAATCTAATCTGTTAAGTAGGCTAAATAATATCGACCAAGAGAATTCAAATTAACCTAAGAAAATATGAAGAAATACATTTTAGGGTGCTTGCTAGTATCATTTGCCTTTTCGTGCAAGGAAGCTCCAAAAAAAGAGGAGATTATAGACACCGCGGCCCAAACTGAAGAACAAATTACCTTAAATACCTATCCGCAAGAATTTTTTAAGGTATTGAATGCACACGGTGGGTTGGATAATTGGAAACAGTATAAAACCTTACGTTTTGATTTACCAAAACCGGCTAGTGTAGAAACCCATATAGTTGACCTATACAGAAGGACCGATAAGATCATAGCGGAAACTTACAGTTTAGGTTTTGACGGGAAAGATGTTTGGTTGATGGATGAGGCCGGTTCGTACGAGGGTAAACCTAAGTTTTACCATAATCTAATGTTTTATTTTTATGCCATGCCCTTTGTGCTGGCAGATGAAGGGCTTAATTATGAGGAGATACCTGCATTGGTCGTGGATGGGGTTTCCTATCCGGGATTCCATATTACTTTTAACAACGGTGTAGGTGCCTCATCTAAAGACGAATATTTTCTACACTATGATCCAGAAACTTTTCAAATGAAATGGTTGGGATATACCGTAACCTATTTTAGCGGTATACCATCCAACGAGATCAGCTGGATAGAATATGCAAATTGGAATAAAGTAGGAGAGGTACTTTTACCGAGTGCTATTTCCTGGTATTCTACTGAAAACAATAATGTAAAGGACCGGGTGAATACGGTTAAGTTTGAAAATGCCAAACTGTTAAAAAGCGCTGAGCCAACAACATTTTTTGCCAAACCTTCCAATGCAAAGGTGGTGGATTGATTGTGGATCAAATTATTATTATTTAGTTAATAAAGGTGTCATTTTTATGGCACCTTAGTTTTTATAACTAACTTGAAATTCAAATAATTTTGAAGCAGATGAACGTATTGTTTTTTGGAATAGCCAAGGATATTGTTGGTAGTTCGGAAATCTTGTTTTCTGATGAGGAGGCCAAGCCGGCAACGGTTGCCGCGTTAAAAAAGGATTTGATTAAGAATTATCCGGAGTTCTTAAAATTAAAGACCCTTGCCGTGGCCGTTAATAGTGAATATGCCAATGATGATGTAACTTTGAGCGGCAATGATGAAATTGCAATAATACCACCAGTAAGCGGGGGCTAATGAAAATAGTAGTAGAAATAGTAGATGTTATAGATACCGCTAAGGTGTATACCGAATTGAACCATGTTGAAAGCGGCGGTATTTGCGTTTTTGTGGGTACGGTTCGTGAATTTACAAACCAAGAACAGGTAATTGCCTTGGAGTTCGAAACCTACAGAGACATGGCCTTAAAGGAAATGGAAAAAATTGCCGATACGGCAATTGAAAAATGGAATCTTAATAAGGTGGTCCTGCGCCATGCAGTGGGAGAGAAAGGAGTGGCAGAGCCTGTTGTAATAGTTGGGGCATCTTCTGCTCATAGGGATGCCTGTTTTGAAGCTTGTAGGTTTTTAATCGATACGCTAAAGGAAACTGTGCCTATTTGGAAAAAGGAGAAATTCAAGAACAAGTCGGTCTGGGTTTCGGCACATCCATAAGTTGTTTTAAAAGGAGTAAGTTTAGAAAGTAGATTAAATGTGTTTGATGTTGAACTTGAATAAGGTAAATGCTAGTAGATAATCATAATAGGACCATTAATTACTTACGATTGGCCGTTACGGACCGATGTAATTTGCGGTGCAATTATTGTATGCCAGAGGAAGGAATCAATTTTGCCAAAAACGACAAATTGTTCACAATAGATGAATTGGTTCGTTTGAGTTCCCTTATGGTTTCACAAGGTATAGATAAGATCCGTATTACCGGGGGAGAGCCTTTTGTACGAAAGGATTTAATGGTTTTGTTACGCAATCTGGCATCCCTTACAGGTTTAAAAGATATTTCAGTGACCACCAATGCTACCTTAATCGGTCCGTATATAGATGAATTGAAAGAATTGGGCATTAAGAATATAAATGTCAGTATGGATGCCATCAATCGCGAAACTTTTGAACGTATTACGCGTCGCAACCATTATGATGTAGTGTATAATAATATGATACGGCTAATTACCGAAGGGTTCAATGTCCGGATAAATTTTATCGCATTGGATGGTCAGAATATAGAGGATATTATTCCTATGTTAGAACTTACCAAACATTATAACGTGTCGGTTCGTTTTTTAGAGGAAATGCCGTTCAATGGTGGTTCCAAGGAATTTCAGTCCATAAAATGGGATTTTAGGGCAATTCTTGCGCATATTAAAGAGGCGCATCCTGGCTATTATAAATTGCAATCCCCTAAAACTTCTACCTCCATTAACTATAAAATTCCCGGTTTTAAGGGAACTTTTGGCGTCATTCCTTCGTTCAGTAGAACGTTCTGTGGCAGTTGCAACAGGTTACGGATTTCCGCTACGGGTGACGTAATCACCTGTCTATATGCAAAAGCAAGTGCCAATTTAAGGGATATCATGCGGGCGGATGATGTTGAAGCGAACATAAAATCCGCAATTTTACAAGCGGTAGGAAGCAGGGCCAAAACAGGTTTTGAGGCTCAAGAAAAGTATAAGGATGTATTCAGTAATTCAATGACTTCTATAGGAGGATGATGGAAAAAAAGTTATCACACATAGACGAATCTGGTAATGCTACCATGGTAGATGTTTCGCTAAAAGATGCATCTGTAAGGCAAGCTATAGCCTCCGGTACGGTCACATTTCCCCATACAGTGTTCAAATCCTTGACAGACCAGGATTTTGTAGGTAAAAAAGGGAGTATTGTACAAACGGCGGTAATTGCAGGAATTCAAGGGGTAAAAAAAACAGCAGAACTAATTCCGCTATGCCATCAAATAAACCTTTCTAAAATAAATGTGGAAATAGTTCCGGGTGAGCACCAATTTAAAATAACGTGTACCGTAAAATGTAATGAGAAGACCGGTGTGGAAATGGAAGCGTTGACAGGAGTATCCATTGCCGCACTTACCATTTATGATATGTGCAAAGCATTATCACAGGATATCGTCATCGGTACAATTCAACTGGAACAAAAAACTGGAGGTAAGCATGATTTCCAACGTTAAGCTATACGGATTAGTACTTTCTGGGGGTAAAAGTACAAGAATGGGTAATGATAAGGGGTTGATTACATACCACCAGCTCCCACAACGGGAACATTTATATCAATTGTTGAGTAAAGTTTGTGAACGTACCTTTTTAAGTATACGTAGTGATCAGGAAGAAGAAATTTCCCAGGATTTTGAAACGATCATAGATCAAGATGAATATAGGGGGCCTTATAACGGTTTACTATCTGCACACGCGGCCTATCCTGAGGTGGCTTGGCTTGTTTTGGCATGTGATCTTCCGTTAATTGATATTAAGGCTCTACAAGAATTGGTTGCAGGTCGCAATACCCAAAAAATAGCAAGTGCTTTTGCCAATGTGGATGACCCTTTACCGGAACCATTGTGTGCTATTTGGGAACCGGAGTCCTTAGAGCAATCCATTGCCTATCTAAATAATGGAAATGGGTCGTGTCCACGTAAATTTTTAATTAATACAGATATTCATTTAGTGTTCCCAAGAAATAAGGAAGTGTTGTTAAATGCAAATTCCAAGGAAGATTATTCCCAGGCATTGCAAAAATTGGGATTATGAACGATAATAGATACCTACGACAGACAACTTTAAAAAGTTTTGGTAATGAAGGCCAGCAAAAACTAAGGTCGGCAAAGGTCTTGGTTGTAGGTGCTGGGGGGTTGGGGGTTCCTGTCCTTACCTATTTAAATGCAATGGGCGTTGGTACCTTAGGTATTGTTGATAACGATGTGGTTTCCTTATCAAATTTACACCGTCAAGTCCTATATACGGAAAAAATGGTGGGGCAACCAAAGGTGTTGGCCGCCAAAAACCAATTGCTTGCGCAAAACTCCGATACTGAAATCATTGTGCATCAAACTTTTTTAACTGTTTTGAACGCTTTACAAATCATTGGTGATTATGATGTGGTCATTGATGCCACGGATAACTTTCCTACAAGGTACTTAATCAATGATGCATGTGTTATTTTAAACAAACCTTTTGTTTACGGTGCATTACATGGTTTTGAAGGACAGGTAAGTGTATTTAACTATGGGGATGGGCCAACATATCGTTGTTTGTTTCCGGAAATGCCAGGGGCAGATGCCGTACCCAACTGCAATGATCATGGCGTTCTGGGGATAGTACCAGGAATAATTGGTAATCTACAGGCCTTGGAAACCGTTAAGATAATTACTGGAATAGGGGAGGTGCTATCTGGAGTACTATTATTGTTTGACGGATTGTCCCAACGTTTCCAACGTATGAATTTGAGTTTAAACCCCAAGAACAAAAGCATAATACAGTTGGAAAAAAGTTATGAATTTGAGTGTGAAATTCCTATTGCATCCATAGAGGCCAAGAATTTTCAACAAATATATACGCCTGGCGGTACAGAGTTGGTAGATGTAAGAACTATTAAGGAGTTTTCAAGACAACATATAGCAGGGGCAAAACATATTCCTTTGAGCGAGCTTAAGGAAAGGGCAAATGAAATTGATTTGAGAGCACCTGTATATATAATATGCCAGTCTGGAGTACGTAGTAAAAAAGCGATCGCTCTACTTCGTGAACTTTTTCCATCCAATGAATTTGTCAATGTTTTGGGTGGAATGAACCATATAGATGTATATGCTCTTACCCATTGATGAATTAGCACTTTTGTGTATCGGGTTTTTTATGATTGCCACATTGTATTCCTCCGTAGGTTTTGGTGGGGGCTCAAGTTATCTAGCATTATTGACCCTTTTCTTATCCAGTTTTTTTGCAATTAGGTCAATAGCCTTGGTGTGTAATTTGGTAGTAGTATCTGGAAGTACCTATTTATATTTTAAAAATGGCCACGCCAAATTAAAGGATTTTCTACCTTTTGTAGTCGCAAGTATACCCTTGGCGTTTTTAGGTGCGTCGTTTCGGTTAAAAGAACATATATTTTTTATCATTTTAGGAAGTGCGCTAATTCTGTCGGCAATTTCTTTGGCGTTACAGACATTTAATTTGAACAATACCGCTGAGACCAAGGCATATCCTAATTATCTAAGCTACATACTTGGATCGGGTATTGGTTTCCTGTCTGGGTTGGTAGGCATTGGTGGGGGTATTTTTCTGGCCCCGGTACTAAATCATATAAAATGGGACAAAGCCATTAAAATTGCGGCATTGGCGAGTTTTTTCATTCTGGTAAATTCAATTTCCGGTTTGTTTGGGTTAGTGACAAGCAATGCATTATCATTACCTTGGCGCGAGACCATTTGCTTTTTAATAGCTGTTCTTTTAGGGGGGCAGTTGGGTATTCGCATCAGTTTAAAAAAATTATCTGCCAAAGGCATAAAAAGGGTTACGTCATTACTGGTTTTGTTGGTTGGTATTCGTGTGCTATTGGTAAATGGTCTAGGTGTTTTTTAATTTCTTACCTTTTCCTAAGGTAATTTTTATCTTTATGATATGATTTCATTTGATCAGGCCTATACTCATGTATTGGAACATACTTTGGAATTGGGTGTTGAAGTGGTTCCACTTATGCAAAGCCTGCAGAGGGTTTTAGCAGAGGATATTTGTGCGGATAGGGATTTTCCACCTTTTGACCGTGCTACAAAGGACGGGATTGCTATTAATTATTCTGACCACATTAATACGGACCATATCTTTCAAATTGAAGGAGTAGCTGCAGCTGGTGCACCACAGCAGGAGTTACGTACTGTGGGTAATTGCGTAGAAGTTATGACCGGAGCGGTGGTGCCCAAGAATACCGATACGGTGATTATGTACGAACACATATCCATAACCGATAACGTAGCGGTAATCAATGAAAAGGTTACCAAAGGGCAAAACATACATTACAAAGGAAGCGATGAAAAAGCTGGGGCTGTTCTATTGACAAAAGGTATTAAGATTACGGCTGCGGAAATAGGGGTAATGGCAACTGTGGGCAAATCATATGTAACGGTAAAGGCAAACCCAAAAATCACCACGATAGCTACAGGTAATGAACTAGTAGAGGTTGATGCAGTACCGTTACCACATCAAATACGGAAATCCAATACCATAACCTTGGAGGCCGCTTTGCAAACAAGGGCTATACCTACTAATACCCTACATCTTATAGATAATAAGGAGGCACTGTCTAAATCACTTCAAACTGCATTGGAACAAAATGATGTGTTGCTACTGAGTGGGGGTGTTTCTAAAGGAAAATTTGATTTTATCCCTGAGGTTATGGAATCCCTGGGAGTGGAAAAGGTTTTTCATAGGGTTGCTCAAAGACCAGGAAAACCATTTTGGTTCGGTGTGCATAAAGAACTGAAAACGGTCATATTTTCTTTTCCAGGAAACCCGGTTTCCACATTTGCCAATTTTCATGTCTATTTTTTACCTTGGCTTCATAAATGTTGGAATATCCCAGTTGCCAACCAATATATTAAGCTTTCCGGGGAAATACATATTAAGCCACCTTTAACACGTTTTATTCAAGTATGTACAAAAAGAGAAAAAGGGGGTATTTATGCAGTACCAATTAGTGAAAATGGATCGGGAGATTTGTTAAGCCTATCCAAATCTAACGGATTTATTTGTTTGCAACCAAGAGAGAAAGGGTATAGGTCAGGAGAATTGGTGGCGTTTATTAGTACGAAATAATTAACCATAAATATATACATATGAATACCATCTTAAGAAATATTTTAGCGGTCGTTGCCGGACTTATAGTGGGCAGTATAGTGAATATGGGCATCGTTATGATAAGCGGTTCCGTCATTCCTCCTCCAGAAGGGGGAGATATAACAACAATGGAGGATTTAAAATCTACCATTCATTTATTTGAACCAAAGCATTTCCTGTTTCCTTTTCTGGCCCATGCGCTAGGTACATTGGTTGGTGCTTTTGTTGCGGCCAAACTGGCCGGAACCAGAAAATTGTTGATGGCCTTGATCGTAGGGTTTTGTTTTTTAATTGGAGGAACTATTAATATTTCCATGCTGGGTGGACCTTTGTGGTTTAGTGCTCTGGATTTAATAGTAGCATATATTCCCATGGCTTACCTGGGTTGGATACTCTCGGGAAAAAAATAATGCCGAAGATTTATTTGAGCAATAAAAAAGCCCACATAACATGTGGGCTTTTAATGTTTAAATACTGTCCGTTATTCAGCTTCGTATTTTTCAGAATACCGTTTCCATAGTTTAGTTTGGTGTGTTTCCAGTGAAACCGACCTGCCATCTATGAAGGCGTGGGTAAGTTGGTTACCTGCCATATCCAAGGCATCTCCTTCAGATATGAACAATGTGGCACTTTTGCCATTTTCCAAAGTACCGTAAGAATCATCAATACCTAAAATTTTTGCTGTATTGCCCGTTAATAATTGCACGGCAACTTCTTTATCAAGTCCTTGCTGCACTACCTGGCCTGCATAGAAAGGTAGATTTCTAGTCTGGAAATTTTCCGCATCCGAATTTTGTATGGCCACAAACAGACCCGCATCTACCAACAGTTTTGGAAGTTTATATGGTAGGTCATAATCATCATCCTCAAATACGGGCAGATTATGAGTGTACTGAACCATTACCGGGATATTATGACTTTTAAGAAAATCGGTAATTTTATAGGCATGGTAACCGCCCATTAATACAATCTCCTTTACTTTATTGTTCTTTAATGTATTGATCGCATCTATAATTTCTTTTTCCCCATCTGCATAGACATATAATTTTTTAGAACCATCAAACGCTCCTTTCATGGCAGCAAATGCCGGATTCATTTCCTTGGCTGTTCCATCTTCATATACAATGGCGTTTTGCATGAAGTCCGTTACTTTTTGCACTTGTTTAGCATATTCCTTGTTAGGTTGGTAACCAGGTTCTTCACCAGCCCACCAGCGTCCTTGTTTAAACGTATTGGGCCAATGCAGGTGTATACCGTCATCTACTTTAATAGCGGCATCTTCCCAATTCCAGGCATCAAATTGAACAATGGATGAGGTACCGGATATTAATCCGCCTTCAGGTGCAATCTGTGCCAAAAGTACTCCATTGGGGCGCATACTTTCTACCACTTTAGATTCGGCATTGTACGCAATTAAACTGCGTACATGTGGAATGAGTTCCCCTAACTCGTCCTTGTCATTAGTGGCCCTTACGGCATCAATTTCCACTAACCCCAAGGTTTTTCCAGGAGCAATAAAACCGGGGTAGACGTGTTTTCCGGTTGCATCTATAATTTTTCCTTTACGGGCAATCCTCATCTTGGAGTCACCTACAAAAGTAATTTTACCATCCTCAAACATGATTAAGGAACTTTCAATGACTTCTCCGTTTCCTAAATGGGCAGTAGCGCCTTCTATAGTTATGGCTTCCGTTTGCTTTGGAGCCGGTGTCTGTTGTGCCGTGGTTTGAAAGAAGATTCCCAAGGCCAGTAGAATATATATATGTTTTTTCATTTTAATGATTTTAAGTTTAGATACTGCTTACTGATGATATGGTTACAGGCTTTCACAGGTAAAATTCTTTTTTATTGATTTTTTTGGACCTTGCATTTTCTTACCGCCCGCTTTTTCCTTGAGCATCATGGTCACCAGTTCATTTCTTTCTTTTTTTATAGCATCTCGCTTTTGCTTGTCCATTTCCAAATCAAAATAAGTAACTCCTTCAATAATCGTTTTTTCTGCTTTGGAATATACGGACAAGGGATTACCGGACCATAGAACCACATCTGCATCCTTACCTTCTTTAATGCTACCTACGCGATTGTCCAAGTGTAAAAGTTTTGCAGGATTAATGGTTACCATCTTCCAAGCTTCCAATTCTATCATACCTCCATATTTGATTGTTTTGGCAGCTTCTTGGTTTAATCTTCTCATCATTTCACGATCATCACTATTAATAGCAGTAACTACACCTTGCTTTTGCATAATTGCAGCATTATAGGGAATTGCATCGTTCACCTCATATTTATAAGCCCACCAATCACTAAAGGTACCTGCGCCCACGCCATGTTCGGCCATTTTATCGGCAACTTTATAACCTTCTAGAATATGGGTGAAGGTATTGACCTTGAAACCAAAATGTTCAGCAACCTTCATCATCATATTAATTTCGCTCTGTACATAAGAGTGGCAAGAGATAAAACGTTCCCCATTGATGATTTCTGCCAAGACTTCCATTTCCTCATCATAACGATATGGTACACCGCTTTTCTTTTTTGTATCATATTCTTTAGCACGCTGAAAATAATTCATCAACATTTGTTCTACACCCATACGTGTCTGTGGAAAACGGGAATAACTTTGCCAATTGCTCTGTTTTACGTTTTCACCCAAGGCAAACTTTATAAATTTGGGTGAATTATCATAGATGAGACCGTCTGCCTCTTCACCCCATTTTAATTTTAATATGGCCGATCTGCCACCTATAGGGTTGGCGGAGCCATGAAGTAACTGTAACGAGGTTACACCACCTGCAAGTGAATGATAGATACCCATATGCTCCGGGTCTACTACATCTTCCATTTTAACTTCCGCAGAACTATTTTGACCTGCTTCATTTACTGCCAATGCCGCAATATGGCTATGTTCATCTATTATGCCCGCGGTCAAATGTTTTCCCGTAGCATCAATGACCTTTGCACCACCGGCACTTAAATCTTTCCCAATTTTAGTGATCTTACCATTTTTAATAAGTACATCTGTATTTTCTAGAATGCCTGCATCTTCACTGGTCCAAACCGTCGCGTTCTTGAACAACATTGTTTCCTGTTGAGGTTTAACGGCAAAACCATAACCTACATTGGGAAAAGTTACGGGCATAATTTTTACGGATTCTTCCGCTGGGGAATCTTTATCATTTTTTTCCTCAAAGGATTTTGTCTTGTTGGCCGTAAACTGGGTCTGTGTACCGTTTGGTAATATTAATCTGCCGGAAAGATTATCGGTCGTAGGTAGTACGGCACCGGTCATTCTAAACGTATCTTCCTCTTTGGTGGTAAAGGAAACATTTACCCAGTCATTGTCATAGGAAATTTTTGAACTTAACTTTACGGTATCCTGTTTTACTTCAACTTTTGGTTTTGACAGTTCACCCGTAACGGACATGGTATAAGTTTTGCCCTGGATCACCATATCGTAATCTCCACGAATGTCCTTAATATCCATATCATTGATTACATTTTTAGTACCCTGTACCCAATTTTCGTACAATGTGGTGGAAGATTCAAATACATCTCCGGAAGTAATTAAAAAATTGGCCAATGAACCTTTTTTCAAGGATCCTATGATGTTGGATTTCCCTAAGATTTGTGCTGGAACGGTAGTCAGGGCTTCTAATGCCTTTGTTTTTGGCAATCCATATTCAATAGCCTTTGCCAGTTTTTCCTTAAATTTCGCAGGGGACTTTAAATCATGCAATGTCAATGAAAACACAACTCCGTTTTCTGACAGAATTTTGGGGTTGGCAGGTGCTTGGTTCCAATAGCGCATATCACTTAAGGATACATAGCCTTCTGCATAAGGGTCAGAAACATCATAGGCATCAGGAAAATTTATTGGAATGATATATTTAGCATTGGTCGCCTTTATCTCCGCTATGCGTTCAAATTCGTTTCCACCACCAAGAATGGTGTATTGTATACCATTGGCATCACCAATTTTGTCTGCCCGTAAATCATTACCCTTATCCTTTGCCTCAAATATCTGTACCAGACTTTTATTGGCGTTCAATGCTTCTAATGAAAGGTCCGTAGTAGAGGCATTTCCCTTGGCATACCAATCGGCATCACTATACATTTGTCGCAATAGGGCCAAGGTTCCCATTAAGGAACCGGGATAAGATTGTCTTTTCAATATACTTTTCTTTAATGAAAAATATTGTGCGGATTCGTCCTCAAGAATTCTGTTGGCATCCGTACCTTCTGAATTAAGTGCAATTAGTACGCCGGTTCCACGTGCTATTCCATCTTGGATATGACTGTTTACCACACCAAAACCAGCTTCACGTAATTCTTTGGCTTTTTTGTCATCATAAGAAAATTTAGCAATTGCCTTATTTTCCGGCATGATATGGTCGTTCCAATAATAACCTTCCCTAGAAGGTTCATATTGGGCAGAGCGACCGCCGCCCGGTTTTCTTTTGGGTTGTTCTACACCAAATTCTGAATATACATCAATAAAAGAAGGGTAAATGGACTTACCCTTGACATCAATGACGACCGTGTTTTTTGGTAGGTTTACGGATGCTGCCGCATTTACAATTTTTCCATGTTGAATAAGTAAGGTTCCTTTTTCGATAATTTCCGTGGGAGAAACATAAATCTTCGCATTCGTAAAAGCAGTGTAATTATTGTTATTTGCTTTTACTCCTGCATTTTCCGGAAAATACTCTTGTGCAAATAAAGATGTGCTACACCATAAAAGGCATAGGGCCAACGTCAGTTTTTTCATTTTTGTTAGTTTGAATTAGTTGTTTAAAAATACTGGGATTCAATAGTATATCCCGTATTTTTCGCTTTTGTTTAACAGTTGTCCAAGCCAAAATTGGAAATCTGTATTTTAATCTTAAATTATTGAACGATGGCTTGGTTTTTATGATTGTAATTACGGATTTTACAACATGCGATCATCTATAACGGATGCTCTTTATGATACGCAATCAATAAAGCTACCACAGCATTGTAACTCTTTATGCCTTGTGACTGATTATTGGCTTTTAGAAATGTGTTGAATACAGATTTAAACATTGGCTCCAGCGGGTTTTCATAGGAGTTCCAAAAAACCGCCATCTCCTGAAAATTAGTTTTTACGCCTGGGTTTAGTCCTAACAGTAATTCATTGAACACTTCAATGTCTCCGCGCCTAACATCGTTTAAGCAATATCCTAGTGCATATGCATAAGCCGCATATTGAAAATAGGGGTCTTTATTTTTGGCCGTGACCAAGTATCCTATAAAATTGGTCTCGTTTTCAGCAGAGTATCCCAATTGATGTCCTATTTCGTGACCGGCAACAATAGGAAACCTAAAATTGGGCAGAAGGCGGTTAACTTGTGCCTCATTGGTGAAAGGGTTTAGGTATCCTGCATAGCCCATATAGGTCAGCCCGGTACTGAACAAGGATGTTTTAATGCTGGGCGTCGTATAGTTTAAGAAAGGGTGAAGGGTTGCCAAATTTTCATAACCTTCCAAGGTTTTTTCAAACATTTGCTTATGGGTATAGGGTACATTTACCGCTATTGTTGAGTCTTTGGTAATGTTGATCTGTGCTTGGTTGGTTTTTTCTATTAATTGCTGGGTAAAAGTGACCAACTGTTGGTAATCCTTGGTTTCGGTCAAATTTAAGGATGTAGACAAGGGTTCCCTGTAATAATTTAGTCCCCACATTAAATGAAAGGTAAAATACGCAATAGAAAGTACCATGGCCACATCTCTTAAAAATGCAAGTTTGTGTGTTTTGATATGGGAAAAGTATCGGATTAAATAATAGAGGGCACTAAAAATTAAGGCAAAATAAATAATGTCGCCAACGGAAAAAGGTATCCAACCAAATAGGGTCCTGAAGATTTTGGAAACAAACGGATATATACCTTTACTGTAATATATCTCTATCCATTGTGTGTGTTTCCCTAACCATTTTATTATGATTATTTGGGGGATAAGCGAAATGGCTACTGCATCTTTAAACGATATCTTCATTGATTCAAAAATAGCGAAATCCTTTTTCTATCAGTATTTTTGCCATCACTAACTATGAACAAATAATATGAATATTGATCAATTGGAACCAAAATCCGTCTGGAGAAATTTTGCAAATCTGAATGCGGTGCCCAGAGCTTCCAAAAAAGAGGAACAGGTCATTGCCTTTATGATAGATTTTGGCAAACAATTGGGGCTGGAAACCTTCTCAGATGAAATTGGTAACGTGATTATTAGAAAACCCGCTACTTTGGGATTTGAGAATAGGAAAATGGTTACCCTACAAAGCCATTTGGATATGGTGCATCAGAAAAATACCGATACCCAATTTAATTTTGAAACCCAAGGTATAGAAATGTTCATTGACCAAGAATGGGTAAAAGCCAAGGGAACCACACTAGGAGCGGATAATGGAATGGGCGTTGCCGCTATAATGGCCTTACTGGAGAGCAATACTATTGAACATCCGGCTTTGGAAGCCTTATTTACCATAGATGAGGAAACGGGAATGACCGGAGCTTTTGGATTAAAAGGTGGTGTCCTAAAAGGTGAAATTCTTTTAAACCTTGATACGGAAGAAGATGATGAGATAGATATTGGTTGTGCCGGAGGTATAGATGTTACGGCCACCAGAAACTACAATCAAAAATCTAGTGTGCACGGTGATATTGGCTATCAAATTTCTGTTAAAGGCCTTAAGGGTGGACATAGTGGAATGGATATAGTAAAGGGGTTGGGCAATGCCAATAAAATTATGAACCGCCTATTGTACGTAGGTTTACCTTATAATATGCGTATTGCATATTTAGAAGGAGGAAGTTTACGTAATGCAATACCAAGGGAAAGTACGTGTATTTTAAATATTGGTAAAAAGTCTGTTGGCGACTTTACTGCAAAATTCAATGAAATTTCAAAAGCAATCAAAAACGAGTTACTTGCCCAGGAACCTGAATTGGAAATATCCCTTGCAGAAGTTAAGCCGGCCAAAATGGTCATGGGCCTTGGTGCGCAGGGAAAATTGATAAAAGCATTATATGGAGCAACCAATGGAGTTTATGCTATGAGTGCCACAATAGAAGGATTGGTGGAAACTTCCAATAACATAGCCAAGGTAATGGTCAAGGATGGTGAAATCTTGGTGGGCTGTTTAACGCGTTCATCTGTGGATTCCGCTAAATTGGATTTGGCAAATTCCTTGCGTTCGGTTTTTGAATTGGCTGGTTTTGAAGTAGCTTACAGTGGTTCCTACCCTGGTTGGAACCCTAATCCAAATTCACGCATATTGGCTATAGCAAAAGAGACATATACCAATTTATTTCAGCATGAGCCTAGGGTGGTAGCCTGCCATGCAGGTTTGGAATGTGGTATTTTAGGACAGAATTACCCAGAGATTGATATGATTAGTTTTGGGCCTACCATTTTAGGGGCGCATTCCCCAGATGAACGTGTTCATATTGGTTCGGTTCAGAAGTTTTGGAAATTTTTACAGGAAATCTTACGGCGTACCCCATAGATCATAGATAAACCAAAAGAAAACCTTTTAAAGGGTTATTGAAACTTAGGATTTTTATTTCTTAATTCTTCACGTACTAACCGGCCACTTTGGGTAATTGCACTATCTGGCCATTGACCACTGGTACTTGCATTTGGCTGTAATGCTGCAGAATTTTCGTTTTTATCCGCTATGGACCAATTGCACCAGGAAATGGCATTGTCATCCAAAAACTTCCACCAGGTATTGGTTTCTTGTACATCAATCAATCCATCACCCGAATAATCCGTAGTGCCGAACTCCGTAACAAATAAGGCAATATCATTGTCCAGCGCGCTTTGGGCTATATCACGTAAGTCCTGTTTATGCGATGAGGCATAGTAGTGCAATGTGTAGGCTACATTATCATCTTCAATTTCATTGCCTATGACTTCATTTACCTGTTGTGACCAATTTCTGGTACCGCAGATAACAATATTATCCGGATCATATTTTCTTATTTCCGTTATGACCGCTTCATGATATGGCTTAAGAACATTAATCCAAGAAACGTCCAAGGGTTCATTGTACAGTTCATAAATTATATTTGGGCGGGCTCCATATTTTTGTGCTATTTCGGTAAAAAATAGTTTGGCCTCATCTTCATAATCCTCTGCATGATGACTATGCCAATCTACAATAACATAGATTCCATTGGCTATTGCTGCATCTATAACGGTAAAAATTTTGTCTTTTTCGGCTTGTGGATTGGTTATATAGCCTTCAGAATCTTCAATGCCCATTGCAGCCCTTACCACGGTACATTGCCAATCTTCCTTTAGCCATGAAACCGTTTCGGGAGTATAGTATTTGCCCATCCATTGACTCCAGAAAAAAGACATGCCTCTTAATTGTACGGCATTTCCATACTCATCCACTATTTTATTACCTTCTACGCGCAATTGTCCATGAAGGGATACAAAAGACTCTTTTTCGTTCACCTCATTGGTGCCGGTAGGTGTGGAGGTGGATTGTTCTTGGTTGGAATTTGGCGCGGCTCCAATTTCATTTTTAGAGGCGCATGATAAATTGATGCTTAAAAAAAGAACCAATACAATCGGTAAATGAATTGCTCTATACATATCTGTATAAAGTTACCGATTATATTGGTCTTTGTAAATTTTTATTCTACTACTCCTGTAATCTCAACATCGAACACCAAATCTGCATTTGCAGGGATGGGACCACCACCTTGAGCTCCGTAGCCCAAATGTGAAGGTATGAACAAACGTACTTTATCACCTACGTTCATGGTCAATAAACCTTCCCTAAAACCAGCAATCAAACGGGATTCCGGTGAATAATCCATAGGAATTGGCATGTAACCACCAGCTTGTTCCCTGTTCCAATCAAAGGTGCCGTATTTTTTGGCAATTTCTACATAATTACTATCAAACAAGCTACCGTCCATTAAGTAACCTGCATACATTACATTTACTTTTTGGCCAACTTTTGGTTTATCTCCAGAACCTTCGTTCAATGTCAAAACCTTTAGACCAGATGCCAATGCCGTTGCTTTTGCTTTTTGTGCTTCTATTTGAGAGGCAAATTCAGCTTTTATTTTTTGTACTTCCGCCAATTTTTCAGCTTTTTCCTTTTCTATGGCCGCTAGTCTTTCCTCTTCGTTGTCAAAATAGTTGGTCATGACCTCTACGGCATCGAATTTACGTGCTTCCTTACCATTTCTGATAATCTCTATAGTATTCATTGTTACGGGTTCTATGGGTTTGTTTCCTGCTCCTACAGGAACATTGGCAATAGAGTCAACAATGTTCAACCCTTCCACCACTTCGCCAAAAACGGAATGCTTATTGTTCAGCCAAGGCGTTGCCTTATGGGTTATAAAAAATTGACTGCCATTGGTAGAAGGGCCAGAATTGGCCATGGACAGTATTCCTTTTTTATCATGAACCAGTGAGTCATTGAACTCATCAATAAAACGGTATCCAGGATTGCCTTGCCCGTTTCCTAATGGGTCCCCTCCCTGGATCATAAAATCTTTCATTACTCTATGGAATGTTAAACTGTCATAGAATTTTTTGTTTTTGTACTGCTCGCTGACAAACGGATTTTTACCTTCTGCAAGGGAAACAAAATTGGCTACCGTTATAGGTGTTTTTTCCTGCTCTAACCTAACAATGATATCTCCTTTATTGGTTTTTATATCAGCAAAAAGACCATCGCCCAAATCTGCTCTTTTACTAGTATTGCAGCTGGCCATAACTAGCCCAACAACTGCAATAATATACATGTTCTTAATCATAATATTCATTTTAATTTTCCTGTTGTTTTTCTATTTGTAAAATTGTAATTGTAGATTTTATGGGAACATTGCTGCCAATCTTGTTTTCGTCACCATGATAACCAAATGCCAAGGATGATGGAAAAAGAAATGTGGCACGCTCATTTTCCTTTAATAGCTTGACGGCATCCCTAAGGCCTTGAAAAAGTTCCTGTTTATCTACTTTGTAGGTAACTACACCGATATCTTTTTTAGAATAAATAGTGTCATTGTCCAAGGTTAATACATCATAATTGAAGACTACGATATCATCTGTTTGTGGGGTATAGTCCGTGGTGTCGTTAACGGCCAAGTAAGTATACCAAGATCCAGATGAACTATGGGTATAATGTTTTAATGAATCCGCTTTAATAAGTTGCTGGATCTTTTTTTCTTCTTGTTCCAATAATTTTCTGCTTCTTTCTATTGAAGCCTTAAAAAAACTGCCGCTTTTTGTCTGTACAGGTTTTCTTGGCTCGGGCCCATTGCAGCTATATACAAGTATTAAAAGTAATGCTAAAAAAACTACTCTCATGACTGTAATTGATTCTGGTATTGTGGTAATAACGAAGTAAAATATTTGATAGTATCTTCAATGGAATCTTCACTCTTTCCTCCAGCGGCATTGGTATGGCCGCCGCCATTAAAGTGTTTTCTTGCAAAATCGTTCACGGAAAAATCACCTACCGACCTAAAAGATATTTTCAATATGCCTTCCTCCTTGTTTTCAATAAAAATTACGGCAAAATTAATGCCGTCCAAGGTTAACCCATAGTTTACAAAACCTTCGGTGTCTCCTTTTTGATAGTTGTACTTATCCAACTCTTCTTGGCTTAAGGTGATATAAGCGGTATGGTACTCTTCCAAAATGACCATGTTTTTTAAGGCACATCCTAGTAAATGTAATCTACTGGGTGAATTGGTGTCGTAAATACGATGGTGAATTTCTGTACCTTCTGCACCTCTGTCCATTAAATCTGCGACCACCCTATGCGTATTACTTGTAGTTGCAGCAAATTTAAACGACCCGGTATCGGTCATGATACCGGTATAGATGCAATTGGCCATTTCTTTAGTAATTTGATTTACGTCGCCCAATAGTCCTATAAGATGATATACCATTTCACAAGTGGAGCTCATGGTTACATCGGAATACATGATTTTTGCATAATCCGATGGTTCTTGATGGTGGTCAACCATTACGAATGTAGCGGATGATTCTTCCAATAGTTCGCTCATTTGCCCAACACGTCCCAAGTGGTTGAAATCCAATGTGAAGATTACGTCTGCCGCTCCAATACATGATTTGGCTTGGGTATTCTGTTTTTCAAAATTTAGGATTTTATCCGCTCCGGGCATCCATTTTAAAAATTTTGGAGCATCGTTAGGTGAAACGATACTGGCATTATGACCTTTATTAATTGCATAATGCCAGAGCGCCAAGGTTGAACCTATGGCATCACCATCCGGATTTTTATGGGGTATAATCGCAATTTTCCTTGGTGTGGAAAGTAACTGTTTAAGCGCGTTTAGGTGCTCTAAATTCATGGCGGCAAAGATACAATTTAATAATATAGGCTTTAAATGGAATCGTTTAATTTTACTTGTCCATAAATTTATGACATGAAAAAAACGCTCAGTTATTTGATAGCGGTCTTGATTCTATCTTGCTCTGCCCCTAAGCATGGGGTGGTAGACTCCGCACATGAGGTAGATTTCACTTTGGCCTTTGGTTCCTGCAATAAGACAGAACTTCCTAATTTATTATGGGACGATATAGTTGATTCTAATCCTAATGTTTGGATTTGGGGTGGAGATAATATTTATGCGGATACAGGTGATATGTCCTTATTGCGTGCAATGTATGATGCCCAACAGGCCGTACCTGGTTATAGCAAACTGGTCAATGTCACAGAGGTTTTGGGCACATGGGACGACCATGATTACGGTTTAAACGATGGGGGCGTAGAATATACCTCTAAAGATGAAAGTCAACAAGAATTTTGGAACTTTATGCGTGTTCCTATGCAAAGCCCGTTAAGAACCCAAAAAGGGGTCTACCGTACCAAGGATTTTAATATAGATCAGGGCAGCATTAAAATCATTATTTTGGATACCCGATACTTTAGAACCCCTTTGACCCCTGACCATGAAACGAAGAAACGTATTAAACCTAATGAATATGGTATTGGAACTATTTTGGGAGAAGGGCAATGGGTGTGGTTAGAAAATGAACTGATCCATTCCAAAGCCGATTTTAATATTATCGTAAGCAGTATTCAATTTCTCTCACGGGAGCATGGTTTTGAAACTTGGGGGAACTTTCCCCATGAAGTAGACCGTTTGGAGCAAACTATCGTTAAGTCCAAGGCCAAAGGGGTTGTCCTATTATCCGGTGATAGACACATATCTGAATTTTCAAGAAAAAGCCTTGACGGAATGGAGTATCCGCTTATAGATTTTACAAGTAGTGGTCTTACCCATACTTATAGAGGATTTACAGGAGAACCAAACCCTTATAGGGTAGGTAAGGTTATTTTTACGGAAAGTTTTGGTCTTTTAAATTTCAATTTTAAAGCAAAAAAGATTGATTTTCAAATTGTTGGTGACGGTGGAGTGGTGCTCGAGAAAATGGAACAAGTCTTTTGAATAGTTGTCAGTTATGGGGAAAAATGTATTTTTGCGCAAAAATTAAGATATGAGTACGAATAGAACATTTACTATGATTAAGCCAGATGCCGTTGAAAATGGACATATAGGGGCTATATTGGAAAAGATTACCGCTTCTGGATTTAAAATAGTGGCCATGAAATATACGCAACTTAGCTTAAGGGATGCGCAAGAATTTTATGGTATACATAGAGAGCGTCCTTTCTTTGGTGAATTGGTTGAATTTATGACCAGAGGACCAATTGTTGCCGCCATTTTGGAGAAAGAAAATGCAGTGGAAGATTTTAGGGCATTGATAGGTGCAACCAATCCTGCGGAGGCAGCAGAGGGTACCATTCGTAAACTGTTCGCTACGGATATTGCAGAAAATGCGGTCCATGGTTCTGATAGTGATGAAAATGCAGCAATAGAAGGTGCATTTCACTTTTCAGGAAGGGAAATTTACTAAGTACTTAAATAGGTTATAAACAAAAGAACCGGCCTATTAGGCCGGTTCTTTGTTTTAATAAGATTTGATAATGGTTTAAGGTCAAACAATCTTTTACCGTAAGATCAATTTTTTTATAAGTTCTTTTCCCAATTCCTCGTTCATCATGGTAATGATTTTGGATTTTCCCAAACTCAGTTCTTCACGCAGAACGGAAGAGGAGAGCGATATATAAAGTGTTTCGTTCCTGAGTTCAACAGCGGTAGTGTAATTATTTACCCCGTTACCCATTAACCTCACCCATGCATCCTTTGCATTCACCTTATCCATTCCTTTTTCCAATTTGTTTTTCTGGATAAAAGCGGAAAGGGCTTCTTTCATTGATAGGTTATCGTTTTGTCTTTTTGACATTATGGTGTAATGTTTATTGGTTCAAATCTTTGATAATGATAAATAATACCTTCTTCGTTCCTAACGGAAAAAAAATCTTGGCTAATTGAAAGTAAAGCTTCTCGCCAATGGGTAAGGTCATTATTGTATTCCATAAAAATGGAATCGTTCTGTATAAGGATCTTGAACGGCTCTGCATCATTGGAGGTTACAAAAGAACCATCAAATTTTGGCTGTACTTTTTTACGAAAACCGTTTAAGCTATCTAGCGTAATATAATCTACCATACTGTTAACCTTATATTCCTTTTTTGTGCCATCGGTAAAGCGTACTTCCTTAATTTCCCAATAACCATTTAAGTTTGGAAGGTCCTTGGTATCCACGGCGGTGCTGCAGGAAGTTGCTAGAAACAATGTTAGTAACGCTATATAACGCATGTTTATAATTTAAAGATTCTATAGGACTGATGAATTTTTTTTACCACGTCCTCCGTTCGATCGGCATGGGTGTCGCTTATAAAGATCTGGCCAAAATTTTCATTGTTAACCAAAGATATAATATGTGCAACACGATGCTCGTCCAATTTATCGAAAATATCATCCAAAATTAAGATCGGGGTAGTATTACTTTGCGATTTCATAAAATGAAATTGGGCAAATTTAAGGGCGATCAAATATGATTTTTGTTGTCCTTGGCTCCCAAATTTCTTAATAGGATATTCGTTGATCTCAAAGTTAAGGTCGTCCTTGTGTATACCTACGCTCGTATATTGTAGCGCTCTGTCCTTATCCAGGTTTTTTTCCAATAGATCAATTAGTCCATTATCCAAAAGCTTACTGTTATAGGTGAGCCTTACATGTTCGTTGCCACCGGTAATTGCCCTATACTGCTCCTGAAAGATGGGAATAAAAGTTTCTATAAACGCTGTTCTCTTTTCAAAGATAGCGGTACCATACGCGGCAAGTTGCTCGTTATATACTGCTAATGTGTCCTTATTGAAGGTTCTGTTGGCCGCAAAATACTTTAGGAGTGCATTGCGCTGGGACAATATCTTATTATAATTGATCAAGTGTTGAAGATATCCCTTGTCAGATTGTGATATGACCCCGTCCATAAATTTCCTGCGCGTATCACTTCCCTCAACAATGAGGTCACGGTCTGCCGGGGAAATTATGACCAAAGGCAAAAAACCAATATGGTCGGAAAAACGGTCATAGGCTTTGCCATTACGTTTAATTATTTTTTTATTGTTCTTCTTTAAGCTGCAAACGATTTTTTCTTCACGGTCGTCTTTCTCAAATAATCCGTCAATGACGAAAAAATCGGTGCCATGTTTTATATTTTGGGAGGAAACAGGGTTAAAATAACTCTTACCAAAGGATAAATGATAAATGGCATCCAGAATATTGGTTTTGCCAACCCCATTATCACCCACAAAACAATTAATCTTAGCATCGAACACTAATTCTTTTGATTCGAAATTTTTATAATTGATTAATGATAATTGTCTCAGTAACATTAAAATTCTTGAATTTGGGATTTATTAGGCGATAACTACCCTATAATATCCAAAAATAACGAATAAATACACCATTGGATTTCAATAAAAACTTTATTTTTGCGCGACCAATAAAATTAGAGATGGCTACATATAAGAAAAGAGGATACAAACCTGAAACAAAGGCTGAAAAGCAAGAATTCGATGAGCAAGAAAGTACTACCGCAGAAGTATTTAGTTCCTTGGACGAAGGGGCTTCAAGGTCAGAGGAGTGGGTTTCTAGAAACCAAAATTATATATTGGGTGCTATAGGGGTTATTGCAATTAGTGTTTTGGGATATTTGGCCTATAGTCAATTTGTGGTAAAACCAAAGGAGACCAGTGCGGCTAACGAAATGTATTATCCCCAGCAATACTTTGATCAGGCGTTGACAAGTACAACTGCCAAAGATTCATTGTTTACATTGGCTTTGGAAGGTGCAGAAGGTAAGTACGGCTTTAAGGATATTATAGAGGAATATAGTGGTACCCAAGCTGCAAACTTGGCAAACTATGGTGCCGGTATGTCCTACTTGAATATGAACAAATACCAAGAGGCAATCAATTATTTGGAAAACTTCAGTTCCGATGATGCCATATTGGGGGCACTTGCCAAAGGCGGATTGGGTGATGCCTTTATGCAATTAGATCAGCCGGAAGATGCCTTGGGATATTATGAGGCAGCAGTGGCCCACAGTACCAATGATTATACTACGCCTAAATTTCTTTACAAGGCAGGTGTTACCGCTCTTGAAATGGGTGATAAGGACAAAGCTTTGGGCTTTTTCCAAAGAATAAAGGACGAGTATCCAAAATCTGAAAATGCCGGTAGTATCGATGCATTTATAGGAATGGCTAAAAGTGGTGCATAATGGCTACGATCAATAAAAATTTATCAGTTTACGATAAAGCAACAATCCCAAACGCGAAAGGACTTCGGTTTGGGATTGTTGTTTCTGAATGGAATTCCCAAATTACGGAAGGACTTTTTTCGGGTGCCATGGAGGCATTGTTAGATTGTGGGGTAACGGAAACGGATATTTTACGGTGGAATGTTCCAGGTAGTTTTGAACTTACCTTTGGTGCAAAAAAAATGATCCAAACGCAAAAAGTAGACGCGGTTATTGCCATAGGTAGCGTAATACAGGGTGAGACCAAACATTTTGATTTCGTATGTGATGCAACCGCCCAAGGAATTAAGGACCTGAATGTTTTAATGGATGTACCCGTTATTTTCTGTGTACTTACGGATAATAACATACAACAATCCATTGATCGCAGTGGTGGAAAACATGGCAATAAAGGTACTGAGGCTGCCATAGCCGCCATTAAAATGGCTGTTCTAGGAAACTAGCGCTTTCTGTTTATTTACTTATTTGTTAACTGATTATAGATTAGTTCTACAGTCCATATAGCTGTTAACAAATTTTGGCATTCCTTTAGGGTGCTATTTTTCTATTTTAAGTAACTTTGGTATTATGGGGATGTTGAGTAAAATAACGAGGTTACGAAAAAACAGGCAGTTTGAATATAATCCTAGGTATTATGATAACAAGGATAAAGCCAACCCTTACAAAATAGAACCAAAGTTCGATCAGTTTAGAAGTACCTTACATACCTCTAGGGGACTTAAAAATAAAATCAATAGTGCTCTTGAAGATACCAAAAGAAAGGGTGATCGGAACATTAAAATAAGAATGGCCGTAATTTTGGCGGTACTCATACTTATTTTTCTCTATATTATTGATTTTGAACTCTCAATTTTCTTTTCTTAATAATGGCCGATATTATTAGATTATTACCAGACCATGTAGCGAACCAAATTGCTGCAGGAGAAGTGGTTCAGCGCCCATCATCCGTAGTCAAGGAATTGTTGGAGAATGCCATAGATGCAGGCGCCACTGAAATAAAACTTATAATTAAGGATGGGGGTAAGACTTTGATTCAGGTAGTTGATAATGGTAAAGGTATGAGCGGTACCGATGCCAGGTTGAGTTTTGAACGCCATGCCACATCTAAAATCCAGAAGGCAGAGGACTTATTTAATTTGCATACCAAAGGTTTTAGGGGAGAAGCGCTCGCTTCTATTGCGGCAATTGCACATGTAGAGATGCTTACCAAGACTGAAGATGATGAAATAGGCACCAAAATTAAGATAGAGGGTTCCAAGGTCGTAGCTCAAGAAGTGGTGGTGGCCCCTAAGGGTACCTCCATGTTGGTTAAAAACTTGTTTTTCAATATTCCCGCCAGACGTAATTTCCTTAAATCCGATCAGGTAGAGTATAGGCATATTACAGACGAGTTTCATAGAATTTCATTGGCGCATCCTCAAGTTGCATTCAGTTTTTACAATAATGGCAGTGATGTTTTTCAATTGCCCGGCAATGATTTTAGAAAGCGTATTGTCCATATATTCGGCAGGAAAACAGACGAAAAGTTAGTGCCTGTAGAAGAGGATACACAGGTGGTAAAAATATCGGGTTATATTCAGAAACCTGAATTTGCCAAAAAGAGTAGGGGAGAACAGTTCTTTTTTGCCAATAATCGATTTATAAAAAGTCCGTATCTGCACCATGCCATTTTAGGTGCGTTTGAAGGGTTGATACGACCGGGTACGCATCCTGGTTATTTTTTAAATTTAGAGGTTGATCCCGGTACCATAGATATTAATATTCATCCTACTAAAACCGAAGTGAAGTTTGACGATGAGCACACTCTTTACGCCATGCTAAAATCTGCGGTGAAACATAGTTTGGGCCAATTTAACGTTATACCTGCACTTGATTTTGAGCAGGACCAGAATTTGGAAACTCCATATGCCTACAAAGGTAAAAAAGTTGGTATTCCACAAGTTGTCGTAGATGCTTCGTTCAATCCTTTTGAAGAGGTCAAAAAATCTAAAGGCGGTACTTCTGGAAATTACACTAAAACAAGTGCCAAGGGTTGGGAAAACATGTATGCCGGTCTAGAGGTCGCCGTAGATCATCCTAGCAGTAATAATAGTACTTTGGAATTTGAATCTGAAGTCGTGAACAGTAGTATTTTTGAATCTGATAATGAAGCGGCGGACCATGTAACCCACACGTTTCAGTTACGGAAAAAGTATATTATTACCACTATCAAATCCGGTATGGTGGTCATTAACCAAAGCAGGGCTCATCAGCGGGTATTATATGAGAATTTTTTAAAGAACATTACCATAAAGGAAGCGGTAAGCCAACAGTTGTTGTTTCCCTTGACCTTGTCATTTACCCCAAGTGAAATAGAAATATTAGATGAGATAAAGGATAACCTTTGTACGGTTGGTTTTGTATTTGGAGAGGTGTCCAATGAAGGTGTGGAAATCAAGGGTGTTCCTGTACTGGTAGCAGAAAGCGAGGTGCAGATGATCATGGAGCAGCTTATGTCAGATTTTCAGCAGGAAGTTCCAGGAGATAGTTTTTCACAAAGTGATATGTTGGCAAAAACATTGGCCAAAACGCTATCCGTAAAAACGGGAGAAACCTTGGATGAATTTTCACAGCAAAAACTGGTCAATGACTTGTTCGCCTGTAAGGAATCTACCTTGAGCCCGTTTAATAAGAAAGTATATATAATGATTACAGAGAACGATATAGAACGAAAATTTATATAAATGGGTAGATTGACCGAGACCATTAAACATTTGCTAATAATAAACGTACTGTTTTTTATTGCAACGAATATGTACGGAGACCAAATGTACGAGTGGTTTTCGCTGTATTTTCCTAAAAACGACCATTTTCAATTATGGCAAATTGTTACCCACATGTTTATGCATGGTGGGTTTATGCATATTTTATTCAACATGTATGCATTGTATGCATTTGGTTCACCTTTGGAGCGTATGTGGGGTAGAAACAAGTTTTTGTTCTTTTATATCTCAGCAGGACTTGGGGCGGCCTTGATTCATATAGGTGTCAATTATTATTATTACAATGCGGGTATGAACGCCCTTTTGAGTGCAGGGTTGACTGAAAGTAATATTCTGGAAATTATCAATAGTGGGCAGTATAGTACGCAATGGTATGAGATTGCAGGTAAATCTACCATAGATAACTTTTTGGGAGCCTTTAATACTCCAGTAGTGGGAGCTTCTGGGGCCATCTACGGAGTTTTGGTGGCCTTTGGTATGTCTTACCCTAACAGTGAACTATTTTTATTGTTTTTGCCAGTACCAATTAAGGCCAAGTATTTTATTCCGGTTTTAATAGCTTTAGATTTATTTTCTGGGGTAACGGGCTATAGTTTGTTTGGTCAAGGTATTGCACATTTTGCCCACGTAGGTGGTGCATTGTTCGGCTTCCTAATGATGTGGTACTGGAAAAAAAATCAATTTAATAACAATAGGTGGAATTAAATTATGGCACAACCGGATATAAGATATCAATGGAGTAGATTAAACGTAGCTGAAAAGCTTATTGCCATAAATGTACTGGTCTTTGTCGTCAACGGACTTGTACCTTTTTTATTGGGGATTTCTAAAAATAGCATTGTACAATGGTTTGAGCTACCCAATAACTTGATGGATATTGTTTATCAGCCATGGTCCATCATTACCTATTCTTTTTTTCATGGAGGCATTGGTCATCTGTTCTGGAACATGTTGCTCATATATTTTGTTGGTAGAATATTCCTTAACCTTTTTGATGCCAAGCGTTTTTTAACGGTATACCTTTTGGGGGTCATTCTAGGAGGGCTTACTTTTGTACTGGGCTACAATATATTTCCTGCTTTTTTTAATACCAATGCCTATTTGATAGGGGCTTCTGCGGGGGCCAGTGCGGTTCTTATTTTTATTTGTACCTATTTGCCAAATCAAGAAGTTAGACTCATTTTTTTTAACGTAAAGCTTTGGATGGTAGGTGCCGGGGTGGTTCTCTTGGACCTGATTCAGTTGCCCATAAGTAATTCCGGTGGACATTTAGCACATTTGGGAGGTGCATTTCTAGGATATTTTTATGCCAGTCAGTTATTGAAAGGTACGGATATAGGTTCCGGTTTTTCAAAATTAATGGACAATGTGGTCAACGTGTTCAAGACCACAGGTAAAAAAGCCCCTATGAAAACGGTTTATAAAAACAAGAAGAGAACTGCTAACTTTGGGTCTTCTCAGGATTATGACAAAAAAACGCATCAGAAAAAAATAGATGCCATTTTGGATAAAATCAGTAAGTCCGGTTATGAGAGCCTTTCCAAAGCAGAAAAGGATTTTTTATTTAAAGCGGGCAAAGAAAATTAGTATATGCGAATATCTTCATTTTTCGCTAAGATCATGTTTGCTTTAAACATGATTTTTTTCCTCATTCTATTGCTGGCATGTATTGTACCATATACAGCATCAGCAAGTTTGGCTTTTGTAAGTTTGGCCGTACCGGTTTTGGTGTTCGTGAATATGCTGTTTTTTCTTTATTGGCTTTTTAAGTTCAATATTAGAATGCTATTATCGCTCTCGGTCCTAATTTATGGATATTTTGCTTTGGATACGTTTGTAGTATTCAATAGCATTGAAGAAGTGGAAGATACTTCTAATACCCTATCCATTATGAGTTTTAATAGTTTAGGGTTTAGGGGAAAGGAAGATGAGTGGAAGAGTACGGCTGGAGATACCATAGTAAAATTTATACAACGAGAGAATCCGGATATTGTTTGTTTTCAAGAGTTCGATTATAGAAAAATACGCTCGCACTTTTTTGAAGAATACCCGTATAAATATGTTGATTTTAATTTTGATGTTGACGAGGATAAGGTAATTCAGGCAATTTATTCAAAACACAAGATCATCAATAAGGAAATAATAGAGTTTCCCGAGTCATCTAACAGTGCGGTTTATGCAGATGTTATAGTTCAAAAAGATACTATTAGGGTCTATAATTTACATTTAGAATCCTTAAACATAAGACCTTCCAGTATTAAGAGGGAACGATCGGATAAATTGTTCGTAAGACTACGAAACTCATTCTCCAAGCAACAACAGCAATCTACTATTGTGCGCAGCCTTATCAATAAAAGTCCATATCCTATAATTGTCTGCGGAGATTTCAACAATACGCAATTTTCCAATTCGTATTTTACCATAAAGGGTAGTTTAAACGATACTTTTTTGAAAAAGGGAAATGGATATGGCAAAACCATTAATTTTTGGAAATTTCCTTTTAGGATAGATTTTATTCTGGTAGACCCCGTCTATGAAGTACTGTCTCATCATAATTATGAAATAAATCTCTCTGATCATGAGCCTATTATGGCTACGATTAAAATTGGGAACGAATAAAAAGGCAATCTACCGTATCTGCCAGAATATGCAGTAGAAGCGCCAAACCGTAAATTCTAGTTTTTTTAAACGTAAATAACAATATATAAATAGCAATGGCTAAATAACTGTGCAACGGATGAAAGTCTATACTGCATCTATTTGTCTGAAACATTGGGGTGGCCAAAACGTGATCAAGATCAATAAGTATTCCTGATAAAAGAATAAGCGTAGCCAGTAATCTATTTTCCTTATAAAAATAAAAGGCGATAACTAAGGGTACTATAAAATGTATGCCGTAGTGGGCAATAAATCTAACCATGTGTTTTAGGCAAAATACCTTGCTTCAAATAACTCAGTGCATTTGGACCCAAGTTAAATAAGAGGTCCAATATGCTTAAATTAGGGATAAACCCATGCCGATCGCCAAAAACCTGGGTGTAAGGTTCAAAATGTAGATCATGGTCTAATTTGGCATTTACCAAAAACCTGTAGTCCTTGTATAAAGCAGGTTTGTCTTCGTAAGAGCTGGTTGTTTCTGAGGGCATTTGTAATTGAAGGCAATCTAATATTACTTCAATGGTCTTTAAGTTAAAATCCATCAACAAATCAAAAGGCTGGGTGTATAGCGGTCTTATCTCATCTTCATAGAATTCAAAAAAAGGAGAGGTTCTATAAGCTGTTTCCAATGTTCTCCAATGTTGGCGTTGCCAAGGATAGGTGTGGTCCAATGCCACTGACTTATAGCGTTGTCTTCCAAATTCTTTCCCTACATGAACAATTGGTATGCTTAAAATATGTTTTCCGCGATCCGTAGAAATATATGTCCTGTTCCTAAAAGTCTGCTTTTGGTAATTATCCTCTAGTTCCCAGCAGATACTTTCATTTGCGATAAAACTAAATGTATGGATATTTGGAAAATATGTAGGATGAATTAGTTTCATCTTCATTATATATTTTTAATTACGTCAAAGTATATTTATAATGATCAGGTAGTTACGTTACAATCGCCTAAACTACTTATTTATACCTATTTTGATTTTTTTCGTTTCCAGAACCAATTTCCAACAAAATAAACACCTAAAAGAATCAAGAAATATTTGAAATAGGATTGTGGTTGTCCTTCACCGTTAACGGTGGTGAATATGCGGTCCCATCTAGGTTTCCATTTCCATATTTTATTCGGGTTTCCATTTGCATCGACAAAATTATCAAAGCTCATCCAAATGAAGATAGGGGTGCCTACAATATGGTTTTCAGGTACATAGCCCCAAGCCCTACTGTCTTCTGAATGGTCCCTATTATCACCCATCATCCAATAATAATCTTGCTGAAAGGTATAGGTGTCCGTTGGTGTGCCGTTAATACTAATCTGATTTCCTGCAACGGATATTTCGTTGCCTTCATACTCCCTTATTATTTTTTTATAGAGCGGTAATACTTTTAAATTTAAATCTACGGTAGCCCCTTTTTTAGGAATATAAATTGGTCCCATTTGACTATAGTTCCAAGGATAGTCCGTACTCTGTGGAAATAAATTGGTTCCTCTTTTACCTTTTGGCTGGACATTTTGAACCACAGAATCTATGCTAGAATCTGACTTAAGTGCCCTTACCATATCAGCGGTCAAGGGTATGGTTCGTTCCCGATCCGTTACTTCTTTCAAGGATAGTCTATAATTGGAAATTACATTGGCCGGTATCCCTGAACTACCGGTATATAATTCTATTTGCCCATTGGCGGATTGATTAAAGCCTACCACATAACCTTGTAACCCGTTGACCTGCTCTTGATTTATGGGTCCTGAAATGTACTTACGGGTAAAACTGGTTATACCTTTTTGCAACAGTAATCTGGAAGAAACTCCTTTAGCACTATAAATGGTATAATCAAACTGTGGTTTGGCACTTCCAGGTAATTCCAATTGTTTGCCATCTATAAATACATAGCCATTACGTACTTCCAATGAATCCCCTGGGAGTCCTACACACCGTTTTACATAATTTGATTTTTTATCAATTGGTTTTTTTACCCCTTTTTCTTTTTTAAAGAATACACGGACCGTATCTGCTGGCCAACTGAATACTACAATATCATTACGGTCTACCTTGGTAAAACCGGGCAGCCTAAAATAGGGTAGTTGTGGTTTTTTTAAATATGAAGGTGTTCCCAATATGGGCAAGGTGTCATGCACCATAGGTGCTGCAACCGTTGTCATTGGTGTTCTTGCCCCATAATGAAACTTACTTACAAAAAGGAAATCACCAATGCGCAATGTACGCTCCAACGAGCCCGTAGGTATTACGTAGGGCTGTATAAAATAAGTGTGAACCAATGTAGCGGCCACAATAGCAAATAGTATGGAACTTATCCATTCTCCCGTTGCTGTCTTAGGTTGTAAGCTGCGATCTTGAATATAGGATACTTCCAAGGAATAGTTTACGTAATAAATATAGAAACCAAGGGTACCTATTACTATCCATGTCTCCAACGTACTGTTTCTTCCAAAACTTCTAATGGTCTCCACCCAAATTACCGGGAACATCAATAGATTGATAATAGGTATGAAAAGCAAAATAACCCACCACTTAGGTCTTTTGATAATTTGCATCAACACTATTGCATTATATACGGGAACTGCTGCCTCCCAAGCTTTTCTTCCTGCTTTGACGTAAAGTTTCCAAGTGCCTAAAAAATGTATGACTTGAACAATTAAAATAAAAATTATCCACTGGGTTGCATTCATATGTTTTGTTTTTATAATCAAGACCCACTGCTAACCACAGTGTAAGGCATCAATGATCCATCAGTCTTTACAACTATCTATTGTTACGTTTTTTAACCAAGGTTTAACACATCGCGCATGGAAAATACACCTTTTTTGCCAACAATCCATTCTGCAGCGGTTACTGCACCAAGCGCAAATCCTTCCCTATTATGGGCAGTATGCTTTATCTCAATGCTATCTATGTTATTAGTATAATCTATAGTATGTGTACCCGGTGTTTGGCCAATTCTTTTTGCCGTTATCGGTATTGTACCCTGGGTATCCTCGTCTAACTTCCATTGCCCATAGTCAGAATTTTCAATAATACCTTCTGCCAAAGTTATGGCTGTACCACTTGGGGCATCTAATTTTTGAGTGTGATGGATTTCCTCAATGGAAACTTTATACTCGGGGAGGTTTTGCATCATTTTTGCCAAATAGTTATTCAGTTCAAAAAAAATGTTCACCCCTAAACTAAAGTTAGATGCATAAATGAATGCACCATTGTTCTTATTGCAAAGTGACACCGCATCATCATAGCGATCCAACCATCCTGTAGTACCGGATATGACTGGGATATTATTGTTCAAACAGGTGCTAATATTGTTATAGGCGGCATTGGGCATGCTAAAATCTATTGCCACATCCATGGCGCCAAAATCAATTTGACCTGTATTTTCATCAATTCTTGCCGCAATTTCATGACCACGAGATAAAGCTATCTGCTCTATCATCTTGCCCATTTTCCCATATCCAAAAAGTGCGATTCTCATTCTTAAAATTTTATAATTAGGGCCATACCGTAATTTGGGCTGTTGGTCACCTGATTTAAGTCAAAGTAAGGTTCAAAATCTATACTTAAATCATCGTCAATATTAAATTGTTTTAAATGTGCATCTACATTGGCATCCACAATATTCAACGCATACATGCCAATGGCAACTACCAACCACAGGTCGCGGTCACTTTGAAACCGTTCCTGTTGATATTCCAGATCATCTTGATCTAAATCTGGTGGATCACCCGGTAAATTATCATTGTTGATATCATAATATTCATCGTCCGTAAAACCGGCCAACCTTCTTTTAAATGCAGTTCTAAAGCTTTGATAATTGTCATTGTTCCAAGTGTAAGCATATATACTTCCACCTATGGCACCATAGACTAGAGGTACTTTCCAATATTTTTTATTGTAGACTTGACCTAGTCCGGGAACCAATGCGGAATAAAAAGCGGCTTTACTTGGCGCTAAGGGCTTAAATTCCCGTTCTGTTTTTTTTAATGCAACAGAATCATTGATTACCACAACTTCATTCTCACGTATTTCTGGTACGCTATCCGTTACCACTGTAGGTACGGTTGGTTCCTCTTCTTGCGCATAGCAAAAACCTGATACTATTAATAGAAAAGTTAAAAGGGATAGCTTGCTACGCACCAGTAATCAATTTTTTGATACGGTCAAATTCTTCTTGTGATTTAAAAGGAATAGTAATTTTTCCCTGTGCCTTATCCGAAGCTTTGATGTCCACTTTCACGGAAAGGGCATCGGTAAGTTCCTTGATTCCTTTACGTACAAAAACTGCGGGGTCCTTTTTTCCCGTTTTCTTTACTTCTTTTGAAGATTTATCAGAAGCGTCCGTATGGTAGGATTTAACTGCACTTTCAGTATCCCTAACAGATAGGTTGTTGGTAATGATTTTTTCATAAAGTGCCAACTGATCCTGTTTCTTGTCAATATTGACCAAGGCCCTGCCATGCCCCATGCTTAAAAAACCATCGCGCATACCTGTCTGGATAATTGGGTCCAATTTCAACAACCTTAAATAGTTTGCTATGGTAGACCTTTTTTTACCAACACGGTCACTTAATTTTTCTTGGGTAAGGTTAATCTCATCTATCAATCTCTGATATGAGAGTGCTATTTCAATAGGGTCTAAATCCTGGCGCTGAATATTTTCGACCAATGCCATTTCCAAAGACTCCTGGTCATTTGCAATACGAATGTAAGCGGGTATGGTTTCCAGTCCCAACAGTTTGGATGCACGAAACCTTCTTTCGCCAGAAACCAACTGGTATTCGTTAAAACCTAGTTTGCGAACCGTTATGGGTTGAATAACACCCAATTCTTTTATAGAAGTAGCCAATTCCTTAATGGATTCGTCATTGAAGTTGGAGCGTGGTTGAAAAGGATTTACCTCTATATGCTCCAAATCCAGCTCAATAATATTGCCTACTACCTTATCTGCATTTTTATCGGTTGCCGTATTAATATCATTTTCCGGATCTTTTAATAGAGCCGAAAGTCCTCTACCTAAAGCTTGTTTTTTTGTCGCTTTTGCCATATTAAACCGTCTGCTTATTTTTTTTGACTATCTCATCTGCCAAATTCAGATAGTTGGTCGCTCCCTTACTAGAAGCATCATATTTAATAATACTTTCCCCATAACTTGGTGCTTCGCTCAATCGTACATTACGCTGTATAACCGTATCGAATACCATATCGCCAAAATGTTTTCTTACTTCATCTACCACTTGGTTGGACAATCGTAACCTAGAATCATACATGGTCAATAACATTCCTTCAATATCCAATTCCGCATTATGCAATCGTTGAACGCTTTTTATGGTATTCAAAAGTTTTCCCAATCCTTCAAGGGCAAAATATTCACATTGTATAGGAATTATTACCGAATCTGCTGCAGTAAGTGCATTCAAGGTCAAAAGACCCAAGGAAGGGGCACAGTCTATAAGGATAAAGTCATAATCGTTCTTAAGGTCCAAAATGGCCTTTTTCATCATATATTCCCGCTCATCCTTATCCACTAGTTCTATTTCAATGGCCACCAAATCTATATGTGCCGGGATAAGGTCTACATTTGGGGAAGTGGTTGGTATAATCGTCTCCTTTGCACTCTTAGTATGTTCCAATAATTGGTAAGAGCCCAATTCCACTCCATCTACATCTATTCCAAGGCCAGATGTGGCATTGGCTTGTGGGTCAGCATCGATCAACAACACTTTTTTTTCCAATACACCTAGCGAGGCGGCTAAGTTCACTGTAGTGGTAGTTTTACCTACCCCACCTTTCTGATTGGCTATAGCAATAATCTTGCCCATATTTAAAGTAAGTTAGGCCGTAAAAATACAATTATTTACGGGGCTTATGAAAGGATTTTGTTAACACTAAGTGAATAATGAAATTGAATTCATTAAAAAAGCGTTAATTTATTTAAAATGAAAGGCTTATGTTTTGTAGTATACGGCCTTTAAATTTCTTTCAACAACTTATTAAGCATGCAATTGTCTACTCCTTTTCCTTTAGTTTTAGGCTATCCTCATATTCAATTAGATAGATTTCCTCATTCTTTTTTTTAAGGTAGTACTCTTCTCTGGCAAATTTTTCCAATTCCCCTTCACTTGAGAGTTTTTCTATAATCTTTTTATCCTTTGCAATTTCCTTTTTCAAAAAATCCTGGGTTTTTTCCAATTTCTTGATTTCTTTCCTCAACTCTAAATGAATCATTAAGGAGTTGGTGTCAAAAAAAAGCATCCAAATAACAAAAGCGGAAAGTACCAATACATACATATTGGTCACTACCTTAAACCACTTCTTTTGTTTTAGATCTTTGAACGACATTAGGACTGCATTAATTTTTCGTTGATTATACTCTTTACGATTTCAACGGCAACCGTATTGTATTTATTATTTGGTATTATAATATCCGCATATTCCTTGGTTGGCTCAATAAATTGCTCGTGCATAGGTTTTATTATGGCCTGATACTTCTCTAGGGTCTCATCTAAATTCCAACCTCGTTCGTTTACATCTCTTTTTAATCTGCGAATTAGTCGCTCATCCGTATCTGCATGTACAAAAATCTTAATGTCGAACATCTTTCTGATGGCAGGATTCGTCATGATCAAAATACCTTCTACGATAATTACCTTGGTAGGGTGGGTAAGGATTGTTTTGGCCGTTCTATTGCACTCTAAAAATGAATACACGGGCTGTTCAATGGATTTGCCGTTTCGCAATGCATTTAAATGCTCTTCCAAAAGTGCAAAGTCAATAGAATTTGGGTGGTCAAAGTTGGTTTTTCTTCTTTCTTCAAGTGATAGATGTGAGAGATCATTGTAATAGGAATCTTGGGAAATTACACCCACTTCCTCATTAGGTAATTCATTTATAATTTGATTTACTACCGTTGTTTTTCCACACCCGGTCCCTCCGGCTATCCCAATAATCAACATACCAATTGCTTTGATGCAAAAATACATATTTGAATATCAAAAATGCATAAAACTTAAAATTCAACTTTTATTAACACCCCTTGAGATGGTAAGCCTTATTTTTGCATGATGCAACAAGAACATACAAAACCAAATTTTGAATTTGTAGCATTAATGGCTTCGTTAATGTCCATTGTGGCACTTACCATAGATGCAATTTTACCGGCAATGGCAGATATTGGTATCGCAATAAACAGTTTGGACCCTACGCAAAATCAACTGTTGGTCACCATGATTTTTCTTGGACTGGGTGTAGGGCAGTTGTTTTTTGGACCTTTGTCAGATAGTTTAGGGAGAAAACCAATTGTCTATTTTGGATTTATCATCTTTTTTATTGCCAGTATCATTTGTTTGGTGGCACCAAACCTTGAAATTATGCTGGTAGGCAGAATTTTACAGGGTGTTGGACTTTCTGCGCCCAGGACGATAAGTATATCCATTATTAGGGATACTTATCGTGGAGACTATATGGCCAAGATCATGTCCTTTGTAACCGCATTTTTTATTTTGGTGCCTGTTGTGGCACCGGCCATTGGAAAAGCGGTAATGGGGTATACAGGTTGGCAGGGCATTTTTTATATGCAATTGTTCTTTGCCCTAATCGTAGGCATTTGGTTTTTTAAGAGACAACAAGAAACATTGAGTCCGGCTTACAAAGTTCCATTTTCCTTTAAAGTGTTCATCAAAGGGACCAAGGAAATATTCAAGTATAAGGAAACTGTTTCCTGTACAATTATTTCCGGACTTATAACAGGGTCTTTTTTGGTGTATTTAAGTTCTGCCCAACATGTATTTGAAGACCTTTATGGTCTAACGGATACTTTTCCTTACGTGTTTGCCGGCCTGGCATTGTCCGTAGGACTTTCCACATTAATGAACGGCACTTTGGTACTACGTTTTGGCATGCGCAACCTTTCGTTTATGGCTTTGGTAGCATTTACGACAATAGCGTTGACCTATAGCATTTTGTTCGTTAATTCCCATGACCCTAATATTACCATACTTTTGGTTTTTCTATCGCTCTTGTTTTTGTGTCTTGGTTTTATTTGGGGCAATATGCGCTCCATTGCCATGGAACCAATAGGCCATATAGCAGGTATAGGAGCGGCAATAACCGGTTTTGTATCCACTATTTTGTCCATTCCTATTTCTATCTTTGTAGGTAGTTTTATAAAAGATTCCGTTTGGGCCTTGTTTGCAGGCTTAGGTATTTGCGGACTACTTTCCGTAGTGTTGTTCATGACCTTTAAGACAAGGCCATTATTTGCCAACAACCATGCGTTTTCCAAATAATTACAACTAATATTTTCTAGTAGCATCTGGCTGTCCGGAGATTTAACGAATTGTAATTTATACGTTATTCTACACTGTTCGCACGTTAAGTTGTTGGTATTGATGAACATATATTTTCAACTTCATTGTTTAAAAAGCTTAATGTTGAGAATTGTAAAAAACACAACCGTTTATTTTTTAGAACTGTTTCTTATTATCATTGCTTGTAAGAATATGGGTAGGGTAGAGAATATTTTGCATAGACCGTTCATGTGCTAGGTCCAAATTATAACGCGGGCATGGAGCCCGATATCAACTTGAAAATGCTCTGAATTATACCGAACCACCAGATTGATTTTTTTGGGTAAGGCATCACCTAGGAGCTATTTATATAGAAGCTGGCATATACCAAGATGTAATAAGAATGTACAATGAAGACTTAGTTAGACTTTATAAAAACGGAAGGGCTTTACACGGATTAAAACTGGCTTATCAAAATCTAAATTATGTATAAAGGGTAAAAGAAATTGAGGGCAATTAATTCAAAGCTGGGAGAATGCTGATATTGATATATCTATTTCCCGTATAAAATAAATTTCGCCAGACCCATTTTTTAAATATGTCTGGCGAAATTTACACTTAAAACTTTTTCTATGATTTGAAATTATAGGGCATTATCCATAATTTCTTGAACAACTTCTGGATTTAGAAGTGTACTTGTGTCTCCAAGGTTGCTGGTGTCGTTACTTGCAATCTTGCGTAAAATGCGGCGCATAATTTTACCACTACGCGTTTTTGGCAAGCCAGAAACAAACTGGATTTTATCCAATTTTGCAATTGGCCCTATCTGTTCTGTAATCTGTTGATTGATTTCTTTTCTAAGGTTGTCCCTATCCCTACTTTCTCCCGTCTCTTTTAGAATAACATAACCATATAGGGCGTTACCCTTGACATCATGTGGAAAACCTACAATTGCGGACTCTGCTACGGCAGGGTGCTCGTTAATGGAATCCTCTATTGGTGCTGTTCCAAGGTTATGACCGGATACAATGATAACATCATCGACTCTACCAGTAATTCTATAATATCCTACAGCATCCCTTAGGGCTCCATCACCCGTAAAATACATGTCTTCATAAGCGCTAAAATAGGTGTCTCTATAACGGTCATGATTGCCCCAAATAGTACGGGCAATTGAAGGCCATGGAAATTTAATACAAAGTCGGCCATCTACTTGGTTCCCTTTGATTTCTTTTGCATTTTCATCCATTAAAGCTGGTTGAATACCAATAAATGGCAGCGTTGCATACGTTGGGGCCGTTGGTGTAACATACGGTATTGGGGTAATCATAATACCACCGGTTTCTGTTTGCCACCAGGTATCAACAATAGGACTGTTTTTCTTCCCCACATTATTATTGTACCAATGCCATGCCTCTTCATTGATGGGTTCGCCTACAGATCCTAAAACCTTTAGGCTAGAAAGGTCATGTTTTTCTACATAATCCAGATTTTCTTTGGCCAATGCTCTAATAGCGGTAGGTGCTGTATAGAACTGATTGACTTTATGCTTTTCTACAACTTCCCAAAAACGACCATAATCCGGGTAGGAGGGAACCCCTTCAAACATTAAGGTGGTTGCACCATTGGCCAATGGTCCGTACACTATATAAGAATGTCCGGTTATCCATCCAATATCCGCAGTACACCAGTACACATCATGTTCTCGATATTGAAAAACATTTTTAAAAGTATAGGCCGTATAGACCATATATCCTGCGGTAGTATGTACCATACCTTTTGGAGTGCCGGTTGAACCAGAAGTGTATAAGATAAACAGTGGGTCTTCTGCATCCATGATTTCCGCTACGCAATCCGCATATGCTTCATCTAACAAGGGCTGTAACCATTTATCCCTTCCTTTTTCCATATGTATATCCGTGCCTGTACGTTTTGCTACCAATACATGTTCTACACCTGGGCAGTCTTCCAAGGCCTTGTCAACTATACCTTTTAGGTCAATAGACTTGGAACCCCTAAAGGATCCATCTGAGGTGAGTACCATCTTACAGTCACTGTCATTAATTCTGGTAGATAGCGCATTTGCGGAAAAACCTGCAAATACTACAGAGTGGATAGCGCCAATTCTAGCACATGCCAATAAGGCTACGGCCAGTTCGGGAATCATGGGTAAATAGATGCAAACCCTATCTCCTTTTTTAACACCGTGGTCTAAAAGTACATTAGCCATGCGGCATACCCGTTCATGTAATTGTCTATAGGTAATATGGGTTGCTTCTTCCTTGGGGTCGTTAGGTTCAAAAATTATGGCCGTTTTATCTCCCCTTGTGGGTAGGTGGCGGTCCAAACAATTTTCCGTTATGTTCAGTTTTGCCCCTTCAAACCATTTAATCTCCGGTTTTTTAAAATCCCAGCTCAACACATTGTCCCAGCGCTTGCGCCAAACAAAATGCTCTTCTGCAATTTCCTCCCAAAAGGCTTCAGGGTTTCGAATGGATTTTCTATAAACCTGAAAATATTCCTCTAAATGCTTAATGTGATAATTACTCATTGTATGCGTTAATTATATTATTCAAGGATTTTACATCCCTATGGTTGTTGATAAAAGTTGTTTTCAAATCAGTGACCGGTTGCTTCTCCTGCTCCGCTTGGAATTCTAATATTCTCCACAATTTCTTGAACATCTTCCGGCGGCTCAGGTGTAAATTGTAAAACAATGATCGATACTATAAAGTTAGCGATCATGGCAATACTACCAAATCCTTCCGGTGAAATACCAAACCACCAGTCGTCTTGTGTTCCTCCACCAAACCAACCGAATTTAAATTTAGTCATATAAAAAAGCATAAGTAGAATTCCTACTACCATACCGCTAATAGCTCCTTCCTTATTCATTTTTTTATAAAAAATACCTAGTACAATGGCCGGAAAAAATGAAGCCGCTGCCAGCCCAAATGCCAAAGCCACTACGGCAGCTACAAAACCAGGCGGATTAATGCCAAAGTAACCTGCTATTGCGACTGCAACAGTTGCAGAACCTCTTGCCACCCATAATTCTGCCTTGTCCGATATGTTGGGGTTAAATACCTTTTTTACCAAATCATGGGAAACGGAAGCTGATATCACCAACAATAAACCTGCGGCGGTTGAAAGTGCGGCGGCAAGACCACCTGCTGCTACCAAGGCAATTACCCAAGCAGGTAAGTTTGCAATTTCAGGATTTGCCAATACCATAATGTCATTGTCGATCGTAAGCTCATTTTTTACTTTATCCGCTACATATTGAATTTTTCCATCTTCATTTTTATCATCAAAAGAAAGTAGGCCGGTTTCCTCCCAGTTTTTAAACCAAACGGGCATACTGGAATATTCTTGGTTACTTACCGTATCAATTAAATTTGTTTTTGCAAAAACGGCTACCGCTGGTGCCGTTGTGTATAGTATGGCAATCAGCAAAAGCGCCAGCCCTGCAGACTTACGTGCATCCTTTACTTTTTTTACGGTGAAGAAACGAACGATAACATGGGGCAAACCTGCGGTTCCGACCATTAAGGCAAGTGTTATTGCAAATATATCGGTGATAGATTTTGACCCATTGGTATATTCATTAAAACCAAGTTCAGTGGAGAGACCATCCAACTTTTCCAGTAAATAAGTACCGGAACCATCGTTGAGGGTAGCCCCCATGCCCAATTGTGGAATTGGGTTGCCTGTCATTTGTATGGATATGAATATGGCTGGAACCATAAAGGCAAATATCAATACGCAATACTGGGCAACCTGTGTATAGGTTATGCCTTTCATTCCGCCAAGAACCGCATAAAATAGGACAATCACCATACCTATAATTACACCTGTATTGATATCTACTTGTAAAAACCTGGAGAAAACGACACCTACACCACGCATTTGCCCAGCTACATACGTGAAGGATACGATAAGTGCGCAGATGACGGCCACAATGCGAGCTGTTTTTGAATAATAGCGGTCGCCTATGAAATCAGGCACCGTAAACTTTCCAAATTTACGAAGGTAGGGAGCCAATAAAAGTGCCAACAGTACATACCCGCCGGTCCAGCCCATTAGGTAAACGGAACCGTCATAGCCTGCAAATGAAATTATTCCGGCCATTGAAATAAATGATGCAGCTGACATCCAATCCGCTGCGGTAGCCATGCCATTGGCAAGGGGAGATACGCCCCCACCGGCTACATAAAAATCTTTTGTTGAACCGGCCCTTGACCAAATAGCTATGCCGATATAAAGGGCAAAGGTAAGCCCTACTAAAATATACGTCCAGGTTTGAACACTCATATTGTTGGTAATTTTGGTTGGTTAGAGAATGGTCTAGTCGTTGTATTGGTATTTTTTATCCAATTTGTTCATGAGCCTTACATATACAAATATGAGGATAACAAACACATAGATGGCACCCTGTTGTGCAAACCAAAACCCTAGTTTAAATCCACCTATGGTAATGGAATCCAAGGCATCTTTTAATAAAATTCCCGCACCGAACGAAACCAGGAACCAAATAGTCAATAAAATGAAAAGATATTTTACGTTCTCTTTCCAGTAAGCAGTTGCTTTCTTTTGTTTTTCTGACATCTTTAAGTTGATTTACAATCCAGTAAATTAGGTAAAAAAGTTCAATTTGGTATGAACAATACTCCACTAGAGGAATCTTTTTTGGCTCCTGTAACAGAAGACAGAACATTTGTTTGTTGTTCTACCCTTAACACCCCCATTAATGCAAATACAAGTGCTTCCTTGAATTCAATGATTATTTTTTCTGGTATAACGATTTCTGTGCCCTGACCTAGCTTTTGCTGTAATATCCTTATAAGGAAAGAGTTTAATGCACCGCCACCAGTTACCAATAATCGTTGCGTTTTTTTCTTTGTGTTCAATTTTACCTGTTGTGCTATTTTATCGCACACATGGTGAATGCTGGTGTGGAGTAAATTTTCTATGGTGTCTTCCGTTTCTTCAACGATTGGTAAGACTTCTTCCAAAAACCATTCATAACCAATTGATTTTGGATGGGGCAAAAGGTAGTACTGTAAATCGTTCAGTCGTTTTAACATCGTTTCATTTATGGCCCCGCTGCTTGCTAATCTTCCATCTTCATCATATTCCAAATCAACTTTTCTGGTGATATAGTTCAATATCATATTTGCCAAACCTATATCATAGGCAATACGTTTGTTCTTTACCTCAAAGGATATATTGCTAATGCCCCCAAGATTTAGACAGAAGTCATACTCGTCAAAGAAAAGTCGGTCGCCAATGGGGACTAAAGGAGCTCCCTGACCGCCAAGGGCCATGTCATTGGTCCTAAAATCCGCAATGACCTTAATTCCGCTGACATTGGCCAAATGTTGACCTGATCCAATTTGGAAAGTAAGTCCCATCTCCGGACGGTGGTGCGTGGTATGGCCATGACTGGCTATATACTCAACTTCTAAATGATGATCTTTAATAAATTGTAAGGATTGTTCCCCAAGCCAAGTTCCATATGTATTATGAAGTTCAATCAGTTTTTCGGCGGATAAACCAATAGCATCTTTAAGTTCAACTAACATTTCCTTGGAATACGATATACTTTTGGAGGCCTTAATTTCAAATTTCCAAGACCCTTTGTTTTCCCAAATGTGACAGTATGCCAAGTCCAGTCCATCTAAAGATGTGCCGGACATAAGACCAAGAATTTTATAAACCTTCATTTGAATGATATTTAAATGATCTAATTAATTTAATGCCACCGGAAGTCTTCCATGAGCTTCAATTGTTCCCAAAAAATGAGCGGTGGCCACGTCTTGAAATTCCTTAAAATTTTGATAGACAATTACCGTAGCTGTTGTCTTGTCTATATCAAAAAATTTAAGGGCATAGGGATTGCCAAAATGATACAGCACTACGTTTTTTCTTTTTATAAGATGATTTATGAACTCAATTTCTTCCTTCAGGAATCCAAAATTGTTCGTGGGTTTTATTTGTGGTGGGGTCAGTAGTATCAACGCATCTGTCTCATCTGCAACATCATTCTGCATTTCTTTCAAGGATGCTAATATTTCTTTTTCGGATTGATCAGCACTATAGCGTTTTATTGTAATAGTGCAGTGATTTGTTTGTCTGAATTTTTCAATTGCCTTTGTAGTACCAACCTGTAACGTGAGCGATCGCTCTGCAATCTTTCGGTTTAAGGAACTAGGGTTGGTGAGCTCAATATTTGGGTCTGTATTTTGAAAAGCCTTTGTTTTAAGCTTCCAAATTCGTTCAAGACTTTTGTTAATTTGGGCAATTGATGCGTTTTTTAGTATCATGTCGATACCTTCTTTTATATGCTCCGCAAAACACAAAACGTCATTTCCGGCATTAAATGCCAGCCATTCTAATTGCCCTGGTGTAGGATAGTTTTTTGATACGGCATGCATGTTCAGCGCATCGGATATGACTACTCCGTCAAAACCCATTTCGTTTCTTAATATTCCCGTAATAATATCTTTATTGATACTAGAGGGTAAACTTCTATCCGCTGTCAGTGCAGGTACTGATAAATGGCCTACCATTATGGAATTTACCCCATTTTTAATGAGCTGTTGAAAAGGATATAGTTCATTTTCCAAAAGCTCGGCCTTGGTTTTGTCTATTACAGGTAATCCTAAATGTGAATCTGTAGCAGTATCACCATGTCCTGGAAAATGTTTAATACTCGTAAGGATGCCTTCGCTCTGCGTTCCATTTACATATGCGGTTGCCAATGAGGTTACATGGTCTTTGTTTTCACCAAAGGAACGATAACCAATTACTGGATTATTGGGGTTGGTATTTATGTCCACTACCGGAGAGAGATTCCAATGTATACCAGCCGCTTTACAGTCTATTGCAATTTGTTTTCCAACTTCAAACACCAAATCCAAATTGTCGGTATTAGCCCCTAAGGTTATGGCATAAGGGTATTGTGGTGTATTTTCAATACGCATTGCCAACCCCCATTCCGCATCAATTGCTATTAAAAGGGGGTGTTTAGCTGCTTGTTGGTAACGGTTAATCAGTTGTTTAAGCACCTCAAAACTGTGCGCATTGTGAGCTATCTTTTTCTTTCCTTCAAAATTTGTAGCTGCACTTGCTCTGGAATGAAAAAAACACAATCCTCCAATATGGTAATTGGCTATTAAATTTTCTAGATCTCGTATCTCATCTTCGGTATCATTGATAAAAGCGGCAGGCATAAATAATTGACCTACTTTTTCCGTAGTTGTAAGTTGGTCTAGTGTCTCTTGGGTTAGCATAATCTTATTCATTGGGAACTGCTGTTTTTTTACCGAAATCTGCTGGATAGGTTATAAACTTTAATAGTAATAGGGCAGGGAGGGCCGCAATGACCACCCAGATAAAAAAGCCGTCATAACCTAACCACTGTTGCATATAACCGCTGATCATGCCGGGCAGCATCATTCCTAAGGCCATAAAACCAGTAGCAATTGCATAATGTGATGTTTTTGATTTGCCATCCGCTATATAGATTAAATACATCAAGAAGGCTGCAAAACCAAACCCATAGCCAAATTTCTCAAATATAACCGTTGCGGTCACTGCATATATGTTGGTGGTATTCGTGAATGCCAACACCGCATATAAAATATTTGGAAGGTTTAACGAAAGGACCATAGGTAGCATCCATTTTTTTAATCCATCCTTAGAAATCAAGATTCCTCCCAATATACCTCCAATGGATAGAAAAATTACGCCAGCCGTACCAAATATGGTTCCCAACTGTTCCGTGGAATATCCTAAGCCGCCTTTATCTGGTGTGTCCAACAAAAAAGGCGATGCCATTTTAACCAATTGCGATTCTCCTAAACGGTAAGTTAAAATAAAAGCTAGAGCAATTCCTATACCCGGCTTTTTGAAAAATGAAGAAAAAACTTCCAAGAAGCCAGTAGCTTTTTCGTTATTTATCCCATTTTCCGATTCATATTTTGGGGTTACAAAAAAATTGGTCACCGTCATGATCAGCATTAAGAATGCTGCCGCGGACATGGTAATGCTCCATGCCTTGGTATTGTCACCATACTTATTTTCAAGGAAACCTGCCAAAACAACAATTAATCCTTCTCCCGTGACCATGGCCAATCTATAAAACGTACTGCGCATCCCCACAAAAAAAGATTGTTTTTTTTCCGTTAGTCCCAGCATATAATAACCATCTGAAGCAATATCATTGGTAGCAGAAGCAAAAGCGGCCATCCAGAAACAAGCAAGGGAGGAGATAAAGAACATATTGGTAGGTAGGGTAAGGCCTACGCCCAATAGGGCAATAGCTATTAGCAATTGCATGGCTAGAAACCAGTTACGCTTTGTGCTTTTTAAATCCACAAAAGGGCTCCATAGTGGTTTTAACACCCAAGGCAAGTACAATAAGCTGGTATATAGACCTATATCTTCATTGCTTACACCAAGTTTTTTGTACATGATTACTGATACGGTAACTACTAAAACATAAGGCAAACCTTGTGTAAAATATAAGACCGGTACCCATGCCCAAGCTCCTTTATCTTTTTGTACCATTCTTTTTTAATTTCTTAATATTAATTACGGTTGCCGCTGTTTCTACACCATATTTGTCTATGAAACTAAGGGCTATAAAATTGTCGCTAATAGCTGTTTTTGGAATACTTATGGTGTTGGGGTTTTCATCCAAAAATATTTTTTTTACCAATTTCTTCATTTTGTATGCCTCCTTTACCTTACGGCCAGATTTGTATAACACTGCATATCTCATATTGACGATATCTTCTATGTGCAGAATAAATTCTTGATCGTTTAGTTCAGTAATTGCCAAACGCGGTGTAGGCACTGCTGTTATGTTCAAGGATGAAAATGAAGGGGTCAAGGCCGGTACCTTATAAAAATCTTTGCGTATTGCGTTCACAACATCCTCATTGTCGTTCATTAATGATTTTGCACTGAACATAATATTTCCAAATACCTCAGGGGTTTTTCTAGCCAGTTCTAATTGCTGAGGAAGTTCCTTTGGATTGTTCCAGGCGGGGTCACTGTTGTTTTTGACTTTATATGCGCCATTACCTATATATATGTTGGTATTGTAGCTGTTATTGGCCCACCAATCTACCAAAGTTGCGTGTGGTGCCGCTTTGAGATCCATGCTCCAATAAATTTGTGGAGCTAAGTAATCTATCCACCCATTTTTCATCCATAATAACGGATCTGCATATAAGTCCTCAAAGGTAGTTTGACCAGCTTTGGTATTGGACCCACTTGGGTCTGTTGTTTTATTTTTCCATACCCCAAACGGACTTATTCCAAACTGGACATATGGTTTAATGGATTTAATGGTGCGGTGGGTCTGTAGTACCAAAGAATCAATATTACTACGTCTCCAATCCTCTAAATTTTGATTTGGCTTTGCATAGGTTTTAAATGCTGTTGAATCATTGAAGATTTCATCCTTAATTCTATAGGGGTAAAAATAATCATCAAAATGTATGGCATCTATATCATAATTGGTAACTATTTCACCCACAATTTCAGAGAATCTTTTTTGAACCTCTGGTAACCCGGGATTGTAATAATTCTTTTTTCCGTAATGCACCATCCATTCTGGGTGGGTACAGTAATCATGGGATTTTGAAAGAACTTCAAAATTTTCATCGAAAGTTGCCCTGTACGGATTTAACCATGCATGAAATTCCATTCCCCGCAAATGCGCTTCTTTGATCATCCAGTCCAGCACATCGGTATTCCATTCTGGAGCTTTTCCTTCTTCACCGGACAGAAATCTAGACCAAGGAGCAAATTCAGAATCGTAAAAGGCATCACCTGCAGCACGTATTTGTACAATGACTGCATTGTAATTCTCTTTTTGGTAAAAATCTAGAATTTTTAAATAGTCTTCCTTTTGTTTCTTAGAAGTGTCATTTCCATTTTTTGGCCAGTCAATATTTACTACGGTTGCGATCCAAACCCCTCTAAATTCTGTTTTAGGATGTTTCTCATAGGTTTTAAAAACTCCACAGGAATGAAATAAAAGAATGCAAATTATTAAGATGATGTATTTTGACATATATAGGAATGAAAAAGGCCCATTTTAGAACTAAAATAGGCCTTTTTGAATAAAGAATATGTTAATTGAATTTATGGCGTACAAAGGCTTCCATAGCGGCATAGGAAGAAAGTCCTAACGCCTTATATTTATTGGCCGTGTCACGGTTACGTTCCTCGGCGCGCATCCAAAATTCCCTAGAGTCATCTCCTTGGAACATGACCCCATCTTTTTGAGATTGATGGCAAAATATGGCATTTCGTTTTTTCAATACCTGCCCCGGACTCATTGGTACGGCCATCTCAATTTCGTTGATATCCCATTCATGCCAAGCTCCTCTATACAGCCATAACCAGCAATCTTTCATAAACGGTTCTGATTTCAATTGCTCACAGGCTGCAAAAACAGCATCTAGACAAACTTTATGCGTTCCGTGCGGGTCTGCCAAATCTCCTGCGGCATAAATTTGATGAGGTTTTATCTTACTAATAATCTCCACCATTAATGCAATGTCCTTAGCGCTTAAATTTTTCTTTTTAATGGTTCCTGTTTCATAAAATGGCAGGTCCAAGAAGTGTACATTTTCATCCTGTAGTCCCATATATCTTGTTGCCGCATAGCTTTCCCCGCGTCTGATCTTACCTTTTAGATTTCTGACTTCGGGAGAATCTATCCTGGTCTCATTTTTGTCCGTAATGGATTTTATGATTTTTTCCGCTTCGGAAGAAGGGGTGATCTGCATCGCTATTTCCGCATATTTTCTTGCATCAACATCAGATACCGCAATATTTCCTGAGGTTTGGTAGACAATATGTACATCATGACCTTGTTCAACCAACCTGTCAAAAGTACCGCCCATTGAAATGACGTCATCATCTGGGTGTGGACTAAAGATAATGACCCTTTTTTGTGCCGGGGTTGCGCGTTCCGGTCTGTGGGTGTCATCGGCATTGGGCTTGCCCCCGGGCCAACCTGTAATGGTATGCTGAAGTTTGTTGAACATTTTAATGTTTAGGTTATAGGCATCTTCCTGTGCTAAGAGATCTGCCATACCATTGTCATTATAATCCTTATCCGTTAAACTCAATATTGTTTTACCGGTAGTTTCGCATAGCCAAACCATAGCTTTGGATTTTAGCTCGTCCGTCCAGGTACAGGCATCTACCAGCCATGGAGTCTTATTTCTGGTAAGCTCGGTACCGGCACTTGTATCTAGAACAAACGTACAATTGTCATGGTCCTGCAAGTAGGTGGCGGGTACATGTGAGGATATTTCCCCCTCTATAGTTTTTTTGATAATATCCGCCTTGTTTTGACCCCAGCCCAAGAGTATAATGCGTTTAGCCTTTTTTACTGTTGAAATACCCATTGTAATGGCTTTTCTGGGAACATTGTCTATTCCCAAGAACGATGGAGCCGCATCTACGCGAGTAATGTGGTCCAAGGTTATGACCCTTGTACCGGAATTCAAATGTGATCCTGGTTCGTTAAAACCTATATGGCCTGTTCTACCTATGCCCAACAATTGAAAATCAAGACCTCCATGTTCTTTGATCTTTCTTTCGTAGGAAAGGCAATAAGCGGTAGTTTCATCACTGCTGACCGTACCGTCTGGAATATGAATGTTTTCTTCTGGGATATCTATATGGTTGAACAAATGTTCGTGCATGAAGTAAAAATAACTTTGTATGTTATTGGGCTCCATAGGTAGATATTCATCCAAATTAAAAGTAACCACGTTTTTAAAACTTAATCCTTCTTCCTTGTGCATACGTACCAATTCTTCATATACCCTAATTGGGGAAGAGCCGGTTGCCAGTCCTAGTACACACTTTCTTTTTTGCCCCTGTCTTTTCTTGATCAGGTTGGCAATTTCTTCCGCAACTTTAATGGATGCAATGTTGGAATCTTGGAAGATTACATTATGGATTTTTTCAAAACGAGTTTCCTCAAATTGGCCAATGGGTTTATGGCTGATATCAATCTTAGAATCTTGTAAGGCGTTTTTCATAGGACAGCAATAAAATTTTGGTTTTAAATTCATGCAAATATATGCACTATTTTGCATTTATGCCGTTTTTTGCAATAAAATTTGCTTTATTTTGCTGTTAATTAATATTGATATGTTGTTTTATTAACTTTAACGTCATAAAACGGCAAGTAAATTAAAATGTTATCTTTGCCTTAATTCGCTAAAATATGTTGTTGTAAAATGCTAAAAGAGGAACGTCACAGAACTATTTTAAATGAGGTAGATCTTCATAATAGAATTTTATTGACCGATATCGCAGAGGCCTTGGATGTATCTATCGATACCGTTAGAAGAGATGTTAAGGAGCTGGATGCGGAGAAAAAATTACGAAAAGTACACGGTGGTGCCATATCCATGGGTTTTATGAGCAATAGTGCACGTAATACCAAAATTTATAAGCTAGACCAAAAAATGGCGATCGCCACCAAGGCAATAAGTTTATTGAAAGATGGTGCCGTTATCTTTATAGATGGGGGCACAACTTGTTTGGAAATGGCCAGAATTATACCGGAAAACCTAAACCTTACCTGTTTTACAATAAGTCTGCCGGTCGCAATGGAACTTTCCAATAAAGAAAATATCAGTGTAATTTCCATTGGAGGACAAATTGCAAAGGAAGCACAGATAGCAATTGGGGCAAATGCCATACACCATTTATCGGAAATTAGGTTTGACTATAGTTTTATAGGTACGGGTTATGTAGATGCTATTTATGGGCTAACGGAGTTTGATTGGGATATCGTTCAGATTAAAAAAGCGGTAATCAAGGCATCAAAAAAAACGGTTCTGTTGTCCATTTCTGAAAAATTGAACTCACAACACCGCTATAAAACCTGTGATATCAATTCCATTAATACTATGATTACGGAATTAAAACCGGAAAACACCCTGCTCAATGCGTTTAAAAACCATGATATAAAAATTATTTAAGTATATGGATTACAAAAAAATTACCGAAATGCCATCCAATCACGACCATTTGGAAATGATGGATACCGCAACAATCTTGCAAAAAATGAACGAGGAGGATGAAAAAATTGCGGCTGCGGTAAAAAAAACCATACCACAGATTACAATTTTAGTAGATGCGCTGGCAAACCGTTTTGATCAAGGTGGTAGACTGTTTTACATAGGTGCAGGTACAAGTGGTCGTTTAGGTATTCTGGATGCTTCTGAAATACCCCCAACTTTTGGAATGCCCCATGAACGAGTGGTAGGTCTTATCGCGGGCGGTGATACTGCGATCAGAAAAGCTGTAGAAAATGCAGAAGATGCAATGGAACAGGCATGGGTAGATTTAAAAGAGCATCAAATTACGGAAAAGGATGTTGTAGTTGGTATAGCAGCATCCGGTAGTACGCCTTATGTGGTTGGTGGGCTTAAAGCGGCAAAGGCCAATGGGATCTTTACTGCTGCCATTACCAATAACCCTGGGTCGCCGATTGCTAAAATTGCAGATGTCCCCATAGAAATCAATGTTGGTCCAGAGTTCCTTACCGGTAGTACAAGAATGAAAAGTGGTACATCGCAAAAATTGGCATTGAACATGATTTCTACCGCGTTGATGATAAAAATTGGAAGGGTAAAGGGGAACAAAATGGTAAATATGCAAATGAGCAATGATAAGCTGGTGGACCGAGGAACCCGCTACATTATGGAGGATTTAGGTATTGGCTATGCGGAAGCTGAAAAACTTCTCAAAAAATATGGGTCCGTTAAATTAGCGGTAGAGTCTGTTAAGGGTAATTGAATTTATACTTTTTTAAACAGAATTAATAGTTCCTGAATAATCATTTTTTGGGGACTAACCTGTAAATTCCTTTTCCTTCTACCGCTACATAAATTAAGCCATCCGGGCCTTCCTTTACTGCCCTGACCCTTCCTAAATTTGGCATAAGTTTCTCGCGTAAGGTCACCTTGTTTCCGTTCAGTTCCAAACGTTCAAGGTATTGAAAGGCCAAAGACCCTACCAGTAAGCTACCTTTCCATCCCTTATATTTGTTTGACGTTACATAGGCCATACCGCTAGGGGCAATGGAAGGCACCCAGTAGTGTACGGGGTTCTCCATACCGGAAATACTCTTTTGATCCGTTATTGGTGTACCGCTATAGTTAATGCCATAAGTGGCCAATGGCCATCCGTAGTTAGCTCCTTTTTTAATAATGTTGATTTCATCCCCGCCTCTAGGTCCGTGCTCATTGTCCCAAATTTCTCCCGTAACGGGATGTTTTATCAATCCTTGGGGATTACGGTGTCCGTAGCTATAGATTGCCGTTTTGGCACCATCCACACCTATAAAAGGATTATCCGCTGGAATTCTGCCATCATCATGTAATCGATAGATTTTACCGCCATCTCGTTTTATGTCCTGTGGGTTGATATCCCGGTCGCCTCTTTCCCCTATGGAAAAGTAGAGGTAGCCTTCATTGTCAAACGCTATTCTGGACCCAAAATGTTGGCCTTTGGTGGTATTGGGTACGGCCTTGTACAATTGTTCAACATCCGTTAGTTTATCATTGCTCAATTTAGCCCTCATTAGTGCGGTGTTACCTCCTTTTTCATCGCCCGATGCAGAGGCGAGAGTGATATAAATCCATCCGTTTTTGTCGTAATTCGGGTGCAGGGCAATATCCAGAAGCCCACCCTGACCACGCTGATAAACATCGGGAACATTACCGATCATCGATTTTTTGCCATCCTTAAAATGAATCAATTTTCCCGATTTTTCTGTAATCAATATACTTTTATCCGGAAGGAATGCAAACCCCCATGGAATCTGTAGCTGATCGACGAACAACTCTGCGTCAAAAACAGAAGTGTTTGGTGTAATTACTTTGTTTTCAATATTTTGTGCACAAGAGGAATTGAGCATTACAACAAATAAAAGCTGTAGAACGATACTTTTTTTCATATTGAGACGTTAGAAATATATTAAAGGACTAATCATTATTTAAAGATAAAATATAAGTATAAAAAATTACAACAAAGAACGGTAAAGATCCCAAATCGCATTGTTCTTAAAATTTCACTTAACCTATGCTCCCAAAACAACAACGGTATACGTTGGTTGTACTATTACTGATATTGATATCCGTAGCTGGTACAACTGCAATAGCCAACTCTAAGGTAAGTACCCTTTTTGAGGAAGTGTCTTTAGCTTTTGATAAGGCTGTTTCTACCACAGAAAAAAAACAACCCCAACAAACCAAGAAAAAGAATGCGCAACTTGTTGCCAAAGCAACTTCAACGGCAATGTTTGCAACAATCATTCAAGGGGCGGATAATCTTGAAAATTGTGACGACAACGGTTTTACGGTCGCACGCTTTAATCTTTGCGGTGACTATGATGACCGTATCATAAGTCTTTCCGGTGGGCCTTACAGTAATGTCTCATGGCAAGTATTGGGTGGGTCGTGTAGTCCGGATATTAATACGGAATGTCCAAATACCGGTGCATGTTACACGGAAGTTGCCGATCAACAGACCTTTACCTTGGACGCCAGTTCCGTGCCTTCTACACAAGGTGCGGAATATCGTGTTGTAGCCAATGGTCAAATCTATTATTTTAAAGTTAAGAAAAGTACCATAAACCAAACTTATGAAAAGCAAGACTTCATCTGTGGAGTAGATGGTAGGATCCAAATTACCAACTTGTCCAGTGCTTATGAATTCAGTATTAACGATGGCAGTGGTTTTGGGGCTTGGCAAGGACCTATATTCCCTAATTTGGCAGCGGGTACCTATAATGTTAAAGCTCGATTAAAAAATACGGCGAATACCTGTGAATATCCTTATGAGCCTATAATTATTGAAGAAAGAAATATTGATATTACCGCAACTTTCCAAGATGCGCTATGTAATGGCGACACCGGTAGCATCACCGTAAATGCTTCAGGAGTGCCAGGGCCTTACAAATATACTTTGCTGAATTCCAACGGTGTACGTCAGGAATTTACCGCATTTATGCCAGACAGTTCCTATACGTTCTCTGCGGTAGGTTTTGGTTCTTATATCGTACAAGTGGAAACCTATCAATGTACGGGTGATCCGGGTAACGGAATCAATCCTCCAAGGCAGCATTTAGATGTTAATGGAAATACGTTGACCATTGGTGCGGGTGCCTCTGCCTTGGACGCCTCTACAGAGGTCAATAGCAGTTTTGGCTGTTCGGATATTTCAAGTGTGGATATTATTTTAAATACAAATGGCGGTTCTGCGCCTTATACATTTACGGTGAACAATGGTGCGGTACAACCTGCTTTTGGTAATGCTTCTACGGATACGGGAAGTACGATCTTTACCGTAACTTCCGCTGGTACCTATGATTTTATTATTACGGATAGTAATGGTTGTACCATTAGTGCTTCATCAGATGTTGAAACACTGTCTCCACCAGATGTAACTGTGGCCGGTATTGATGGTAGCTGTAGTAATGGTGGTGCTAAATTGGATTTTACCATAAACAATGGACGGGGGTATAATATCTCTTTTCGTGAAAGTGCCTCTGCCCCTTGGGTGAGCACTCCCCAGATATCTGTTGCTGCAGGTACATATAATGATATAGAAGTTCGTTATCAACAAGGCGACTTTGAGTGTACCTTGGCAATGCCTTCCATTACCGTTAATACGGTAGGCTCTTTAACGGGATCGGCCAATAAAGTTTCTGATGTTACCTGTACCAGTAGTGGTACCGTAGGTGGACAAATAGATTTTGTGGGACCATTTTCAGGTGGTTCTGGTAGCGGTTATGAATTTAGTATAGATGGTGTGCATTTTTCGAGTATTACCTCTTATTCTGATTTGTCTCCGGGTACGTACACACCTATAATCCGTGATGCCGGTGGTTGCCGATTGGAATTGACGTCAATTGAAATTTTGGATATTGATCCACCTACGGATTTGGCTTTTGTACAATCTAACGTGAGTTGTTCCGCCGGGACATCTGATGTACAATTGACGCCAACCAGCAATGCGGCCATCAATAGGTATGAAATTATTAGCCCATCTTACGTTGATAATGGTAACAATGATACTTTTATTGGTCTACTGACTTCACAAGCTTATATTTTTCAAATCACTGATGTAAACGGATGTACCTATACGGAAGGTTTTAGGCCTATAGTTACCAGCTCTATTAGAGTGCGCGTAAAATCTGGAGGAGATTTAAGGGTATGTAGCGGTGCTGCAGATGGTTCCGGTACTTTTATCGTTGATGGTTTTTCAAATACATATACCTATGATATAAATGGTGGACTTTATACCGGTGGGCCCCAAAATGACGCTGAAGTTATCTTGCCATTATCCGGTGCAGGTACATATACCATTACTATAACGGACTCGGATACAGGGTGTACGGATACCGCTTCTTTTGATATTGAGGAAGCGACCACCTTGGACTTGACCTCAAGTGTAGTAACACCAATGAGTTGTGATAATAATAATATTGGTAGGGTAGAAGCAATAACCACTGGAGGATGGGGAGGATATAAATATGCACTTGAATATCCTTCCGGTTATAATACTGGAGTCGTATCAGGTAACATATTCGGTAATCTGACAGAAACTACGGATGCGCTAGATCCATCCGATGTATATACATTAACGGCTATTGATAGTGAAGGTTGTAGTACCACCTTTACCTTTGACCTTGAGGCTAGGACTGCACCAAGTATTAGTATTGCAGCTGCAGACCTGTGTTATTCGCCAACCAATACTCCGTCTGTAACCGTTACAAGTTCAGGTGGGGGAACAGGACATGTTTATAGAATAAATAACGGGGGCTTTACCGCATCACCTACGTTCAACAATTTGTTTCCGGGAACTTATACTATTGAAGTGCAGGATGATAACAATTGTCGAAGTTCTGTTAATATAACAATACCACCACAGATCAATGTTCAATTATCCGTTGTTGATGAAATACCATGTGCCGGTAGCGGTACCATGGGTATTACTGTTAATGGTGGTAATATATCCGATTTGACCAATACCTCATATACCATTTTCAAGGATGGGTCTCCGGTAGCGTCCGCAACAGGTCTTCAATTGCCATCAAATTCATTTGATTTTGCAATTGGTTCCCTGGAACATGGTACATATACCGTTTCTGTAGAGGACAATAATGGTTGTACGGATATAAGCGAACCTATCATTTTTGAAGCTCCATCTACCATTACCGCTACGCATAGAGTTGTTGGTCCCAGTTGTGGCGATGCCAACAGTGGTTTTATAGATATTACGCCAGATCCTACGGTAGGTATACCACCGTATGAAATTAAATTTGGACCTGCCGGTAGTTTAAGTTATTCCGTGGCAGATGACGGTGCATACCAATATTCTTCTCAAACTACATATTCTGGGTTACCGATCGGTGATTATGAGTACGTGGTCAAGGATGGTAGAGGTTGTTTAATACCTGGTGTTGTAACAGTAACGGTAGCTGCAGATGGTACAGTGGCACCAAATGCAACGGTTGCGCCAATTGATGCTACCTGTATTGGTAATGTGGTTTCCGGAGGTATTGAAATAACTACCGTAAGTGGAGGTGTGCCAGAATTTGTGTATATCGTTGAAGACCTTTTTGGAAATGAAATTACTAGAGTGGAAACGGATGGTTCAACAATTTACCCTTTAAACATCACCCATCCAGATATTGTACAAGGAAACTATCAATTGGTTACTTTGGACTCTAGAGGTTGTAGGGATGTGGATACGGTTACAATTGGTAATGCAACGGTACAGATTCAACCGGATAATACGTTATTGCCGCCAACATGTACACCGGGCGGATTTCCCTATTGCGTAGATATTGTTGGTGGTACTGGACCATTTGATATCCGTATTTTAGATGGTACTAATCCGCCGTATATTTCATTGGGAGGTACACCTCCAAGTGAAATAAGAAGGTATTGTTTTCCAAATATTCAATTTGGGGAGGTATTTACGGTTGAGGTAGTAGATACGTTCTCGGGTTGTATGTACCAAGAAATTATTGGGGTGCCGCAAGGACCTTCTACCGTAGACGTAAACCTTGCTATTGATAATGCTACCTGTATTCCTGGAAATGAAGTAGGATTGACCTATTCTGTTACAGGTACTACGGGGTTATTGGATATTGAAATACGAAATACAGAGACAGGAGACCTGTTTATTGCCGAAACAAGATCAGAAACAAATTTCACATACCAAGTTCCAGAAGGTGCTTATAGTATCTTGGTTTTTGATAATGGTACACAATGTTCAGATGGTGCACAGGCAGAAGCTCTTTTGAATGCTCCAAGGGTGGATATTTTGGAAAATATAAACTCTAACTGTAATGCGGAAGGCCAACTTACCGTAAGGGGTAGTGGTGGTGCACCTTTTGCTACCGGTAGTCCTTATGAATATGCTTACGTGCCTGCAGGTACCCCTGTAGATGAAAATGGAACACTTACTCCCGGTGATCCGTCTGACGATTTTACGGATGCCTCTACCGTTACGTTGCCTGGTGCTCCCGGAGCGGGAATTGAATATGATATTTGGGTGAGGGATTCCAGAAATTGCTCCTATAGGATTTCAGCGGCAATAATTACGGAAGACCCACCATTGCCGGCGCCCACTTTTTTGGTAAGTAACCAATGTGATGTAACTGCGGCTAGCTTTACCATTGATCTATCCTTACCGGCCTATATTAATACGCCAACCTTTACCTTGGGCGGTGTAAGTCAATTAGGTACCAGGGCCAATGATACCGATCCTTGGACCACAACCTTTACCGTAAACAGTGTAGGGGTGTACCATGTAGATGTTATGGATGCAAACGGCTGTGTTGGTGCTGCCGATCCTGAAGTGTATCAGGTATTATCCGCAACAGGTGAATTCTCCAGACCACCAAATTGTACGGATTCTGATGGGGAAATTACGGTTTATGCCAATGGTGGTAGCGGTAATTTTAATTTTGAATTACAGGATAGCTTAGGAAATTATATCGCTGATAATGCTACAGGAGTATTTACAGGAATACCGGCAGGGGAATACCAAGTTGTGCTGGTGGATGATCTTGTAAATGACGGTACCATTTATTGTCCGTTTACCGTATATGATATTATAAGTACCATACCTACGGCTCCTAGTATTATAGCTGACGGGGCAAACAATATAAGTTGTAACGGGGCGGATGACGGTAGTATCAACATAATATTGGCCGGTGGATCAGATGTGGATGGGATTGCCGCATATAATTTATACACAGGTACCTTACCATTACCCAGTTCGGCAACGCCAACGACTACTAACCTGTCTGGTTCATTTACAGGTTTAAGTGCAGGGGATTATGTTGCTGAGGTTGTAACAGATCTGGGATGTACGGACCTTGTAGAGGTAACAATTAGCGAACCTGCGGTATTTTCAATAGAAGCTTCGGCTCCGGATTTTGCTTGTGAACCGGGTGCAAACCGTTATAGCTCAACCATTATTTCAATAAATGTTTTAGATCCGGGCACTGTTGGATCTGGGTATCAGTATAGTATCACCGGGTTCTCCAACTATCAATCTGGCAATACGTTTGAAATTGTGGATAATGGTTATCCACAGGACATAACCGTTTATGCAATAGATGGTAATGGATGTCAAACTACTTTTGATGTGCCTAGAATCTACCCGCCTACGGATGTGGTTCCATCTATAATTAATGTGGAACCTCTAAATTGTAGGGATGATGAAGTGGTACGTATCCAAGTTTTGGGTACTACGGATTTTACGGTGAATACAATTTCGGTCGCAAGCGTTACTCCTGTAAATAATACAACAGGAAATGACTATGTAGATGTCTTATTGCCTGCTGCCGGCGATTATCTTTTTGAAGTTGTTGATAATACGGTTGGCTGTACGTATCCTATGCCGGTTCATACGGTTATTGAACCTCTGCAACCAAGGGTCGTCATAAGCGAGGCTAAACCCGTAAGTTGTGCTAACCCAGGAAATGATGGCGCATTGTTCATTACGGTCAGTGATTATTCCGGTATATTTGATTATACCGTCTATGAGGCGGATGACATTTCAAGAACAACTCCATTGGCTACGGGAACGTTCAATACGGCCAATTATCCGGATGGTAATGGTGATGAAGCAAGAATAGAGAATTTACCCGGTGGAAACCTGATTGTGGATATAGTATCCGTAGGTATGCCATTCTGTTCGGCAACCAGTAACGTAGCTAATATTAGAACCCCTAACGGACCGTTAACGGTTAATGCAGTTGCAATTGGTAATGTTAGTTGTACGAACGATACAGGTGAAATAGAAGCCACAGGTACCGGAGGATGGGACAACGTTCCTTATGAATACCGTTTGTTAATGAGCGCAGATGGTGGGGCAACATATACCACGGAAATAGCGGCATTTTCTAACGTCAATAACTTTACGGGATTATCTTATGGTTTTTATCAAGTGGAAATACGTGATTCTGAACTGTGTACGGACACTTTTGAAATTGAATTGGATGAAGTTCCACAAATTGTAGCAGGTATTAGAGAGCCCCAAGGCCTTGACTGCCCTAATGGGAACAATGCGGTACTGGAGGCTTTTGATATTACCTCTGGCGATAGTGCTACGGCAATTGCCGGTGCAAGTGGTGGTTTTGCCGGTGCAGGATATAATTACACTTTGCTTTACCTTAATAGTAATGATAATACGGATATCGTTTCCCAAAGTGGATTACAGAATACACCTACCTTTATTGGTGATAGTGGAGGTTACATTAGTGCTGGTTGGTATGCAATTGAGGTTTCTTCCAGTTTTGGATGTTCTTTTGTTACCGATGCCTATTATGTTGACCCACCTCCGCCGATCCAACCCCTTTTGGTGCAGACCAGAGTACCAGGTTGTGGTGGTGACGGCGAAATGAGGTTGACCGTTGAAAATCCCGATCCTTCTTTTTCTTATGAGTATTTAAGGGTAGAGAACAATGTGGCAATAGGTGGTTACGAACCTATGAACGGTACTTCAATATTAATATCCGGAGTAGAAGGAATTACTTATCAATTTGATGTGAGAAAGGTAAATTCCGCCGGTGCTTGTCCTTCAATTAGGAGTAACGGTATTACTATGACCAATGCTACCGGAATTACGTTATTGCCCAATTTACCTGATGATATTTCCTGTGCCTCTGAGTTGGATGGCCGTATAGAATCCTTTGTTAATGGTGGTGTGGGCGAAGACCTGTTTTACCTTTTTGAAGGTGATCCAATTGATGCTTTTAACCCTGTTGCAACCGCTACTATGGTTAGGGGACCTCAGGACAATGGAACTTTTGAAGGCCTTCCGGAAGGAACAAATTATTATATAGCGGTAACGAGTGGATCCACTTGTATGGATATAGCGGGACCATTTGAGATTGTTAGACCGGAACCTATTGTTTTTGATGCCGTTGCTACCAATGTCACCTGTAGCGGTGAGGAGGACGGTTCTATAACTATAACCGTTAGTGAAGGAGGTGTTGGTTTAATACAATTTGCGATCGCACCTAATTTTAATGAATTCTTTAGCGATGCTGAAAATCCTGGCAGTTATACGTTTGATGAACTTGAAGCCGGATCTTATGAAATTTTGATACAGGACGAAAATGGTTGTTTTGAAAAAGATGTCATTACCATTGAGGCTCCCGATCAAATACAGATAGTGGATATAGAGACCATGGCAGAACTATGTATAGGTGCCAATGATGGCTCAATGTCCTTTAACATTATTGGTGGTACCCCTTTCACGGACGTATTGGTCAGTAATACCCCATACTATGAATATAAAATTGAAATGATCGATCCAGTTGATGAAACAGGAACGGCAACTTTTCAACCCTATTTAGGCGATCGTATAGAAAACTTACAAGGAGGGGCTTCTTATGCAATCTATGTTCAGGATGTAAATCTCTGTGGAACCATGGAAGTTTTTACCGTAAATATTGGGGTTGACCTTTCTGCCGAACCACAAGTTCAATACGGTTGTGATGGTATATTTCCAACAAATACCACTACGATCAACTGGGGCGGAGATGTTCAGGCATCACAATTAATGTTCGCTTTAGACCCCATAGATCCTACAGACCCTATTAGTGCCAATGCAACGGAGGAATATATTTGGGGAGATTTGCCACCTGGGGACCATACAGTCTATATCTATCATGAGAATGGGTGTACAAATAGTGTGGAATTTTCTATAGATAGTTATGAGCCCTTAAGTCTTTCCGTTGATAAAACTGGTCCAAATGAAATTGTGGCCGTGGCCACAGGTGGTTTTGGTAACTACGAATTTTTCTTTAATAGTAGGTCTTATGGTACGGAAACTACGTATACGACAAATGAAAGCGGAATGGTAAATGTTAGGGTAGTGGACCAAATGGGATGTGAGCTGCAATTAGATGTGCCATTTGAGTTTACGGGAATGTTGGAGTTTCCAAATTTCTTTTCACCAGATGGAGATAACCTGAACGATATTTGGTCTCCTAACAATAGAGACCTGTTTGATGGGGTTGTCGTTAAAATATATGACCGTTACGGTAGGGTTGTAGCAGTTCTGGACGAGGTAAGTGGTTGGGACGGAACCTACGAAGGTAAAGAAGTGCCTACTGGAGATTATTGGTATGTTGTCAATGCCAATACCGCAGAAATAAGATATGTTGGCCATTTTACCTTATATAGATAGGTAAATACACTTTAAAGTAAAAAAAGAGCTAAAACATTTTAGCTCTTTTTTTATACAAACAGGTTATATGGGCTTTCACCGGTAGGATTATAATTCCTTTAGCGTATTATTATTTTAAACTGTAACCCATCCTTTTTTGGTACATTTGATAGACTAATTCACTGTCATCAATGAAGTATATTTTATATGTAATTCTACTTGTGCTATTTCAAAATTGTGCTTCCCAAGAAAGAGCAATCTTAATCGATGATGCCATGGAGACCAATGTAAGGGAGCATCTTGCCTATTACCTATACTATCCGGAAAATTACGAAACCGAGCCAGAAAAGGATTTTCCTATTTTGCTTTTTTTGCACGGTGGAGGCGAATCTGGCGATAGCCTGGTGACCGTTAAACGAAATGGACCTCCAAAACTTATTGCCCAAGGGAAGAAATTTCCTTTTTTGATTTTGGCCCCTCAAAACCCCAATGAAAAAAAATGGTGGAACACTAGGGCCGTGAAACAATTGTTGGACTCTATAGTGGCGACCAATAGAATAGATAAAAAACGTATCTACTTAACGGGCCTTAGTAGAGGCGGAGGTGCTGCGTGGGAACTTGCGGTTCAGTACCCTGAAACCTTTGCCGCAATGGCCGTTGTTTGTGGTATGACGCCGGTGCCCTATGCATCTTGGATCAATAAAAAAATGCCAATTTGGGTGTTTCATGGAGAAAAGGATAAGTCTATCCCAATTGAAGAATCTGAAACTATGGTGGATCGACTTAAGGAAATGGGGTATGATGTCCTATTTACCAAATATCCAAATGTTGGGCATAGTGCATGGATAAAGGCTTATGAGACCGATGCATTGTACGACTGGTTTATGAATCAGGAATTAAACTAGTTAGAGGTATAGGGCATGGATAGCAGACGGAATATTAAATACACTTTAATTTTAATTCTGCTCCTGCTGCTGGCTTATGGGATTTGGTCCATAAGGAACTCTATGAAGATTTCGGATTATCTTGAGCCTGAAATAGTGGCTACACATTATAACGGGGCTAATTTTGTTGGTTCTGAAACATGTATGGAATGTCATCCGGATATTTACAAATCTCATTTGGAAACCGCTCATTACAACACTTCAGCTATTGCGGATAACGAACATGTAAAAGGAAGCTTTACCGAGGGTTACAATGAACTGAACCTTACCGGTGTTCGTTTTAAAATGACCGAGTTAAACAATCATCTCTATCAATATGCAAAAGCAAAGTTTGGAGACACCTTGGAAGTAAGGTCAAAATTAGATTTGGACATTGGTTCCGGTGTAAAAGGGCAGAGTTATCTAACTTGGAACGGTAATGAACTTTATCAATTACAGCCATCCTATTTTCAGCCTACAGGTTCGTGGGTCAATAGTCCAAGCTTTCCGGAATACGCCGTGCGTAGAGAAGTTGATGATACGTGTTTAAAATGCCATGTAACCTTTGCAAAGAATACCAACCCAAAGGGTAATAGTAATACTTATGATCGTGAAAAGTTGCTGTTAGGTATAGATTGTCAAAGATGCCATGGTCCTTTGGAAAAACATGTGGTATACCATCGAAATACGCCCAATTCAAAATCTGCTGCTTATGTTGATGACTATAGTACGTATTCTAGGCAACAACGTTTAGATGCCTGTGCGGTATGCCATTCCGGACTTCAGGCTCAACAAATAAAAGGTAACCCTTTCTCTTTTTTAGCTGGGGACACACTATCATTATATTCTAAAAACTTTAGAAGTTATAACCTTCCATTGGAACTGGATGTACATGGAAATCAAATGGGACTTTTGAGTAAAAGTGCATGTTTTGTAAATACTCCTAAAATGGATTGTATGACATGTCATGACCCACATAAAGCCGAGCGTGGCAATGCTGACCATTTCAACAATAAATGTCTAACCTGCCATAATGTTAATAGTATCAATACTGATAATTTGGATGTTAAACATACAGTAGACCAAAATTGTATTTCTTGCCATATGCCATTATCTCCATCCAAAGTTATGAAACTAAGCGTTGAGGGTCAGGAAGATGAAATACCGGTTTACATACGTACCCATTTAATAGGGATATATGACTGAAAACCTTTAAACGAAAAGAGAGGTTGAACATAAATTTCAACCTCTCTTGAACGAACAAATGATAAAACTTAAATTTTAATAATTAGGGTCTTGGGTTATGGTTGGTTGCCCATCCACTGCAGAGCGATCTATGGCTTCTATGGGTATAGGAAAATATTCATGTTTTCCTTTTGTAAAGGATTTTCCCGATAAATACGTCCTCAACTCAGATTCGCTTGCTATGTATGCATTTAATACATCTGCTGCAATTCCCCAACGCTGTAGGTCAAAAAATCGGTGACCTTCCAAGGCAAATTCCAATCGTGTTTCAAATCTAACCGCTTTTCTTGCCAAGACGGGGTCTGTCCAAACTTCATCATAGGTTGCAATTTCATAATTGGCAGCAGGTGTACCGGCTTCAATGGTAAAATCGTTTCGGTCCGTACCTTGGGTGGCAAGGGGTACAAATCCTTCAGGATTAGCCGCCCTACTTCTTATTTCATTGACCAAGGTACGAGCCCTTTCCAAATCACCTAATTCAACCTCTGCTTCAGCAAGCCATAGATATATCATATCTAGCCTCATGATCCTATAATTGTTGGCAGAAAGATTTCCCCATCCTCCTTGACCAAAAGCTTCAGGTTCCGCAACATGCTTCATGGAGAAAAATGGTCCGGCATACGAAAGGTCCCTGACAAAATCTGTTTGGTAAATTTTAAAGCCCTTATATAAAATACCCGGTCTTCCTACCGTATGGTCCAAACGGGGATCCAATGTACCTGTATAGGTCGACAATGTTGTGGTTTCATCCACATCTGCGGATACGTTGGTTTCGTTGAACGTGTCCAATAGTGGTAATCCCTCCTCGGTTTTATATGCGTTCACCAAGTTTTGAGACGCTTGGTAAAAACCACAGCAACCCCAAGGATCGGTATACGGGTGTGCCAGGCCAATACCTCTATTGGCTGCATCTCCAGATGCACTGCTAATTGCGTATTGTACCTCAAAGATAGATTCGGTATTATTACGTGTGGCAACTTTAAAGTTATCCTCAAACTTATCCATTAAAGTAAAAGGACCATTTTCGATAATATCATCGAAAATTACTTTTGCTTCGCCCATCTTGGTCAGGTTGGCCGTGCCGTTCTCGTCAAACCCTTGATATATCTTGGCTTTGCCCAAAAACGCTTTTGCGGCCCAACTAGTTGGTCTTCCTACATCTCCTTGCGTAGCGGGCAACACTGCTGCCGCAGCCTCAAAATCCGCTTCGATCAATGGCCAAATTTCCCTGTCGTTCGGAATTTTCGTGCTTTCAAGATCGTTTAAGGCGAAATTTTCATCACTTATATAAGTTGGCATTCTCCACATTTTTCGCGCCTCCATATGGAACAATCCTCTTAAGAATCTTGCTTCTGCCACTATTTGGGCTCTTCTTTCATCACTAATATCCTCTACTTCCGCTAGCGTGGTAAGAACAATATTAGTGGCGGCTACACCCTTATAAAGTCCTCTCCATTTATCCCTTATATGAATATTAAAGGATTGAAAGTCATATCCTTCTATGAACGATTGTTCTGGTTGGTCACCGGCATCAGTACCTTTTAGGGCATCATCTGAGGCAATATTAAATACCCAACTATGAATGTCATTGTGCCAAGTTTGGCCTTCTAGTCCACCTCCCGGTACCATGGTATATGCGCCAATTAAAAGTCCTTCAACCCCATCTGCAGTTGCAACATCACTTTCGCTGAAACTGCCCTCGGGTTCTCTATTTAAAAATTCATCACTACATCCTGTTATAAACACCAGGGCGGTGACACAAGCCGTGATTAATATGTTCCTCTTTTTCATGATATATATTTTATGCATTTCAATTAGTTTAAGGTAATGTTAAGGCCCATTAAAAAGGTTCTTGATACCGGTAAGAAACCACCGTCATACCCAAGGTTGGTATTGTTACCCGTCTGTATTTCAGGATTTAAGCCAGTATATTTTGTAAATGTGGCTAAATTTTGTCCCTGTATATAAATAGATGCCCTTGAAATTCCACCAATGGAGGACAGCAGATTTTCAGTAAAACTATACGTTAATTGAACGTTCTTAATTCTAAAGAAACTACCATCTTCTATGAAATAGGATGATGGTCTACTACTTATCTGGTCGTTGGCATCCATTATAGGAACGGTAGCGTTAGGATTGGCGGCTACCCATGTACTTGGATCGGCAGTGGGATTTGTGGGTTGCCAAGCATCATATAGCGCCCTCCTTGACCTATTTCCCTGAAAGGTGTTAAAATCTGCGAAATAGCGTACGTAATTATAGATATCATTACCCTGTGACCCGTTTCCGAAAATATTCAATGCTAAGTTCTTGTAGGTAAAGTCCAAATTGATACCATACGTAAAATCTGGATGGGGGTTGCCTATAACGGTACGATCATCATCGTTTATGACCCCGTCATTATTGATATCCGCAACCTTTAGCTTACCAGGAGCGTTGTAATCTCCATACTCTGGCCATGCATCCGCTTCTGCCTGCGATTGAAATATGCCAACGGTTTTAAAACCATAGAAAGATGATAACGGAGATCCTGCTTGGGTTACGGTTAATGCCGGAACCCTTCTTGAACTACCAAAAAACCTAGTATCCGCACTTTCGCTTAATTGGTCTACATTATTGGTGTATTGAGAAACGTTAGCACTTATGCCGTAGCCAAAATCACCTTTGGTATCATTAAACCCTAAGGTAAAGTCAACACCTTTATTAGTGACACCGCCCACGTTGAACCTAGGTTCATCTGCTTGACCGGCCGTGTAGGTCACAGGAACTTGGAACAGCATATCTGTTGTAACACGATTCCAGATATCTAAATTGAAGTTTACTTTACTGTTGAACATTAATAAATCCAACCCAAAGTTATTGGACGTAGTAGTTTCCCATTTTGCGTTTGGATTACCAAATGCGCGGGTGGAAAAGCCTATGGTTGGTGAACCTGTGCTACCATCAATTGGATAACCGCCGGTTCCAATATCAGAACGGAAGGTGGTAAATGCATTATAGTCCCCAATCTGTTGGTTACCTGTTTGGCCCCAGCCATATCTGACCTTTAAATCATTGATCCATTCTATATTGCTCATAAAGGTTTCATCAGAAACCCTCCATCCTAAACTAAATGCCGGGAATACCGCACTTCTTGAAGCAGATTGGAACCTTGAGGATGAATCATTTCTTAAAATGAATTGGGCTAAATACCTTCCTTGATAATCATAGTTTAGCTTTCCAAATTGAGACCACAAGGAGTAATCTTGCTCAACGAAGCCATAATTAGTTGAGGTGGTAGCATTACCAAGGTTTAAATAGCTAAGAATATTAGGGGTCTCAAAGGCAAAACGTTCCCTTCTTGCTCCAAAACGCTCTTCAAATTGTTGAATGGATTCTATACCTACATATGCCTGAAAATTGTGAACTTCGTTAAATGTCTTGGTATAACTTAGGGTATTGGTCCATGTCCATTGGTATTCATATTGTTCCCTTGATTCTGAACTATTGATAAAATTACCTTCAACATATTCCGGTTGTGGCCTACCTAAGTCCCTTTCTCTTTGGGCACGCACGTCAACACCAAAACTTGATCTTATGGCTAAGTTTTTTGTAAGCTCGTAATTAGCAAAAACATTACCCAACAGTCTTAATCTATACACGCGATCGTCCTCATTTCTCTTTAATGAAGCATACGGGTTGAAATTGTTACCCAAGTTGGCACCTCTACTTCCTGCAAAGTTTCCTGCTATATCATAGATAGGCAATAGGGGATGATGTTTATATCCTGCGGATACGGCGTTTTGTTCTTCATCATTTTGATATTGTCCTTTAGTATTATCAAAAGAGGCCGTAAAATTCTCACCAATGGTCAGTTTGTCGCCTATGGCCTTGAATTCTGTATTTGCCCTTAAGGAAATTCTATCGTAACTACTGAATTTAGTAATGTAATCTGCCGTAAAATAACCAAGTGAAAATGCGTAACGGGCTTTGTCCGTAGCACCGGAAGCAGAGATGTTATGGCTTTGAATAGGAGCGGACCTAGTTACTTCTTTCCACCAATCCGTATCTGCCGATCTGGTAATGGCGTAGATGTTACCTTCTTCCAATGCATAGAGATTTGGGTCAGTTCCAGCATCGCCTTCATTGGCTCCACTAGGAAATACATAATCCGGTATGGTAACCTCACCATTGGGCCCAAACGTATATTGACCATGACCTGGGGTTTTACCGGCATACAAATCTGCCAAATATAAATATTGTCCCAGCTCCCTGGCGTTCAACGCCTCCACGTCATTGTCCGCAGTTTGCATTCCGTAATAGGTATCATAGGAAATAGTAGGTTTTCCCATTTTTCCTTTCTTGGTCGTAATGATAATTACACCGTTTGCGGCCCTGGATCCATAAATGGATGCTGCAGAAGCATCTTTTAATATTTGTAAGGATTCTATATCATTAGGGTTCAAATTGGCTTGGGCCTGGGTTGGGACCCCATCAATTACATATAATGGGTCATTGTTGCCAACTGTACCAAAACCTCTAATACGTACGGTGGCTTCCCCACCTGGTCTTGCATCGTTAACGATACTGACACCGGCAGCCCTACCTTGAAGTTGTTGGGCAAAAGTGGTGGCAGGTGTAGCTAAAAGCTCATCAGTATCCACAACGGATACTGCACCGGTCAAGTCTTTTTTGGCCTGAGTGCCATATCCCGTAACGACTACTTCATCCAATTTACTGGCATCTTCCAGAAGGGTTACATTTATGGTCGTTTGACTGTCAACGGCAACCTCCATTGTCTTATACCCTATGTAGCTGATGACCAAAATTGCATCATTAGGGGCTTCAATGGTGAAATTACCATCAAAATCTGTTTGAGTACCATTTGTAGTTCCTTTGACAAGAACACTGGCGCCGGGTAACGGCCCCATTTCATCGGATACAGTACCGGTGACTACTGACTGGGGTACCGGCGATTCAATACCTGCCATAACATTCAGTTTTTCATTTGCAACCATACTATGGGTGCAAATGCATGCTACAATCAGTAAAAATCCTTTGCCAAGAAATGATAAGCTTTCTCTGGATTTTACCGATTTAAAATCTGGTTTTTTGTTCATAATAAGTTGTTGTTTAGTTAAATTGTTGATTTATTAATAATTCTTAATCAAGGTTAAAAATTATATTAAATTATCATAATATTAGTTAATATTTTATGAAATAACCAATAATTTACGTTATATTTTAAAATATTGCATTAAGCTATTTAGGAATGGCGTTTATCGTCTATGAGATGTTGTTGGTCGTAAAATCCTACAGTGATAAATGGGGAAGATTACATCTATTGGTTACTAAAATGCTAAATAAATAACGATAATTTAATTAACGGGAATGTGATATTATTCTAAATCTCAATTAGAGAATCCACTTATGGCAGTATTTAACCAAAATATTATCGGTTGGTAAACTTTCTTGTTTTACCAACCGATATTTTAAGGTGTCGTAAACGTATTAATTTTTCTGAAATACCTTTAGGGAATCCCTGTTTTGGGTAACTATATAATATGGGAATTTTTCTTTATTGCTGTTAACGATAGCCATGCTTTTTGAATCTCCAGGTACTAAAAACCCACTTTCCGGAGTTGGTATGGTGGTTAATTTACCGTTTCCTTCATTCTTTATAAGCAAACCGTTAAATGCATCATTTCTACCTATAAATACCTCATTTCCAAAATTGTTTCCAACCAAAAGGATATCTTTTAATGAGTCATTATTATAATCTAGGATAGCTATGTCGTTGATTGGGGCAAATTGAGCTTCTATAGGTAATTCGGAATGACTAAAAGTTCCATTGCCAAGATTCTCAAGAAAAATACTTTTATCAAAATTTGCGGTCAATGTAGTTGCGCCTTTTATTTCACTTTCATTGAAAAGATTTTTGATTGTTGCTTTGGAATATGATTTAAACGAATTGAATTTTGCGCGGAACATAGGACTTTGCCCATTTAAGTCCGCCCAAAAATGTACAGGAAAAGATTTTTGGACCGGATTTTCAAAGCTTTCTTTAAAATAGGAAAATACAACAGGGTCTATGGTACCATTATTGTCAAAATCCTTGGCGATCACCGTAGTAGGTCTTTCCAGTGTTGGGCGGTAAAAATTATTGGTACCTAAATTGCCTATTATAAAATCCAGATCTCCATCATTGTCCATATCAACTTTAGAAATACTTTCCCACCAACCACGTAAATTATCAACTCCCGTGTTTTCTAGCTTTTGAAAACCACTACCATTATTCTTAAAAATAGAAATGGGCATTAGCTCACCTACTACTATAAGATCATCATAATTATCCATGTCCACATCTGCCCAAATAGCATCCGTTACCATACCCAGTTCATTTATTTGGGGAGCTAGTTCATTGGTAACATCTTTTAAGGTTCCGTTTATGTTTTTTAATAAATAACTTTTTTCTGGGGTAGGGTATTGGCCATAAGGTGTTCGTCCTCCAATAAAAAGGTCTGTAAAGCCATCTTTGTCAAAATCATTGGCTATGACTACCGATCCGCTTGAGTTTATTTCAGGTGCTTTGTTTTTGGATTGAGTGAAATTACCATTACCATCATTGAGTAAAAGTTGGTCGTTATAAGATGTGTCGCCCAAAGCAAATTCATTACTGCCAGATACTAGATATAGATCTAAATCGCCATCGTTCTCCAAATCGAAAAATACTATACTCTCTTCTTCAAACTTAAAATCTTCCTCATCGATATATAGAGATCGTTGACTAAAAGTACCGTTGGTATCCTGTGTGAACAATTGTGGCGAAGTTCCGGAAGAACTTCCTATAATGAAGTCTTCCGTGCCATCACCATTAATATCCGCCACGGCAATTTGCGGGCCATTTTGTGTAAGCTTGTGCGGTAACGTTCGCTGAATATTAAAATCTATCTTATCCGTTTCCACATGTTTAAATTGTATGCCAATGGATTTTGAGACTTCCTGGAAAATTGTTTCAGGGAGATTTTGGGCTAGGGGAAATTTTAGTTCATTCAATGAAACCAAAGCTGCATTTGCGTGTTCCAGTACTATTTTTTCATTGGCCTTAATATTGTCCAATTTTTGAAATTTGCCATCTGGCCATAACACCTCCACACTTTGTATTTCGTTATTTTGACCCAAACCAAAATGAACAATATCTTCTACTGTGGACATATAGCCCCTATAGGTATTGTGTTCATGGTACTGAAATGTGCCGTCTGACAATGTTAGAACCAATTTGGCACCAACAGTAAGGGCATTGTTTGCAGTTAGCTTTATGGTCAAAAAATTATGTTTTTTTTGATCTAGCTTATCTGCGGTGTTTCTAAAAAGCAAAGCTTTGTCATTTATATTGTTTACGACATAATCCAAGTCACCATCATTGTCTAAATCTGCAAATGCAGCCCCGTTGGAAAATGATGGAACCCCAAGTCCCCAAGTAGTACTCACATCTTCAAACGTATTATTTCCGTTGTTTTTAAAGGCATAATTGGGTATTTTAATTTTTGGAATAGAATCCAAGATTTGTGCAGGACTTAAATATCTACTAACATTAAACTTAAAATCACCAAAATCAAGGTCGGTAATATCCCTGGGAAAACCATTGGTGATCAAAATATCCTTATAGCCATCATTGTCCATATCTGCAAATAGGGGAGACCAGCTCCAATCTGTTTTGGATACTCCTGCCAATAATCCTATTTCACTAAAAGGAAGATTACTACCATTGCCTTTTTGAAGCATATTCCTAGTGTGCTGATATTCATAGTCATACCTTTCATTAAGAATATATTCTGTATACTTATGTCCTGATAATGTAGTTTTAAGTCTTTGATTGGTTTCTCCAAGCATGTCCAAGGTCAGAATGTCCAGATAGCCATCATTGTTAAAATCCGAGATGTCATTGCCCATAGAGAATTTACTCTGGTGTTTTACCTGCTCCTTGATTTTATTACTAAACGTGCCATCTTGGTTGTTAATGTAAAGAACATCATTGGTCAAGTAGTCATTACTGACATAAATGTCCGGCCAACCATCATAATTCAAATCTGAAATAGCTAAACCTAAACCATAACCTTCTATAGTAATACCTGCTTCTAGGGTAACATCTGTAAATGTGCCGTTACCATTATTTTTGTATAACCTGTCATTACTAAGGGCAGATCCATCAGTTGTTTTTTTACGATAATTTGCAGGAAGTACATGTATATCCACATTGTTTAATACATATAGGTCTAAAAGACCGTCCTTATTGTAATCAAAAAATGTGGCTCCCATACTGTTGCCCGATTCTTCAATACCGTATTCTTCCGCCTTATTTGAGAATACTGGAACTTGGTTATTATTTAATCCTTGGTTAATGAAGAGAAGGTTTTTTTTATTCTCTTCTTCGTTAAGCATTGCAGAACACACATATATATCCAAAAACCCATCGTTATTGATATCCGCAAGTGCAATACCGGTATTCCAAGTATTTATAGATTCTATACCTGCTTCCTTTGAAACATCCTTGAATTTAAAATTTCCCTGGTTCAAGTATAATTTGTTGGGTACTTGATTTCCGCTGAAGAAAATATCTGGTTTGTCATCATTGTTGAAATCACCAATGGCTACACCGCCACCGTTAAAAATATATTCACTGGTAAGAATATTAAAGCTATCTGTCTCAACGATAAGATTATTGAATTCAATTCCCGTTTCAGATGCCGGAAGAGTTTCAAACAAGGTCTTGGGATCTTCTGTGCATGAACATAAAACAAGAAATGTAATTAGAATTGTAAAGGTTGATAGAAAACGCATTTGGTATAGATTGGTTTAAATGACACCCTTAATTTACGCTGAATTTTAAAATACACGGTTGTAAACTTTCATAATTTACTGTATAAACATGTGAAGTAAATAGTAGTATTTAAATTCAGTTAATATATTGTTTTAAAGGTGTCCTATTTAATTCATGATATTTCTGGTTATTGCCCCGTTTACGTCGTAAAAGTCTAGTTCCTTTACGCTAGCGGTCATGAACACACGTGGTGTGAACTGAGAATTGAAACTATTGCCCCAATACACTTCCTGAATTCTTTTTCTTCCATTTTTAAACGTTATACGTGCCTTTACTTCACCATGTTTAAAATTGATAGGTGAGCCTATTCTTTGGTCATTATATTCATGGATTTTCAATGAATCATTATTTTGCGAAGCTATAACCAATTCCTTATTGTCCTGTAAGTGCACATTTACCAATGATTTTGCGTCACCAGGTACCCAAAAATGTGAATCTTCAAGAGATACGGGGCTTAATTTTAAATTACCTTCATTCTTAATTAAAAGCCCGTTGAAAGCATCTGCCATACCTTGTTGTACTTCCATTCCGAAATCATTGCCCACAAGCATAACATCCAAGAATCCATTAGCGTTAATATCTTGTAGCATAATACCGTAAATTGGTGCATATTGACTTGCTATAGGTAATGCATGAATCTTAAATTTGCCACTTCCCATATTTTCTATTAAAGAAGTTTCCATGTAATTGAGTTTAAGTTTTACGGCATCTTGCAATAGCCCATCATTGAACATTTCTGCTAGAGTGGCTGCACCAAATTCACCAAATGAATTATATTTTTTTCTAATGCCAACATATTGTTTGGTAACATCTTGCCAGGGGTGGTACAGATATTCTTTTTTGGTCCCAAGACTATCCCTGAGATAAAATGATAAAAGGGGGTCTATGGTACCATTATTATCCAAATCCTTGGCATAAAGCCTTACAGGCTGCTCTTTGGTTCCTGTGAAATTTAAATTACGGCCAACATTGCCAACTACATAATCTACATCACCGTCATTATCCAAATCTCCAGCAGCTATACTGTTCCACCAGCCATGTTTATCTTGTATATTGGCATTTTCCTTTTGTTCTATGAGGGTTCCGTTTTTATTTTCAAAGAACCTAATGGGCATCCATTCACCGACCAATATTAAATCTGGCCAAAAATCATTGTTAAAATCGGACCATATGGCATCACTTATCAATCCTGGAAACTTTAAATCTGCATTAATTTTGGAAGTAGCATCTACAAATTTTATATCAGTTCCGTTGGATTGATTTTCCAAAATGTACGATCTATCCGCAGAAGGGTAAGAAAATGGTAAAACCCTACTACCTACAAAAAGGTCTAGGTCGCCATCTTTGTCAATATCGGCAGCTTTTACACAATTTGTATTTGAAAACATATTTGGGATAGAATTGGTGGCTTCTGTAAAATTTCCAAATCCATCATTCAATAATAATTTATCCTTATATAATTCATGACCTGCAGGATATTGGGCGCTACCTCTTGCCAAATAAAGATCTAAGTCTCCATCATTATCGGCATCAAATAATAATGAACCGGAATCATCTTCTAATTTTTCATCACTTTTATAGGATACCATAGTTTTTTTAAATGTGCTATTAGCGGTTTGTATAAACCAAGTTTCCTCTTGCCCTCTACTTGCTGCAATGAATATATCGTCTAAGCCATCTCCATTAATATCACCTACAGCGATAGATGGACCATATTGTGAAAATTTATGCGGTATGGTTCTTTGAAAGTTGAAATCGATAAAGTCATCATCCTTAGTGACATGGTTTAAGCCCAAGTTTTGCGAAGCTTTTTTAAAAACCGGATTCTTTTTTAGAAGTGATAATTTGTTGACAGGACGGTACGTATATTCGTTTAGTTTATTAAGAGCAGGGTTTATTTCAAGCTGAATGTCACCATTTGGCCAAATAATTTTTAGGCTATCCACTTTTTGGAATTTTCCTAAACCCACATGGAACGTTTTCTCTGGCTGAGATAAATAACCCCTTCCCGTTAAAAGTGACTGTCGCTGTACCTTATTACCGTAATAAGTTACTATGGTACTACCAAATGCTTCTGGATTTTTTTTATCCCCGGATAGCTTTATTCTTAGGTAATTCTTTTCAGGAAACAATTCGTTAGCATTGTTTTCCAAAAGTAAGACCGGGTCGTTAATATTGTTGATGACAAGATCCAAATCCCCATCATTATCAAGGTCTCCATAAGCCGCACCATTAGAGAATGTACCGAAGTCCAGTCCCCAATCTTGGGTAGCATCATAAAACATTTTCCCCTCTATATTTTTAAAGATGAAATTTGGAATTTTAATTTCAGGTATGGCATCGATCAAGGTTTGTTTGCTTACCAATCTACTTGCCGAGATTCTAAAATCACCAAAATCACGATCGGTCACATCTTTTGGGAATCCATTGGTGATGAGCAAATCTTTCCAACTATCGTTGTCAAAATCAGCAAATAATGGAGCCCAGCTCCAATCTGTTTCCTGTATGCCCATATACATGCCAATTTCACCAAATATGGGTAGACCTGTTTCTGGACTTACACCAAGGTTTTGCTGTAAAGTATTCCTGGTATACTGGTGTTCATATAAAAATTTCTTGGTAAAAATTTCTTTTTGATAACTGCTCGGGCCCTGAAAAAGTTTTTTTCTTTTGTTATAGTAGGGCTGCATTTCTGTGGTAAATATATCCATGCGCCCATCGTTATCCACATCAGTAATATCACTGCCCATGGATGAAAGGCTAAAGTGTTTAAATATATCTCCCGCCTTATTGGTAAATGATCCATCTTTATTGTTGATGTAAATTAGGTCGTTGCTTAAAAAGTCATTGGCCACGTAAATGTCCAACCAACCATCTTCATTAAAATCATGTATGAGCGTACTATGACTGTAACCATGATAGCGTATGCCTGCCTTGGTCGATACATCTATGAACCTTGGTTCTGATATGCTATCTACAAATACATTTTCATATAAAATATCTTTGCTTTTAGAGGTGCCATCATCTGTTAAGGGACTAAACTGATTTGGGTTGATGCCTTCTATACGGTTAACCCCAATAAAAACATCTAAATCACCATCATTATCATAATCAAAAAATTGGGCGTGCGAGGAATATGTTGTATCATCCAATCCATACTTGGAAGCTTCTTCCTTAAAAACCGGAACGTTTTTATTGTTGTTTCCTTGGTTTATAAATAATAAGTTTTTTCTTTGAGTACTATCTTTTCTGAAAGTATTACAAACATAGATATCTTGAAGACCATCTAAATTAATGTCAAGAACTGTGACTCCGGATGACCATTGTAAACTATCTGTCTTACCAATGTTTGATTCCTTGCTTACATCTCTGAATTTTAAATTTCCTTCATTTAAAAACAAGGCATTGTCTACCTGATTTCCAGCTAGGAAAATATCATCAAGACCGTCACCATTTATATCTGCAATGGCTACACCGGCACCGTTGTATACAAATTCATTGTCAATAATATTTATGGAATCATTCTCAAAAATGGGATTGGAAAAATTTAATCCGGTGGTAGTTGCATCAAGGACTGTAAAAAGTTTTTTGGGATTATTATCATTGCATCCCAAGTATAGGAAAAAACTACATAATAGAAATAGGGGTTGTGGTAATCTATTCATTTTCATTATTAATGTGCATATACAAATATGCGGGAACATAAAAAGATTTACAAAGAAAAGGCTACCATGATTGGTAGCCTTTTTTATGTATTCAATAGTGATTTCTATGAATTAATATCCTGGATTTTGTTGTAGGACATCAGAACCAGTAATATCAATTTGAGCTTGTGGAATAGGGAAGTACTCATTTTTCCCAGCTACGAAACTAGCACCACCAAACTTGGTTACCAGTAATGTAGATTCATAATCCAAATATTCATTAAGCTCTTCTGCTGCAACACCCCATCTTACTAAATCAAAGAAACGGTGACCTTCGCCAGAAAGTTCAAGTTTTCTTTCAAAACGTACGGCATCCCTAGCAAAATCTGCATTTGGAAACGACGTATATTCAGAAATTACATAATTTGCGGCATTCTCATCAGAATCATATTCTTTTACCCAATGTTCTGAATTTGCAGCTCTTCTTCTCACTCTATTTACATATTCCAATGCTTTGTCCAATGAACCGCCCGGTGCTTCAATTTCTGCTTCTGCAGCCATTAGAAGTACATCTGCAAAACGGATGATGGTATAGTTCATTGTTGCATAACCACGTGTCCAGGAACTACCATCCGTAAAGCTATTTTCCTGACTTCTGTAATAGATATACTTTTTAGGGGAATAGGGACCGGCATAAGGTTGGCTACGGATCCAAGCTTTACCTGGATGTTCTATCCAATCTAAATAAGGAATACCTCTTCTTCCTATAGCATGATCAATTCTAGGATCTAACGGACCATCATCTTCAACGAACGGTTCATCCGCTTCCAGACCAAAATCATTTTTCACCACATTTTCTGGGTTGTTATATGATTTATCCAATAAAGGAAGTCCGTCTGCACCTGTTCTATATGAATTTGCCATTTCAAAACTTGGTTGAAAGAATCCACAGCAGTTACCAGGACCATCAGGACCGGTATTATAAGGGTAGTTCAAGTCGTCAAAGGCATTTGCATTTTGTACGTTACCCGTATTATTTGCAGATTCCACATCAAAGACGGCTTCTGCATGGTTGTCATTTTCTGCATTGTAAATTTGCGCGTAATCATCTAACAGATCATACTTAAGACCGTTGGATGTTACACCATTTTCAATTACATCGTCAAACAAGTCCTTGGCTTCACCAAATTTTTGTTGGTATAATTTGGCCTTTGCCAAAAGTGCTCCTGCTGCCCATTTGTTTACTCTACCGGCACCGTTTACCGCAGGTAAGTTGTCATAGGCATATTGAAGATCAGATTCAATGATAGCCCAAGCATCACCATTATTTGGCAATGTTGCCAAATCTTCTGGAGCTACGGTTTCATCAAAAACAACAATATTGTTAAAATGCTTTTTAAGGTCAAAATAAAAGTGGCCCCTTAACATTCTAGCTTCCCCAGAAAGTCTTGTAGCATCTGCAGCGGTCAATTCAGTGGAATTGGCAATGGCCGATAACACCTTATTGGCACGGCTTACCCCTTCATACCTACCTCTCCAAAGATTGTTAAAATCATTGTTAGGGTCTACGGGACTGGCCTCATAACGTTGAATGGGATTAAGGGAGCTATAATCCCCTGCATCTGTTCCTTTGTTGGCATCTCCACCAACAACTGATCCTGTGGCCCAGTGGTTAGGACCTTCAAATCTATTTCCAAAAACTCCGTTCAGGGCAGAATATGTACCGATCAATAAACCGTCAATACCTGCCTTGGTACTAACCTGTGAATCTGCAAGGGAGTCCGTTGGGGCTACCTGCAAAAATTCATCGCTACATGACATCGATGCTAGAAGCAACGCGCCTAAGAGTAACGACGTTTTTTTTAATTTAAATGTTTTCATAGTTTACTTTTTCTTAAAGTTACTAAATATTGTATTGTTAATTTTATGTTTTAACTCTTAAATGCCTATTTCTAAGGTAATTGCGTAGCTTGGAGTTACTGGGAAGTTACCTACATCTATACCAAAGTTGGTATCTGGTCCGGCAACTTGTGGATCAAGTCCACTGTAATCCGTAATTGTCCAAATGTTGTTTGCGGATAATCCTACGGAAAACTTGCTAAGTCCCATGCTTTCAACTAAGTCTGCATCGAAATTATAACCTATTCTCAGTTGAACCAACCTTAAGTAGCTACCGTCTTCTACATACCAGGAGTTAGATGCTCCACTCGTACTTAAGTTAGAGGCACTTTCCCAAATTGGGGCAGTTGCATTGTTACCTAATTCCGGTGTCCATGAACCATAAGCGGCCACACCTTTTGCAGAACCTTCAAACGTACCAAAGAAATCAGTAAACCATTTGGATTGGTTGAAAATTTCATTACCTACGGAACCATACCAATAGGTCTGGAACTCTAAGTTCTTATAACGTAAGATTAAATCCAAACCACCGGTAAAATCCGGTACTGCACTACCAATAACCGTTCTATCGTCCGGAGTAATGGCGCCATCACCGTTTACGTCCTCATATCTAAAACGACCTAGGGCCTTATCCGCTTGATCTGGTGAATTTGCAACTTCTTCAGCTGAGTTGAAGTATCCTATTACATTATAACCGAAGAACGTAGAAATGGATTCTCCTACGGAATTACGAATTGGTGCTATACCTCTATAGGCAATGTTATCACCAAAAGCATCAATACCTGGAGCCAAAGCGGTAATTTCATTCTTAAGGAATGAATTTGTACTGGTTACTTCAAAAGAAAGGTCTTCGGTAATATTACCTCTACCAATTATCTGGAAGTCTACCCCTTTGTTGCTCATACCACCAATGTTAACTGATGGTGAAGCGGCGTAATTACCTGCTACACCTGGTAACGGCACTTGGTAAAGAAGATCTCTAGTGTCTTTTTTCCACCAATCCAGGATAAATTCCAATTTATTATTGAACATGGAAAGGTCAAAACCTATGTTCGTTGTTTCAGAGGTTTCCCATTGTGCATTTGGATTTCCAATTCTACTTGCGGCAAATCCTTCGTTGGCACCACTGTTTTGACCATCAATTGGATAAAACGTATTGCCACGATCAGAAGCAAATAAAGAGTATTGGTTATTGGGCGATACGTTGGAATCACTACCCATTTCACCCCAACCACCTCTAATTTTTAAATCAGAAATGATATCTTGGTTTTGCATAAATGGTTCGTCAATAACCCTCCAAGCGGCTGAAACTGCAGGGAAAACACCATATCTTTTGTTTTCACCAAAACGAGATGAACCATCACGACGAAGTACACCTGTTAAATAATACTTTTCGTTAAAGTTATAATCTAACTTTCCAAAAGTAGAAAAGTAGGTAGATCCCTTAAACTGGTTACTTTGGACTACAGGACTCTGCACAACACTTAAGCTTTGAAAATCTAAATCTGTAGAAAATGGATTGATACCAAAACCTGAAATATTTCTACCTCTTCCGGTATTCAATGCCTCTATACCACCAAAAGCGGTCAGCTTATGTTGCCCAAAAAGTTTTTCATAGCTAAAGGTATTTGTAAACGTCCATGAAAAACCATAGCCACTACCTTCGCCGAATGAGTTACTGGCTTCTGGCTCAGAATCCCCTAAATATCTGTAGTTGTAATCTACATAATGGTAATTACCATAACTACCACCAAGACTGGAACGTAAGGTTAAACCTTCTAAAGGTTTAATCAATGCATAAACATTTCCAAATCCACCAATGTTGTATGATTTGTCATCACCATTGTTAAGTTTTAATCTTCTTACAGGGTTTCTTGGGTTGTTGAAACCAGCTGCTTTCGTACTTGCATAGCTGCCAAATTCATCCCTTACCGGAATTATGGTAGGCATTCTAAAAGCGGAAAGAACTTCAGATTCATCATCCGCTACTTCTACACCACCGGCTCCACCGGCAATACCAATAGCAGATCTGTAAGTAACCTGAAAGTTTTCACCAACGCTCAACCAAGGCGTAACGTCCCATTCAGAATTAAAACGGGCTGCGTAACGAGAAAATTCCTGGGCCAGAACTATACCGTCTTGGTTTTGTGCTGAAATACCCATGTAAAAACGACCATTTTCCGTTCCACCATCAAATCCTAAAGAAACCCTGCTCTGGGGTGCTATACGCGTAATTTCCTTATACCAGTTGGTACCTTGTAAATTAGGTCTGATCAAGAACGTGTTATCTGGATCAGATTCATATGCTGCTCTTACAGCGGCTAAATCTACATTTGCAGCACTTACTCCGTTCTGGCCATTTGCATGTAAGTAGTCTGGAATTGTTGGCGTAGCATTGGTACCATATTGCGGATGTGTATATTGAACAGCAGTACCATTGGCGGCTGCATTGTTCTCATATCCTATATGCGTATACCTTGCCATTTCTAACGGACTTAGCATTTGTGGGGCACCGGCAACATTTGGGTCAACAACACCACTGTTGACATTTAATGTCATGGTAGTTTTTCTTTTTGATCTTGATCCTTGTTTGGTGGTATATACTATTACCCCGTTTGCAGCTCTTGCACCATAGATAGAGGCGGCGGCCGCATCTTTAAGTACAGTTGCGGTTTGTACGTCATCTGGATTTATAAAGTCCACATTTCGCGTTGGGACTCCATCCACTACATATAACGGTGCATTGTTACCAAATGAGTTAAAACCCCTAACCCTAATTTGACTTGTAGTACCCGGTTGACCATTTGTCAATACGGTAACACCGGCAACCCTACCTTGTAATTGTTGTTCTATGTTTCCAGAAGGTACCGCTGCTAAATCTTCAGCTGCTACTATAGAAACTGCAGCTGTTGTTTCCCTTTTGGTCTGTACTTGATATCCTGTTACTACAACTTCATCCAAGGCCGCTGCATCTTCAGATAAGGAAGTGTTTATGACGGATTGACCATTTACCGCTACTTCCTTAGCTTGAAACCCTATATAGCTAAACACTAATGTTGCTCCTGGTTGAACATTTAGTGTAAAGTTACCGTCAAAATCTGTTTGGGTACCGTTCGTAGTACCTTTTTCTACCACATTGGTTCCTGGGAGTGGCGTTCCAAGTTCATCTGTTACCGTACCCGTAACTGTAGATTGTACTGTGTTAACTTCAAATTCTGTTGAAGCTTTTGTTTTCTCATTTGCCTGTGCCATTTGGGCTCCAAGACAGATGAGTGCCGATAAAATTCCAGATTTAAAAAAGGAAGACCTTTTTTGGAACTTTACCGACCTGAAATCACGTTTTTGATTCATAATCGTTGTTGTTTGTTAGTTTAAATAAATTTCGGCAAGTTGATTTGTTGTTTAATTGATTGAGCTATCAAATGTTAAAAAAATCAAAATCCGATATAATAATAGCAATTAAATGTCAAATAGGCATAAATCATTTATGAAAATTATGGAGTCCATAATTGGCAATTTTAAAAAACAACTACACGAAAACTCTTGAACTGCCCGTATTTGTTGATTTTTTAAAAAATAAAGCCAAGTAGAATTTATATTTTTAAATGTTAAAATTTTAACATTATAACTGATAATTGTATGTAATTTTTTAAAAATATAACGTTGTAGTTGCGCTTTCTAAAACGTTATAGTGGTGTGTAGAGAATAGTTTTTCCCTATATTTTTAAGAAAACTTATAGTTAAAAAAAATATAAATAAGGCCTATTTCTTTTTAAAAGATTTGCTGGCAAATTAGGATTTTTAATCTTTCATCATAGGTGGTGGTACAAAAGAGATAATTGAATCCGCCTTCCTTTAATTTGAGTTTTTTCCTTATTTCCTTAACGGTATCTGGAAAATTTCTGGTAGTTAAATTGGCTTTGTTCAATTTTAATTGCTTTATGGATTTTTTGGAATAATCCAAAGTTTCCAAAATTTTAAATCGCCTACCTGGAAAACTAATTAATTTGTCCGAGGTATATATATGGGAATGTAAATGCAGTTTATAAAGGGAAAAAGCATTTGCTATATGTTGAAAGGCTCCGGATTTTAAAATAGAAGCATTAGGTTCATAGAGGTATTGTCTAGGTAATGAATAATTAGCGAGTGCATTTTTTTCATCACTTAGAATAAAGTCAAATAGTTGTGGGTTGGCGTCTTTGAAATTTATTGTTTTAATGTGTGGCTCACCGGTATAGTCCTTGTTTAAAATCCATAGCAGCTCCTTTACATCATTGGACACGGCAATAATATGAATTTCCTTTACATGGGCCATTTGGGTAAGACCATTATTAATGTCCAATAAAGGACCTGTTTTTACCATGATGTTGTTGGCCTTGCTAAAAAGAAAATCAAACTGTTCAGTTATATTAGGTTCGCAGTCTTTTAAATAGAAGACTTTTTTGTTATCCTTATCTCTTCTAGAGGGGTCAATAAAAATCCAATCATATATAAGGTCATTGGACCTTAAAAAAGCTACTCCATCCTCATTATGAAAGTCAATATTAGCTATACCCAATTGTTCAAAATTGTGGCCTGCAATTTTTGAAAGCATCATATTTTTTTCAATATGGACTACCTGTTGCATTATTTTGGCAAAAGCATATGTATCTACTCCAAAACCACCTGTTAAATCAATTAATGATGAGCCATGCAATAATGAAGCTTTATAAGCGGCCGTAATTTCTGAAGACGTTTGGGAAAGGTTTAGTTTATTGGGGTAATAGATTTTTTCCGTATTGAACCAAGTAGGTAACTTATGCTTTGCTTTTGCCTTGGATTCTATTTGCTCCACCAATTCTTTGGATGTAATCTCTACAAAAGGGGATTTTTTCAACAGTAATTTATGAACGTCAGTTGATAGATGTTCATTAATGAACTGTTGAACTTCATCACTTAAAACTGCAGGATTCACTAAAGTTTATAGATTTTGCGTGAGTGATTTTACTATTTGATTGTCCGATAAAAATTCTTTTAAAATCACCTTAATTGCGGTATATCCCGGTATGGCAACAATCATACCTACTACACCAAATAAAAGACCTGCAATAATGATGATCAAGAATATTTCCAATGGATGGGATTTTACACTGTTGGAAAAAATAAAAGGTTGGGAGAAAAAATTATCAACTAGCTGCCCAAAAACCAATCCTATTAACACATAGCCTGTCTTTGGTAAGATAATTTCACTAAAATCTTGACCCAAGTTACTGGTCATAGTCAAGGTCAACATCATTACCCCACCTATAATTGGGCCAATATATGGAATGATATTAAACAATGCGCAAAGAAAGGCAATAACCACCGCATTTTCTATACCTACAATGAGCAATACTATGGTGTAGATTATAAATAGAATGAAAATCTGTAACAATAATCCAACAAAATATCTTGATAACAATCCATTTATTTTTTCAATGGAATTTGTAGTGCCTTGTTTTTTATCCTTTGGGACAAATATGAGCAATCCATATTCAAAAAGTTTTCTATCCTTTAAAAAGAAAAAAGAAATAAAGAGTACAGAAAACAAGCCAATGCTTGCCGAACTTAAAACTGTTAGAAATGAGTTTAAAAAGTTGGGAATAAACCCAATATCAAGACCTTCTAAAATATTCCTTTCCAATTTAACATCGTCAATGACATTTTCCACCATATTGGATGAAAGCCCCAAATAATTGGTGATCTGATGGTAAAGGGTGTTAATGCTTTTTTGTAAACCATCTATATCTAAAAGAGATAGGTTTTTACTTTGTTCCGAGAGTAGGGGTATGAACAAGGCAAAAATACCGGCTAAAATACCGACCATTAAAAGCATGGTGATTATTACGGCCAAAATATTTGGAAGTTTTAGCCTAAGCCTAAAAAACCTGACCAAAGGGCTGCCAATAAGTGCCACCACGGCCGCAATGGTCAAATAGGCCAATACGGACCTAATCGTATAAAGAAAATAGAGTAGGAGTACAATACCCACCATTACGCCAACAGCCCTTAGTATTCCTTTAGAAATGGTTTTTGCGGTCATAGTTAATTTTTAAAAGCATAGGAGATGATATTGGCTCCCATTTTCAAGGCAATTTGTCTTATTTCATCTGGGTCATTATGCACGGTAGGGTCTTCCCAACCATCACCTAAATCACTTTCGGAGGTGAACAATAGAACAATCCTGTTATTATGAACAATGGAAAAAGCTTGTGGACGTTCACCGTCATGTTCATGGATTTTAGGTAGCCCTTGTGGAAATTTATATGCTATAGAGAAAATTGGATGGTCCAATCCCAATTCCTCTAAAGGTTTGTTAGGAAACAGCCTTTTTATTTCTCTTGTAATATACGGCTTCATACCATAGTTATCATCGATATGTAAAAATCCACCGGATAAAAGATATGTACGCAGATTTTCTATTTCATCATCGGATAATATAACATTGCCGTGGCCTGTCATGTGTAAAAATGGGTATTGAAAAATAGATGTACTACCCACTTCTACCGTTTCCGGTTTATTTTTTAACGTGGTGCCAATATTGGAATTGCAAAACTTAATTAAATTAGGCAATGCCGTTGGGTTGGCATACCAATCGCCACCACCATTATATTTTAAAATGGCAATTTCTTGTCCATGCAGTATAATGGATGTAAGCATGATAGCTATTAAGACCACAAATTTTTTCATGCCCAAATTTAGTAAATTAGGTAATGGAAAAACTTTTGGGCCTGTCTAGTATTGAAATTATTTCCTTATCCGTTGTTAATTGAGGCGACGATAGTACAAGCTACAATGGCTGCGGTCTCTGTACGGAGCCTTGTATTGCCCATGGCAACGGGTTGATATCCTACGGTGTATGCCTTTTTTATTTCACTTAACGTAAAATCTCCTTCGGGGCCAATTAATATGGTAACATCTTGATCGGCGGCTATTCTTCGTTTTAGTTCATGACGTTCGGTTTCCTCACAATGCGCTATGAACTTTAACCCATTGGTAGGTTGGTCCATAAATTCAGAAAAGGCAATTGGTTCGTTTATTTTAGGTAAATAGGTCTGTAAAGATTGTTTCATAGCTGCTTCAATGACCCTTTGCATACGGTCCAATTTTACAATTTTGCGTTCAGAACGTTTGCAAATCAAGGGGGTAATTTCATCTACCCCTATTTCGGTGGCCTTTTCCAGGAACCATTCATAACGATCGTTCATTTTAGTGGGGGCCACTGCCAAATGTAGTCTGTATGCTTTTGGGTAGGTTCTATTGCAGGAATTAATTTCAACTTCACATTTTTTTACATTGTCTGAAATAATTTTGGCGGTAAACAAGAATCCTTTACCATTGGTAATGTTTAGTTCATCGCCATTTTTTTTCCTCAATACCTTAACAATATGCTTGCTCTCACTGCTGTCAAATGTAAACGCGGTGTCTTTTTCTTCCAGATTTGGATTGTAGAATAATTGCATATGATCTATTTAAACATCAAGATATCACATATCTAGCTTGTGCGGTGATATCTTGCTTTGAAAAGATTTCATTTTTAAACTTATGATACCCAACAATTCCTATCATGGCCGCATTATCCGTGCAGTATTGAAATTGGGGTATATAGGTTTTCCATCCGTACTTTTCCTGGGCATCTGTCAATGCTTTACGTATCCCGGAATTTGCTGACACTCCTCCGCCAATGGCCACTTCTTTAATACCTGTCTGTTTTACGGCTTTTTTCAATTTACGCATTAAAATTTCAATAATCGTATATTGAATTGATGCACAGATATCCTCTAAATTCTCGTTTATGAAATTGGGGTTGTCCTTTGTATTGCGTTGTATGAAATAAAGAATATTGGTTTTTAAACCACTAAAACTAAAATTTAAATCTTTAACCTTTGGTATAGGAAATTCAAATTTATGTGGGTTTCCATTGGCCGCATGTTTATCTATTAATGGACCCCCTGGATAAGGCAATCCCAAGATTTTTGCACTTTTGTCGAAAGCCTCTCCCACGGCGTCGTCCAAGGTCTGGCCAATTATTTTCATGTCAAAATAATCGTTTACCTGTACAACTTGGGTATGGCCTCCGCTAATGGTCAAGGCCAAAAAAGGAAATTTGGGGGAGGTCATCTTTTCGTCCGCTATAAAATGGGCCAGAATATGGGCCTTCATGTGGTTGACCTCTATTAAAGGAATGTCTAAACCTAATGATAAGGATTTTGCAAAAGAGGTGCCTACCAGCAATGATCCCATAAGACCAGGTCCACGTGTAAATGCTATGGCGGATAATTGTTTTTTATCGATATTTGCTCTGGCTATTGCTTGGTCCACAACAGGAACAATATTTTGTTGATGCGCTCTAGATGCTAATTCTGGTACGACCCCCCCATATTCCTCATGAATAGCTTGGGTTGCCACCACGTTGCTTAGCACTTTATCGTTCATTAAAACTGCCGCAGAAGTATCGTCACAGGAAGACTCTATTGCAAGAATGTAAATTGGTTTGTGTTCCAGCATGTTTGGAATAAAATTTGAATAACAAAGGTAAAACATATAGCCCTATCAAAAAACTTAGGAAAATATTGATAAGAATTGTATTGGTGTTGCTACTGATATGCGTTTTTAGTACCCTAATTTTTTCTTTGCCTTTTGTACAAACGTTATTGGCTCAATATGCCACCAAAAAAATCAACAACCAATATGGAACCCATATCAATATTGAGCGTTTAAAATTATCCTTGATTTCTTGGGATACTGCTCTGGAAGGTGTGTTTATTGAGGACTATCAAAAAGACACATTGTTTTACGTTAATGAACTAAGAACCTCTATCCTAAGTATTGGTAATCTTGCGCAGGGTAATTTGGAATTTGGGGATATAGAGGTAGATGAACTCAATTTTAAGTTAAAGACCTATTACGGCGAACAAGATACCAACCTAGAGGTTTTTGTGGATAAATTGGACGATGGTAAGCCTAGGGCTCCGGGTACCCCCCCTTTTAAGTTGTCATCTTCCTATGTGGAAATCCAAAAAAGTAGATTTAAATACCTGGATGAAAACCTTGAGAAAGAGACCATTCTTAATTTTGATAGCTTAAATATAAATGCCGGTAATTTTCAGATTCTTGGACCGGAGGTTTCCGCAGATATCCAAGATATGTCCCTTTTTAGCAATAGGGGCTTAAAACTGAATAAATTGGCTACCAATTTTAAATATACCAAGCAGCAAATGCGGTTTGATTCATTAAAAATCAATACCCCACTCTCCAAATTGGACGGGAATTTGGTATTTAATTATAACCGGGAAGATTTTCGTGATTTTTTGAACAAGGTAAACGTTGTGGCAGATTTTAAGGAGTCTAAAGTGGCTTTTGATGAGGTAAATTTACTCTACAACGAATTTGGAAAAGGTAAGGAAGTTACCTTCAGCGCAGATATCAATGGTGTTCTCAATGATTTAAATACGGATAATCTGTTTTTGTTTTCAGACAATACGGGTATTAGGGGCGATTTTAATTTTAAGAATTTGTTCAGCAAACAAAAGCCTTTCAGTCTGGATGCCGACATGAAAAACGTAACCAGCAGTTATTACCAGCTAAATGCCTTACTGCCCAATTTAATTGGAAATTCCTTGCCTTCTACATTTAGTAAGTTGGGGCAGTTTACCATTAGGGGAAACGCGTTCATAACCAATTCTTCCATAGATGCAAAAGTCAACTTAAATACGGCTATTGGTAGTAGTTATGCAGATATAGTATTAAGCAATTTTAATAATATTGATAATGCAACTTATAAGGGGTTCATCTCTTTGATCGATTTTGACCTTGGTGATTTTGCCGAAAATAAAAACTTGGGAAAGACCACCCTGGATTTTAATGTTGAAGGAAAAGGGTTTGTAAAGGAAAAATTGAACACTGAGGTTATTGGGCAAATTTATTCCATTGAGTTTAACAAGTATAATTATCAAGACTTAAGAGTATCTGGTATTGTCAAGGATCAATTGTTTGATGGTTCCTTGGTAAGTAATGATGAAAACTTGAAATTCAGTTTTAAAGGGTTGGCCAATGTTGCCGAATCAAGAAACAATTTCAACTTTATAGCCTCAGTTGATTATGCGGATTTAAAAAGATTGAATTTCATAAATGATAGTGTCAGTATTTTTAAAGGAAATGTAAGTATGGATATTACGGGTACCTCTTTGGATAATATCGTAGGGGACATCCAGTTTACCAAAACCAATTATCAAAATGTAAACGACACCTATTATTTTGATGATTTTGCCATAACATCAAGTTTTGACAATGAAAATTCCAGAACAATTCAAATAAATTCTCCCGATATCATTACCGGGTATATGAAAGGTAATTTTAAGGTAAGGGAACTTGGTAAGTTAGTCCAGAATTCTTTGGGTAGTATTTATACCAATTACAGACCTTTTCAAATATCTGATGGTCAAAACCTTTCGTTTAACTTCAAGATTTACAACAAGATCGTAGATGTGTTTTTTCCAGAGGTTAGGTTTGACCCCAATACGTTTATAAAAGGTAATATTATTGCAGATGAAGGTGATTTTAAATTGAATTTTGAATCTCCAAGTATAGAGGCCTTTGGTACGGCGGCCGATCAAATAGAAGTGCGGATAGATAATAAGAACCCTCTATTCAATACATTTGTGTCCGTAGGAGAGTTAGATACCCCGTACTATAATTTTAAGGATTTTAATCTGATCAACACTACCCTAAAAGATACGTTGTTCTTTAGATCGGAGTTTAAGGGCGGTAGTGATTTTGATGATTCCTATAACCTAAACTTTTACCACACCTTTAATAAGCAGAACAAATCCGTAATAGGGCTCAAGACTTCAGATGTAAATTTCAAGGGAAATAAATGGGTGCTCAATAAAGATGGAGATAGCAAGAATAAAGTTATTTTAAACAGGGCTCTTGACAGTATTACAATACAGGAAATTGTAATGAACAATGAGGAAAAGGAGCAAATAAGGTTAAAGGGGCAGCTTGCGGATTCTACCTATAAAGACCTTCAGCTACAGTTTAAAATTGTGTCTTTAGACAAGATTACCCCGGTAATAGATAGTCTTAAACTGCAAGGCGAGGTCAATGGTACCTTGAATATTTTACAGAAAGATGGAATATATCTACCATCTTCCAATCTTAATATAGGCGATTTTGGTATTAATGATATACCGTTGGGAGACCTCGTCATCAATATAATAGGAAATAAGGATTTAACGGAATTTCAAGTGAATTCCCAACTTTCTGAAAATAATCTGGAAAAGTTCAGTGTGGTAGGTAAAATTGAAAATAAAGAAGCAATACCTAAGGCTAACTTAATCGCTAATTTTAACAACTTTGACCTAGAACCGTTCAGTCCATTGGGTGAGGGGGTCATAGATCATATTAGGGGAGATATTGACGGTAGGGTCAGGATTACGGGTAGTGTGGATAATCCAAATTTTGATGGCCTGTTAACCTTGGATAATGCGGGTATTGCTGTGCCGTATCTTAATGTAGATTATAGCTTTGCGCCCAGGTCCCGCGTAGTACTTGCCAACCAAACCTTTAATTTTGAGCAAATTGCCTTACAGGATGTGGCAAAAGGAACAAAAGCAAATTTAGATGGTACCATTACACATAGTTATTTTGATAATTGGGTATTGGATCTGGATGTGAATACGAACAATGAACGTTTTTTAATTTTAAATACTGAATTTAAGGAAGGTGACCTTTACTACGGTACCGGATACCTCAATGGAAAAGGCCGAATATTTGGACCAACAACAGCTTTGAACATTACGGTTGACGGTGCTACGGCAGAAGGTACCTCTTTAAAGATTCCTTTGAGCGATGTTGCCAGTGTAGGGGATTATTCCTTTATCAATTTTATAGAAAAAAATGATAAACGTACCATTGAGCGCCAAAGACAATTAAAGGATTATCAAGGGTTAGAGTTGGAGTTTAACCTTGATGTCACACCAGAGGCAGAGGTGGAAATCGTTACGGATACCAAAACCGGAAGTTCCTTGAAAGGGACGGGGGAAGGTATTATCCTGATACAAATAAATACTAATGGTAAGTTTGAAATGTATGGTGACTTCGTAGTGGTTACGGGGGAATATAATTACAAATTTGGGGGCATTATAGATAAGAAATTTAAGGTGGAACCTGGCGGAACCATAAACTGGGACCAAAAACCTTTAGAGGCCTTATTGGATATGGAGGCCATCTATTCCCTAAATGCAAATCCGGCCCCTTTGTTGGACGACCCCGGCTTTACCAGAAGAATACCTACGGATGTGATAATTCGTCTTACCGGTGAACTTCAAAGTCCCGATATAGATTTTGGGATTGATTTTCCTGGAACCAATTCCATTGTACAATCGGAATTGGAATATCGCCTTCAAGATCCAACCGTAGAGGAGAAAAACGCAATTTTCCTACTGGCACAGGGCACTTTTGTAAATTCTCAAAGTGGTATTAACCAACAGGCCATTACCGGAAACTTGGTTCAAAGTGCTTCCGGAATATTAAATTCTATCCTGAGCGGGGGCAATGATAAATTCAATTTAGGCCTCAGTTATGAGCAAGGTATATTGGATAGGTCTGCGGACATTGAAACAGATGATAGGATCGGGGTCACCGTTTCTACACAAATTTCGGATAGGATATTATTCAATGGTAAGGTGGGTGTTCCGGTTGGGGCATCGAGTGAAACATTGGTTGCAGGAGATTTTGAGATTCAGGTATTGTTAAATGAGGAGGGCACCTTGAGCGCCATATTCTTTAGTAGGCAAAGTGAAATTCAGGCATACCTGTCCGATCAGCAAGGGTCTACACAAGGTGCAGGCTTAACTTATGAGGTGGATTTTAATAATTTTAAGGAACTTTTTCAGAAAATATTGGCAAAGAAGCCGGTACAGGAAACACCTAAGGAGGTTAACCCTGTTCCTACCGCTACTATGGGTAATGATAGCCTAATTAGATTCTATGATAAGCCTAAATCAATTTATCGCTAAATTTTTGTAGAATAGTTGTTAGGAAACAAAGAAAATTCCAAGATTTTACAATTAAATATAACACCGAAAACGTTTTCTTGGATTTCCTTTAAAAAGCAGAGCTAGTATATTTCTTTATTGCATTTTGATTTTGTAATTTCGTTGGCTTAAATTTTTCCATGTCTTCAGTAATAAAAAAAATAGCGGTGCTGACTTCAGGTGGCGATTCTCCAGGGATGAACGCGGCCATAAGATCAGTTGTACGTACCTGTGCCTACTTAAAGGTAGATTGTGTCGCCATTTATAGGGGCTACCAAGGTATGATAGAAGGGGATTTCAAGGTAATGGATGCCCGTAGTGTAAACAATATAATCAACAAAGGCGGAACTATACTTAAATCTGCACGTTGTAATGATTTCAGGACTCCGGAAGGAAGGAAGAAAGCCCATGATCAACTTGTAAAGGCAGGTATAGATGCATTTGTTGTAATAGGAGGTGACGGTAGTTTTACCGGTGCCATGATTTTTAACAAGGAATATAACTTTCCCGTAATAGGAATTCCGGGTACGATCGATAACGATATTTTTGGAACCACCTTTACTTTGGGGTATGATACGGCCTTGAATACGGTTGTGGAATGTATAGATAAGATACGTGATACGGCAAGTTCTCACAATAGGCTTTTCTTCGTAGAGGTAATGGGCAGGGACGTAGGCCATATTGCACTGAACGCAGGAGTTGGTGCTGGTGCTGAAGAAATATTGATTCCGGAAGAAAACTTGGGTCTTGACAGATTGTTAGAGTCCTTAAAGCGAAGTAAGGAGTCTGGTAAATCATCAAGTATCGTGATTGTGGCAGAGGGTGATAAGTCTGGTAAAAATGTCTTTGAACTTAAGGAATACGTAGAGGAGCATCTGCCAATATATGATGTTCGTGTATCCGTATTGGGTCATATGCAAAGAGGCGGTGCCCCGTCCTGTTATGATAGGGTATTGGCAAGTAGAATGGGCGTAAAGGCCGTAGAAGCTTTGTTGGAAGGTAAAACTAGCTTAATGGTCGGTATTCAAGATAATCAAATTACGTTGACTCCAATTGAAAAAGCGATCAAGGGTCATACGAAAATAGATAAGGAGCTCATTAGGGTTTCTGAAATAATGACAACATAATTTAAAAACTAAAACAGAAAAAATGTCAAATTTAAAAGTAGGAATAAACGGTTTCGGAAGAATAGGTAGATTGGTCTTTAGAACAACGGTAAAACGTGGTGATGTAGATGTAGTTGCCATCAATGATTTGTTAGATGTTGAGCACTTGGCATATTTGCTTAAGTATGACTCGGTTCATGGTGCTTTTGATGGTACTGTTGAGGTTAAGGACGGTCACTTGGTAGTTAATGGTAAAACAGTACGTATTACTGCGGAAAGAGACCCAAAAAATTGTAAGTGGGATGAAGTTGGTGCAACAACCGTAGCGGAATGTACAGGTATATTCACAACTTTGGAAACTGCTCAATACCATATTGACGGAGGTGCTAAAAAAGTAGTGATTTCAGCTCCTTCTAAAGATGCCCCAATGTTTGTAATGGGTGTTAACCATAAAGAAGTTAAAGCTTCTGATTCAATAGTATCTAATGCTTCTTGTACGACCAACTGTTTGGCACCTATGGCCAAGGTCTTAAATGACAAGTTCGGTATTGAAGAAGCTTTGATGACAACGGTTCACGCAACAACGGCTACTCAAATGACCGTTGATGGTCCTTCAAGAAAAGATTGGAGAGGTGGTAGAAGTGCAATGTTGAACATTATTCCTGCTTCTACTGGAGCTGCAGTTGCCGTAACCAAAGTAATTCCTGCTTTAAAAGGGAAATTGACCGGTATGGCGTTTAGAGTTCCAACTGCGGATGTTTCCGTTGTGGATTTGACCGTACGTTTACAAAAGGATACTTCTTACGAGGAAATCAAAAAAGCATTTAAATCTGCTTCTGAAGGGGAGTTGAAAGGTGTTCTTGGTTATACCGAGGAAGCTTTGGTTTCACAAGATTTTATAGGTGAATCCCATACAAGTGTTTTTGATGCCGGAGCTGGTATAGAGCTAAATTCCAAGTTCTTTAAATTAATTTGCTGGTATGATAATGAGGCTGGTTTCTCCAATAAAATGGTAGACCTAATGCAGCATGTAAATACGTTATAACAAACATTTTAGTATAACAAGGATAATTCCTGAAAATGAGGCTTTTTTTCCTTATTTTCAGGATTATTTTTTAAAGACAAGCTGTATATGATTTTAATAGTAGATAGTGGTGCTACCAAGTCAGATTGGATCGCACTGGATGATAATGGGGAGCAACTTTTTTTGACTCAGACCTTAGGGTTAAGTCCAGAGGTTTTAACGAAAGATGTTATTGAAGATCGCATGGCGAACAACTTTGAACTTTCTAAAAATAGGGAAAAGGTATCTCATCTATATTTTTATGGTGCGGGTTGTGGAACGGACCGTATGAAGATTTTTTTAAAAAGTATTTTTAAAGATTTCTTTCCAAATGCAAAGGCGGTAGTTAAAGAGGATACTTATGCCGCAATATTTGCCACAACAAAAGTGGGCCACCAAGGTATTGTTTGTATTCTGGGTACAGGTTCCAATTGCAGTTATTACGATGGTAACCAATTGTTCCAAAAAGTGACTTCCTTAGGGTATATTCCCATGGATGATGGTAGTGGCAACTTCTTTGGCAGAAAATTGATCAGGGATTATTATTTTCATAAAATGCCGGCAGATTTGGCTCACAAATTTGCAAAACAGCATGACCTTGATCCTGATGTGATTAAGGAAAATCTTTATAAGCAACCTAATCCCAATACATATTTGGCAACTTTTGCGCGTTTTTTAATCGAGAACAAGGAACATCCTTATGCCAAAGGGGTTATTGATAAAGGATTTCAGCAATTTATCAATAACTACGTTATGCAGTTTGAGTTGGCTACAAAGGTGCCAATTAATTTTGTTGGTAGTATTGCCCATTATTTAAAAGCTGAACTTACATCTGTATTGCAAAGAAATGATTTGATCGTAGGCGTTATTCGCCAAAGACCTATAGAGGGTCTCGTAGAATTTCACCGTGCAAATATGTAAGCACTTATTTTATGGCAATCATAGAAATTTCAACATTTACGAACTTAGGTAAGTTCGCAACTTCAACGGTCTCTCTAGCAGGGGCCGTTTCTGCATTAAAATAGGAGCCATAAACCTCGTTTACCGCTGAGAATTGATTCATATCGCTCAAGAAAATAGAGGATTTTACGACATGTTCAAAAGTCATTCCCGCTTCGGTTAAAATTGCCTTAAGATTTTCCATGGACCGTTCCGTCTCCTTTTTAATATCACCGGTTACCAGGTCACCTGTTTCAGGATTAAGTGGAATTTGTCCGGAAATATATAACGTGTTATTGGCTAATATAGCTTGGTTATATGGGCCAATTGGTGCCGGGGCATTCTTGGTGTTTATAATTTGTTTCATGATTTTGGTCGTTTATATTAATTACTAAAGGGCTGACTGCGGTTTTCCCATTTAAGGTCTTTTAGAATAGAAGCATCTATACCAATAAAGAAATACCATCTTTTGTATTGTCCAAAAGGTGTCCAGTTAAAACGCATGGAGAAACTTTTAAGATCACGTTGAAACCTTAATTGGGTAAGCGTAAAACCTTTGTTCTTAAAATCGTAACCGGATGAACCACCTACTTTCCAGCGGGGTGCCAGTTCAATATCTCCCGTAAACATTAAAGAGTGGCTGCTAAATTCGTTCTGCCGTGCAGAGTTGGAATAGCTGGCGGAATAGGCCAACCTTAAGTTCCACGGTATTTTTGTTCCATAAATAGGGTTTTCTACATCTTGCCCCTTATCTTTATCAATAGGATTGTCATTAAAATTATCTGCCCTGCCAAATAGGTCGTCGTCCCTTCCGCCGCTTTGGGCTACGTAGTCAAACGGGTCTTCCTCCTCGTCCTCTTTGTCATCTTTTTCCTTTTTGCCGAACATGTCACTACTAATGGCATAAGAAATATTTGCATTGGCTCTAGTAAGGCGAAACAAGCTCCCACCGTTATCCGCATTCCACGTGTCTATTCTTGTACCGTTATTGTCAATGGCGTATGGATCCAAAGCTGCGGAGAAGTTAATGGACATTTTATTGTCCAATATATTGGTACCGCCATTAATGTTCAACGGATTTAAACGTAAAGAGTCAGATTCAAAATTATACCCTGTAGAGATGTTGAAGTTACTTAATAACGATACTTTTTTAGGTTCTAATTTAGTACTGTCCTTATCCCGTACTTTGGCTTCTAACGTATTGGCAAGCGAAAACCCTAAACTGTTGGATTTACCTAGAGAAGGCGCTCCATAAAGGGAACCTTGAAACCTGCTGAACTGTACTACTTCACCATCTTCATCTATATACTCATCATAAAACTGATCAAATGATGGGGCATACCCATAGCTTATGGAAGGTCTCATAGTATGGCGTATAGCTTGTATTTTTTTGTCCTCCCCAAAATTAAACGTACCGTACAAGGTAGTTCCTACACTACTGCTAAAATTATATTTGTTAAACCTGTCAAACCCACTTATGGTATCGGTTATAACTGTTTCAGTCTCCGGATCAAAACTTTTGTTATACGTTTCCATGGTCCAAACATCCTCATAACTACCACCTACACTGACACTAAAAAATTTGGCGACCTTAAAGTTGGTGTTTAAAGGAATGCGATGTCTTGCCCCAACTTTTGCATTATCGAACATTCTAGCGGTCAGAAAATCCTCATCATTGGTGGTCAACCTGTTCTGTGCATTGACGTCATATTGGAAATTGATGTTCTGTATAATTCCTTTTTTAATTCCGTCCCTTTTTGCAAACGGATATATACGTTCCATGCTTGCTTGAAAAGTAGGGAGGGTCATATTGATATTGTCCGTGTCCGAAGCCGTTGCCGTTGGTGATGTCAATTGCGAATGGGTAGCCGTTAAACTCATATTTACGGACGGATACGCGGGAAACGTCTTGGAATATGAAATAGAGGAGGATAAGGTATTGTTTTGCGTATTAGGCAAGTTGCGTTGCTGTAGTGAGTTGCGGTAGTATTCGCTACTACCTAAGTTTACGGACGCAGAGAACCTTGAATTTGGACTGGATTTTGGGTCTTGCGAATGTGAAAATTGAATATTGTAATTACGTGATAGACTGTAATCGCTAAATCCTTTTTGGCTTCTTACTTGATTCTCAAACCTTAAATTAACATTTCCCCTAAATTTATAGCGCTTAATATATTGCGAGGCGCTCCTGAACGCATAGCTTCCATTGGTGTAAAAATCTCCGGACAAGGTAACATCGGCATAATCGCCCAAAGGAACATAATACCCCATATCCTGTAAGAAATAGCCCGTATTGGGGTCATTGCCAAAAGAGGGCATCAGCACGCCTGCAGACCTGCCTACCGTTAAGGGAAAATAGGCAAAAGGCATAGCAATAGGTGTAGGTACATCTGCAATATAAAGATTGCTGAATCCGGCAATTACTTTTTTCTTGGGGACAAACTTGGCTTTTCTAATGCGAATATAATAATCTGGATTAATGGTGTCTGCAGAGGTGGTAAGCTTTCCTTCACTTAAAAAATAAACAGAATCGTTTTCTTTTTTGGTAATTTCCGCATACACCTTCATGACATCACTACCTAGTGCGCCGGCGGCGGCTTGTTGTTCTGTGCGTGAATTCCAGATCAACGCTTTTTGAGTGTCAAAATTAAACCGTATGGAATCTGGGATGACAATATTGCTACCTTGTTTAAAATAGGGTAATTGACTATAATTACCCAAAGAATCTTTTATTCTGCCTGCATAGACTTCATTCTTTATATAATCCATTATGATGATGCCGGCTTTTAACTCGGTATCCTGATAATAGATTTCAGCCTCGTTATAGAGATATATTTTGTTTTCCTTTTGGCTAAGTTTTACATAGTCCTTTGCCTTATAGGTTATTTTATCTAATAGCAAAGGTGGTTTTTGATTTAGTGAATCTATGGCCAACGAGTCTGTAACGGTGGTGTCCCTTACACGCTCAATAGGGAACAGTGGTGCAGAGATGCTATCGACCTGAACTTTGATATTTAACGGTGTAATCTTACCTTCTTGTGCATGGACATAAAAGGAGCCAATAATAATGGCTAATAGGAAAAGTAAGTGTTGTTTGTTTGATTGCAAGGCTATATATCCTATTTTTGTAAAGGTTTGGCAGTACAATGAGCCATTGTTTCAGATGCCAAACTTACATATATTTTTTATTCCCTATGTAGGGTCTTACAATAAATTTAACCATTATATGGGGCTAGAGAATCCCTAATACTTATGAAAATAAAAGCTATTTGCACATTACTGGTTTTGGCAACGACATTTCTGCTTCAATCATTTGTTGTTCCCGTGGAAGAAATCAAATCTGACGATCCCTTTATTGTGGTGCTCGATGCCGGTCATGGAGGTCATGATCCAGGTAACTTGGGCAATGGTTATTTAGAAAAGAAAATTGCATTGAATATTGTGTTAAAGGTGGGCGAGTTGTTATCACAGAACAAGGATATCAAGGTGATCTATACCCGTAAGGACGACTCTTTTGTAGATCTTTTCGTACGAGGGGAAATAGCCAATAAGGCCAACGCGGACCTATTTGTTTCCGTTCATTGTGACTCCCATACATCAGACGCCCATGGAGCGGGAACTTTTGTGCTTGGGTTGCACGCAAACAAACAGAACTTTGAAATAGCCAAGAAAGAAAACTCCGTAATTTATTTAGAGGATAACTACGAGAACCGGTACGCGGATTACGACATCAACTCGCCGGAATCCGTAATAGGACTTACGATTATGCAGGAAGAATTTTTAGATCAGAGTGTGGCGTTGGCTACCATGATTCAGGAAAATTTTTCAAAATCCTTAAAAAGAACGGATAGAAAGGTAAAGCAAGCAGGGTTCATTGTTTTGCATCAAACCTTTATGCCCAGCGTGTTGGTTGAAACCGGTTTTTTGACCAATAAAGATGAGGGTGCTTATCTGAACTCACAAAAAGGCCAGACCGAAATGGGAAAGGCAATTGCCCAGGCTATCTTAAATTATAAGGAAGGGGTCAAGCCTACCGAGCGTGTTGTTGAGACTACAGTAGCGCAGACAAAGGCAAATACTATTAAGGATGAAGCGGTCAAGAAAATAGAAGATAAGAAAGATGTAGTTGTGGTAAAAAAAGAAGAACCGGCAGTTCAAAAAGAAAACGATGTGGCCAAGACCACCACTACACCAGCTACTACTAAAAATGAGATTCCTGAAAAAATCATCGACGAGCCAGTAGTGGAGGTCAAAAAGAATAAAGAGGCCATAACGCCCAAGGAAGTAGCGTCTTCTATAGTTTTTAAAATACAATTAATGGCAAGTAGTAAAAATGTGCCGCTTGATGCTGCTAATTTTAAAGGTTTGACCAACTTGTCACAAGAACCTTTTAAAAATTTGTACCGATATATGTACGGAGAAACTCAATCTTACAGGGAAGCCAAAATGATGCAGTCCAGGGCGGTTGATAAAGGGTACAAAACCGCATACATTGTGGCATATAGACTAGGGGAAAGAATTCCTATTCAAGAAGCAATTGACCAGGTTTCTGATTTAACCCCTTAAAGTGTAAATTTTATTCCTAATTTTGAGAGTACTAAAATTATATTTGCTTGAAACTATCTAGAGAATTAAAAACGGGTATTATTGTTATAGGAGGAATTCTATTGTTCATAATGGGGTTTAGTTACTTAAAATCATCTCCCATATTTGACAATAGCAAAACATTTTATGCAGTATATGCTAACGTTGGAGGCTTACAGCCGGGCACCTCGGTCTCTATTAACGGTTTTAATGTAGGGAAGGTCAATGATATTAAGTTTTTAGATGCACAGGGAAATTTGTTGGTAACTTTCACGGTTGGTAACGAATTTAAATTTTCAAAGAATAGTGTGGTAGAACTGTATGATACCGGAATTATTGGTGGTAAAGGATTACAGATCAAACCGGTTTTTGATGCTACGGGAGAAGCGCAATCAGGAGATACCCTTACAACACAGACAAGACCTGGTATTACAGATTTGGCGCAACAGAAACTTACCCCGTTGGTGCGTAAATTTGAATCTGCAATCTCTGGTGCGGATTCAGTGTTGGTAAATGTAAATTCCGTATTGGATACAGAAACAAAAAAAGAGTTGAAAGAAGTTATTGTAGGGTTAAATGACCTTATCGTTAGCTTAAACGGTAGTGCTTCTTCATTAAATTCCCTTCTAAATGGCAATAAAGAAAGTTTGGATAATTCTTTGCAAAATTTTGAGAAGTTGACCACAAATTTCGCAAACTTGTCCGATTCTTTAAATGCGGCAGGATTGGGTGAAACGTTAACCAGTTTAAAAGCTACCTTGGCAAACTTGAACGAGGTAACACAAAAAATAGAAAGCGGTGATGGTACTTTAGGCATGTTAATGACGGACAAGGAACTTTACAATAATTTAAATAATTCCAGTAAAGAGCTGGATTTGCTCTTACAGGATTTTAGGTTGAACCCCAAACGCTATGTCAACGTTTCGGTTTTCGGCAAAAAACAAAAGGAATATACGGTTCCTGAAGATGACCCCGCAGAGAAAATAGAAGAATAAATATATGCAGTATCTCCCCAATATAATTTTTATCGTATTACTGGTCGCTGGGATCGGTTTTTTTGTCAAAAATGTTTCAAGACTTAAGAGAAATATCTTCTTAGGTAAGGATGCTGATCTTACGGATAACAAAGCACAACGTTGGACAAACATGGCTAAGATAGCCTTGGGACAAACCAAAATGGTCGTTAGGCCAATAGCAGGAATATTGCACATCATTGTTTATGTAGGTTTCATTATAATCAATATTGAAGTACTTGAAATTATCCTTGACGGTATATTAGGAACACATAGGCTTTTTTCCGTTTTAGGACCGGTGTATGATTTTTTAATTGGATCTTTTGAAATTCTTGCATTTCTGGTCATTGTAGCGGTGATTATATTTTGGGCAAGAAGAAATATTATAAAGCTCAAGCGTTTTTTAAAACCGGAAATGAAAGGTTGGCCAAAGCAAGATGGTAACCTTATTCTTTATATTGAACTTGTGTTAATGGTACTTTTTCTGACCATGAACGGGGCAGATTATCAATTACAGCAAATGGGTGCGGAGCATTATGTAAATGCCGGTTCATATCCGATAAGTAGTTTTATAGCGCCTTTTTTTCAAAATATGTCCGTATCAACCTTAATTCTAATTGAACGAATAGCTTGGTGGTTGCATATTGCTGGAATATTGTTTTTTCTGAATTACCTCTATTATTCCAAACATTTACATATTCTTTTGGCTTTCCCAAATACATATTATGGAAAATTGACCCCCAAAGGACAGTTTAAAAACTTGGATGCCGTTACCAATGAAGTGCGTATGATGATGGATCCAGAAGCAGACCCTTATGCGGAACCAGCAGAGGATGCGGCGGTACCTGATAAGTTTGGTGCTTCTGATGTTCAGGATTTAAGTTGGGTACAGCTTTTAAACGCTTATACTTGTACGGAGTGTGGAAGATGTACAAGTGAATGCCCTGCAAACCAAACGGGTAAAAAATTATCACCCCGAAAAATCATGATGGATACGCGTGATCGATTGGAGGAGGTTGGCGCCATTATGGATAAAAACAAAGGGGAGTTTGTGGATGATGGCAAACAATTATTGAATGATTATATTACCCCAGAAGAATTATGGGCATGTACCTCTTGCAATGCATGTGTGCAAGCCTGCCCCATTAGTATAGATCCTTTGTCCATAATTATGGATATGAGGCAGTATTTAGTAATGGAACAATCTGCGGCTCCTTCAGATTTGAATAACATGATGGGTAATATTGAAAATAATGGAGCACCTTGGCCATTTAATCAAATGGACCGTTTAAACTGGAGTAAGGAATCTTAAAGTATATTATGGCAAACGAATTAAAAGTGCCTACAATGGCAGAATTTTTTGCATCTGGTACAGTACCTGAAGTTTTATTTTGGGTAGGGTGTGCAGGTAGTTTTGATGATAGAGCAAAAAAAATCACTAAAGCCTTCGTTAAGATTCTGAACAAGGCCAATGTGTCTTTTGCTGTATTGGGTACTGAGGAAAGTTGTACCGGAGATCCAGCTAAACGTGCAGGGAACGAATTTTTATTTCAAATGCAGGCGGTTACCAATATTGAAGTGCTGAATGCCTATGAGATAAAAAAAATAGTTACGGCATGTCCGCATTGTTTCAATACCATTAAAAATGAATACCCTGGTCTTGGAGGTAGCTATGAGGTTGTTCATCACACGCAATTTTTAAAACAACTTCTTTCCGAAGGTAGAATTACTATGGAGGGCGGTACCTTTAAGGGTAAACGTATAACCTTTCATGACCCTTGTTATTTAGGTAGGGCCAATGACGTATATGAAGCGCCACGAGATCTAATCAGAAAATTAGATGCAGAACTGGTAGAAATGAAAAATTGTAAGCAGCGCGGACTTTGTTGTGGGGCTGGTGGTGCCCAAATGTTCAAGGAACCTGAAAAAGGAGATAAGGATGTTAACATTGAACGTACAGAACAGGCGTTGGAAACACAACCTGAAATCATTGCTGCAGGTTGTCCCTTTTGCAATACCATGATGACCGATGGAGTAAAAAATAAAGAAAAAGAAAATAGTGTTGCCGTTATGGATATCGCAGAGTTAATAGCTACTGCAGAAGATTTATAATATGCTACGTCCCAATTTAACTTTTAAAATAACATAACTTGTTAGTAGATTTCAATACATTACCGGATAACGCCAGAGTTTGGATATATCAATGCAACAGGTCTTTCACCCAAGAAGAACTTGTTTCGTTACAAACGGACTTGGATTCCTTTTTACAGGGGTGGACGGCGCATGGCAATGATCTAAACGCTGGTTATGAAATAAGATATAGACGTTTTATCGTCATTGCTTTAGATCAAAGTGCACAAAATGCCACAGGTTGTTCTATAGATGCCTCTGTACATTTTATACAGCAGCTGGAGAAAAAATATGATGTAATGTTACTTGATAAAATGAATGTGTCTTATAAGCAAGGTGAATTCATTGCCTATAAAAGTTTGCTTGATTTTAAAGCAATGGCCAAACAAAAAGCCATATCCAAGAATACCATAGTCTTCAATAATTTGGTAACCGATAAAGGTGAATACCAAGAGTTTTGGGAAGTGCCGGCTTCAGAAAGTTGGCATGCCCGTTTCTTATAGACGACTACTTTCATTTTCCTTTTGTTTATTGGGTTTTATCGATGAAATACAATAATTTAATTCTATTATAGTTATCTCATTACACATCGTACTATGCGCTTATTTTTAGTTATATTAACTGCTTGTTTTTATGGGTTTGTTGCCCATGCCCAAAATCCTTTGGTCACTGTAGACAGCCTTGCACAGCAACGTTGGGTAGAGGAGCAGTATGCCCAAATGAGTTTAGATCAAAAATTGGGTCAGTTGTTTATGGTAAGTGTTGCTTCAGATCAGAGCAAACAGTCAACCAATGCAATTAAAGATCTTATAGAAAAAGAGCATTTGGGAGGTGTCATTTTTTCTAAGGGCGGACCAGTTCGCCAAGCTAAACTAACCAATGAATATCAACGTGTTGCAAATATCCCATTGTTAATTGGGATGGATGCCGAGTGGGGTTTGTCCATGAGATTGGATTCTACATATGCTTTTCCATGGAATATGACTTTAGGAGCAATTCAGGACAGTACGATCGTGGAGAAAGTAGGGTATCAAATCGGTAAACATGCTAAAAGGCTTGGAGTCCATATTAATTTTGCTCCTGATCTGGATATTAATACTAATCCTGAAAATCCTATCATTGGAAACCGTTCGTTTGGTGAGGATCGTGATAATGTTGTCCAAAAAGGAATTGCTTTTATCAAAGGAATGGAGCGTGCAGGGATCTTGGCAAATGGAAAACATTTTCCCGGACACGGTGATACCGCTGTAGATTCTCACCATAATTTACCGGTAATACCTTTTAACAAAGACCGTTTGGATAGTCTAGAACTTTATCCATTTAAAAAGGTAATAGCCTCAGGATTAAGTAGTATAATGGTGGCACACCTTGAGGTTCCTGCCTTGGAGCTGAAAAAGGGTATGCCCTCCTCTATATCTGAACAGATTATCTCGGGACTATTGAAAGAGGATTTGGGGTATGAAGGACTGATATTTACAGATGCCCTTAATATGAAAGGTGTTTCTACCCAAGGTGCGGATGGTGAGGTAGAATTAAAAGCTTTTATGGCCGGTAACGATATGTTGTTAATGCCGGAAAATATTGTAAGTGCCAAGAAGAAATTAACCAATGCTTATCAAAAAGGGAGGTTAACTGAACAACGTTTGGCATATTCGGTCAAAAAAATTCTTATGGCTAAATATAAGGCCGGTCTACAAAATTACAGGCCCGTGATCATAGATCGGCTATATGAGGATTTGAACAGCCTGGAGAACGATATCATTTATGAAGAAGCTATAGAAAATGCCATTACCGTGGTAAAGAATAATATGGACCTTGTGGCCATTAAAAATTTGAACAATAAAAAAATAGCTTACGTAAAATCTGGCGATGCGGAAAACGAGGCTTTTTTAAAAGCCCTCCAAAAATTTACAGAAGTAACGGTAGTTGAGGCAAATGACATTAATCAGTTAAAAATAAAACTAAAGGAATTTAATCTGGTTATCGTAGGCCACCATAAAAGCAATGAAAGCCCATGGAAATCATACAAATTTTCGGATAAGGAATTACGGGACTTACAGGAGATAGCCAATGAACGGACCTCTAATTTAATTTTATGTGTATTTGCAAAACCATATGCACTTTCGGCTATTGCAAATTTAGCAAGTGTAGATGCCGTTGTCATGGCGTATCAAAATAGTGATATAGCTCAGGAGAAAACAGCTGAAGTGTTGTTTGGGGCGGTTGGTGCATCCGGTAAATTGCCGGTTTCGTCACATAGGGAGTTTCCGGTCAATACAGGTATTAAGACCGCATCTCTGAGTAGGCTAGGGTATAGCTTGCCGGAAAGGGTAGGGTTAAGTTCCAAAGGATTGGCCAATATAGACCGTATGGTCCAGGGTGGTTTGGATAGTTTGATGTTCCCGGGTGCGCAAATATTGGTAGCCAGAAAAGGAAAGGTCGTCTATCAAAAAAGTTTTGGTAAACCTACTTATGATAGTAAAGAAAATATTACCAATGAACATATATATGATCTAGCTTCATTGACCAAGATACTTGCAACATTGCCCATGGTCATGAAAATGGAAGAAGAGGGAGCTATTGAACTTAATGATACTTTTGAGGAATTAGTCCCCAACTATTCTGATACGGAAATAAAGAACGTAACCGTTCTGAAAGCTCTTTCCCATTATGGACGTTTGCCCGCTTGGATCGCATTTTATATCGATACCTTGGACAAGGATAGGAAACCTTCCTCTGAATTTTATAGAACGGAACCTATGCCGGGTTTTTCTACAAAAGTATACGACCAGCTATATTTGACAGATGCTTATCAAGACAGTATATATAATAGAATTGGGAGACAAGACCTTAAGCCCAACAGATATCGCTATAGTGATGTTCCCTATTATGTCATGAAAAAAGTAATAGAAAAGAACTATAGCCAACCATTAAATTTTTTAACGCAAAATTTTCTTTACGGCCGCCTAGGGGCAAACAAAACAACGTACAATCCTTTGGATAAGTTTAATAAGCAAGCCATTGTCCCTTCAGAGGAGGATAATTACTATAGGTACGGAACTGTGCAAGGCTATGTTCATGATATGGGAGCAGCCATGCAAGGTGGGGTTGGTGGTCATGCCGGGCTATTTAGCAATGCCAATGATGTGGCAAAAATTATGCAGATGTATTTACAAGATGGTTATTATGGGGGTGTCAAGTTTTTTGATTCCCGGACCGTTAAAAAATTCAATACCTGTTATTTTTGCGATAAAAACGTGCGTAGGGGAGTAGGTTTTGACAAACCGCAGTTAGAGCATAGCGGCCCAACATGTGGCTGTGTTTCCAGAAAAAGCTTTGGACATAGCGGTTTTACGGGTACTTACACATGGGCCGATCCAGAGGAGGAAATTGTGTATGTTTTTTTATCGAACAGAACGTATCCGTCTGCTTCCAATACCCTTTTAGTTAAATCTGGGTTAAGAACTAGAATTCAACAAGTTATTTACGACTCAATTTTAAATTAAAAAGGTAATTTTGCTATGATGAAAATAGCAATAGTATGTTACCCTACCTTTGGCGGTAGTGGCGTTGTAGCAACAGAATTAGGAATTGCCCTGGCCAATAGGGGACATGAAGTCCATTTTGTTACCTATAAACAACCCGTTCGTTTAGAATTATTGAACAATAGGATTTTCTTTCATGAGGTCCATGTACCGGAGTATCCTTTATTTCATTACCAGCCCTATGAGTTGGCGCTATCAAGTAAACTGGTAGATACTATTAAATTACATAAAATAGACTTGTTGCATGTGCATTATGCCATTCCGCATGCTTATGCGGGCTATATGGCTAAAAAGATGTTAGAAGAAGAAGGTATTTATGTGCCTATGATTACGACCTTACATGGTACGGATATTACCTTGGTAGGCAAGCATCCTTTTTATAAACCTGCCGTAACCTTTAGTATTAATCAGTCTGATGTTGTAACCTCCGTATCTGAAAGTCTAAAGAAAGGCACTTTGGAAATTTTTGATATTAAGGGTGAAATTGAAGTGATTCCTAATTTTATAGACACTAAAAAATACAGTACTTCCTTTACCGATTGTCAACGGTCAAATATGGCCAATGATGATGAACGTATTATTACCCATATCAGTAATTTTAGAAAAGTTAAAAGAATTGCAGACGTAGTAAAGGTATTTAGCAAGATTCAACTATCCATACCTGCTAAATTGATTATGGTAGGTGAAGGGCCGGAAAAAGAGGGAGCGGAACGTTTATGTGAAGATCTGGGCATTGCGGAGAAGGTTATATTCCTTGGCAATAGCAATGAGATAGATAAAATTTTATGTTTTTCGGATTTGTTTTTATTGCCTTCCGAAACAGAAAGTTTTGGTCTTGCGGCATTGGAGGCCATGGTCAATAAGGTGCCGGTAATTTCCAGTAATGCCGGTGGTATACCAGAAGTCAATAAAGATGGTGTAAGCGGTTTTCTTAGTGAGGTTGGTGATATTGAAGATATGGCCTCTAAGGCACTTACTATTTTAAGTGATGATGAAGTGTTGGAAAGATTTAAGAACAATGCGGTAAAAGAAGCCCATAAGTTCGATATTCAAAAAGTCTTGCCCTTATATGAGGAGGTATATCAAAGAGCTTATAAAGGACGGTTTAACAATGCTTAAATCTATATTGATTACCGGCAGTTTGGCTTTTTTCTTCTTGCTGTCCTGTAAAGGACAACAAAGTACTGCAAATACAGATTCAACAACCATGGAGATTTTGGTAAAGGATAATTATGGTGGGCATAACACAGAACAGTTTTTGGTCATCAAAGATCAAAGGTCGCTCTCTGAGTTTTTTGGAGTTTTCAATAGAACAAGAAAACCAGGACTGCCAATACCAAAAATTGATTTTAGTAAGGAGCTGGTTATCGTATGGAGCCCGGGGGAAGAAAATGTAAATTCCGGTTTAAAAATTAAATCACGTACAGGTAAAAATCTCATCTTGCGAAAGACAAAGTCTAAAAAGAATACGGAATTGACTGCAATAACCAGACCCGTAACCGTCTACAAACTCCCAATTCATGCGGAATCTGTTGTCATAGAATAAGATTTCACCGGTAAATTGCGGATTTTCAACATACTATCGATTTATAATGTTGTTCATAGTACTTCTATAAAGAATTCAATACTTTCTCTTAATTTTACACCTTAACCCAAATTAATTATGATGAAAACTTCAAAACTTTTAACTTTTTTGGTTTTACTAGGCTTTGGTTTTTCTGCCTTTGCCCAAGATGAATTACAAATTACTTCCAAGGATAGCATTGTTCAAAGTTCTTGGATTGTTGGTGTTGGTTTAAATGCCGTAGATGATTCAGGAAATGTGTTCGATGGTATTTTCAATGTTGGACAGGAATGGAATATTGTACCTTATCCTTCTCGCGTAAGCATTGGAAGATATTTTAAAAATGGTCTAGGGGTTGAAGCTATAGGATCGTATAACAAATATATGAAGGGGAATATTATAGATGGGGAGATTATTCTAGAAGATATACCTTATTATGCCTTTGATGGTAGGGTAACCTATGATATAAATAAAATTATTGGTCAGACCGGATGGTTTGACCCCTATATTGGAGTTGGTGTTGGTTATACCGATGCCAATAATGAGGGTAGGGGAACCTATAATGCCGTTGTTGGGTTTAGAACGTGGTTTTCTGACCGTTGGGGACTAGATTTTAACTCAACTGGTAAATGGGCCATGACGACCAGTAATGAGGTTACCAACCATATACAGCACGCCGCAGGTGTGGTTTACCAATTTGGTATTGAAAAAGGGCTTTCTAAACGCGGTGAGGAAAAATTGGCGCTTATGGCCGCTATTGAAAAAGAAAAGCAACGCCAAAGAGATTCTATCAATGAAGTCAATAGACTAAAGGAAGAGGCATTATTGGCAGCCCAATTGAAAAAGCAGAAAGAGGAAGATGCACTTGCCGCTGCGGAAAAGAAAAGATTAGACGAGCTTAATCGTAAGAAGCAGGCCATAAAGTCAAGAATAGAGCAATTGGGCAATGTTTATTTTGATTTGAACTCCTCATTTGTAAACAATGATTCCAAGAAGGTTTTAGATGCAATGGCGGAAATTTTTGAGGAAATACCGACTTTAAAATTAAAAGTTACATCTCATACAGACTCTAGAGGTACTTCTACATATAATGATTGGCTTTCAGAGCGTAGGGTCACTAGAACAAAGGAATATTTATTAAGTAAAGGTGTTGCACCTGAAAGAATAATGACAGAAGCTTTTGGAGAACAACGCTTGTTGAATGAATGTGATGACAATACATATTGTCCAGCAGAGAAACATGCGGTCAACAGAAGGTCAGAATTTGAGGTATTGGAATTTTAAAAATAATTAAAAAGAAAAACCCCGTTCATTATAAAATGTGCGGGGTTTTTTATTTTCAAAAATTGTAGTTTAATTAAGGGGCAAATAAATTTTTTAATACATTATTAAGCTACCGTAAATGTAAATATTGGTGAAGTTGATTCGTTACCGTTACTATCCTTGGTAACTACTTTCCAGTAATACACTTTACCTGAAGTAACTTCAATGGCATCAAATCTTGTTTCAAGAATATCTGCTGCAAAAATTTCTGGGTCATCTGTTTCCCCAAAATAAAGGTCATGGCCAATAATGTCATTATCCTCATCTTCCGATTGCCATATTAAATTAACCGCTGTACTCGTTTGGGATATTGTAGCGCCAGATACAGGTGAAATGGCTATGGCAGGTAATGGAATGGTAGATGCCACACCAGGGCCAGCATTATAAAAATTCCAGGTTTCACTGCTTGTGTTCAATTTACCTGTTACGAACCATGAGTAAACTACTCCACGATCTAAAATAATTGCCAATTCCTGCTCATTGCTATCGTATGTTTCTGTACTAGCGGCCAAGACATTGGTTAAATGAACGGTATACGGACTAGAATTATTTTCATCAAGCCATTTAAAAACTAATTCGCTCTGTGTGTCAGAGACTATGGTGCCCTCTGTACATTCCGAATCATTTTCTGGAAAGGTTAAAGCTATGGTCTGATCAGTGCCCAGTATATCCAGAACATCTAAATCTACTCCACAGGAAAAACAGGTAGCGATCAATAAAAAAAACAAGCTTTTTCTCATGACTTAATAAGCTTGAAAGATTTATCCAATTGTTCATTTTTTAATTTTAAAAAATAAACTCCCGTTACCAAATTACTTGTATTCAAGGTTATAATTTTTGATTCTACCAGATATGTTTCTACAGAAATCAATTGCCCCGCTTCAGTATATATTGCGATATCTATAGTGTCTGAAGTTAATGATTTCAAATCAATGTTTAGTACATCTTCTACCGGATTAGGATATATGAGAAACATATTTTCCAAAATAACGGTTTCTTCAAAAATACCTTGACATAATTGATTAGAGGTTACCTTGATTATATTGACATCTTCATATAACGGCAAATTAATTTCACTGTTGGTGGTTACCATGCTCTTACCATTTACTTCAACGGTATATTCATTACCACCCCGCATTTTAAGTGCTACACTATTGGTTATGTTATCAACATCTAATTGCACTTGTAACGGTTCTGGTTCTACAATTGTAAACTTAGAACAATTTAAATAATCTGGAAAATTAATGGATGTGATACATAAGTCATACGAACCATTTGCTAAATTGGATATGGTAAGTTCTTCTGAAAAAGGCAGAACTATTTCCTCTACCGGACCCGTAAGGGTGGCTATGAAATTATCTGTGTTTTTGGATTGTATCATTAAGGAACCGTTATTTAAATCTATACAGGTGGCCCCATTGGTAGTTATTCTAAATTGATCGTTGTCATAGTTGGAAAGCGAACATCCGTTTTCATCTACCGTTGCACCTGCCGGTGTATTTGGACATTGATCAACATCGTCATTAATACCATCATTATCTCCATCAAGCGGTGGTATTGGGCATCCATTAGAATCTACTGGTTCTCCTTCAGGGGTATCCGGACATCCATCATTGACATCTATTACACCATCATTATCACTATCTAAAGGAGTTTGAACGGTGCAGCCATTTTCATCCACTACATCTCCGGATGGAGTATTGGGGCAATCGTCGTTTGCATCATTTACACCATCATTATCACTATCTAATTGGTTTAATGAACATCCATTTTCATCTACCGTATTTCCTTCAGGGGTATTAGGACACGTATCTACATTATTGAACACCCCATCATTATCACTATCTAATTGACTAGAAGAACATCCATTGACATCCACAGCTTCACCATCTGGGGTATTTAAACATAAATCATCAATATTGGCAACCCCATCATTATCGTCGTCCAATTGGCTCTGGGAGCAACCATTGGCGTTTACGGTTTCTCCATTTGGTGTATTGGGGCAATTGTCATTTGCGTCTATGACACCATCGTTGTCCGTATCATTTGACGTTGTGCCCTGAACTATAATTTCCAAATTTTCCGTACAGCCTTGCTCGGTCTCGAAGGTATATGATCCGGAAAGTGCAGTGTTCATAGAGCCTAAATCATAATCCCCATTAACCGTGGTGCCATTTGGCAATAAAATGGTGAAGTTTACGCCATTTGGTAATATGCTTAAAAGTAATTCATCACCTTCATTGACCGTAATTGAATTGCTGCCACTATCAAACACTCCGTTTACCCTATATTCAGGTATTATACTATCTTCAGTACAAAAATTCTCACTCCAGATCGCAATATTGTTGGTACTTAAATTTCCGGCCGTGCCAAAATTTCCACCAACGATGAGCTCGGAGCCATTGTTGGTAAATGCCAAAGAATTTACCCTAACATCTACACCCACATCGGTATTGGGTCCTAATGCTTCCCACCCGTTTGCTGCACTCCATCTAGAGAGGTTGTTCACTATTTTGTCTACGTTTCCGTTGTCACTTGCAGTGTCAAAAGTTCCGCCTACATAAACATAGGAGCCATTGGATACAATAGCATTAACATTACCGCTTAAACCGTTACCAAGCGCTTCCCAAGATTGGTTGGTCTTATTGTACCTGGCAATTCTGTTGACCGTATTGCCACCAGCAATAGAAAAGTTTCCACCAACATATAAATAATTACCAGATGATTCGATTGCTTGCACAAATCCACTGGTACCTGTACCAAGAGCAGACCAGTTAGTGCCATTCCACTGGGCAATTCTTGCCGCAGAAACCCCACCGGCCGTGTCAAAATTACCACCAACGTATATCATATTGTTATCGTCAAATGTAATAGACCTAATTTCATTATTGGTTCCTGCAATACCTGTAGAAGCATCGACCAACGTACTCCAAACATTATTTTCCCATTTGGCAATATTGTTTGCGGTAAGTCCTCCAGCATCTGTAAAGGTACCGCCTGCATAAAGGGCACCTGTTGCATCTGTCTTTATTTTTAGGATAGGTCCATTGGTGCCCGTTCCTACCGCAGCCCAGGATGAACCGTTCCATCTGGCAATATTATTGGCGGATATTCCCCCTATTGTCGTAAAGTCACCAGCGGCATAAACCGTACCATCCGGTGCCACATCTATGGAGTAAATTATACCGTTACTACCATTTATGGATGCTTGCCATTCATCTGAAGCGTTAAGTACGGCCAGGTTATTAACACCAATTCCACCTGCTGTACTAAAATTACCTCCCACATATTTCATTTCCGCTGGGGATTCTGCAATTGTTTCCACTATGCCGTTTGTACCGGAGGTGATTGATTTCCATTCGCCAATACCATTAACCGGTGTGGTTACAGGTCCCGTAACCGTTTCCGTTAATTTATAAACTTTTACGCTGGATCCATAATCCGAAAAGTACAGTTCACCTGCTTCATCTTCTCCAAAACTGGATATGTATTGCCCACTGGTCTGGAACAACAATTCATTACTTGTACTCCCATTACTAGCATTATAACTTAGTGCCCAAACCCTTCCGGAAATATAATCGGCATAGATGTATTTATTTTGAAGACTTGCGCTTGTAAGTGAGCCATTATACACGTACCCTCCTGTTATTGAAACATCAGAGGCACTATGGTCGTAGAAAAATATAGGTTTAATATCTGGTGATGTGGATAAAGTGGTCGTTCTTCCATAACTTGGTTCTGAATTGGCCTCAAACTTGTTCCAACCATAATTGCCGCCACTCGTAATCAAATTTATCTCTTCATAGGAATTTTGACCAACATCCGCACCCCATAATCTGCCGTTATCATCAAATGAAAATTTCCATGTATTCCGTATACCCCATGCATAGAGTTCATCTAACCCTGATTGACCGACTCTTGGATTGTTAGAGGGTATCTCATAGCTACCATTGGGAGATTGGGTGTTGTTACCATCTATATCAACATCTATGCGCAATATTTTACCAAAAGCAGAATTTAAATTCTGGCTGTTTCCTTGTGGATCAGCGGCGCCACCACCATCGCCAACGGAAATATAAAGATAACCGTCAGGACCAAAAGCAATTTTACCTCCATTATGGTTAGAATCACCTTGATTTTTGGTGTACTGGGCAAGTACCAAACCTGAATTTGGATTAATTCTATTTGGGTTGGAGCTATCGACTTGATAGCGTGCTATGTTAATTCTATAATTGCTGGGACGGTCTATATAGTAAATATAGATATATCCGTTAGATGCATAATTTGGATGAAATGCAAGACCTAAAAGTCCTATTTCTTGACCAACACTATAAGTAACAATGGAACTGACATCTAAAAACGTGGATAGTTCGCCTGCGGATACATTGGCCCTGTTAGGGAACACTTTTATGATACCCGGCTGTTCCACAACAAATAAACGATTTGTACCATCGTTACTGTTCTGGATCTCTACCGGAAAATTAAAATTTAGATTGGTAAAAGCTTCTTGATAAGAAACATCTTGACATAAACAATGGCTGTGAAATAAAACAAATACCAATAAGACAAAAAAAGTATTTATAATTTTCATTTTATATCAATTGGGGGAAATAGATGACATATAAAATTCGCAAATAATTTTTATTTTAAATTACTTGCGCGAAAATACTAATTTAGGGAAAGTAAAATATGATTTAATTCATTTGATTTTGCTTTTATCGAAATAAAATTTAACCCAAAATAAAAGATTAATATTTAAAAGAAACTTTAAGAGTAGATAAGATATAAATTTAAAAATTTTGAAATGATTAGCATCTAAATAAATAAGTTTGAATATTTATAAAATCTTTTTTATAGTTAATATAATTAGTTTTAAATCATAGAAAAAATTCATTTTCTGAATGTATTCAAGATTTAAATTTAATTTTTTAGGCATTATGTTTTCAATGTAGAATTTCTCTGGGTTGGCTTGCCCTTTTAATAATTCATTCTCATTACTAAATTGAATAGAAGCAAGATCAGTAATTCCTGGTTTAACCGATAAAACTCTTAATTGTAATTTATCATATAAAGAAACGTATCGTCTAACTTCTGGTCTAGGACCAACTAAACTCATATCTCCTAAAAGCACATTAATTAACTGCGGTAATTCATCTAATTTATATTTGCGTAAAAAAGTTCCAGGCTTTGTTATTCTAGTATCGTTATTCCCAATTGTTATTAAACTTTTTTTATCCGATCCTGAAGCCATGGTTCTAAATTTTAATAATTTAAAATCATTATTATTCAATCCAACTCTTATTTGTTTATAAAAAATAGGTTCTGATGAATCTAATTTTATAAACACCGATATAATAATAAAAATAGGAAGAAGAAGTATTATCCCAATAAGGGCCATTAATATATCAAAAATACGTTTTAACATATTAAACTGTTTTTGAAACAGTGCTTATTACTTGTTCGTAACAATCAATGGTTGTCTTAATTATTAAGTCGATAGATTCATCCAATAATTGAGGATAAATAGGTAGGCTAATTTCACTCACATAATTATCATATGCTTTTGGATGATCTTTTATTAGATAACCTAATCCCTTAAAATAAGATAATAATGGAAGTGGAATGAAATGAACATTTACTGCTATTTGTTGTGCACTAATTAAACTAATAATATCATCTCGTTGGCTTTCATTTATGTTTTTAATTCGTAAAGGATATAAATGATACGAAGACTCTTTATTGTTACTAGACATAGGTGGTTCAATAGCCCAGTCTAATTTTTTGAATTCAGTATTATATTTTTGAAAAATGGACTTTCTTCTTTTTAATAATTCAGGGTATTCTTTTATTTGAGCAAGGCCTATAGCAGCGTTAACATCTGCCATGTTAATTTTCATTCCTAGTCCTGTAATATCGTATTTCCAATTACCTCCCTGAGATTTAGAAAAAGCATCTTTTGTTTGACAATTTAAAGTCATGGATCGAAGTTCTCCGTACAAATCTTCGTTGTTGAAGGGTTCAGGCATATTAATTATAATAGCTCCACCTTCTGCCGTAGTAATATTTTTTACCGCATGTAATGAGAAAATAGATATATCACAAAAGTGGCCAATACCTTTATTTTTATATACCGCACCCAAAGAATGAGCAGCATCGGAAATAAATAGAATACGCCCTAATTTTTTTTGAATTTCAGATGTAGGCTTAAAATGACTTATAACTTTCTCACTTGAAAGAAGTTGTTTTATAGCACTGTAATCACATGGATATCCTGCGAAATCAACAGACATTACTGCTTTAGTTCTAGGTGTTATAGCATTCTGTATCGCATCTATATTAATATTAAAATCATCGTGTACATCAACCATAACAGGTACTCCGCCAGCATGTATTACTGCAAGAGCTGTGGCACTGTAGGTATATGATGGTATTATAACTTCATCTCCTTTTTCTAATCCAAGCCAACGTAACATCATAATAGCACCAGATGTCCATGAATTGACACAAAGTACATTTGGCAAACCGACTAGTTTACCAATTTCGTGTTCTAATTCCTTGACCTTTGGGCCAGTCGTAATCCATCCAGATTTTAAGGAATCTACCACTTCTTTAATGACATTATCATTAATATATGGAGGAGAAAATGGAATCATAAATAATATTTAGGAATTTAATTACAATTATATCTAGTACAATTTATCAAAAACATACTTGAGAACAAATATAACGTGAGAATTACAATTTTCTTGTAAAATTATAATAAACTAGTTTAACTACTAAAATTTATGGTTTAATTCAATCAATTTAAGTCTAAATAAGTATTTTACTACATTTATTTTCAGTTAATTAGCATAGAAATTAACATCTGGTGATAAAACTATATTCTTTTTTTTATAGCATTAAAAATATAAAAACTAAAGAAATATGTCGATTTAAAGATTCCAAGTTTTTCCAAGTTGTAATATAGATACCAAACTCTTTTCGCAGCTTTAATTTTATTTGCAGAAATTGAATTTGTTCGAACCCTATATTTTGCTAAAACTTGATTAATTCCATATGCCTTAAATCCTTTTTTTAGTAATGTTATCCAAAGGTATGAATCTTTTCTTGTTCTAATATTTGTAAATCTAAATTCATTGCCTATTATTAGAGTATCAATCATTGAAGTAGACATACCTATAATTGTATTTTTCATATACCCGTAATAATCTATTTCCTCAACCGTTTGTATTATTTTATTTAATTGAGGCCCCCTTTCATCTATTAATTCATATGAAGTAAATGAAATAGGATAAGAGTTAGTTAGCATAAAATTTAATTGGATTTCTGATTATTTAAAATTTCGATCTTTGAATAAGTGCATCTATAATTGTTAGACCATCTGTATGGTTTATGGTATGCGTTCCCAATAAATCATTTGACCAATTTGGGTAAATAGAGTCAATATTTTTTTCTTCGTATTCATTTTCGTTAAGCACTGTTATTTCTTGGATTTTCAATCCATAACCATATCGTATAATACAGTTTTGAGCAGGTCTATATATTTTATTATCCTTAACGAAAATGTTGCCTGCTGATCTTGCACAACTAACATCAGAAACAATCGGGTTTTTTGGATGAGCTATCCATTTTTTATCGATAACATCATCGGTATAGTATAGGAATAGTTCTTCATGTGCTGAAGCACCTACCATTTCTTTTTTATTTGTAAAAATCCAATATTTCTCATTATGTTTGAAAAGAGTTGTATCTACAGCTTTTTCTCCTTCAAGTAGGACTTTTTTAAATTCCCATTTATAAGGAAAATCCACACATTTGTAAAGCTCTATCGTTTTATTACTACCAGTTTCAGGAATCATGTATAATTGGTCATTATCTTCAAATAAAAAAGGATAAGACATATGATAATCATTTTCAATAATAGATACGGGCTTTGAATATGTGCCATCTGAATATATTTCCATTACAGATATAAATCCCTTGTTCTGGTTTATCAACATTTCTTCAATAAAGATAAAACATTTTTCATTTTTATAATAAATGAAAGGATCAGCCCAAATACGATCTTTGGGAGGTGTAATTCTTGAATATTCCTGAGAATAATTTTGTGTTTGATAATTTTCAGAAAATTTAAATAGAAGTATCCATTGATTAAATCTAAAATGTTTGAAAATTTGATTTCTCACTATATTTTTTACAGTTAGAAATATGTGCTTAAATAACGAAAATAAGTATGGAATATCTTCGAGCTCATTTAATAATGACTCAGGTTCGAGATCATTTAAATTAGAAACAAAATTCTGACGGTCTTTGTAGAGGTTTTCAATTTGCCTTGGTATGAATAAACATGTTTTCCAAAAAACAGAATTTCTAGATTTATGAATACTAGATAAATCAACAAAAGATTTTGAGTTAATTAGTGTTTTACTGTGATTCTCAAAATCTACAATAAGCCTAGAATTGATAAAATCCTTTTTGAGTAAAACTTCATGTAATCCTGATAAGTTTGGATTTTTAGGTGTGTAATCTGAAAATGTAAGGTGCCATACTCCGTATTTAGATAAGTTTAGTGAATTTAATTCAGGTTTTGTCTTAGATAAATCTAATATGACATCGACTTCTTTATCAATAAGTTTATTTAACCTTTTTTTAGATTCTTCGCTTAAGAATGTTTCAGTGCTTGATATTTTAATTTCTTCATGTAATTTTATAGAATTAAAATTAATCTGATCAAAAGCATTTGGCTTTACCTTGAAAATTTTTTGGTCTAATTTTAAAAATGATTGATACCAAAAAGATTTCTTATAAAATGGATGATTTGTTTTGGTATTTGATTTATTTCGATTCAATCTAATCAACCATTTTACCTCGGCATAATAAGAACTTGTAAGAATAGAAATCATCTCTGATTGCCATCTATCTATTTTATTACCTTCTAATATTAAAGCAATTTTCAGTTTGGGTTGGTCCATTAAAATGGTTGGTTATTATGTTCATTTATATATTAAGATATATTTTTTTGCGATGCTCCAAAATCCTTCAAGAGGTTTTTGGTTATAATTTCGGCACTTATCGAAGTATGGTCATTTCTTAATTCAGGAACATTATAGTTATCTAGTCCCCAGCACCACTGCATGCTTCCAGTTGCAAATATTTTGCTTCCACATTCGCTATTGTATATGGTCATATTAGACTCATATTGGGCAGTCAATTTTAATTTTAAAAACCATATTAAAAATAATACGATAGCCGTGAGAAAGCCTATCAATGGTATGAATTCATTTATAATCATGCCAATAATGCTTGCAGTTGTTGCAATTATTAATAACACCAATATGCGTTGAAAATTGGTGATTTCCTTATTTAAATTTAAAATTCGGTTAATAAATCGAAATATTGGATTAGTTATTTTGCGAATCATATGGTTTACTATGAATTTGGAACCAGAATTCACTTTTCTACATTTGGTAGAGGCCAATATTGTAATGTTATCAGGTGAATCCTTGGAGACCCCATCAATTTCATACCCTAACAACCCTTTTAATCTTGTGCCTTTTTTTACTCCAGAATTTTTAAATATCCAATGGTTAGGGTTAGTTATTTTAATATCTCCAAGGACAGGGTCTGCAAAATACTGCACGCCAATTAGTTTGGCCTGAGAACCTTGTTCGGGTATGTCTTCAAAATTAATGGTAGATTTTTCAGATTGTATAGGGTCTAAGTGTTTTTCTTTATAACATACAATTATCCTGTTTTTTTGCTCAGTTAATTGGTTTTGTTCAAATCGTATTTGCCAATACATGGTGTTAGAAGAAAAGAAGGCTAAATTTGTGCCAGTATCACGTGCATCTGTTAGGTTTTTTCGCATTTCGTATGACCAGTATTCATCATGACCATTTGAAAGAAATATTTTACTATTAAGGTAGATATGAGGATTATCATGAATATCTATATTAGTGCAATATTTAACATTATAACCATTTTTTTCTAGCCATCTTACCATATTGTAGTCCCAACCTGCGCTGCTTATAGGATAATTATGAGTAGTTACTGGTCTGGTATTGGTCAAGAAATCGCCAGCGCCCATGCCATATGCCGCTTTCGGATTATTACTTTTAGCATAAGGTCTGTCGAAAGATACTTTTTGAGCTTTTGTGCCAGAAACCGCCCCCCAATTCTCTAAAGAACCGCTACCATGATTATAAAGACACTTGCCACCCCAATAGTTGTAAGCTTGATATGTGGTTACTGGTAGTTGAAAAAGAATATCCGCAGATGTCTCATCATCTCTTACTACAAATATTATATAGCTTTGTTTTTTGTATTCTTGTTCTTCCAGTTTAGCTAAATAAACACCCGATGTCCAATTTAAATCTGTTTCTAATTCATAAGGATGATTCCAGTCACAAGCTATTAAACCAGTGTGTTCTTGGGGTAAAGGTATAACTTGCTGAAAACCTTCAATAGTTATGGGCCTGATTACTTGTATAGCACCTGCACCAGCATACCAACCCATTCTATAAACACAAAGGGATAGATAAGCGGACTTGGTATTAATATAGAGTTTTATTGTTTCCCCTTTATTAATACTTGAATGAGAAGCGAACCCTTCAATTTCTCTATTTAAAGCGGGATTGGTTAATTGCCAATTCAAAATGAAGTGTTTTATTTGTTACTAAATAAATTGTTATACACCTAACAACGCAATTTATTAGTTTGAATTACACATTATGTATTAAAAAAAAATGGACTGGTAATTCTAAAAAAAAATAATAAACGTTTTAAAGGAATAAAATGCTAAGGTAGCCGTTATTTACATTGAAAAATCTATAAATATTACCTTTATTCCTAACAATTGAATTAAAATGAAAATAATCTATTTCTATCAATATTTCACTACACCAAAAGGTTCTTGGAGTACGAGGGTGTATGAATTCACAAAAAATTGGGTGGAAGAAGGCCACGAAGTTACTGTAGTAACGAGTATATATTCTAAGTCAGACTTACAAGCAACCAAACTAATCGAAAATCAATTAATTGATGGAATTAATTTAAAAATCATTAATGTTGTAATTGACAATAAACAACCTATTTGGAAACGGCTTTATACGTTTATAGTTTACATGAGTTTTTCTACGTATTATGCTTTAAAATTTAAATATGATATAATTATCTGTAGTTCTGGACCAATTACTGTTGGCTTTCCAGGGTTAATTGCAAAAATGTTTAAAAAAACTAATTTAATTTTTGAAGTTAGGGATTTATGGCCAGAGGCCCCAATTGAATTGGGGATTATAAAAAATAGATTTGTAGCTAAATTTTCGTACTGGTTTGAAAAGAAATGCTATCAAAAATCAAGTTTGGTGGTTGCTTTATCACCAGGTATGAGAGATAATATTCTAGAAAGATATCCAAAAACAAATGTAATATCAGTTACTAATTCTGCAAACATTGATTTGTTCTCTGAGCCTAAAAAACCATTAAGTTTAAAAGCGTTGACAAATAAAAAATTTGCTATTTATACTGGTAATATTGGGATGGTAAATAACTCTGAATTATTATTTAGAGCAGCTTTAAAGCTTAAAGAATTAGATAGAACAGATATTGTAATCGTTCTTATTGGTGATGGAAAATTAAAAGAAGATTTAAAAAGCAAATCTTCAAACCTTGAAAACATCTTATTTTTAGACTTAATGCCAAAAAATGAATTGGTTAATTATGTAAAAAATGCATTTACCTCTTTAATTCCTTTAAAGAATACTCCGATGTTGGCGACATCCTCTCCAAATAAATTGTTTGAAAGCATGGCAGCATCAGTCCCTGTGATACAAACAACCAATGGGTGGATTAAACAAATGTTACATGAAACCAGAACAGGTTTTACTGTTAGCCCAGATAATGAAGATGAGCTTGTTGAAAAATTGATTTATCTCGCTGACAATGAAATTGTGGTGAAAGAAATGGGAGATAAGGCATATGAATATGCCAAATACAATTTTGATAAAAATCAATTAGCCAAGAAAATGATTACCGCAATTGAGAATACATTTACTTCAAATTAATAGTTTCAACTTGTTTTTTTAGTAAAAAGGATTATCATTTAAATATATGTTTTTATCGATAATATTAAAAAGAAATAATCCTTAGTCGTAAGTTTGAATGTTTATTGAATAAATGCATAAGGAAATACTTAAATCATACATTAAAAAATATGAAAATATCTATAGTAGCAGGAGCAAGGCCCAATTTCATGAAAATTGCCCCAATAATCGACGCAATAAAAATAAAGCAAAATCAGGGATTAGATATTTCGTTTAGGCTAATCCACACCGGTCAGCATTATGATAAAAATTTAAGTGATACTTTTTTTCAAGAATTAGGAATTCCTTTACCAAATATTAATTTGGAAGTAAAAAGTGGTTCACAAGCCGAACAAACTGCGGCGATTATGATTGGCTTTGAAAAGGAACTTTTCAAATTTCCGGCTGATTTGGTATTAGTGGTCGGTGATGTAACCTCTACGATGGCTTGTTCAATTGTAGCAAAAAAAGAAGGTGTGAAAGTTGCCCATGTTGAGGCAGGCATTAGATCTGGTGATATGAGTATGCCTGAGGAGATAAATAGAATTGTTACAGATAGCTTGACAGATTTTTATTTTACGACATCGACGTATGCAAATGAGAATTTATTGAAGTTAGGTGTTGAGGAAGGTAAAATATTTTTTGTGGGTAATGTTATGATTGATACATTGCTAAATAACATTTCTAAATTTAATGAACCGCCAATATTTAATAGGCTTGGTCTAAATTCTCAAAAATATATTGTACTTACTTTACATAGGCCTAGCAACGTAGATGAAGAAAAGGTGTTTGCCGATCTTATGCAAAATATAAGTAGAATTGCAAAAGATTTTAAAATAATTTTTCCTGTACATCCTCGAACAAAAAAACTTTTAGAGGGGTTAAACTTAAATTTACCTAATGTACACTATATTGAACCTTTAGGCTATTTACAATTTAATTTCTTGGTCAAAAACTCCTTTTTAGTTATGACAGATTCAGGTGGTATCACGGAAGAAACTACTGTTATGGGAATACCTTGCTTAACTTTAAGAAATTCGACAGAAAGACCGGAAACTTGTGATTTTGGGACCAATATGTTGATAGGTAGTGATGTTGGTTTAATGGAAGAAGCAATCACGAAAATTGTAGCTGGGAAATGGCAAAAGGGTTCGGTTCCTGAATTATGGGATGGTAATGCTGCTATAAGAATCGTTGATGTACTAATAAAACTTTATAACATTAAACCTTAATTTTTAAGTATTAAAAACAATATAATATTGTAGAATTTAGGTTCATTGCCACAATGGTGAACCCTCAAGATATAACTAGGTGTAAATAGTTTCATGGTGCAAGTATTTAAAAATTTAAATAGATTATTTTTATATGTTTTGATATTTGCTGCATGTTTTGAATATTGGGATCCTTTTTATATTGCAAAAGATTTTTCTTTGGCTAGAATTGCTACAATTCCATATATATTATCAGTTCTTCCTTTTTTAAAACAATTCTTAAACTTTAAAAATTTACTATATTTTATATCTCCGCTGTTATTTTTAATTATTTCCGGAATTTTTTCATCGGTCTTTAATGATATATATGTTGTTGGTATAGCTGATGTGTTAAATTTTAGAATATTTCAATTAGTGTTGTTAATGATATTACTTACTGCGAATATGATTCTTTTTCCACATTTATTAAAGGGGGTCTTAAATGTATATATATTAGCAATGTTCACTATGGCTTTTTTATTTACATTATTTGGTGTTGGTGTTGAATATATTGATAAAAGACTCTTTCTTTTTGGTGAAAATGCAAACCAAACAGCAATGAAAACAGCATTAGCGTTATTATTATTAATTTCTATTTTAATTAAAAAAAAATTAAACTTTAAAAATATAATTCAATTTCTAATTCTAAGTTTACCTATTTTAAATCTTTTAATTTCAACAAATTCTAGAGGTGGATTATTAACATTTTTTATAGGTATCTTTTTGATTTTACTACTAATAAAGACTAATTGGTTAAGTAAGATTGGTTTATTTTTATTGGGCTTAGGGTTTTCTACCTATTTGTTTATTTATATCATGGACAATGATAAAGATTTCAAAGCAAGAATAGAAACTACAGTAAATAAAGGTGATACAGCAGGTCGCACACATCTTTGGGATTCTGCATATCGTATTATTGAAGATAATATGATGTTTGGTGTTGGTAATTCTGGTCTTTTACCTTCAATGAAAATATACAGTGGCATATATACCGAACCTCATAATGTTCTTTTAGAAGTTTGGCTTATTTATGGCTTTATTGGTTTTATTGCTTTTCTACTATTTTTATTTAGGATTATAAAACAATTACTTATTGTGTATAAGATAAAAGGAGAATTTATTCAATTGGTTCTATTTTTTGTGGTTTTATTAAATATGTTGAAATCGGGTGGGGCTATGACATTAATTTTCGCTTGGATATTTTTTGCCATTTTTATTTCGTCAATTTATTATGAGAATAATCCCAACTTAGACTTAAATGTTAAGAATTAAACTAATATGAAAGTTTTTTTAAAATTTCATATAATTCCAAGATTAAGAATTGTATATATATAAAACAATCAATTTTATAATTTCAAATTAAAAATCAATTATTAGTACTCTATGGCTATAAACCAATTAAAAGCAGGAGCTCTTCTTTCCTATTTAGTATTGGGGGTTAGTAATATTGTTGGGTTGCTCTATACTCCGTATATGCTACGTATGATGGGAAAGAGTGAGTATGGATTATATGCGCTGGTAGGTTCGGTGATTGCTTATTTAACCATTTTAGATTTTGGATTTGGTAATGCAATTATTCGTTATACTGCAAAATTTAGGGCTGAAGGAAAATTAGAAGAACAAAATTCAATGTTTGGACTTTTCATTATTCTTTATTCTATTATTGGTCTATTATCTTTTCTAATTGGTTTGGTACTTTATTTTAATGTTGAATACTTATTTGGTGAAACTATGAGTCTAGATGAGCTTGGTAAGGCTAAAATTATGATGTTGCTCATGGTTTTTAATATAGCCTTTACTTTTCCTTTGAGCATCTTTGGCTCTATCATTTCTGCTTATGAAAATTTTGTCTTTGTAAAAGTGGTTGCATTAAGTAGAATAATATTAAATACATTAATAATGATTCTTCTTTTGGAAATAGGGTATAGGGCTATAGGGATGGTTGTTTTAGCAACTATACTTAATTTATTAACATTAGCAATAAATTTTTGGTACTGTAAATCAAAAATTAAAATAAAGGTTTCTTTTAAGAATATGCAACTAGGGTTGCTGAAAGAAATTAGTATTTATTCTTTTTATATTTTTCTTATTATTATAATTGACAAGGTATATTGGAGTACAGGTCAATTTATATTAGGAATGTATATCGGTACTGCCGCCGTTGCAGTTTTTGCTGTAGCCATTCAATTTCAAGGTATGTTTATGGGCATGTCTTTAGCAATATCTGGCGTATTTCTTCCTAAAGTTACAAGAATGATAACCAAATTAAATAACGAGGTGGAGATTTCCAATCTATTTATTCGTACTGGTCGAATTCAGTTTATTATTATTGCATTTATTTTAAGTGGTTTCTTACTTTTTGGCAAACAATTTATTGTTTTGTGGGCAGGACCCGATTATAGGGAAGCTTACAGTATTACTGTACTTTTTTTTATAGCTCTTTCTATACCTCTTATACAAACATTGGGGATGACTATTTTACAGGCTAGAAATCAAATGAAGTTTAGATCATGGCTCTATTTTTTTATGGCAATTGTTAGTTTGATTATGCAATTTATTTTGGTTAAAAAGTATGGCGGTATAGGGGTAGCATATGCAATTTCAGGTGCTTTAATTTTAGGTAATGTTTTTATAATGAATATTTATTATCACAAGAAACAAGCTTTAAATATGATTAAATTCTGGACTGAGATTTTGAAAATGGCGGTTGTGCCCTTTGTTATAGCCGTTATCACTCATTTATCATTAATGAATTTTAACCTTAATACGCCTGTTAAATTATTCTACGGAATAGTGATTTATAGTGTTATCTACTTACCTCTATTTTGGTTTATTAGTATGAATTCCTATGAGCGTGAATTAATATTAAATCCTATTAGAAGATTAACATTAAAAAAAATTAATACAAAAAATTAATATGTTTAAAACGGATGTGATTTTTAGTGGATATTATGGTATGCGAAATACTGGTGACGATGCTTTTGTTGAAGTTGCTCAATGGGCAAGTAATAAATATTGGAATGTAGATAATATTCGTTTTCTTGCAAAAACAGTGAATTTACCTTCTACTAAAGCAGGAGCAAAAGGATTTCCTCTTACAATACCAAAAACCTATTCTATTCAACAAGCAATGCTTTTGAGAAATACAAAATGGTTGATAATGGCTGGTGGCTCCATATTTAATAGTGTTGAAAAAGGGAGTATAAAAGATGTAGCGAGTACTTTAAAACAACAAGGTAACAAAATCAAGCTAGGTGCAGTTGGTGTCTCAGTTGGCCCATTTAAAAATATTGAACATGAAAAACAGATAATTGAGTATTTAAAAATTATGGAATTTATAAGTGTTCGTGATAATAGGTCTTACAATTTCTTAAAAAGTTTAAATCTTGATTTTGAACCTATTGCTTCTTTTGATCTAGCAGCTTTACTTCCTGAAGTTTATTCTGTAAAAGAAAAATCTTTCGAAATGAATAAAGAAATGATTGGAATTAGTTTTAATAATGAGGAATCGCATTTTAATGGTGATTTAAATAAAGAAAAAAAAAGAAGGAATTTTATAATAGAACTACTTAAATCTTTAAAAAATAAAAGAAACTATATGTTTCGCTTTTTTATTATTAATGATAATGATAAGGTAGGTGATTTTAGTGTAACTCAGGAGGTTATAAATAAGAGTGGCCTTATTAATTATGAAATTATTCAGTATAATAAATCTGTTGAAGAAACATGGAATAAAATTAGTGAATGTTCCCTTATGATTTCTAGTAGATTACACGCTTCAATCTTTGCTTGTTTTGCTAATATTCCTTTTTTTTTAATTGAATATCATGAAAAATGTACTGATTTTCTAAACGATGTAGGTCAAAATTCTAATTACATTCTGGGTGATGGAGATGTTGACCCTAATAGAATTGTATATCAAATTTCAGAAATCTTAGAGAATAAGGAGAGTTATATTCCTCCTAAATTTAAAAATGAGATGATTGAAAAATCTCGACTAAATTTTACTAATGTAAATTTCGAAATATGATTAGTATAATTATTCCATTATATAACAAAGAACAGAGCATAGAAAAGACAATTTCTTCTGTGCTTTGCCAATCTTACACAAATTTTGAACTACTAATAGTTGATGATGGTTCTACCGATAAAAGTGTTGCGGTTGTTAATGGAATAACGGATGAAAGAATTCGCCTTATAGAAAAAGATAATGGAGGTGTTTCTAGTACTCGAAATACAGGCGTACATGCTGCAAAATATGAATGGATTTCATTTTTAGATGCTGATGATGTTTGGCACATCGATTTTTTAAAAAATATAGTCGAGGTAATAGAGGAACAAAAAGAGGTTCAAGTGATTACTACAGATTATGAAACTAGAACTTCAAATGGAGATGTTATTAAGTCCTATGTTGCGCATAAAAAAGGATATGTTGATTTTTTTGCTGTTAGTAATGAAATAGGATTTCATATTCTCAATATGTCTGCTTTCTGCGTTAGAAAATCTACGTTGATTCAAACAGGTTTATTTAGTACTTGTATAAGTCATGGTGAAGACATGGAGGTTTTTGAAAAACTAGCTCGAAAACATAAAATTTATTTAATTGATAAAGTTCTATCTTATTATATACAAGATGCGGAGAATCGGGCATCTTATAATTTACCTAATCCAAAAAAAACAAGAGTATATCAAGTTGATACAATAGAGATTCTATCTAGACATGAAGAAAAATATCAAAAAGATAGAATCCTTGTTTATCTTCATGAATATTTTGTTCAAGGAAAACTAAAGTATTTACTTCAGCTTTATACTAAGCATTCTAATTTTGTTAGTATGGGCGATATAACTTCATATGTTTTTAAAAGACTGAGATTTAAAGTTCTCAAAAATTAATAAACACTTGCCTATTTAAGATAGTAGTGAAATAAATAATATTAATGACTAAGTTTAAAGCCTGTTTTTTTGTGCCATTTTATCCTTTAATAAAAGGAGGAGCCGAGTATCAATCTAAAATAATTGCACAAGAATTAGCTAAAAAGGGTTATGAAATTGTATTTATTTCTGGAGGTCATGAAAAAGAAAAGGTTTCTTTTTACGATGGTTTTAAGGTGTACGAATTAGTAATAGATACTGCTATTAAAGCAAGATTTTTTTTGTATAAAGATTTTATGTGTAGGGTTCATAAAATAATCAAGGATGAAGCACCTATTTTAATTTACCAGCGGATACTGAATACCTTTACCTTTCATCTATCGAAGTTTGCAAAACAGCAACAAATTCCGTTTATTTTGCATATTGCGGATAATTACTCTGTTGAATTCTCAAAAAAATTACGTAGTTCTCTAAAACGGTATTTGTTTAGGAAAATATTAGAAACAAGTCCAAGTATTATATGTCAAACAGATTATCAAATTTCTAAGATTAATGAGTGGGGTTATGAGCCTATGGCTAAAATCCCTAACATGCATCCTGAGATAATTGATGAGAGAATTGAAAGAAACATAAAGCGTATTCTATGGATAGGTAATGCCCGTGAAGTAAAACAGCTGGAGCTATTCTTACAACTACCAGCTCTTTTAAAGAATGATAAATATCAATTTCATGTCATAGGTAAATTACCTGATAACCAGTATGGGAAAGGGCTGCTTGAAAAAATAAAATCATGCCAAAATTTAACGTATCATGGTAGTAAAGAAAATACATTTATCAATTCTTTTCTGCAAACCACAGGTGTTTTGGTAAATACCTCAGTTTCTGAGGGATTTTCTAACACTTTTATACAAGCATGGATGTGTGGAACACCAGTGGTGGCCTTGAACTCTGATCCCGATGGTTTAATGACACATCATAATTTAGGAATAGACTGCCAAGGTAATTTTGATTTGTTGCCAAAGGCAATATCCAACATTATTGGTAACAAAGATTTTTTAATACAAAGTAATAAAATCAAACAATCTGCAATTTGTTTATTTTCAACAGAGGTAAATGTTTTTAAATTGATAGAATTAATTAAAAAAATAAAGTCTTCTAATGGGTGATAATAATGAAAGAAAAAAAATACTTTGGATTCATAACTTTGAAAAAGGCACCGGAAAGGGAGGAGGATGGATGTTTAATCAATATGAATTTCTACAAGAAGAGGTCGATATTTATTATTTAAAAAATTTACGAAACCCTATTTCGTTTCTTAAACATTGTTTACATCTTAGAAAACTTTCAAGAAATTATGATATTGTACATGCCCAATATGGTTCTGCCGTTGGGTTTATTACTAGTTTGTTGCACGGCACAAAAATAATTTCTTTAAAAGGTTCTGATTGGTATACGGCACCTGACCCTTCTTTTTTAGACCGTGGCAGAATCATCTTGGGTAATAAGATGACACGATTTTCACTTAATAGGACACAGCATGTGATAGTTATGTCAGATCTTATGAGAAGTCAGGTTTTAAATAAATTCCCAAATATTAAAGTGACGACAATCGTCGATCCTATTGATTTGGATTTTTTCAAACCAAAACCTATCAATAATACCAATACTATTAAAAAGGTCTTATTTGCTGCTGTAGATATCAACACTCCTGTGAAACGTTTTTGGCTGGCAAGACAGGCATTTGAGTTATTAAAAGAACGGAGGCCCAATACCGAACTGATTATTATGAGCAAAATTCCACATAATAAGGTATGTGATTTTATGAATGGTATGGATGTTCTATTACTTACCTCTTCTCATGAAGGGTGGCCCAACGTTGTTAAAGAGATGTTAGCATGTAATAAACCATTTGTTAGTACAAAAGTTAGTGATTTAGAAATCATTGCAAAAAAAACAATAAGCTGTTCAGCATGTGATGATAACCCAGAGACCCTTGCTCTAGCTCTGGAAAAAGCACTAGATGCACCAAATGAAAATTTAAGACAGCATACGATTAATTTTAGTATGCAGCAAACAATGAATACTTTGAAAAAAGTTTATAAGTATTATTTAAGTTAAATCAAAAAATACTTCATTCAGTGATATTTTTGAGGCTGTAAAAATTTTCTGGATATTTAATTGTTCCTTCTAAATAAGCTCTATTATATGCTAATTCGCCCCAATATACTGATAATGTTCTATTTGAAATAAAATAAGTATGGTTCATTTGTTCAAATCGGTTTTGTAAAACAGGGTCAAATCTACCGAGACAAAACCAACCCTCAGGCATAAAATTTCTTGTCTTATTAAAACCAGATTGATATTCACCGTCCATCCAATAATAGATTTCATTTTTTTCTTCTAAGGACTTAGGCCAAAAGACATTTATCGTGTTCGATAATTTTACCATATCCGTTTTATTATAGAAACTATTTCCAATAGTATAATCCTCAACCATAAATTTGACTACTCTAGCAGCATGTCCATGATCTGTTATTTGTCTTCCTTGATATGAATTGTCATTAAAACTTGTATTCCATTGGTAGGCTTCATTGTTTTTAATGTTTGTATCTAAATGCTCACGCATGCCACCAGTAGTTCCCTGTATTCCAATATTTGAATTGAATTTATCATAAATGAGTTTATATTGTTCTTTATTGGTACAACTCCACAAATGCCACGCAATATATGCCCAACCTGCAGAACTATCAACTCCGGAGTGTTGGTAAGTAAGTGAATTTCTTGTAAGCCATTTTTTCCAGAAATTTTGCTCTACAAAATTTAAGATATGTTCATAATGTTCTTGATATGTTTTACCATTTACTAATACGCTTTCAGATCTTAAATTTGGACTATGCTTTAAAACCCATAATAATCTGGCAATATGCATAAAACTCCTTGATTCACATAATTGATATTGACCAGAACCAGGACTGGTTCCTGTTAAATCTGTATTTTGGTCCGTATACCAACTTAAAAATTGATCTCCAAAATTACCTGTTTGCCCACTAGGTAATGTATTAGAAGGCGAAGCTTTATTAAATAAATTGTTTATTAAAATAAGTAAATCATCCAAAAACTTTTTGTTGCCAGATGCTTCAAATGACGCAATCATTCCTTGCATTGCATCTAAATTATAAATATCACACTGATCTCCATGTTCAACAAGTGCTATTAAGCGTTCATATTCTCCACTATAAGTGATATTATTTACATCATTTAATGATGCAGGTAATTCGTTACTATATAAAGCCTGATAAACAAAAGACTCTAAATCTGAAACAGAGTATTTAAATTGGAACTGATTAGTTTTTTCTTCTATAATAGTCACTTCAGCAGTGGCAGAATCTATTTCAACAACATTATCTGCATTTGTTGTTTCAGTAGTATATACTATAGTTTCTACTGCAACATTAGTAGTTGTTTCTTCTGAAGACTCATTATTAACTTCTTCAGTTTCTTCTACCACCTCTACGGGTAAAACTTCAGGAACTTCAAATTTTAAGGTATTATCCCCTAAAATTTCAATAACACCAAATTTTGTATCACTAATAGAGGTGATTTTAATATTCTCGATATTGGCAATATTGTCATTGGCCAGAACATCCAAAATAACCGTACTATTTAGGGAAGCAGTAAAATTATCATCTATAAGTATACTTAAGGAAGTATCATTTTGTTCATCTTGAATAACATATTCAGATAAAAGGTCGGCATCTTTACTACAAGATGTAAAATTAAGGGCACAAATAAATATGATGATAAATATCATCAAAGGACTTTTTCTTAGGTTCATAAGTAGGTATTCTTTTTAGTATTCAAAAGCTTGGGGCTTTGTTTGTTGAAAGACATTCTTTTTCTTGGTAATAATACGGAGCAATCATATTTTTAGTCTACTAACTACCAATATATTCGATGAAATGCATTTATTTTTAACAATCTTGTTTAGATTTAACTTTTATTAAAGTTAATGCGCTAATTAAAATAATTTTAGTTTGATGTATATGTTGGTTAATTATTTGTTTAAACAATATTTATGACTTCTAATAGTTTTCTAATTAGTGTTATTTTTAATAAAGCACTACTAATAATATATCTAGTTTCTGGACATTAAATTAAATTTTTTATTAACGGTATATTGAATTTAATCTAATTTAAATTTATTGCTTTCATTAAGTATTAACCTTTCAATGAAATTACGAAATTCAAATTTTGAGCTTTTAAGGATAATAGCAATGTTATTAATTGTAACGCACCATTACAGTATTCATGGTGATTGGAATATGAATACATCATTGAACTTTAATAAATTATTTGTTCAATTTTTAAGCATAGGAGGTAAACTAGGGGTGAATTTATTTGTGATGATTACTGGTTTTTTTATGGTAAGATCAACTATAAAATTCAATAGTCTTTTAAAACTAGTTACACAAACATGGTTTTATTCATTATTAATCTTTAGTTTGAACCAGTATTTTCAATTAATACCAATAGACATAACTATAATTTTAAAAAGTTTTTTACCTGTTCTTTTTAATAGCTATTGGTTTATAACTTCATTCGTAGTATTATTTTTACTAATTCCATATATTAATATTTTTATCAAAAATTTGAATCAAAAGGAACATTTATTTTTTTTGATTACCATAATTTTATTGAATGTAATAAATCCAATTAATTTAGGTTTTGGCAGTATTGATTGGTTTATTTTTCTATATGTTTTAGGTGGTTACATTCAGATGTATCCAAAATTGTTTGCTAAAAGTGGTTTAGTTAATTTAACTATATTTTTTATCTCTTATTTTGGAATTTTTGTAACTATTATAATTTTAGACTATCTGAATTTTGCTAATCCATTATTTTTTATAAGTGAAAATAGCCCCTTCATAATAATTTGTTCTGTTAGCTTATTTTCTTATTTTAAGAATGTAACTATTAAAAATAGTTCAGTTATTAATACGATGGCGTCTACAGTTTTTGGAATATATTTAATTCATGATAATATAATCTTACGCTCATTTATTTGGGATAAAGTTTTTAAGAATAGAGAATATCTTAATTCGGAGTATTTAATTTTGCATGCAATTACCGCAGTTTTAATAACTTTCTTTTTAAGTATGCTTATCGATATTTTACGAAATAAACTGTTTAATTTGTTTAAAATAGAAAGTTTGCGACAAATTTTAATAACCAAAATACAATCAAATTTTTCAAAGATTTTAAGTGATATTCGTGTAAAATATTTGGATTAAAATATATTAGAAATCAATTAACCAAATTTTAATTATTTAAAATGAATTGGGGATTATAATTTTCTATATAAAGGAAAAAAGTCACCTTCTTTATCTTTTGATAATTCTGAATAAGCAGTATTATTAACAATATACTTCCAAAGCCTAAAATCTCTATGGTCCTTTGAAAAAGAAGCTTTGAAATTAAATAATGAATCTTCTTGCCCGCCTAAACCTCCACCAAGATTAAAAATTTGATAGCCTTCTGCAGTAGCTAATAATCTCATTTCATCTAAAAAAAGATTTGCTGGAGCCCAATTCAAGAATTTTGTACGAGTCCCAGATAAATGGAATTGTACAATAGTATTAGTTTCCACAAACATAGATCCCGCCATTGCTTTACCTGATTCATTCTCAATAACTAATAAAACACGCGTTTTAAAATCTTTAGATTTCAGAAAATTGAAAAAATACTCTTTTGAAAAATAATATGAATCTTTAGCACCTAAACGGTCCATATTTTCATAATATATATCAATATAAGTTTCTAAATCTTCTTGCGATGTGACTTCTTTCACAGTGGCTATTCGCCGGCATTTATTGGTGCGGTTTTTTGTGCTTTTTCCGTATTGGGTGCGTTGTTCTTCTATACTTTTAGTTAAATCTATATTTACTACTTTTCCACTAATAGGTGTCTCACCTAAATTATTTAAAATCAGAGACTGTTGATTAAAATATGGATTTAGCCTTGAAAAAACACTAATTATTTTATTACGTATTAAGTAATCTTTCAGTTCGTTACTAAAGATAGTATTATCAAAGTTTTCAGGAAGATTATTATAGATTGGACCTGCATAGCCGTATACTGAAGTTAAGTCGAAATAAGGTGTTCCTTCAATCTCTCGCTTTAAAAAAGGTATAGCAATATTAATTTCATCTTGAGAATACACCATAAGTAAGGGTGTTTCTCTATCTTTTTTAGATAAATGATGATAATCAAAGGTGTGGTAAAAGTCATAAAAATCAAATTTCATTAACCTTTTTTTCCATTCTTTTCCATCAGTTATAATCTCTATCATTATTGTCAATCCTTTGTGCCTGTAAATAATTCCATAGTAACTTCTTCACTAGCAGATATTCCCTCAGATTTAAATACTTTACCTATGGTTTTGAAAAGTATTTTTAAATCAGTCATGAAACTTATATGGTTTACATACCAAACATCATATTCAAATTTCTGTTTCCAACTAATAGCGTTTCTACCATTTACTTGAGCCCATCCTGTAATACCGGGCTTAACTAGATGTCTTTTTGCTTCCTCTGTTGAATATAAGGGGAGGTATGAGACGAGTAGGGGCCGTGGGCCTACAATAGACATGTCTCCTTTGATTACATTTAAAAGTTGAGGTATTTCATCTAATGATTTTTCTCTTATAAAATTCCCAAATGATGTTATTCTCTGATAATCTGGTAAAAGTTTGCCATTAGAATCTTTATTATTATTCATGGTCTTGAACTTAATAATACTAAAAATTTTTCCATTTTTACCTGGTCTTTTTTGAATGAAAAAGGGTTTTCCTTTATTGGAAAATAACAGAACAATTGTAATAAGTACAAAAATTGGTGATAATAATAATAGGGCTAATAATGCCGAAATAAAATCCAATATATTTTTAATGTAGCTATACATAATCTGAAGTACTTTTAATGATACCTAAATTAAGAATTTGTAGGTGTTTGTTTTATGTAAATCAATTCAGCCTAATTTTATCGTATACTTTTAAAGTGTTTTTTGTCATTACGGGTATGGTATACTCTTTTAACGCTTTTGACTTTCCTTTATTGGCTAGCTCAGTTCTAAATGCATCATTCAATATCAGCTTTTGAAGAATAAGACTTAATGCATTAACATCTTCATTTGGAAAAAGCATACCATTTACACCATGGTGTATTTGTTCAAGAGCACCCTCTACCTGACTTCGTACAGTAGCACATTCACTCATCATTGCTTCTAAAATAACTAATGGAAATGATTCAAATCTAGAGGGGAGTACAAAAATATCAAAAATGTCATAGAATGGTTTTGGGTCTTGAAAATCAACAATAGAACAATAAATGTCAATATTTTTTTCTTCAAGATTTTGCCGAAGCCATTGATGGTCTGCAGAATCTTTAGTGCTACCTACGAAAATGAAATGACTTTGTGAAAGTACAGTGTCATTTAATTTTTTTATGGCATTAAATAGAATATCACACCCTTTATCTTTTGTAAGCCGACCAACGAAACCAACTATTATCTTGTCTTTGGGTATTTTGAATTTATCTTTTAGCTGATTCTTTTTACTTTCAGAAATAGATGTCCCAAATCTTTCTGATACGCCATGATTTACTATTGTAATATCTTTAGGTGATATTCCAAAAACCTTTTGACTCATTATTTCAGACTCCTTACTTATTGCAATAAGATGTGTTGGGTTCTTAAATTTTATATTTTTTTTCAGCTTGGTGTTGTGAATAGTAGTAGTGAAATTTTTACCCATTAACCAAGGTATAAAAGTCATATATGGTGATTGTGCATGAATTATATCTGGATTGCAAGATTTGATCAGTTTAATGATATTAAATATTGAACTTACGGTAACAATTGCTTTATTTATTAAAGATCCCTTGGGAGTTTTAAAAATTTTAACTTGTGCACCTAAGCTAATAAATTGCTCATAAAATGCGTCAATTCTATTATTGTCTTCTTGAACTTTACCTCCGGTAATAAGAAATACCTCATGTCCTTCATCTATTAATCCCTTAGTTAAATCTAAAGTATGAGTTGTTACTCCTGTTTGTTCTATTCTACTTAATAGTAACGCTATTTTCATTTTAATTTTTACTTAATTTATAATCCATTAATTAATAGATTATTAATCCAAATTATAATTTATTAATTTCTTTAGGGAGTTTAAACACTTAAATAACTGAATTAGATTTAATAAAATTTAAGATGCTATTAGGGCAAACCCATGGAATTAAATAATTCTAAGTATTTTTTTGTTGCAGCATCTAACGAATACCTTTCTGCTAAATTAAGGCAATTGTTTTTTTGGTTATTTAATAAGGAAGCGTTTAAGGTATAGTCGATAAAATTATTCAAAACTTGATCATCTAGTTTACTTAGATCAAATGGAAGAACAAAACCTGAATTAGTATGTTCTAAAACATCCATTTGCCATCCTTCATGGTTTATCAATACCGGTCTACCAGCTGCGAGGGAATCAAAAAATTTATTTGCAGAATTTGCCCATAACTCTTTAATCGCTATAACAAATGAACTTCCCATGTCAGATTCATAGTAATATTGAGGAAGTTGCTCTTTAGGGACAGGTCCAAAAATAAAAACATTTTTATTTAAAATACCATACTCTTCTGCCTTATCGATTAACATCTCTTTTTCAGCCCCTAAACCTATTAAAACAAAAACAATAGTAGGATCTATAGTTTTGAGTTTCGCAGCGAGTTCTATTACGTAACTTAATCCGTTTACCCTTCCAAATGTACCAGCATATAAAATTGTAAATCTTGGCTTAAAACCTAATTTTTTTTCTATAAACGAAACGTTAGGATTATACTCATTTTTAAAACGCTCTAAGGCAGCAATATTCTCAACACTTATTATAGGGCATTTTAAATTTGGATATCGTTTTGTTATAGAGGCTTTCATATCTATTGATAGTGGAATAATCGCTGCAGCATTTTTGTAAATTGTAGCTTCTAATTTATATAATAATGATTGAGCCATTTTGTTTTTAATTGCCCCAATAGCAATTACCGCTTCGGGCCACACATCTCGTGCTTCAAATATAAAAGGTGTTTTATCTTTCCACTTTTTTATTAAGGCAGGAATGCCAATGGTTAGAGGAGTAGACGAAGCTAAAACAACATCTCCTTTTAGTTTTAAGATTTTAAAACTGGCAAACCAAATAAATTTTAAAAAATTAATAATCCTTTTAAAATAAGAAGTAGAATTCGATGTCCTTTCAATATTTAGGACATGAAATTTCATTTGTTCAAGTTCTAGATATTGCCATCGTCCCTCAGGTTTATAAGAAAATCCATGAGATGTAGTTATAAAAATTACTTCGTGTCCATTTTGAACAAACTTCTTAGCCAAATCATAAGCTCTTGTTCCCCCAGATACTTTGGGGGTGGTGAAATATTGATATAAATAGAGAATGGTCATTTGATAGGTTAGGTAGCGTTTATTAATAATTTTTTTATGGCTCCAGTTTATTTTGCAAGTGAAATGAATAGGGAAACCCATTTGTCATAAATGGTTTTCATACTAAAGGCTTCACTAGATTTAAAGGCTGCTTTGGAAAAGGAATTAAGTTTGTTTTGGTCAGAAAGTAATTCTTCAATTTTATATGCCATTGCATCTACATTTTCTGGTTCAATTAAAAAACCATTAACCCCCTCTTCTATAATTTCATTTGGACCTGTTGGTATGTCAAAACTAATTAAAGGTAATTTTGTTGCCAATCCTTCAATTAAACTCATTGGAAACCCTTCAAACCTAGATGTCATCACCATTAACGAATAGTTTTTGTAAATTTCATAAATATTTGTAGCATGACCTTTGAGAATAACATGTTGTTCTAATCCATATTCATGGATTTTATTTTTTAATTCATCCCTTTGATATCCATCACCATAAATATCCCATTGAATGTTGGGGTTAGAAATAATTACTTTTTTAGCCACGTCAATTAAAAGAAGAAAATTTTTTTGAAATGATAGTCTGCCAACGCTTATGATTTTATTTAATGATGGATTATAATTATGTGTTTGCTCTAGAAGAGTTGGATCTACTGGATTATATATTTGCACTACCTTTTTGGCAAGAGTCCCTTTTTTGTAATTAATTTTATCAACCTTGGTCAAGCTTATAATTACATCAGCAAATGTAGTGGTAAAAAGTTCATTCAAAATTTTAAACTTACTATGTGTTTTACCCTTAAAACTAGAGTGAGACCAATACACAAATTTTGTTGATTTACCTAAAGTGCTTAAAGCTCCTAATGGACCAATTTCTTGACCACAGCTGATTAACGTCGTTATATTTTGTTGAGTTAGAATTTTTCTTAGTTTAGATGTGGCCTTGAAAATTCCTCTTTTCATTTTTACACCTTCACCAACAAGTTCATAATACGATAAATTAGAATCCCAGTGATAGCCTCCTTTTTGAATTGGTTGATAACTAATTACATGAATATGAAACCTTTCATCATTTGCAAATTGCTGTGTCAGCATTGCGGTAACCCTAGTGATGCCACCATCTACCAAAATTCTTGAAAGCAAAAATGCTACTTGAATTTTATTTTTCATGTTTTCTTGCCTTGTAAAAGAATTCAATGATTTTATCTTTTATCTCTAAATATTCTGGAAGTTTTATAAATTCATTTGTACTTATAAAAAAAGTAATACCAATAGTAAGTTGAATAATAACCATAGCTAAATAACCCATATCAATAAAAGTTATTGTGTACATTATTATGAATAAAGCTATGCCTAACAATATAAAAGGTATAATATCTTTTAATTGTTCTTTTAAACTATAATTTATGATAGTTTTGGTATAATGATTATTGATAAAAAATTCAATAAAAGCAAAAATAACAATTCCTGCTAATAATGCTTCAATTCCTAGTAAAGCAGTGCCTAAAACCAAAGGAATTAAAATCATTTTTTTAATTAATTCCAATTTTAAATTTAAATTAGAATAACCTTTTACTAATAATAAATTGAGATGTAATATTTGTAAAGGATATAATATACCAGGCACGCAAAGCAATTGTAGATATAAAATTGACGCCCTCCATTTTTCACCTACAAGTAAAATGACCATTGGTTCTGCAATTGCAGCAATGACAAACATGACAGTAAAATTAAGAAACATACTAAATCTTAAAAATTTGATAAACCTACTTTTTAATAATTCATGGTCATTTTGAACTTTAGAAAGTATTGGAAAACTTAATCGTTGAATAGCCGTAGTTATATTTGAGGAAAATGGTGCTTGAAATTGTTCTGCTCTTGTATAATACCCTAAAGTTTGTGTATTAAAATATTTTCCGATAAGAACGTAATAAATATTTCTATAAAAACTATGTATTAAATTGGTAATCAATAATTTATATCCATAATTGAAAAGCTCTTTAAAACTTTTTATTGAGAAAATTAAAGAAGGCCTCCATTTACTATGATACCAAAGTAATATACTATTTAATAAAGGTCTAAGAATAGCAAGAGTTACTAAACTCCAAATACCAAAATTCTGATAGGCCATAATTATGGCAGTCAGGCCACTACCAAAAGAAGCTATTATTGAAATTAATGCTTGTGTTTTAAAATTTAGAACTTTTGTTAAGATAGCCCGTTGAACTATAGAAAAAGAGTTTATTATTAATAAAATTCCTGCAAATGGAATTATTTTGCTTAAAACAGCTACATCGAAATAGCCGGCTAATGTTGTGGCTCCAATTAATAAAAAAAAGTAGATAATTATTGCAATGGTAAGGTTAGAGTAGAAAATAGTATTATAATCTATTGTATCTGCATCAACTTTTCTAATCAATGCACTTCCAAAACCTCCTTCTACAACGCTATTTGAAATTGCTATGATTGCAGTAATAATTCCAATGACACCAAAGTCAACAGGGGTTAATAGTCTTGCTAAAATTATTCCTACCATAAAAAGAAATCCTTGGCTAAATAATCCCTCAGTAAGAATCCACCCAAAACTACTTATGGCTTTATTTTTTATAGACATAGTATTATGAGCTAGTGACCTAAATATTTTTTCGTGTTAATTGATTCTGCTTTCTTGTGGATAACAATTTTGTTTGAAGAATTATTTTGGAGTTCAACTATTTTTTTGAACTGTATGCTTAGAATTAGAAAGAAATAAAGCATGGAAAATCCAAATTTGTAGAAAGGATAGAAATTATTGTAAAAATAAAACATGATAAGAAATAGAAGATTTATCTTCAATATTGAATCATTAGAATATTTGACAATATTTTTAATACACATCCTTAGTGGTAGGCCATATAAAAATAATAACAAAAGACCTCCAATAATACCTTGTTCCGCTAAAATTTCTACATAAGTATTATGTGAAAATAATCTTAAACTTGTATAATTTGGAATTTGGTCTAAACCTACACCAAAAATCATATTGTCAACAAAAATATCAAAAGACTCAACTAGTAAAATTTCTCTTGCATCAACTCTGTTTGTAGTTACATCAAATCTATTCTTAATGCTCGAGTCTTTATAATACTCCCAGAATTGAAACGCTAAAAATGAAAAAATTAAAACAATGGTAACTATTCTAAAAATTTTTTGAAATTTTGTGGGGGTTTCAATCTTGTTAATGACAAGCCAATATATAACGTTGGACATTATTAAAATTAGAATTCCCGATCTTGATTGCGTAACAAAAGAAACTATTACAAATAGTATTGGAATGACAATCAATAGTATTAACAATATTTTACTCTTATATTTTTGATATAAGTAAAACAGAGAGAAATTAGCAAAAAACATTAAATAGGAATATGTGTTTGCATTAATTAATAATTTATCTCGTGAATCTGAATCTTTAGCGAAATTTATTAAATCGAATTGACCAGATGTATACATAATATAGATAAGTGTCAAAATAGATATGATAAAACCTATGTGAAAATAATCTGTATAATCATATTTATAATTTAACGCTAAAGGAATAAATACAATTAGAATTACACTGAATTGTCGTGTATATCCTGTTATCAGTTGCTCATAATTTACATAAGTATAAGCTGATATTAAACTTGTAAGAAAAATTAAAACAATTATTAAAAATTCCTTTTTTTTCTGAAACGGATTTAAATAATAAAATTTAGCTGATATTAAAAAAAGTAGTGGCACTAAACCATAGGTCGTTACCTTTTGTAGTTGTAAATATGGTCCTAAAGCATTGAGAAACACAATTGTTAGTATTATCAGGAGCCCTAAGCCAAGATTACTATTATATTTTATGTCACTTTCGTTAAACAATTGTATTGGAATTAAAAATCAATATTGCTTTTATTCAGTTTAAATTATGGTAATGTAAAAATCTATAATAAGAAAATAGTATTCAATGTATAAAACATAAATATAGATGCTTTTTATTTCAGCTAATTTAGAGATAAGCATTTATCTATCGTTAATAAATTGGATAAATAGTAATTAAATCGGTTATGAAATATTTTGTATATAATAATATACCAGATTATTTTTATAAATGAGTATTCTAATAAATATATAGTTTGGCTCAAATCTTATTAAGAGTAAATTTTAATATTATCAAAGTGATGTTATCATTATTTACTTAGTTATTTTTGAAACAAATTATAAGGATAGCATTTCTATTCTTAAATATATTGTATATGAAAATATTAATTACTGGCGCCGCAGGTTTTATTGGGTATCATTTAACCCAAGCATTATTACATATTGGGTATAAGGTTGTCGGGCTTGATTCGGTAAATGATTATTATGATCCAAATTTAAAATATGATCGATTATTTGAGTTAGGTATTCCTAAAATGCAAGCTAAAAAATGGAATTTTGAAGTGGTTAATAGTTCTGGGAATTTTAAATTTATACGAACCCAATTGGAAGATATGGAAAATCTACAATTGATTTTTAAGAAAGAAAAATTTGATGTGGTTTGTAATTTAGCTGCACAAGCAGGTGTGAGATACAGTATTGAAAACCCTAAAGCCTATATAGATAGTAATTTGGTAGGCTATTTTAATATTTTAGAATGTTGTAGACAGTTCAAAATAAAACATTTTATCTACGCCAGTAGTTCTAGTGTTTATGGTATAGATAATGAAGTGCCTTTTAATGTTTCTGCCAATACAGACAAACCTGTTAGTCTATATGCGGCAACAAAAAAATGCAATGAAGTTATGGCGCACTCATATTCTCATTTATATAAATTAAAAACCACAGGACTTCGTTTTTTTACAGTTTATGGACCTTGGGGTAGACCTGATATGGCAATATTTTTATTTACAAAGGCTATTTTAAAAAATGAAGAAATCAAAATATTTAATCAAGGAAAGTTAGAAAGAGATTTTACATTTATTGATGATGTAATTGAAAGTATGGTTCGAATTGTTCAATCTGGTAATATAAGTAATCATTTGTACAAAATATATAATATCGGAAATAATCAAACTGTCAAACTAATGAATATGGTTAATGCCATTGAAAAAAGTCTGAATTTAAAAGCTATTATCAAAATGATGCCCATGCAACCCGGTGATGTATTTAGTACACTATCAGATTCTGAAAGTTTATCAAGAGATTATGGATTCAAACCTAAAACAGAATTAAAATTGGGAATAGAGAAATTTGTAAAATGGTATAAATCTTATTACCAGTAAATTGATTATTATATGTTTGTATGTTTTTATTTAAAATTTATCTAAAAACAGAACGCCAAATAAATCCTTTAAGGATTGCTAATATCCTGACCGTAAAAAAAATGAAACTGTAATTTTTGAAATTGGATAAATAAACATTTAAATGTTTAGATATTAAATATTTAGAATTTTTGAGCTGATATTTAAAACTTTTCTTTTGTCCCATAGCCGAACCTAATCGTATTCTTCTAAAATATATTGCATTTTTAACCAAAACAACATCTTGTATTTTATCTGAAATTGTAGACATAAATAATGAATCTTCACCAATCTGAATTTTTGTGTCAAAAAGTGTATTATTGATACTTGATTTAGGAATAAGTTTTCCTGTACAAATAGAAAAAACACGTTTAAATTTAATTATTGTCCCTTCTTCTAAATTATTATTTACAAATAACTTGGACATATAACTATTTTCGGTTTCAGAAATATCTTGTTCAAAATTTTTCATATTTCCGCAAACTAGTCTATTTGGTTTAACGTGTTTAAATAACAATTCAAAATATGATTCATTTAGAATGTCATCATCATCCATAAAAAAAAGGTAATTTCCTTTAGCTTTTTGTATTCCCAAATTTCTAGCATAAGATACACCTGGGTTGGGTAAGGCAAAGAAGATAAAGTTTGTTAATTTTTTCCTTTTCAAATAATTTTCTATTTCACATTTGTAGGAATCATCAGATCCATTCAAAACAATAATCACTTCATATGTAAAGCTTACTGTAATTTGATTGCTTAAGGAATCTAAGCATTCATATAAATAAGCCATGGGCTTATATGTTGGGACTACAATAGAAATATCAATCATTTATAATAATTATATTATATATTAAAGATTCAAATTTATAAAGGAAAATTAGATGTAATTGCTATAAATTTTTCGTGAATTTAAAGCATGTTTTTACATCACACAAAAATGGCCGGATAAAAAACCCGACCATTTATATTTAAAATAAACTTAATTTTTTATTGTTCTGGATATACTGGAGCACCATCTAGTAAAATTTTTGCATTTAATGCCGCAATACCCAGTGGTTGAATCCCGTAATATGTCAAATTAGCACCCGTATAATTCTCTTTAATTTGTTGTTGTATCTCAGAGTCAAATCTACCTAAATGTAGCCATTCGTGAAGCCTGCCATAGTAATCATAACCACCTGTTCCGTCAACATTTTTAGTAAATCTATCGCCCATGGATTTTGTCCATATTACATTTTTCAATGTTGAAATTAAACCATCGATATGATTTTTATCCCAATACATGGAATTTTCATATGCGGCTACCCAAAAAGACACTATCGCTCCGGCATGTGAAGTATCCTGAATTGCTGCATTAGTCCAATTTTGATTCCAAACTAAAGCAGAACTTATTTCAGAATTAGTTTTAATTTGATTCTTCAAATTTGAAGGCCATCCAATCATTGTACCATGAGATATATTATCAAATACAAGCTTGTATTTGGACTCGCCCGTAATAAGATAAAGATCCATTCCAATTCTCGCCCAATGTGAAGACATGTGCGTATTAATCCTATACATATTATGTATACCATCATGTTCCCATTTATTCCATATATTTTCAATTGTAAAATTTAGAATGGTTTCATAACGTTTTTGAATGTTACTATCGGAACGAAGATTTGGGGATTTATGCATAACTCTTAAGAGTGAAGAAACAAATCGAAACATAAATGATTCCCATAGTGGATACCCTTTTGCTGATGCTTCAGGGTGATTTGGATTAGTTGGCCATCCTAGAAATTGTTTACCTTTAATATTTAAAGGTTGTGCGTCATTTATAGTATTCTCAATTAACTTCAGTGCATTATCTAAATACTTATATTCACCAGTAGCTTGCCACATAGATATATGAGCATCTAAATAATAAGCTAAAAAATAGTATTCTTGATTTTCGTTAGCGCTCTCTGATTTCTGTGTGGCATCGATACTATCCACCTGATTGTCTGGGTCGTTAAATTCTTGGTCAAATTTTCTTTGCCAAAAGGCAACATCTTCCGATACTTTGTCTGTGGTAGATGTATTTACAATAACATTTCCAGTTGAAGTAGTGGTTGTATTATCTTCATTTTGTACCTCAATATCATACGTAAAGTTATCTATAGGTTGCTCCTCTGTTGAAGTGTCCTCTGTTGAAGTGTCCTCTGTTGAAGTGTCCTCTGTTGAAGTGTCCTCTGTTGAAGTGTCCTCTGTTGAAGTGTCCTCTGTTGCAGGCTCCTCTATAACAGGCTCCTCTGCTTCTGTATTTCCGGTATTTGGAGTATAAGTCAAGGTATTATCATTATTGATAATAACGATACCATTTTTTGGTTCAGAAACACTAATTATTTTAATATTGTTACCGTTATAAAGATTGTCATTAGCTAGAACATCTAAAACTATACTAGATGAAGAATCCATAAAAAAAATGTCATCTACGGCAAATTGAGAATTGTCATCAATTTTTGACGAATCTATAGATACATATTCAGATAATAAATCATTATCTTTTGAACAGGATAAATGTAAAAGTATGCAAATCAAGCATAACGAGAATGTAAAACAATTTTTTAATTTCATAAGTAGGGCATTTAATGTTAAAGCAATCTGGGTTATAAAAATATCCATTATAATTTTCGCATCGGTAAAATGTCACTTTTTTTCGATAAAATGCACTTTTTATAATATGCCGACATTTAAATAAACGTATGAAATATATATTTGGACTTTTAAGTACCTAAATATTCGATGAAATGCACTTTTTTGGGAATATTTAACATATTTTAAGTAAATAAGTTAAGCTTCAGTGGATTTGGATTAATAAAAACCCTTTTAAATTAATATTTAAAAGGGTTCATTTTTAAAAGTATATAATTTATCAGTTATAACCTACCTGTAACATTTTTAGTTAAAACACCTTTAACATCATATAACACAGAATTTTCTTTTAAATGCATGCTTAAATCTATTTCTAAAAATTCTTTGTGAGAAACTGTAAGAACAATAGCATCAAACTGTTCATTAGAATCTATATCTTTAAAAGATTTGATATTATATTCATGAAGAACTTCTTCAGGTTTGGCCCAAGGATCTAAAACTTTGGTTTCAATACCATAGGAATCTAAATTTTTAATTACGTCTACAGCTTTTGTATTTCTAACATCTGGGCAATTTTCTTTAAAAGTTATTCCTAAAACTAACACTTTAGAGTTTTTAACTTTAATATCTTTCTGAACCATTAGCTTGACAACTTCAGAGGCAACATATTTACCCATTCCATCATTCATGCGTCTACCTGCTAAAATAATTTCAGGATGATATCCAAATTCTTGAGCCTTTTGCGCTAAATAATAAGGATCAACTCCAATACAATGACCACCGACTAGACCGGGTTTAAAAGGAAGAAAATTCCATTTTGTACCTGCAGCCTCTAAAACATCATGAGTGTCGATACCCATTAGGTTAAAAATCTTAGCTAATTCATTTACAAATGCGATGTTTATATCACGTTGTGAATTTTCTATTACTTTAGCAGCTTCTGCAACTTTTATAGAACTAGCCAAAAATGTTCCTGCAGTAATAACAGATTTATACAATTCATCAATTTTAATAGCTATTTCGGGTGTTGAACCGGAAGTAACTTTTAATATTTTTTCTACTGTATGTTCTTTATCTCCAGGGTTAATTCGTTCTGGCGAGTACCCTACATAAAAGTCTTTATTAAAGGTAAGGCCACTAACTTTTTCTAATACAGGTACACATTCATCTTCAGTAACTCCAGGATATACTGTAGATTCGTAGATTACTGTATCACCTTTCTTTAAAACTTTACCAACAGTTTCGCTTGATTTGAATAAGGGTGTAAGTATTGGCCTGTTAGTACTGTCAACTGGTGTAGGTACGGTAACAATAAAGTAATTGCAATCATTGATTTCATTTAAATCATTTGAACAATAAAGGCCAATATCATTACCGGGTTTGGTAACCAAAGATTTTTGCAAAACTTCATTTGAAACTTCTAGGGTGCTATCGACACCCGATTGTAATTCTTTTATTCGCTTTTCATTAATATCAAAACCTACGACAGGGTATTTAGTCGCAAATAAACGAGCTAAAGGCAAACCCACATAACCAAGGCCTATAATGGCAATTTTAGTTGAAGACATATTAGTATAATTATATTAATTTATTTTTTACCTATTTGAAAATATTCGAAACCTAAAATTTTCATACGCTCATAGTTATATTGATTTCTTCCGTCAAATACTAACGGGTGCTTAAGTTGTGTTTTTAATTCTTCAAAATCAGGAGATCTAAATTCTTTCCATTCAGTTAATAATATCATAGCATCTGCATTTTGCAGAGTTTCATATTTCGAATTAAAATACGAAATATTTTTAATTCCTTTTAAGTAAAAATGTTTAGCTTTATCCATGGCTTTAGGGTCATATGCCTGAATTTTTGCTCCTCTTTTCAATAATTCTTTAATAATATAGATTGATGGGGCTTCTCTCATATCGTCAGTTTCTGGTTTAAATGCCAATCCCCATATAGCAAAGGTTTTATTGTTCAAATCTTCACCAAATCTTTCGACTACTTTATTTGCAATAACTAATTTCTGTGCATTATTTACGTCCTCAACTGATGTTATTAATTTAGCATTGTAGCCATGCTCTTCTGCTGTTTTTTTCAGCGCTTTGACATCTTTAGGAAAACAAGATCCACCATATCCACTACCTGGATAAATAAAACTATAACCAATTCTACTGTCAGAACCAATTCCAATTCTTACTTTGTTTACATCTGCACCAACTAATTCGCAGATATTGGCTATTTCATTCATGAATGAAATTTTGGTAGCCAACATTGCATTGGCAACATATTTTGTCATTTCAGCAGAACGGACATCCATTGTTATGAGCCTATCCATACTGCTTCTAAAAAATGGAGAATATAATGCTCTCATTTTTTCTTGTGCTACTTCATTGTCAGAACCGACTATTACACGGTCGGGTTTCATAAAGTCATTAATTGCATCACCTTCCTTTAAGAATTCTGGATTGGAAACAACATCGAAAGAAATATTAACATTTCTATTGTCAAGTTCCTTTTGAATTGTATCCCGAACTTTATCAGCAGTACCAACAGGAACAGTAGACTTATCAACAACGATTAAAGAATGTTGCATGTAACTTCCAATTTCCTTTGCAACTTGGAGCACATATTGTAAGTCTGCAGAACCATCATCACCCATGGGTGTGCCAACAGCAATGAAAGCGATATCACACTTTTCTAAATTTATAGAAAGATTGTTACTAAATTTGAGTGTTTTGTTCAGGACATTACGATTGACCATTGCTTCTAATCCCGGTTCGTAAATTGGTATTATCCCTTTTTTTAAATTCTCTATTTTTTTTTCGTCTACATCAATACAGGTTACCGTATTGCCCATTTCAGCAAAACAAGTTCCACTTACCAAACCTACATAGCCTGTGCCAATTACTGTTAAATTCATTGTTTAATTTTTTAAATTTTCCCAATACCAATTTACGGCTTCCTCTAGCCCTTCCTCAATACTATGGCTAGGATTATATTTTAAAAGATTTTTTGCTTTTATTATAGATGCTAAAGAGTGAGGAATATCCCCTTGTCTTTGCTCGCCATAACTTATTTTCACATTTTTTATCTTGGGATCAAATTTAGAAAGTTGTTCTTTTAATAGTGAGACAAGAGTATTTAGGTCAGTTCTTTCGCCATATGCTACATTATAAACTGTGTTAATAGCATTTGAATTATCAGTGGTCATTGACCTTACATTCATTTGTATAACATTATCAATATATGTAAAATCTCGCGAGAAAGTACCGTCACCATTAATTACAGGTGATTCTAAATTCTTAAGTTGCATAACAAATTTTGGAATAACAGCAGCATAAGCTCCATTTGGATCTTGTTTTCTGCCAAAAACATTGAAATATCTAAGTCCTATAGTTTCAAGGCCATATGTAGTACTGAAAATTTTAGCATATAATTCATTCACGTATTTAGTAATCGCATAAGGAGAAAGAGGCTGCCCAATTATTTCTTCAACTTTTGGAAGTTTTTTTGAATCCCCATATGTTGATGAACTTGCGGCATATATAAATCTTTTTACTTTTTCATCTCTGGCAGCAATTAACATATTTAAAAATCCACTTACATTTACTTCATTCGTAGTAATTGGATCCTTGATTGATCTAGGAACAGAGCCCAATGCGGCTTGATGTAAAATGTAATCGACACCTTCACATGCTTGTTTGCAAGTATTTAAATCTCTTATGTCACCTTCAATCAAACGATAATTAGGATGACTAAGAAATGAATTAATGTTTTCTTTTCTACCGGTTGAAAAGTTATCCAAACATATGACTCTATTTCCATTATTTAAAAGTGCTTCGGTTATATTGGAACCTATAAAACCACCCCCTCCTGTTACTAATACTTTATATTGAGGTTTAAAACCTAATTCTGAAATGTCCATTCTGTACTTATTTATAAAGCTTATATTGATAATTCAAATTTACTAGTTAATTACCTTTAAATATATTTTAAATGTTAAACAGATGCTTTTTTAGATTATTGTTATAACTCTTAAATTAATATAAAAATAAAAGCTACTATAAATAGTAGCTTTTACCTTCATTATAAATTGGCTTAATCTAATTTTATCACCTTTTTAAGAATTGTTTCATCCGAACCACTAAGTGATATTTCTAAAATATATATACCTCCACTTAAAGTAGGAATATTTAAAGATTCCTCACTCTCATGATTTGAATTAATCTCTTTAAAAATAATATGCTTGCCATATATATCATATAGATTAGCTGTTAAAGCTTGATTCATGAATTGATTTAATCCTAAATATAGAATTCCATCTGAAACTGGATTTGGATATATTTTAATAACTTCTAATGTTGGATTTGCTAAAGCTTCATTAGGCGTTACCGTAAGTTCAAAATTATAGACACATCCATTGCTAGTGGTAAAAATATAATTTCCTTCATCTTCAATTTTAGCTCCAATTATTTGAAAATCAGTTTTATTATTTGGTTTTGAATTTTGATTGGGGCCGCTTAAAGAAAAACTAATATTCTCTTGCGAGAATTTAATAATCAAAACATCTCCTTCTAATACAATAGCTGATTTTGCATTGATAAATTCCTCAGATTCATTTATTTTATATTGAAGTTCTAATTCTGCGGTGCTACAGTCGAACGGTTGAACCGTTACCTCGAGTTGAAGGCTACAGCCCTCGGTAGTGGTAAAGGTGTACGTGCCTGCATCCGCGCCCTGTGCATCTACAATGTTCAGGATATCGGTGTTCAACGGTTTGTCGTTCCCGTTTGGTCCCGATACCGAGAATGCCGTAGAGGAAGGCAAGATGCCAAGGTCAAGGCCATCACCTTCCGTAATGGTCACCTGAGTCTGTGCCGTTACCGCCGCTGCACCGTTGATGCTATAGCTTGTCTGCAGCCCTGCGGAGTTGCAGTCGAACGGTTGAACCGTTACCTCGAGTTGAAGGCT
>NZ_FZNV01000010.1 GCF_900188415.1 Maribacter sedimenticola | reverse complement strand
GTCTTGGTGTTTGTGGGCTGTTGGTCCACGAACTCGATGCCCATGTTGGACTGTATGTTGGACAGCACCATGGAGAACTGCTCCTGCGGCTCTATGAAATTGTCGTTTACGATATCGATGGCCACCGTCCTTGTGTACTCGTCGTTCCTGAAGGTCAGCGTACCGTTGTCGGCGATGTAGTCCGTTCCGTCCAGGGCTGTCCCGTCGTTTGTCACGAAGTCCACGCTCACTTCCTCTCCCGGAGCGATCTCGCCCGTAAAGTTCACGGTGAACACGGCCTGTACGCCCACGCCCTCGGTCACGATGATGTCCGCTGCGTCAAAGGATATTCCTGTGGTACCCGGAGTATTATCATCATCAAGAATAGTACCTGTAGCTTGTGGTGTATTTATGGGCACTAAAGGATTTGTAGTACTTAATAGGTTAACAAAGTATCCTTCGGTAGGTTCTATAAAATTATCATTAAGTATGTTTACTGTGATTTGATGAACTTCATTATTGTTACCTGCGAACGATAAAATATCCGATTGAGCAATGAAATCTGTTGCTGTAGCAGTGCCAAAAGCTGTTTCAAAGGCTACATCGAACGGCTCTTGGAAAGTACCTGAAAGAATAACATCGAAAACGGCCGTAACACCAACACCTTCGGTTACCTCAACATTTGTTGCGATAAAGTCAATACCGTTACCTGGCGCTAGATCGTCATCCTCAATGGTGATCGTACCTTGATTGTCGTTTATGGCAATCAACGAAGTGGAAATATTGGATAAGTCGATGAAAAATTGCTCCGTAGGTTCAATGAAACTATCATTGGTAATAGGAACGGTAATCGTAATCCTTTCTCCATCAGTTCCGTTAAAGTTTAATGTACCGGACACAGCAGTATAGTCATTTACAGGTAGTGCAGAGTCTTGAGTAGTGGTATAGTCTATGCTAAAGCCTCCTTGAACATTGCCCGTAAGAAGAACGGTGATCGTAGCGGAGATATCCGCTTCGTTCACAGTAATATTATCGTTTTCAAACGATATTCCTGTTACACCAGGATTATTATCGTTATCGTTGATAATTCCCGTAGCCGTATTTGTAGGTTGTTGATCAACAAAGCCAACTCCTATATTAGATTGTACATTGGACAAGGTCAAGATAAAATCTTCAGTAGGTTCAATGATGTTATCGTCATTGAACGGCACGTCTATATTGAACGTGGTCGTTGTACTATTGAAGGTTATCGTACCATTGGTATATGTGTAATCGTCAGGTTGTTCAGCTGGTTGGGCAGAAATACCATCAGATGTTTCAAAATCTACAGTTACATCCTCGCCTGGTGCAATGGCCCCGGTAAAGGTTACTACAAACCTTGCAAACGTTTCAGAACCTTCGGTTACAATAACCGTATCATCGGCAAAGGAAATACCTGTTGTTCCCAGAATATTGTCATTATCGTTTATGGTTCCGTTTGCGGTATTGGTAGGTTGTTGATCAACAAAGCCAACACCTAGGTTAGATTGTATATTGGATAAGGTCAATACAAAATCCTCTGTTTGTTCAATGATAGAGTCATCAATAATCGGAACATCTATATCTACGGAATTCGTAGTACTATTAAAAGTAATGGTACCCTGCGTCAGCGTATAATCATCAGGTTCTCCTGCGGTGCCATTAGATGTAATGTAGTCTACCAAAACATCTTGACCAGGAGCAATATTTCCTGTAAACGTAGCGGTAAATCTCGCATAGGTATTTGTGCCTTCGGTAACGACTACATTATTATTGGCAAAAGATACCCCTGTTGTACCTGGAATATTATCATTGTCCGTAATGGTGATAATACCCTCATTATCGTTTATTGGTGGTGTATTGGTACCATTGCTAATCTGTACGAAGAACTGCTCGGTTACCTCAATAAGGTCATCGTTATTGATAGTAATGGTAATGGACCTTTTTTCATTATTGGTACCGGAGAAAGAAATTAAATTAGACTGTGCAATATAATCATTGGATTGTAACGCAGTATCATCAGCAGTAGTGTAGTTTAGTGTAAAACCACCGGATACCGATCCAGTATGCGTAACTACAACCGTTGCCGTGCCTGCATCTTCATTAACCGTTATGTCCGAAATACCTAGACCAATAGGGTCTCCATTCTCACTAACATAAATATATTGGGTATGGCTGGTATTATTACCTGCACAATCGTTTACGGACCAATTTCTAATGATCGTATATGATGTACTTGTATTGTCACCGTCATAAGTTTCCGTAAAGACTACCGTAGAATTTGCATCACAATTATCATTGGCGGATAGTATCGGAGCTACCGGAATATTGTCATGTGCCGCATACGTATCCCCAGGTAGGGATTCGTTGAAGGTTGGAGCGTCATTATCTTCAATAGTGATTACTTGGGTATAAACTTCACTTACCCTTCCACAAGCATCGGTAAACGTCCATGTATTGGTATATGTACCTTCAGTAGGACAAGAGCCAGATGGTACAAATGCACCTGCAGTCTTGTTCAAGGTGAAATCACAGATTGCCGTTGCAGGTTCCAGAGAGTTTGCATTGTTCAAAGCTGAAATATTGTCACATGAAACGGTTCTGTTCAATGCATTTGGAGCCGTTGCCCATGCAACTTGATCAGGTTGTTGTACATCTATGACCGTTGGGTCATGTGTGCCAATTCCACAAGAATCCGTAGAAGAGGAACTATTTGTGGTATACGTATTACCGTTCGTTGCCCCGGTAAAGGTGGCTGTAGATTGAATTTCAAAACTTGCCGTACAAGCATCCTCCAAGAAATAACATTGTTCCCTAAGTACAATATCAAAATCTATCTCAAAATCTGCTCCCATGTTGGTATTACCGTTAGCAACGTTAAAGGTCAAGGTTCTTGATAATGTGTCATAAGAGTGTGAAACGCCGGCGGGCAATGTACCTACTCCGGAGAAGTCAGCTTCTACTGGCAGTACGGTTGTAATTTCCAAATCCTCTATATCATCATTTCCAGTGTTAGTAATATTCAACGTTAACGGAACCACTTCGCCTGCATCAAAAGGACCGGTAGCATTAACATCTAAGCTTAAGGCACCCAAACTTGGTTGATATACATCAACACTAAGTCCCATGAGGTATAGTCCATAAGATTCCTGATCTGTTGTGATTTTAAATCGGGCAAATGTTTGATTGTTTTGAATATATTGATTACCTCCATTTGTTAACGGAAATAAGGCGGCATCAAAACCTAACGTATTTGTACTCGCAGGACTACGGTTTACATAGTTTAATCCATCGATAGTAATTCTACTATTAAAGAAATTATTATCAGGTCTCAAAGCTGTGCTGATATTGGACCAGTTGTTTGTAGCATCATAAATCAATAGTTGATCTCCGGAAAGATCTCTATCTCCCTCCAATGCGCCAATCATTACATCACCATTTACGACACCATTTGGAATAGTTTCAAAACCACTAAACGTAAATTCCGTTTCACCTGCACCATTAGAGGCAAACGTATGAACATACCCATCATATAACGTAATATTTTTTGGGTCCAATGATACGTTTTCATAGACAAATACAATTTGCCAACCACCAGATGTACCGGTATTACTATTGATACCATGCGATAATAACCTTCTTTCCGTAGCTTTTACGTTACCTACTTGATAGGTGCCAAAAGGAGAAGCAAGCAAGTTGATGTCATCCGTAATATCCTTTATACACACATAAGGGTCATTTTGAAAATGGTCATTACGACCCCTATAGATTACTTCATCCGCAGATACGGTCGTATAGGTCGTTTGACCTGGAAGCATTAATTTCACCTGGTTAAAGTTCCAAGTGGGTTCCGTGGCACCACCACCGGTAGTACCATCATATTCTTTATCTGCCGCTGCCCAGTATAAATATGCTTTCTTGATATTAAGACAGCTTAAACTTGGTTCTGGATTTGCCAAATTGGCATTGGTAGAGTTAAAGGTCGTTGGGTCAGAATCAATATCAACAAAGACATTGTCCGTGAAGTCATGGTTGCCATCTTCCCCATTATAGTTCCCTGTTCTAGTACGGGAAAGTACATTGTTGGCGATCATTGTAAAATCTCCGTTGATACTTCCTTGATACCTAATTTCAAAATCTTTCTTAAGATTGGTATCGTTTACATAAATATTTACGGTGGCCGTATCCGTTGAGCCGTTAGAATCCGTGATTATATATGTAAATGAGTCGTTACCATTAAATGACGGACTTGGTAGGTATTCAAAATAATCGTCCGTTGAATCTCCTGGGGTACCATTGTCCATAATCGTTACCGTACCATTTATTGGAGCGGCACCTACTTGAAGTGAATTAACGGTCGCAGGACCGTCGAAACCAAAATCATCATTGGCCAAAATGGTTAAATCCGTTGTACCGAAAACCACAAAGGAATCATCAACAGCAGTTGGTTGATGGTTGATATCTACAATTGTACCCGTAGCAGTACTATTTGAAGAGGTTACTAAATTGGGAGAAATTGAAGTGATGGTAATGTTCAATGTCTCATTTCCTTCTAAAATAGCATCCTGAATAATGTTGACCGGTACTTGTTGCACCTGATTATTGGCGCCCGTAAAGTTTAGGGTACCAGTTTGTGATGCTACTGTATAATCCGTTCCGGAAGTCGTAGTAACATCATTGATTACGTAAGAAGCCGTAAATCCGCCATCTATGGGCTGACCGGTATAGGTTACATTAAAATTAGCGGTGGTATTGTATTCATCCACAGAAAAACCGGTTACGGAAATACTACCGGAGTCATCATTGACAATGGTACCCGTAGCTTGGTTGTTCGCAATGGTAATCTCTGCTATTGATGGACTTGAAATCGTTATCTGTAAGTCCTCATTAGGTTCTATAAAGGAATCACCTATTATATTGATTTGTACGGACCTCACCTCGTTATCCACCCCGGTAAACGTTAAAGTACCTGTTGAAGAAGTCTCTACCGTATAATCTACCCCAGAAGTAGTGGAAATGTCCGTAATTTGATAAGCTACCGTAAATCCGCCAACAACCCTGTCGCCACTATAGGACACATCAAAATTAATGGAATTGGTCTGCTCAACAATGCTAAAACCGGCTACGGATAAACTACCCCCATCATCATCGTTAATAATACCTGTTGCACGGTTGTTCAATAATCTGATACCTACATTAGACCGTATAGCTACAAGATCCACATAATAATCTTCTACAGCCTCTACCGTATTATCGTTAAGGATAGGAACCGTAATGGTATTTGTTTTGGTCAAGTTGGTAAAGGTCAATGTCTGAACCGTAGCAGGAGGGGAGAAATCGGTAGCATTGGCGGCAGTACCGTTGTTGATCAAATAATCTACCTCAATGGTTTCCCCTGTATCTATATCACCAATAAATTCAACGATAAAATTGGCTTCCACGGTATCGCCTGGGTCGCCTTCGGTAACGGTTACCGTTAAGTTTTGAAAATCAATTCCTTTATCTGACGTATTATCGTTGTCTGTGATAGTACCGTTGGCATTTGCATCAACAATATTGATCAGGTTGGTTGAAAGATTGGATAATTGCAGGCTTAATTGCTCATTGGCCTCTATAAGATTATCATTAATAACGTTAACAGCTATAGATACTTGGTCCCCATTGGAAGTTCCTGCGGGGAAGGAAATTTGATCCGTAAGTGTAGCCGTATAGTCAGCGTTGACCGTTGTGGAAATGTCGGCAATGTTATAATCTACCGTAAAGGCTTCCTGTACTTCCAATCCGTTATAGGTAATGACGAAATTAGCGGTACCACCATCTTCAGCAATGGTAAAATCTGCAACACTTAAGCCCGTTGTAGCGGTTTTTATATCATTGTCCACAATAGTTCCTACGGCAGTGCCATCAACAATATTGATCAGCGTCGTAGAAAGATTGCTAAGCGCAAAATTTAAGGTTTCGTTGCCTTCTATGATTACATCCTCTAAGATATCTATGGCAACGGTCAATTGGTCACCATCTTGAGTACCAGCAGGAAATGTCAAGGTGTCTGTAAGCGGACTAACATTATAATCCGTAGTTACGGTTGCTGTACCGTCTGTAATGGTATAATCCACCGTAAAACTGTTTTGAACTTCCTTACCGTTATAAGTAATGACAAAGTTAGCGGTATTGCCAGCTTCGTTAACGGTGAAATCAGCAACCGTAAGACCGGTTGTGGCCGTTTTGATATCATTGTCGGTTATTGTACCTAATGCATCCGGATCTACTAGATTAAGCAAGGATGTAGATAGATTGGACAATTGTATACTTAAATTTTCAGGTCCCTCAATAATCAAGTCATCATTAATGGTAACGGCTACCGACCTTGTTGTTCCGTTGGTGGTACCAGCGGGAAATGAAAGTTGATTGGCAAGGTCTGCCGTAAAGTCCTGACCGGATAAAGCGGTGCCATTATTGATGGCGTAATCTACTGTGAATCCGTCCTTAACGTTTTTTCCCGTATAGGTAACTACGAAATTGACGGTACCTATTGCTTCGTTAACCGTAAAATCTGCAACGGATAAACCTGTGGATGGTGTGGTGTCGTTATCTTCTATGATACCGGTGGCATTTCCATCTACAATGGTCAAAAGGGTATTGGATAAATTGGATAATGTAGCCGTTAAACTTTCATCACCTTCAATTATGTTGTCATTTGTTATTGACAACGTAATGACTTGTGTATCTCCATCAGCGGTATCTGCAGGAAAAGTGATCGTTCCAGTAGCACTGGCGCTATAATCCGATCCTGCGGTAGTGGTTACATCTGCAAGGGCATAATCTACAGTAAATGCATTTTCAACGGAAGGTCCTGTATATGTAACGACGAAGTCAACAGTATTTGGGCCGGTAATTCCTTCATTAACTGTAAAATCTGCGATTGAAATTCCTTCTCCTGCGGCAGGAGTCTCATCGTTGGTAATGGTTCCAATAGCTGTATTGTCTACGATAATAAGATTAGAAAAGGACTTGTTCGTAATGTCCAAGGTCAAATCTTCCGTAGGTTCAATATAATTGTCATTTATGATGTTAATGTTTAAGCTCTGCGTATCTCCGTTACTTGTATTGGCCGGGAATGTGATAATTCCTGTAATGGTAGTTCCACCATTGATCAAATAATCTGAAGATAATTGTGCGCTACCGTCATTTACAAGATATTCCAAGGTAAATGATCTTTCTACTTCAGGACCTGTATAGGTAAAAACGAAATTTGCGATTCCTCCGGCAACATCTTCGCTAACGGAAAAATCTGCTACGGAAATACCTTCTCCTGCAGCGGGGTTGTCATTATCATAAATTAAACCATTTCCTTCATTATCAATAATATTGACCGTACCGCCAGAACCGTAAGCTATTTGGGTTTCAAATTCTTCTGTTCCTTCAAAAAGAAGGTCGTCTACTGTAGCAACATTGTAACTTACAGATGTTGAATTAGCCAAAAGTGTAACCGAATTTGGTCCATTATAATCAACACCATTAGTGGCAATATCACTATTGGTTGTTATATCAGTGTACGCGATATTGAACGTAATATCCTGACTAATACTATGAGATGCGGTTATCGTGAAAACGTTATTGGAACCTTCCGTTGTTGCAGAATCCGATATGCTGATTTCTGGAGTTATATAAAGATTAACTTCATTGGTAATTACTTCTGGGGTACAAGCATTATTAATATCAGAGGCAATAAGCCTAAATACATTATCGTGATCAGATGTGGAAACCCCGGTTAAGGTCAATTGATCGGTATCTGCCCCAGTATAAATTCCCGAATTGGTAATTGGGTTCCAATTAGTTCCTGCATCTGTGCTTATTTCCCATTGGTAAGTAAGACCGGAACCAGAAATAACTGCAGCAAATGTAGCATTTCCACCCAAGTTCGTAACTTGGTTAGAAGGCTGTGTGGTAATTACAGCCGCTGGGTTGGAAGTTGTTACATTAGCATTGGTTCCCGTATATCCTCCCTGTCCGGTAACAAGACCATTGGCATTTACGGTTACAGGTGAAGAACCTAATCTACCGTCGTTATCTGGATCGGTATGACCTGCCTCTAGTGTATCTGCACAACCATCCCCGTCACTATCGGTTTCAAGACTATCTGGAATATTGTCATTATCCGAGTCTGGGCAGAATGAAAATGAAAATCTACCTGAATTTAAAGAAGTTGGGGCTGAGAAATTGGCTTCATGATACACCACCAGGCCTTCTACAGTACCTGAAATTGATATGTCAAACTCTGCAAACGGCGCATTTCCTAAGTTGCCTGAACTACTATCCCCCGTTATGGTCATTTCATTGCTCAGTACCGTAATTTCTGCAGCAGCACTTGATATAATGATCCATTTAAAATCTGCGGAAGGATTAATAGGTGTAATTATAAATCTATCTGATTGGTTGATATTGGAATTACCTAATGTATTGTTTGCCCCAAACCTAAAATTAGAAGGCTCTGAGAATAATAATTCTGCTGAATATCCTGTACCTGAAATAACCCCATTGGCGTCTTGAAATCTTAATATAGAGCCTGAATTTTCTGATAGTACGGACATATCAGTTGCACCGTTACTTATAACATTACCAACGGTCAATGTCAACGGTAACGAACTACCATTGATATCAGTAGTAAAATTTACCGAAGGATCACCCTCAACAATAGGGTCAGATTCTATTGCGCTAAAATCTACCGGAACAATTGGACATTCTTCAGTATCTAAAATACCATCATTATCATCGTCCTGATCACAAACATCAGTAAGTCCATCACCATCAGTATCCGTATATCCAGATGCTATGGGATCACAAATATCTATAGTAGTCAGCGTTGCCGATCGTTGAATATTGGTACATAAATGATCATTATGTGTTACTATTACCGTATAGGTGTTGCCACTTAATCCAGAAACATTATTTATAGCCAATGTATTTGTATTGACGCCACTATATACCCCACCGTTACTAAGATTTATGCCATTTTCTTGCCATTGGTACGTAAGCTCACTTGAGGAATCTGAGCTTCCGGGGCCGGAGTAGACCGGGGTACCGGAAGAGAAACTAGTTGTGTTTATTGCGGTTACATCAATTTCAAAAGTGGTTGATCCACCATCGTTGACGGTGGTATTGGAAGGTGGTACGTTCACAGTTGCCTCCGTAGCCAACAATTCATTTCCGGTTACGCCAGTATAGCCACCTTGTCCTGTAACTTGGCCAAGAGCATTGACAGTTACAGGTGAATTTCCTAAATAGCCATCTGCATCAGGATCCGTATGACCTGCCTCAACGGCGTCTACACAATTATCATTGTCACTGTCATTATCTAGCTGATCAGGAATATTGTCCCCATCTGTATCTCGTTCCAAGCATGATGAAAGCCTAAGGGTTAAATCATCAAAAACCGAATAAGCCACATTACCATCAGATTGTTGGTTGTAAACATATATACGGACCGTATAGGTTGTATTTTCTTCCAGATTATATTGGACACCAGATTGTGTAAGATCAAAAAATTCGGATACGCCATTGGTTGGGTAGTGGACGTTTACATCACTGTTCAAAAGGGTAGAAGTAGTAAAATTATCTTTTGAAATAGCAATGGCGGCATCATAGGCATTGCCAATTGTTGTTCCATCGGAATTTTGATACCAGTTGACACCCATTCGTTCCATAACAGGATATGTCAAATTACTTGCGGTCGTAAAACTTACCTCTATGTAGTCATTATTGACAATTGCTTCCGTATAGTTTGCCGCATTTAAATCTGTAATCTGTAATTCCGTTCCCGGTGAAGCATCTGTAATTCCGCTACCGATAACAATATCGGAAGCCGAGGAAATTAACCAATTTGTTATTGCTGGATTTTGGACATAGTCCACTGTTCTGGTACCGGGAGGTGAATTAAATTCCCAAGCCAGATAATCATCATCAATACACTCAATGGCTTCATTGGTATCCAAAATACCATCATTGTCATCGTCAATGTCCACTGCATCCCTAATACCATCATTGTCCGTATCCAGATCATCATCGTTTATCGTAATCGTTGATGAACTTGGAACAAAGTTTATTTGTTGCGGTACATAATTTGTTAAAGTAACGGTAGATGGGTTGTAAACCGGATTAATGACAAAGTTCTCTTGAAGTTCTGTTACGGAGTCGTCAGTAATGTCAAAATTTATGGCATACATTTCCGCATTTGTACCTGTGAAGTTTATTGTTCCTGAATCTGTGGTATAATCCGTGGTAGCCAGGGCCGTATTGTCCGCTGTTGCATAATCAATGTCAAAAGGATTTTGGACATCACCGTTTAAAGTAAAGGTAATTGTAGCATTTCCGGCATTTTCAAGAACGGTAGCATCCGTAATGCTTATGGTTGCAGTATCATTGTCATGTATTCGTAAGGAAGAATTTTCCGTATTTATGGATACTCTTGAAGGTCCTGAGCCATATTTAGTAGCCTCAGCTGGGTTTTGTGATTTTATACCATGAAATTCTTCAGATGGTTCTACCAAAGAATCCTCCGTTGTAGGGATATCTATAAAAATTTGGGAACCTGCAATCGATCCCGCAGGAAAAGTCGCCGTTGTGGTAAACGCATTAAAATCCGTGCCATTACTGGCCGGACTAACGGAACCCGTATATTCCAAAACTTGGAAATCTACCGTATAAGCATCTTCTATGCCTACATATTGTTGACCGCCTGAATTTGTTCCTGTGGACAAAGTAAGTCCGTAGCTAATTGTTCCTCCTTCGGTAACATCATAATTGCCACCTGTGACATAGGCCACATCGGTATCGGTTATGGTTCCTATTCCTTGGCGTTTTTCATAATTGACCTCACCGGTACTTCTTGTAAAATAAATTGCGAACTGTTGTTCCGTTGCTTCTACCCAATCATCGTTTACCGCAGTTACCTGAAACGTTCTTGAAGTTGTAAAAGGGTTTATAGTCACTTGGGATGGTCCCGTGTAGTCAGCATCTGTAGTCGTAAGATTTACATAAGTAAGATCAAATGTGCGGCTTGTCAATAATTCTGCCGTTGTAGTAGAAAGAGTAAAGGTCATTACCCCACCTTCAGATACGCTGGCATCTGATATACTATAACAATATTCGTCTACATTACCATCACCATCATCATCAATGCCATTACCACAAATTTCTCTCTGATATCCAAAACAAACGTCATCGATATATACGATATCGTTAGTGTTGTTCAATATTTCAATTTCAAAATACGACGTACCATTAGGCGCAGTTGCCGTAAAATTATTTTGTTTATAGTTTTCGTTTCCGTTTATGGGAATACTTAAATTTTCAACTCCTCTTAAGTTTCCGCCACCATTATAAAAGCTTACGGATACTTCAACAGAACCTGTTGTACCGGAAACTTTGTTGAACAAACTAAAGTTAAGGGTCTCTCCTTCACTGATCAAATAGCCAACGGTTGTAATTACTCCGCCTGAAGCAGGCAAGGATGCTGCGGCACTGCCGTTCAATATATGCGAAGGATTACTTTCTAAGGCTGACCCGGGTCCAAAAACATAATTGGTGGTGCCGTTTTCAAAACCACCATTACTATTTTCACATTGGGCCGATAAAAATGTGCTGGTCAAGCAGAATAGAACGCAGGTTAATGCTGCAATAAAATTTTTGGTCATAGGTCGATTATCAGAAACTATCATTTCTTAAATTTAACTTTTGGCAGTACAGACTTTTTAAAGTTATGTACGGCAACTGGTCAAATTGTTTTTATGTCAAACTTTGAACGTTGTTGAAATAGAATATTCCTTAATACTGAACTTTCTAGTTTCGTCGTTCAAAACTGTACGTCCACGGCTAGAAATCTACCAGTAAACGGACAATGACAAATTAACGCTGATAAAAATTTAAAATTAAATTGTTGTTGTGTAGCAAGTAAAAGTTGTGGTTTTTTGTTTGCAGTAATTTTCTTTCAAATAAATTTCAAAATTTTAACATTTATTATTTTTTTTAATATAAAATATTGAAAATCAATTAGTTAAATATAAATAATAGAAAAACATCAAAAATTAAATTATCACGGTTTTTGTTAATTTTTAAACAATGGATTTGTTGTAAGAGTGTGGTGAAAAGTGTTAAAATTGCTTTGCCGATAACTTAATGTCGTTAATCGATAGTAATCACACTATTAGGGGGTAACAGCGTTTTTTTTTAATAAAATCTCAAAAACGTTACACTATAAAATTCGTAGGAATTTAAGAAATGGGATGGTTTATCCTTCTAAATAATTCTTGTTTTCGTCAGATTTTTGAAAATTATAGTTTTTTGGGTTTTTAACGGGAATATTCAATTTAAAAAAGGAATGAATTTTAGTGTTTTTTATAGTTGGTATTGAAATTAAAAAGCATCTGGATCTTGAATTATTAGATGCGCTCTTTTTTGCAGTTCCGCTAATTTTTCTCCATCCATTTTTTCCAATAAGGACATCATCATGGCCATACGTTGATTGTCCTTAAAATGACTTTTCTTTTCTGCTAAAAAGTTCCAGTATAAAGCATTGAAAGGGCATGCGCTTTCACCAATTTTTTTAGTATGGCTATACTGGCAATTACCACAATAATTACTCATTTTATGTATATAATTAGCACTGCTTACATATGGTTTTGTAGCCACTATACCGCCATCTGCAAACTGGCTCATGCCTCTGGTATTAGTGATTTCTACCCATTCTATGGCATCTATATATACGCCCAGGTACCATTTGTCCACCTCATCTGGGTGCATTTGTGTTAACAGGGAAAAGTTGCCAATAATCATAAGTCGTTGAATATGGTGGGCATAGGCAGTATCCAAACTTTGGCCAATAGCGTGTTTTAAACAGTTCATTTTGGTATTTCCGGTCCAATAAAAATCTGGCAGTTTATTGGTGTTTTCCAATTTGTTCATGTTTTTGTAATCTGGCATTTCTTTCCAATAAATACCTCTCATGTATTCACGCCATCCCACTATTTGCCGTATAAAGCCTTCTACTTGCGAAATGTGTATATCTTCTTTATGGCTATAATAGTGGTCCAAAACTTTATCTACGACCTCTTTTGGGGATAGTATTTTCGCGTTCATGGCAAACGATATGCGCGAATGGAACAAAAATTTCTGATCTTCATGCATAGCATCTTGGTAGTCACCAAAATGTACTAAAAGTTCATTGCAGAAATAGTTTAGTACGGAAAGACAGTCCGCTCTGGTAACGGGCCAGCTAAATTGCTCAGGGTCAATTGATCCAAACGTTACTACATTGGCCTCTTCCAATTCTTTTAAAATTTCCGTTACGTTTTTCCTAAAGCCCCTTTCATGGGGTATGGTTGGCTGACCTTTCCATTTTTTACGATTGGAGTGGTCAAAGTTCCATTTACCACCTTCCGGTTGATCATTTACCATCATGATGTTATGTTTTTTACGCATCATTCTGTAAAAACTCTCCATGATTAATTGTTTTTTTCCCTTAAAAAAGTCCTTTAACTGTGAACGAGTGGTATAAAAATGTTCCGTATCAAAAAATGCGCTATCTATTGTCAGGTCTGCACAAATTTCCTTTAATTGTTGGTCCAACCTATATTCATCAGGTAATAGGTACTCAAACCTATTTATTTGGTTTTTCTCAATGGCCTGTTCTATCAGTTGCTTAAGTTGTTGTGGGTTTTCTGGGTTGGTAACGGTGTAATAGATAAAGTGATGCCCTTTGGACGAGAGCTGTTCCTTAAAGTCGCGCATGGCCATAAAAAAAGCCACTACTTTTTGGATATGGTGTTTTACATAATCCGTTTCCTGCCTCATTTCCGACATGATATAAATAACATTTTCATCAACGGTGTTGAACCATGAGTGGTTTTGGTTTAATTGATCTCCAAGAATTAAGCGTAAGGTCTTCATTTTCTGTGTTTTAAATTATCTTATTTGTGGGGGTACTGCAGTTAAAACAAGGTATCCTGCAACCATAGACGTTGGTACTTGCCATTACCATCATAGCGCTCAGCTTGAATTTTTATATTAAACTTTCTGTCCCTTGGGTCATTGCCCACTCCACTGGCATACATCCAATTTCCATAATTGCTGTGCACATCATAATCAATTAGCATACTTTCAAAATAGGCAGCTCCTATACGCCAATCCTGTTCTTTTTCCTTTGACCAAAAACTTGCTACATTTTGCCTTCCTCTATTGCTCATCCATCCGGTCATAGCCAATTCTTTCATATTGGCATTTACAAAAGGTTCATTGGTCATACCGTTTATCCAATCGGTTTTTATGCTCTTGGTGTTTTTCCAATCATATTTTTTTTGGAGGATACCCTGTTGCAGAAAAATAGTATTTTGATGTTTTAAGGATATATATTTAAAATAATCACGCCAAATAAGTTCAAATATGAGCCAATAGGTATCTTGGTTCTTGGTAATTTCTTTCTCAAAATGCTTGACTTCCCAAAAGATCATTCTAGGTGAGATACTGCCATTGGCCAACCACGGGGATAGTTTAGAACTATAATCAGTGCCAACAAGTCCGTTTCTGGTCTTTTTATAATATGCCAGTTTTCTGGTTTTCCAAAAATAGTGGTCAATTCTTTCTTTGGCTTCAGAAGTGCCTCCTTTAAAGGGAAAGGCCGTACGTTTATCCACGGTGAACTCATTAAATCCTAATTCCGTTATGGTAGGTATATGCGTATGGGTTTCAATAAGATTATCCAAAGGTAATGTATGAGTGATCTTGGCTATGGGCCTTACCTTTACGGTAAGCTCACATTTTTTTCTAAAACTCGTAAAAATTTCAGGTATGGAGTCATAGGATGAATAGGGTATATCCTCTGGATGAAATAAAAATTGATCAAAGGTTTCAATGAACGTGGTAGACCTTGCCTTATTCTTAACCATATTAACTATATCCTGCTCGTCTCTTGTCCATTCTTTCTGTAAATACACATTATCTATTTGATGTAAATTTATCAATTGCGTAAGATGGGTAGCTGATTCTCCTTGATATACAAATAAGGGTATATGGAGTTGTTTTAACTGCTCTTTTAAATTTTTTAAGGTCTCTATTAAAAATTTGGCCCTAAATTTTTCAGTTCTTTTAAATCCATATATATCCTCTTTAAAAAAAAGTGATTCAAAACAATAGTAGGCTATAACCTTTTTGCCTTTCATGGCATGAACCAATGAAATATTGTCCTCTATTCTTAAATCATTTCTAAACCAAATGATATTGTTCATGATATAGTTTTTGGTTAAGCTTTATTTCTTCTACATTTTTCGCTACAATATTTTACCTCTTCCCAATTGCTTTCCCATTTTTTGCGCCACGTAAATGGTCTTTTGCATACCGCACAGATTTTGGTTGGTAAAAATTGTTTCTTATGGGCCATTATAAGATGGTTTTGATGAGTTCATCTGGTTGTTGATAATTGAACCTGTTTAACAGTTTAGGCAATGCATAACCATCTAGCCCAATAATAGCAGCCGTATCCGCTTTCTCTAAGTGTAACCAGCCATCGTCTTGAATAATATTTTCCGGTAGGTACAAGTGTTCAATAGCTCCAATAATCAATAGGCATCCATTTTCCTTAATCGTATACTCGTTTATATAGCTACAACCTATCTTTATATTACTTTGCGCTACGTACGGGGCAAAAAAATCATCCAAATACATTTCGGTTAAACCGGTTTTGGAAAATTCTGAAATATCTGGATTATAACTGGCGGATGTATGGTGGGCCGCTTTGATAATTGAACTAGTTATTTGATTGACCGTAAAAAAACCGGTTTCCTTAAAATTATGGTAAGTATCTCTCCTTACGGTCAATGGTCTAAGAATAAAACCTAGCATTGGAGGGTTACTACCAATATGTACTACGGAATTGAAGACCGCTAAATTACTGATACCATTTTTATCCTTTGACCCAATTAGATTGGCAGATTTATATCCGGTACAGGTATTGATGAGATGGGCCCTGTGCCTGCTGGGAAGTTTTTGCAACGCTTCAATATTGAAATATTTCAAAATAAAAATTGTTTAATTAATTTTAAATAAAGTTAAACATTATAATCGTAAGAATTCCAAATTGATTTGTTTAGTTTGTATAATGAATGCTATAAATAGTTCATTATTTGCTACATTTAACATTCACTTAATGATGGCATAAAGCCTCAAGCATGACCCAAGAAAGAAAAAATATAGCCATTATAGGCTCCGGACTAGTAGGTTCATTACTGGCAATTTATTTAAAAAGATACGGGCACCGCATAACGGTGTTCGATAGAAGGCCCGATATTAGAAATATAGAATTTTCAGGAAGGTCGATCAACTTGGCCATGAGCAATAGGGGGTGGAATGCCTTAAAAGCCGTGGGCCTGGAAGAGGAGATTAAGACCATTGCCATTCCATTGGACAAGCGTGCCATGCATGTTATAGGTAAACCAGAGTATTATCAAAAATATGGAAAGGACGGTGAAGCTATATGGTCCATATCAAGGGGGGTACTGAACAGGAAGATGATAGACCTTGCGGAAAAAAATGGTGTAGATTTTCGTTTTGAGGAAAAGGTATGGGATATAGACTTACCAGAGGCCAAAATATTTACGGGTGAGAGTGAAAAAGGAGAATGGAAAGAATACGAATATGATTTGGTATTTGGCTGTGACGGTGCCTTTTCTAGGGTGCGCCACAAAATGCAGCGCCGCAGTAGGTTTGATTATTCCCAGGATTTTATTGACGTAGGATATAAGGAGCTAACCATACCTGCCAATAGTGACGGTACACATAAGTTGGACAAAAATTCATTTCATATCTGGCCACGGGGCAAATTTATGTTCATAGCCATGCCCAATTTAGATGGTAGCTTTACGTGTACGTTGTTCATGCCGTTTGAAGGGGATGTATCCTTTGAAAGTATTAAGACCAAGCAAGACGCGGTCTTGTTCTTTACGACCTATTTTCCCAATGTAAAAAATGAAATAGAAAACTTAACGGAAGATTTTTTTAAAAACCCTACCAGTGCCATGGTTACCATGAAATGTTACCCATGGACCTATTGGAACAAAGTAGCGCTAGTGGGAGATTCTGCACATGCAGTTGTTCCTTTTTATGGTCAGGGAATGAACGCCGGTTTTGAGGATATTTATGTGCTCGACCAGATAATACAAGAACTGGGCAATGATTGGGAAAAAATTTTTCAGACCTATCAAGAAAGGAGAAAACCTAATGCGGACGCCATTGCAGAATTAAGTTATCGAAATTTTGTGGAAATGAGCAGTAAGACCGCGGATGCCAATTTTTTGCTACAAAAGAAAATTGAAAAACACTTTGCCTCCAAATATCCGGATAAATGGGTGCCCGCATATAGTAGAGTTACCTTTTCCCTAAGACCTTATGCAGAAGCATTGGCAGAAGGAGATGCGCAAGAGGCCATTATGAAAGAGGTGATGAAAATGCCCGATTTGGATAAAAAATGGGATAGTAGGGAAGTAGAGGAAAAAATATTGGAACTATTGGGCTAATCAGTATTTTGATTTTATTTCAGACTTTCTCATGGGCATACTATCAATGAGGTCAAATAATTTTTTAAGGTCCAAAGGATATGGTTCCTGTGCTTTAATGCCACCATCCTTACCAATTAAGATATAGCCATCATTTAAAGTATTGAGAGAGGCAACCGGTTTAAGGTCTACCAATTCATTTTCTAAAGTATAAAATTTGTCTTTGTTGAGAATAAGGACCATGAGGTCCCTTTCCTGAACGTTCTGCTGTGCCCCATTGATTTTTTGTATGGCTTGGTCTACTGAACTGGTATTGGCTGCGTTACTACTTAAAATTAGTATTCTATTCTTCCATTGAAAATCCTTGATTGTTTGTGCGTTTATCATATGGATATGAAAGAGTGCAGATAATATTAGTAAAAGGTGATGTAGCCTCATTAAAAGTAATATACTAAAAAAAGGCCATCTTCTAAAAGATGGCCTTTTTATTCTCATGATGAATTGTTCTTATAACTTTGCGAACATTTTTTGCATTTTTTCGCTTTCCTCTTCGGCTAACGTTGGGTCAACCAAAATACGACCACTATGCTCATCTGTAATTATTTTTTTCCTTGAGGCAATTTCTACCTGTACTTGAGGTGGAATAGTAAAGAAAGAACCACCAGAAGCACCTCTTTCAATAGGTACAACGGCTAAACCGTTCTTAACGTTTTTGCGAATACGCGCATAAGCTTTTACCAAACGTTCTTCAATCTTATCTTGAAACTTGATGGACTCTTCCAATAAAGCTTTTTCCTCTTTTTCCGTTTCGGCCAATATGGCGTTCAACTCGCCCTTCTTATGCTTTAAATGTGCCTCGCGTTCCGCTAAACGTTCTTTAGTATCAGAAATTACAGCTTTCTTTTGCTCTATTTGGGCCTTGAACTCTTTAATGTTCTTTTCTGCCAATTGTATTTCCAATTCTTGAAATTCCAATTCTTTGCTGATAGAATTGAATTCTCTACTGTTACGAACATTTTTTTGTTGTTCGCCGTATTTTTTAATTAGGGCCTTAGCTTCTTCAATTAGATTTTTCTTGGCGCCGATTTCGAAGTTGATGTTCTCTAAATCAGTTTTAAGTTTATCCATTCTCGTTTTTAGGCCTAGGACTTCATCTTCCAAATCTTCTACTTCTAAAGGTAGTTCTCCACGAACATTCCTTATTTCATCGACTCTAGAATCAATTAATTGCAAATCATATAATGCTCTTAACTTCGCTTCTACAGAGGAATCTTCTTTTTTTGCCATATTAAAAATAATTGATGGGATTTGTTATACTTTCCGATAAATGGACTGCAAAATTAGGAATTTTTTTTGTAAGATAATCAACTAAAAGGTTTTTTGTAAACTGCTCAGTTTCAAAGTGTCCTATATCTGCTAAAACAATTTGGTTTTCAGCCTCGTAAAATTGATGATATTTAAGGTCTGCGGTTATGAAAACATCGGCACCTGCTTCCTTTGCCGCACTAATTGCAAACGATCCGCTTCCGCCAAGAACCGCAACTTTTTTAATTGGTCTATTTAAAAATTTTGAATGTCTAACGATCGGTGTTTTCATTTTAAGCTTCAAATCACTTAAAAATTGTTGTTCTGGCAGCGCATTTGCCAATTCTCCGATCATTCCCATACCTATGTAGGGGTTGGTGTTGTCCAATGTTTGAATGTCATAAGCTACTTCCTCGTACGGATGGCTGTCCAATAACGCATTGACCACTGCCGTGGTTTTATTTTTGGTCATGATACAAGTAAGCATGATTTCTTGTTCCGTATGGGTTTCCCCAATGGTTCCTTTTGTGGGATTGGCATTACTATTGGCCTTGTAACTTCCTTTGCCCTCTACGGAAAAACTACAGTTAGAATAATTGCCAATTTCTCCGGCACCTGCTGTAAAGAGGGCTTGTTTAACATCATCACTATTTTCTACCGGAACATAGGTCGTCAATTTTTTAAACGTAGATTTTTGGGGCAATAATATTTTAGTGTTGCTTAGGCCCAACACTTCACAAATTTTGGCATTTACACCATGTCTTGCATTATCTAAAGCCGTATGGTTGGCATATATGGCAATGTCATTTTTTATGGCTTTGATTACTACGCGTTCCACATAATTTTTGCCGGTTATCTTTTTTAGTCCCCCAAAAATTATGGGGTGAAAGCTAACGATCAGGTTACATTTTTTAGCAATGGCTTCATCCACTACATTTTCTAAGGTATCCAAGGTTACCAGGACTCCGGTGACCTCTGTGGTTGCATTGCCTATTAAAAGGCCTACATTGTCAAAATCCTCTGCAAAGTTTAGCGGTGCAAACTCCTCTAGGATATTCATAATATCGTTTATGGTCATTTTGTTGAAAAATAAGATATTCAAAGATAAATTATTATAATTTCGTACTAATGCAGGTAATACGAAAACTTCTTTTGCCCATTTCATTCATTTATGGACTTATTGTCTTTATACGAAATAAGTGTTTTGACTTTGGTATATTTTCTTCAAAGACTTTTGCTGTAAAAACCATTTGTGTGGGCAATTTAAGCGTTGGTGGCACTGGTAAGACCCCAATGATAGAATTGCTGGTAAGAACATTACAGGATAATTATGCCATAGCTATATTAAGTAGGGGCTACAAAAGAAAAACAACTGGCTTTTTGTTGTCCACAGGGGATACTCGAGTAGAGGATATGGGCGATGAACCCTATCAGTTAAAAAGCAAGTTTCCAAAAGTAGCTGTTGCTGTAGATGCCGATAGAAGAAACGGTATAGCCCAGTTGAAAATAAATGTACATCCTGATGTAATTTTACTGGACGACGCTTTTCAACATAGAAAAGTAAATCCTGGATTTTCAATTCTCTTAACGGCCTATGACAATCTATATGTTGAAGATTGGTATTTACCAACGGGAAGTTTACGAGATAATAAGGGCGAGGCAAAACGCGCCCATATGATTGTGGTAACCAAGTGTCCGGCCAATTTATCTGAACATGAGAAGGATGCCATCAGGTCCAAGATTGGTCCAAAAATAAACCAGCAAGTATTGTTTGGTCATTTAAGCTATAATAAGCAATTAAAGGGTAATCGTATTTATTTACACGAGCTTAGGGGTAAGCATGTTACCTTGGTTACGGGTATTGCAAATCCAGACCCATTATTGCAATTTTTAAAAAAGGAAGGGCTCGTTTTTGAACATCTTAAATTTAACGATCATCATTTCTTTAGCGATAAGGAGCTAAACTTGTTGAGAAAAAAGGATTGCATCTTAACTACGGAGAAAGATTATGTAAGGTTGAAATCACATTTAGATAACTTACATTTTATAGAAGTATCCCATACGTTTAACATTCAGGATAACGAATTGTTCCAAAAGGAACTGTACAATTTTATGAAATTGAATTAGGTTTTTTGTCAAAAATATTCTCACCTATTTTTTGGTAAAATACCTCTGGTTTAAATGGCTTTGTAACCACATCGTTACATCCGGCGGCGTAAAAACTCTCCAAACTGTCATCTAACGAAATTGCTGTCAAAGCAATAATAGGGGTGTCTTGATTAAATTTTCTTATTTCAATGGTTGCTTCCTCACCACTTATGCCGGGCATATGAATATCCATTAATATGGCATCATACACATTTTCTTGCGCTAGGGTAATTGCCTCATGACCATTATTGGCAATGTCACTGGTCATTTCTTTTTTAGACAGCATTTTTTTGGTAATGACTTGGTTGATTTTATTGTCCTCAACGATAAGCAGATGAAGATTTTTAAAATCATAGTCCTTTTGTGCCGTTTCAAAAGTAAAGTCCTCCGGAAGGTCTTCCATACTGGTCATTGCAATCTCAAAAGAAAATGAACTTCCTTCGCCCAAGGTACTTTCCAATTCTATTTTACTGTTGAACAAACCTAATAGGCTTTTTACAATGGTAAGGCCTAGACCAGTACCGCCATATTCCCTGTTGATCTGTATAGATCCTTGCTCAAATCCGTCAAAAATACTTTTTTGTTTTTCTTTTGAAATACCAATACCATTGTCGGTTACTTCAAAAAATATCTTAACCTGATCATTATTTTTTTCCAATAATTTGGTGGTAATGCGTACTTCCCCTCCTTTGGTGAACTTAATTGCATTTCCTATCAAGTTCATGAATATTTGTGAAAGTTTAAGAGGGTCGCTCAACATATGTCCGGGTATGCTTTCATCATACTCCAATATCAATTTGGTTTTGTTTGCTTTGGCACTTTGGGACAATGAATTGATAACCTCGTTAATGACCTTTTTAAGGTTGAACTCCATGTTTAGGGGTTCCAGTTTATTGGCATCAATTTTATTGATATGTAAAATATCGTTGATGAAATTAAGCAGGTAGTCTCCAGAAAATTTTAGGGCCTTTAGATGTTCTTTTTGATGTTCCTCTGGATTTTCCTCTAACAGTAAATGGGTGAGCCCTGTAACCGCATAAAGAGGTGTTCTGAGCTCATGGCTTACCGTTGAAAGAAAATTTGTTTTGGCTTCCATGGCCTGTACCGCACCATCACGGGCAATTTGCAGTTCCTTGTTCTTAGTCTGTAAAAGGTCGTTGGTCTTTAATTTTATTTGATTGTTCCGGTAAAGGGTTACGGCCAATAATGAAATAATAATTAAAAACGAACTGATCAATATCGTAGTAAATTCTGATCTGTTCTGGGATTCTGTAAGCTCCTCAATTTTCTTTTCTTGACGGGCAATTTCCTCTGTTTTGTAATCGTCCCTTATTTTATCTGCAGTTTTGGCCTCAATTTTAATTTTATCGACATTAAAGATAGAATCTTTAAGCTTGACCAAGTTTTGGCTATTTACCAATGATTTTTGGTATAATCCCAATTTTTCATAAACATTGGTCAACAATGTGTTGGCGTCCTTTATATCTACTAAAAATCCGTTTTGCGTAGCTAGGGCAAGAGCATTCTCCCCATTTTTTGCGGACTCCGTTAAATTGTTGGTTCTTAGGTTTAATTTTGCAAGGGTCAAATAAGCTTGTGTGGCCAAATATTCTTTTTCATAAACATCTGTATTGACGATCAATGAATTTAGATTTTTTGTGGCGCTCTCATACTTTTCAAGATTAATATAGATTTTGGCTTCTGTCAAAATTAAATTATTGAAAAAATTACGATCATTGTTAAGCTGTTTGGCCTCATTGATCATAAATAAAGCTTGAAAATTGCGCTTGCTTCTATACAGAAGAATTGCTTCAATATATTTATGCATGGCGTCACCATAAGGATATTCAATATCCTTTAATAATACACTGGCGCGGTCCCAATAGAATTCAGTATCACCTTCTTTATCTATTTTAAGATAGAGTAGTGCCAGTTCATGTAAACTGTCAATTAATGATTTTACATCTTCATTCTTCTCCGCTTCCGAAGCGGCGGTATTCAGGGTTTCTAGGGCTAGGTCAATCTTATTTTGATTTCTAAAAGTTCTGGCCTGGTCAAAATAGGGCTGAATTTCTTTTGGCTGTACAAAATCCTGACAAAATAGAGTTGTGGATGCCATTATATAAAATAATGGAACCAATATAAAGAGTAACGCTTTATGTAATTTGATGGTTTTCAAATATACTTTTTACCGTTCATAAAATTAATTAAATCTATAATTCTACTACTATATCCGGTTTCATTATCGTACCAGCCAATAATCTTGACCATTTTACCGATAACCGAAGTCATTAAAGAATCAAACGTACAAGAGTAACAACTATTGTTTATGTCTATAGAAACTATAGGGTCTTTTGTAAAGCAGAGAATGTTCTTAAACTCCGTTTGTGCCGCTTTTTCAAATGTATTGTTTATTTCTTCAATAGAAGTGTTCCTTTTTACATTTAGGGTAATATCAGTAAGAGAACCATTGGGAACGGGTACCCTAATACCGCAACCACCTATAACATCTGCCAATTGGGGAAAGATTCTGGTCAATGCTTTTGCCGCCCCGGTGGTGGTAGGTACAATAGATTGTGCGGCGGCACGTGCCCTTCTTAAATCCCTATGGGGCTGGTCATGCAGACTTTGGTCCGTAGTGTAAGAATGTATAGTGGTAATATACGCCTGTTCTATTCCGCAAAGGTCATTGACAATCTTGATCATTGGAGCCGCATTGTTTGTCGTACAAGAGGCATTAGAGACAATGTCATCAGAGGCGGACAACGTATTCTCATTTATTCCAAAAACAATCATTTTTATGTCATCCTCTATTGGTGGTACGGATAGAATTACTTTTTTGGCCCCATTTTTAATATGATGTGCCAAAATTTCCTTTTCCTTAAACTTACCCGTACATTCTACCACCAGATCAACATGATTAGTAGACCAATCTATTTTGGAAGGATGGTTATGGTTGGTCAAAGCTATGACCTGTTTATCTACAATAATATGCTGGTCCGTGTAATCAATTTCTTGATGCAATGGTCCATGTATACTATCGTATTTAAGTAAATGTGCTAAAGTCCTGGCATCTGCCAAATCATTGATAGCTACAACATTTAAGTGTTCATGTTGCAATAAAAGCCTAAATAGGGTTCTGCCGATTCTACCAAAACCATTAATGCCAATATTTATTTTTTGCATTGGTTAAATGAGGGTAAATTATGCCTATGATCGTTATTCCATGAACTTGCTTGTTCATGAAGTGTTATCAATGGAACTTGTAAAATTATAGTATATGCTTATGGGCTTTGTAAGAAGACCTTACCAAAGCACCGCTTTCTACATGTCTAAAACCCATTTCAAGACCAATTTCCTCGTATTTTTTAAATTGCTCCGGAGTTATAAATTCCTTTACAGGAAGATGTTTTTTTGATGGTTGTAGATATTGCCCAATGGTAACTACATCAACATTTGCCTTACGCAAGTCTGCCAACGTAGTGATTACTTCATCCTCATGTTCTCCTAGGCCCAACATAATCCCGGACTTGGTTCTATTGATACCTTCTTTTTTTAAGTAATTTAGGACCTCTAGGCTACGCTCATACTTAGCTTGTATACGCACTTCACGCGTTAGTCTTTTAACGGTTTCCATATTATGCGAAACAACTTCTGGAGAAACGGCTACAATTCTATCCAAGTGCTTTTCAATTCCTTGAAAATCAGGTATTAAGGTTTCTAATGTAGTTTGTGGATTCATTCTTCTAATGGCCTGCACGGTTTCGGCCCAAATAATGGATCCCATATCCTTAAGGTCATCTCTGTCCACTGAAGTAATCACCGCATGTTTAATTCCCATTATCTTAATGGAACGTGCAACTTTTTCAGGCTCTGCCCAATCTACTTGCTCTGGTCTTCCAGTTTTTACACCGCAAAATCCACAAGATCTGGTGCAAACATTACCCAATATCATAAATGTAGCGGTTCCTTCTCCCCAACACTCGCCCATATTTGGGCAGCTACCACTTGTGCAAATGGTGTGCAGGTCATATTTGTCTACCAAGCCACGTAATTGCGTGTATTTTTTACCGGTAGGTAATTTAACCCTTAACCATTTTGGTTTGCCTTTTGGTGGGGCAACGTTTTCTTTTAAGACTGTGGACATGCTATAATTTTAATACAAATATACGAACTAAAAAAGTCTCGTTAAAGAAGACAATGGGCGATAAATTTTTTAGAAAAAATCGTTATATCTATGTGCCTTTATAATCGGTTATTTGCGATTTTTGATTATTTCCAAAAGTAATTTTTTTGCCCGCAACAATTTTACCTTTACATTGTTCATGGGTTCGTTCAGGGCAGTTGCAATATCTGCATAACTAAGCTCTTGAAAATATCTTAAATTAATGACTTCTTGATAATGTGGCTTTAATTTTTTGATATCGTGCAACAAATCGGCCAAATTCTGTTCTTGGATCAATTGGTCTTCCATGGTAGGCGCAACATCCAATACGGTGGTAATGGCTTCAGAATTACTTCTTGAATCCAACAAACTTTTTTTGCGTTTACGGACCAGGTCTATATGAATGTTTTTGGATATGGCAATAAGCCATGTTTTAAAAACATATTTATCATTAAAGGTATGTATTTTGTCAAATGCCTTGGAAAAGGTCTGTATGGTAATATCCTCAGAATCGTTTTCGTTCTCGGTACGTTTTAATTGAAAACCATAGACATCGTTCCAAAACATATCCAACAAGCGGCTAAAAGCAATCTGGTTGCCTTCTTTGGCCTTAAGTATCGTTGTTTCTAAATCGTCTGCGTTATTCAAATAAAAGTATTGTGGGAACTCAATTTACAAATTAAATTACCTTATTCCGAAATTGTTTCTTTTCTACAATCCTGCTCGCTAGGTAACTTACCGCACATGCCACAGGCTTGTCCGTCTTGATTTAAATAAGGGCTTTGGCTTGCGCAAGTACCTGCAAATTCACCATTTTTTTTCGCCCAAATTTTTATGGCGATACCGGCAAACGCCAGTGCTAACAATCCAATGGTCAAAAATATTAGTTTCATATGCCTATTTTATGCAAAGATAAAAAATAAAGCCCCAAAATTGGGGCTTTAAGAATACTTTATATGTAAAAGTCTAGTACGCTATATTGGCTACTATATTATCCACATTAGGGGTATGGTTACCACCTTTTTGTTCAATGGTTATATAACCTACTGCGTTGTCCGCATAAGGTAAGGCCATTAATTTTTGTTGATCGCCCGCTTCTTCTATTACCCCTAGATTGATCATTTTACCATTTACCTCTGCCCACATTTGAAAACATTGGCTCTCTGGTATGTTAGGTAACTTACTTACGTTAATGTAAGATAACTTTTTAACAGGGTTGATATAGGCAACCGCTTTCAGCTCTTTTGCTTTTTGGTTTCCTTTTACATTATATTTTTTGGTCTGCGGGTTGTTCAACACTATAAATTGATTACGAACATCCTCTAACTGTTCCTTCATGTTTTCTTCCAGTAGCTTTATCTTATTGCTTACCACACTATTTTCTTCCTGTAATCCTTGGTTCTGGCTCCAGAAAAAAGTTGATATCCCGGCAAACATTATAGCGGCTATGCTAGCAGCTATGGCATAATTGAAGAATTTTTTCCTGCCAACGCGCTCAGATTTGATTCTGGAATGGATTTTATCCTTAAGTCCCTGTGGAGCTTCTATGGCATATTGCTTGGCAAAGAGTTCCAGGTTTTCCTGTAGCTCGTTGTACGTATCACGTACCTCCGGGTACATGGCGATATAACGCTCTACCTGTAAGGATTCCAGTTCTGTAGTGGTACCCAATAGGTACTGCTCTAAAAGATCAGAGTCTAGAAATTTTTTTATTTTGTCTTTCATAATACGAAGTTTAATAACAATGTGACTAGTGAAGGACCATAGATTTTACTTAATTCACGTAAACCTATTTTTAACCTTGATTTAATGGTTCCTAAAGGAATGTCCAATTCTTCGCTTGCTTCTTGTTGGGTCATACCTTGGAAAAAAAGAGCTTCTAGAACAATTTGATACTTATCTTCAATTTTTCCTAGATGTTCTTTTACATCCATTAATTCTGGCCTTGTACTTTCTATGCCTAACGTATATACGTCAGAAACGTCTATTTGGATTTCCTTATCTGTTTTTGTATTGACACTTCTTAATTTGTCTATAGCGGTATTGCGGGTAATTCTAAAAAGCCAAGTAAATAGTTTGGCTTTTTTAGGGTCGTAGGAATCTGCTTTTTTCCAGATTTTAACGAAAGATTCTTGAACCACGTCCTGTGCCAGTTCAGGGTCTCTGACCACTTTGTTGGCTACACCCAGCAAGGTGTCTGCATAGTTATCGTACAAGAGGGAAATGGCTTTTTCATTTCGCTCCTGTAACAGCTCTACAATATGATTTTCTAATAACGTGCTCATAATTTATAAAGATGCACAAGTTTTTTTTAAAATGAACATCCAAACTGCCCGGTTAGACCGTATATGCATAAACGCTAAATTATAAAATTGATTGTTAACGAAGCGTTATATGAAAATATATATCTAATAAGTGGTTAGCTGGTAACTACCACTTTGTTTTTGGTTAGTTTGGTTTGGTAATAACCCCTGTAAACTTTTACGGGGGTTATTTTATGATATTTACCTCAGGACCGATTTTTATACCAAAGCGACGCATAACCTCGTTAATGATTTGGTCCGCTAAGCCTAAAATATCCTCTCCGGTAGCATTTCCATAATTTACAAGAACCAGTGCCTGTTTTGTGTGTACGCCGGCATCGCCAATGCGTTTGCCTTTATACCCGCATTGCTCTATTAGCCATCCGGCAGGAATTTTAAAATAATCTTCGGAAACTTTATAATATGGCGCATTTGGTTGAGCTTCAATAAAAATATTGAACGCTTTTTTGGAAATTATTGGATTTTTAAAAAAACTGCCACTGTTCCCTAGTTCCTTTGGGTCAGGTAATTTACTTTGACGTATTGCTATGACCGCATTAGAAACATCTCTAATGGTTGGATTGGCGATCGAATTTTTGGATAATTCTTCCTCAATGGCCCCATAACCGGTCTTGATGATATGATGCTTTTTTGTAAATGAAAAAGTAACCGATGTAATAACGAATTTATCTTTCCCTTTATTTTTGAATAAAGAATCACGGTATCCAAAAGCACAGTCTTCCTTGGAAAACGTAATCAGTTTTTGGTCAGAAATGCGGACAGCTTCACATTCTAGAAAAGTATCCTTAAGTTCAACACCATAAGCACCAATATTCTGTATGGGGGCAGTTCCTGTATTTCCAGGTATAAGGGACATATTTTCAATACCGCCAAAATCATTATCCAGTGTCCATAATACCAGCTCATGCCAATTTTCCCCGGCCATTACTTTGACGCTTACTTGTTCTTGGTTTTCATTAATGATTTCCTTGCCTTTGATATTTATGTAGATGAACAAGGCATCAATATCCCCTGTAAGCAACATATTACTGCCGCCACCAATACATATTTTTCTTGGATAGCTGTCATTGCTTAATATTTCTTGCAATGCGCTTACGGAATTTATTTCAACAAAATATTTGGCACGGGCCGCTATACCAAATGTGTTGTAGTCCTTAAGTGAAAAATTTTCGAGTACGGTCATTAACCTTTATAAATTTTTAGGGCTTCGGCAAGAATATGTACCGCTCTTTTTAAACTTTCCTTATCCAAAACATATGCAATCCTTATTTGGTTGGTTCCCAGCCCTTCCGTTGCATAGAATCCTGCGGCCGGGGCCACCATAACGGTTTCATTATCTACCCTAAAGTCTTCTAAAAGCCATTGGGCAAAATGATCGGCATCTTTTATGGGCAGTTCGGCAATACAATAGAATGCGCCTTGCGGTTTGGCAATTTTTATACCCTCAATTTTTTGCAACTCGGCAATAAGTAAATTTCGTCTGGTCTCATACTCGGTCTTTACTTCTTCAAAATACGTATCGGGTGTATCCATAGCGGCCTCACTGGCTATTTGTGCATAGGTGGGCGGTGAGAGCCTAGCTTGGGCAAATTTTAATGCCGTTGCTATGAATTCTTTGTTCTTGGACACCAAAAAACCAATTCTGGCCCCGCACATACTATAGCGTTTGGAAACGGAATCAATGATAATGGCATGGTCGTCTATTCCCTCTTCTTTTAAGATAGAAGCGTGCGTTCTATTGTCATAGGTGAACTCTCTATATACTTCATCGGCAACAAGAAAAATATTATGCTTTTTAACCAATTTGGCCAGTTTTTGAATTTCTTCCTTACTGTATAAATAACCTGTTGGGTTGCCCGGGTTGCATATTAAAATGGCCCTGGTTCTGGAAGTAATCAATTTTTCAAATTCTTCAATAGGGGGTAGGGCAAAATTATTCTCCAATTTAGATACCACTGGTACAACTTTTACACCACAGGCAGTAGCAAATCCGTTATAATTGGCATAAAAGGGTTCCGGTATAATAATTTCGTCATCTGTATCCGCTATGGAGTTCATGGTGAATGACAAAGCTTCTGATCCGCCGGTAGTTACTATTATGTCAGATGGGTCAACAGGAATATTGTTCTTACTATAGTATTGGGCTATTTTGGTCCTAAAGGTCTCCGAGCCTTCCGTACGGCTGTATTCCAAAACGGCTATATCATTATTTTTTACCGCATCCAACGCCTGTTGAGGTGTTTTAATATCTGGCTGTCCTATATTAAGGTGTATAACCTTAACTCCGTTCTTTTTTGCATTTTCGGCAAAAGGAACAAGTTTACGTATAGGGGATTGTGGCATTTGTAGCCCTTTATTGGAAACTGATGGCATGTTCAAATTTATTTTACACAAAAGTGATAAATGATTATGGTTCTTACAATTTAATTGGGTTTTATTTGACGTACGATTCTGGTGTTAAAATAAAGTATTGCTCCTAAAAAATATGTATCTTGAAGAGGTTAACCAATTCAAAACGATTATGTTACACGTAAAAAAGTTTTTGGTTTCCTTGTTGGTGCTATCTTTTTCCTTGGCATGTTTTTCCCAAAAATATCAATTGACCAACGGGAAAAAATTTCATAAAGTCAAGTTTGAACTTATCAATAACTTAATGGTGATACCGGTAGAAGTAAATGGGACAGAACTATCATTTGTCTTGGATTCTGGGGTGGGTACACCAATACTCTTCAATTTATCCGATCAAGATTCCATTCAACTGAATAATGTTACGGAAATAACTATTAACGGGCTTGGTGAGGGTGATCCCATTAACGCTTTAAAATCTACTGGAAACAAGGTTAAATTGGGTAATGTGCAAAACTTAATGCAGAATATTTATGTTGTCATGGATGCCGGAATTAATTTCTCTCCCAATTTGGGGGTGCCTATTCATGGTATCATTGGCTATGATTTGTTTAGGGATTTTGTGGTCGATATAAACTACACGAACAAATCAATTAAGTTTTACGATCCGGACAGCTACACCCATAGAACGGCAAAAAATTCTAGGGTTTTAGACCTGTCGGTAATACGTAAAAAGGCTTATTTGAACGCTCACGTCTTGGTAAAGGATGATAAGGAAGTACCTGTGAAGCTTTTATTGGATACGGGCAGCAGTGATGCCGTTTGGTTGTTTGAGGATGACCAATTGAAAATTCCCCATAAGTATTATGAGGATTTTTTAGGAAAGGGGCTTGCGGGAAATATTTATGGAAAACGTACAAAAATTCACCGTTTAAAGATTTCGGATTTTGTTTTAAAGGATGCCAAAGCGGCTTTTCCAGATATGGAAACCTTTAATAGTATTATGGATTTTGGAGGTAGAAATGGCAGTTTGGGGGGTGAGGTCCTAAAACGGTTCAATATGGTATTTGATTATGGTAACCGTAAGTTGGTCCTTAGAAAGAATGCCAATTTTAATAAAATGTTTACTTATAATATTAGTGGAATAAATTTGGAACACGCCGGGGTACGTTATGTGGCGGAACGTATTGCCGATCGTAATGGGGTAGTTCATAATAATGAAAGAACGTATGGCGATGTTCAAATAATTTTACAGGGTGCTACTAGGCTTAGCTTAGTCCCTGAGATAATCGTGTCAGGAATACGGCAAGGGAGTCCGGCACATTCCGCAGGGCTGCAGGAAGGAGATGTCATTTTGGCGGTTAACGGTAAACGAATTTACCGCTATAAACTTCAAGAAATAATGACCATGTTAAATGAAAAAAAACATAAAAAAGTAAAGGTATTGGTAGAACGTTACAATAATAATTTACTTTTTAGCTTTGTACTTAAACCTTTGTTCGACTAATTTATGGATAAAAAAAGGCCCAACACAAGTGTTGGGCCTAACTTCTAAATTTGTACAATCTGTTTATTTTGTTCCGTCTGCAGCTTTTACTTCTCCTTTGATTTTCAAAACCTTTGTTGGCGTATCGGCATTGGAAATAACAGTAATGGCCTTTCTGATAGGGCCAACTCTGTTCGTATCATATTTTACCTGAATTTCACCAGTCTTGCCCGGTAAAATTGGATCTTCCGGTTTTTTAGGAATAGTACATCCACAACTAGAACTTACTTTACTGATGATTAGCGGTGCATTACCGGTATTTGTAAATTCAAAAACTCTTATTCCATCAGATCCCTTAGTGATTTCACCATAATCTACGGTCTCTGTTTTAAACTCTATTTTGGCTGCGGTATCCTGTGCCGTTACACTTAAACCTAGCAGGCCAACAAATAATACAAGTACTATTTTTTTCATCATAATTAATTTTGGGTGGACTTCAAAATTAAATCTTTTCAGATCAACCTCAAAATCCTTTTGTTATACTCTAACGTTACTTATTTTTGTTTCGTATTTATATTTAGGTAAAATTCAGCTGAAATGACCGTTAGAATGTCAATTCGGCTTTATTTTTAAATAACCCATTTAATTATTATTCAAAAACTGTTCCAATTATGGAAATTCCATCAAAATATAACCCAAAGTCCACAGAAAGCCATTGGTATGCGTATTGGATGAAAAACGGTTATTTTCATTCCGTTCCTGATGATAGGGAGCCCTACAGTATTGTTATTCCTCCGCCAAATGTTACAGGTATACTGCATATGGGGCATATGCTTAACAATACCTTACAAGATGTATTGATACGTAGAGCCCGTTTATTGGGCAAAAATGCCTGTTGGGTACCTGGAACCGATCATGCATCAATAGCAACGGAGGCTAAGGTTGTAGCCAAATTAAAGGAACAGGGAATCAATAAAAATGAACTTACCAGAGATGAGTTTTTAAAACATGCATGGGATTGGACACATCAATATGGTGGTATAATTCTGGAACAGTTAAAAAAGCTAGGATGCTCCTGTGACTGGGACCGTACTGCTTTTACCATGGATCAAGAACGTTATGATAGTGTGATCAAGGTTTTTATCGACCTTTATAATAAAGGATTGATATACCGTGGATATAGAATGGTCAATTGGGATCCAGAGGCCAAGACAACTTTGTCAGATGAAGAGGTAATCTATGAAGAAAAGCAGGGTCTTTTGTACTATTTGGCATATGATATTGAGGGATCAGATGAGAAAGTGACCATAGCTACCACAAGGCCGGAAACAATTTTAGGGGATACCGCCATTTGTATAAACCCTAACGATGATCGTTTTACACATTTAAAAGGTAAAAAGGTCATAGTACCTATATGTAATAGGGTAATTCCAATTATAGAGGATGAGTATGTTGATATGGAATTTGGTACAGGCTGTTTAAAAGTGACTCCTGCACATGACATAAATGACAAAGCCTTGGGTGAGAAGCATAGTTTGGAGACTATTGATATTTTTAACGATGATGCCAGCCTAAATAGTTTTGGACTGCATTATGAGGGTAAAGATCGTTTTGTCGTAAGAAAGGAAATTTCAAAGGAATTAGAGGAAAGGGGATATTTGGTAAAGACCGAAACCCACATTAACAAAGTAGGTACTTCTGAGAGAACCAAAGCCGTAATAGAGCCTAAATTGTCAGATCAATGGTTCTTGAAAATGGAAGACTTGGCAAAACCGGCCCTAGATGCGGTCATGGAAAGTGGAGACGTTAAATTGTATCCTAAGAAGTTTGAGAACACTTACCGTCATTGGATGGAAAATGTTAGGGACTGGAATATTTCCAGGCAGTTATGGTGGGGACAACAAATTCCGGCTTATTATTTTGGAGATGGTCAAGAAGATTTTGTGGTTGCGGCAAATCTGGAGGAGGCTTTAAAACTAGCCAGGGAAAAATCTGGAAATTCAAGTCTTGAGAAGACTGATCTAAGGCAAGATGCCGATGTGCTAGATACATGGTTCTCGTCTTGGTTATGGCCTATGAGTGTATTTGGGGGCATTATGGATCCGGATAATGAGGAGGTCAATTATTATTATCCAACGAACGACTTGGTTACAGGTCCGGATATTCTATTCTTTTGGGTAGCAAGAATGATCGTTGCAGGATATGAGTTTAGAGGAAAAAGACCTTTTGAGAATGTTTATTTTACGGGATTGGTTCGCGATAAGCAACGTCGCAAAATGTCCAAATCCCTTGGTAACTCGCCCGATGCCCTAAAACTTATAGATGATTACGGTGCAGATGGGGTTAGGGTAGGATTATTGTTAAGTTCCGCTGCAGGAAACGATTTAATGTTCGATGAGGACTTATGCCAACAAGGAAAGAATTTTGCCAATAAAATATGGAATGGCTTTCGCTTGCTAAAAGGTTGGGAAATTGCGGATATTCCACAACCCGAAGCGTCCAAAATTGGATTGGATTGGTATGAATCCAAATTGAACAAGACTTTGTTGGAGATTGAGGACCACTTTAGTAAGTTCCGTATTTCAGATGCGTTAATGTCCGTGTACAAATTGGTATGGGACGATTATAGCTCATCCTTGCTTGAAATTATAAAACCGGCTTATCAACAGCCCATAGACCGTACTAGTTTTGATAGGGTAATCCATTTATTTGAGCAGAACTTAAAACTCTTGCACCCTTTTATGCCATTTTTGACAGAGGAAGTTTGGCAGCATATAAAGGAGAGAAATGCGGATGAGGCGTTGGTAATTGCCAAATGGCCAACGGCAGGTACTATTGATGAACAATTGATAGAGGAGTTTGATTTTACTGCGGAAGTTATTGCGGGTATTCGTACCATTAGGAAGAACAAAAATATCCCTATGAAAGAATCGTTGGAACTTTCCGTATTGAATACAGAAGGGGCCGGTAAACGTTGGGATGTTGTAATTGCAAAACTTACCAATGTGTCCTCAATAGATTATCTAGAAGAGCAATTGGAAGGCGCACTAACGTTCCGTGTTAAGAGTAATGAATATTTTGTACCTATGGAGGGGGCAATTGATATTGAGGCGGAAATCAAAAAAATAAATGAAGAGCTCACTTATACAAAAGGTTTTTTGCAATCCGTTCAAAAGAAACTTTCCAATGAACGATTTGTAAACAATGCGCCGGAAAAAGTAATTGCAATAGAGCGGCAAAAGCTGGCAGATGCAGAAGCCAAGATAGAAACGCTTGAAAAAAGTTTGGCCAGTTTAAGCTAGTGGCAATTTTTAAAAGTTGTAGGCCTCATTGTCAAGTAATTGGTAATGAGGCTTTTTCTATTGTTAAAATATGTCATGTTCCCAACCTCTTTTTGTATTTTTAAGAGACACTTAAAATACGGGAACATGAAACCATTACGAAAAGAGGATATAAAACAAGAGGTATTTGATTTGTACGATGCTTATGCCCATAACAAATTGGAACGGCGAGATTTTGTTCAAAGATTGTCCGTCTATGCCGTTGGCGGGTTAACCGTACCTTCTTTAATGAGTTTCTTAATGCCCAATTATGAGGACACTTTTTTGGTAGATAAGGATAATCCAGACTTGGATTCAAGTTTTATCACCTACAATTCACCAAAGGGCGGAGGTGAAATTAAGGCATTGTTGTCCAAACCAAAATCGGCCACCGGTAAATTACCTGGTATTGTCGTGGTCCATGAAAACAGGGGATTAAATCCGTATGTGGAGGATACGGCCAGACGTGCTGCATTGGCAGGCTTTATAACCATTGCTCCAGATGCCTTGAGTCCATTGGGTGGTTATCCGGGCAATGATGATAAGGGTAGGGAAATGCAACGAACCAGGGATAGGGATAAAATGCTAGAGGATTTTATTGCAGCATTTGACTATCTAAAAGCAAACGAGCATTGCACGGGAAAAATAGGTGTTGTAGGCTTTTGTTTTGGAGGGTGGATTTCCAATATGATGGCGGTAAGGGTACCACAATTGGCTGCTGCCGTACCATTTTATGGTGGCCAGCCAACAGATGGGATAGCAAAAATCAATGCCCCTTTAATGTTGCAATATGCAGGATTGGATGAACGCGTTAATGCCGGATGGCCTGCCTATGAGGAAGCTCTTAAAGAACATGATAAAAAATATAAAGTCTTCTTCTATCCTGATGTAAACCATGGTTTTCATAACACCTCAACACCTAGGTATGATAAAGAAGCCGCAGAATTGGCGTGGGGTAGGACAATAGATTTTTTCAAGGAAAACCTTTTGTAAGATATTGGCTGTGAATACGTTTGCTCATTAAATTACAGTAAAATTTAAAATTTTGAGTCAGTAATGCTTTTATTTGAGTTAAGGTGTTTTTAACATTAAATCTATTTTTGACCTATAACAATCTAAAAACACACATTATGAGAAGTTTATTATGGTTAGTAGCAGTGATATGTATAATTATATGGTTATTGGGAATGTTAGGAATTGTTCCTGGATTGGCCACAGGTAGTTTAGTACATATTTTATTGGTAATTGCGGTTATTGTAATCCTATACAATATCATTTCAGGTAAAAAAGTATTGTAAATATTTACTTTCTAATATAAATGAACCCTTGATTTTTTCAAGGGTTTTTTTATGTCTCATTGGGATAGTTTCTTAAAACATATTTAATTTAAATTTAGGTCTAGGTTCTCACTTCCAGAAAAAGACAATCTTTTATTATCTTTAATAGTATGATACGACCATATGTGCTTGCCGAGACAAATTGGGACCATTTAAAGGATGAACAATTTGAGCTTGCTGTTTTACCTTGGGGTGCCACGGAAGCCCATAATTACCATTTGCCCTATGGTACGGATAATTATCAAGCTGAGCATATGGTAGAATATGCCGCGGGACAATCTTGGAATAAGGGAAAAAAAGTAATTGTACTTCCTACGATTCCCTATGGTGTAAATACCGGTCAAACAGATATTTATCTGGATATGAATCTTAATCCTTCTACGCAATTGGCCATTTTAAAGGATTTGGTAGCAGTTTTGAACAGGCAGGGTATTTACAAACTATTGTTGTTCAATGGTCACGGTGGTAATAATTTTAAGCCAATAGTAAGAGAACTTGGATTATTGTTCCCCAAAATGTTCATTAGTTTTTGCTTCTTTCCTCCCATGTTTGATAAGACCGCATATTTTAAGGAAAAAGGTGATCATGCAGATGAAATGGAAACCAGTTTAATGCTTTATTTAAGGCCGGATTTAGTGCTTTCCAAAGAAAAATGGGGAAAAGGAGCTTCTAAGCAATTCAGGGTCAAGGCTTTTAATGAGGGCTGGGCTTGGGCAGAAAGACAATGGTCCAAGGTTAGTAATGATACGGGTATAGGTAATCCGGATTTTGCCACTAAAGAAAAAGGAGAACGTTTTTTTAAGGATGTATGTACGAAATTGGATGAACTGTTTTGTTCAATTTGTGATGCGGATATTACGGACTTATATGAATGATATGATTAAAACGTCATATTTAATAGGTCTTTATAATTGGTCGGTTATAACCCTTTTTCTTATCCACTTTAAATTCTTTTGTCAAAGATAAAAGTGCTCCTAAAATAATTATGTTCTTAAATATGTATTGGCTTAATAAAGTGATTGTAAATTCATTTTTACCAAAAAGAAGTTCAGGTAAAATAAATACCGGTGTAAATGTCATTACTATATGTGCTATAGCAGAATAGATGATATATTTATTTCTAAGATTTGCTAGGAATGCTATTCCTATAAAAGTTTCAAAACTCGCCAGGAGTAATAAGCCCATTTGATCAGGAACTAAGTTGTATGTTAGATTGGTTATCGTTTCCTCTACAAGGTCTTCTGCTGGGCTGGTATTGGGAAAAAATTTAAGAAGACCAAAAAAAAGATAGACTATACCAATGGTCGATGGTAAAATTCTGTTATTGAACTGTACGTTTAATTTATAGGTCATAACGTTACTCTAACATGTTATTTCTTGAATTCATCAAGTAATTCTTGGTCAATTTTAACTTTAGTATTGTACACTCTATATGTAACTCCAAAATTTATCACGTAATCGGCAAAAGCGGCATCTCCGTGTCTTGGAGAACCGGTAGCTTGTTCTGTTTGTAGATCGGTAATGCTTTGTGGGCGGTCTCTTCGTACGGCAAAAGGAACATTTAGGTTAAAGGAAAAATTACCTTGGTTCAATGCTAGTCCGGGGTCAATTGATAATACATTGCCGGGTCGCCTAAAACCATCATTGCCACCAATTAAATCTTTTACAGGTACGCAGTCATAACGCGCGCCCAAAGAACTTGAAAGCGTAGGGGATAGGGTAAAACTTAATCCCGTCCTTATGGAATATTGATCAGGTACCGCCATTATAGCCTCATTTTCAAGAATAGGATTTAAAGTTTCCCTAAAGGTTCTTATACCATTGGTTTCCCTAGGATTAACAAGATAGAAACCGCTGGCATAACCAAAAATACCATTGGATAATTTTTGGTATAATTGCGCATCCAAGGTAAAACCTAGACCGCCATCACCAGGCTGTATGGATTGGTCAACCGGTCTGGTCTGCGGCTCACCACTTGGACCTACATTGTAAAAGATATCAGAAGCATTATAATTTCCGGTAGGTAGTTTTAAGCCTAGACCAACTGCAATATTTCCTTCAGGATGTTTTTCAAAGTCCAATAGCCAAAGTCCTACACCTAAACGAATGTCACCAAGTCCCCTTGAAAATGTCGTATTTCTTTCATTGCGTCCATGCTCATATAAAGATGATCTTGAATTAAAGACGGTAGGTATGGTAATACTGGTATATAATTTTTTGTTTATACCATAAGTTAAAAAGAAATCCGTGCTATGGGAGTAATTGACCACCTCTGTATTATTCGTTACGCGATCCGGTTCTTCCTCCGTACCCCTAAAATGTCTAAAGGATTTAAAGTATCTGTAATTTAAACCCAATTGAAAGTCCCCTTTCCCTATAATGTTGTTTTCAAGGCTATTTCCTACACATGAGGAAAAGTGGCGAATGGCAACACAGCCTTGTGCCTTAACATTTAATACGGTTATTAAAAAAATAACCAATAAAGGTAGTTGTTTGCGGTTCATAATATTGTTGGTTTGGTCGGTTGATAGAAAATGGTCAACTCCTAAAATTAAGAAGATGACCATAATATGATTTGAAATAACTTAAGTGACTTAAGTTTAATTAATTAACTCACGGCCAAATTAATACTATCACCTAATTTTGGGGTTAACCAATGTGCAAAAAAGATTAATGAAAAGTTAATGCACTTAATGAAAGTTTAAGTTTGTTTAATATTAAGAACTAATTGAGTTTCTTTAAGGATTATGTGGAAGAAGAGAAACCTGTATGTAGCCCTTTTATTTATTTCCTTGTTTGGATTGGCCATTATACAATACCAATATTTAAAGATTGGTCTTAATCTGGCAAAACTCCAGTTCAACACTAATCTAGGTAAAGTAAGTAGTGATGTTTCCTTAGGATTACAATCCAAAAACCAGCTCACCTTTTTATTGGGCAGTGCCCTTAAAAAGGATACTGCATATTTTACCATGAGCGTAGATAGTATACAGGATGCCTCAAGTTTTTTCTTAAATGATTATATCACGGAAAAATTGGTTAATAATGGGATTGATTCAGACTTTAGTTATACCCTTCACACCAAGGATTCTGCATTTTATCTTCAATCGCCCAAACAATTTAAAGTTAAGGACAATGTGGAGTCTTATCCTATTGAGCTTACCGGATATTTATCTCAACTTCTTGGAAAAAGACTAGTGCTAGAATTGCATTTTAGGAACTTGAACGGGTATTTTTTATCCAAGTTAAATGGTTTTACCTTACCGAGTATCCTATTCATTTTAGGTATTTGTATTGCAGTAGTCTGGGTGTTGCGAACATTTTATTGGCAACGGCGTGTAATTACCACGACCAATGAATTTATTAATAATTTAACCCATGAATTAAAAACACCTGTATTTTCAATTGGTTTGGCCACTAAAATTTTGGATGAAACCGCCCTGTCAAATCAAAAACCAATTTTAGAAATGATCAGGCAGCAGGTAAAAAGACTATCTGTACATATTGACAAAGTTTTGGAGCTAGGTAGTTTAGAGTCCGAAAAGAGGGTTTTAAAGTTTCAAAAAGTTGATTTTAGACCTTATTTGCTCAATTTGTGCAAAGAATTTGCCACATTGGTGACCATTGAAAAGGCAACCTTTAGCTATCAGATACATGAAGGGGAATTTATATTGAGAACTGAAGTTTTTCATTTAGAAAATGCGATTAACAATATCTTGGACAATGCAAAGAAATATGCGGAAAGCCCGGTCATTCAACTCAACGCTTTTAAAAAGGATAATTGGTTGGTCATTGAGATAGCGGATAACGGTCAAGGAATATCCTTAAATGATCAGAAAAAGATATTTTTAAAGTATTATAGGGTTACGGGCAATGAGCGCACTATGGTAAAAGGTTACGGACTTGGATTAAGTTACGTTAGGAATATTGTGGAAAAACATAAAGGAAAAGTTGAAGTGAAAAGTGCGGTTGGCAAGGGAACTCAAATATCTCTTTTAATACCCCTGTGCAATGAATAAACATAATATAATCTTAGTAGAGGACAGTACAGATCTGGGGTATTTATTATCGGAATACCTTAGGATGAAAAATTTTGAAATAAGTTGGTTTACTAATGGGGAAAGTGCACTTAAAAATTTGGAAACCGTAAAGTATGATTTGGCAATATTGGATATTACCATGCCAGGTATGGATGGCTTTACCCTTGCCGAACAAATTAAAGAGCGTTTTCCAGAGCTACCTTTTTTATTTTTGACCGCACGTTCTCTTAAAGTAGACGTATTAAAAGGTTTTTATATAGGCGCAGTAGATTATTTGAAAAAACCTATTGATGAAGAAGAACTGGTCATTAGAATAGAAAATTTATTGTCCAGGATGTCCATAGGAACCACAGCTGGAGAAAAAGCCACCATTTTTAAGATTGGCAGGTATACATTTAATGTAATCAATCAAGAATTGATGTTTAAGAATGAAATATTTCACCTGACCACCAAAGAAAGTGAACTATTACATTATTTGGTGCTGAGAAAGAATAAATTGTGCAGTCATAAGGATATTTTGATAAAATTATGGGGTGCAAACGACTACTTTAACAAGAAAAGCTTGAACGTATTTATTACACGATTACGTAAATATTTGGAGATGGATGATAGTTTGAGTATAGATAATATTCATGGCCAAGGGTTTATATTGCGGGAATAAGCCATGATATTAGGCTTATTTCAACTCTTTCTCCACTAAGGCTATATAGGATTTCATGGCTTCCTTTTTACTTAAATTTTTAGCCTGAAAAAGTGCATTTGCCTTAAATGCATTGATTAAAGGGGTTTTGCTGCCAGGGTTGTCAAAATTGGAATTTGCAATTTTGTAGTAGGCGTATAGCTTTAGAAGAACATCGGCAGGAATAGGCTCTGTAAAACTATTGACATAGGCTACGGCCTTTTCAAACTCAATAAGTGATTTCTTCTTTTTCATTTGGGTCAACAAAAGTGGCAATGCAAGTTTGCGCTCCTTTTACTTTTTGATTCAATTTTACATTAATTTGACTATCTAAAGGTAAGAACAAGTCTACCCTAGAACCAAATTTTATAAAACCGGAATCGTCTCCCTGTTGTACACTTTCTCCTTTTTCAGCATAATTTACAATGCGCCTTGCCATGGCACCTGCTATTTGGCGGTAAAGGATTTCACCAAACTTAGGGGTTTTAATTACTACTGTCGTACGTTCGTTTTCCTCGCTGGCCTTTGGGTGCCAGGCTAATAGATATTTCCCTGGGTGGTACTTGGAGAAAGATATGGTGCCACTTGCGGGGTAACGGGTTACATGTACATTGGTGGGGGACATAAAAATAGATACCTGCCTTCTTTTTTCCTTAAAATATTCCTTTTCAAAAACTTCCTCAATGACTACAACCTTACCATCTACAGGAGAAAGGATTTCATCAAAGTTTTTAATGGCAAGTCTTTTTGGGTTTCTAAAAAACTGCAAAATAGCAACCATGGCTACCAATCCAAGTAACTGAACGGTAAGTTTTAACCATGAGATGTCTATGAAATAGTGTGCTAAAATGACACTTATACCAACCAGGCAAAAAGAAAACAATATAATTTTTTGTCCCTCTCTATGAAACATAACTAAAAATATTTAACGTTAAATAGGCAAAAGGTGCAGCAAATACAAGACTATCCAAACGGTCTAACATTCCACCATGACCGGGTAAAATTGCACCACTGTCCTTAACTCCTGCCGCTCTTTTAAATTTAGATTCTATTAAATCCCCTATACTACCGGCTACAACGATTACCGTAGCCATAATCATCCATTGTATAGGACTTATCAACTGTTCCTGTGTAGCGATCAAATACGCTGCGGCAAGTGCAAAAATTAGTCCGCCCAGCGTACCTTCAACCGTTTTCTTAGGCGAAACCGATGGAAACAATTTAGTTCTGCCAATGCTTTTCCCTACTAGATAGGCAAAGGAATCGTTTACCCAAATTAATATAAAAATTCCCATAATCAATAATTTTGCAAAAGCATCATTCTTGTAAGGAATCATAGTTAAAAAAATACAACCTCCTCCTATATAGAACAGGCCAATTATGAATTTTAAAAACTTGGTATACTTTATTTCCTTTTTGGAAAATAGATTATAGAGCAGGTATAAATCAACAGCAATTGTAATTACCATTAATATATTGATTACTTGATGGTCTTTTACCAAATAAATAAACGCCCACCAAAGAGCCAAATAAGCAGCAAAAATATGATAGCCTTTTAATCCTACCAGCTTTTTATATTCGTAAAGACATGCTAGGCCAAAGGTCATGAACAAAAAATCAAAAGCATCTGAACTCAGAAAAACTGCAGATAGCAATAGGATGATATAAACCGCCCCTGTTAATGACCTTCGTAAAATTTCCTTCATACTATAAATCTTCCAGAAGTAAAAGATAAAGATTTTTAGTGCTACTACCATAGGTTAGGAAATCATCTGAATTTTCTGCGGTAGCCTTAAAGTGTTTTAATGTTGTAATATTGGCCGGTATTTTTTGTCCGTATTTTTTCTTGATCGTTTTTAGACCTTCGCCTATAGATTCCACCAATTGACTTGTGGTTGCAAAAACCACAACGTTACTTGGAAGTTCATTTACCTTTTTTTCCAATAACTGGTTGGAGCATACCAAAATGCTGCCATTTTGGGCGATTAGATGTTCGCATGTAGTGAAAAACACCTCGCTATCCCTAGGATTATCGGTGTAGGAAATAGATTCCTTTGAGAATTTTTCGGCAAGTCTTTTATTTAAAATATAAAAAGGCTCGTTTTCCCAATTGTTCTCGATTACAATATTCTGTATGGCATTGGAAATTTCGGCATCATTGATACAGTAAATGAATTTACCACCATTTTTTTTAAAATGGATGGTAAATTTTTCATCTACGGGAATGTTTAGGTCTGGCATATGGTCACCACGGGTTTCAGCAGTTTCTTTAGAAACTTTCTTTTTACCCCCACCAAATAACATATCTAAAATCCCCATTTATTCTGTTATAACAATTGCCGGTTAAATTAATGCAATATTAGTTATTCTCTGTAATTTCCTGATCTTCTATTTCCGTAGAATCTTTCTCTTCGTTCAGTTTTTTTTCGTTTTCTAAAGCTAAGATATCTTTTTCGAAATTTCGTTTGCCAAAGATTTTTTCCAAATCTTCCTTAAAGATAACTTCTTTCTCCAATAATCTTTCTGCCAAAGTGGTAAGTTTATCCTTATTTTCCGTTAGGACTTTTATGGCTCTTTGATATTGTTCTTCTATGATCTTAGAGATTTCAGCGTCTATTTTTCTAGCAGTGTCCTCACTATATGGTTTGGAGAATCCGTAAGAGTCTTGACCTGAAGAATCGTAATAGGTTATATTTCCTATTTCGTCATTAAGTCCGTAAATGGTAACCATGGCCCTAGCTTGTTTGGTTACCTTTTCCAAATCACTTAACGCACCGGTAGATATTTTGTTAAAGATGACTTTTTCTGCAGCCCTACCACCCATAGTAGCACACATTTCATCTAACATTTGCTCAGGTCTTACGATTAAACGCTCTTCTGGCAAGTACCATGCGGCACCCAAAGATTGGCCTCTTGGTACAATGGTTACCTTGACCAATGGAGCGGCATGTTCCAGCATCCAACTCGTAGTGGCATGACCGGCTTCATGGTAAGCTATGGTTTCTTTTTCTCCTGGAGTTATAATCTTATTTTTCTTTTCAAGCCCACCAACGATTCTATCTACCGCATCAAGGAAATCTTGCTTGTCAACTGCTTTTTTCTCGTTTCTTGCTGCAATTAATGCTGCTTCATTACAAACATTGGCAATATCCGCTCCAGAAAATCCTGGGGTTTGTCTAGCCAAAAAGTCCAAATCTAACGTTTCCAAGGTTTTAATGGGTCTTAGGTGAACTTCAAAAATTTCCTTACGCTCACGAATATCTGGTAGGTCAACATATATTTGACGGTCAAATCTACCGGCACGCATCAATGCTTTATCCAATACATCGGCACGGTTGGTGGCGGCTAATACAATTACGTTAGTATTGGTGCCAAAACCATCCATTTCCGTTAATAACTGATTAAGGGTATTTTCACGCTCATCGTTAGACCCCGTGAAGTTATTTTTACCCCTTGCTCTACCTATGGCATCAATTTCATCAATGAATATGATAGCAGGCGATTTATCTTTTGCTTGTTTGAAAAGGTCACGTACCCTAGATGCACCTACACCAACGAACATTTCTACGAAATCTGAACCAGATAACGAGAAGAAAGGAACTTTGGCTTCTCCGGCAACCGCTTTTGCCAATAATGTCTTACCGGTACCTGGAGGGCCTACCAATAATGCACCTTTAGGTATTTTACCACCTAAGGAGGTATACTTGTCCGGATTTCTTAGGAACTCAACAATCTCCTCAACTTCTTCCTTTGCGCCTTCTAAACCGGCAACATCCTTGAACGATGTTCTTGTATCTGTCTTTTCATCGAACAGTTTAGCCTTTGATTTTCCAATGTTGAAAATTTGACCTCCTGCGCCTCCACCGCCACCGCCGGACATTCTACGCATCAAATAAATCCATATACCAATGATAAGTACAAAAGGCAACAAGGACAGTAAGAAATCTATAATGGCCGTTGATTCCTTTCCAAATTCTATGATGGTATCTAAATTGTTCTCCTTTTTAATATCGGTAATTTCATTCTGGAATATTTGAAGATCACCATAATCTAACGTGTATTGGGGTACATTGTCAGATGTGGGCAAAAACGACTTTTCGTTAACGTCCTTATGGACATCTTTTGCAATTGCCTCATCGGTCAAAAACACCTTTGCCTGGTTGGTGTTTGTGATAATCAGAATTTTCTTGACATCCCCGTTCCGTAAATATTCTTGAAGTTCTGAGGTAGTTGTCTTATTGGTACTTGCCAAATCATCACTACTAAATAGTTGAAAGCCTATAAGTAATACTGCTACCAATCCATAAATCCACCAAGAGCTAAATTTTGGTTTTTTTGGATTTGTTTTGTTTTCTTTTGCCATTTTAATTTTTTATTGATTAACGCTGCTATCTATGACCGTGAACTTTGCGTCACCCCATAGGCCTTCTATATCGTAATATTCACGAACTTGCTTTTGGAATACATGAACTACGACGTTTACATAGTCCATTAGTACCCACTCGGCATTATCCTCGCCTTCTACATGCCAAGGTTTATCTTGAATTGCTTTGCTTACTGTTTTTTGGATTGATCCTACGATCGCATTTACATGCGTATTGGATGTACCGTTACAAATTATGAAGTAATCACAAACGGTATTTTCAATTTCTCTTAAATCCAATAGATTTATATTGTGTCCTTTTACTTCGTCAACTCCTTGTATAATTAATGCAATTAACTCATCTACGCTAGCTTTTCTTTCCTGCATTCAAAAATTTTAATTTTTACAAAGTTATTATTTTTTTGTTCTTTTAGGTCTAGTTTTTAACAATACATTAAAGAATAACAATATGTACCGCAAATGCAAATAATCAAACTTGATGCCACGGCCTCTACAAATACTTATTTGAAAGAATTATCGACCCAGACCAATTTAAATGATTTTACGGTTGTAATGACGAAAAATCAAACGGCAGGTAGGGGACAATTAAATAGTAAATGGGAGTTTGAAGAAGGTAAAAATCTAGCAATCAGTATTTTAAAAAAAGATTTAGCTATTCCTGTGGATAAAATGTTTGTACTTAGTATTTCGGTTTCACTAGCAATTTTAGAGGCTTTGCAGACATTGGGAGTGCCAAACTTAAGTGTAAAATGGCCTAACGACATTCTGTCAGGTAATTCAAAAATTGGTGGTATTTTAATAGAGAATATGCTGGCTGGCAGTAAAATAAAAAGGAGTATCATTGGTTTTGGACTAAATGTGAACCAAGTGGCCTTTAATTATGCCCCAAATGCTTCTTCTTTGATCAATATTTTTGGTAGCGAACAGAACTTGGAGAACATTTTCGGCATTCTGGTTGATCATTTACACCGGCATTTAAAAAAACCTATGGTTGACATGGAAGAAAGGCTCTATAAATCCTATGAATCCAATTTATTTAAAAATGGGGAGCATAGCCATTTTATGGACCAAGATAAGAATATGGTATCCGGAAGTATTACAGGGGTAAGTAAAAGTGGTAAGCTCAAAGTTGAGCTAGATGATGGTACTTTACGCGAATTTGGGTTAAAGGAAGTTCAGCAGCAGTACTAAACTTTGGCCAAATTTGTTGAAAGTGTTTTAATGAAATTGGTGATAGGGGTCTTGATCATCATGGCCATCATAGCATTAAACTCACCATTAAAACTTAAGGTAACCTCACTTTTTTCAGTGGATAGTTCTATAATATCCGCAGTTAACGTAAAGGGAAGTTTATCACTTGCCGCTCCAAGCACTAATTTATTATATGGGGATTCCTCTTTTTTTTCAAGGACAATTTCCGGCATTCCTTTTAATGCAAAAAGAAACCGGTTTTCTGATAGGACTTCAAATTTATCAATGTTATCTGGCATTAATTGTCTAAAATTTGACAGGTCATTTAAGAAATTATAAGTTTCCTCTTGCGTTTTAGCAACTTCTGCCTTTGGCGATTCTATAAACATATTTATTTATTTGTCCATTTAGAAGGGTCTTTTCTCCACTCCATTAATGTTTTTAACTGATCATCTTTTACATAGCCTGTTTCAGATGCTTGTTCTATTAGATACTCATAACTACTTAAAGTATGCAGCTCCGTATTTTTATCCTTAAAATTATCCAATGCGGTTTGAAAACCATAGGTAAAAATTGCCAACATTCCTTTTACGTTTGCCTTTTGATCACGCAAAGCATCAACGGCATTAAGGCTACTTTTGCCAGTGCTGATAAGGTCTTCTATGACCACTACGGACTGGTTGGCCTCCAAATGCCCTTCAATCTGGTTTTGTCTGCCATGTGACTTTGGTTGGGGCCTTACATAAACAAAGGGTAGGTTAAGCTTGTCTGCCACCAATGCCCCAATTCCTATGGCCCCTGTAGCAACACCCACAATGCAATCTGGCTTGCCGTAGAGTTGCTCTACCTGCTTAGCCATTTCATCCCTAATATAATTTCTTATAAGAGGGTAGGACAGTAAAATTCTATTGTCGCAATAGATAGGAGAATTCCAACCAGAAGCCCATGTAAAAGGATTTTCGGGTTTCAATTTTATTGCATTAATTTGCAGCAGAAGCTCTGCTGTTTTTTTAGCCGTGTTTTTGTCTAAAACCATGATGCAAATGTATAAAGTTTTTGTCAATGAATTGCCTTTGATTTTAACAAATAAACTATCAGAAACGGCAAATGGGGAGTATTTTCTACTCAACCAAGATTCAATTCAAGAAGCAATTAAATCTTTAAAAAAGAAAAAATTAACAGAGGCTTATATCTATCATCCAAACCATGAGGAAATTCTAAAAAAATTCACCAAGGAAATTCCTTTGGTGGTCGCGGCCGGAGGGGTGGTAACCAATGAGGAAGGAAAGGTATTGTTTATATATAGGAACGATAAGTGGGACTTGCCCAAGGGTAAATTGGATAAGGGGGAATCAATAGAGGATTGTGCCATTCGCGAGGTCATGGAAGAAACCGGGGTCAAAGGATTAAAGATTGAAAACTTTTTACGCACCACATACCATATTTTTAAGAACGGTGGCATCTATACCCTAAAACAAGTGCATTGGTATGCAATGAAGACCGATTATAACGGTAAGTTGAAACCGGAGAAAAAAGAGGGAATCGTAAAGGTACGATGGAAAGGACCCATAAAGATCCAAAAGGCGCTACAGAATTCCTATGCCAATATCAAGATTTTATTTGAAGGGGATTAATTTGTACGTGCAATCCTATATATAGGATATTGCATATGTGCCTTTTCATAAAGATCACTTTGTTTAAACAGCCAATCTAATTGTGAATACCAATTTTCCTTAAAATTGGGATCAGTATTCCTTTTATTCTCAAAGGCAGTTTGTAAATCGGGATTATTTTTAAGTATCTGTATTGCGGTGTCTTCAAAAACATACGGTGAAAATCCCTCTTTTTGTTGTAAAATGGTGTCAAAAAAGTTCCAGTTGAAAAACGAGTCCTTAGCTGATGGTTCCAAGGTCTCAATGATATATCTAATACCAGGTTGATCAACAGGTACAATAATATCGCCGGCATAAAAATTTTGAGCTCTATCTTCTGTTGAAAGTTGGGTGTTATAATGAAGGTAATGACCTTCATAAGGAGCACTCACTGTTTGGTAATCCGTAATGCTGTAAGATTCAATTTGTATGAGGGTATCCGTTTTAATGGTTTCATATTGTATATGGTTCATGTTCAATCTATCTATGATAGAGGACCATTGTTTGCCAATTACGTAGGCTTTGGGTATTTCAATAGAATCCAATGCCATAAAAAAGTCCTTGTATTCAATTTCATTCTCTATTGGGGCCTGTCTATTGAATTTTAATCTAGGAAAACCTGTAACTTCACTAGTAATGGTATCTGCTGTAAACCCCTTAAATTTAATTGTACTGGATTTTGTTGTGTCTACTTGCCATGCAATAGGGTAATATTGAGCATCTGCCAACTCTTTGGCCCTTAATGTGCGCAATTCCTTAATTTTAGGACCTTCAATATCACTTAAGGCAATCATATTTTTCATGAGTTCATAGGTGCCCGCTACGCGTTCTTTATAAGGTTTCAACATATGGGTTTCAACCATCATGCCCAAAGTGTTCCAAAGGGTGGTGTATCCGGTGGAATATCTTGGGTGGTCCATAAATTGCTGAAATCCGGTTTCCGGTGGTTTATTGAAAACATTGACATAGGGGGTAATTTCCCAATTGTCCTGTAAAAGGGAATCCTTTAAAAGGGGCATAAATTGTTGATGGACATAATTACCTAAAGCTCCACCCAATTTATTATGTTGGGTAAAAAGGTGTGTAAGGGTATATTGGTAATCTGCACCATTGCTTACATGATTATCAATAAAAACATCAGGATTGATAAGGTGATAGATCTCGGCAAAAGTTGCCGCATTTTTGGTATCGCTCTTTATAAAATCTCTATTAAGGTCATAATTTCTTGCATTGCCTCTAAAACCGTATGCCTTTGGGCCATTTTGGTTTGCCCTGGTGGTACTGTTTCTGTTTAATGCCCCTCCAATATTATAGATTGGGATAGTTGCAATGATGGTTTGTTTGGGACTTTCTATTTTTTGACTGGCCAAATCCCTGAATAAAAGCATTGTAGCGTCAATACCATCACTTTCACCTGGGTGAATACCATTGTTTATTAGCATTAATGTATGGTCAACGCTAAGCTTTTTAAAATTAAAGTTGCCTTTTGGGCTAAAGGTGACGACATGTAATGGATGGCCACTATCTGTAGTGCCAATAGTTTGAATATTTATACTGGAGAACTCTTTGGCAAGTTTTTTATAGAAATCCAAAACCTCCTCATATGTGGCCGTTTCTTCTTTATTGGATTGTTCAAAAGGTGTAGGGAATTCCTGTACGTAGTTTTCCTCAACCTTTTTACATGAAAATAGTAGGGAAAAGATAACAAATAGAAATAATGGTCTCATTGCCGGAATAAGTATTAAGAGTGTGCATGCGGTTAAACAAGCACAAATTTAATCATTAGTTTACGCTTTCGGCAATTTTTGTAATATCCTCTATTTTGGATTTATCAATTGGTTTTTGATTGAACGTGATCAAATGGTGGCTTTTGGTCCTGTAATGTTCCCATTGTTTTTTGTCATAGGGATCTATGGAAGAGGTAACGATATTAATTCGTACCCTATCCTTAATGGGTAATTGTATAAACGCTTCTAAAAATTCCCATCCGTCCATTATAGGCATATTAATGTCTAAAAATAATATTTTAGGGATAGGTTTATTTTTATGTAGTTTTTCTTTCATGGCATCTATGGCCAACAACCCGTTTGCATAAGATTCAATAATATCGCATTCAACGGCAAGGCTAATTAACTTTCTTAAACCAAAAACCGTAATAGCATCATCATCGATTATAGTGATCTCACTAATTTTTGTCATTAAAGAATATTTTGAATTCCGTTCCTTTTCCTACTTCACTGCTCACTTCAATTTTACCGTTCATGGCATCTATTTGATTTTTTGTTATGTAAAGACCAATACCTCTAGCATCTTTATGCTCATGGAACGTTTTGTACATGCCAAATAATTTTTTGCCATGTTTTTCAAGATCAATTCCCAAGCCATTGTCCGCAATGGTCAATACGGAATAACCATCTTCCTTAGATGCACTTAGTACAATTTTAGAGTTTCTTTTGGGGTCCTTATATTTTACGGCATTAGTGATGAAATTGTTTAATATACTGTCCAAATAAGAAGGTACTGATTTTACCTTAAACGTTTTGGGTATAGTATTCTTTATCTCTGCCTTGTTGTTAAGAAGATATCCTGTTAAATATTGATGTACATCCAATACCTTTTTGTATAAATTAATTGATTTTTTTTCAATGTTGGTATTGGTGTTGATTGAAATAACATCGTTTAAATTATCCAAAGTTTCCAATAAATTATTGGAGGAATCAGATAGCATCTTAATAATCCGTTTTTTCTCATCCTCATCTTCCTCATCGTTTAAAAAGTCGAGCAGCATGCTGAAATTCGCAGAATGCGATCTTAGGTTATGCGATACGATATGCGCAAAATTCAACAGTTTCTTATTTTGGATAGATGCAATGTTGATAATATTCCTTAATTCAGTTTCCTTTTCTTTTAATGCGGTGATGTCCAAGCTTATACCTACAATACCATAAGCAATACCCTTATTGTTGAGTAATGGAATCTTGGAGCTTAGGAAGGAGGTTTCCTTGCCGTCTAATTTTATGTTAAGCGTTTCCTTACTGATAATGGGTTTTAAGGTATTCATTACCATTAAGTCCTCTTCCCTAGATCTGGCAGCTGATTCTGCAGGATAGAGGTCAAAGTCGCTCTTTCCTAAAATTTCTTCGGGATTATCAACGCCTAGAAAATCGCACTCCGCTTTATTGACCAATATCTTTCTGGATTCCGTATCCTTTATATATACGTTAACGGGTAGATTGTCAATCAAGGTCCTCAATAATTTTTCATTGTTCAAGGTCTTGTTGTCCGCATCTACCTGGTCTTGTATATCTTGGAATGTACCTATTAAACCAACTAATTCCCCATTGTGGTAAATTGGTTTACCGCCAGCCATAACCCATTTTTCTTTTCCGTTAGCGGTTACGATCTGTAATTTTAGATTGCTCCATGCCTTTCCCTTTTCCTGAGCTTCAAATAGCGCCATGGATATTGCATTACGGCTATGGCCCTCTTTATAATAGTAAATGGCATTTTCAATATTAGGTGTAAAATGGGGCGGAACTTCATGAATTGCCTTTGTGATGTTACACCAGGTCAGGATATTATTGTTGACATCATATTCCCATCTACCAATTTTGGTTATTTCAGACTGCTGCTTTAGTAAAAGGTCTTTTTTATTAAGTTCCAGTTCGCTATTTATAGAATCTGTGATATCCGTAATCTGAATAATGGCACCAATAATTTCTTCATTGTTATCGTACCAAGGAGAATTGGACCACTCATACCACAACTCATTGTTCTTGTCGTCTTCTGCCTGGTGTATACCTAATGGCTGGGGATTACCTTTAAAACAGTTTTCAAGCACGTTCTTCCATTTAGGACTTAGGTTGGGAAACAATTCAAATAGGCTAGACTTTTTATGTGTTGTCGTGTGCTTTTTAAACAATTGCATCCATTTGTCAGATGCATGTATAACATTATAATTTGTATCCACAAATGCCGTTGGTGTCGGCAGCTGTTTTATTATAAAAGAGGTACTCGATGTTTGGGGAACTTTAATCATATCGATGTAATTTCTTACTAAATTAGTTGGTGTTTGTAGGTTTAAGGTAAATTTGTTGTGAATGTTTCAAATTACGTTGTGTAATAGGAAATAGGTTCAATTTTAGATAATCTCCATCAATTTTTATTGAAATAAATTTTAAAGGTTGTTCCTTGTCCTACAGTGCTTATTGCGCTTATTTTACCGTTCATTGCCTCTATTTGATTTTTGGTAATATACAGGCCAATTCCTCTAGAATCCTTATTTCTGTGAAATGTATTGTAAAGGCCAAAGAGTTTGTCGCCATGTTTTTCAAGATCAATACCAATTCCGTTGTCCTCAATGCTCAATACCGTATAATTTTTTTCTTCCTTGGCACTAATTATGATTATGGGACTTTTTCCTTCTTTTCTGTATTTGATAGCGTTTGTAATGCAATTGGTCAAAATACTATTGAGATATGCGGGCAATGCATTAATTGTTACCGTATCTGCTATTTCATTGACAATTTTACCTTTGGTCTCCTTTAATAGACCGGCTACATTTTGCTCTACTAGGAAAACATGTTCGTTGAGGGAAAGTGATTTTTTTTCTAGATTAATATTGGAACGTACTTCAACAATTTCCCTTAATCCTTTTATTGTTTCCGTTAAGTTGTCAGATGCACTAAACAACATATGCATTAATTTCTTGCGTTCGTGCGCGCCATTTTCTGCATTTAAAAAATTAAGCAGTAATGAAAAGTTGGTGGCATGCGTCTTAAGGTTGTGAGATACCATATGGGCAAAGTTCAATAACTTTTCATTTTTTTCCTTGGATACCCTAATGGTCTTCTTGAAATTTCTTTCCAGGTTGCTCTGTGATGTGATATTCTCAATTGTACAAAGTAGATTACCATCTATTTCATCCTGAAGAATAGCCCCGGAAATCTGTATAGTAATATTCTTTTTGTTCTTGGTGGTAAATGTAGTTTTAAATGCACTGAACTCACCGCTTTCCTTTAATTGCTTACTAAGCATAATAAAGTCCGTTTGCTGATTTTTTTTGATAAATGCAGTGAAATGTCGTTGAAGGAAATGCGTTTTCTCAAATTCCGTGAGTTGTAGAAGTCTATTGTTTACATCTTTAATTTGCCCAGATGACCGATCAATAATAGCTAAACCAAAAGGGACCTTTTCAAACAAGGGATACTTGGTTGGTTCTACGGTGAGCGTTGTTGAATTTGCTAGAATGGTATCGGTAATATTTTGTAGGGTACCAATTATTCTTGTGCACTTTCCATTCTTAAATTTTGGACGCCCTATAGAGTTTACCCAGATTACGGTACCGTCCTTTTGTTTCAATTGTAATTTTTCATTCCAAGGTAAACCGGATTGTATGGCATTTTCCAAGGAATCCTTTATGGTTTTTCTAGAGGTTTCAGGTAAATAAAAATGAATGGCATTTTCTATAGTAGGTATGAACTCATTGGAAACACCATAAATTTTGTATACTGAAGGTGTCCATTGTAAATTGTTTTCCTTGATATCGTATTCCCAGCTGCCTATTTGTGCAATGGAACCCTTTTGATTTAGAAGGCGTTTGGTCTTGTTTAGTTCCCATTGCAGTTCTTGAGCTTTTGATATGGTTTCTACTTTAATGATAACACCAATTATATTTCCGTAACCATCTTTCCAAGGGTTTAAATGCCAAAAAGAATTTTGCTGTGTATCCGTTTGATGGATAGGGCTATACTTAAATTTTATATCCCTGAGACCATCTAGACTATAAGATAACCGGGTTTGGAACTCTGGTCCTAATTGTGGAAATAGGTCAGGAATTTGTTGGTCCTTGATTTTCTCTAAACTAAAATTAAATGTTGAAAGCCATTTTGGAGAAGCGCTTTTTAATCTTAGATCCGTATCTATGATTGCAATGGAGGAGGGAATTTGTGCAATCCAATCTAAGGACGATATGATACTCTTATTTGATTTTAGCATAGTCGGAAAGAATTTTCCTACTAAAATAATGGAATATTCTAACTTTTAAAGCCGATTTGTTGTCATTTTATTAATAAATGTTGTTGAAAACTGTTTTTGTGTGGTGTAAAGGGTCTTTTTCTCTATTTTCTTACAAAAGGAGGTACCAGCCCGGTATAATCACCATTATTACGTATTACATCCCTTACAATAGAGGAACTGATATAGGATTTGCCCGATGAGGTCAATAAAAACACGGTTTCTATCTCGGATAATTTTCTGTTCGTATGGGCAATAGCCTTCTCAAATTCAAAATCCCCAGGATTTCTTAGTCCCCTTAAAATAAAATTGGCGTTTACTTTCTTACAAAAATCTACCGTAAGCCCTTGATAGGATTTTACCGAAATGGAAGGTTGATCCTTAAAAGTTTCAGTAATGAATTTCATGCGCTGCTCTAATGTGAACATATATTTTTTATCGGCATTCTTACCTATGGCAATAATTATTTCATCAAAGAGGGTAATACCCCGCATAATGATATCATGGTGCCCCAAGGTCAAGGGGTCAAAAGAACCGGGAAAAATTGCGCGTCTCATAAATGAATTTTACGTTCTAAATATAGGCAAATTAGGACAATGCTTCTATAATGGCATTTTCAAATAGCTGGGGCAAGGTTATACCTGCTTCTTTGGCCTGTTGGGGTAAAATACTTTCTGTGGTCAATCCTGGTGTGGTGTTCATCTCCAACAAATACGGTTCATTGCCAATGAAAATAAATTCGCTTCTGGAAAAACCGGTCATTTTTAGGATGTCATATATTTTTTTGGATACGGTGGTTACATTGGCAAGTTGCTCGTCATTGATTCTTGCCGGGGTTATTTCTTGGGATTTACCTTCATATTTGGCTTCGTAATCAAAAAAATCGTTTTCGCTTACAATCTCCGTAATAGGTAATACCGTGGTAACTCCATTGATTTTTAATACACCAACAGAAACTTCCGTACCTTCCAAAAAACCTTCAATAATAATTTCATCGTCCTCTTTATAGGCTGTGGCAATGGCGTTTTTTAATTCTTCCTTTTTATAGACTTTGGTTATACCATAGCTGCTACCAGATTTATTGGCCTTGACAAAACATGGTAATTGCACTTTATTTATAATATCTGTTTCATTGATTTTGTCCCCTAAATTCAAATAATAGGCAGGGGCGGATTTTATGCCATAAGGTTTTAAAACACTAAGCAAATCTCTTTTATTAAAGGTAAGTGCGGCTTGGTAAAATCCACAAGAAGTATGCGGTATGTTCAGCAATTTAAAATAGGCCTGCATAAGTCCGTCTTCTCCTGGCGTTCCATGTATGGCATTAAAAACACAATCAAAGGTTATGGTGGTGCCATTTAAAGATATGGAAAAGTTGTTACGGTCAATTGGTACTTCTGTACCGGCATCATCTACATAAACCCATTTATCCTTAAAAATATGTATACGGTATAGATTAAACTGTTCTTTATCCAAATAAGTATAGACTACATTGCCACTTTTAAGCGAAATTTTATATTCGCTGGAATAGCCGCCCATTATAATTGCTATATTTTTTTTCATGAATTATACAAAAAGAGAATGTTATGGCAAAGATGACGTATTGGAGCAAAATAAAAAAGGGACATCCACCATTAATTTTCGTTAAGGGTTGATAAAGTTGAAGGGAACTTACGAAAAGAAGCCGCCAATTGGTAAGGGGGCATTTACTATATTTGTTGGGTCAAACTGTACGTATGAGAAATTTTTTAAATTTTTTAAGGAGTAAGACCTTTTTAATTCAGTTAGGTCTCGCCCTTTTATTTTCCATAATCATAATTTTTTTAGTCTTGAATTGGCTTAAAAGCACCACTAATCATGGTGAATTTGTGGAGGTTCCGGACTTTTCTAAACAATCGGTCATGGAAATGCGAAAATCCATTGAAGATGCAGGTCTTAGATATGAGGTTTTAGATTCGGCGAATTACAATCCAGATTATCCTAGGTTTTCTATTATAGAACAAACCCCTTCTGCCGGGGCCAAGGTAAAGACCAATAGGAAAATATATTTCACCGTAAACCCTTCTGGCTATAAGAAAGTGACCGTGCCAAAAATAATACAAGTAACCAAGAGAAATGCTTCCTCTATGCTAAAGGCTGTTGGTCTGGATGTTGAGCGCGTTACTTATGTAGATGAATTGGGTAAGGATATGGTGTACCAATTAAAATTTAAGGGAAAATATATTAAGCCAGGTGATAAATTACCTAAGACATCAAAAATAGAATTGATTTGTGGTAATGGTTCAATACCGGAACGTGCTATAATAAAGGCAGATTCAGAACAGGAATGAGTAATATTGAACAACCCGAAAATGAAGATGGCGAACTTTTTGAACACCATCGTGTTATAGCTTCAAAAGGTCAAGTGCCGTTAAGGGTAGATAAGTTTTTAATGAACTTTATAGAGAACGCTACACGGAACAAAATTCAACAAGCAGCAAAAGATGGTCATGTTTGGGTAAATGACGAAATCGTAAAATCTAATTACAAGGTAAAGGCGGGAGATGAGGTAAAAGTCATGTTTGAGCATCCACCACATGAATTCTTATTGATTCCAGAAGATATTCCATTGGATATTGTCTATGAGGATGAAGTGCTTTTGGTGGTTAATAAACCTGCAGGTATGGTAGTACATCCCGGTCATGGCAATTATTCGGGAACCTTGATCAATGCACTTATACACCATACGGATAACTTACCGGTAAACAGTAACGAACGACCAGGATTAGTTCATAGGATAGATAAGGATACTTCCGGATTGTTGGTCGTTGCAAAGACCGAAGCCGCAATGACCCATTTGGCAAAGCAATTTTTTGATAAAACTTCTGAGCGTGAATACATTGCCTTGGTTTGGGGTAATGTGGAGGAAGATGAAGGTACTATTGAAGGACATGTAGGAAGAAATCCTAAAAACAGGCTACAGATGCATGTTTTTCCAGATGGTGAAGAAGGTAAAGAAGCTGTAACGCATTTTAAGGTACTGGAACGTTTGGGGTATGTTACATTGGTTTCGTGTAGATTGGAAACCGGTAGAACGCACCAAATACGTGTGCATATGAAATACATAGGACATACTTTGTTCAATGACGAGCGTTATGGGGGAGAACGTATATTAAAAGGTACTACCTTCACCAAGTACAAGCAATTTGTGGAAAACACCTTTAAGTTACTGCCCAGACAAGCCTTACATGCTAAAACTTTAGGATTTACTCATCCGGTCACGGGCAAGCATATGAGTTTTGATTCTGAACTACCGGAAGATATGGTCAATGCTATAGAAAAGTGGCGTCAATACACTAAAAACAGTATAGAATAGGATTTTTCAATAGTATCATTAAAAGTCTTATATAAGATTCTATTGGTCTTCCCTTATTTCCTCTTTATTTTTATAGTCAAATAAAATTGCATTATGAAAATTATTATTTCGCCGGCCAAATCATTGGATTATGAGAGTACACTTCCTGTAAAGGAATATACGCAACCCAATTTTATAGATGATGCCATTAAGCTCAATAAGATATTGTCCAAGAAAAAACCTAAGGACCTGTCAGAGCTTATGTCCATATCAGATAAATTGGCAGAATTGAATTGGCAGCGAAATCAAGATTTTACCACTCCTTTTACACCAAAAAATGCCAGGCAGGCAATTTTTGCGTTTAGTGGAGATGTGTACCAAGGGTTGGATGCCTATTCCATGTCAGAGGATAAAATAATGGAACTCCAACAAAAGCTACGAATTTTATCGGGCCAATACGGTATTTTAAAACCTCTGGACCTTATGCAACCTTACAGATTGGAAATGGGTACCTCGTTAAAAATTGGAAGAAAAAAAAACCTGTACGAATATTGGGGAGATAGGCTAACCAAATTTGTAAATAATGAGATGAAAGAAGGAGAATTGTTGGTCAATCTTGCCAGTAATGAATATTATAATGTATTACAGCCCAAAAATATTAAGGCAACTATCATTACTCCCGTTTTTAAAGATTGGAAAAATGATAAACTAAAAATCATCAGTTTTTTTGCTAAGAAGGCTAGGGGGTCTATGGTACGATATATCATTGATCACAATGCAAATACCTTGGACGAAATAAAAGGATTTAATTTGGATGATTACCAATTTAGCCCAGAACATACCGTAAAACAGAACCAGCCCGTATTTATAAGGTAAAATATTATCTACGCTTTTACGTTATTGACTATAGTTAAATAACATATATGAAAAGGGTATTTTTACTTGCTGTTCTTGGTTTGGTTCTTTTGTTTTCTTGTACCGATAGGGATGATAATATTGATATGGTCAACATAAGGATACAAAATAGTACCTCATTCTTTTTTAACGAGGTACGGGTAACCCAACGCGACACCGTTTATGAAAATATTGCACCTGATGAATTTTCATCATATTTGGAATATGATACGGCATACCAAACTACAGCATTGACCATTTTAACAGATTCAACAAGTTATAATTATTTTCCTGAGGAAGTGCCTTCAGATACATTGCCTGTTGGTTTTTATACGTATCAAATAACCATTGATGAAGAGGAAAATATAGCGCTGACATTTAGAATAGATGAATAGTTTTATTTTTTCTTGCTCACCTTTATTTTTTCTTCAACTGTAGGTCTTTTTTTAATTTTCCTAGGTCTTCTGGCTCCATAGGAATTATTTGAAATTTTTCCTTTTTTAGATTTTTTGTCTCCTTTGCCCATAATTTAAGTTTATACATTCATTTAAAGTTAGTAATTTAGAAAGGAATGGTTATTTTCTTGGACTCATGTAATTAAACCCTTGACCCGTTTATGTTTTTACATACCCATCCTTACAAACCATTTATACAAAAAGATACGGTAAAGTTAATTGTAGGTACCTTGCCGCCACCAAGGTTTACCACCGGAGAATTAAAGGAGGGTGATGTAGACTTCTGTTATGGCAGTCGTGATGGTCAATTATGGCCCATATTGGACCGTATCTTCAATTTAAACTTAAGGTTTGAGACCACACAAGAAGCGGTAGACCAACGAAAGCGCTTTCTTAAACAACATAAAATTGGTATATGTGATATAGTCGCTGCGGCCAAAAGAAATAAAATAGATGCTTCCGATATTGGCATGCAACAAATTGTTCTGCGTAATGTTTTATCCTATCTTGAGGAATATCCTAAAGTAGAAACATTATTGTTTACGGGGGGTAACAGTAAAAATGGTCCGGAATATTTTTTTCGTAAGCACTTAAAGGATTACGGTATCTCCTTAAAAAAAATTAGCGATGAGGTTCCTAGGATACATAGGTTTATTCATCCAAAAACAGGAGTGGAGATTAAGACCGTATCGTTAACGGCACCATCCGGGGCTGCAAATAGGGCAGTTGGGAGTTTGGAACGTTACAAAAAATTAAAATTGAACAACCCGGAGTTTACTACATTGGATTTTCGTGTAATGCAGTATAAGGATTTTTTTTAAAAGTGGTATAAACTAAAAAGAGTCTTGCTTTGTAGACAAGACTCTTTTACGAGAACACTATATGAAAATGAAAATTTATTTACTTAATTACAAAGTAAAGGTATAGGGGTAGTGCGGTTTTTTGGAATATTTGTTGTGAATACGTACAATTTTGTGGTATCCTGCCAGTATTCTGATATTTCGCTAAAATCATGCCCTAGATTCTTTAGGATTAGCGATATTTATACACGAAATTTATCATGTTTGCCAAATAGTTAGTGGCATAAAGTTTTTGAAATATGCAGCAAAAAGAAAGGTTGGCAGAATTTAAGAAGTCTGTCCAGAATAAGTTTAATGTTTACAATAGTCTATTTCTTAATCTTCCGTACGAGAATATTGAGAATGTAGGTATGCTAATTCCTTTATTACTGAATCAGTCGGAAAAAGGGTTGAGCAACGGGTTAAATCCCCAGGAAATCCTAGAAAACTTTTTTGAGAATTTTGTGGATACAAAATCTGAAAAGGAGCAAATAGATTTTATGTTTCGCATTATACAATATGTAGAGCGCCAAGTGGTGCTTTATGATAGTGTGGAAGATGCGGCGTTTCCAAAATTGCACAAGCACTCTAGTTCATTATCGTTAAAGGACTATTTTCAGTTGGTTGAGAAGAACAATGCGTGGGATACCATTTGGGACAAGTTAAGCACGTTTAGTGCAAGAATTGTTTTAACGGCCCATCCTACACAATTCTATACCCCGGCGGTTCTTGATATTATTACCAATTTAAGGACGCTTATCCTTGAAGATAAAATAGATGAAATAGATGTGGGGTTACAGCAATTAGGCCTTACCTCTTTGATCAATGCTAAAAAACCCACTCCTTTAGATGAGGCCAAGAATATTATCTATACCCTAAGACATGTGTACTATGATGCCATTGGTGATATGTATGCCTATATAAAGGGAAGTGTTGGTGCTAAAAAGTTTGAGAACCATGATATTGTTAAGTTAGGTTTTTGGCCTGGTGGAGATCGTGACGGTAACCCGTTCGTAACGGCAGATATTACCAAGGATGTAATGAACGAACTACGGTTGACCTTAATGAAATGCTATTACAATGATCTTAAAGGATTGTTGCATAAACTTACGTTCAAGGCGGTGCAGGAACCTTTGCATAAACTTCGGTCCAATTTGTATATTGCTATGTTTGATAGTACTAAGGATATCGGTTATGATGATCTAATAGTACCCTTGGAAGAAATTCGTGCAATTTTAATTGATAAATACCAGAGTCTTTACTTAAGCGATTTAGATCGTTTTATAGATAAGGTGAAAATTTTTAAGGTACATTTTGCTACAATAGATATTCGTCAGGACCATAGTATGCATACTAAGGTAATGACCGAGGTTTTAAAAAAACATGGCCTAATAAAAACCGAACTCAGCGAATTATCCCAAGACCGACTCATAGATATTTTATTACATGAAGACCTTCAGTTGACAGCTAATGATTATGACGAGGAAATCGTAAAGGATACTATTAAAAATATTTGGCAATTACAGACTATTCAGGAAAAAAATGGGGAGGAAGGCTGTAACCGTTATATCATAAGTAATTCTGAAGATGTATTCTCCATACTTTTTGTTTACGCTTTGTTTAGATGGTGTGGTTGGTCAGGCAAGAATATTACTTTTGACATTGTTCCTTTGTTCGAAACCATGAACGGTATGGACAATGCCGAGGCAACTATGCAGTTCTTGTTCAATTTACCGGAATACAAGGCGCATTTGGAGGATAGGAATAAAAAGCAGACTATAATGCTAGGCTTTTCTGATGGTACCAAAGATGGTGGTTATCTCAAAGCCAATTGGTCCATTTTAAAGACCAAGGAATCACTTTCCGCCGTATGTGAGGAAAATGATATAGCGGCAATATTTTTTGATGGTAGGGGAGGTCCACCGGCAAGGGGTGGCGGAAAAACACATCGTTTTTATGCAGCGCAGACCAATAAAGTGGCCAATAACGAAATTCAATTGACCATTCAGGGACAGACCATTACCAGTACGTATGGAACAAAGGAACAGTTTATCTATAACAGTGAGCAGCTATTGACTGCAGGGCTGTCCAATACCATTTTAGGAAAGGAAATAACTATTTCCGATGCTGATAGGACATTGATCGAAGAACTTTCTGAATTGAGCTTTAAAAAGTATGACGCTCTAAAACACCATGACAAATTTATGCCGTACTTGGAAAATATGAGTACGCTTAAATATTACACCAAGGCAAATATTGGTAGTAGGCCGGGTAAACGTGGTAATAAGGCCAAACTGGAACTTAGTGATTTGCGTGCAATCTCCTTTGTGGGATCTTGGAGCCAATTAAAGCAAAACGTTCCTGGATATTATGGAATAGGATCCGCACTCAAGACCTTGGAGGATGATGGCAGGTTTGAAGAGGCAAAAAGGTTATATGACCAAGTACCTTTTTTCCAAGCTTTGATGATGAACAGTATGATGAGTTTGTCCAAATGCTATTTTGAGCTTACAAGCTATATGAAGGAAAATGAGGAATATGGTGCTTTTTGGGATATTTTACATGCTGAGTATGAACTTTCCAAAGCAATGTTGCTCAAATTGTCCGGTATGGAAATTTTAATGGAAAAAGAAGCCATATCCAGGGAATCAATCAATATAAGGGAAAATATAGTATTGCCGTTATTGGTTATTCAACAATATGCCCTTCAACGCATTGGAGAAGGAACCGAGTATAAGGAATTGTATGAGAAGATTGTTACCCGATCTTTATATGGCAACATTAATGCAAGTAGAAACTCGGCCTAAAAAGCTATAGTGATATCAAATAAAAAGCCCGATCTATATAGATCGGGCTTTTGTATTAAGGTCAATATCGTTACATCTTATTTTGTTGATCTTTTATTGTACCCTTGTCAATATCAAATTTATTGGTATCTACATCCGTATTTCCAGTAGGATTGGTAGGGTTACTTTGTTCAACTTTTCTTTTAAACTTTTTATTATCTTTTATAATTCCCATTTTCTTCGTTTTTTAAGTTCACCTTTAAACTAACAAAAATCAATTATAATTTCCGTTAAGGCACTTGTAAACCTTTGTTAGTAACTGTTAAAACGAATTATTCAGGAACGGTGGTACTATGAAGTATAGCATGGAACAATTGTATTCCATACGCAATCTGTCCTATTTTTAAATTCTCGTTAGGGCTATGCTGATTATTGTCCGGGTTGACCATAGGCACGATAAAAGCCGGTATTTTTAATTCATTGATAAATGGGGATATAGGCACGGTACCACCCATAATTCTAATCTGTACGGGCTTTTCGCCAAATTTGGATTCCATGGTCTTCACTAAGGCATTGCCAAAAGGGTTGGTCAAATCTGTTCTAAAGGCATCCGTTACGTTTCCTTCCATAATGGTAACTATTTTATCGAATTTCATACGTTCTTCCCTAGTAGGGACCGTGGACATTACATGATAACCAAGATTTTTAATATGTTCTTTCACTAAGGATTTCAACCTATTGCCATCGGATTCTGGCACCAATCTTATATCCAGTTCTGCGGTTGCTTCTGCAGGTACGATTGTTCTTGCATTCTTACCGATCCAACCGGAACCCAGCCCCCTAATGTTCAAGGAAGGATATTGTAAAGATTCCTGATAAAAAGAGCCTACCTTTTCCGGATTGGCAATTGCTAAATTTGTATTTATTTCATTGGCATTGTCAGGTACACTTTTTAAAACTGCCATAGTAGCTTCATCTAGTTCTATACCATCATAGAATCCGTTGACGAGAACCCTGCCATCGGTATCCTTTAGAGATGACAATAAATGGGCTAGTTGCATTCCAGGGTTTGGTGCATAATTACCATAGTGTCCACTATGTTGTGGTCTTAAAGGACCATATGTAGTAATGGTCAATGTGGTGATACCTCTACAACCGTATACAATAGTGGGTTTGCCAGAGGAATGAACCGGACCGTCATTGATGATTAAATAGTCCGCTTTTAATAAATCCCTATAGACACGTACCGCTTTTGGCAATGGAGCACTACTTTTCTCCTCTTCGCTATCCAAAATTACTTTGATATTAAAGGGTAGGGTTTTTTGTTCCTTTTGTAAGATGTCAATTGCGTTTAAAAACATGATAATAGGTCCTTTATCATCTGATGTAGAACGTCCAAAAAGTCTCCAGTCGTAGTTGATATCGTCATTCAATGCATCAAAAGATTCGGTTTTCCAACCATCCCCTTCTTTAGATTTTAATACCACTTCGTACGGATTTTTTTGGTCCCATTTTGAAATGTCCACAGATTGGCCGTCAAAGTGCATATAGAATAAAATGGTTGGTTTGTTGTCGTCTATGGGCAAAGCGGCAAAAAATAGGGGTAAACCTTCCGTTTCCAGAATGGATGAGTTAAAGCCTCTTTCCGTAAATTTTTTTCTTAGCCAATACAGGTTGGTATCAATATCATCTGCATTATTGGCATCATTTGGTAATAAAACGAAATCCCTAAGTTCTGTAATGGCATTGGCCACTTTGGACTTTATTAAAGTAGAATCTTGGGCATAGCTTTGGGCGGTGCATATGGTAATTAAAAGAAATAGAAATTTTTTCATATCAATGTTCATCATATATTCTTTAAATGTAACAAAAAGCGTGGTAAATGCGTGCTGATTGACCAGTATCCTTTTACGAATTTTGATGTGTTTATAATTGATGCTAAAATTTTATTTGTCAATGTATTTCTGGGTAGATTATTATTACATTCATAAAAAAAAAGGCCATCTGATCTAGATGGCCTTTTTAAATATTCATAATGACGATTATTCAATTACAATTTGTTTTTGATAATTCCCCAATGACGTAACACCCTCAACAAAATAATAACCTGAGGGCAATTCCTCTACCAATAACCTATAATTATTACCTTCAACCAAAGTGGCTTCAGGGTCATTAAAGGTCTTGACCAATCTTCCCATAGCATCATAAATATTTATAGTCGATATTTCCATGGGGTTGGGGGAATAAAAATATACGTAGATCACAAACGTTGCCGGGTTAGGGGCAATTAGCATTATTATGGGCTCTACGGTAATGGTAGATGTTGCTTCATAATCTCCATATGCAGTTATCGCCGTAATGGTTATTTCTCCTTGTGATAACGCTGTTACCGTTCCAAATTCATTTACCGTAGCAATTGTCTCGTCACTTGAGCTCCAGATAACGGTCTTGTCCGTTGCATCTGATGGAACAATAGTTGCCGGTATGGTCAATTGTTCCCCAACGATCATATTGGCCGTGGTTATTCCTAAGGTCAAACCTGTTACCGGTATATTATCACGGGCTATGGTAAGTTGCTTGCTGTACGTTCCTGTAGTGCTCACACCTTCTACAGTATAAACACCCACTGGCAGATCATTGATAATAAGCCTATAGTTATCGCCTTCTACCAATACCAATGCAGGGTCATCAAAAATTTTGACCAAGATGTTATTGTCATCATAAATACGCAAGGCGGTTATTTCCAAAGGTTCCAATGCATCAAAAAATACATATACCACATAATCCGCTGGTGTAGGGGCCATTAATATAGTTACATTGTTCACGGGGTTGGCACTTACGTTCACCGTGCTTGTAGCCGTAAAATTTCCGTCTACCGTTGTTGCCGTTATAGTGGCAATACCTTCGGATACGCCTGTAATATTACCAGAGCTATCCACGGTTACAATATTGGAATTGTCAGAATTCCATAGTACCGTTTTATCGGTTGCATTTGAGGGAGTTATTGTAGGTATCAACGTTAATTCATTGCCCACCTGTACATTTGCGTTCGGTAAGCTAAGCGTAATTCCCGTTACGGAAATACTTTCCCTGGAAATGCTTAAGGTTTTTTGATAATTACCTATGGTACTTACACCTTCTATCGTATAGTTTCCAATGGGTAAATCTGCTATGGGCAATCTATAGTTTTCACCATCCAAGATAGATGCCGGATCGGTAAATGTTTTTACAAGATTGTTGTTCTGGTCATAAATATGTAAGGTTGTGATGTTCAAAGGCTCAGAATACCCAAAGTATACATAAACCACATAATCTGCAGGGTTTGGGGCAATTAACATTTCAACATTGGGTGCAGAGTTTACCGTAATAAAGGTAGATGCCGTAAAGCCTCCGTCCACGGTCGTTACAGTAACGCTGGCTTCTCCCAAACCTGTTGCCGTTACCTTGCCATTATTGTCCACTGTAGCAACCTGTGGGTTGTTCGTAGTCCATATGACCTCTTTTTCATCTGCATTTTGTGGGGTCACCGTAGCGATTAGGGTGGTGGCTTGGCCTTGGATAAGTGTCAATGTTTCTAGTGAAAGGGAAATACCGGTTACTGGAATTTGGGCACGTTCAACGGAAATTACAGTGGTGTCCATAAATTGACCGTCATTGGTCGTTACCGTAACGGTGGCAGTCCCTTCCTGAATGGCATTTACTACACCGTTAGAATCCACAGTTGCAATGTCATTGTTGTCGGAGGACCAAGTTACCGAGATATCATCGGCATCTGCAGGGCTTACAAGGGCATTCAATTGTTGCGTTGTTCCTTCAATTAAATTTAATGTTTCAGGGGTCAATTCAACCGCCGTGACCCTTATGGGGTCCGGGCAAATTGATGTAATGGTAAAGTCATCAATACCTGCTTCCACTATATCGCCATCATTAGGTCCGTCAGCTGCGGATATCCTAACGACCAAGTTGGAATTTGAAGGAATAATAGCGGTAGCATTGGTCCAACTTGCCACTACGGTCTCATCACCATAAGATGCCAAAGTTGTATAGGTAGCCCCACCGTCAATTGAGTATTCCAAAAGAAAATAATCACCGTTATCGTCACCGGCATCCCGTTGTCCAAAGAAATACCAGATAGACAGTTCCGATTCGTCTACAATGGTATAGGTAGGGGAAGTTGCAATGGCTACTCCTCCGTCCACATCATTAACGCCCACGGATGTGTTGGTCGCGGTGAAGAACGCATTGTTATCCGTAGCGCTATGATCGTCCTCTGGTTGTGTTAGAATACCGGAGGAAGTCTGTGCCGTGGGGTCGGCTATTACGAAAGTACCCTTAGATGCCGTTCCTGATGTAGTCCATTCATTAGCGGAGGTGTTGCTAAAATCTTCAGTTAAATTACGTATTCCGCAAGGTTCGGGGTCCATTTGATCGATCCAATCCCTTATGAGTTGCACCGCCTTGGCATCAACCTGGTTTTTGGAAATTGGGGGCATCATAATACTAGGGTCGACCGAATTTGTTCTGTGGAATATAATAGATTCATCGGCATTACCTGGTACAAAAATACGTTCTCCAGGTATACCTATGGGTGTATTGGTACCCGCATCAAAAAGACCGGTCTGGGCTAGAGTGTTGAACAGTCTAAGGTCAAACCGGGCCCTGTCTCCCGTACCACCGGGCCTATGGCAATACGCACAATTTAAGTCCATATATGACCTTGCTTTTTCATCTAAGGAAGCCAATGGGTCGTCTAATGCCCTATATGTTTGAAAATCAACTGTAGCTGCATCCGTAATGGTTTCGTTTAGCACACCTAAATGACTGAGTGTTACCAATTGGTTTGCGGTACGCCCTGTTTTTTGGTAAGTATAATCACTGTTCAAATATCTAGTATTGGTACCTAGGGCACCACCGGTTGCAGGGTTATGACATGAAATACAATCCTGTGTAGACGGGTAGCTCCATTTTTGTGTGGCGGTACTACCATCTGTTTTGGTAATGGTAATGTTTTCATCTAGGCCATTGGGTAGTAATACGGCATCGGTCTGTTGGTCGTTCCATTTATAGGTTAAAAAATAAAATGACCCTGTACTGGCCTTTATGGAAAACCTGGTTTCCAATCGCTTGGTCAATGACGGATTGTTTTCATCTATGGGCAGCTCAAAATGTTTTATTAGAACACTGCCTACCGGAAATTGCCAATCACCATTTTCGGAAAAAGAAATTTGCTCTGATGGTGTGTTGTGCGTTCCGTTATTTGGAACGGCCATCCAACGTTTTTTCTCGGCACCATCGGACCAAAAGGATTCAATTAGTTCATAGGGTAATATTCCTGAATTTGTTTCCAATGTCTGTAAATTGGTAAAAGCTCCAGTTTCTGATAATAGTTCAGGTACACTTCCCTCTAATTCGCCTTGTTGTCTAAGCTTATACAATTTTACATTATTACCTTGGCTGAGCAGGTATAGCTCCCCATTATGGTCTTCGCCAAATGAAATAATATTTGTGGGCGAGAATTGGGTAATTGTCTCGTACGCTCCCGTTACAATGTCCACTGCCCATATTTCTTCACCTACGCCATAATCTGCACAGATATATTTTCCATAATAATCCGGCATTGCCGCCCCTCTGTAAACATAGCCACCTATAAGTGCATTGGCGTCCGATCGTGGAAATGCCACCAACGGTCCTTCATGTGGCATGCCATCCAATAAATTGGTACAGGAAGTACCACGGTTGTAGTATCCTTCATAGACAGGCCAGCCGTAATTTTTACCTGGTTTAATAATATTGATTTCTTCATGTGTACCTTCACCAATTTCCCCTATATAGAAGGTTCCCGTAAGTTTATCCTTGGTCATTCTATGCGGATTTCTATGGCCTACGGTATAATATTCTTCAAATCTGCTGCCGTCTGGACTTAAAAAAGGATTGTCATTTGGAATACCATAACCAACACCTGAAATTTCATCTGGGAAACGGCCTCCTTGTGGCATTTTTCTTATTGGGGCATGACTCTTATTTGGGTCCTGGTCCACATCTATTCTTAGTACGCCACCATCTAAATCGGTAGTACTGTTCTGTGGTTTGCTATAAGCGGATTGGTCACCTGTTGGGATATACAGAAAACCATCATCACCAAACGCCATTCCACCACCACGGTGAGTGGAACTGAACATACGCATTTTTATCATTTCAAGGTCACTGTTATCAATAACATTCATTGAAACGGGGTCTACCTCTATTCTTTTTAAAATTAAAAAGCCGCCCCAGTAATCTTCCCTGCTGCAACCAAAACCACTTAAGAAGGAATCTGGATAATCTCGTCCTTGTCCATCTTTGGTCGTATAGAAAAGATAAAAATAGTTTTTACCATTAGTACCAAAATCAGGGTGAATGGACAAACCTAAAAAGCCACCGTCCCAAACTACACCAACCTCATTGGAGTAATCTTTTAAAAGATTTTTGCCCGCAACATCGTTCCTATTTTCAAACCAATAGATTTTTCCGTCCCGTTGGCCCACTACCAATTTGTTGGTATTGGGAACCGGCGTAAAGGTCAATGGAGAATCAAAGGTCAAATTTGGAAAAACACTGATGTAGGGATCGCTGGCATTGGATTTATCTGGGAATGCTCCGTTTAAAAAAGCGCCCATAGGTTCTGGACTATCCAAGCCCGATCCCGAAAAATAGGGAATGGCACTTAATAGACATAAGGAAAAGATGCCCAATGCAATTTTCTTGGTACGGACTAATGGTAGTTTTATTTTCATTATGGTTTGGTTTAACCACATAAAAATAGAGGTATGGGCGTTGGAGAGGTCAATTACTCGATTAACACCCAATTTTTTTGGTAATGTACCTTTGATTTAAATAGATGTATATAAAATCTTACAGCTAACTATTTGTAATTGTGTATTTTAGAACATTATTAATTGTAGGATAGCACCACAATGATAATTTCATGGCTAAGTAAAGCTTGGTTAGGTATTAAAAACGGACATCTATATTCTATTTGAAAAGAAAACTTGTTTAGCGAATTTTTTTTACAAATTGTGAGATTGATTTAGGCCCACTTGAGGTCAAAAATTTTATAAATGCTGATCCAATAATTGCGCCTTTGGCAGTTTTTGTAGCTTGCGTAAACGTTTCTTTGTCCTTGATTCCAAAACCAACTATTTGCGGATTTTTAAGGTTCATAGCGGCAATACGCTCAAAATAATTTTCCTGCTCTTTGCCAAATCCTGATTTGGATCCAGTGACACTGGCAGTACTTACCATATAAATAAACCCATTAGAGGCCTTGTCAATTTCGGCAATACGCTCGTTACTGGTCTGTGGAGTAATCAAGAAAACATTGATCAGTCCATATTTTTTGAACAAAGCCTCATATTCCTCTTGGTAGACATCTAAGGGGAGGTCAGGTAAAATGAGTCCGTCTATGCCAATTTCCTGACATTTTTGGCAAAAGGCCTCAACACCATATTGTAATACCGGGTTAAAATAACCCATAATGATCAAGGGTATGGAAACTGATTTGCGTATATCCTTGATCTGTTGAAATAAGATCTCTGTGGTTATGCCATTGTGCAATGCCGCCGTTGAGCTTTCCTGTATGGTAGGTCCGTCAGCTAACGGGTCGCTAAAGGGCAGTCCAATTTCGATCATATCTACCCCGTTCTTTTCTAGGTCTTCTATGATTTGCACCGTATCGTTCAGTGAAGGATATCCAGCTGTAAAATATATGGATAATAGTTTTTTGTCCTCTTTTAATTTGGTGTTGATTCTGTTGCTCATAAGGTGTTATGTTATGCTAACTTAAAATAATCAATATATGTGTTCAAATCCTTATCTCCTCTACCTGATAGACTTATTACGACCACATCATCTTTCTTGAATTTTTTATGATTGAAAATGGCGAATGCATGGCCGGTTTCAATGGCAGGTATGATGCCTTCCAGTTGTGACAGTTCCAATCCTGCTGCCATGGCCTCATCATCTGTTGCGGAATAGAACTCTGCCCTTTTAGACGTGTATAGGTGTGAATGCATTGGTCCTACCCCAGGATAGTCCAGTCCTGCAGATATGGAATATGGTTCTGTAATCTGCCCATCAGCGGTTTGCATCAACATGGTTTTACAGCCATGGATAATACCTATTTTTCCAAGAGCAGACGTAGCTGCACTTTCGCCGGAGTGAATTCCCTTACCAGCAGCTTCAACCGCAATTATACCTACTTCCGGTTCATGGAGAAAATGGTAATAGGTGCCCGCGGCATTGCTTCCGCCACCAATACAGGCTACCACGTAATCTGGATTTTCACGACCTTCTTTCTCTTTCAACTGCCATTTTATCTCTTCGGATATTACGGATTGAAATCTTGTTACCATATCTGGGTATGGATGTGGTCCTATAGCTGAGCCAATGATATAGTGTGTATCTACAGGATTGTTGATCCAATCCCTTATTGCTTCATTTGTGGCATCCTTAAGGGTTCTGCTTCCGGATTTGGCAGGTCTTACTTCTGCACCCAACATTTTCATACGGGCAACATTGGGTGCTTGGCGTGCAATGTCTATTTCCCCCATATACACAATACATTCCATACCCATTAGTGCACAGACCGTAGCGGTAGCTACCCCATGTTGTCCGGCACCGGTTTCGGCAATAATTCTTGTTTTACCGAGTTTTTGGGCCATTAAGATTTGACCAATGGTATTGTTTACCTTATGGGCGCCGGTATGGTTGAGGTCTTCCCTTTTAAGATAGACTTTACAGCCATGTTTTTCTGAAAGCCGTTTTGCATAATATAGGGGAGAAGGCCTGCCCACATAATCCTTTAAGAGTTGATGAAATTCTTTTTGGAAAGATTCTTCATACATCAGCTTTAAATAATTTTGTCGTAATTCCTCTACGTTTGGGTACAACATTTCAGGGATAAAGGCACCACCGAATTCACCGTAGTATCCTTTTTCATCTGCATTATAGTTCATAGCGCTTTTTTAAACTTTTGTAATTCTTCAATATTTTTTAATCCGGGTTGTAATTCAAATTTACTATTGATATCAATGGCATAACAGTTATTGGATTCAGGCAATTCTAAAAATTGCTTGATTTTATCCAGGTTGTTCGGTCCAATGCCTCCACTTAAAAAATAAGGTTTGTTAGACGGATAATTTTTTAGAACAGACCAGTTAAAGGTGTAGCCATTGCCTCCCGGTAATTTTCCTTTCGTATCAAACAGAAAAAAATCACAACAATTTTCATACTGCTGTAATACTCCAAAATCAAACTCATCCTTAATGGAAAACACTTTGATAATGCTCACTTTTTGATTTTCCTTTATAAGGTCCAATGAAATGTTTTTACAATATATTGGGCTTTCCTGTCCGTGAAGCTGAATTCCCTTAAGTTGATGCTTCTTCACCATTTCAATGATATATTTGGGTGTGGCATCTACAAAAACTCCTACTTTGTTAATATGGTGGGGTAGCTGTGGAATTTCAGTGTCAAAAAATCTTGAGGAATGTTCCCAAAAGATAAAGCCAAGGTAATCTGGTCGCAATTGTGCAACCTCGGCCGTATTATGTTTCATTCCACAAATTTTGAGTTTCATTGCGTTTTTAAATTTTTAATGAATGTTTGGGCACTTTTGCCCGGGTCATTGGTCTTCATAAAATTTTCACCAATTAAAAACCCTTTATATCCGTAAGGTCTAAGTTCTTTGATTGCGTCAATGGAGCTGATACCACTTTCGGAAACTTTTACAAAGTCATCCGGAATTAGTTGGGAAAGGGTTTTACTCGTATTTAGACTTACTTCAAAATTCTTGAGGTTTCTATTGTTTACTCCTAACATGTCTAAACTGGGCATTATGGATTTGTGCAACTCTTGCTCATTATGCACCTCTAGTAACACCTCTAGGCCTAAACTTTTTGCAAGCTCGGAGAACTTTTTTATTTCTTGTTTGGTCAAAATAGCGGCTATTAATAAAATAACATCGGCACCAAATGCCTTGGCTTCTATAATTTGATATTCACTAATAATAAATTCTTTACGGAGCAAGGGCAGTTGTACGGATGCCCTGGCCAAGATCAAATCCTCTAAAGATCCACCAAAATATTTAATGTCCGTCAATACGCTCATACCGCAAGCACCAGCTTTCTCGTACCCTTTTGCCACTTGGCCAACGTTGGCGTTTTGGTTAATGCTTTCCTTTGATGGAGACCTGCGTTTAAACTCAGATATAATACCTGTATCACTTATTTTTAGCGCCTTAGCTAAAGAAATTGTACTTCTTTTGAAGAGGGCTGAAGCTTCATGGTATGATATGGATAGTATGGATTTTTTCAAATCTACTTCTTTCCGTTTGTCGGCTACTATTTTATCAAGAATATTCATTAGTTACTGCTATGCATTTGTGTGTTTGACAGATTATTTTTTATTTCTCAATTTCTACTCAGCTCCTGTATTTTTTTCAATGCCGCAAGACCCTTTCCGCTAATTAACGATTCCTTTGCGCGTTCAAAACCTTGAACGGGTGTAAGGTCTTCAACTGTAGCAATGGCAATACCCGCATTGGCACATACCACATTGTTCTGTGCTTCCGTGCCTTTGCCCTGTAATACGTTCAGGAAGATTTGAGCAGAAGTGTCAATGGAATCTCCCCCAACTATATCTGATTGCATAATTTGGCTTACACCAAAATCAGAAGGTTTCAACATACTTTCCGTATGGTTGGAAATAGTCTTTGTGTTACCGGTCAATGAAATTTCATCATAACCGTCCAAAGCATGTAGGACGGTAAAATTTTTATCGGTCTTTTGATAGAGGTAACCATACATACGAGCAAGTTCCAAATTAAAGACACCTACCATTTGGTTTTTTGGAAAAGCGGGGTTTACCATAGGACCCAACATATTAAAGAATGTTTTTACGGCCAGATCTTTGCGAATTGGTGCTACATTTTTCATAGCAGGATGAAAAAGTGGAGCGTGTAAAACGCATATGCCGGCCTGATCGATACATTTTTCCAAAAAACCGGGGTCATTACTAAATTTAATACCTAAAAACTCCATAACATTACTGCTACCACATTTAGAAGAAACACCATAATTACCGTGTTTGGTTACTTTAACTCCTGCACCGGCCGTAACAAATGATGCCAATGTAGAAATATTGAAGGTGTCCTTACCATCACCGCCGGTACCACAAAGGTCAATAGGGTTATAGGCAGATAAATCAACTGGCAGGCAAAGATCCAACAGGGCATCTCTAAATCCTTCCAGTTCCTCAAGGGAAATACTGCGCATCATATATACGGTTAGGAATGCTGCTATCTGACTGGTGTTGTAATCACCTTTTGCAATATTCACTAGAATATGCTTAGCATCCTCCTTGGACAATGTTTCGTGATTAATAAGTTTATTTAGTGTTTCCTTCATTTTTATACTATTAAGTAATAGGCAATTACTACGCTGTTTTCTTGCTTAAGTTTTCTAGTTACTTGGTATTACAGGTTTAACCAATTCTCCAACATCTTTTTGCCTTGTGGTGTCAGTACTGATTCTGGATGAAATTGAACTGCGCGAACATCATATTTTTTATGCCTCAAGGACATTACTTGTCCGTTTTCATCAACTGAAGTAGCTTCTAGTTCATTTGGTAAATTGGCATTTACAACCCAGGAATGATAGCGTCCAACTTCAATTTCCTTTGGCATGTCCGTAAAGATCAGGTCCTCTTTAGTAATGTTTATTTTAGTAGCAATACCGTGGTATACCTCGTCCAAATTAATTAATGAGCCGCCAAAAACCTCTGCTATTGCCTGTTGGCCAAGGCATACGCCAAAAATACTTTTGGTAGGGGCATAGGTAGCGATAATCTGTTTTAAGAGGCCTGCCTCATCAGGTATGCCGGGACCAGGTGATAAGACTATTTTCTGAAAAGCGTCAACTTCATCCAATGTAAGTTGATCGTTACGTTTTACGATTACCTCGCAACCAAGTTCCTCCAGATAATGGACTAGGTTATAGGTAAAACTATCGTAATTGTCTATGACTAATATTTTCTTCATGTTAAATTTCTTCAGCTAATTCCAAAGCTTTGGTCAGTGCTCCCAATTTATTATATGTTTCCTGTAACTCGCTTTCTGGGTTGGATGCCGCAACAAGTCCCGCACCCGCTTGATAATGTAATTTGTGATTTTTGCTTAAAAAGGTCCTGATCATTATGGCGTGGTTAAAATTGCCTTTAAAGTCCATAAATCCAATAGCGCCACCGTAGTAACCCCTACTGGTTTTTTCATACTTTTCTATAAGCTGCATGGCCATATGTTTTGGAGCTCCGCTCAAGGTGCCTGCCGGGAAGGTGTCCGCTACTACTTTCATGGTAGGGATATCTTTCTTTTTCATACCGGTGACTTTGGAAACCAAGTGGATTACATGAGAGAAAAACTGTACTTCCCTATAATTTTCCACTTGTACAACATTACCGTTCCTGCTTAAATCATTTCTGGCCAAATCCACAAGCATGACATGTTCACTGTTTTCCTTATCATCTGCCTTAAGTTCCTTGGCAAGCTGTGCATCTTGCTCATCATTGCCCGTTCTTTTAAAAGTACCGGCTATTGGGTGTATCTCTGCCTTGCCGTCACTGACAATAAGTTGAGCTTCAGGAGAGCTGCCAAAAATTTTAAAATCGCCATAATCAAAATAAAAAAGATAGGGAGAAGGGTTTACGGAACGTAGAGCTCTATATACGTTAAACTCATCTCCTTTAAATCCTTGGGAAAAACGCCTGCTTAATACCAGCTGAAAAACATCGCCCCGTTGGCAGTGTTTTTTAGCAAGTGCAACATGTTCCTTAAATTCCTCATCTTTTAAGTTAGATTCCTTATCTCCCTCTATTTTAAAATTATAGGTGGCAAAGTTTCTGATATGAAGAAGTTGTTCCAACTCAGGAATATTATTTTCAGCTTCATAACAATGCGCAAAAAGGTATGCCTCGTTCTTAAAATGATTTATAGCAATGATATTCTGATATACAGCATAATAGGTGTCTGGAATTTTAATGGAGTCCGGTTTGGGAGATAATGTTACATCTTCAAAATAACGAACGGCATCATAAGCCATATAACCGAATAAACCGTTATTTATAAATTTAAAATCATTACTATCTGCTTTAAAGGTTTTGCTAAAATTATCTATGATATTAACTACATCCGTTTCTGGTGTAATTTCCATTGTTTCTGTATTGCCATCAGGAAATTGTGTATAGATATGTTCGTTTTCAACTTTTATAGATGCAATAGGATTGCAGCAGATATAAGAAAAACTATTGTCGTTAGCATGGTAATCACTACTTTCTAACAGAATACTGTTTGGAAAACGGTCTCTTATTTTTAAGTAAACACTTACAGGGGTTACGGTGTCCGCCAGTATTTTTTTGTGGTATGTTTTAAATTGATAGGTCATAAGGTAATTTGATAAAATAAAGAAGGCTTGTCGTGATGACAAGCCTTTATATAGTTTTACTACAATGATGCTTTGCTCACGATGTTTTTCGTAAGTTGCTCCACCACCAAGTATTTACATTTAAATTTTTCATTGAGCATCAAATATAAAAAGGAAAATTAAACTTTCAAACTTTACGGTATCAAAAAGCAAAATCCCTTTGAAATATATCAAAGGGATTTAAAATTGTTTAAAATTTAATTCTAAAATTAAATAGTAATTTAAAGAGCAAGGTCAACTACCAGGTCAAACTCATCATAGATAGCTTTATCCCCTAAATTATCAAAGAAGCTACCAGAGCCATATTTAATATCAAATTTTGTTCTGTCAACTTTAATCGTAGCTGTAGCTTTGTTCTCAAACATAGAAACAACCAAAGTTACGGGACTGGTAATACCTTTAATGGTCAAGTCTCCGGTAACGGTATAAGACGTATCGTTCATTGGTTTAACTGAAGTAAAAACCAATTTGGAGGTTGGGTGGTTTTCCACTCCAAAAAAGTCGCCAGATTTTAAATGACCTTCCAGTTTTTCTTTTCCTTGTCCAGGTTCTAAATCACTACAAGAGATAGTGGTCATATCTACTACAAACTCACCACCGGTTAATTTTTTACCGTTCATTTCCAAAAAACCTGATTTAAGTTTAATGGTACCATTATGTTCCCCAGTAACTTTATATCCTTTCCATGTTACTGTACTGGCGCTAACGTTTACTTGTTTTTTCTCATCTTCCTTTGGGGTAGAGGCAGTTGCCGTTAATCCAAATATGGCAACCAATGCTAAACTTAATAATGATTTTTTCATTTTTTTTAATTTTTAATGTTTGTGTTTATTTATATATGTGTAATAATTTCTTCTTTGGAATACCTAACCTTTGGGTAATGTTGGGTCTTATCCTCTTTAGAACGATATCCTACGGCCAATACTACCGCCGCGTTCAAGTTATTCTCTGCTAATCCCAATATTTCATTGTATTGAGCTTTGTCAAAACCTTCCATAGGACACGTATCTATTTCCATTTCTGCGGCAATGGTCAATAGGTTACCTAGGGCAATATAGGTCTGGTTTGATGTCCAAGAGTTTTTATGTGCATCTGGCAAACCCATTAGTGCCCCTTTCATCATGTTGGAATATCCTTCAACATCACCTTTGGAAACCCCGCGAGTCTTTATAATATTATCAATATAATTATCTACCAAGCTTTCGTCAAAGGTAGGTTTATTTGCTAATACCAAAAGGTGCGATGCATCTGTTATTTGTGGCTGATCATATGAGGCTTTTCTTAATTTGGACCTAACATCCTTGTCCTCTATAACATAAAAATGATAGGGTTGCAACCCATATGATGAGGCAGTAAGTCTTGCCGCATCTAATAGTATGTTTAAATCTTCTTCAGATACCTTTTTGGAAGCATCGAACATTTTGGTGGCATATCGCCAATTAAGCTTATCTAGAACGTTTTTCATGTTTAGTAATTAAAATTTATCAAGTAAAATATTAAACTCATTTAAATCATTTTCGTTGAAATTTTCTAGAATACGTTTTTCAGTTTCAAAAAGTATACCATCAATTTCCGTAAGGATGTTTAATCCTGTTTCCGTAATTAAAATTTCAACCTTTCTTCTATTCTCCTTGCACACACGGCGCTTTACAAAACCTTTCATAATCAATTTATCTACAAGCCTAGTGGTATTGCTCATTTTTGTTACCATGCGTTCGTTAATGGTAGATAAATTTGCAGGATTTCCTTTCTGACCTCTTAGAATACTTAGTACATTATATTGTTGAATAGAAATTTCATAAGGTTTAAGTGCGGTAGCAATTATTTCATCAATCTTGTTCACGACCAATGATAAATGAATAATTGTGCGCTTGGGTAATGGTATGTTTGTTTTGGTCTTAATAATTTCCTCTACATTCATGTCAATACAATATTTGTATATACAAATGTAATTAGATTTTTATGTAGTTTGTTTTTATTGCGATTAATTTTTTGTTAAATTTTCAGTAGGGTATGATTTTCATAAAAATCGATTATTTTTACCCTATAATTAATTACTATGGCAGATTTATCACAACAAGATTGGGAAGAGCAATTGGAAAACGATCCCAATGCAGTTATACTTGATGTTAGAACAGAAGAAGAATTGGAAGACGGTGTAATTCCCAATTCAATTAATCTTGATATATATAAAGGACAGGAGTTCGTTGAGGAATTACAGAAATTGGACAAGTCCAAAAATTATTATGTGTATTGTAGGTCCGGTAACAGAAGCGGACAAGCGTGTTCCATCATGAATAGTTTAGGAATTGAGAATGCGTATAACCTTCAAGGAGGTTTTATGAATTGGGAAGGTGAGACAGAATAATAATTTCTTATAATAATTTAACCCGCTTTACGGCGGGTTTTTTATTTTTAGGAAATGAAAGAGGATTTACTGCATTATTTATGGAAATACAAAAAATATCCTTTAAACGGTCTGCAGTCCACATGTGGTAAATCTATTCAGGTAAAGAGTTCTGGATTACACAACCAACTAAGCGGTCCGGATTTTTTTAATGCCCAAATAGAACTGGACGGTCAACTATGGGCCGGCAACGTAGAAATCCATATAAAATCTTCAGATTGGTTTGCACATAACCACCAATTAGATGCAGGTTACGACAATGTCATTCTTCATGTGGTTTGGAAAGACGATGTTTCAGTATATAGAAAAGATGGTACTCAAATACCCACCTTATCCTTGCAGGAATATATTTCTGTAGCATTGCTTGAAACGTACAAGCAACTATTCAATACTAAGAATTATAAATTTATAAATTGCGAGAATGAGTTTAAGCAAGTTGATACGTTTATAAAGGAAAATTGGCTTGACCGTCTGTTCATAGAACGTTTACAGGGCAAGTCTGGGGTAATTAATGAATTGTTGAAATTTACAGACAATGATTGGGAATATGTTCTGTTCTTGATGCTTTTAAAAAATTTTGGTTCCAAAATAAATGCAGATGCATTTTTGGCCATTGGTAAATCTATACGCTATTCTATAGTCAGAAAGTTATTTGGGCAACCTTTGGTAATGGAAAGTTTGCTCATGGGGCAGGCAGGGTTGTTAGAACAGGAACCGGGGCTAGATAGTTACTATAATCGGTTATTTAAAGAATATCAATATTTAAAGTCCAAATACCATTTAGTTCAGCCTCTGACCAAACCAAAATTTTTTAAATTAAGGCCACTTAACTTTCCTACCATAAGACTCGCACAGTTTTCCAAAATTTATGCTACCAATAATAATTTGTTTCAAAATTTAATAGATAGGAAAGATGTAGATGCATCTGATCTTGTGAATTTGGGTACAAGTGACTATTGGAATACCCATTACACGTTTGAAAAAGAATCCAATAGGAAAATTAAGCATATTACAGATTCTTTTGTTCAGCTTATTATGATAAATACGGTAATTCCTTTAAAATTTAGCTATCAACAATATATTGGTCAAACAAATAATGATGCATTATTTCAATTGATGGGTACTTTTAAAAGTGAACAAAACAGTATTATTGAAAGATATAGGGACATTGGGGGACAGATTACAAATGCAAAATCGTCCCAAGCTTATCTTCAACTCTACAATGCATATTGTAAAACCGGCAAATGTTTGGATTGTGCTATAGGTGCCCAATTAATGAATATAAAAGTCTAATTTTATACTCCATGAAATTATTTTATAATTTATTGCATTATCTACAAAAAAGAGGTTTTGAAGTGTGCGGTAGAATTGCCGAAAGATTAGGTATAAGAGCTAGGGTGGTAAGGACATCCTTTATATACCTAACATTTGTCACAGTTGGCTTTGGCTTTGCCCTCTATCTTTTTCTGGCATTTTGGCTTAGGATAAAAGATCTCATCTATACCAAAAGAAATTCCGTTTTTGATTTGTAAAATATGATACACCTGTTCAAGTCTAGGATATATTTGGCGTTGGCGTTAATGCTTTTGGTATTGGCGTTTGGGGTAATTGGCTATAGATTTATATCTGATTATTCTTGGGTAGATGCATTTTACATGACCATTATTACCGTAACAACGGTTGGTTTTTCCGAGGTTAGGCCAATGGGTGCGGACGGTAAGATTTTTACGGTTATTTTAATTGTGACCAGCGTTTTCATATTTGGTTATGCCATATCCGTGATTACGGAGTATATGTTGGGAAGAAATTCCTTGCAATTATTAAAAAAGAAGAAGATGAAGAATATTATTGAAAATTTAAATCAACATGTAGTAGTGTGTGGTTTTGGGAGAAACGGTATGCAAGCGGCGGAGAGGTTAAAGGCGTATAAAAGACCCTTTGTCGTTATAGAAAGGGACAAGGAAGTTATTGAACGTTATGAGGATGAGGTTCTTTTTATTGAGGGTGATGCCAATGATGATGAAGTACTAATGACCGCAGGTATTCAAAGGGCACAATACCTTATAGCTACACTACCGGATGATGCGGCCAATCTTTTTGTTGTATTGTCTGCAAGGCAGTTAAAGAAAAATCTTTTTATCATTAGTAGGGCATCATTGGTGACATCGCAAAAAAAGTTGTTTTTGGCGGGTGCGGATAAAGTAATAATGCCAGATAAAATAGGAGGTGACCATATGGCCTCCTTGGTTGTTATGCCAGATTTAATAACGTTTATGGATAAATTATCTATGGAGGGTGAGAACACCACTAATTTGGAAGAAGTGGCCATTGAGGATTTTGCGGATCAAATAGATTGTAATTCGCTTAGGGATCTAGATCTTAGAAAAAAGACAGGGTGCACAATTATTGGGTATATTTCACCTGATGGGGATTATACCATAAATCCTGAGGCAGATTTAAAATTACAGCCAAAGAGCAAGATTATAGTGTTGGGCAGACCGGAACAAATTAAAAAATTGAACAAAATGTTTCATATAGAATAAAAATCTTTATGTCGTATAAATTTGATTGCATCCATAATTTTTAAGATATTGCTAGATTAACTAACTAAATTCAATAACTAATTTGAAAACTATGAAGTATAGACTTCTGATCATTTTATCATTTTTAATACCAACATTGACCTTTGCACAGGAAAAAGGTCTTGATGAAAAAGTGAACGACGCTTTTATGCCATTTGCAATATGGTGGGAGGCTACGGTGTTAACATCCGTTCCCATTGCAGGTTTTGATATTCCCATAGTTTTAATTCTATTGATTGCAGGAGCAACTTTTTTTACGATTTATTTCAAATTTCCAGGTATAAGTAAATTTCCTTTGGCAATCAATGTAGTACGTGGAAAATATGAGGAGATAGAAAAATACGGTCTTGAAAAAGTTCAAATGCACATGACCGAAGACGGTGATATCCCAGATACCATACGTGATGAAAGTGAAGAAGGTGAAGTTAGTCATTTTCAAGCCTTGGCCACTGCGGTTTCGGGTACCGTAGGTTTAGGGAATATTGCAGGTGTGGCGGTCGCCATTGCCCTAGGAGGACCTGGTGCAACATTCTGGATGATTGTATGTGGTCTAATAGGAATGTCGACAAAATTCGTAGAATGTACCCTTGGTGTCAAGTATAGGGACGTTGGTCCAGATGGTACAGTATATGGTGGGCCAATGTATTATTTGTCCAGGGGATTAAGTGAAAGTAACTTAAAAGTATTAGGTAAAATTCTTGCTGGCGTATTCGCAGTACTTTGCGTTGGTGCTTCATTTGGTGGAGGTAACGCTTTTCAATCTAACCAGGCAGCTGTACAATTGACCTCAATGCTCAATTTGGAAGGTGGTGCCACAGGTGTAATTATTGGTTTAATACTTGCTATTTTGGTAGGCGTAGTAATTATTGGAGGTATTAAAAAGATAGCCAGTGTTACAGAAAAAATCGTGCCTTTTATGGCAGGTATCTATGTATTGGCGTCTTTGGTGATCATATTTGCCAACATAAAATATATAGGTGATGCTTTTGGAATGATTTTTTCCGGAGCTTTTTCTCCTGATGCTGCTATTGGGGGTATCATAGGTGTTATAATTGTTGGTTTCCAACGTGCGGCCTTTTCCAATGAAGCGGGTGCAGGTTCTGCGGCGATAGCGCATTCTGCCGTTAAAACCAGGTATCCTGCAAGTGAGGGTATTGTAGCACTACTTGAACCATTTATTGATACGGTGGTCATTTGTACCATGACAGCATTGGTGATAATTTTCTTTAATATGGATGCCGGTGCCTTTGAGTACGGTAACGGTATTGGTAGTACGGTAATGTTGAGTGAAACAGGTGATTATGTAGGTGGGGTGGATTTAACCTCTATGGCGTATGATTCCGTAATTCCTGGATTTAGATATGTCCTAACAATAGCCATAATCCTATTTGCCTTTTCTACAATGATTTCTTGGTCTTATTATGGTCTTCAATCATGGAAATATTTATTTGGTCGTGGAAAGACCGCAGATATTATTTACAAAGTATTGTTTTTAATGTTTGTAGTAATAGGAGCCGCCGCAACGTTAGATGCGGTAATAAAATTCTCGGATGCTATGATTTTGGCATTGGTGTTCCCTAACATGATAGGTCTGCTCATACTTTTTCCTAAAGTAAAAAAGAGTTTTGAGCGATATTTAACGGCAATTAAAAAAGTATATTAATTACCGTACCTTTTGAAAAAATTAAAATCCCACTTTAAGTTCACTAAACAAGAACGTAGTGGGATTTTCTTTTTGCTGTTGTTCCTTGTGTTGGTTCAAATCTTTTTTTATTTAAACCACAATTATATTAGGGATGGTTATCCCCTAAAAAGCAATTTTACTGAGCAGCAACGCATAGATTCGCTTAAACAGGTATTGGCGGAAAAGAAAGACAAAATTATCTATAAGTTCAATCCAAATTTTATTTCGGACTATAAAGGATATAGTTTGGGCATGTCCGTTGAGGAAATAGATAGGTTACATGAGTTTAGGAACACGGGTAAATTTGTGAATTCTGCAGAAGAGTTCCAAAAAGTCACGTTAATATCAGATTCACTCTTAAAAGCTATTTCGCCAAATTTTAATTTTCCAGAATGGGTAACCAAGTCTAAGATCGGTGCTGTTGAAAGTAATCAATTTGGTAACGAACATAAAAACTATTCAAAATCAATTCCTGTTCTAGATATTAATGAAGTGACGGCAGAACAATTGCAAACAATAAACGGAGTTGGGGAAAAATTGTCTACTAGAATTATAAAATTCAGGGATAGACTAGGAGGTTTTTTAGTAGATGAACAATTGTTTGATGTATATGGACTTGAAGATGAGGTTGTGGAGAAAACGCTTAAGCGGTTCAAGGTCCTATCCAAGCCAAAAGTTGAAAAAATTAATGTAAATACGGCCACGGTTGAAGAACTATCAAAATTGATATATATTCAAAAAGTGGTGGCCCAGCGTATTGTAAATTATCGTAATCTCAACGGAAGTATTAATTCTTTGAACGAATTGTTAAAAATTGAAGGATTTCCATCGGAACGAATTGAGAGAATTGGTTTATATTTGTCGCTCTAAAAAAAACGCTATGCAAAGTATGTACTTCACGGAAGAGCATCAACTTTTTCGGGAAAGCTTAAAAGAATTTTTACAGAAAGAAGTTGTTCCGCATATAGATAAATGGGAGGCCAATGGAACTATTGAAAGGTTCATATGGAAGAAATTTGGTGATATGGGATATTTTGGACTTGCCACACCGGAGGAAGATGGTGGTCTGGGTCTTGATTTGTTCTATACTGTAATTTTATTGGAAGAATTGCAAAAGGTGAATTCCGGAGGTTTTGCTGCGGCAATTTGGGCCCATGCATATTTGGCAATGACCCATTTGAACAAGGAAGGCGATTCTTTTGTTAAGGAAAAGTATCTACGACCTAGTGTGGATGGTGATAAGGTTGGGTGTCTTTGTGTTTCTGAGCCTTTTGGTGGAAGTGATGTTGCAGGAATGCGTACCACGGCAGTTCGTAAAGGGGACCATTATATATTAAATGGTTCAAAAACCTTTATAACCAATGGCGTGTATGCGGATTATATGATCGTTGCCGCCAAGACGGCACCTGAGTTGGGTAATAAGGGCATAAGTATTTTTGTGGTAGACCGGCAGAGTAAAGGGGTAACGGCCAACAAGTTGAATAAATTGGGTTGGAGAGCATCGGATACGGCAGAACTGGCGTTCGATAATGTCATGATACCTGTGGAGAACCTTATGGGTGAAGAAAATATGGGCTTTTCCTATATCATGGAGCATTTTTCCCTTGAGCGGTTGATCATGGGCGTCAATGCACATGCCAGATCGGAATATTTTTTGGAATATGCACTACAATATATGTCGGAGCGAGAGGCTTTTGGCAAGACGATCGACCAATTTCAAGCATTAAGGCACAGGGTTGCGGATATGTATGCGGATATAGATATGTGCAAGGAGTATAATTATTCTGTAGCTTATCGCTTGGACAAAGGACAGTATGTGGTAAAGGAAGCCACCATTTCAAAATTAAAATCAACGAAGGTAGCAGATGAGGTGGCGTATGAATGTTTGCAGTTTTTGGGTGGATATGGGTATATAGAGGATTATCCTATGGCCAGAAACTTTAGGGATAGCAGGTTGGGTCCAATTGGAGGTGGAACCTCTGAAATACTTAGGGAGATAATTGCCAAGATGGTTATTGATAAAAAGGAGTACAGACCTGCTACTGTTCAGCAATAGATAAATAATTTTTAAAAATTTGATAATAGGTTGCTAAAATGAATTTAGTTCTTATATTTGCACCCTTAATCATAAAGAGAGGAGGTTTAGCCCATGTTAATAATACCAGTAAAAGAAGGAGAAAACATAGATAGAGCTTTAAAGCGCTTTAAGCGAAAGTTTGATAAAACAGGTACAATGAGACAGTTACGAAAGCGTCAACAGTTCAATAAGCCATCTGTAGTTCGTAGAGCTCAAATCCAAAAAGCAGAATATATTCAAGGTCTTAGAGATCAAGAAGAAATCTAAACTTTGTTTTTTTAATATAGAAAATCCCGCTTTATGCGGGATTTTTTTTGCGCAAATCTTAACTAACTTAATTCTTTTGATACCTTTAAGTAATGTTTATAGCTGAATTTACTTCATATCTATTATTGGAAAAGAATTATTCCGATCATACCGTAAAGGCTTATGAAAGTGATATAATGTCGTTCTGTGAGTTTGTTACGGCGGCGTTTGGGGTTGAGGACATAGATCATATTGAATATGCTCTTGTGCGAAGTTGGATAGTTAGGTTATCAGAGCTAAAGATCAACAATAGGTCCATTAACAGAAAAATTTCATCGCTAAGGGCGTATTATAAATTTTTGCAAAAAACAGAGGTCATTAATGTTAGTCCTTTAATAAAGCATAGGGCGTTGAAAACATCCAAGAAAATAGAGGTGCCGTTTTCTGAACTGGAGATGAGGGATGTACTTTCCGCCATTGAATTTACTGATACTTTTGAAGGGTGTAGAGATCAATTGTTAATACATATTCTGTATACGACCGGTATGCGTAGGGCGGAACTTATTGGGTTAAAAGTATCGGATATTGATTTTGATGCCAAAACCATTAAGGTATTGGGTAAAAGAAATAAGGAAAGATTGATCCCAATGCTGCAGGAAACTGAGCAAATGATTATCGGCTATTTAAATAAGCGCCTAAGGCTTGAACAGATAAATGATTCCAATTTTATCTTTCTGACGGCATCTGGCAATAAATTATATGAAACACTTGTTTATAGAGTAATAAACAAGTATTTTAGAATGGTGTCAAGCAAGGTGAAGACCAGCCCGCATATTTTAAGGCACACCTTTGCCACCCATCTTTTGAATAAAGGTGCGGATTTAAATTCGGTCAAAGAATTGTTGGGGCACACTAGCTTGGCGTCTACCCAGGTATACACACATAATAGTATTGCAGAATTAAAAAAAGTTCATGCAAAAGCGCACCCAAGGGGTAACAAGTAATAATCGTCTAATCAGGCCAACATTTTTCTTGGCCATAAATTTTCTGAGTATGAAAGTAAATACACAATCGGTAAATTTTAATGCAGATCGTAAGTTGATAGATTTTTTGCAGAACAGGCTTAACAAGGTAGAAACCTTTTATTCAAAGGTCATTAGTTCGGACGTCTACATGAAGGTGGAAAATACGAGTTCTAAAGTAAATAAGATAGTCGAGATAAAAATAAACGTACCTAAGGATAAATTCGTTGTAAAAAAGCAATGTAAATCATTTGAGGAAGCTGTAGACTCTGCGTGTAATTCGTTGGAAAGAAGGCTAATAAAACAAAAGGAAAAATTAAGAGTGCAGGCATGATAAAAATTTTTTAAAATTTGTTTTGAATAAACAAAAAATACTATACATTTGCAGTCCGTTAGAAATAGCGGGCTTTTTTATGGCGATAAAAGTCGTAAATAAGCCGATGTAGCTCAGCTGGCTAGAGCAGCTGATTTGTAATCAGCAGGTCGTGGGTTCGAGTCCCTCCATCGGCTCTGAAGTTCTTTAAAATATTAGTTTGAGGGGAGATACTCAAGCGGCCAACGAGGGCAGACTGTAAATCTGCTGACTACGTCTTCGCAGGTTCGAATCCTGCTCTCCCCACAAAACTATTTTTAAAGTAATTTTATTGAAATTTTGTAATGTTATAAGCGGGAGTAGCTCAGTTGGTAGAGCGTCAGCCTTCCAAGCTGAATGTCGCCGGTTCGAACCCGGTCTCCCGCTCAATAATTAGACAGAAATGTCGTCCCTGCGAAGGCAGGAGTCTGTTTTGTAAATAGATTCGACACTTTACGCCGGTGTAGCTCAGGGGTAGAGCGTTTCCTTGGTAAGGAAGAGGTCACGAGTTCAATTCTCGTCATTGGCTCAATTAAGGTATAAATTTGTACACTAATATAAACTAAGATTAAAATTCATTAAACATGGCAAAGGAAACTTTCGATCGTTCCAAACCGCACTTAAATATAGGTACTATTGGACACGTGGATCACGGTAAAACTACATTAACTGCTGCTATTACTACTGTATTGGCAAACGCAGGTCTTTCTGAACTGAGAAGTTTCGATTCTATCGATAACGCTCCTGAAGAAAAAGAAAGAGGTATTACTATTAACACTTCACACGTAGAGTATTCTACAGCTAACCGTCACTACGCTCACGTTGACTGTCCTGGTCACGCGGATTACGTAAAGAACATGGTTACCGGTGCTGCTCAAATGGATGGTGCTATTTTAGTTGTTGCCGCTACAGATGGTCCAATGCCACAAACTCGTGAGCACATCCTTTTAGGTCGCCAGGTTGGTATTCCTAGAATCGTTGTTTTCATGAACAAAGTGGATATGGTGGATGATGAGGAGTTGATCGAGCTTGTTGAAATGGAAGTAAGGGAATTGCTTTCTTTCTATGAGTATGATGGTGATAATGGACCTGTAATCGCTGGATCTGCATTAGGTGCATTGAACGGTGAGCAAAAATGGGTTGATACGGTAATGGAATTGATGGATGCTGTTGATAGCTGGATCGAGCTTCCTGCTAGGGATGTTGATAAGGATTTCTTAATGCCTGTTGAGGATGTATTTACGATTACTGGTCGTGGTACTGTTGCAACTGGTCGTATAGAAACTGGTATTGCAAACACTGGTGATCCAGTTGAGATCATTGGTATGGGTGCGGAGAAATTGAACTCTACTATTACTGGGGTTGAGATGTTCCGTAAAATATTGGATAGAGGTGAAGCTGGTGATAACGTAGGTATCTTGTTGAGAGGTATTGAAAAATCTCAAATTAGCCGTGGTATGGTAATCTGTAAGCCAGGTTCTGTTAAGCCACATGCTAAGTTTGAAGCTGAGGTCTATGTATTGAAAAAAGAAGAAGGTGGTCGTCATACGCCATTCCATAATAACTACCGTCCACAGTTTTATGTAAGAACAACGGATGTTACTGGTAACATTGCACTTCCTGCAGGAGTAGAAATGGTAATGCCTGGTGATAACCTTACTATTACTGTTGAGTTGATTCAGCCAATCGCATTGAGCGTAGGTTTACGTTTCGCTATCCGTGAAGGTGGTAGAACTGTAGGTGCTGGTCAGGTAACTAAGATTATAGATTAATTCAATCTAAAGAGTATTGTATATAAGGGTGTCCTGCTCATGCGGGACACCTTTACATGCAAATAAAAGAATAGGTGAATTATTTGATTCGCCATTTTTTACGGGTGTAGCTCAGTTGGTAGAGCACTGGTCTCCAAAACCAGGTGTCGGGAGTTCGAGTCTCTCCTCCCGTGCGCAAGAGTATAGAGGTTGAAATCTCATTAGTTGAAATTGTAAAACAGAATTAGATGTTCACATATATAAAAGAATCCGTTGAAGAGTTAAGGAATAATGTTACTCTTCCCTCACGTGCAGAATCATCAAATTTAATGGTTGTTGTAGCGGTGTTTTCTATCCTATTTGCTTTGGCTACTTGGGGTGTAGATACGGTCTTCAGTAAGGTGATCAAGTTATATTTCAACACTGTTTTAAACTAAGAGGACCTATGTCAGAAGTATTGGAAAAGAAATGGTACGTTGTAAGGGCGGTCAGTGGTCAAGAGAATAAAATCAAAGGCTATATTGAAAGCGAAGTTGAACGTCACGGTTTTTCTGATTATTTAGAGGATGTACTTGTTCCTACAGAGAAAGTAGTTCAAATCAGGAACGGTAAAAAAATTAATAAGGAACGTGTTTATTTCCCTGGTTATATTATGATTAAAGCCAATTTGGGAGGAGAAATGGTTCATATTATTCGTTCTATCACTAATGTTATTGGATTTTTAGGGGAAACAAAAGGCGGAGATCCTGTTCCTTTAAGAAAGAATGAAGTTAATAGAATGCTTGGTAAGGTAGATGAGCTGGCGGTTAATACCGATAGTGTTGCCATACCATTTGTATTTGGGGAGACCGTAAAGGTAATAGATGGTCCGTTCAATGGATTCAACGGTACGGTCGAAAAGATAAACGAAGAAAAACGCAAGCTTGAGGTAATGGTTAAGATTTTCGGAAGAAAAACACCATTAGAGTTAAGTTATATGCAAGTTGAAAAAGTATAATATTAAGTGTTACATACATAATTAAAGTAGTGTTGCTTCCGTAAACACACTTTCAATTTAATTTTAAACAATGGCAAAAGAAGTAGGTAAAGTAGTTAAACTACAAGTTAGGGGAGGTGCAGCGAATCCATCGCCACCGGTTGGACCCGCCTTAGGTGCTGCCGGTGTTAACATTATGGAATTCTGTAAGCAGTTCAACGCTCGTACGCAGGATAAACCAGGTAAGGTATTACCAGTTGTTATCACCGTTTACAAGGATAAGTCTTTCGACTTTGTTGTAAAAACACCACCAGCGGCAGTTCAGCTATTGGAAGCGGCTAAGATTAAAAAAGGATCTGGCGAACCTAACAGAGTAAAATTAGGGAGTGTAACTTGGGACCAAATCAAGGTAATAGCCGATGATAAAATGGTTGACCTTAACGCATTTACCGTGGAATCGGCTATGAGTATGATAGCTGGTACTGCTAGGTCTATGGGTATGAAGGTATCAGGTAAAAAACCTTTTTAAAATCTTAAAAGCAATTAAATGGCAAAGTTAACTAAGAAGCAAAAAGAAGCGCACTCTAAGATAGAAAAGGATAAATTATATTCTTTGGTAGAGGCTTCTGCTTTAATTAAAGAGATAACCAATACAAAATTTGATGCCTCAGTTGATTTGGCGGTTCGTTTGGGTGTTGATCCAAGAAAAGCTAATCAAATGGTACGTGGTGTGGTAACATTGCCACATGGAACCGGTAAGGACGTTAAGGTTTTGGCTTTGGTAACGCCGGACAAGGAAGCTGAAGCTCAAGAAGCAGGCGCTGATTATGTTGGGTTAGATGAGTATTTGGAAAAAATAAAAGGCGGTTGGACAGATGTCGATGTTATCATCACAATGCCAAGCGTTATGGGTAAATTAGGTCCTTTAGGTCGTGTTTTAGGACCAAGAGGTTTAATGCCGAATCCAAAGACGGGTACCGTAACAATGGATGTGGCCAAGGCTGTATCTGAAGTAAAAGCTGGTAAAATCGATTTTAAGGTCGATAAAACAGGTATTGTACATGCTGCGATAGGTAAAGCGTCTTTCTCAGCGGATAAATTGGTGGATAACGCAAAAGAGTTGTTGGATACATTGAATAAGATGAAACCAACTGCTGCAAAGGGTGTATATATGAAAACTGTTTTCATGTCAAGTACAATGAGCCCAAGTTTGCAATTAGACCCAAAGTCAGTATAACGAACTGCTAGTTAAAAATTAATAGTATGACAAGAGAAGAAAAAGCAACGGTTATAGAAGATTTGACTGCGCAGTTGGCTAATAGTTCCAGTATTTATTTAGCAGATATATCCGGTTTAAATGCCGGTGTAACTTCAGATTTAAGAAGAGCTGCTTTTAAGGCGAACATTAAACTGGCAGTTGTTAAAAATACCTTGCTTGCAAAAGCAATGGAAGCTTCAGACAAAGAATTTGGCGAATTGCCGGAAGTATTAAAGGGAAATACCTCTTTGATGTTTTCTGATGTAGCCAATGCTCCAGCTAAATTGATAAAGAACTTCAGAAAAAAATCTGAAAAGCCTTTATTAAAAGGAGCTTTTGTTGAAGAAGCAATATATATAGGTGATGAAAACTTAGATGCTTTGGTTAGCATTAAGTCTAAGGAAGAAATGATTGGTGAAATAATCGGATTGTTACAATCTCCGGCCAAGAATGTTATTTCTGGACTTAAATCTGGCGGTGGTAAACTTGCCGGTATTCTTAAGACATTATCTGAAAAATAAGTACGCACTATAAACTAAGTATATTTTAAAATTTTATTAAACGATAGAAAATGGCAGATTTAAAAGATTTCGCAGAACAATTGGTTAACCTTACGGTAAAAGAAGTAAACGAGTTAGCTGATATATTAAAAGAAGAATACGGTATTGAGCCTGCAGCTGCAGCTGTAGCGGTTGCCGCTGGTGGTGGTGCTGCTGAAGGTGGTGATGCTGGTGAAGCTCAAACAGAATTCGATGTTATCTTGAAAGCACCAGGTGCTTCTAAGTTAGCAGTAGTTAAATTGGTTAAGGAATTGACTGGTTTAGGTTTGAAAGATGCTAAGGATATTGTTGACAGCGCACCAAAAGCTGTTAAGGAAGCTGTTTCTAAAGATGAAGCAGAAGGTATCAAAAAATCATTGGAAGAAGCTGGAGCAGAAGTTGAGCTTAAATAATAGCAACAACCATATTACTTTTGGTTTAGGTCTTTTCGCTTTTTGCGGTTAGACCTAAGCCATTTTATAGATTTAGGTATATTAAGAAGTATACTACCCCTTTAGTACTCACGATCAAAACACTGTCCGTAGATGTTCACAAATCAGACTGAAAGAATAAGCTTTGCTTCCGCAAGAAATACACCGGATTATCCGGATTTCTTGGATATTCAGATTAAATCTTTTCAAGACTTTTTTCAACTTGAGACTAAATCAGATGAAAGAGGTAATGAAGGTTTATACAATACCTTCATGGAGAATTTTCCAATAACTGATACTAGAAATCAGTTTGTATTGGAGTTTTTAGATTATTTTATTGATCCACCCCGATATTCTATTCAAGAATGTATTGAGAGAGGTCTTACATATAGCGTTCCCTTAAAGGCACGTTTAAAATTGTATTGTACCGATCCGGAACATGAAGACTTTGAGACTATCGTACAAGATGTGTATTTGGGTACTATACCTTATATGACACCAAGTGGAACTTTTGTTATCAATGGCGCAGAGAGAGTTGTGGTTTCTCAGTTACATAGATCACCAGGGGTTTTCTTTGGCCAGTCTTTTCATGCAAATGGAACTAAATTATATTCTGCCAGGGTAATTCCTTTTAAAGGGTCATGGATAGAATTTGCTACCGATATCAATGGCGTAATGTATGCTTATATCGATAGAAAGAAAAAATTACCGGTTACTACCTTGTTCAGGGCTATTGGTTTTGAACGTGATAAGGATATTTTAGAAATTTTTGACCTTTCAGAAGAAGTAAAGGTCTCTAATGCCGGGCTTAAAAAAGTATTGGGACGTAAATTGGCGGCTAGGGTATTGAATACCTGGCATGAAGATTTTGTTGATGAGGATACAGGTGAAGTTGTCTCAATAGAACGTAATGAAATAGTATTGGACCGTGATACTATTTTGGAAAAAGAGCATATTGCAGAAATAATCGATGCAGATGTTAAGACTATTTTGTTACATAAGGAGAATAATGCGCAATCAGATTACGCCATTATCCATAATACGTTACAAAAGGATCCAACAAATTCTGAAAAGGAAGCTGTTGAGCACATCTATCGTCAATTACGTAATGCAGAACCGCCAGATGAGGAAACTGCACGTGGTATAATTGATAAATTGTTCTTTTCTGACCAACGCTATAACCTAGGTGAGGTTGGTCGTTACAGAATGAACAAGAAGTTACAGTTGGATATTGGAATGGACAAGCAGGTCTTGACAAAGGAAGATATCATAACAATCATTAAATATTTAATTGAGTTAATTAACTCAAAAGCAGAGATCGATGATATTGACCACCTTTCTAACCGTCGTGTAAGAACTGTAGGGGAGCAATTGTCATCTCAGTTCGGTGTTGGTCTTGCCCGTATGGCCAGAACAATACGTGAGCGTATGAACGTTCGTGATAATGAAGTGTTTACACCTATAGATTTGATTAATGCCAAGACACTGTCTTCGGTTATCAATTCATTCTTTGGTACTAACCAGTTATCGCAGTTTATGGATCAAACAAATCCACTTGCTGAGATTACGCACAAGAGAAGATTATCGGCTTTAGGTCCAGGCGGTCTTTCAAGAGAACGTGCAGGATTTGAGGTTCGTGATGTTCACTATACACACTATGGTCGTCTTTGTCCTATAGAAACTCCAGAAGGTCCAAACATTGGACTTATATCTTCACTTTCTGTTTTTGCGAAAGTGAATCCTATGGGCTTCTTGGAAACGCCTTATAGAAAGGTGACGGACGCTGTGGTGGATTATAAAAACTATGCATATTTAAGTGCAGAGGAAGAAGAAGGAATGAAAATTGCTCAGGCAAACATTCCTATGGATGATGACGGTAAGATAAGTGTGGATAAGGTGATTGCAAGGGAAGAAGGAGATTTCCCTGTAGTAGATCCATCTGATATTCAATATACGGATGTTGCACCAAACCAAATTGCTTCTATTTCTGCTTCATTGATTCCATTTTTGGAACATGATGATGCGAACAGGGCATTGATGGGCTCTAACATGATGCGCCAGGCGGTACCATTGTTGAAGCCACAGTCTCCAATCGTGGGAACAGGTCTTGAAAGACAGGTAGCGTCAGATTCTAGGGTGTTGATCAATGCGGAAGGCGATGGTGTTATTGAATATGTTGATTCTCAGAAAATTACCATCAAATACGATAGGACTGATAACGAAAGATTAATAAGTTTCGACGAAGACGAGAAAACCTATTTCTTGGTGAAGTTTAGAAAAACCAACCAAGGAACCAATATTAACCTAAAGCCAATTGTTCAAAAAGGGGATAGGGTTAAAAAAGGACAGGTATTATGTGAGGGTTATGCAACCGAAAAAGGTGAGTTGGCCTTGGGAAGAAACTTGACCGTGGCATTTATGCCTTGGAAAGGATATAACTTTGAGGATGCGATCGTTATTTCGGAGAAGGTTGTACGTGAAGATATTTTTACCTCTATCCATGTTGATGAATATTCTTTGGAAGTTAGGGATACCAAATTAGGGGCGGAAGAGCTTACACATGATATTCCTAATGTATCTGAAGAGGCTACTAAAGACTTGGATGAGAATGGTATGATTAGAATAGGTGCTGAAGTTAAGCCCGGTGATATTCTAATTGGTAAGATTACTCCTAAAGGGGAGTCTGATCCAACACCTGAAGAAAAATTGTTACGTGCCATTTTTGGAGACAAGGCTGGTGATGTAAAAGATGCTTCTTTAAAAGCGTCGCCTTCATTAAGAGGGGTCGTAATTGAAAAGAAATTGTTCTCTAGATCCGTAAAGGATAAGAGAAAACGTTCAGAAGATAAGGAAGAGCTTTCTAAATTGGAATTGGAATATGAAGTAAAGTTCCAAGAATTAAAAGATGTTCTTGTTGAGAAATTATTTACGATAGTAAATGGTAAAACTTCACAAGGAGTACTTAATGATTTAGGGGAAGAAGTTTTGCCTAAGGGTAAGAAGTATACCATGAAAATGTTGAATTCTGTGGATGATTTTGCTCATTTAGTGGGTGGAAGTTGGACTACGGATAATGAAACAAATGCATTGGTAGCAGATTTGCTTCATAATTATAAGATTAAGCTTAACGACTTACAAGGTAACTTGAGAAGGGATAAGTTTACCATTTCTGTTGGGGATGAATTACCAGCGGGTATAATGAAGCTTGCCAAGGTTTATGTAGCTAAAAAACGTAAACTAAAAGTTGGTGATAAAATGGCGGGTAGACACGGTAACAAAGGTATTGTTTCCAGGATTGTGCGTCATGAGGATATGCCGTTCCTAGAAGATGGAACTCCCGTAGATATCGTATTGAACCCATTAGGTGTACCATCTCGTATGAACATTGGGCAGATTTATGAAACTGTATTGGGATGGGCTGGCCTTAAATTAGGTAAGAAATTTGCCACTCCAATTTTTGACGGTGCCACATTGGACGAAATCAATGCTTATACGGATGAAGCGGGAATTCCAAGATTTGGACATACATATTTGTATGATGGAGGAACTGGTCAACGTTTTGATCAACCGGCCACCGTGGGTGTTATCTATATGTTGAAACTAGGACATATGGTAGATGATAAGATGCACGCTAGATCTATTGGACCATACTCTTTGATTACGCAACAGCCATTGGGTGGTAAAGCTCAATTTGGTGGTCAGCGTTTTGGTGAGATGGAAGTTTGGGCACTTGAGGCCTACGGTGCATCCGCAACCTTACGTGAGATTTTAACGGTTAAGTCCGATGATGTAATCGGAAGAGCTAAGACCTATGAATCTATTGTTAAGGGCGAAACAATGCCTGAACCTGGTTTACCAGAATCTTTCAACGTTTTAATGCACGAACTTAAGGGATTAGGTTTGGATATTAGACTTGAGGAGTAGTTCAATAGTTACTATTGTAGACTATAAGTAAAAAAAATTAAAACATTATCAGCACGCTATTATGGCAAGAATAAAAGATAATAACCCAGTAAAAAGGTTCGATAAAATTTCAATAGGTTTAGCATCGCCAGAATCAATTTTGGCAGAATCTAGAGGTGAGGTTTTAAAGCCTGAAACAATTAATTATAGAACGCACAAACCAGAACGTGATGGTTTGTTTTGTGAGCGTATTTTTGGCCCTGTAAAGGATTATGAATGTGCTTGTGGAAAATATAAGCGTATTCGCTACCGCGGTATTGTATGTGATCGTTGTGGTGTGGAGGTAACGGAAAAAAAGGTTCGTAGGGATCGTGTAGGTCATATTAACCTAGTAGTTCCTGTAGCACATATTTGGTACTTTCGTTCCTTACCCAACAAAATAGGATACCTTTTAGGTTTGCCGTCCAAGAAATTGGATATGATTATTTACTACGAACGTTATGTAGTAATACAGCCAGGTATTGCCAAAGGTCCTGAAGGTGAGGAAATTCAGAAAATGGATTTCTTGACAGAAGAGGAATACTTGAACATTTTGGATACCATTCCTCAAGAAAATCAATATTTAGAAGATTCCGATCCTAATAAATTCATCGCTAAGATGGGGGCGGAATGTTTAATTGATCTATTGGGAAGGATTAATTTAAAGGAACTTTCTTTTGAGTTAAGACATAAAGCAAATACGGAGACCTCTAAACAACGTAAAACAGAGGCCTTAAAGCGTCTACAGGTTGTAGAGGCATTAAGGGAATCCCAAGAAAATAGAGAGAACGAGCCAGAGTGGATGATTATGAAGGTAATTCCGGTAATACCACCAGAATTACGTCCATTGGTTCCATTGGATGGTGGCCGTTTTGCAACATCAGATTTAAATGATCTTTATAGAAGGGTAATTATCCGTAACAACCGTCTGAAAAGATTAGTTGAAATAAAGGCTCCAGAAGTAATTTTACGTAATGAAAAACGTATGCTTCAGGAAGCGGTGGATTCTTTGTTCGATAACACAAGAAAAGCTTCTGCTGTTAAAACAGAATCAAATAGACCTTTAAAATCACTTTCAGACTCATTGAAAGGAAAACAAGGTCGTTTCCGTCAAAACCTTTTAGGTAAACGTGTTGATTACTCTGCGCGTTCGGTAATTGTTGTAGGTCCGGAAATGAAGTTGTTTGAATGTGGTCTACCTAAAGATATGGCTGCGGAACTTTACAAACCTTTTGTTATCAGGAAACTGATTGAAAGAGGTATTGTAAAAACAGTTAAATCTGCTAAAAAAATTATAGATAAAAAAGAGCCTGTAGTTTGGGATATCTTAGAAAATGTACTGAAAGGGCATCCTGTAATGTTAAACAGGGCTCCTACATTGCACCGTTTAGGTATTCAAGCTTTTCAGCCAAAATTAATTGAAGGTAAGGCAATACGTCTGCACCCGTTGGTTTGTACTGCGTTTAACGCGGATTTTGATGGGGATCAAATGGCGGTTCACCTTCCTTTAGGGCCAGAGGCTATTCTAGAATGTCAATTATTGATGTTGGCTTCGCATAATATTTTGAACCCTGCCAACGGTTCTCCTATTACGGTACCATCACAGGATATGGTCTTGGGTCTATATTATATGACCAAAGAAAGAAAATCTACGCCTGAGTTGATTGTAAAAGGTGAAGGAATTACTTTTTACTCGTTTGAAGAAGTTGAAATTGCCTTTAATGAAGGTAAGGTAGATTTGAATGCCGGTATCAAGGTAAGGGCCAAGGATTTTAATGAAGAAGGAGAGTTGGTATATAAGATAATACCAACAACGGTAGGTAGAGTATTGTTCAACATGGAAGTTCCTGAAGAGGCGGGTTATATCAATGATGTCTTGAACAAGAAATCCCTTAGGGATATTATCGGTGGAATTTTAGCCGTAACTGATGTGCCAACAACGGCAGATTTCTTGGATAGAATTAAGAATTTAGGGTATGATTTTGCCTTTAGAGGAGGATTATCTTTTAGTTTAGGGGATATTATTATACCAAAAGAGAAACATGAAATGATTGCAGATGCCAATGGTCAAGTTGACGGCATTATGGCAAACTATAACATGGGTCTAATAACAAACAACGAACGCTACAATCAGGTAATTGATGTTTGGACATCTACCAATGCTCAGTTAACTGAGTTGGCAATGAAACGTATTCGTGAGGATCAACAAGGGTTTAACTCTGTGTATATGATGCTTGATTCTGGTGCAAGGGGTTCTAAGGAGCAAATTCGCCAGTTAACGGGTATGCGTGGTCTTATGGCTAAGCCTAAAAAATCTACTGCCGGTGGTGGTGAGATTATTGAAAACCCAATTTTATCTAACTTTAAGGAAGGTCTTTCCATTCTTGAATACTTTATATCAACACACGGTGCTCGTAAAGGACTTGCGGATACGGCCCTTAAAACGGCTGATGCTGGTTACCTAACAAGAAGGCTGGTAGATGTTTCTCAAGATGTAATTATTAATACTGAAGATTGTGAGACCTTAAGAGGTGTAGAAGTACAGGCGCTTAAGAAAAATGAAGAGGTAGTAGAAAGTCTTGGAGAAAGAATCTTGGGTCGTGTATCATTACATGATGTTTACAATCCAATGACGGAAGAGTTGATCTTAAAGGCTGGTCAGCATATCATGGAGAGCGATGTTAAGAAAATAGAGAATTCTCCTATAGAAAAAGTTCAGGTAAGGTCGGCATTGACATGTGAGGCTGAAAAAGGAATTTGTGCACAATGTTACGGAAGAAACCTATCTACCAATAAAATGGTACAAAGGGGCGAAGCTGTAGGTGTTGTTGCAGCACAATCCATTGGTGAGCCAGGAACACAGCTTACACTAAGAACGTTTCACGTAGGTGGTATTGCAGGTAACATTTCAGAGGACAATAAATTAGAGGTAAGATTCTCGGGTATTGCTGAAATTGAGGATTTAAGAACGGTAACCGGTGAAGGTTCGGATGGTAGTCCAGCTGAAATCGTAATATCAAGAACAACGGAAATTAAAGTTGTTGATGCAAAAACTGGTATAACCTTAAGTACAAGCAATATTCCTTATGGTTCACAATTATTTGTGGAAAATGGTGCAAAGGTTGAAAAAGGAGATGTTATTTGTTCTTGGGATCCATATAACGGTGTAATCGTTTCTGAATTCCCAGGTAAGATCGCCTATGAGAATATTGAACAAGGTGTTACATATCAAGTAGAAATAGATGAACAAACTGGTTTCCAGGAGAAAGTTATTTCTGAATCTCGAAACAAAAAGTTGATTCCAACTTTATTGATTCAAGATAATAAAGGAGAAACCTTGCGTTCATATAACCTACCTGTAGGTTCCCACATTATGGTAGATGATGGTGATAAGATCAAGGAAGGTAAGATTTTGGTTAAAATACCACGTAAATCTGCAAAGGCAGGTGATATTACCGGTGGTCTACCAAGGGTAACTGAATTGTTCGAGGCACGAAATCCTTCTAACCCAGCGGTGGTGTCCGAAATTGATGGTGTTGTTTCTTTTGGTAAGATCAAGAGAGGTAACCGTGAGATAATCATTGAATCCAAATTGGGAGAAGTAAAGAAATATTTGGTGAAGCTATCTAATCAAATCCTTGTTCAGGAAAATGATTATGTTAGGGCAGGTATGCCGTTATCAGATGGTTCTATTACTCCTGAGGATATATTGGCAATAAAAGGACCATCTGCCGTACAACAGTACTTGGTGAACGAAGTGCAAGAGGTGTATAGGTTACAAGGTGTAAAGATCAATGACAAGCACTTTGAGGTAGTCGTTAGGCAAATGATGAGAAAGGTAAGAATCGTTGATCCGGGAGATACAATTTTCTTGGAAAACCAATTAATTCATAAAGATGACTTTATTAAGGAAAATGATAATATTTTCGGTAAAAAAGTTGTCATGGATGCCGGTGATTCGGAAAACTTGAAACCTGGTCAAATAGTTACACCAAGGGAATTGAGGGACGAGAATTCATTGCTTAAACGTAGTGATAAAGCCATTGTAGAGGCAAGGGATGCCGTATCGGCAACAGCCACCCCAATATTGCAGGGTATTACAAGGGCTTCATTACAGACGAAGTCATTTATCTCTGCTGCATCGTTCCAAGAAACGACAAAAGTTCTGAACGAGGCTGCAGTAAGTGGTAAGATAGATACGTTAGAGGGTCTTAAAGAAAATGTAATCGTAGGTCATAAGATTCCGGCAGGTACAGGAATGAGGGACTATGATAGCATAATCGTAGGATCTAAGGAAGAGTATGATGAGATAATGGCCAGAAAAGAGGCCTTAAGATTTTAATATCAAAGACCCTCAAATTTATTTTGAGGGTCTTTTTTTTATAATTAAAAACTATGAGTGAGAATAAAAATCCGAATCAAAAACAAATCAATATAGAGTTGGATGAAAAGATGGCCGAAGGAATCTATTCCAATTTAGCCATTATTAATCATTCGGTTTCAGAATTTGTAGTGGATTTTATCAGTATGATGCCTGGTGCGCCAAAAGCAAAGGTTAAAAGTAGAATAATTTTGACCCCCCAACATGCAAAGAAGTTTTTAAAAGCTTTAAACGAAAATGTGCAACGTTTTGAAAAGGCACATGGAACGATAAAAGATTATGAACAACCTTCCATACCTCTAAATTTTGGACCTACGGGAGAAGCATAAAAAAAAGCCCAATATTTTTAGATTGGGCTTTTTTATTTAATCAAATTCCGAGACAAAGTGAAGCTTCACAGAAGGATATTTCTGTTGCGTCATTTGCAACGAAAATTGTGAATCTGCTAAAAAGACCAACTGGCCCCTTTTATCTTTTGCTAAAAATTTTTGCTTTACACGTTCAAATTCTTTGAATTCCTCTGATTTTCTATTTTCGGTTCCTACCCAACAAGCTTTGTAAACATTGAAATTTTCATAGCTACATTTGGCACCATATTCGTGTTCTAGTCTATATTGTATTACTTCAAATTGTAGGGCGCCAACGGTACCAATTACCTTTCGGCCATTTAATTCTAGGGTAAAAAGCTGTGCCACACCTTCGTCCATCAATTGGTCAATACCTTTGTACAATTGCTTGGATTTCATGGGGTCGGCATTATTGATGTACCTAAAGTGTTCTGGAGAAAAACTGGGTATCCCTTTATAATGCAATATTTCGCCTTCGGTCAAAGTGTCCCCAATTTTAAAGTTACCTGTGTCGTGCAGGCCAACAATATCTCCAGGATAGGAAATGTCCACAATTTCTTTCTTTTCCGCAAAGAAAGCATTGGGGCTTGAAAACTTTAATTTTTTTCCTTGTCTTACATGTAGGTATGGCTTATTTCGTTCAAATGTGCCAGAAACTATTTTAATAAAAGCCAAACGGTCCCTGTGTTTTGGATCCATATTGGCATGAATCTTAAAAACAAATCCGGTCATATCCTTTTCGCTAGCTTCTACCATACGCTCCTCGGCATTCTTTGAACGTGGTGTAGGGGCTATTTGAATAAAACAGTCCAAAAGTTCCCTAACACCAAAATTGTTAAGAGCTGAACCAAAAAAAACAGGTTGCTGATCACCCTTTAAATATAATTCCTTGTTGAACTTTGGGTAAACGCCCCATACCAAATCTAGATTATCCCTAAGTTCTTCAGCGGCATTGGAACCTATTATCTTTTCCAATTCTGGGTTGTTGACATTATCAAAGGCAATGGTCTGTTCAATATTTTTTTTGCTATCCCCGCTAAATAGGTTAATATTTTTTTCGTAAATATTGTAAATCCCTTTAAAATCATATCCCATACCAATAGGAAAACTTAATGGTGTAACGGATAACCCTAGTTTTTGCTCTAATTCATCCAATAGGTCAAAGGCATCTTGTCCTTCACGGTCCATTTTATTTATGAAAACCAGCATGGGTATCTTCCTCATTCGGCAGACTTCAACCAATTTTACCGTTTGTTCTTCCACACCTTTGGCAACATCAATAACTACGATTACACTATCAACTGCTGTTAATGTTCTAAAAGTGTCTTCTGCAAAATCCTTATGGCCAGGTGTGTCAAGGATATTTATTTTTTTGTCCTTGTATAGAAAAGCTAGAACAGAGGTTGCAACTGAGATACCTCTTTGTCGCTCTATCTCCATAAAATCACTGGTAGCGGTCTTTTTTATTTTATTGTTTTTTACCGCTCCTGCTTCTTGTATGGCGCCCCCAAAGAGTAGCAATTTTTCGGTCAATGTGGTTTTACCGGCATCGGGATGTGAAATTATGCCAAAAGTCCTTCTTCGTTCTATTTCTTGCTTAAAACTCATGTAAAATATTTGTGCAAAAATAAGCTAATTTGTATTCTCCATCTTCCTGTAATTTAAAGCAAAAATCAAAATTAAAAAGTATAGCGAAAGCGGGTGAAAAGAATTTTTGTAAAAAGTAAGGGTGGTGAAAAGAATTTTCGCATTACATAGTCTTTTTCTTAACTTATACCGTACTTAATTGTATCGACAGGATATTAATGTAACTTTCAACAAATTAATAAGTAGTTCATCTTTTGTATTTGATGGATAAAGGAAAAACTATTTGTGTTGAAATAATTATACTATATCTTAGCATAGTTTTTATTAAGTAAGCCCCACTTTCTTATACGAAACGCAACACTACATTGCCATGGTGATTAGTAAAACACTAAACACTTATGGGTAAAACTACATTATTGAAGATTGATGGATTTAGGTTTAAACTTTCAAACTTATTTCTAATATGTTTTTCTTTTTTTATAATCGGAATCCAATTTAGCAAGGCTAATCAGGAGGGTTCTTTGATGTATAAAAATAACGATACCACTACCAACAATGATACGGATATTGATGAGGATGATGATGGCATTTTGGATACTGTGGAAGACCAAAATGAGGATGGGGACAATAATTACCTGACCAATCCGTCTGACCAAGATGGAGATGGAATTCCCAATTATTTGGATATTGATTCGGATAATGACGGTATTTTGGATACTATTGAAGCCCAGGGCAACGGAACCCTTATTGTTAGATGGAACAGGGATGATAATGGTAATGGTTTGGATGATGCTTTTGAGCAATCTGGCATGTTGGGCTTAACCCCGGTAAATACAGATGGTATAAGAGGAAGTTGTAAACCTATTCCTGATTATTTGGATATAGATTCTGATATTGATGGTATTAGGGATAATGTTGAGGCACAATCCTTTTTAGGCTATGTGGCACCCTTAAATATAGACATTAACGCTAATGGTTTGGATGATGCGTACGAAGGCAGTTACGGTTTTGGGATAATCCCTATAAATTCTGATAATGATGAATTCCCGGATTATCGTGATTTTGATTCTGATGCGGATGGTATTAAGGACAAAGTAGAGGCTCAGACGTCCGCCGGTTATCTTAGACCGTTAGGTGATACCAATTGCAATGACATTGATGATGCTTATGAAGACGGTTTAAGTACTATTGATACCGATGGTGATGGTATGCCGGATTATCGGGATATAGATTCTGATAATGATGGTATTTTAGATAATAATGAAAGCCAGACAATTGATGGTTATTTGGCCCCCGGGGGTGTTGATAATAACCGAAACGGTATGGATGATGTTTATACCCCTAGTGGTATAACGCCAATAAATTCAGACAACGATAGTCAGCCAGATTTTAGGGACATAGACAGCGATAACGACGGCATACCTGACAACGTAGAGGCACAGACCACATCGGGCTACATAGCGCCCAATGCGGACGATTCGGTCACGTATGCGTCCAACGACGGGGTCAACAGCGCGTACATAGGGGGCCTTGACCCCGTGAACACGGACGGCACGGACAATGTCGATTATCTTGATGACGATAGCGACAACGATTCGGTGCCCGACAACAACGAGGGCAACGATTTTAATTATGATGGCATTCCCGACCAGTCCTATACCGGTACCGATACCGATGGTGACGGACTTGACGATGGCTATGAAGGTTCTGACGTGAACGACGGATTCGATGTGAACGACGAGATAGACGACCCTGCGACGGACCTTCCCGATACGGACGGCACCGAGGACGTGAACTACCGCGACCTTGACGACGACGGCGACGGTATCGATACGCCCGACGAG
>NZ_FZNV01000012.1:50901-51857 GCF_900188415.1 Maribacter sedimenticola | reverse complement strand
CCCGAACGTATTTGAAGTTTCCACGTGGTACCTGGATGCCGATGGCGATAATTATGCGGTGGCACCAACTGTTGAAAGCTGTACTTCTCCCGGAACAGGATATACCCAAACCGTACTTCCCCTGACCGATTGTGACGATACCGACCCCAACGTATTCGAGGTTTCCACGTGGTACCTTGATGCAGATGGTGATAATTATGCGGTGGCTCCAACAGTGGAAAGCTGTACCTCTCCCGGAACAGGATATACCCAAACCATACTTCCACTGACCGATTGTGATGATAGCGACCCGAACGTATTCGAAGTTTCCACGTGGTACCTTGATGCCGATGGCGATAATTATGCCGTGGCTCCAACTGTTGAAAGCTGTAATTCACCCGGAACAGGATATACCCAAACAGTACTTCCCCTGACCGATTGTGACGATACCGACCCCAATGTATTCGAAATTTCCACGTGGTACCTTGATGCCGATGGTGACAACTACGCCGTTGAGCCTACAATAGAAAGCTGTAACTCCCCAGGCACAGGATATACCCAAACCATACTTCCACTGACCGATTGTGATGACAGCGACCCGAACGTATTCGAGGTTTCCACCTGGTACCTGGATGCCGATGGCGATAATTATGCGGTGGCTCCAACTGTTGAAAGCTGTACCTCCCCAGGCACAGGATATACGCAAACCATACTTCCCCTGACCGATTGTGACGATACCGACCCCAATGTATTCGAAGTTGCCACCTGGTACCTGGATGCCGATGGTGACAACTACGCCGTTGCTCCAACAGTGGAAAGCTGCAACTCCCCAGGGACAGGATATACCCAAACCGTACTTCCCCTGACCGATTGTGATGACAGCGACCCGAACGTATTCGAAGTTTCCACGTGGTACCTGGATGCAGATGGGGATAATTACGCTGTGGCTCCCACTGTTGAAAGTTGTAATTCTCCCG
>NZ_FZNV01000012.1:0-50793 GCF_900188415.1 Maribacter sedimenticola | reverse complement strand
ACCGATTGTGACGACAATGACCCGAACGTATTCGAGGTTTCCACGTGGTACTTGGATGCCGATGGCGATAATTACGCCGTTGGTCCAACAGTAGAAAGTTGCAGTTCACCCGGAACAGGATATACGCAAACCATACTTCCACTAACCGATTGTGACGACAATGACCCGAACGTATTCGAAGTTTCCACGTGGTACCTTGATGTCGATGGAGATGGATATACCACTTTAGAAAGCATCGATAGTTGTAACAGTCCTGGAATAGGCTATACCCAAATCCCTTCAACATTTATTGATTGTAATGATGAAAATATAGAACTTAATCCTGAAACCGTATGGCGCTTAGACATCAATGAAGATGGCGTAGCCGACAATGAAGAAATGATAACATCCTGTATAAGTCCAGGAAAAGGCTATACGTACAATACACTTATACCATATTCCATCCAAGATAATATAATTATATACCCTAACCCAACAACAGATATAGTTGATATCGACCTTGGCAAAATTATTTCTACTACTAAACTAACGTTGGTAAATTCATCCAAACAACTCGTTCTATTTAAAACTTTCAAAAATCAAAAGGTAATTTCTATAAACATCTCCACATTGGCATCTGGCATCTATTATGTAGAAATTGATGATGACAATCAAATCATAAGCACTCATAAAATCATTAAACTATAAAATCACGTTTAAACTTTAGTTAATAAATTCTAATAACCCTTTTTATAATTCCTGTCCCTTAATGGTATTTTTGCAACGGTCTTAAAACCTGATTCAGGACCATACTTAAACTATTTATCATGAAACAATACCATGACCTTTTAAAACATGTTCTCAAAGAAGGTAACCAAAAGGGTGACCGTACAGGGACCGGGACTAAGAGTGTTTTTGGCTATCAAATGCGTTTTAACCTAAGCGAAGGTTTTCCTATGGTCACCACTAAAAAATTACACTTAAAATCAATTGTCTACGAATTACTTTGGTTTTTGAACGGGGATACCAATATTAAATATTTACAGGAAAACGGTGTTAGAATCTGGAACGAATGGGCAGATGAGAACGGAGATTTAGGACCGGTATACGGACATCAATGGCGTAATTGGAATAATGATGAAATTGACCAAATCAAAGAAGTTATCCACTCTTTAAAGACCAATCCCAATAGCAGAAGAATGTTGGTTTCTGCATGGAACCCAAGTGTATTGCCGGACACCTCAAAATCCTTTTCGGAAAATGTTGCCAATGGTAAAGCTGCGCTACCGCCATGTCATGCATTTTTTCAATTTTATGTTGCGGATGGCAAATTATCCTGCCAATTGTACCAACGAAGTGCAGATATATTTTTAGGCGTACCCTTCAATATAGCATCATACGCACTCTTTACCATGATGATGGCACAGGTTTGCGGTTACGAAGCTGGTGACTTCATACATACTTTTGGCGATGCCCATATATACAATAACCATATGGAGCAAGTTGAACTTCAACTAAGTAGAGAGACTAGACCTTTGCCAAAAATGAAAATAAACCCTGATGTAAAAGACATATTCGGGTTTAAGTTTGAAGATTTTACATTGGTAGACTACAACCCTCACCCCCATATAAAAGGCAAGGTAGCTGTTTAGGATCAATTTCTTAATGTTTTAGGCTAAACCGAATAAACCATTTTTCTCTAACTTACCATAAAAATTGTTTTCATGGTAAGTACTGATACGCTTTTAGATTTCTTTATTGAAACCAGAAGGCACACAGAGGCTATTTGTAAACCTCTTGAAATAGAAGATTATGTAGTTCAACCTATCATAGATGTTTCTCCACCTAAATGGCATTTAGGACATACCACATGGTTTTTTGAAGAATTCATCCTAAAAACATATAACAATAATTATCAAATTTTTGACGATGATTTCTCATTTGTATTCAACAGTTATTATGAAACGGTAGGAAAACGAGTTGTGCGCGCGGACCGTGGTAATCTATCTAGACCGTCCGTAAAAAAAGTTTTTGAATACAGGGATTATGTCACTCAGGCAATGACCAACCTGCTTGAGTATAACAACGACAAAACACTTTTAGAAGTTCTTGAAATTGGTATTCATCACGAAAAGCAACATCAAGAATTACTACTTACAGATATTAAATATATTTTGGGAAATAATCCCCTTTTACCTATCTACTCCAACTCTTTTGAAGAATATAATATTGATAATGAACCTCCGCAATGGATTACGATTCATGAAGGCATTTATGAAATAGGGCACAATTCCAACGAGTTTTGTTTTGATAATGAATTAGGTAGACACAAAGTATATTTACATGAATATCAAATACGTAACAAATTGGTTACCAATGCAGAATATGCCGATTTCATAGCGTCAGACGGGTATAAACGTTTTGATCTATGGCATGCCGAAGGTTGGGATTGGGTTCAACAAAATAAAATCAACGCCCCACTCTATTGGCACAACATACAAGATGAATGGTACTATTACGGACTAAATGGACTGACAAAAATTGACCCTAAAGCCCCGGTTGCCCATATTTCATATTACGAAGCTTTTGCATTTGCCCAATATAAAAATTGCAGACTGCCTACGGAATTTGAATGGGAATCCGCACAACATCAATTTAAATGGGGACAACGCTGGGAATGGACGGAAAGTGCATATTTACCGTACCCCAACTATAAAAAACCAGATGGTGCTTTAGGGGAATACAATGGCAAATTTATGGTCAACCAAAAAGTATTGCGCGGAAGCTCTGTTGCTACCCCAGTTAACCATTCTAGACCAACGTACCGAAACTTTTTTCAGACCGACTTAAGGTGGCAATATACCGGTATAAGGCTGGCCAAATAATTACGACAAAAAAGATATGCACAAACAATTAGCCATCTCCCTAGACACCCCTTTTAAACAAGAAGTATTTGAAGGCTTAACCTCATACCCAAAGTTTTTATCCTCCAAGTATATTTATGACAAAGCTGGTGACAAGCTCTTTCAAGATATTATGAATATGCCGGAATATTATTTGACCAATACGGAATATGCCATAATAGAGCAACATAAGATTCAACTAGCCCACATGTTCAGTCGTGGCAACCAACCATTTCATTTAATAGAAATGGGAGCCGGTGACGGTAAAAAAACTAAAATTCTATTGCGTCATTTTACTGAACAAAATTTAGATTTCACATTTAGACCCATAGATATAAGTCAAAATGCATTAAATCAACTTCAGATAAATTTAAAAAGAGAAATTCCACGATTAAGGACAGAACCTTTGCAAGGTAATTATTTTGAAACGTTACGTAAATTGAATTTTAATACGGAAGAACGTAAGGTTATTTTGTTTTTAGGCTCTAACATTGGAAATCTTTGCCATGAAGAAGCAATAGATTTTTTATCACAAATTCAAGAATATATGCAGCAAGAAGATTTGTTGTTCATTGGGTTTGATCAGAAGAAAAATCCTGAAACAATCCTGAATGCCTACAATGACGAGACCGGAATAACCGCTAAATTTAATAAAAACCTGCTTGTAAGAATTAATAAAGAACTGGATGCCAATTTTAATATAGATTGTTTTAAACATTGGGAAGTTTACGATCCGGAAACTGGAACGGCAAAAAGCTATTTGGTAGCAAAATCTCCCCAAAAAGTATTTATACAAGCCTTAGACCTACATATTTCATTTAAGGCTTGGGAAACCATACATACAGAGATTTCCCAAAAATATGATGATAGAACTGTTCAATGGTTAGCGGAACAATCCAATTTAACCGTTATAGATGAGTATAGCGACCCTAAACAATTTTACAAAAATTATCTCTTTAAAAAATCCTAATAAATACTATAAATGTAATTTGGAACAAAACCTTAATAGCGGAAAGAAATACTACCATAGTACTTGTATAAAAAACAATATTTCATAAAAAGTGACAGTATATGCCATTCCCTTGTAAGTTAACGAGAAAACAATAACTGATGCGACATGGTATTATCCTAAAACGCGCAAATTACCTAAAGTCATAAAAACATAATTGCTTTTTGGCGCAGATTGACAAAAATGCTAAAAAAACAGCAACAAAAAAAGGCATAGCGTACACCATGCCTTTCATAAAACTATTTTTTCCTTTTTACAGTTCCAATACTGCATTTTCAGACCCAGCGTAATCATTCCATTGGTAACGATCAGCTTCAGTTTCATTGATATAATTTCCGTCTACCAAGTATTTAAACTCAAAAGAATTTTCTTTTGGAAGATCAAAAGTTCCTTTAAAGGTACCGTTTTTCAATTTTTTTAAAGTACTAGCTTTTGGACTCCAATTATTAAAGTCTCCTACTACAGCTACACTTTTTGCCTCTTCTGCAGGTACGGTAAACGTCACCTTACATACCGGCTTTGATTTTAGATATTTCTTTGCAATTGCCATGATATTAATTTTAGAATTTAGGACAAAACTACTATAATAAAACACTCATTACCAATACGTAAGACCATTTTTATGAATATGATAAAAATTAAAGTCTTTTTAACCCTCCAATAGAATTTTATCCTACAAAAATTATCTTTAATGAATAGCTATCTCGTTGTCTTTAAGATTTTTACAATGTCATCTATATCCTTTTCATTATTATAAAAATGAAAACTTAAACGCACTCCATTTCCCCTCTGGGCACATTGGACATTATTACTTTCCAGTTTCCTGTAAACCTCGTTGTCTACCTTAATATTAAAAATAGTGCTATGACCCATCCTACGACTAAATTTTTCATCCAACAGTCCTAATTGTAGAAATGCCGACTTTGCCTTTTCCGCCAATTGTTGATTATGGAATGTTATGGCATCCATCCCAATCTTGACAAAATAATCCATTGAAAATTTTAAACTGCCAAAATTTAAGGAAGATAAATGTCCAGGTTCAAATAACTTGGCAAATCTAATTTTATTCTTCTTTTCAAAATCACCATTTGCAGCATTGAAACCAATAGTTCGTAAATTAACGTTTTTACTTACCTCATCAGAAAACAACATAAAACCATTTCCATATCCTGCCAACAGCCATTTGTAAGCACTTGCTCCCAATACATCAATGCCCGAAGCATCAAAATCAAAACTTGCACTTCCACAAAACTGCGTGCCATCTGCAACTATCAATAAATTGGGAAAATCTATTTTTAGTCTTTTTAAAAAAGCGCGGTCTATAGAAAAGCCATCTACCCATTGCACCAAACTTAACGCCAAAACATCAATTCCTTTCTTTGCAATTAAATCATAGATAACATCTTCCAAATCATACGTCATTTGCACATATTCAATATCAAAATCCCTATTTTCAAAAGCCCAGTTCAATGAAGGGTAATCCCCTTTTAACAACAACACCTTTTTCTTAGGGTTCAACCCCTCAAGCAACATATTTAGGGCAATGGAAAAATTGTTCACCAATGCAACACGCTCCCTATCGCAGTTAAAAAAACGGCTTACGGTATCCCGTGTTTCGGAAATCACTTGTAGAGCCTTTGAACGCATATCACTTCCATGTATCAAAAAATCAAGATCATGTTCTTGACGCCAGTCCAATAACGATTCATACATTGGACCATAAACTGCAGTATTGGCATAAATACCATTTCGTAGTACCGGAAATTCCTTTCTTAATTTTTCCATATTTTATTGGGTAATATACATTTCCTGTATCTTTGAGTTAAAGATAGGAAGAGCAATGTTTTCCAAGAAAAAAAACACCAAAATAGATGTAGAGCAACATGAGCTCGTAGAAAACGCACAAAAGAGAATAGCTCAGAAAAAAAAGCTATATACTCACTTTGTAGTGTTTTTGATAGGTAGTGTTTTCCTAATCCTTATAAACAAAATTTTAAAATACGGTCAAGAATATGATTGGTTTATATGGGCCATAACATTTTGGGCATTTTTATTTGCACTGCACATATTCAATGTATTTATTACCAATAGATTTATGGGCAAGGAATGGGAACGTTCCCAACGGGAAAAACTAATTCGTAAACAACAGGAACGAATTAATGAAATGCAGAAAGAATTGGATACCCAGCAACCTTTAGAAATTGAACCTAAAAAAAAACTGTATTGAAAACTCTAATAATGATTGCCGCCGCCGCCGAAAACGATGCATTGGGCAAGGATAACGACCTATTGTGGCATTTGCCGGATGACTTTAAGCGGTTTAAGAGATTAACAACTGGCCATAAAATAATTATGGGAAGAAAAACTTTTGAGAGTTTTCCAAAACCTTTACCCAACAGGACCCATATTATTATAACTAGAGATAAAAATTACACTACGGATTTTAAAGATTGCATAATTGTACATACGATAGAACAGGCCATTGATTTGGTAGCTAACGAAATTGCCTTTATCATTGGTGGTGGCGAAATATACGCATTGGCGGAAAAATTTGCAGATAAAATAGAACTAACAAGAGTTCATGCAAATTTTGATGAAGCGGATACCTTTTTCCCAGAAATAGATGAGTCTCTTTGGATGCTATCCGTACAAGAATTTCACCCCGCAGACGAGCGCCATAAATTTGCATTCACTTATCTTACCTATACCAGAAGAAATCCTTCTTTCAATGTTTAAAAATCTAAAAAATTAACATTTGATTCCATATTGAAAGGAGTTAAAATACCGGCTAGCACCTTCTTATTAATGTTTGTATAAAATTGATGCTTACCCCTTTTGTTAAGGTCTGCAAGCAAATTAAATTTCTCCAATACATTCTTGGTCTGTTTTGCTACAGCCCGCCCAGAATCTATTATCGTTACATTTTTCGGTAATATTTTCCGCAATACGGGAATTAGGTATGGATAGTGGGTACAGCCCAGTACCAAATGATCCATTCCTTGCTCCAACATTGGGGTCATATAACTTTCCAAAAGTCCAAACAATTCCGGACTTTGCAACTGCCCAGCTTCAATCAACTCTACCAAACCGGTTCCCTGTTGTTCCAATATGGTTATACCGGCAGCATGATTTTTAGAAGTACTATGAAAGAGACTACTGGACAAAGTTCCTTTTGTAGCCAATACACCCACAATTTTTGATTGCGATCGTAATGCGGCCGGTTTAATAGCGGGCTCTATTCCTATAAAAGGTATGGAGTAATGGTCTCGTAAATACTCAATAGCATTTGTGGTCGCCGTGTTGCATGCCACTACCACCATTTTACAATCCTGTGCCAACAAATGTTCAACATTCTTAGTACTTAGCGCTATAATGCGCTCATTAGATTGTTCCCCATATGGAGCATTTTTACTATCTGCCAGGTATATGCAATCCTCATTGGGCAGCAATTCCTGAATTTCACTCCAAATAGAAGTGCCACCTATACCAGAGTCAAAAATGCCTATTGGCCTGTTATCCATATTATTCCAATACCTGTATTATTGGCTTACCTGTTGTACCGTTAGGAAATGAAATACCCAAAAGGGCGGAAATGGTAGGCGCTATATCAGGAATTTCCGTTCGTTCAAAAGTCGCTCCCGGTTTAATCCCCTTACCATAAAAAAGTAATGGTGTATGGGTATCGTAAATTTGGGGAGACCCATGGGTTGAACCCGTTTCCGAATAAGAAATGAAACCGGGTTTTAGCACCACCAAAATATCACCAGAGCGCTTTTGATTATATCCGTTCTGTAAAATGTAAGGAATACCATGGGTATACTCATTATTCCACATTTGATCCGCAGTGTACACCCTATCAACAGCATCATAACTTAAAAATTCCTGTGCAATTTCCGCTTGGACTTCAGCAAGGGTCAAATCAAGATTTTTTATGATTTTATGGTCCAGGAACAGCTGATAATTAGAATAGTTTTTCACAATATCCTCTGTACCATAGGTATACCTTAAAAACTCGGCTAACTTTTTGGAATTAGCAGCATTATCAACATAACCTGATGGAATTTTTTGATCTCTTAAATATGCAGGCACTTCAATTGCTGCATGGTCCGCAGAAAGAAACAAGGTATACTCACCTTCGCCCACGGTTTTGTCCAATGCTTTGAACAATCTTGCCAAATCCTCATCTAAACGCAAATAGGTATCTTGAACTTCCTTGGAATTTACACCGTACTTATGACCAACATAATCCGTGCTGCTATAGCTTACCGCTAAAAAATCCGTTATGTCATCTTGCCCCAATGCTTCCTGCTTTAAAGCTTCTATAGCAAAGTCCGTTGTCAGGGAATTACCAAATGGTGTTGCCTTGATAATGTCAAAATCCTTGTCCTTATCCAATAAAGATGTAGTACTATGAGGAAAGGTTGGTGCTTTTTCACCATTAAAAAGCCCTTCATAGGCGTTATTGTCAGTACCACTTTCTTTATACTCCTTAATATCCTTTAATGTATTCCATGCTTTCTTGTACGATTGTGCTTTTCCAGATGCATTAAAATCCTGCACCCATTTTGGCAACACATCCATATAATATGAACTTGTTATCCATTTCCCTTCATCCTCTCCATGAAACCAATATGCAGCATTGGCCGTATGGCCGCCCGGCAATACAGCGCCCCTATCCTTTAATGCTATGGCAATGGTCTTACTTCGTAATTGGTTATGAAGCCGTAATTCATCGGTAACCGTGGTAACGGTCATTCTATGCGGAGACATTTTACCAGCATTGGATGCAGTGCCTATTGATGAATATGTTTCATCACCCGCACAATATACATCTTGTTCTATTTCCTTATCATACCAATTATTACCTATCACCCCATGAACGGAAGGAGTCGTTCCCGTATAAACAGAAGTATGCCCAGGACCTGTGCTAGTAGGTGCGTAATTATAATGATTGTTCTTACAATTAAACCCTTGCTCCACCAATCTCTTAAAACCATCCTTACCATAATGGTCGTAAAAGCGTGTTAAATAATCATAACGCATTTGATCCACCACAATACCTACCACTAACTTTGGCTTGGTTCTTATAATATCCTCCCCGGTGGTAGATTTACCCCGGTTTTGTGCAACGACATTTGCGCTTAAGAAAAATAGTCCCAAAACAAACGCGACTACAAAATAACTTCTGATTTTCATACTGATCCAATTGTAGCACAAAAGTAAATAAATTACACCTTTAAAGATTAAACCGAGGTTAAATGAAGTCCATTATTGTTATTTTTACAATAAGAATTCTATTTTTATTCAATGAACTATTTGGCATCTGTAGGAAGCTATGCAATTATGATCCGTGAGGTATTTAAAAAACCTACCAAATGGAGAATAATGAAAACGCTGATTTTAAAGGAAATAGACGAATTAATCTTTAGTTCATTAGGTATCATAATTTTTATTTCCTTCTTTATTGGTGCTGTGGTTGCCATACAAACCGCATTGAACCTTACCAACCCGCTCATACCAAGAAATCTTATAGGATTTGCCACTAGACAATCTGTTATCTTGGAATTTGCCCCAACGTTCGTTTCCATTATTATGGCAGGAAAAGTTGGATCCTATATTACATCCAGCATTGGAACAATGCGCGTTACAGAGCAAATAGATGCTTTAGAGGTCATGGGCGTAAATTCATTGAATTACCTGGTATTCCCTAAAATTATTGCTATGCTATTTTATCCGTTTGCAATAGCCATTTCTATGTACGTAGGTATTTTTGGCGGATGGATGGCAGGTGTTCTTGGCGGATTTTTAACCAGTACCGACTTCGTAACCGGACTACAGACAGATTTTGTGCCATTTCATATTGCCTATGCATTTATCAAAACATTATTATTCGCTTTCATTATAGCTACTATTCCATCATTTCATGGTTTTTATATGAAGGGTGGTGCTTTGGAAGTTGGCAAGGCAAGTACGACCGCTTTTGTTTGGACCAGTGTTGTCATTATTATTTTGAACTATATTTTAACGCAACTTTTACTAGGATAATGATAGACGTACAAGACATACACAAATCTTTTGGCGACGCCCATATCCTTAAAGGTATTTCTACCAAATTGGAAAAAGGTAAAACCAACTTGATCATTGGACAAAGTGGATCTGGAAAAACAGTATTTCTTAAATGTCTATTAGGTCTTTTTTCCCCTGAAGAAGGTAATATTGTTTACGATGGTAAAAAATACGCTGACCTATCCGATAATGAAAAGCGAGAATTGCGACAGGAAATGGGCATGGTTTTTCAAGGAAGCGCTCTTTTTGACAGTATGACCGTAGAAGGCAATGTAATGTTTCCGTTGGAAATGTTTACCAAACAGTCCAAAACAGAAATGCAAGACCGTGTCAATGCAGTACTGAAAAGGGTAAACCTTATTGATGCCCATCATAAGTTTCCATCCGAAATTTCCGGGGGTATGCAAAAAAGAGTTGCCATAGCCAGGGCCATAGTCATGAATCCTAAATATTTGTTCTGCGATGAACCAAATTCTGGACTTGACCCCAAAACCGCTATCTTAATTGATAATTTGATCAAGGAAATTACAGAAGAATATAATATCACCACCGTAATCAATACCCATGACATGAACTCGGTAATGCAAATTGGGGAAAAAATCATTTTCCTTAAAGATGGGTACAAGGAATGGGAAGGCACTAAGAATGAAATCTTTAAAACAGATAATGAGGCCGTTACCAACTTCGTCTATTCCTCTGATTTATTTAAAAAAGTACGTCAAATGTACATTGAAGAACGTAATTAATCTTTAGGCATTTCCTTAATCTGAATATTCTTGTTATTCAATCTAAGGCGCAACCACTCTTGCAACTTGGTCATATCCTTAACGGTTTCAGACCTGTTGGCATCTTTCTTCCAGGTAACCTCAAATAATGGAATACTATCAGTCTTATTAAAATCCGTCGAAATCAAATATGCATATCCCATGCGCTCCAGATTTTCATAATTGGTTTTAGCCTCCAAGCTAATTTCATTAAATGGAATCTGATTGGAGGAGATTTGATTTAACCTCAGCAATTCCGTTTCAAGAAACTTAATGCGCTCATCCTTATTGGAAAGAATACTTTTTTGAGATTCATATAGCTCATTTACATATTTGAGCTCATTGGCCTCATCACTCTTTGAACCCTGCACGACCACCAAATCTATTCCCTTGAGCTGTTGGTACTCTTGCATTTGATTTTCCCATGTGGCAATTACATTATCGGGTATTGTTTCATTGCCCATAAAAACCAACTCTATCTTGGAGTTGTCCTTATCACTATATACGATCTCGCTAAAATCCTTCAAGAATTTTCCTTCTCCCGTAAACTGATAAGGCACTATTTTTTCATCGATAAAACTTCCGGCGTCTCGCATAAACAGAGATTTTTGAAATACGCTATAAAAGGTAATTCCTGCCGGGATCATTACAAGAATAGCTAGCAATGAAGCCAACCTACTTATCAACCTTCTTCGTTGCGAATTTACATAGCGTACCATGGGAAAACGCAAAAGCTTGATCACCAAAAACGTTGCCAATGCTATAAAAATGGTGTTAATGGTGAAAAGATAAAGTGCACCGGTGGCGTAGGACCAATTTCCTATTGCCAAACCAAAACCAACCGTACATAATGGTGGCATCAACGCAGTTGCGATCGCAACCCCAAAAATAACACTAGCTATGGTTCCCTTTTTTGCACGTGCAATTACCAGAGCCAAACCACCAAAAAATGCAATTAATACATCTCTAATATCCGGTGCCGTTCTTGCCAATAACTCAGAAGACTCATCCCTAAGCGGAAAGAACCTGAAAAACAAATAGGCCGTAATGACACTCAAGACCACCATAACGGCAAAATTTTTCAATGATCTTTTTAACGTGTCTATATCATTGATCGCCACGGACATGCCAATTCCTAAAATTGGACCCATTAGCGGCGAAATTAACATTGCACCAATGACCACTGCAGTAGAATTGGCATTAAGACCAATTGAGGCTATAAAAATGGAACAAATCAAAATCCATGAGGTATGGCCCTTAAAAGGAATATCCGCTATTATGGCTTCCTTGGTCGCTTGCTGATCCGTGTTGGTACGTATATCCAACAACTCGGACAAAAATTTCTTGATGCTACCTAAAAGCCCTTGAAAATCCTTTTTTACCTCTTCACCCCCACTACCTTCATTACTTGTTGGGGTAATGTTATCTTGATTAAGATTGTTTTCCATAATTAAGCATATTCTTCTCCAAAGGTTTCCTTGACCTTATTGAGCACTTGTTTAATATCCTGTTCCTTGGCTTTTGGATAAATTAACAAAACTTCATCCTTATCCACTATAATATAATCATCTAGTCCATCTACTACAACCACTTTTCCTGCTTTAGACCTAATCATATTGCCATTGGCGTCTTGCGTCAACACTTTAGCGTTGACAACAGCATTATTGTCTTGGTTCTTATCAAGCTTATCATATAACGAACCCCATGTTCCTAAATCGTTCCAATCAAATGTGGCTTCCAAAACGAAGATGGCATCTGAATTTTCCAAAATAGCGTAGTCAATGGAAATATTTTCGGCACTTGGATAAGTATTGGCAATAAATTCACGCTCACCACTTGTATTATATGTCGAAAAACCATCGAGAAACAATTGGTGCTGTTTGGGCTGATAGTTCTGAAAAGCTTGTACTATGGTCTTTACACTCCACATAAATATCCCGGCATTCCACAAAAAGTTTCCTTGGGCCAAAAATTCCTTTGCAGTTTCATAGTCCGGTTTTTCCCTAAACTGATCTACTTTTTTAATTTGGGACTGATCAGATTTATCAAATTCAATATATCCAAACCCTGTATTAGGAAAAGATGGTTTTATTCCTAACGTACATAATACATTCTCTGTCTTGCATTTTTCAAAACATGCTGTAACATCTTTTGCAAATGCTTCCTCATCTTCTATCCAGTGATCACTTGGCGCTACGATCATTACCGCATTTTCATTCATTTTTTGGATTTTCATTGCCGCATACAAAATACAGGGGGCCGTATTTCTCATTGCAGGCTCCAATACTACCTGGTCTTGCTTTACCATTGGCAACTGCTCCAATACCAAATCATTATAACGCTCGTTGGTCAGAATTAAAATATTCTCCGTAGGTACAAACTTGTTTAAACGTTGAAATGTTTTCTGGATCAAGGTACTGCCCGTACCCAGCATATCATGAAATTGTTTTGGGTTATCACTCGTACTTATTGGCCAAAACCTTGACCCCACTCCACCTGCCATCAATACGGCATAATAATCTTTGTTCATATTAACTTTTTATTAATTCCACTTCGGCATTGGGCTGAAATAAAAACATTCTGCCAGAAGCCATTTCTATACATTCATAGCGCTTGGTACGTTTGTTTCCCTTTTTAAAAATTTTTCCGTTATAAATTCTAAAAACGCTACCTATTGGTAATTCGTAAACGTAATTTTTATCTGATTGTTGCTCGTCATATTGCTTTAATGCAATAGACAAGTGGGCGTCTGTACTACTACTTGCTTTTGGGTTCTTAAAATGTCTTGCAATCAACGGTAACACCTGTGCAGGAAACACTTCGGGCCTTATAAACGGCAACATTAAATGTTGAAAAGTTTTTTTCCATTCCACACCATGTGGCTTTATTGATCGACCATATTTTTCAAATGCGACCAAGTGCGCAATTTCATGAATGAGCGTTATTAAGAACCTATATTTATTTAATGATGCGTTTACTGTTATTTGATGATGCCCATCTTTCCTTCTTCTATAATCCCCATGCCGTGTTACCCGTTCATTTACGATCTTTAAATGTACGTGCGTTACCTTTATAAGCTCAAAACATGGAATTACTGCAGATTCCGGCAGATATTTGGCTAAAGTTTGATGCATATTTAAGGTGTACTACTACTTACCTGTAAAATTTTTCCATTATATAGTTTATGATCAGTCAAAGTAAAATTCATAACATACTCGGCCATTTCTACCGCTGTTACCGGTGCTTTATATCCTGGAAAAGCTTCTTCCAACATCTCGGTCTGTACCGCTCCCAATGCCAGCGCATTGAAAGAAGGCCCCGTTTCCTTAAATTCTTCCGCAAGTAATTCCGTCAAAGTCAAAACCGCACCTTTACTTGAACTATATGCCGCCAACCCTGCAAACTTGGCACTACCTTGAATACCGCCCATTGAACTAATGGTAACCACATGGCCTCTATTATCCATGAAGGGCAAGACCAACTTTATCATTTCCGCCACTCCAAAGACATTGACCTCATAGACCGATTTAAATTCTGCTTCCGTAGTTTCCAAAAAAGGTTTATTGACCAATTTTCCCGCATTATTGACAAGGGCAATGACATTGGCATTCCTTTCTTTTAAGAAGGAATATAAATGTTCCCTGTCCGTTGCAGAGGAAACATCAAAAGGGAATGTTTCTATATTCTTATTCCCAAGTTCCTTAATTGGCCGTTCATTTCTTGAAAGGGCCAATACCATATTACCTTTAGCGGCCAATAACTTGCATAACTCATAGCCAATGCCCCTGCTGGTACCTGTTACAATAATGTAGTCCATTACTCGTATTTTACTTCTTTTATAGGTGCATTGATAATGCCCTCTAACATAGGTTTTGCATCATTGATTATCGATGACATATGTTCAAAATCCATTAAATGTGCTTCATCCCCAACTTTATGATATTCCCCAAAATTAGTAAAGTCAAATGAACTATACGTTTGCGAAGGCACATTGAACTCATCATGGAACGGTGCATTATCCGACCTTCTAAACAAATTAAACTCTTTGGCCTTTGGTAGAAAACCTACAAAATTCTTACCGGCATGAACATTGCTGATTTCCGCTAAATTGGACTGCTCATAACCTGTAAGATATAAATCGTGATCTTTATTGAGCATGGGCACCCCAATCATTTCAAAATTCAACATTACATATACATTTAAATTTTCCTGCTTTAATTTTTGTGCCAAATGCTTGGAACCCAGCAACCCTTTCTCTTCCGCAGAAAATAATGCAAATAGTATACTCCGCTTATTATTATTTATTCCACCAAAATATTTAGCAAACTCAATGACTGCAGTTGTACCTGATGCGTTATCATTGGCCCCATTGGCGATATTGTCGGCAGCAACGGCATTGATCAAACCTATATGATCATAGTGCGCACCTATAATTACATATTCGTTCTTGAGTGCAGGATCAGTGCCCGGCACAACCCCAACTATATTATAGGCTATACCGTCACTATAATTACTTAAAGTATCCTTATAGGTAGAATAATATGGCGCAACATTGTTCTCCTCAAAAACATCCTCAATAAAACTGGCCGCTTTCCCTATACCTTCGCTACCGGTATCTCTACCCTGTAATTCATCAGAAGTTAAAAAAACCATTGTTTTTTCTATATCATCAGAACTTGTAGCGACACCGGTCTTGGATTGTATAGTATTTACCGCAGTAGGAACATTCTCCGCACCTTGAGACACGGATCCCTGTACCCCTTTAGGATTATTGGTAGGATTAAGTACCGTGGACTGGTCTATCTTGGCGTTTCCACAACTTAAGACCGTTAAACCAATAAGTACCACAATTATATATTTCATATTACTATCATTTAGATTCTAAAGATAAAAAAAAGCATCCCGTTAAAAGGATGCTTTCATAATTCTATTTATTGAAGATTCCTAGGCAAGCATTGTCACCGGATTCTCAACATATGACTTTAATGTCTGAAGGAATTGTGCCCCTACAGCACCATCAACAGTTCTATGATCACAAGCAAGGGTCAATTTCATGGTACTGCCCACTACAATCTCACCATTTTTTACTACTGGTTTTTCAACAATTGCTCCTACCGACAATATTGCCGAGTTAGGTTGATTAATGATACTTGTAAATTCTAGAATACCGAACATTCCCAAGTTAGATACTGTAAACGTACTTCCCTGCATTTCTGCGGGAGCTATTTTCTTACTACGTGCTTTTCCTGCTAAATCCTTAACGGCCGCACCAATTTGGGTAAGTCCCAAAAGATCACAGTGTTTTACCACGGGTACTACTAAGCCTTCATCCACTGCAACCGCTACACCCATATGAATATGCTTATTATACGTTGTAGTGTCACCGTTCCAAGTAGTGTTTACTTGAGGATGTTTCTTCAGCGCCATAGCACAGGCCTTTAAAACCATATCATTGAAAGACACCTTGGTATCTGGCAGACTATTGATCTGTGCCCTGGACGCTTTGGCATTGTCCATATCAACCTCAATTGTAAGGTAAAAGTGTGGGGCACTGAACTTTGAATTACCCAAGGCCTTGGCAATCGCCTTACGCATATTGGAATTCTTAACCTCTTCCGTACCTTCTTCCCCAGATGGCAATGCCATGGAGACTGGTTGAGATGCAACAGCGGTTTCCGCTTTTCCAGTAGATGCCGCTACAGGTGCAGCAGCAGTACTTGGAGTATAATTCTCTATATCTTTTTTAATAATCCTTCCATTATCACCGGATCCGGTAACTTTGGCCAAATCTATACCTTTATCGGCAGCAATCTTTTTTGCCAAGGGAGATGCAAAAATTCGTTCCCCATCAGCAACCGATTTTGTATCCTCTTTTTTGGTATCCGCTTGGGCCGGCTTACTTTCTTCTTTAACCGAACTCGTCGCGGTACTTTTCTTCCCTGCACTGGACTTATTGTTCAAAACGGCATCTACATCCGTACCTTCAGGACCTATAATAGCCAAAACAGCATCTACAGGGGAAGATTCACCTTCTTGAATACCTATATATAGCAACTTACCACTATAAAATGACTCAAACTCCATAGTAGCTTTATCCGTTTCTATCTCTGCAAGAATATCACCTTCTTCTACATCATCACCTACCTGCTTTAACCAACTTGCCACGGTACCTTCCTCCATGGTATCACTTAAACGGGGCATCTTTACAATTTCCACTCCTTCCGGAATTTCACCACCGCCTTGCTCCGTATCTTCGGAAACCTCCATTTGATCTTCATCTTCAGATGCAGTATCACCAGTAGTTTCAGAGGCCGGTGCAGATGTGCCACTACCGTTCAACAAAGAAGAAATATCCTCACCTTCATCACCTATGATGGCCAAAAGACTGTCCACAGGTGCAGTGTCGCCTTCCGGAATCCCAATATGCAACAAAGTACCTTCATTGAAGGATTCAAATTCCATCGTAGCCTTATCGGTTTCGATTTCTGCCAATATATCGCCTTCTTCAACTTTATCTCCTACGCTTTTTAACCATTTAGCTACGGTACCCTCTTCCATGGTATCGCTTAAACGGGGCATATTTACTACTATAGCCATTTAATTATATTTTATGTTGAACAAATGGAAAATCCTCTTGTTCGTAAACCATATCATACAATTGGTTTACTGGTGGATAATCTGACTCTTCTGCAAACTTTTCGCATTCCTTAACCAAATCCTTGACCCTTTTGTCAATTTCCTTGATTTCCTTATCTGTTGCGTATTCGTTTTCCTTTATAATATCCAATACCTGGGTAATTGGGTCTATTTTCTTGTATTCCGCAACCTCATCCTTAGTTCTATAATGTTGGGCATCTGACATGGAATGACCTCTATAACGGTAAGTCTTCATTTCCAAAAATGTTGGACCGCCACCACTTCTTGCTCTTTCTATTGCCTTGCTCATTTCTTGGGCAACCGTTACAGGATTCATACCATCCACAGGGCCACATGGCATTTCATAGCCCAAACCAAGTTTCCAAATTTCCGTAGAGAACGATGTACGTTCAACTGATGTACCCATGGCATAACCATTGTTCTCACAAACGAATACCACTGGCAATTGCCATAACATAGCTAAATTGAACGTTTCATGTAAAGAACCTTGCCTTACGGCGCCGTCTCCCATATAACACAAGGTAACATTATCCCTACCGGCATACTTGTCGCCAAAGGCCATACCGGCACCTAAAGGAATCTGACCTCCTACGATACCATGCCCTCCGTGAAAACGATGTTCTTTTGAAAATATGTGCATAGAACCACCCATACCTTTGGATGTCCCTGTTACTTTACCATATAATTCCGCCATTACACGTTTGGGATCCACACCCATACCAATTGGCTGCACATGGTTTCTATATGCAGTGATCATACGATCCTTGGTAAGGTCCATTGCATGTAGGGCGCCAGCCAAAACAGCTTCTTGACCATTATACAAATGAAGAAATCCTCTTACCTTCTGCTGAATATAAACAGCGGCCAATTTATCCTCAAATTTCCTCCAAAATAGCATGTCCTCATACCATTTCAAATACGTTTCCTTGGTGATTTTTTTCATCAATTTTAACTAAAGGTTTTAAAATTCCCTGAGATTCATATGGTAAGCTTGACCAATGTCTCGCAGAGGGGCAAAAATACACATATAAATGAATCGATAAAAATAATAGAAGCAAATGAATTACGAAATTATATGCTTAACAAAAACAATAAAGAACGTGGTTATTTTATGGAAGGTGTTTTACAGCACGTATTATAGATAGCTACTATTGAACCCCAGTGGCAAAAGGTCCGCTACGGAATTACACATAATGACCTTGCCCGTCTCACCCATAAACAACAGTTTAATAGGTTCCGATTGTTTAAACTCATATTCCGATATGGCCTGCCTGCAGCAACCACAAGGCGCAACGGGCTCATTGACACCATGGTCCAATGCCGCGGCAGATATTGCTATGGCCCTAATACGCATTTCAGGATATTTGGCCCCAGCATAGAATATTGCTACACGCTCAGCACATAAACCGGCCGGATAGCAGGCATTTTCTTGATTGTTCCCTTCAATAATTTCATTGTTCTCCATTAATACCGCAGCACCTACCGAAAATTTGGAATAAGGTGCATAGGCCTTTTTTCTTGCATTTATAGCCGAGGACATTAAGGTCTTAAACGATTCATTCAATTCCTCGACATTTTCATGAACCGTTACCTCGATATTTATTTTTTTACGTTCCGCCATCTTAAATTGTTAGGGTCATTTAGTAACCAATAGGCTAATTTACATATTTTGAACCCGAATGGCTCAAATAAAAAAACCTGCACAAGGCAGGTTTTTTTTCTTTATAAAATAGAACTTTTAATCATTGTAAAACTCCTCCCCTAAATTAAAGGTCAAGGAAAACCTTAACGTGTTCTCCAAAGGATTCCTTACCTGAGAGGTAGAGAAAAGATACGATAAATCTATTTGGGCAGAATTAAATTTAAAGCCCGCACCCAATGTAAAGAATTTTCGGGAACCCTTATCCTCACTTTCGTTGAAATATCCCGTTCTGAACATAAATGAATCTTGATAGGTATATTCTGCACCTAAGGACCATGTAAATTCCTTTAGCTCCTCACTGAATCCGTCCGGGGCATCAGTAAAAGAGTTGAATATACCACTAAAGCCACTTTCATTTTGGTAGATATCATTGTCTTCCGCATCCACATCGCCATCATTATCAAAATCCTGGGGCGTTGGCACAAGAAGCTTGCTGAATTCCGCAGTTAACCCTACAACGTTATCCTGATCCAAGATGAAATCAAATCCGCCTCCAAACCTTAGGTTACTTGGCAAGAAATTTTCCTGTCCACCCGCATCATATTGAATTTTTCCTCCAATGTTGGAAAGATTGAATCCTGCCCTCCATCGACCATCAAAATTATTGTAAGCTATTTCCCTAGACCTATAAAAACCGGCCACGTCTACAGCAAACGAACCTGCCGCCTGCGAATCCTCAGACCCGTTTTGTGGTAATTTCAAATTTGACCTGATATATCTACCGGCCACCGCCATAGAGAACGTAGGGCTTAACTTTAAGGAATATGAACCATCTAGAGCCAACTCATTTGGTTTGGCAATAGTACCGGGGTCATTGGCAAACTGCCTTAATTCTATCTCGCCCAAAGTGAAGTAGCGCAAACTTACCGCAAACGCACTTTGTTCGTTCAACTTATTAAAATAACTGGCATTCAATAACGATATATCCGTAATAATACTCTCCAAATACGGGGTATAACTTACCCCAATACCCATTTTACGCTCGGCAAATGCAAATTTTGCAGGATTCCATTGCTGAGAAAAAGCATCGGTAGAAGTTGCAACCCCCATATCACCCATACCGGCAGACCTTGCATCGGCAGCTATAGTAAGAAATGGTACAGCGGTAGTAATAACACGTTGGTCATTCTGGGCCGCAATTTTCCCGATTACAAGTACAAAGAAAATTATTGAGATTTTTCTCATTGGAATTACATCTTTAAAATAGGAGCGAAATATACCTTATAAAATATAATCACCCCTAATATTTTACATGAAAACGGACTTTTTACCGTTATCTTGTATTGTTATCTAGTTTTTTATTAGAAAAAATGAAGAATAGGTTAAATCAAAGCAGCACCAACACTTCTAAAATAAGAAATTCGCAGGCGCGGCGATCAGCTCTAAAAGAAATGCCCTAAACCATACTATTTAGTTTATTTGTCCGTTAAGATAACTAAGTAAGCCCATTTTGCGTAAACGGGACGGTGATAGAATCATTTAAATTATTTTGAATTGTAAAATAATCTTATAAAAACACCGTTCTATTGAGCGAAAGTGACAAACAAATTAAAAGAAAACTTAGTATTATAAGGAATAGAAGCCAAACTACTATAACTTATAAAAAATTGAACTCAAGTCCTAATTATGAAAAAACGTTTAATAAAAGTTGTACTCTCATGCATTGTTATCGTTGGGGGATTAACGGTTAACAGCTGTTCTAAATCTTCATCGTCCAAAAATACGTCTAGAGCTACAGGTTGGAAAATAAATGCCAAGGAAGGTGGTTTTCAATATAATACAGACTTCAAGGAACAAGAAACCGCTCCTGGATTAGTATTTGTTGAAGGTGGCACATTTACCAAGGGTAAGGTACAGGATGATGTTATGCATGATTGGAACAACACACCAACATCCCAACATGTACAATCATTTTACATGGATGAGACAGAGGTGACCAATGTAATGTATCTTGAGTATCTTGACTATTTAAAAAGCGTATACCCTCCGGAAAATCCTAAATATACCAATATTTATGTGGGAGCTTTGCCGGATACCTTGGTTTGGAGAAACAGGTTAGGATTTAACGAAACCATGACCAACAACTACTTAAGACACCCGGCATATGCAGAATATCCTGTGGTAGGCGTTAACTGGATACAGGCGACACAGTTTGCAGAATGGAGAACTGACCGTGTAAACGAAGTTATGTTGGAACGTGAAGGTTATTTATCCGAAGATGCCAAATACCAAGCCGCAACCGGAGAAGTTCAGGGCACTTTTAGCACAGAAGCATATTTAAACAGGCCAGAATCTGTTTATAATGGTCAAATAGATTCGCTTCAAGGTAAAATGAAAAAAGATAGTACTTCTGCTTTTGCAAAAAGAAGTAGTGGTATCATAATGCCAGAATACAGACTTCCTACAGAAACGGAATGGGAATATGCTGCACAGGCACAAGTTGGACAAAGGGAATACAACAACTATAGAGGTAGAAAAAAATATCCTTGGGAAGGGGATTATACTCGTAACGGACAACGCGTAGGACGTGGAGATCAATTGGCCAACTTTAAACAAGGTAAAGGTGATTATGGCGGAATTGCAGGATGGTCTGACGATGGTGCCGATATTACGGCGGAAGTTATGTCCTACAAACCAAATGATTTAGGCCTTTACGATATGGCAGGTAATGTGGCCGAGTGGGTTGCGGATGTCTATAGACCTATTGTTGATGACGAGGTGAGCGATTTTAACTATTATAGAGGTAATATTTATATGAAAAGCGCCATAGGGGAAGATGGCAAAGTCAAGGTCTTAAAAGATTCCATTGCCTTTGATACCCTGCCCAATGGAAAAGTTATTGCCGTTAACCTTCCGGGAGAAATAAAAATGGTTCCTGTAGACGAAGAAGAGACTTATTTAAGAACCAACTTCTCATCAAGCGACAACAGAGGTTATAGAGATGGTGACCCAGGTTCTTCTAGGTTCTATGACAGGTTTAGCGATGATGAGGAACAGGACGACAAGAAAAAGATGTACAACTCACCAAAGCACTCCGTGGCCAGGGACTCTGCCGGAAACCTTATAAAAGGTTACGACTCATCAAACAACAGAACAACGCTTATCAATGATGAAGTTAGAGTATACAAAGGCGGTTCTTGGAGAGATAGGGCATATTGGTTAGACCCTGCACAAAGAAGGTATTTGCCACAATATATGGCAACGGACTATATAGGGTTTAGATGTGCAATGTCTAGAGTTGGTTCAAAATCAAAGACTAAGAACAAAACGGTTAGAGGTAAAAAAGCCAAATAACATTTTGTTCATATCATAACTATTAAAAGCCCTTTTCACAAAGGGCTTTTTTTATATCTTCGATTTTATGAATATTCAAGAGTTACATACGGTTTTTTTGAAGTATCCATCAGTAAGTACGGACACTAGAAATATTAACAAAGGGGATATATTTTTTGCATTGAAAGGTGAAAATTTCAATGGCAATACCTATGCAAAAAAAGCCTTGGAACAAGGTGCCAGCTATGCCATCGTGGATGAAGAGGAATTTATTCAAAACGACAGGACTATTTTGGTAGACGATTGCCTTACCACCTTACAGCAATTGGCCAACTACCATAGAAAATTTTGCTCGGCCAAAATAATCAGTCTTACCGGTAGCAATGGAAAAACCACCACCAAAGAGCTCATTAATGCCGTTTTATCTTCCACGTACAAAACCGTTGCAACGAAAGGCAACCTTAACAATCATATTGGTGTTCCATTAACTTTGTTGTCCATTACACCAGATACAGAATTTGCTATTGTAGAAATGGGTGCCAACCATTTAGAAGAAATAGCTTTTTTATGTCATATAGCACAGCCGGATTTTGGATATATAACCAATTTTGGAAAAGCCCATTTAGAAGGTTTTGGAGGCGTTGATGGCGTTATAAAAGGTAAAAGCGAATTATATGAATATTTGATAAAACAAGATAAATCCATATTTCTAAATGCTGATGATCCAATACAGCTCAATAAATTAAAATCATACACCCGCAAATACGGCTTCAGCACGGAAAATTCCTCCTACTATAAAATTGAATTCTTGGGCGCACAGCCTTTTGTTCGTCTTAAGTTCGATGATACGGAGGTAACCTCTAATCTCATAGGATCATATAATTTCCACAACTGCTGTGCCGCCGTCATCATGGGTAAATATTTTAATGTTGATGTTCCTAAAATTAAGCAGTCTATTGAAAACTATACCCCTAAGAACAACCGTTCCCAAATAATCGAAAACCTGGACCACTATATAATTTTAGATGCTTATAACGCCAATCCCACAAGCATGAAAGCGGCATTGGAAAATTTCAACACATTAGACAGGGCAAACAAAATAACTATATTGGGAGATATGTTTGAATTAGGAAACTCTGCCGAAGAGGAGCATCAAACAGTAGCACAGATAACCGAACAAATGAATTTTGACCAAGTGATGTTTGTTGGTGAAAATTTCTATCGTACAAAGACCGCATTGAAAAAATTTAAGAATTTTGATGAGTTAAAGCAATATCTAACGGAACATTCCGTACCGAAAAAATCAACAATCCTTATTAAAGGGTCAAGAGGGATGGCTTTAGAGCGGGTTTTAGACCATATATAATTTTTAATCCAGAACTTTGGTCACAGAACCGCATGTCAGCATTTTATCCCCAAAATACGGATTTCTAATTGCCTTTTCAAGGCTCAACCAATCTGCACCCGTATTGTTATCCGCCATTGGACAATGCTGCACATAAATGGGTTCGCCAAAACCTTGTACATGGTCAGCTAAATAAGTGAATGCGCTAGATAATTTTTTAAAGCCTAAACGCTTTTGATCCAAACTCTCTTCTGATAATATTTCCTTAACCATTTTTTTTGCCAATTTCATGTTTGATTGAAATTCGGCATTACCCTCACTTACCTCTATTTGCAACAATAGTTCATCTAATTTCTTGGCACTATTATGGGCATCCAAACTTTTAGATGACACCAAATTATTTTTTAATTCGAAATAAGTGCCCAGTGCAATCTTAATTTGGTCATTTACTTCATTGGGAAATATTGCACCCTTGTCACTAGTTACCGGCATTTGCTCCATAGAAGTCTCCTTTGCGTACAGCATGGATTTTTTACCCTGTAATTGAGCGGCAGCATCAATTGTAAATGCACCATTGGTAACCACTTCCTCTCCTATTTCCAGTCCCTTAAAAACCACATAACTATCACCAATGGCCTCTCCTAATTTTACTTCCCTCATTTCAAATATGGGCTTGGAGGATTTAGGCTTGGTATATACCACAGAATGCTCACCCGCCCATAAGACCGCACTCTTAGGAACCATAACCATTTGCTTATCTGTATGTTCTATTTTAACCTTTCCTTTTATGAACATACCGGGTTTCCATTGCCCTTTTCCATTTGCTACATTGGCCCTTACGGCAACAATTCGTTTGCCCTTGTCCAAAACCGGTTCAATAAAAGATATTTTAGCCACTACTGGCTCAGAAGGAAAAGCTTCGGAACTAATTAATATTTCCTGTCCCATCTTAAGTAATGGCAATTGGTCTTCATAGGCTTGAAAAACCGCCCAGACCGAATATAAGTTTGAAACCTTGAACAATGGATCCCCTTGTTTATAATAAGACCCCTCAGAGCCTAAAATCTCCACTACGGTTCCAGAAACATCTGCCACCAAAGGAAAGTTCACAATAGGTTTTCCAGATTTCAATAAATCATCTATCTGCTTATCGGTCAATTTCCACAGTCCCAAGGTATTTCTAGCTGCAGCATATAATTTCTCATGTGTATCCTTATAAGAAGATGAAGTCAATAGTTTATCCTGGGCCAAATACAATTCTGGACTGTAAATAGTGCCTATTTCTTGACCTTTTTTAACATATTCACCAACATACTTAATATGAAGTTTATCTATACGACCATCAAATAAAGTAGTCTGGGTTGCATTTGTATTTTCGTTTAGAGCTATTTCCCCGGCAAGCACCACTTCACCGCCCATAGTATTTGAAATTATTTTATGGGTCTGGACATTGGCCAAGGAAATAGCCCTCTCGCTCATTGTAAACCGGTATTCATTAGTAATCTGGTCCATATTACCCATAGGCACAAGCTCCATTCCACAAATTGGGCACATACCCTTGCCTTCATTTACCACAGAAGGATGCATAGAACACGTATAGTTGTTTTGTTCATTATGCTGCACATGGTCATTTGCCGCGGGTTTAGCTTGGCCAAAGAATAGATAGCCCAACAAAAGTCCCCCTAATAATACCATAAGGTAAACGACATATTTCTTGTATGTATTGAAATTTTCCATTACCTAATTTCACTATTTTTTAATTTTTGTTCCTGCCATAAACAATAGAGTACCGGAACAATCAATAACGTCACCAAAGCTACCAGCATACCACCAAAACTAGGAATGGCCATGGGTATCAAAATATCCTTACCATGTCCTTTTGCCGTAATTATCGGCAACAATGCCAATAATGTTGTGGCCGTAGTCATTAAACAAGGTCTAATCCTTTTTTTCCCTGCTTCCAGGACCGCATTTCTAATATCATTGACAGTACCGGGTTTATTAGCCTCAAAATTCTGTTTAAGATATGTTGCAATTACCACGCCATCATCTGTTGCAATACCAAAAAGAGCTATAAACCCTACCCAGACCGCAACGCTCATATTAATTGTCTTAACATTAAAGATTTCCCTAAGGTCATGGCCCAGAAAATTTAGGTTCAAAAACCAATCTTGACCATAAAACCACAACAATATAAATCCTCCTGCAAAAGCTACCGCAATTCCGGAAAAAATCATGAATGAAATTGTCAATGACCTAAATTGTACATAAAGTAATAACAAAATTGCCAATAACACCAACGGTATGATCAAAGACAATGTTTTCTCGGCATGAACATTGTTTTCATAAGTACCTGAAAACTTATAATTTACACCTTTGGGCACAATTATTTCCCCATTATTGATTTTAAATTCTATTTGTTCCTTTGCCTGTTCAACAGCAGAAATTTCCGCAAAACCCTCTTTTTTATCAAAAAGTACGTAAGCCATTAAAAAGCCATTTTCACTTTTGATGACCTGCGGGCCCTTTTCAAATTGAACATCTGCCACTTGATACAAAGGTATACTCCCACCACTTGGTAGTGCAACCAGTATATTGCCAATGTCTTCAGGTTCATCCCTATAATCCCTAGGATAACGTAATGTAACATCAAACCGCTCCCTTCCTTCAATGGTCTGGGTCAACACCTTGCCGCCCATTGCCGTCTCCAATATTTCCTGCAGTCCACTAATACTTAAACCAAATCTTGCTGCTTTGGTTCTATTAAATAAAACATTAATGTATGGCTTAGCTACAATTCTATCCGAAAATACGGAAGCACTTTCTATAGCTTCAATATTTTTGAGCTCATTTTCCAATACTTGTCCAAATGATTCTATCACATCCAAACTGGGCCCAAATATTTTAATCCCCATTGGTGATCTCATACCGGTCTGCAACATGACCAATCTTGTTTCTATTGGCTGTAATTTGGGCGCAGAAGTCACACCTGGCAATGTGGTCACTGCGGCAATTTCCTCCCAAATATCATCTGCATTTCTAATGTGAGGTCTCCAGTTTCTATAATACGCCCCGTTTTTGTCCACAATCAATTCATCAACAGACACCCCGGAACCAGAAGTCACTTCACCCATTGTCTTTGTTTGGAACAATCCCTCTTTGGTTGTCAAAAATGAAATGGGCCTTCCCTTATCATCCAAAATAAATTCCGGTTTATATAGAATTACATTCTCGAACATAGATAATGGTGCAGGGTCCAATGCAGAATCAACCCTGCCGGCCTTACCAACTACCGTTTCTATTTCTGGGATGCTTGCCACGGCCATATCCAACTGTTGTAAAATTCTTTTATTTTCCGATATTCCGGTATGCGCAGTAGATGTCGGCATCAATAAAAATGAACCTTCGTTTAATTTTGGCATAAATTCCTTCCCAATGGTACTATACGTCAGTGCCCCTAAAATTAAAATGGATAAAGGTATGATCAGAAATATTGTCTTATGTTCCATAGCCCAAACCAATATAACCTCATAATACCTATGAAATATATAAAGCCCACCTAATACAAGTGAACTAAAGAGGATTACGAAAACTAAGTTAGTAGCAAAATAAGCCTGAAAACCAAGAGGCTTCCAATAATAAGTCAGTATCAAGACTATAGATGCGACCAGCCAAATTAACCTTAACTTTCCACTATTCACATTCGCTATTTTGTTGTAATCCTGCAATAACTTCAACACCGCAAGACCAATTAATGCTATTCCGATCCAAAAACCCCAAATACACATTACTAACCCCACAAGCCCCAAACCTATGGAACCTAGACTTCCAATATCATATTTTTTATGGGTTACGCTGTACCATTTTGATATAATAGGGGGTATAATAAACAAGGCTAAAAACATAGCGGCCAAAAGTGCGGTCGTTTTAGTAAATGCCAATGGTGTAAACAATCGCCCCTCTTCACCGGTCAATACAAACACAGGGATAAAGCTTAATATCGTGGTCAAACCTGCCGTAATTATGGCGCCAGAAACTTCGTTGACCCCTTCAATGACCAAATCATCAATAGCAGCCCCCTGCTGATTATTCTCAATTTTCTGAACAATGTTCTCTGACAGAATTATACCCAAATCTACCATTGTACCAATGGCTATTGCTATACCTGAAAGTGCCACAATATTAGCCTCAACATTGTACAACTTCATCACTATAAAAACCATAAGTACAGCCACAGGCAATAAACCGGAAATTACTAAGGAAATCCTTAAATTTCTCAACATTACCAAAATGACCAAGATTGCAATCAAAATTTCCATGGCTAGAGCAGAATTAAGGGTGCCCAATGTATTTTTTATCAGCTCTGTGCGATCATAAAATGGCACTATGGTCAATTGTGATATCCTGCCATCTTCAAGCATTTTAGATGGCAAGCCTTTTGCTATTTGTGAAATCTTGTCCTTAACGGACTCAATAACCTTTTGCGGGTTAGCTCCATACCTACTTACAACAACTCCCCCAACAACCTCGGCTCCCTCCTTGTCAAGAATACCTCTTCGTTCTTTTGGACCCAATGAAACAACTGCAATATCTTTTATGGAAAGTGGCACATAATCATTGGTCGTTATGACCGCATTTTCAATATCCTCAATATTTTCAATAAGACCTAGGCCTCTAATCAAATATTCCGCATTATTGATTTCCAAAGTTTTTGCACCTACATTTTTATTTGATTCACCAACGGCCCTTACCACTTCTTGAAGGGAAATTTGATATTGGCGCATTAACAAAGGATTGAGCTCTATTTGATACTCTTGAACATGCCCACCAATGGAGGCTACCTCTGCAACATTTTCGGCAGAGGACAAAGCATTTTTAATATAAAAGTCCTGAACTTTTCTCAACTCGTGCAAGTCCCAACCACCCGTAACATTTCCCTGTTCATCCCTGCCTTCTACAGTATACCAAAAAAGTTGACCAAGGGCAGTAGCATCAGGCCCTAATTTGGGCACTACATTCTTTGGCAGCAAATTGGAAGGTAAACTGCTTAATTTCTCCAGTATGCGACTTCTACCCCAATAAAAATCTACATTATCTTCATATATAAGATAAATGGTCGAAAAACCGAACATAGAAGAACTCCTTACAGATTTTACCCCCGGCAATCCCAAAAGATTCGTAGTAAGCGGATAGGTAATCTGGTCCTCTATATCTTGTGGGGACTGTCCTTCCCACTCGGTAAAAATAATTTGTTGGTTATCTCCCAAGTTGGGTATTGCATCTACTGCGACGGCATTAGAGCCTATTAACCAATTGTCCGTATAGATCGGTGCACTAATTAAACCCCAAAGCAAAAACACTACTAAAAGCACAAAGGCCACGAGTTTATTTTGCACTAAAAATTTAATTAGGTTTTTAAGCATAAAGGTTTAAACTTATTTGCGAAATCAAAACTATAAGTCTCTGATATTTAACGTGCGAAACAAGTATAGATTGTAGAAGAAAGATAACTAATTATAATAAAACTGTCGTGCAAGAACCCATTATAATCCTATCAAAACGGCCAGTTGGAATATTTGTGGGATATACTGGATTCGAACCGGTGACCTCTGCCCTGTCAAGGCAGCGCTCTAAACCAACTGAGCTAATATCCCTAATGTTGTAGTAAGGCTTTTTTATCCTTACTCAAATTAACTACAATATACCATTAAAAAAGGCTTCCAAAAAATGGAAGCCTTTTAACCTGTGGGCCCTACTGGATTCGAACCAGTGACCCCCTGCTTGTAAGGCAGGTGCTCTGAACCAACTGAGCTAAGAGCCCCAAAAGGAGTGCAAATATATAATAGTTTTACAATTCACAAAAGAAAAATCAATAAAAAATCAAAGAACTTCCGCTACGATAAAATTACTTCCTCCAACATAAATAAAATCGGATTTTTTTGCATGTTTTTGAGCAGCTTTAAACGCCTTATTTACAGTCTTATATGCCTTCCCATGAAATCCGGCTTCAAGAAATAGTGTGGTCAACTGATTTTCATCTAAGCCCCTTGCAATTTTTGGCCGAGTGAAATAATATAGTGCATCTTTTGGAAATAAACCCATAATACCCCTAACATCCTTATCCTTTACAAATCCCAAAACTATATGCAGTTTTTCATATTGCTGTTTTTGAATTTGTTTTAATACTATCGCGAGCCCCTCTTTATTATGGGCAGTATCACAAATTATGGTAGGATGTTCCCCTAATTGCTGCCACCTCCCCATAAGCTTGGTATTTACAACTACGTTTTTTAAACCACTTACAATATGACTTTCGTCAACAGGAAACTTTTTTAATTTTTCCAGCGTAGCTAAAACACCTTTACTATTTTTTTGCTGATAATTTCCCAACAGTCCAACTTCATAAGAAGAAAAGCTCTCTTTCTCCGCAAAAGTAATTTCCGCATTCATTTTTTTGGCCCTTTCAATAAATACAGGAGCGGTTTCTTTGTTATATTCACTAATAACCACAGGAACATTATTCTTGATAATACCAGCCTTCTCAAAAGCTATCTTGGCCAATGTATCCCCTAACATATCCGTATGATCAAAACCAATATTAGTGATCAAGCTCACTTCTGGCGTAATAATATTTGTAGAATCCAATCTGCCTCCTAATCCTACTTCTATTATGGCAATATCTACTTTTTTATTTGCAAAATGGGAAAAGGCCATACCCACCGTCATCTCAAAAAAGGAAAACTTATTTTCGTTAAAAAATCCTTTGTTCTCTTCAATAAAACGAACCACTTCGGTCTTTTTAATCTTACGCCCGTTGATTCTAATACGTTCCCTAAAATCCTTTAAATGTGGTGATGTATAAAGCCCTACCTTATAACCGGCCTCCTGTAAGACCGACGCCAGCATATGGCTACTACTACCCTTACCATTGGTGCCGGCAACATGGATACTTTTAAATTTTACTTGTGGATTGCCTAAATAGCCGGTCAGGTTCCTTATACCATCCAACTTGGCATTAAAAGCATCCTTACCTTTATTTTGATACATTGGAAGTTGAGCAAACATCCAACTTAACGTATTCTTATAGGTCACTCTCCCAATTTGAAGTTAACAACAACAAAACCTACTTGTTGACTTGGGGCGTTACTATCCAAATTCCATTTATGCATAAATGCGGTTTTTCTTGCCGGTTCCAATAAACAAGGATCATTATTTGTTGTACCCCTAACACCTGGAGTTGCGCTAACAACTTTTCCGTTTCTATCCACAACTATCTTAACAACAACCCTACCCGACTGGTTGCACTCTTGTTGCACTTTCCCCTTGTTCACTAAAGACCTTCCATTTAGACCATACCCGCCTGTTCCGCTTCCGCTACCCGGACTACCGTAATAACTGGTTGCATAAGGATCACCATCCGGCTGCCCTTTATCACCAGCCTTATTATCGTCTCCTTCACTACCGGAAGCTGTACCGTCTGACTTGTTCAGGCCGCCCATCATCTCATCTAAGGCTCGTATTTTTGCTTCCTGCTCTTGACGGGCCTTTTCTTCCGCGTCCTTTTTTTGCTGAGCAATTCTAGCTGCTTCTGCCTTTTTCTTATTCTCTATGGCCTCTGCTTTTTTCTTTGCATCGGCAGCAGCTTCATCTGCTTTTCTTTTGGCTTCTTTGGCCTGGTTTATCTTTATGGCCTCCTCTGACTCTTGAGTTAACAATTTTTCTGAAGGTGATTCTTTTTCGGCTGCAGTTTCCTCCACTTCCTCTACAGGCTCTTCAACTGTTTCAGCAACTTCTTGTTGTACAGGTTCCACAGGAGGAGTATCCAATGGTTCTGACCGAATCTTTTCCTTGGGCTGTACTTTACCGCTACCAAATTCCATGGTTCCAAAATTGACGGAAATTCCATTTTCTTCGGGGGGATCCATATAAGTTAACCCTATATAAAACAAAACCAATAGCAGCGCACTTAACAACAATGTGGTAAGTGTCAACGATTTCTTTTTATGTCTTGTATCTAGAAAAGCCATTTAATTAGGGCGTACCGCCAAAATAACCTTATAATTATTTCTATTGGCGATATCCATTACGTTTACCGCCTCCTTTATTGCGACACTTTCCTCTGCCCTTAGAATAATAGTAGGATTATCCTGCCCAGCAAGTGCCTTTTTAAGTTCTATCTCAATATACTCCCCATTAATGCGCTCATTATTTACGAAGTATTGCAAGTTTTTATCTATACTAACCGATACATTTTGGGTATTCGTAGATTTACCCTTTGCCTTTGGAAGCAAAAGATCCAGGGCATTTGGCGAGTTGGCCGTTAGCATAAAAAATACCAGCAACAAAAATACTATGTCCGTCATTGAGGACATACTAAAGTCTGGACTGACCTTATTTCTTCCTTTTAATTTCATAGGATAAAATTAAAGGGGTTCGTTTAATAGATCTAGGAATTCTACGGCGTTGGCCTCCATTTTATGAACGACCTTATCTGTTCTATTTACCAAATGATTATAACCTACATACGCTATAATCCCTACAATAAGACCGGCTACCGTTGTTGTCATTGCCGTATAAATACCAGATGCCAATGAACCCATTTCCGCTTGACCACCACTACTGGCCATTTCATGAAATGCAAGAATCATACCAATAACGGTTCCCAAAAAACCGATCATTGGTGCAGCTCCCGCAACTGTAGCAAGTATACTTACGTTTTTTTCAAGCTTATACACTTCCAAAGTTCCGGCATTTTCTATGGCCGTATTGATGTCATCCAAAGGTTTTCCAATTCTTGAAATTCCTTTTTCCGTCAATCTAGCAACCGGAGAATCTGTTTGTGCACATAATATTTTTGCAGCTTCAAGCTTACCCGTAGTAACGTGATCCCTAATCTGGTTCATGAAATTTTTATCTATTTTGGAAGCAGCGTTGACCGCTAAGAGCCTTTCAAAATAAATATAAAGGGCTACACCCAACATTATAAAAAGAACTGTAATAATGATAACGCTACCCGTACCACCGTTAAAGATCAGATCTATAACCGATAAAGTTTTTTCTTCTGACATTAATTCATCGCTCGCATCTTGAGCCAAATCCTGGAATAATAACATAGTGTTCTTTAAGTATTGAATTTGCCTTTATAACGATGAATTGTCAATTAAATTATCCGTGAAGTACAAAATCTCTTAATAATATAAATACTGCCGCACCACTAACAAAACCTACTAATGCAAGCCACGTAATCTTTTTCAAATACCAGAAAAAATCAATCTTCTCCATTCCCATGGCAACGACTCCCGCAGCCGAACCAATGATCAGCATACTTCCTCCTGTACCAGCAGAATATGCTATAAAGTGCCATAAAGGACTATCAAGCGCCTGACTGAACATCCCCATACTTGCAGCAACCAATGGCACATTATCTATAACAGCCGATCCAATACCGAACAACATAACCACGATATCCGTATTAGGAATGGCCTCGTTCAAACTTTGCGCATAATGAAATAAAAGTCCTAGGGATTCAAGTGCGGCAACAGCTAACAATATTCCTAGAAAGAACAGAATACTTGGCAATTCAATCTTGGATAAAGAATGATGTACCGGACTATGGTGACCGCCTTCTTCATGATCTCCACCATCTACATTTGAAATGCTAAACTTTTTATTACTATAAATTTCCGCAAAGGTTGCCACTACAGCCAAAGACAACATCATACCTACATAAGGTGGTAAATGGGTAACCGTCTTGAAAAAAGGAACAAAAACAATTGCGCCCAAACCTAAATAAAGCATTATAGAACCATATTTGGATTTAGGTTCCTCTGACACGAACTCACCTTCAATAACTCCTTTAAATGCCTTATTGTTACTGGCTATAAAAGTTGGCACCACCATACAAACTATAGATGGTATTAAAACATGAATAACCAATTGACCGGCAGATACCTTATTGGCTATCCAAAGCATAGTAGTCGTAACATCCCCAATTGGTGACCATGCACCACCGGCATTTGCCGTAATAATTATCATACCTGCAAACCAAAGTCGCGTATTTCTATCATTGATTACCTTTTGTAATATGGTAATCAATACAATAGTTGCCGTTAAGTTATCGATTATTGCAGATAACACGAATGCCAATGTGGCGAACAACCACAATAATCTCTTCTTACTTCGCGTCCTTATATATCCCTTAATAGTGGCAAAACCATCAAAATAATCAATGATTTCCACAATGGTCATGGCACCCAATAAAAAGACCAGAATTTCTGCGGTCTTACCCAAATGATGCAATAAAATTTCATCTAAATGTGTTGGTTCCAATTCTTGGAGTACCGTATTTACCTCAAAAACATCTAGATGGCTCAAAGCAATAATAGCCCATAAAATCGCCATCATGGCCAAGGCCGGTATCAGCTTATCTATTTTTAAATTATGCTCTAAGGTAATAGCAAGATATCCTGCTAAAAAAACTATGATAATAATGGTCTCCATACTTGTTGGTTTTTTTAATGTCTTCTAGTAAGTTGTCAAATATAAGTTCAAATTCCAAAAAATTAAATTATCTAAAGATATTTAAAATTGTACGTGAATTCCTAATGAATTGACAATAATAGCCAAGATATCTGACATCCAAATACTTAAATGCCACTAATTAAATATTAACGAGTTTTTATTGACATCGTTTTAACGAATATAGAGCATAGACCACCTGAAATTTAATATGTTATTAACAAATTCAAAGTAGCGGCGAGCCATTACTGATCAAGATTGCTCTAGATTTTCTCTTCGTATATCTTTATCTTTGAGAACATAACTTTTAACCTCTAATACATGGATTTTTCTTTAACCGAAGAACAAAAACTAATTCAACAAGCTGCAAAGGATTTTGCGCAAACCGAACTATTACCGGAAGTAATCGAAAGAGACGATGCCCAACGATTTCCTGAACAAGAGGTTAAAAAACTTGGCGAATTAGGTTTTTTAGGAATGATGGTAGACCCTAAATATGGGGGAAGCGGCCTGGACACTTTATCATATGTATTGGCCATGGAAGAACTTTCAAAAATTGATGCCTCTACTTCTGTAATAATGTCGGTCAACAATTCTTTGGTGTGCTGGGGATTGGAAGCATTTGGCACAGAAGAACAAAAAGAAAAATACCTTACCAAAATTGCAACTGGCGAAGTTCTGGGTGCGTTCTGTCTTTCCGAACCGGAAGCCGGCAGTGATGCAACGTCCCAAAGAACCACGGCCATAGATCATGGTGACCATTATATATTAAATGGCACAAAAAACTGGATAACCAATGGCAGTTCAGCCAGTGTTTATATTGTTATTGCACAGACAGACAAAGAAAAAAAGCACAGGGGCATTAATGCCTTGATCGTTGAAAAAGGAGCTGAAGGCTTTGAAATTGGCCCTAAAGAAAATAAATTGGGGATACGCGGAAGCGACACTCATTCTCTTATATTCAATGATGTAAAGGTCCCAAAAAGCAATAGAATAGGTGAAGATGGTTTTGGATTTAAATTTGCCATGAAAACCTTGGCAGGTGGCAGAATAGGTATTGCCGCCCAAGCATTAGGTATTGCTGCAGGAGCCTATGAACTTGCCTTAAAATATTCAAAAGAACGAAAAGCTTTTGGAACAGAAATCAGTAATCACCAAGCTATTGCCTTTAAATTGGCGGATATGCATACTGAAATACAAGCTGCACGATTATTGGTATACCAAGCAGCAAGAGACAAGGATAACGGAAACAATTACGACCTTTCAGGAGCAATGGCAAAACTATATGCCTCTAAAGTGGCTATGGAAACTACAGTTGAGGCAGTTCAGATACATGGAGGTAATGGCTTTGTAAAGGATTATCATGTAGAAAGACTTATGCGTGATGCCAAAATAACACAGATTTATGAAGGCACTTCGGAAATTCAGAAAATTGTTATTTCCCGTAGTATTTTACAATAAAAAATAGGTTTTATAATTGCACCCCCTAAATTATTAGGGGGTGCAATTATATTTTTGCCAAATAAAAATTGTTGATCACCACATAAGCTTGGGTGAAATTGTTACAAACTACTACTTCGCGAATTTTACCCCCCAGTTTTCTTCCATTATTCACTCGCTTTAACTTAAATTTATCAATCTGATAAATTGAACCAATCAAAAATTGATAATTGTCGATTTTTTATGGTTTAATTAGAATCGTTGAATTTATTACTTGAATTAGTTTGAAACATTGAATATAATTCAAATAAATTGATATTTTTGAAGAAATACCACAAATATGACATTGAAGAAGCAAGGGTTATACCTACCAGAATTTGAACACGACAACTGTGGAGCTGGCTTTATTTGCAGCCTAAAAGGAAAAAAATCTAATGACATCATCCATAAGGCATTAGAAATACTGGAAAGATTGGAACATAGAGGTGCCGTTAGCGCCGATGGAAAGACAGGAGATGGAGCCGGTATCCTTATTGACATACCCCACGATTTTTTTCAGGCAGTTTGTGACTTTGACCTACCGGATGCAGGAGATTATGCCGTTGGTAATATATTCTTTCCAAGAAAAGAAAACCAGAGAGATTTCTGTATTTCAGTATTTGAGGAAAACATTAAAAAACAAGGCCTAAAATTATTAGGTTGGCGTAATGTTCCCGTTAATCGTTCCGTACCCGGTAGAATTGCTTCTGAAACGGAACCGTTCGTAAAACAAATATTCGTTGCCAAAGAAAATCCTGAACAGGAATATTTTGAATTCAACCTAAAACTGTTCATCGCTAGAAAAATAACGGAGCATACTATTATAAAATCCAAATTATCCGAAAATAAATTTTTCTACGTTCCAAGCCTTTCCACTAAAATCATCATATTTAAAGGACTGTTAATGCCTTTGGACATTAGTCTATATTATTCAGATTTGATGGATTCGCGCGTGGTTACTAGATTAGCCTTGGTACACCAACGTTTTTCTACCAATACTTTCCCTACATGGGATTTGGCGCAACCGTTCAGGTATATGTGCCATAATGGAGAAATAAACACCCTTAGAGGTAATGTATCTAGAATGTACTCTAGGGAAGAGCTTTTAAAGAGTGAAATGTTCGGTGATGAAATAAAGAATATTTTACCGATCATATTACCTGGAAAATCAGATTCTGCCACAATGGATATGGTGGTAGAATTATTATTAATGACCGGTAGATCATTACCTGAAGTAATGATGATTCTTGTTCCTGAAGCTTGGGAGAAAAATACGGAAATGTCAGAGGCAAAAAGAGCCTTTTATGAATATCATTCCTGTATGATGGAACCTTGGGACGGACCTGCATCAATACCCTTTACAGATGGCAACTTTATTGGTGCGGTTTTGGACAGAAATGGTTTAAGGCCTTCTAGATATACCGTTACCAAAGATGATTATGTTGTTATGTCATCAGAAACTGGCGTCGTGGAAATTACTCCTGAAAATGTTGAATTTCATGGAAGACTAGAACCAGGAAAAATGTTCTTGGTAAATATGGAAGAGGGCAGAATTGTAAATGATGAGGAAATAAAGGAGAAAATTGCCAAACAGCAACCATATAGCAAATGGTTAAAGGATAACTTGGTTCACTTAAAGGATATACCATATAATGATTGCCCATTGTTCTTGGGCGAGGAATCCCTTGAAAAAAGGAAGTCTGTCTTTGGATATACCTTGGAAGATATCAATACAATAGTCCTACCAATGGCAAAAGCCGGTAAGGAGCCAATAGGATCTATGGGTTCAGATACCCCTATTGCGGTATTGTCTCAACGTCCACAGCTTATATACAATTATTTCAAACAATTGTTCGCTCAAGTTACCAATCCACCTTTAGATGGAATAAGGGAGGAATTGATTACAGATATTAGTTTAACTCTTGGTAGCGACCACAATATTTTTGAATTTTCAGAACTTCACTGCAGAAAATTGAAAATTCAAAACCCTGTGATATCCAAGGAAGATTTGGACAAAATAAAAAATTATGATGTTAGTCCTGATTACAAAGTGGTTTCAATACCCATTCTTTATGATATCAATAAAGGACACAATGGTTTGGAAGATGCGTTGCAGTCTGTATTGAACCAAGCCTCTAAAGCAGTTGACCAAGGCACCAATATAATTATACTTTCTGACCGAAGCGTTAGCGAGGAATTTGCCCCCATACCTGCACTATTGGCCTGTTCGTTCGTAAATAGCGGATTGCAAAAATTAGGAAAACGTTCCAAGTTAAGTATCATTATAGAATCTGCGGAACCTAGGGAAGTACATCATTTTGCACTCCTATTCGGTTTTGGGGCCAGTGCTATAAATCCTTACTTGGTTAATGAAATCATAGCAGAACAAATAGAAGAACATGATATCACCGAAATAACTTTTGACGAGGCCATTAAAAATTACAATAAGGCCATTGGTAAAGGAATCCTGAAGGTAATGAACAAAATAGGGATATCTACTTTGAATTCTTACCGTGGATCTCAGCTCTTTGAATGTATCGGTATCAACACCAAAGTTGTTGATAAATATTTCCCCAATACACCAACCCGTATTCAAGGTATTGGACTTTATCAAATAGAAAAGGAAATTGCTTTAAGACATAGAAAAACATTTCATAAAAGTGAAATTGCAGCTTCTTTGGATTTAGAGATTGGAGGCGAGTACAGATGGAGAAGAGATGGAGAAAAACATATGTTCAATCCGCTTACAATTGCTAAACTTCAAAAATCCGTTCGTAATAACGAGCCGGACACGTATAAGGAATATTCCAGTATGGTTAATGAACAGTCCAAAAACCTGATGACCATTAGGGGACTTTTTGAATTTTCCAACTATGACCCAATTCCGCTAGAAGAAGTTGAACCTTGGACAGAAATTGTCAAGCGTTTTAAGACCGGGGCAATGTCCTACGGTTCCATTAGTCAAGAAGCGCATGAAAATTTGGCCATCGCCATGAACCGTATTGGTGGTAAAAGTAATTCTGGAGAAGGTGGTGAGGACCAGAACCGTTTTTATAAGAATGCAACGGGAGATTGGAAAAATAGTGCCATAAAGCAAGTAGCGTCCGGAAGATTTGGCGTTACATCCAATTATTTGACCAATGCAAAGGAAATTCAAATAAAAATGGCCCAAGGTGCCAAACCTGGTGAAGGTGGCCAATTACCTGGACCAAAAGTAAATCCACAAATAGCTAAAACCCGAAATTCCACCCCATATGTGGGTCTAATTTCACCACCGCCACATCATGATATTTATTCAATTGAGGATTTGTCCCAATTAATTTATGATTTAAAATCAGCGAACAGAAAAGCAAGGATCAATGTAAAATTGGTTTCTGAAGTGGGTGTGGGTACAGTTGCCGCAGGGGTTGCAAAGGCCAAAGCAGATGTTGTACTTGTAAGTGGTTTTGATGGAGGTACAGGTGCTTCCCCATTAACTTCCCTAAAGCATGCCGGATTACCTTGGGAACTTGGTATTGCAGAAGCACAACAAACCCTAGTATTAAATGATTTAAGGAATAGGATCGTTCTTGAATGTGATGGACAATTGAAAACCGGAAGGGATGTTGCCATAGCATGTTTATTAGGCGCTGAGGAATTTGGGTTTGCAACCGCTCCGCTAGTAGCTTCTGGTTGTATTATGATGAGGGTTTGTCATCTAAATACATGTCCAGTAGGTATTGCAACACAAAATCCTGAATTGAGGAAAAAATTTGCAGGTAAACCGGAACATGTAGTCAATTACATGTATTTCGTAGCACAAGAATTACGGGAAATTATGGCGCAATTAGGTTTTAGAACCATTAATGAAATGGTTGGCCAAGTTCAAAAATTGGATCGTAAAAAAGCTATAGAACACTATAAGGCCGCAGGTATTGACCTTACACCTATATTGCATCAGGTAGATGTACCAATGGGCACTAAATTCTATAATACCGAAAAACAAAAACACGATATTGATAAGTCTATTGAATTTGATATTATAGCAAAAGCTAATCCATCATTGTTCAGAAAGGAGAAATTAATATTGGATTATCCTATTTGCAATACCGATCGCGCAGTAGGCGCAATAATCAGTAATGAAATTTCTAAGACTTACGGTGCAGAAGGATTGCCTATAAATACCTTACGACTTAATTTTACGGGCTCAGCAGGACAAAGTTTTGGTGCTTTTGCAACCAGAGGCCTTACTATGGTCGTTAATGGTAACACCAATGATTACTTAGGAAAAGGGCTTTCAGGGGCTAAACTTGTTATAAAAGTACCTGAAAAATCTACTATAGTCCCAGAAGATAATGTAATCACAGGCAATGTTACGCTATATGGTGCTACCGCAGGTAGGGCTTATATAAACGGTAAAGCCGGGGAACGTTTTTGTGTTCGTAACTCGGGAGCAAAAGCCGTTGTTGAAGGAATTGGCGATCATGGTTGCGAATATATGACAGGGGGTATTGCAGTTATACTGGGTGAAGTAGGTAGAAACTTTGGTGCTGGTATGAGCGGTGGTATAGCTTATGTCCTTGATCAGAAAAAAACATTTAGAAAACAGTGTAGTACAGAAGGTCTAAACCTATTGGATGTAACGGAAGACAATGACATTAAACAATTAAAAGATTTAATTACAAGTCATTATAATTCCACATCAAGTCCATTGGCACAAAGAATATTGGAAAATTGGGAATCATATTTACCAAAATTCGTGAAGGTTCTGCCAGAAGAATATAGACAAGCCCTTTTGCGCTTAGAAAAAGAAAATTTACAAACCATATAAAATCGAAACATGGGGAAGACAACAGGATTTTTGGAATTCGATAGAAAAGTAGAAGCATATGCTCCTGTAAAACAACGTATAAAAAATTACAAGGAGTTTACGGTTAAAATGCCGGAAAGCGAACTAAAGGACCAAGGCGCACGTTGCATGGATTGTGGTATACCATTTTGTCATAGTGGCTGCCCTTTGGGTAACCTAATACCAGATTTTAATGATGCAGTCTATCGTGGCAAATGGGAAAAAGCGAGTGAAATCTTGCACTCAACCAATAATTTTCCTGAATTTACAGGTAGGCTCTGTCCTGCACCTTGTGAAGAAGCGTGTGTTTTAGGAATAAATGAAGATCCGGTCACTATAGAAAATATCGAAAAGAATATAGTAGAGACTGCTTTTGAAAAGGGGTGGATTTCCGCAAAACCCCCACTTAACAGAACGGATAAAAAAATTGCGGTTATAGGCTCGGGACCATCTGGTCTTGCGGCTGCACAACAATTAAACCGTGCTGGTCATTTGGTCACTGTTTTTGAAAGGGATGCTAAACCAGGTGGTCTTCTTAGATACGGTATTCCAGATTTTAAGATGGAAAAGAGTGTAATTGATAGAAGGCTAGAAGTTCTAAAGGAAGAAGGTATTACATTTAAATGTAATGTCCATGTCGGCAAGGATATCATGGCAAATGAATTAAAACAAGAGTTTGATGCAGTAATACTCTCTGGTGGAGCTACCGTTAGAAGAAATTTACCTATAGAAGGTGCAGATCTAAAAGGAGTTGTTCAAGCCATGGATTTTTTAAGTCAGAACAATAAACGTGTAGACGGTATACAAGATTTAGGTGAGGAAATTAAGGCTACGGATAAAGATGTTGTTGTAATTGGTGGTGGTGATACAGGTTCAGATTGTATTGGCACTTCCATAAGACATGGAGCCAATTCCGTATCAAACTTTGAAATTATGCCAATGTCCACACCAGAAAGACCTAAGGACCAACCTTGGCCATTTTGGCCAATGAGATTAAGAACGAGCTCTTCTCATAAAGAAGGTGCTGAACGTTTCTTTAGCATTTCTACCAAGCGATTTATTGGAGATGAAAATGGAAATTTAAAAGGATTGATAACTTCTGAAGTGGAATGGATTAAAACTCCTGGCCAAAGACCGCAATTAAAGGAAGTAGAAGGTACAGAAAAAGAATGGAAGTGTGAATTGGCTTTACTAGCCATGGGTTTTACAGGGTCTGAGACAACTTTGGCAGAGCAATTTGGTGTAGAATTAGATCAAAGGACCAATATCAAAGCTTCCGAAGATAATTATCAAACCAACATCCCCGGTATTTTTGCGGCCGGCGATCAACGTAGGGGACAATCGTTAATAGTTTGGGCTATTTCAGAAGGAAGACAAGCAGCACATCATGTAGACAAGTATTTGATGGGAGAATCAGCATTACCTTTAAAAGGAGATGGCGATTTACCGAGGGTCTAATTTATTGTAATCTGAATTAAAAAATCTAAGCCACCCAAATGGGTGGTTTTTTATCTGTGTAAATCAACGCTTGAAAGAAAAATTTAATTAAAATATTCTTAATATCTTAGTTTCGTTATACATACAATATAACTCCTGATATGGTTAAGCACCTTCTCTACGTACTAATCATTTTTATTTTTATCTCATGTTCGAATGACACTGAAGATTCTCATAAATCAGAATTTGATATCATCGCTCCTAAAGTCGAATTTACTATTGCAGGTTTTCAACAGACCAAACCAACCGAAACAATTGTAGTGAGCAATAAAATTGAAGTCAACATAGATGTAAAAGATGTTGGAGGTATTGCAAAAACTGAAGCTTTTATAAATAATGAAAAAGTCGGAGAAGACATAACAGCCCCCTATCAAATCATAATTGACATTTCATCCTTTACATCAAAAATTGGTGCCACAAATAAACTTAAAAACTACAAATTAAAAATAACCGCTACCGATAACTCCGGTAATATAGCTTCTCAAGAACAAACTATAAATATAGACAATGAGCTCCCTGTGATTAATGAAGTTACTTTAAAAACTGGAACCATAATTAGCGGAGAAGATAATACTGTTGTTTTCTCTGTATATGATAATGAAGGTTTGTCTTCTATAAAAACATTTGTGAACAACAATCTATTGAGTGATATTAAAGATGATAATTATACCGTTGCCTTAAACACTTTAGCACTAGAAGATGGAGAAAATATATTCAAGATTGAAGCTTTAGATGAAGCTGAAAACATAGCCGTATATGAAGTAAATTTTATTTCAGATAATACAGGACCAGAGATTAAATTGGAATCAATATCTGAAGGGAAAATATTAGATACATTGTTATTACTTGAACCAAGTTTATCGGATGATTTTTCTGAAATTGTTGATTTTAAAATTTCCTTAAATGATGTTATAATAATGGAGGCATACCCCGACCAACCAAAACCTTTGGAGATTAACCCTGATGATTTTGCTGTGGGCGATGCTATTTTTATATTGACAGCAACAGATAAACTTAACAATACTACTACCATTGAAATCAATACAAAAATATTACGAAGGTTATTTACTGTACAAATGGATGAAGGTTTTTTAGAAAATACATGGCGTTCCTTTTGGGTTCTAGTGTCAGAAATGGACGGAAGTCCAATAACCTATTATTCTGCTGAGGTTGGTGACAAACAAGTAGTAATGCATGCTCCTGATGAATTTCCGCCAAATAAGGAGTACATGGTTTCATTTATCGCAGATGAAAATCGTGGTAGTTGGATAGACACAGACATGACAGTTGTTCAAAACTTGACACGTGAAAATTTTGAATTCATCCATTTTACGCCTCCTTATGGTTCCAACTATTCATTAAAAAGTGTAAATACAATCGATTTTGAAGAAGCTGATAATGTTAGTGCAAAAGGCCGAAATTTTCAAATCTATTATGACCAAATAATGAATATAGTTCAATATCAAGGTTATAAACAACAGTTTCCTGAGAATGCTTATTTAATTGGTACTGATTTATTCAAAGACATGCCCTATAGTTATATTAAAATTGAAAATCCCTGGGACGCAGATTTCAATATTAACAAAAACGATTTTCATAATACCTTGGTTAAAACAGAATCTATTAGTCTCAATAATATCATAGGGAATACAAATTCAGCGCTAGAAATTTGGGGATACGAATCGGAAGATGATTTTGATAATGATATTTATCACGAACTTTTTACAAATCTCAATAGGCAAGAACAACAATTCGGCAATCAAGTCACCTATTATTATCCTGATATATTCAGTAAATACAAACATCATTTTAGATTGAATCAATACAACACAATACGAGAGGGGAAACCTTTATTGGAATACACGATTCCAAATTGGTTAATTGGATATACCCAAAACAAAAGTGAGATTATTTTAAAAAATGCAGGTGATGGACATACGGTAGGAAGGTTATATCTTACATTTGGAAATACTGTAGGCTACCAAAGTTTTAATGTTATCTACGACAGTTCTAAATCTAATTCTTTATATATCCCACAATTACCTGAAGTAATGTCTAGTTTAAGCATATATAATTCATTTGAGAATGAGTTGTTCGAAGTAGATTATTCAGATTTAAGTTCTTTTGATAATATTAGCACATATGATGAATACATTCAAAAAGTGATACAACCATACAAAGAACATTACGAGACTTCTAAAATTACAGATAATATTATTGATGGAAACATATTCGGTATATCTGGAAACTGGGGATTTAAACATAATTGACAGAAAAATTAATAATCAAGCCTTTACTTAGTTGTAGTGTTAAAATTAATATTCTTGACGAAAGTTAAATGAATTAAAATCCCGTCATACAACTATAAGAAATTCCGTGAACTAAAAAATAATGAAAATTAAAAATTATCATTATTAGCTTTAGGTTTTACTGACTCTGAAAATACTGTCGTTAGCCATTTGGGCAAAGAAATAGATGATAGAACAAATATTAAAGCATCTCAAAATAATTATAAAACTAATGTTGCAGGTGTATTTGCTGGTGTTAATCAAAAAAGGTCAATCCCTTATTTGATTGGGCGATTTCAGAAGGTAGACAAGTATTTAATAGACAATTCAGCATTGCCATTAAAATGAAACGGCGATCTGCCGAGGGTGTAAAATTGTATTTATGATGTGACATTTAATAAATGCTTATCTTTTAGGTAGTGAAATTAATTAAATGTTCCACCCTGCCTTTGTTTAAAATGCTGTGAGATGCTGCGAATTATTTCTAGAAAAAAAAAGCTCATTTTCAACAACCGTTCGGTCACATCATACATTTTAATATTGATTATATCTTTTTTGATCAATTGTCCTGTGGTACACAGCCAAAAAGAATCCTCAATACGCAAGCAATTTTCCTTCAGTAATTTAACGGTGAACGAAGGGCTTTCCCAAAATAGTGTTTTGAGTATTGCCCAAGATACAATCGGTTTTATATGGTTTAATACCGAAGATGGGCTTAACAAATATGATGGTAGGGAATTTACCCATTACAATGTTCCCTCCGGTGAGACCAAACGGGAAGTAAAGTATATTTCCGGTGAATTGTTTGTTGATAGGGCCGGAATATTATGGGTCGTGGCCAACTCAGGCAAATTAAATTATTACCAGCATGAAACTGACAGCTTTCATGAAGTTCCTAAATTTGAACAGGTAATCACAGTTGATCAAGATACCAACCAAAATTATTACATTGGCACTTATGGGGAAGGGCTTTTCAAAATAGACCATCAAACCAAGGATACTATTCAAATCTTAAAACCAAAAGATAAACATTTTGCAGTATGCAGTTTTTTGGAGACAGATTACAAGACCATTCTTGCAACCACAGATGATGGTATAATTGAAATTAAAGATGACGACTACCGGTTTATTGAACTTACTCCTGAAACTATATTCAGTCGGTTCGCAAAATCTAAGACAGGCACCGTATTTCTAGGGAGCTATGAGAAAGGGCTCTACTTAAAGTCTAAAAACGATACTGGCTTTAAATCATTTACAGGATTTGACAATTATCCCCTTCCCGATAATTTAATCGTTAAAGACCTTTTGGTCGACAAACATGATCGACTCTGGATTACTACTGAAAGGCTTGGTCTGTTTTTGGTGGATTTCAGTTTACAAACCGTCCAAAACTTTATTTATAAAAAGAACGACCCCTATGCGCTTAGTTCCAATTCTTTGTTTTTTATGCTTGAAGACAATGCCGGAGTCATTTGGATAGGAACGCAAGGAAATGGGGTATGTTACTATGATGCTTACTTAAAAAAATTCAATGTACTGACGGATGATCAGGTATCCCAAAATGTTAACATAGACGGTATAAGAGCCATCACCACCAGTGACGAAAACACCATTTGGGTTGGCACTGAAGACCAAGGGTTGACCAAAATAGACTTGGTTGCCCAAAATTACAACACCTATTCAACTACGAATTCGGATCTTTTGGGAAATAGAATAGTTAGCTTATTTTATGATGAAGGGAGCTTATGGATTGGGCATTTGAATAACGGACTTCAAAAGATGGATGCCAATGGTAAAATGACTGTATATAAGGAAACAACACAATTTACTATTTTAAAAATTTTTAAAGATATTTCGGGGAATATGTGGCTTTGCACCAATCATGGTCTCTTGCAGTTTGATGAAAACAAAGGAATAACAAAACAATTTACCTCGGAAAATTCAAGTTTGGCCTCAAATTATTATATAAGTACTCTTGAACAGGATATTAATACTATTACGCAAGGTGATACAAACACCCTTTGGGTAGGTACGGAGTTTGATGGACTCTACCGTCTTGACATAATGGCGAATAAATTTCTGGAAGTTGAAGGTATATCTGATAGAATTTTTTCATTGCACTACGATAACCCCGTGCTTTGGATTGGCACTAATGGCAATGGTCTGAAATCATACAACATTAAAGAAAATACTATAAAAACCTACACCAGAAAAGAAGGTCTGCCCAATGACATCATTTATGGCATTTTACCTGACGCTGCTGGAAATCTATGGTTAAGTTCCAACAAAGGAATTACTAAACTCAAAATTGAAAATGATTCCATTTCAGCTATAGAAAATTACAGCAATTACTTTGGGTTACAGTCGTACGAATTTAATGCCGGGGCCTTTCATAAAGATCTTAATGGCATTTTATATTTTGGAGGAATAAAAGGGCTCAATTGGTTTAACCCAAAGGACCTCAAAACAAATCCTGTCCCTCCAAAAACTACATTGACCAAACTGGAAGTATTCAATAAAGAAATTCCTTTTTCAAATGAATTAAAACTAGGGCACAAAGAAAACACCCTATCGTTCACATTTTCTTCCCTACAGTTTGCGCAACCAGAATTGAACCTATATAAATACCGCTTAGTAAATAACGATGCTGATTGGATAAGTGCCGGCAATAATAATGTGGCACATTATACCAACCTGCCTCCCAATAAATACGAATTTCAGGTACTGTCGAGTAATTATGATGGCATTTGGAACAACGAACCCACCACTTATTCATTTACTATCTTAAAACCCTGGTATTGGACCAATTTGGCCAAAGCCGGTTATATCTTGGCTCTGTTACTCCTATTATTTGGCATCTATCATTATTTAAGATGGCGTTGGCAAATGAAAATGGAACTTGCCCAAGAGCAAGATGAAAAAGAGCGTCTGCAAAAACTGGATGAATTAAAAAACCGCCTCTATACTAATATTTCGCACGAAATCAGGACTCCGTTGACACTTATTTCCGGACCTGTAGAAAACCAACTTGCAAAAAAAGGGCTACATGAGCAGGACAAAAAAGAACTGAATTTAGTCAAAAGAAGTGCAGACCGGTTGTTGAACCTTGTCAATCAAATGCTTGACCTTTCCAAATTGGAATCTGGAAAGTTGGAATTGAATGTAAGTAAGGATAATCTAAAAATATTTCTTAATGAAGTTTTGAGTTCCTTTGAATTTCAAGCAAAAGTAAAAGGGCTTGATTTTGAGCAGCAGATTAAAGTCCAAAAATTAGCCTGGTTTGATCGCGATGCTTTAGAAAAAATAATTTCAAATTTACTTTCCAATGCCATTAAATACACTTCGTCCAAAGGAAAAATAACTTTTAATGCACAACAACAAGAGCATCACTTGATCGTAAGTGTCATAAATGATTCGCATTCGCTTGCACAAGAAGACCTCTCCAGAATATTTGACAGGTTTTATCAAACAGATAAAAATAATAATGGAGCGGGAATAGGTTTGTCTCTGGTTAAGGAGTTAACGACTCGTTTACACGGAAGTGTAATAGCCCAATTAGACCAAGCAAATAGAGTGCAGTTTACCGTTAACATACCTACAGAAGCCTCATACTTCGCAACAAATGAAATTGCTAGGTCAAAAGAGGTGAAAAAGATTGATTCAAATTTGAATTATGCATTGAATAATTCTACTGAATTAGAGCGAAGCAGCCAAAAGCCATTGCTCTTACTGGTAGAAGACGACATAGATATTAGACAATACATCAAATCCATATTTAAAACCAATTACAGGATTGAAGTAGCCACAAATGGAGAAGAGGGTTTACAAAAATCGTTTGAATTGAATCCTGATTTGATTATCAGTGATGTTATGATGCCGGTTATGGATGGTATCAAAATGTGCAATACTTTAAAATTTGACACTAGAACCAGCCATATCCCCATTATTCTCTTAACTGCCAAAAGCGGGGAGCAACATGAGATTGAAGGTCTAAGAACCGGGGCCGATGCCTACATCAACAAACCCTTTAATCGTGAAAAATTGGTGATTACTGTTCAAAAACTAATAGATCTACGCCTCAAATTACAAAAGCATTTCAGTCAATATTTGAGCATCACACCAGATATTGCAATTACTTCAACAGAAAGTAGGTTCCTTAGTCAACTTAAAAAGGTTTTGGATACCCATATTTCGGACCCCGATTTCAATAGCGAATTTTTTTGCAGGCAAATGGGTATGAGCAGGACACAGTTACACCGTAAGCTTACGGCTATCGTAGGAATGTCTACCACAGAATTCATACGTTCACAAAGATTAAAACTGGCAAGTGATTTATTGCGCAATACAGATGCATCTGTTTCTGAGGTTGCCTATCAAGTAGGTTTTACCACCCCGTCATACTTTAACCGCTGTTTTAAAGAATTTTTTGGCAAAACACCTTCGGCGTTTAAGGCCTAACATTATGTTTATAAGCAAGTTATGTTTGTTGTAACATATGTTCTAGTCTTTGGAACATATCTACAATCCCTATACAAATTCCTAGGCTACTTTTATGCTGTTCTAAAATTGAAACATGCATTTAAAATTGTTCAAAACAGATCGATGTAGCATCTATGTTCCTATTGATCATTTGGAAAAAGGCACCTACAAATTGAAAATATTGGAGGACAATAAAGTGATAAAAACATTCAACATCTGTAAAAGATAAAACCTATTGTATGAAATCTATAAACAAACATATATTCCTTTGGAGCGGTCTATTTCTAGGGTTATTAGGATGTAGGGAAAACCCGAAAAGTGAAAAGTCAAAACTTGAATCGGCAACCATTGATAAAACTTCCGGTATGGTCAACATACTTACTCGTGGTATGGAGTTTATCTCAAAAGATACCCTAAACTCCGGCTGGAACACGTTGACCTATAAAAATGAATCCGCGGAAGTCCATTTTATATTACTGGATCTATATCCTGCTGGCAAATCCGCAGTGGATACCAAAAACGATATCCTTCCCCCCTTTGAAGAAGGCATGAAACGTATCATGGACGGTGATATGGACAATGCCATATTGGCTTTTGGCAAGTTACCAGAATGGTTTCAAAAAGTAAGGTACATGGGGGGTACGGGACTTATTTCCCCTGAAAATACGGCAAAAAGCACCGTCTATCTTGAACCTGGCCTCTATATTATGGAATGCTATGTAAAAATGATGGACGGATCTTGGCATACCAGCCATGGTATGTTCAAGCAAATTATTGTAACGGAAGACAAAACGTTACTACAACCTCCAAAAGCAACTGCCCAAATCAACATATCCAGTACAAAAGGTATCGTACTGAAAGACAGTGTTTCTTCGGGAAAGCAAATCTTTCAAGTGCAATTTGAGGACCAGACGGTATATGAACACTTTTTGGGTCACGACATCAATCTGGTGCGCTATGACGATTCTGCCGAATTACCCGATTTATTGGAATGGTTGAATTGGATGAACCCAAAGGGACTAAGAAGTCCAGCCCCAAAAGGATTTATTTTTTTGGGTGGCATGAACAACCTACCAAGTGGCACCACCGGATACTTCGAGGCAAACCTTACCCCTGGCAATTATATACTCGTTTCTGAAGTGCCTGTGGCGGATGATAAAAAACTGTATTATAAATTTTCAATAAAATAAATTAATTATGACACATAAAACATTATTTACTATTGAACCGGTAATGATATTGCTAATGCTACTATTCGCTTTTTCATCTTGTGAATTGGTAGAGGACGAAACAATTGAAGAAACTCAACAGGAGGAAGAATATACCTTAGAAGAACTACAAGGAAATTGGATTAGAGTAGGAGGAAATAATCCTATTAACAATGGCATGACCATTGAAGTATTGGAAAATCAGGGTATAATTATTAATCCCGTGGAGTCTGGCTTTGAAAAAAACGATATTAAATGGCTTGATATAAGAGCAGTTTCTGAAATGAATTTTGAATATAAAGAATTAGGTAGTGACTCTAATTATTATCCATCAATTTTGTTCTTTCAAGAAGACGATACCTTACGAGTTGATGTGAACCATAGCGGTGCAGGAAATTACCAAAAATGGATAAGGTTAGAATAAAACATTGGCATTATATACAAATGGTCAAGAACACTTACTATTTGTTTATAATATAACATTAGGTCATAAAAAAAGCCCCTTACATAGTTGTAAGGGGCTTTCGAAAAAGGCGGCTACCTACTCTCCCACTTGGTATAGCAGTACCATCGGCGCAAACGGTCTTAACTTCCCTGTTCGGAATGGTAAGGGGTGGGCCCCGTCGCCATGGCCACCTAAGTTTTGGATCGGGCATTCCCGATCGCGGCCTCCGCCGCAATATCGTTGACATGAATGGAACAGGATACTATAAAGGAAAGAGGCACTTATATCAAAAAGTATGTTTCGTCATAAAAAGAAAGAAGTAAAGACCCTCGTCCGCCCCGTTCCAAGGAACG
>NZ_FZNV01000007.1 GCF_900188415.1 Maribacter sedimenticola | reverse complement strand
TCACAATCGGTCAGGGGAAGTACGGTTTGTGTATATCCTGTTCCGGGTGAATTGCAGCTTTCCACTGTTGGAGCAACGGCGTAATTATCCCCATCTGCATCCAGGTACCAGGTGGAAACTTCGAATACGTTCGGGTCGCTGTCATCACAATCGGTCAGTGGAAGTATGGTTTGGGTATATCCTGTTCCGGGTGAATTACAGCTTTCAACAGTTGGAGCCACAGCGTAATTATCGCCATCGGCATCCAGGTACCAGGTGACAACTTCGAATACGTTGGGGTCGCTGTCATCACAGTCCGTTAAAGGAAGTACGTTTTGCGTATATCCTGTTCCGGGAGAGGTACAGCTTTCAACAGTGGGGACCACCGCATAATTATCGCCATCGGCATCCAGGTACCACGTTGAAACTTCGAATACGTTGGGGTCGGTATCGTCACAATCGGTAAGGGGAAGTACGGTTTGGGTATATCCTGAGCCTGGGGAGTTCGTGCTTACAACAGTAGGCGGCACAGCGTATCCGTCTGCATCTGCATCTAAATACCAAGTATATTCAGTTGTGCTTCCCAGATTTTCATTTAACGCAATTACAAGGGATGTAGATTTATCAAAGCTAATTTCATTTCCGGCAGCATCAGTTTGTGTTGAAATATTGTTACTTGAACTAGGATGCATTACGGACATAAATAAAAATCGATTATCTGGCGAAAATGTAATTCCCGTAGGTTCAGCACCTAAAGGAACAATACCAAAAATTTCTACTTGCGGATTTGCTTGGGTATGTCCATTTTTTACAACCCATATATAGTTGTCATCGCCATCTTGTAAAACCCAAAGGTTACCGTCATTGTCAAAAGCTAAATTGTCATTTCCATAACCCCAATTTACTGAAGATGTACCGCTGGCATGCGTAATATTGTACGTCATATTGCCAACAAACGTTTCCATATTGACAACAGTTGTGCCATTTATGGGGTCAGAATCTTGAAAACGATATACTTGGTCCTCGTTTTTTACGGCAAAATAAATATAGCCGTCAGGACCAATTTCTACATCTTCTATACCGTTAAATACCGTTGCTCCTACTGCCGTACTTTGGGCAACAGTAGTGTTGCGTTCTTCTTTTGTAGTATTATTTATTTGAATCCAATCTCCTGGTCCATTTTTTGACCCCTTATAGACATATAATTTTCCACTGCTTAAATCTTGGGGAGCATCAGCAACAAATTTGTAAAGATACCCTACAGCGGCATCAGCACCTTGATACGCCGTTCTTTGATTGTTGTGAATGACTAAATTCTCATGTTTAAAATTGCCTAGTGCCCAGAGTTTATCGATTACTGTTTTGGTAACAGGATCAATTTCAACTGCCCATCCTAAATCGTCATATCCATCATTATTCTCATCCCTATTCGGATAATTATCCAATCGCTCTTGAGAGGTGTGCTCTTCACAGCTCACAATTGTATTCCATGGGGTTACAGTACCAGAGCAATTATAAATGGTCCGAACAAACGAACTGAAATCTACCCGTGCCGATAATGTGGTTGCCCATAATTTGGAAGTTGGGTTATAGTTGATATCCAAGATGGAGACACCACCTGGGTTGGTTTCGGCATTGATACTTAAATAGCCGTTATCACTACTACCGTTTACAGGTACATATCCAGTAAAATCTGTATTTCTAGGTAATGTTCCGCCTTCTGTTAAGGCATCACCTTCAGTTATGATAGTTTGAAATGTATGTGTAGCTGGAATGATGAAATCCGTATTCTGAGGCGCTGGATTAACCGAAATAAAATCTCCAATATTTTGTGCTTTGCCATTGAAAGCAATCAATACAAGTAATATAAAATAGTTTTTCATTCCAACTTTAAAGTTTATTCTTCAAATGGATTATTGAAGAATGTTAACAAGTCTACGTTTAAAGGGGAAAATGGAAGTTATTAAATAATATCGAAGTAAATTTTTTACTTCGATTAAGTACTCATAATGAATGCTTAAGGTGATATATCTATTTGAAAATCAATTGTATTTGTGGGTTGAGGGTGCTTATCCTAAAATCATACCGGCAATAGTGGCAGAAAGCAAGGATGCTAAAGAACCTCCTAATACTGCTTTCATGCCAAATTCGGATAAAGTTTTACGTTGCCCCGGTGCTAGTGATCCTATACCACCGATTTGGATACCGATAGATGCGAAGTTTGCAAAACCACAAAGCATATAGGTGGCCATAATAATAGATTTGTTAAACTTTAAATGTGGTAGGGTAGCCATGTCTTTTAATTCGGCCAATTGAACATAGCCTACAAATTCACTTGCTACTAATTTAATTCCAAGCAATTGTCCCATTAACATAATGTCTTCGTTAGCTACGCCAATAAGCCACATTAATGGTGCGAATATAGTACCTAGTATAGCCTCTAAAGAGAATTTTGAATATGAGGTGTTTTCAGCTATCCAGCCATTTAATTGCGTTAAATCTCCGGTCCACTCTAGAATACCGTTAACCATTGCAATAATAGCTACGAATACTAAAAGCATTGCGCCAACATTAACTGCTAATTTTAAGCCTTCTGTTGTTCCGTTAGCAATGGCATCCAATACATTGGAGCCAATCTTTTCAGATGAAACGTGTATATCCGTATTTACTTTTTCGGTCTGCGGATATAACATTTTAGATATTACGATTGCTCCAGGAGCTGCCATAACAGAAGCCGCTAGTAAATGCTTAGCAAATACTAATTGTAACAATTCATCTTCACCACCTAAAAATCCGATATAAGCAGCTAAAACTGCACCGGCAAGAGTTGCCATACCGCCAATCATGACCAATAAAATCTCTGATTTGGTCATTTTTTCTAGATATGCTTTTATCAATAAAGGAGCTTCTGTTTGACCAAGAAATATATTTCCGGCAATAGAAAGACTCTCAGGTCCTGAAATACCTAAGGTTTTAGAAAGTGCCCAAGCAAGCCACTTTACCACTTTTTGAATGATCCCTAAATAAAAGAGTAAGGAGGTCAGGGCGGAGAAAAAGATAATCGTAGGTAATACTTGAAAAGCGAAGATATAGCCAAAGGTACCCGTGTCTACCACTAATCCTTCAAATAAAAATTTACTACCTGCTCGGGTAAATTCCAAAATGCTGACAAATATTTTTCCAATTTGCTCAAAAACCAATTGGACGAAAGGAACTTTCAAAACACCAACGGCAATGACCAATTGCAGTGCCATACCTATGCCCACCGTTTTCCAATTGATTGCTTTTCTATTTGAGCTGAACAAGAAGGCCAATAATAAAAGTACGGCCATTCCAAGAATTCCCCTGCCCAAGCTGTTAAGGGAAAAACCTTCAGTGGCAGTCATTTCCATAAGTTCATTAGCCGAAATGTTCTGTACGGTATCAGCTTGTGACTGTAGTACTTCATTATCTTGAGCAAATGTCATTGAGGTGAATATTAGTGCAAAAAATAGCAGCCATTTGCCCTTTTTCATAAATTGTAAATTTGTGTTTAGTTCCGTTTAGAGATTTCGTCCCTTAATTTTGCGGCTTTTTCGTAGTCTTCATTGCTGACCGCTTTTTTAAGCTCTGCATCCAATTCTTCTATAGTAAGTTCCGTATAGCCGTCAGATGCGCCGGATTCAATTTCAATGGTCTCCCCTTCCTGTAAAATTTCGTCTACCATAATGCTGTCGTCATTTTCTTTTTGCTCCTTTTCCTTTGATGAAAATTTCAAGAAAATACCAGCTTTGTCAAGAATGGTCTTGTAAGTGAAAATAGGTGCTTGAAACCTTAGAGCCAAGGCAATGGCATCACTGGTTCTTGCGTCTATAATCTCTTCAATACCTTCTCTTTCGCAAATAATGCTCGAATAAAAGACGCCATCTACCAATTTATGGATAATGACCTGTTTGATAACGATATCAAAACGATCTGAAAAATTCTTGAACAAGTCGTGGGTCAATGGTCTTGGGGGCTTAATTTCTTTTTCCAAGGCAATTGCAATGGATTGTGCCTCAAAAGCTCCAATGACAATAGGAAGCTTACGGTCGCCCTCTACCTCGTTCAGAATAAGTGCATAGGCACCATTTTGAGTTTGACTGTATGAAATACCCTTTATTTTTAAACGTACTAGACTCATATTTTATTTACTAAAAAAGGCTGTTCAAAATACTTGGGGTTCCAACTACCTGAACAGCCCTTTAAGGGGCACAAAATAACAAAAAATTAGCCGTTTTGGGCCTTAAATTCCTTTAATTTTTCAATCAATTGTGGAACGACTTCAAAGGCATCGCCAACTATACCGTAATCAGCGGCTTTAAAGAAAGGTGCTTCAGGGTCATTATTAATGACCACTTTTGTTTTTGAGGCGCTAACCCCGGCCAAATGCTGTATTGCCCCGGAAATACCTATGGCAATATAAAGGTTGCTGGCAACGGGCTTACCCGTTTGGCCCACATGCTCGCCATGGGGTCTCCATCCAAGGTCGGATACTGGTTTGGAACATGCGGTTGCAGCTCCTAGAACATCTGCAAGTTCTTCTACCATTCCCCAATTCTCAGGTCCTTTAAGTCCTCTACCGGCAGAAACAACAATATCCGCATCGGCTATGGTTGCCTTACCTACAACCTTGTCGATTTCTACGGACCTCGTTGCATTTGATATTCCATCCGTGGAAACACTGAATTCCTCTACCGATATATCTGTTTTATTTTCTTGGACGCCGTAGGCATTATTGGATACACCAATAATCTTAACATCCGTTTCAAGTTGTGTATGGGCAAAACCCTTGTTACTGAACGCCGTTCTTTTAACGGTCAACGGAGAAACGCTTTCAGGTGCCGCCACTACATTTGGTACATAGCCAGCTGTTAAATTGCCCGCCAATAAGGGTGCTAAATATTTTGTATCCGTACTGGAGCTAAGGATGATTACCTTGGCATTTGTACTTTTAACGGCTTGCCCTAAGGCTGCGGCATAAGTACTGGCATTGAAGGTTGAAAGATCTTCATTGGCAATATGCATAACTTTGGATACGCCATAATCCGCAAGTAGTTCGTTTTCGGAGTTGTTAAAGGATACGGCGGTAACCGTGGTATCCATCATTTTTGCTACTGCCGCTGCGTAGGAAGCGACTTCAAAAGCATTTTTTTTAAATTTTCCTTTTTCAGATTCTGTATATACTAATACTGACATGTTATCATTTTTTAGATTTACCCTAATCGGGCTTTTATATCACTTTGGCTTCATTATGGAGCAAGTCTACCAACTCATCTACAGAAGTAGCAAGTTTAACCTGTCCTTTTGGAGCCGGCTTGTCAAATTTTTTGTCCACGGTAGTAGTTAGGCCATCTACAGGTTCTAGAACGGTCAGGCTTTTCTTCCTTGCCATCATGATGCCGCGCATATTTGGAATACGAAGATCGCTCTCCGCTACCAAACCTTTTTGTCCTCCTACGACCAAAGGAAGCGTACTGCTTAATTTTTCCTTACCGCCATCTATTTCCCTAACTGCACTAACATTGTTGCCATCAACCTCTAAACTAATACATGTATTGATAAAGTTCATATTGGTCAAAGAGGCCAATATGCCCGGTACCATTCCGCCATTATAATCAATGCTTTCCCTTCCGCCAATTACCAAGTCGTAATTTCCGTTCTTGACAACCTCGGCCAATTGCTGGGCTACAAAAAAGCCGTCCGTTGGTTCTGCGTTCACCCTAAATGCCTCATCTGCGCCTATGGCCAAAGCCTTACGCATAGTAGGTTCTACAGTAGGTCCGCCAACGGTCGCTATATGTACCGTAGCACCTTGTTTTTCCTTGAACCACATAGCCCTGGTCAGTCCAAATTCATCATTGGGGTTGATGACGAACTGCACCCCATTGGTGTCAAATTTAGTATCACCGTCCGTAAAATTTATTTTCGAAGTGGTGTCAGGAACATTACTTATGCAAACTAATATTTTCATGTATATAAACTTTAAATCAATGACCACGAAGATAACCATTTAATTCCTAATTTACTATGCATGCATAGTAAATTTTATAACTTTTTTTGAATAGGGCATTCTATTAATTGACATTATATTTGCTATTTTTGCATGCTTTCTAGCATATAACAAAGAATAATATTTTCCATAGATGAAAACACTACAATTTAGAGAAGCGATAGCCGAGGCCATGTCCGAAGAAATGAGAAAGGACGAGTCTATCTATTTAATGGGTGAAGAGGTAGCGGAATATAACGGTGCATACAAGGCTTCCAAAGGTATGTTGGATGAATTTGGCCCTAAAAGGGTAATTGATACGCCAATATCTGAACTTGGTTTTGCCGGTATAGGTGTGGGTTCAACCATGACGGGCAATAGACCTATTATAGAATTTATGACCTTTAATTTTGCATTGGTAGGTATTGATCAGATCATCAACAATGCTGCTAAGATCAGGCAAATGTCCGGTGGTCAGTTTCCTTGTCCTATTGTATTTAGGGGTCCTACGGCTTCTGCTGGTCAATTGGCGGCAACGCACTCCCAGGCTTTTGAAAGTTGGTATGCCAACTGCCCGGGCCTAAAAGTAGTGGTGCCATCTAATCCTGCAGATGCCAAAGGGTTGTTGAAAGCGGCCATAAGGGATGATGATCCGGTAATTTTTATGGAGTCTGAGCAAATGTATGGTGACAAAGGTGAAGTGCCGGAAGGTGATTATACCATTCCGTTAGGAGTTGCGGATATTCGTCGAGAAGGAAAAGATGTTACCATAGTTTCTTTTGGTAAAATAATTAAGGAAGCTGATAAAGCAGCAGATGAATTGGCAAAAGATGGCATCAGCTGTGAAATTATAGATTTAAGAACCGTAAAGCCTTTGGATTACGAAGCGGTATTAAAATCTGTGAAGAAAACCAACCGTTTGGTAATTTTGGAAGAAGCTTGGCCATTTGGAAATGTTGCCACTGAAATCACCTATCATGTACAAGCACATGCGTTTGATTATTTGGACGCCCCGATCGTCAAGATAAATACTGCGGATACACCAGCACCTTACTCCCCTGTTTTATTGGAAGAATGGTTGCCAAATGCTACAGATGTAGTTAACGCCGTAAAAAAAGTTTTATACAAATAATATAAAGTTTTGTAAAGTACCTTAGCTTCTCCGACCAAGTCTGGAGAAGCTTTTTTTATTAATATGTTGTTTGTGGCCAAAATAAGCTGAGCTCAAGGAAAATTTATGAAAGATATATTCTTTGCAATTTTAGGCTTGCTGTGTTTTACAGTAAGCGCCCAGACCAAGGTGGGTGGCATTGTGGTAGATGAGCTAGGTGAGCCCGTATCTTTCGCAAATGTATTTTTTAAGAATTCTACGGAAGGTACCATTACAAATGATGATGGTAGGTTTTATTTGGAATCTGAAACCGATTACACTACCCTGATCGTCTCATTTATAGGATATACCGAGTATGAGTTAGAGTTGACCTCTAAAGTTATGTATGATTTGACGATCACTTTGGGCGAAGCGGCGGAACAGCTGAACGAGGTTGTTTTAATTGCGGGAAAACAATCCAAAAAGAATAATCCCGCCATAGATATTCTACGTAAAATTTGGGCTAAAAAACGTCAAAACGGGGTAAGGCAATTCAATCAATATGCATTTGATAAATATGAAAAGGTAGAGTTTGACCTCAATACCATTGATAGTGCATTGATTAAAAGTAAAATATTCAAAGGGTTGGAATTTGTTTTTCAGGATTTGGATACCTCTAGAATTACGGGGAAAACCTATTTGCCCATTTTCCTGAACGAAACATTTTCCAAGGTATATGGTGATAATAAGTTAAAAGAGGAAAAAGAAGATGTACTGGGCAATAAGAATTCCGGGTTTGAAAATAACCAGGCCATTATAGCCTTCGTTAAGGATTTGTACCAAGAGTATGATGTCTATGATAATTACCTCAAGTTTTTTGATAAGAGCTTCACCAGTCCGCTGTCAAGAACCGGTATAGATACCTATAACTATGCCTTGCGCGATAGTGCCTTTATAGATAATAAATGGTGCTATAATATTGTGTATTATCCACGGCGTAAAAACGAGTTGACCTTTAAGGGTGATTTTTGGGTAAACGATTCTACCTATGCAATCAAGAACATTAACCTACAGGTTACTAAGAGTGCCAATATAAATTGGGTAAAGGAGATTTATATTGAGCAGGATTTTGAAGTATTGAACGATTCTGTTTTTCTGCTAAAACGGGATTATATGTTAAGTGATTTTAGTTTTAATAAAAAAGAAGAATCCAGAGGATTGTATGGCAAACGAACAACGGTATACGACAACTATGAATTTAACGTGGTAAGACCACGGGAGGTATATAAAAAGGACCGTAATCCGTTAGACGTTAACCAAATCATTAAGGATGATGAATTTTGGGAAAAGAATAGGTTAGAATCATTGAATAAGGACGAAAAAGGGATATATACTTTGTTGGATACCCTCAAAACCGTTCCAAAATTTAAATCGTATTATAATATTGTCAGTATTCTAGGCTCTGGTTATGTAGAAGTGGATAAATGGAATTTGGATTTGGGTTCTGTCTACGATTTTTTTGGATACAACAGTGCGGAGGGTCCTCGTGTACGTATTGGTGCCAGAACCTACTTTGGCCAAAATGACCCTTGGCGAATAGAAGGGTACACCGCTTATGGTTTTACAGACCATAAATTTAAGCACGGTCTTGCCGGAAAATTTCTGGTCGATAGAAACAGTAGGTTTATCATTTCTGGAGGAAACCGTAGGGATATTGAGCAACTAGGGGTAAGTTTAACGGCAACCAATGATGTGCTCGGCAGAAGTATAGCCTCCTCATCTTTATTGACCGTAGGGGCCAATAATAGGTTGACCAACATTAATTTAAGCGCCCTTAATTTTGAAATAGAGCCCCTAAATAATTTTAAGGTTTCCATGGGTGGAACTTTTAGGACCTTAAGTTCCGCACTGCCCAATGATTTTAGTTTGGATTATGTGGATGCAGAATCGCCCACGGGGGTATCTTCGGAGATTAGGCAATTTGATTTTAATGCCTTGCTTTTATATACGCCTGGTAAGAAAACTATTGGTTATGGGGTGGAAAGAAGGGATGTTAATGATACATACAGTACATTGTTGTTGAATTTCACCAAAGGAACCAAAGGGGTATTGGGTAGTGATTTTGATTATAGCAAATTACAATTTTCCTATAGCCAACCATGGCAATTGGGTGGATTTGGTAGGTTGATGAGTACCGTGGAATTGGGTAAGACGTTTGGTGAAGTACCTTTGGGCCTTTTAAGTGTGGTACCGGGAAACCAAACATTTTTCTCTAATTATGGCTCTTTCCCCAACTTGGATTTTTATGAATTTGTGACGGATACTTATGCATCGGTACATTTGCAGCATAATTTCAATGGTCGCTTTTTCTCCAGAATACCCTTTTTAAGAAAAATGAACTTACGTGAAATTGTGGCTATAAGAGGTGTATGGGGAGACTTGTCAGATGCAAATAAGGCATTGAGTGCCCCGGCAACGATAAACACTCCGTTAAGGGCTCCTTCGGAAAAAATCTATTATGAATATTCTTTTGGTATAGGTAATATCTTTAAGGTATTTAGATTGGATTTCAATTTCAGGGGAAATTACTTGGATAATCCAGATGCACGTCCCTTTGGGGTCACCGGCACGTTTGGATTTGTCTTTTAATTCAATTAAATTTTACAATTATAACTAATAACTAACGTTTCATTCACAGCAACAAATAAATAATTAGAAATATGGCAGCAGGAAAAGGATTGACCTTTGATGTGTTAATAGAAATTCCAAAAGGAAGTAGAAATAAATACGAATACGATTTTGCATTGCATAAAATACGTTTTGACCGTATGTTGTTCTCTTCAATGATGTATCCGGGAGACTATGGTTTTATTCCAGAAACCCTGGCGTTGGATAAGGATCCCTTAGATGTATTGGTAATGGGTACGGAGCCTACTTACCCAATGACCGTTATGGAGGTAAAGCCAATAGGTGTTTTTCATATGACCGATGAAAAAGGTCCCGATGAAAAGATAATATGCGTGCCGGTTTCTGATCCGATCTGGAGCAATAATAATGATATCAGCGATTTAAACCCGCATAGATTAAAGGAAATAGAGCATTTCTTTCAAGTGTATAAAGATTTAGAGGAGAAAAAAGTTGATACTGGAGGATGGGGAGATTCCAAAGAAGCAATAGAAATTTATCACGAATGTGTTAAGCGATATAACGAAAGTGAACATAAAGCAAAACGCACTTTTGTGATTTAAGCAACGATTATAGTTTTTAAAGCCACTTTTTGTAATAAAAAGTGGCTTTTTTTATTCTATTCTAATTTACTACTTTAGCCGGGCTAATTTTATAACTAACTAACAGAAGATTAAATGGAGTCACTAATGATTTACATGCCAATTGCAATGGCAATTTTAGGCCTGGTTTACATGGGTATTAAGCGATCTTGGGTAATGAAACAAGATGCCGGAAATGGTAAAATGAAAGAAATTTCAGATTACATTTATGAAGGTGCCCTTGCATTTTTAAGTGCAGAATACAAACTTTTATCCGTTTTCGTAATTGTGGTAAGTGTTTTACTTGCCATAGTTTCCTTTATAGTGCCTACAACACATTGGTTAATTGTAGTCTCATTTATATTTGGGGCTATTTTTTCCGCTTTTGCAGGAAATATAGGAATGAAAATTGCCACCAAGACCAATGTTAGGACCACTCAGGCTGCACGAACAAGCTTGCCAAATGCATTGAAAATTTCTTTTGGCGGTGGCACGGTTATGGGACTTGGTGTAGCAGGGTTGGCCGTATTGGGACTTACCATATTTTTTATAGCATTTTTCCAATTTTTTATGGGAGGTATCTGGACCTCTACTATGGATATGACCATAGTCTTGGAAACATTGGCAGGTTTTTCCCTTGGTGCTGAATCCATTGCGTTGTTTGCACGTGTAGGCGGAGGTATCTATACAAAGGCTGCCGATGTGGGAGCGGATTTGGTAGGTAAGGTAGAGGCAGGAATACCTGAGGATGACCCACGTAACCCGGCAACTATTGCGGATAATGTAGGTGATAACGTAGGTGATGTCGCCGGTATGGGGGCAGATTTGTTCGGTTCGTATGTAGCAACGGTTCTTGCCGCAATGGTATTGGGAAATTATGTAATTAAGGATATGGGAGGTAGTATTTCAGATGCCTTTGGGGGTATTGGTCCGATCTTACTACCAATGGCCATTGCAGGAGCGGGGATTATTATTTCTATTATAGGAACCATGCTGGTAAAGATAAAAAGTAATGATGCCAAAGAGGCTCAGGTTATGGGAGCTTTGAATGTAGGTAACTGGACATCTATAGTCCTAGTGGCCGTTTCTTGCTTTGGACTGGTAACTTGGATGTTGCCGGAAACCATGCAAATGGAATTTTTTGGGGAAGGAATACAGGAAATTTCCTCAATGCGTGTATTCTATGCTACATTGGTAGGTTTGGTAGTAGGTGCAGTAATTTCTTCGGTAACTGAGTATTATACTGGATTGGGAAAAGCTCCAATTTTAAAAATCGTTCAACAATCATCAACAGGTGCAGGAACAAACATTATCGCGGGTCTGGCAACAGGTATGATATCCACCTTCCCGTCAGTATTGTTATTTGCGGGTGCAATTTGGGCATCGTATGCTTTTGCAGGTTTTTATGGTGTGGCCTTGGCCGCTTCTGCAATGATGGCCACAACGGCAATGCAATTGGCTATAGACGCTTTTGGTCCAATCTCCGACAATGCGGGTGGTATTGCGGAAATGAGTGAACAAGAACCGATAGTAAGGGAAAGAACGGATATTTTGGATTCTGTTGGGAATACTACGGCAGCAACAGGTAAAGGATTTGCTATCGCATCCGCGGCATTGACTTCTTTGGCCTTGTTCGCGGCCTATGTAACTTTTACAGGAATAGATGGTATCAATATCTTTAAAGCTCCGGTATTGGCAATGCTATTCGTTGGTGGTATGGTACCTGTAGTATTTTCCGCATTGGCAATGAATGCTGTGGGTAAGGCGGCCATGGAAATGGTTCAGGAAGTAAGGCGTCAGTTTAGGGATATTCCGGGAATTATGGAAGGAACCGGCAAACCGGAATATGATAAATGTGTAGCTATTTCTACACAGGCATCGCTAAAAGAAATGATGTTGCCAGGATTGTTGACCATTGGTTTTCCTTTGGTTATCGCATTTGCCCCGTTATTGTTCGGGATGAATAAATTGGCTATCGCGGAAATGCTAGGCGGTTATATGGCCGGTGTTACCGTATCCGGGGTATTATGGGCAATTTTTCAGAACAACGCAGGTGGCGCTTGGGACAATGCCAAGAAGTCGTTTGAGGCCGGAGTGGAAATTAACGGAGAAATGACCTATAAAGGTTCAGAGGCGCATAAAGCAGCCGTTACCGGTGATACCGTAGGAGATCCGTTTAAGGATACATCCGGTCCTTCTATGAACATTTTAATAAAGTTGACCTGCTTGATCGGTTTGGTCATAGCACCTATTTTAGGTGGACATACGGAAGATGGCGTTACCATGCTAAAAGATACCAAGGAGGTAACCATTGAGATGAATGTGGAAAATGATGATTTGGCCCAGGCCATTGTCACCTATTCAACCATGGTTAACGGTAAATCTGTAATAGAGGAAAAAATATATACTGGTACAAAAGCTGAAGTAGAGGCACAACTAAAAAAGTTTGAAAATGCCAGTATTGAAAAAAAGGGGACGAGTACAGAGGTTACCATAGAAAAAGTAGAAATCAATAAGTAGTTAGGAAGGGTTACCCTAACTATTTAAAAACCATCAGTTTTATGCTGATGGTTTTTTTTATTCCTTTATTGTAGTTTAAAGGTAATAGGAATTGAAAATGACACTTGGACCGCTCTGCCCCGTTGTTTGCCCGGACTCATTTTTGGTAGTTTAGAAAGAATACGGACAGCTTCTTTTTCCAATAATTCATGCGGGCCTCTTTTTTGTATATTGCTAATACTGCCATCATTGTTGATCACAAATTGAGTATTTACTCTTCCCTGTTGACCCATTTCCTGTGCTAGTTCTGGATATCTAAAGTTTTTCTTAATGTGTTTTTGCATCATTTCATTAAAGCAGGCTCGTTTATCCGTTTCTTTTTCGCACCCTGGGAAAATAGGAACTTCCTCAATAGTTTTCCAAATAACTTTGACTTCTTCCTCTTCTTCTATGACTTCAAATTCAGAAACATCTACAACTTCGGTCTCTGTATTGACTTCAATGGCAATAACTTCCGTTTCCTCTACGGGGTCATTGTCATCTACTATTTCAATTTCAACAGGGAGAACGGGTGGTTTTGGTGGCGGTGGAACCACTGTTTGAAAAATTGGGGCGTCTTCTATAATATCCAGGTCAGGTTTGTTCATTCCTACTTCGTCATAAACGGATTGGTCAAACGTTTTCCATTCCAAGGCTACATATGCCATTGTTAAAACTATTAGTAGTCCAAAAACAAAGTAGGTGGCACTTTTTTTGTTGAGGTCTTGCTGTGGATTTTTTTTTGGTTTCATAATTAGGGTTTTAGACTTGTACTGTACAAGTATGATTATAGCGCTAAAACTATTTGTATTGAGCGCGATATACAACGGGTAATGAGCGTGCGGTAGTTTTCAATGAGTGAATACACGCTCCAATGACCGTTTTGACCTCTTAAGGTTAGATTGTAACTTAATTGATGTAATTATTGCAATAAAAATTTTAAAGGTTGTTGAAAGACCGTAATTTTAACACCATGGGTATTTTTAAGAAAGATAAACTTCAGATCATCAATTTTCAGTCGTACGGTAGTGCAAACAGGCTTTACGTACGTGGCCGTGCCATTGAAGATGAGAATATAGATTTGGATCAAAAGGGAATCTTTAACTTAATGCAGAATACATGGAAAAGATTTGAGACCGATGAGATCAGGAACACGGCCATTAAGATAACCCTATCCAATGGAAAAAGCGTGCAAGGCACTACAGATGATGATGGCTATTATTTAATTGACGAGGATATTAACGGTCTACATGATCTAGCAAACGATGAAGGTTGGGTAAATTTTGAGCTATCTTTTACGGATACCAATCTAAAACGTGAAATCCTTTTAAAGAATAAGTTCCCTGGCGAAATGCTTATTCCTAGCGAGCATGCCAAATTTGGGGTAATTAGTGATATTGATGACACCATATTGCATACGGGGGTGGTATCTTCCTTAAAATGGAAGGTTATTATCAACACTATGTTCAAAAGGGCTACCAAGCGTAGGCAGTTAGATGGCGCTTCTGATTTCTATATGAAGTTGCACCATGGGAAAACAGGAGATGAAGCTAACCCTATTTTCTACGTAAGCCATAGTCCATGGAACCTTTACCGCTATCTACAACTTTTTTTAAAAACGAATAATTTTCCCAAGGGCCCTCTTTTACTGCGCAGTATGGCCAGTTTTAGAATGCGAAAGAAAAATGACGAAAAACCACAAAAACAGAGAGAGATCAGTAATCTTTTGAAGTCATACCCTGATCTTCCGTTTATTTTGATAGGCGATAGTGGAGAAAAGGATGGGGATATATATCAGGAAATTTCTACGCTTTTTCCAGGTAGGATCAAGGCAATATATTTAAGAAGCGTAAACGATGCCAAACGAATGGCGAGAATAGAAAATCTTTTTGTGGACTTTAAGGACATCCCTTTTCTTATGGTCAATAAAACCAAAGAGGCCATTGCCCATGCCAAGGACCACGGGTTTATTTAGGTTGATAAATGTTTTTAATAGGCATCCATCTAGACGCATCAAAATCATTTAAGGCGTTTATCAATTGAAAATGTCGGTAATCTTGTATATCTGCAGGAGTAATCAATTTGGTTTGTATGTTGTTCTCGGCCAGTAATCTTGCTCTACATGTACCTTTGAGCAATGGTGTGGAAGGGGTAAATATTGTTGATCCATCGGTAAACAATATATTGCAATATGAGGTATCCGTAATTTGGCCTTTACATATGATCAAGACATCATCGGCATTTTTTCTGTTTTGGTAAAGAGAATTCAGATGTTCACGATCGGTAAATTTATGGGGGTACGTAATGGTATCGTCATAAACCAATTGCAATGTAGAAGGAAGGGAATTTGTGTAAGGTGTAATCTGCCATTTTTTATCTTTAAGACCGTATGCTATTCTTAATTTATAGTTGATGTCTAGGTCTAATTCTGGTAGGGAAACATTTTCGAACAAAGAATAGGCCGGTCTGTTATTAAAATAAGCGAAGTAAGAACTGGCAAACCTTTTTTCATGGTAGACGGCATTTTTTATTTGGCCATTGCCTATATGTACGGATTCAAATAATGGGTACATAAATTTTTTCTAATAGTTCTTGGTATTCTTCTTCTAACGTACTCAAATGCGTTATACCGCCACCACTTCTGTAAATTAATTGGCCGTCATTATTTTCTATAAAGCGAATACTTACGGCGCTGTCAATATCCTTGCCGTCAAAAATACCGAATACGCCTGTGTAAAAGCCTCTTGGCGTAGTCTCCGCATGTTCTATGATCTCTATTGTTTTCTTCTTGGGCGCTCCGCTTATAGAACCCGCCGGCAATGTTTTTAAAAGTAGTGCGGCAAAATTATATTTCCAGTCCTTAGGTAAATTACCCTGAATTTCTGTACTGGTCTGCAGTAATTCTTGGGTTCCTTTTTTAATTTTTTCAACATACCTAAATTTGTTGACCTTAACATTTTTTGCGATCATGGACAGATCGTTGCGTATAAGATCCACAATGGTATTGTGTTCGTATAATTCCTTTTTATTGGACAGCAATTGAGCCTCTGCATCTGGTACATCATTGTTGATCGTCCCTTTCATCGGATAGGAAAATATGGAATCGTCCTTAGTTTTGATGTAACACTCGGGTGAAAAAACAATAAACTTGTCCTTGAACCATAATTTATATGGTGCGGATGCATTTTGATAAATTTGTTTTAGTGAGGCCTTGGTATGTAATGGTGTGGAAAAGGTTAGGTTCAATAAAAAACTATTGCCGTTTTTTAATTCATTCTGTACTGTATGGAACGCTTTTATATACGCATCTTTATTAAAAGGCTCGGGCCGTAGGTCAATAGATGTAGCGGTAGCTGTTAAAGGTTGTAATTGCCGGTCATTTCCATTGCCTTTAATGTTAAAATAAATGTCTTGGGCCGCGGCTTCTTGAAAAGAGTAGGCCAACTGTTCGGATTTTTGAAAATCTATGATAAAAATAAAGGGCTGGTCATTTTTAAGAAAGTGACGTACCTTTTTTTCAAAATCGTTCAAACGTGGTAAATATTTAATAACGTTTTAAAAAAGACCGTTGATTTCCGCGTCTATTTTATTTAAAATGGTACCAAGGTCCTCTGGGTTGTCCACAAAGTCCAAATCGTCAACATCAATGATCAATAATTTTCCTTTTTGATAGCCATGTATCCAAGCTTCATAGCGTTCGTTCAAACGGCTTAAATAGTCAATGGATATGGTATTCTCGTATTCACGCCCCCTTTTGTGAATCTGTTTTACCAAATTGGGTATGGAACTACGTAGGTAAATCAATAAATCTGGCGGGTCTACCAAGCTTTCCATAAGCTCGAACAGGCTAGAGTAGTTTTGGAAATCCCTATTGGTCATTAAACCCATAGCGTGCAAGTTAGGCGCAAAGATGTGGGCATCCTCATAGATGGTGCGGTCTTGGATAACCTCTTTGCCACTTTCCTTTATCTGCAAAATTTGGCGGTATCTACTGTTTAAAAAGTAAATCTGTAGATTAAAGCTCCAGCGTTCCATCTGATTGTAAAAATCATCTAAATATGGATTTTCCACTACGTCTTCAAAATGGGCTTCCCACTTATAATGTTTTGCTAGTAATCTTGTTAAGGTCGTTTTTCCTGCACCGATATTTCCGGCAACTGCTATGTGCATAGAATAAAATGATTAATGGTTGTGTTGTTTTTTAAGCAATTCTTAGATGGTACAAGATACAAGATAACTACAGGATGTAAAAACATATTTGCCGTATGGCTTAAAAAAAATTGGGTTTTGTAATTATTAACATAGATACGTTAAACCAAAACCTAATTAAACAGTCCTATTGGCATTCAAATTATATAGATGATGAAATATACGTGGTTCATAGTAGTGTTCGTTACTTGCATGATTGTAGAGGTGCAGGCCCAGGATTTTCAAGGGAAAGCCGTTTACCAAAGTAAAACCCAGGTAAATTTTGATTTTGGAAATAGGAATATACCAGAAGATAGAAAGAAGGAAATGATGGAGCGTATGAAAAGGGCCAATGAAAAAACCTTTGTGCTCAATTTTAATAAAACAGCCTCTATCTACGAGGAAGAAGAAAAGTTGGAACAGCCAGGGGAACGAGGTGGCGGCCGTGGTCCACGTTTTGGGGCAATGACCGGTACAGATGGGGATCTTTATAAAAATATAAAGGATCAACGGTATCTGGTCAAGAATGAATTGTTGGGTAAAATTTTCCTGATCGATGATGAATTGCAAGCGTTGGACTGGAAGATGGAAAGTGAATCAAAAAAAATTGGTAATTATATGGCCTTTAAAGCAACAGCAGTAAAAATGGTTAAACGTCCCAATATGTGGGCAGTATTTAGAAGACCGGGTAGAGGTGATGAAGAAAAAAGTGAGGCGGAAAAGGAAGATGAATTTATAGTAAAGGAGGTGGAAATTGTTGCATGGTATACCCCAGAAATCCCAATAAATCAAGGTCCTGGGCTATATTGGGGGCTTCCGGGACTAATACTTGCCGTAAACGATGATGTTACTACAATTATATGTTCCGAGATTACTATGAATCCATCAGACAAGATTGAAATTAAAGCACCTAATAAAGGCAAAAAGGTGACGCAAGAGGAATATGATACCATTGCTCAGGAGAAAATGAAGGAAATGCGCGAAAATTTTAGAAATCGCGGTGGTCGCGGTGGTGGTAGGCCAAACTAACTGTATCCTCGAAAATCACTTTTATACATCCGATTATATGAGAAATTCCTTCTTGCTTGTCCTTATGTTTTTGTGTACAATCTTTGGTAATGCACAGGAAATATCCTTGTCCGGCATAGTAAAGGATAGTCTGGGTGCCGGTGTGGATATGGCCAATGTCATAGCCATTAATACGGCCACCCAAGGTTTGGAATCCTACGGGATAACAAATCATGCCGGGCAGTTTAAATTAAAGTTGAAAACAGGACAGCAATATACAGTCAAGGTGAGTTATCTAGGGTTTAGACCAGAATCTTTTACGTTTACCGCAGCTGAGGATGATGCAGTTAAAGATATTGTTTTGTACGAGCAGGCCGCACAGTTAGATGAGGTGGATGTTACTTATGAAATGCCTGTTTCCGTTAAGGGCGATACCATTGTGTACGATACGGATTCCTTCGTTTCCGGGACAGAAAAAAAGTTGAAGGATGTACTGGAAAACCTTCCGGGTATTGAAATAAATGACGATGGCCAAATAGAAGTGGAAGGTAAGACGGTGAGCAAGGTCATGGTAGAAGGAAAGGATTTTTTTGACGGAGATAGCAAATTGGCTGTTGAGAATATCCCTGCCAATGCCTTGAGCAAAGTAGAGGTGTTGAGAAATTTCAATGAGGTCTCACAAATGAAAGGGCTTACCAATGATGATGATAATGTTGCATTGAACATTAAATTAAAAGAAGGAAAAAAGAATTTTTGGTTTGGTGAGATTACGGCAGGGTATGGCCCGGATGATAGGTATTTGGCCCATCCCAAATTGTTTTACTACAGTCCTAAGTACAGCGTAAATATAATTACGGATTTAAATAATATTGGTGAAGTACCTTTTACCCGAAGCGACTACAGAAACTTTACGGGCGGATTTAGAAATTTAAATTCAAGAGTTGGAAGTACTATAGCTACGGGAGTAGACGCATTGGGCCTTTCCTCTGCGCAAAATAATAGGGCCAATGATATCGATACCAAGTTTGCGGCGGCAAATTTTAGCTATGCACCAACGGAAAGTCTTGATCTAAGTGGTTTTGGTATATATTCCTATACTGGCACACTTATGAAGTCCGAAGGTAGTACCTCTTATATTGCCAGCAATGATGTGGAGCGTACAACTAGTAATACCGATCAGACCATTCAATTAGGATTGGCAAAGTTAAGTGCCAGGTATAAGCCAAATGAAGATTTTCAATTGGACTATGATGCCCTCCTAAAACAATCAGATGATACCGAGGAGGTCAACATACTTTCCGTTTCTTCCATTACAGATGAAATAATGGAAGTAAAAGAACAAAAACCTTTGGCACTGAACCAAAACCTGAATTTGTATCATACACTTGATGAGAAAAATATTTTTGCGGTAGAGGCCCAGCATTTATACCAGGACGAAGATCCATTTTATGAGGCCATACGAAATGAGTTTGCATTTGTAGATATATTTCCTGTTGATGAAAACCAGGAGATGTATAATATAAACCAGGCTAAAACCGTAGTAACGAACAAGGTAGATGCCAAAGTAGATTATTACAGGGTTCTTGGAAGCAAGAGTAACATCAATTTAACCTTGGGCACTACACAGAGCAATCAGAATTTTAATTCTGGCATTTTTCAAATTTTTGATAATGGGGAGATATTGAACATGAACGGTGAAGAATTTGGCAATGATGTTAATTTTCATGTGTCTGATGTATACGCAGGGTTACATTATAAGGTGATTTCAGGCATATTTACTTTTAACCCAGGGTTAACCTTGCATAGGTTTAATGTACGCAATGAACAATTGGGTACTGTGGTCAATGACGATCTAACATCGTTGTTACCAGATGTGTATATCAATGCACAATTAAAAAAATCCGAAAATATTCGTTTCAATTATCAGGTTACTCGTTCGTTTACGGATGTAAGTAATTTTGCGCAAGGATATGTGCTGAACAACTACAATTCCCTGTATAGTGGAAATAGGGATTTGGAAAGTGCGTTAAACCATAATGTTTCCCTTAATTTTTTCAGTTTCAATATGTTTAATTTCACTAACATATTTGCAAATTTGGCATATACCAAAAGAATTGATGCTCTCAAGAACGGTGTAAATATTGTGGGTATCAATAGGGTGGGCAGTACGATAAATTCCAATTTTGCTGATGAATCGTTTAGCGCAAACGGCAAATACGAGCGCACATTTGGCAAGATCAAAGCTTCGGTTCAAGGAAATTTGGGTTGGTCCACGACCAATAACTTGGTAGATAATGTACAGCGTACCTCAAATTCCTTGACACAGAATTATTCCACTGCCTTGTCTACCAATTTCAAAAATGCACCCAATTTGGAAGTAGGTTACCGCTATGCCATAAATAATTATGATAACGGAGGTCTGGAGACCACATTTTATACCAAAAGACCCTATGCACGTTTTGATGCCAGCTTTTTAAAGAACTTTATTTTTAATCTAGATTATGATTATTATAAATATAATGATAAGGAAGATACCATAACCAATACCTATAGTTTTATGGGGGCAGACCTTACCTACCAAAAAAAGAACAGCCATTGGGAGTATGGTATACAGGGAACAAACCTCTTAAATACGACCACGTTAAATAGGGACAGTACCAACGAACTTTATTTCAGTACACAGGCATATTTTGTACAGCCCCGTTATGTAATGTTATCTGTCAAATATAATTTGTAATGGACATTTTATTGAATAGAGTCAATAAATAACATGGTATTAAGATAGGGAACAGAACATTTTTTCTATTTTTGCATCTCATTAAAATAAAGAGGAGGGATTTGACTGATTGCAACCTCTGTTTTTGCCTGCGGGTCTAGACAAAAAAATGCTAAAGCAGTTGATGCTGATACCATATCACATCATACTTCTTTTTCGGCATAAGTTCAAATCCTTTATTAAGAATAAAAAAGTTTGTTATGCCATATTTATTTACATCAGAATCTGTTAGTGAAGGACACCCGGATAAAGTTGCGGATCAAATCAGTGATGCCTTGTTGGATCATTTTTTGGCCTTTGACCCAGAAAGTAAGGTTGCTTGTGAGACCTTGGTAACTACTGGCCAAGTGGTTTTGGCAGGAGAAGTACGCAGCAATACCTATTTAGATGTACAGAACATTGCGCGTGAAGTAATCAATAAAATAGGATATACCAAAGGAGAATACCAATTTAGTGGTGATTCTTGTGGCGTAATATCGTTGATACACGAACAAAGTCAGGATATTAACCAAGGTGTGGATCGCGGTGCCAAAGAAGAGCAAGGTGCCGGTGATCAAGGAATGATGTTCGGTTATGCTACCAGTGAGACTGAAAATTATATGCCTTTGGCCTTGGATATATCACACAAGATTTTACATACTTTGGCAGAACTGCGTAGAGAGGGTAAAGAGATTTCATATTTAAGGCCAGATGCCAAAGCACAGGTTACGTTAGAGTATTCAGATACCAATGAGCCTCAACGTATAGATACTATTGTGGTATCCACACAACATGATGCCTTTGATGCCAACGATGAAAAAATGTTGGAAAAAATTAAATCTGATATCATTTCTATTTTAATTCCCAGGGTTAAGGCGCAATTGCCAAGTGAGACTCAAAAATTGTTTGACGATAAGATAAAATATCACATTAATCCTACAGGAAAATTTGTCATTGGTGGACCTCACGGAGATACCGGATTAACCGGAAGAAAGATAATTGTAGATACCTACGGCGGTAAAGGCGCCCATGGTGGCGGTGCTTTTAGTGGTAAGGATCCTAGTAAGGTAGACCGTAGTGCGGCATATGCTGCTCGTCATATTGCCAAAAATTTGGTGGCCGCTGGGGTTGCGGAAGAAATTTTGGTACAGGTAAGCTATGCTATTGGGGTAGTGGAACCAACCTCTATTTATGTAGATACTTACGGTACTTCCAAGGTAGGGCTAAGTGATGGTGATATTGCCAAAAAAGTAGCCCAGTTGTTTGATATGAGGCCTTTTGCAATTGAGGAACGATTAAAGTTGAGAAACCCTATTTATCTGGAAACAGCTGCTTATGGTCATATGGGTAAAGAACCGGTAACTATCACTAAAGTTTTTGAATCACCTTATAACGGCCGTATTGAAAAAGAAGTGGAATTATTTACTTGGGAAAAACTGGATATGGTTTCAGAAATTAAAGCTGCTTTTAGTATGTAAGATTTATAGGATACTATGTTAAAAAAAAGAGCGACCATTTGGTCGCTCTTTTTTTGTGTATTCAAAGAATAGAAGGTGGTAAAATAATGGTCAATAAGCGTTCACAACAAATTAACGGACTTTCACCACAAAAATTAACATGTAAGAAAAATACTACATATATTTGATAAAGAATTTAACGAATCCCAAATCGTTATCCATAAACTTAACCTTTTTGACTATGACCACTTTAGTGAAATATTTTCAGATGTCCTTGCTTTTTTTGATGTGTTTATGTGCCGGTTCTTGCGCAAAGGATACGGACTTAGTTTCTGGGTATATCATAAATACCCCAACACATAAAAAAGATGTCTCAATGGTGTTTGACCAAAAAGTATCTGTACAAGTTCCTGATGTTGATATAAAAATTCATGTTTTCAGTACTGATGATTATCCAAAATGGGATAAGGTCGGTATAAGTGAAAATTCCCATCAAAATGATAAAATAGCAATTCTCAAATTTGAATAAGAATGCCCGTTAAATAAGTTTCCCCAAATAAATCTTAACCTAAAACAGTCCCAAATGAAAACCACAATTAACCAAAATCAGGACATTAAGGTTTTTCGGAATGAATTTTTTTCCGGAATGCTTCTCTTGGCAAAGAAGATATTAATGTTTTGAAGAATTTTTACCTAAAAAAAAGCGACTTACCTACAGTCGCTTTTTTTATGCCTGAACCTTAGCGGATTTAGCATGCAATGCTATAATTTGTGAGGAGCATTTGCCTATACATGAGGTTGCTTTATACTATAAATGACATTTAGAAAGGCTAATGGGTAGGTTGAACTAAGTATAAATTCATTTTTTTTTGTTCCGTACAGCAGTAAACTTTCTTAGCTTTAAGACTTTAAATTTTTAAGACATGCCAAAGTTTACAATCAAAAAAATTTTTACCCTTTTAGTACTGGCCTCAATTATCATTTCCTGCAGAAAGACACCCAAAGTTGCAGATGCAGAAATCTCCGATACCTACGTGGCAGAAAATTACACCAAGCAAGAAGTGGATATTGCCATGCGAGACGGTGTTACGTTACATACCACTATTTATTCGCCAAAGGACACTTCAAAAGAGTACCCAATTATAATGCAAAGAACCCCGTATAGTTCTCAGCCTTACGGAGCGGGTAATTATAAAACAAAGATCGCGCCCAACATTCATATGATGCAAGACGGCTATATAGTGGTCTATCAAGATGTGCGCGGCCGTTGGTTAAGTGAAGGGCATTATGAAAATATGCGCGCCTATAATCCTAACAAAAAAACGGAGCAGGATATCGATGAAAGTTCAGATACTTATGATACTATTGAGTGGTTGGTCAATAATGTAGAAAACAATAACGGTAATGTAGGTATATGGGGAATTTCGTATCCTGGCTTTTATTCTACCTATGCCGTGGTAGATGCGCATCCGGCTTTAAAGGCAGCATCTCCACAGGCAAGTATTGCCGATTTCTTTTTTGATGATTTTCATCATAATGGAGCATATCTATTAAGTTACTTTAGGGCTACTTCATTGTTTGGTACACCAAGACCAGATGGTGATAAGCCTATAGATACGGCATGGTATACATTGCCGGATTTGCCTACCGAAGATCAGTATCAATTCTTTTTAGATGAAGGACCGCTAAAGAATTTAGATCGATTTTTTGAATATGAAACAGCCGATACCCCACGTATGGCAAAAGAGGGCGTAACCGATGATTATTTCTGGAACGAACTTAAAGAGCATCCAAATTATGATGAAATGTGGCAGAGCAAGGGCTTGATCCAGCATTTAAAAGATGTAAAGCCAACAGTGGCCACCATGGTAGTTGCGGGCGAGTTTGATGCGGAAGATTTATACGGACCGTTAGAAACCTATAAGAATATAGAAAAGTATAATGCCGATAATTACAATACCTTGGTTTTTGGACCATGGGATCACGGCGGATGGGCACGTAGAAAAGGTCAGAATACCGTGGGCAACTATTATTTTGGCGATGGAATTTCAGAATTTTTCCAAGAACATATAGAAACCAAATTCTTTGATCATTTCTTAAAAGGTGATGGCGATAAGAATAGCGGTTTGCCGGAAGCCTACGTTTTTGATACCGGTAGAAAAGATTGGAAAACCTATGATACCTGGCCACCGGCAGGTGTCGTGAAAAAGGATATGTATTTATCTCCGGATCAAGAACTGACTTTTGAGCCAAAAGAAGTGGAAGAAGTAAAGTTTATCAGTGATATTAAAAAGCCGGTACCGTATTCAGAAGATATTAAAACAGTATTTACACCAAGAAAATATATGACCGATGATCAGCGTTTTGCAGCTCGCCGTGGTGATGTCTTGGTGTTTGAAACTGACGTTATGCAAGAAGATTTGACCTTGGCAGGTGATATTTTGGCAAAGCTAAAAGTTGCTACTACGGGTACAGCTGCAGATTGGATCGTAAAAATCATTGACGTACACCCAGCGGATGAACCTGCTTATGAAGGTATGCAAGACCATTTGAAAATGAGCAACTATCATTTAATGGTACGTAGCGAAGTATTGCGCGGGCGTTTTAGAAATAGTTTTGCCAACCCAGAACCGTTTGTGCCAAATGAAAAAACAGATGTAACCATTAAGTTGCAAGATGTATTCCATACTATTAAAAAAAGTCACAAATTACAGGTGCAAGTACAGAGTACTTGGTTTCCGCTAATAGATTTAAATCCGCAGACCTATGTAGATAATATTTTTGAAGCTGAGGAGTCGGATTTTAAAACCCAAACACATACAGTATTTACGGATTCAAGTATAGAGTTTTCTGTGTTGGAGTAAGTTAGGATATATTAAAAATGACTAATAAACTCTTTTACTAGTTTCTATATGCTTAGATATTGAATTCTTCAAAAATAAAACTACGAGAAATATATATTCCGTTTCTAATGGTATCATTAGGTACGGTTATTTCGTATTGTTTTTTTCGGTGGGTTTTTGATATTAAATTAGGTCTATTACCCTTAAAAAAAGATATTCTTGATTTGTGGATGCCTATTATTTTGCCATGGATATCCGTTTTAATATGGTTAAGAAAAAGGATTAGATTATTACGAATTAGAGGAAAAGGCGGAGATGGTTATTTTGGTTATCAGTTTGCCATGGTTGCTGCAATAGCTGCACCTTTGGTAGTTAGTCAGGAATATGTTGATAAAATATCTTATGATTTAATTGAAGTAAATTCTGTTTCTGATATATCTAAAATTAAAGGAGGAAAGTATTTTAAAGTAAATTCATTTGATGTTGAGGATAATGCAAGCCTTTTCCATGTAACTGTTAGGACCACTGGGAAGTATAATGGAACTTTAAATTTTAATCTGTTTTATGCTACACCTTTAAGAGGTTCTACTTCAGTTTGGCATTGTGTTGAATACAAAAGGACTATTAATAATAATTTAAGCAAGCAGAGAAAGAATTTAGAGTATTCAAATTTTTTGGATAGGTCTAGTAAGGAATTTAATACCTACAATTTCTATGCGGTTACTTATTTTGAAAAATTAGCTATTTCCAAAGAAAGAGATGGTTTTGTAAATGCTGTCGAAAAAGAATATCCTGGAGTTAATGCGAATAATCAAATATTCTTAGCTCCTAAGATTGTTGCGTTTAAAAATAAAAATTACAATTCACTTAGGAACACGGTAGTTACTTTTCTAATAGGAGCGTTAATTATTTTGATTATGATTATTTTACCGAAAATAGACAAGAATGAGTTAAATAGATTTAAGCGAAATAAACCATTAAAGGATGATGATTTCAAAGATTTTCTTGAATTTTTGAATCCGATAGGAGCGTACAAAGGTGGTGCTGTCCTTATATTTTTAAATATTATTGTATTCTTAGTTATGATATTTATAGGTCTTGATTTTGTTTCTCCAACTACTAAAGAGTTACTTGATATTGGTGGAAATCGAAGACAAGAAATTTTAAATGGTGAATATTGGCGTTTATTATCATCAAATTTTATTCATATTGGTGTTTTTCATTTATTCCAAAATTTACTCGGTTTAGTCTTTAGTATAGTTTTTTTAGAAAATTTAATTGGCTACATGAAGTTTATTTTGGTTTATATTGTTTGTGGAATTTTTGCCAGTTTAGCAAGTATATATTGGCACGAGGATGTTGTAAGTGTTGGTGCTTCGGGTGCTATATTTGGTTTGTTCGGTGTAATGCTTGCTTTCGCTGTATTTAAAATTTTCTCAGATTATATGAGAAAATTTGTAGGGATATTTTTAGGTTTAGTTATTGGATTAAGCTTGTTGTTTGGTATGGTTAAATCGGTGGATAATGCAGCGCATATTGGTGGATTGATAAGTGGTTTTGTGATAGGGGCTATTTTTGTTTTTGCAAATAAGGAGCAGTTGAGAATAAAGGAGAAGAAAGAATTTTAATCTATATGATAATTCGGTTTATAGTTTTCCCTCTTTAAATTATCCTTACTTTTATTAACAGTCAAAACCAACAACCAACAACCAACAACAACATCAACAACCAACCAAAATGAAAAAACTAATTCTAACCGTTGCAGTCCTACTTTTCTTGCTGCCATTTAAAACAAAGGCACAAAAAAACAATGCTAAAAAGCCCAATATCATTTTCATCATGTCAGATGATCATGCGTATCAGGCCATAAGCGCATATGATGATAAATTGCTGCAAACACCCAATATTGATCGTTTGGCAAAAGAGGGCATGCTTTTTACCAATGCCAGCGTTACCAACTCTATTTGTGCACCTTCGCGGGCAACAATATTAACAGGCAAGCACACACATATCAATGGGAAAGTGGATAATTATTTTCCGTTTGATACCACACAGGTGACCTTTCCACAAATCTTTCAAAAGAATGGGTATAAAACGGCTATGTTCGGCAAGCTTCACTTTGGCAATAATCCAAAAGGGGTAGATGAGTTTATGATCTTGCCGGGTCAAGGGCACTATATTAATCCAGATTTTATAGTCACCAATGGTGATACCATAACCAAGCAAGGCTATGTTACCGATATCATAACAGATGTATCATTAGATTGGTTGAAAGAAGAAGCGTCCAATGACGAACCTTTTATGATGATGTACTTGCACAAGGCACCGCACAGACCGTGGTGGCCAAGACCGGATAAGTTTAAGGAGTTCACGAAAAAGACCTTCCCGGAGCCTGAAACGTTATTTGATGATTACAGCAATAGAGGATCGGCGGCAAAGACGGCAGAAATGAATTTGTTGACACACATGATGTATAGTCATGATAGTAAGATCAGACCGGAAACCTTAGCTAAAATGGAGGGTAAGGTTTTACCGGTAGTGGAGGAATTTCCCAATAGTTTTTACGGTCCGTATAACCGTGCAACGGCAGAACAAAAAGCATTGTATGATCCGGTGTTAGATTCCATCAACGATTTTTTCTATAACAATTGGCCAAAAATGAACGATACCGAAAAAATGAAATGGAAGTACCAGCGCTATATGCAAGATTATTTGGGTAGTATTTCTTCGGTAGATGATAATGTAGGTCGCTTGTTAGATTATTTGGACGAAAGCGGATTGGCGGAAAACACCATAGTGATCTATACCTCTGATCAAGGATTTTATTTAGGGGAGCACGGTTGGTTTGATAAGCGATTTATTTATGACGAATCGTTCAAAACTCCGTTATTAGTGCGTTGGCCCAATGTGGTTGAACCGGGAGCTGTAGAAAATGAAATGGTACAGAATTTAGACTTTGCACAGACCATGTTAGAAGCTGTAGGCATCACGCCGCCAAGTGATATGCAAGGCGAAAGTTTAATGCCCTTGTTGAAAGGCGAAAAAGAAAAATGGACTAGAGATGCCGTGTATTATCAATACTATGAATATCCATCTGTTCATATGGTAAAGCGTCACTATGGTATTGTGAATAAGGAATTTAAATTGGTGCATTTCTACTATGATGTTGATGAGTGGGAGTTGTATGATAGATTGAAGGACCCAAAGGAAATGAATAACGTCTACAACGACCCTGCCTACGCAGATACCGTTAAAAAATTAAAGAAAGATTTAATTGCGCTTCGTAAAAAATATAAAGACTCCCCGGAGCAAGATCAGATGTATATAGATAAATATAAGAGCGCAGGGATGATTGAGTAGTTGATCGTTTCTCGTTGTTCGTTTATAGTAAAATGTCAGTACGAGTGCTCTTAAACTAATTTTTCTTTAGGTTAAGAGTGTATCGAGAATATTGTAATTGAACAGGTGTTCCATTGCTTTTAAGCCTTCAGAAAACTAACAACAAGACCAAGAATTATATATTTTTCATAAAATACTAGGTTTTTAAATTTTTCTGCCTTTATATTTGTAGCTCAAAGTTCACACACGTATTGAATAGTTATCAAGAAAGGTGGAGGGATTAGACCCTTTGAAACCTTAGCAACCCTTTGTTCCATACAAAGAAGGTGCTACATTCTACCCTTAGGGGAAGGATAACAGTAATCGATTTTCTCGATATTACTTTCTTATAACTTTTTGATTTTACTTACTCACATTTTTATGTGGTTAAGTTGGGCTTTTTAATTATTAAAATAATTTTTAAAAACAACAAAATCATGAGTAATCACAAATTAGCAACAAACGCATTACACGCAGGTCACGACACCACTACAAATGGAGGTACAAGGGCAGTGCCTATTTATCAAACATCATCGTATGTATTTAATGATACCGATCATGCGGCAAACTTATTTTCACTTAAAGAACTAGGGTTTATTTACACACGTTTGAACAATCCTACCAATCAAATTTTACAAGACAGATTGGCTGCTGTTGAAGGTGGTATTGGTGCAGTAGTCTTTGCATCTGGTACTGCTGCTATTTCTACAGGTTTATTGACCTTGTTAAAAGCGGGCGATCATATTGTAGCATCTAGCAGTTTATACGGTGGCACCTTTAATTTGTTGAATGTTACCCTACCAAGATTCGGCATTACGACCACCTTTGTAGATGCATCTGACCCAAAGAACTTTACCGATGCCGTAAAGGATAATACAAGGGCTTTCTTTGTGGAATCTTTAGGTAACCCGAAATTGGATGTGTTGGATCTAAAAGGGATCTCAAAGGAGTCTAAAGCGGCTGGAGTACCATTTATAGTAGATAACACTGTGGCTACACCTTCATTGTTAAATCCTATTGAGCACGGTGCCAACTTGGTCATTCATTCATTGACAAAATATATTGGCGGTCAAGGAACGTCTTTAGGTGGCGCAATTATAGATGCCGGTACCTTCGATTGGACCAACGGAAAATTCCCTGAATTCACGGAACCATCTGCAGGTTACCACGGTTTGGTATATAGCGAGGCATTAGGCGCGGCAGCATTTACCTTTAAATTGATATTGGAAGGTTTACGTGATTTTGGTGGGGCATTGAGTCCGTTTAACGCTTTCCAAATTATACAAGGTTTAGAGACTTTGCCGGTACGTATAAAGCAACACAGTGCAAATGCATTGGAATTGGCCACCTGGTTAGAAGGTAGGGAAGAAGTGGCTTGGGTAAATTATCCAGGATTGAAGAGCAATAAATACTATGATTTGGCACAAGAATACTTGCCAAAAGGTCAAAGCGGATTGGTTACCTTTGGTATCAAGGGCGGTTTTGAAGCGGCTAAAAAGGTTACCGATGCCACTAAGATATTTTCATTACTTGCCAATATTGGTGACACCAAATCATTGATCATTCATCCGGCTAGTACTACCCACCAGCAATTAACCGCAGAGCAGCAAGAAGGTGCAGGTGTAGGGCAGGATTTAATTCGTTTGTCGGTAGGTCTTGAAGATATAGAAGATTTAAAAGCAGATTTAGAGCAGGCATTTGCCAGTCTTTAATATAGGTTGCCATATAGTCAACAACCGGTCACTGAGCGTAGCCGAAGTGATCGGTGGTTTAAGAAAAAAAGAATATTGGTGGCGGCTGAGCCTAGCCGAAGTCATTGAATGTTCAAGAATATATTATTTTACATGTGGTGGCTGAGCGTAGTCGAAGCTCAGCCACAAATTGATTTTGAAATAGATGTTACATCAACTACAGATTAAAAAATACAAGACCCTAAGCGGTAGTACTCAAGATATTCAATTATCGTATCAGGTATTTGGAAAAAAATTACATACTGCACCCATTATATTGGTGAACCATGCATTAACGGGCAATTCTAATGTTACCGGAGAAAATGGTTGGTGGTCTGCCTTGATCGGAGAAGAAAAGTGTATAGATACCAACAAGTACACTATTTTGGCATTCAACATTCCGGGTAATGGTCATGATAAGTTTGTAATCGAGAACTATAAGGATTTTGTAGCCGGTGATGTAGCTAAAATATTTTTATTGGGCCTACAGCAGTTAAAAGTAGAGCGTTTGTTTGCATTGATCGGTGGATCTTTAGGTGGTGGTATCGCTTGGGAAATGGCAGCATTGCACCCAACGCTGACAGAACATTTGATTCCTGTGGCATCTGACTGGAAATCGACCGATTGGTTAATAGCCAATTGCCAAATACAGGAACAGTTTTTAGTGAACTCTAAACAACCTGTGCATGATGCCCGTATGCATGCCATGTTATGTTATAGGACCCCGGCTTCCTTTAAAGAGCGATTTAAACGAAGTACCAATGAGGAGCTTAAGGTTTTTAATGTAGAAAGTTGGTTAATGCACCATGGAGATAAGCTACAAGAGCGTTTTCAATTGTCTGCGTATAAGTTGATGAATCAATTGTTAAAGACCATTGATGTTACTAGGGATGGTGATGAGAATTTCATTAAACTACAAAATAGCGATACCAATATTCATATAATCGGGGTAGATTCCGATATGTTCTTTACCGCCCAAGAAAACAAAGATACCTTTAAGCAATTGGCGCAGGCAAAGAGTAATGTTACCTATGGTGAAGTACAATCTTTGCATGGGCATGATGCCTTTTTGATCGAGTTTGATCAGATGGAAAAATTGCTGACCGGTATTTTTAATGCCAACGGTAATATCAAGAAAATCAAAATCTTAAAATTTGGTGGTAAATCGTTAAGCAATGGCGAGGGACTTGAGCGTGTTTTGGATATCGTGACACAAAAGGTCAAGAACAATGAGAATGTAGCCATGGTGGTTTCCGCCAGGGAAAAGGCTACGGATCAGCTAGAGGATATGCTAGAGAAAGCAGCCAAGGAAAAAGATTATAGGTCAGATTTTGAAGCGCTGGAGAAGTATCAAAAACATACCTATTCCAACGTAAATCTATCTGCGGAATTCAAGGGCTTGGCAAAGCTGTATGAAGGAGTTTCCTTGTTGGGAGATTATAGTGCCAAAATAAAAGATGAGGTGTTGGCGTATGGCGAGTTGATCTCTGCCAAACTGGTAACCAAGCTATTGATCGGTAAAGGAATCAATGCCAAACTTGTAGATACTCGTGAAGTCATTAAGACCGATGATACCTTTGGTGACGCCAAGGTACTTGAAAATGAATCCAAAGAATTGGTGCTTTTAAAATTTGCAGAAATTCCGAGTGATACGGTAGCGGTAGTTACAGGTTTTATAGCTTCTACAGTGGAGAACGAGACAACTACTTTAGGTAGGAACGGTAGTAACTATTCCGCCGCATTATTGGCTAATTTCTTAGATGCCGAAGAATTACAGAATTATACCCATGTTGATGGTATTTATACTGCAAATCCTGATTATGTGCCGGAGGCGAAAAGACTGGCTAACCTATCTTATGAAGAAGCAAATGAGCTTGCCAATTTTGGAGCTACTATTTTACATGCCAAAACCATAATTCCCTTAATCGAGAAGAACATTCCGTTACGTATTTTAAATACCTATAATGATGATAATGAGGGTACTTTAATAAGCGCTAAATCCAGTAAAGAAGGTATAAAGTCGCTCTCGGTTATAGAAGATGTTGCTATGATCAATATAGAAGGTCGTGGCTTGTTAGGGAAAGTAGGGGTAGATGCCCGTATTTTTAAAGCCTTACAATCTAGCAATATTAGTGTGAGTATTATTTCCCAAGGATCATCTGAAAGGGGAATAGGACTTGTGGTGAAAAAGGATAAGGCAAAAAGGGCAAAGCTGGCACTGGAAAATGAGTTTAGCAACGATTTTGAATCAAAGGATGTAAATATGATTACGGTGATGGATGATGTATCTATCATATCTATCGTAGGTCAAGATTTAAGTACTTTTCACAATCCTTTCAATGCATTGATCAAAAACCAGATTGTACCGTTGTTGTTCAATAATACGGTATCTGGCAAGAACGTAAGTTTGGTGGTGAAGAAATCGGATTTGTATAAGGCGGTCAACGTTATGCACGGTCAGGTGTTCGGCATCAGCAAGAAAATTAATATTTTGATTTTCGGTCACGGGAATGTAGGCGGTACGTTAATAGAGCAGATTTTAAAATCGGCAAAGTCCATAAAAGAGCGCAAGAAATTAGACCTAAGGGTTTTTGGAATTGCAAACTCTAAAAAAATATTGTTGAATGAAAAGGGTATTGCCAAGAATTGGAAAACACAACTGGAGCAGAAAGGAAAACCGTATAAGGTTGATGACGTCTTTGAATTTGCAAAGCGTCACCATTTAGAGAACCTTATTGTAATTGATAATACGGCAAGTAAAGATTTCGTAGCCAACTATTTTGAATTTGTAGAGCATGGTTTTGATATTGTGTCATCTAACAAAATTGCCAATACCTTGCGTTACGATTTTTATCAGTTATTGAGGGAAGAATTGCAAAAAAATCAAAAGCAATATCTGTACGAAACCAATGTAGGAGCAGGATTGCCATTGATTGATACCATTAAGTTGTTACATTTATCCGGAGAGAATATAACAAGGATAAAAGGCGTGTTCTCAGGTTCTTTAAGTTATATTTTCAATACATTCTCAGAAGTGGATGTACCTTTTTCATCGATTTTGAAAGATGCAATGCAAAAAGGATTTACAGAGCCTGATCCACGTGAAGATCTTTCTGGAAATGATGTTGGGCGTAAATTATTGATTTTAGCACGTGAACTGGATTTGCATAATGAGTTTGCAGATATCAATATTGAAAACCTGATACCTAAAAAACTACAAGATGGTGAGGTAGATTTCTTCTTGCAGCATTTAGAAGTGTTGGATACCAAGTTCAATGAAATTAAGAAGAACCAAAAACCAGACCATGTATTGCGTTATGTAGGTGATCTGCATGGCAATCTTCAGAAAGAGAAAGGAGTATTAGATGTTAAATTGGTCTCCGTACCCAAAGAAAGTGCCCTGGGGCAAGTAAAAGGGTCGGATTCCATAATAGAGATCTATACGGAATCTTACGGTGAAAATCCGTTAGTAATACAAGGCGCAGGTGCAGGCGCAGCAGTAACAGCAAGAGGTGTCTTTGGGGATATATTGCGAATAGCGGAGAAAGGGTAATGGATAGTACGAAGTACAAAGTACAAAGTATATGAAAGTAGAAATAGGAATAGAGAAGAATTAGTGTAATGAAAAAAAACAACAATAAATTTGAAACGAACGCAATACGTACACAATTAAAACGAAGCGAAAATTTGGAGCATTCCGTTCCATTGTATTTGACCTCTAGTTTTGTATTTGAAGACGCTGAAGATATGCGTGCTTCGTTCGCTGAGGAAAAAGATCGTAATATATACTCAAGATATTCTAACCCTAATTCATCTGAATTTATAGAAAAGGTATGCCAAATGGAAGGAGCGGAGAGCGGATTTGCTTTTGCATCGGGGATGGCAGCTGTATTTTCAACATTGGCAGCGTTGTTAGATAGTGGAGATCATGTGTTATCGGCAAGAAGTATTTTTGGTTCTACGCATTCGTTGTTTACCAACTTTTTTCCAAAGTGGAATATTGATCATACATACTTTAAAATAGATGAGTTAGAAAAAATTGAAGGTCTAATTACACCAAAGACAAAAATCATCTATGCGGAAACGCCTACCAATCCAGGTGTTGATGTATTGGATTTGGAGGAATTGGGTAAAATTGCCAAAAAGAATAATCTAATTTTAATCATAGATAATTGTTTTGCATCACCTTACTTACAACAGCCCATTAAATTTGGGGCGGACTTGGTCATACATTCCGGTACCAAACTAATGGATGGTCAAGGTAGGGTATTGGCAGGTATTACCGTTGGTAGTGCGGATTTGATGGATAAGGTGTATCGTTTCTCACGAATTACCGGTCCGGCACTTTCACCTTTCAATGCCTGGGTTCTTTCTAAAAGTTTAGAAACACTGGCAATAAGAGTCGACAGACATTGTGATAATGCTTTAAAGTTAGCCGAATATTTAGAAGCGAGCGATAAGGTAAACTGGGTAAAATATCCATTTTTAAAATCGCACCCTAAATATGAAATTGCAAAAAAGCAGATGAAAGCGGGTGGTTGTGTAGTAGCCTTTGAAGTTAAAGGCGGTTTAGAAGCGGGTAGGGAGTTTTTCGATTCCATTAAACTATTATCCCTTTCTGCCAATTTAGGAGATTCAAGAACTATCGTTACGCATCCGGCATCTACAACGCATAGTAAATTAAGTGTAGAGGAACGTGCTGCAGTGGGCATATCAGATGGTACGGTCAGAATTTCTGTAGGCCTGGAACATATAGACGATATCATAGCGGATATTGCTCAGGCCTTAGGCTAAAAGATATAGTGATTAAAACAAAAAAAGCCCGGCACGTACCGGGCTTTTTTTGTTATATAAGCTGAGTTATTTTGTCAATGTCATATTATAAGTTGCACTAACACTTGTTGTAGCACCGAAGAAATCTACAGTTTCGTCAATTGTATAGCGCAGGGACATTTTATTATCCGTAAGTTCTGTAATGGTAAAGCCTACTTCCTCATCACCAGTGCCAAAATATAGGGTACTGCCATCTAGTCTCCATGCATCACTTTCAAAAAAGTCTTCACCGGTTTCTTCTTCGGTCGATGTTTCTCCCATAACCGTAGTGGTAGTTACAGTGGTATAAGAACCTTCACTAGTTACAATGTTAGGGTCTTTTGAAAAAGTAACCACAGTATTAAAATCCTTACCAACCGCGGTGAAAGTTGTAGGTATAGAAGTGCCGTCTAAATTAGTATCTGATCTACCATCTTTTGTTTCAAGTGCGGTCAAGTTCCATGTACCTGTAATTTCAGATTCACTGGCGTTTAAGGTTTCACCCTCATCGTTAGAACAGGATAAGTTTATCAAAGTGAACGTAACCAAAAGGGTCAAAACGAATATTTTTCTCATAAGGGAATAGCTTGTTAGCGTATGTAAAACGTTAAATTGAACCTTCAAGTATTTTATCAATATTTTTTTATTTGGCTATCTTAGCGTTATGCTCTCTAAAAAGACAAAATACGGATTAAAGGCCCTATCATATTTAGCCTTACAGGTTGATAAAAAGCCTGTGCAGATATCAGAAATTGCCGAAAAGGAAAATATCTCACAAAAATTCTTGGAAAGTATTTTATTGAGCTTGCGAAAAACAGGGTTTTTAGGTTCTAAAAAAGGAAAGGGCGGCGGATATTATTTATTGAAATCTCCAGAGGAAATATCCATGACAGATGTAATGAGAGTACTGGAGGGTCCTATTTCTATGGTACCTTGTGTAAGCTTAAACTTTTATGAAACCTGTGATGATTGTCCGGATGAACAAACTTGTTCCGTTCATAAATTAATGCTGCAGGTGCGTGATAGTACTTTGGAGGTTTACAGAAAAAATACTTTAAAGGATTTAATTTCTTAATTACAGCCCATATAAATTCTCGGTATTAGGTGTTTTCGTGTTGAGGAATCTCAAATTTTCATGCCCTTTTGTTATTAATCTACTAAATCTATAGGGTAATAGAAATTTATCTCAATTTTTGACGACTACTTTGAAAATATATACTATTTTTGAAAACTCTATTAAATTAGTAGGGTAATAAAAATTAAAGTAAAGATGATTGCAGATCAACTTATAATAAATAAAAAAGAGTCTAAGACTACCTATAAAGAGGATAAAACCTCAGAAAAGCCTTTACGAAGTGTAGCAAAGGCATTTAGTTGGAGAGTAATAGGAACTTTGGACACTTTGGTAATATCATACATACTTACAGGTAAAATTTCTCTTGCCGCATCTATTGCTTCCATTGATTTTGTAACGAAAATGGTATTGTACTTTTTTCATGAAAGAATCTGGAATTTAGTAAAGTGGGGTAAATAATAAACTTAGGGCAATGGCATTAACAGCAGCACAAGTTCAACAATTGAACGTTCAATTTAAAGGGATACCGCCGGAAGAAATTATTTCTTGGGCCGTAAAACACGGGCAGACTCCTGTGGTTACCACCAATTTTAGACCATACGAAGTGGCTATTTTGCACGCCGTTTCAGAAGTGAAAAAAGATATTCCTGTAGTTTGGTGCGATACGGGGTACAATACGCCCAAAACATATAAACATGCAGAAGAGTTGATCGAAAGGTTGAGCTTGAACATAAAATTATATGTACCAAAACAAACCACCGCGCATAGAGATGCCGTAATGGGTATACCGCAAATAGATGATCCTAGGCATGCAGAGTTTACCGAGCAGGTAAAGTTGGAGCCGTTTAAAAGGGCAATGGCAGATTTTAAGCCAGATGTTTGGTTTACTAATCTTAGAAAAGGTCAGACTGCACACAGGGATAGTTTGGATATATTAAGCCTAAGTAAAGATGGGGTTTTAAAAGTGAGTCCGTTCTACCATTGGAACGATACCCAATTAGATACCTATTTAAAAAAATATAACCTACCTAACGAGCATAACTATTTTGATCCTACCAAAGTGTTGGCAAATAGGGAGTGCGGGTTACATAGTTAATCATAGGTAGTAGAAAAAATAAAGATAATTGATCTAAAAAATTAGAATGAGTAATACAAGCACCGAGTTGGAAGTAACACCATCCACTGAACTTTTGCAGGATACATCCCATATCAATGCCCTTGAAAATGAGGCCATTTATATCATTAGGGAGGTCGCAGCTCAGTTTGAAAAGCCTGTACTGTTGTTTTCGGGAGGAAAAGACTCGATCACATTGGTACGTTTGGCGCAGAAGGCATTTTGGCCATCAAAAATTCCTTTCCCTTTAATGCATATTGATACAGGTCATAACTTTCCTGAAACCATAGAATTTAGAGATAGGTTGGTAGAAGAGTTAGGTCTAGAATTGATTGTACGTAATGTACAGGATTCTATTGATCAAGGTAAGGTGAAAGAAGAATCAGGTAGGTATTCAAGTAGAAATAGCTTGCAGACAACGACGTTGTTAGATGCCATTGAGGAATTTAAGTTCGACGCTTGTATTGGTGGAGCTCGTAGAGATGAAGAAAAGGCACGTGCAAAAGAACGTATATTTTCTGTTCGTGATGATTTTGGTCAGTGGGACGAGCGTAATCAGCGTCCGGAATTGTTCGATATGTTGAACGGACAAATAGAATTAGGACAGAACGTAAGAGTGTTCCCTATTTCTAACTGGACGGAGTTAGATGTTTGGTCCTATATTAAAGAGGAACAAATTGAAATTCCTTCTATCTATTTTGCACATAAGCGTAAAACTTTCTTGAGGGATGGTATGATCTGGTCCGCGGAAGATGGTATCGTTTTTAGGGAAGAAGATGAGGTAGTAGAAGAGCGTTTGGTGCGTTTTCGTACCGTAGGCGATATGTCCTGTACAGCAGCCGTTCTTTCAGATGCTGAAACGATCGATAAGGTAGTAGAGGAAATTAGGGATTCATCCATTTCAGAGCGTGGCGCGCGTATAGACGATAAGCGTTCAGAAGCGGCAATGGAAAAAAGAAAACAACAAGGATATTTTTAATCTGGTTGATAGTTGTTAGTTGTTCGTTGATGGTAGATCGCGAATAAAACTAACAACCAACAACCGACAACGAACAACGAAATTGGAAGTACTAAAAATAGCAACAGCAGGTAGTGTAGATGACGGTAAAAGTACCTTGATTGGGAGAATATTGTATGATACAAAGTCACTGACCAGCGATAAATTAGAGGCAATAGAAAAAACCAGTAAGCAAAAGGGATATGATTATTTAGATTTCTCTTTGGCAACAGATGGTCTGGTAGCGGAACGTGAGCAAGGCATCACGATCGATGTGGCCCATATCTATTTCTCAACGGCAAAGAAAAGTTACATTATAGCAGATACACCTGGGCACGTAGAATATACGCGTAACATGGTGACCGGAGCTTCAACTTCACAAGCGGCGATTATTTTGATCGATGCACGTAAAGGGGTAATAGAGCAAACTAATAGACACTTTTTTATCAATAACCTATTACGTATAAAAGATGTAGTGGTAGCTATTAATAAGATGGATCTGGTAGACTATTCTGAAGAAACTTACAATGCAATTAAAGCTGATTTTGAGGCATTGATGGCAAAGAGAGATTATCAAGATCAGAAAATCACTTTTATTCCTGTAAGCGCGTTGAAAGGGGATAACGTAGTAAACTTGTCAGACAAGACCCCTTGGTATAAAGGTCAGTCTTTGTTAGAGCATTTTGAAGCATTGGATAGAAAGGATATTTTCAATGTGGGTACACCACGTTTTCCGGTGCAATATGTTATCCGTCCAAAAACGGATGAGCACCATGATTTTAGAGGATTTGCCGGTAAAGTATATGGTGGCGAATTAAGCGTAGGAGATGAGGTAGTGGCGCTTCCATCACAGACACGCTCTAAAATAAAGGATATTTATTTTCATGACAAAAAATATAAAACGGCATCAAGGAGATCATCGGTAACCATAACATTGGAAGATGAAATTAATTTGAGTCGCGGAGATATGTTAGTAAAAGCGGGCGATCTGCCAACGGTAGACAAGCAATTTACGGCAACGATCTCTTGGATGGATTCATTGCCTTTGGCGGCCGGTAATAAATATATTGTTCAGCATGGTGTCAATAAAGTATTGGCGAAGGTAGAGCAAGTTCATCATAAGATCGCTCCGGATTATTCTGGTATAGATGAGAAAACGGAGTCTTTGGGCATGAATGATATTGCTCAAGTGAGTTTCCGTTTGAATAAACCAATTTTCTATGATCAATTTAAAAATCACAGAACAAACGGTTCATTTATATTGATTGATACAAAATCCAACAGTACCGTAGGTGCAGGATTCATAAGTTAATATAAACATGTCAATTTTATATTGACTGTTTTTATTAAGTCTATAAAATCTATAGGCAAAATATAGTAATAATTTACATCGGTATTTATACTGAACATTTAATACTAAGCAATGCAAAGTTTTAGAACAGAATTAGAAAATCAGGTAGTTGAAAAGGATATTCTTGAATTGGAACGTAAAATTCATGAGTTTCATGGTGGCAAGCTAGATGAAGAAAAATTTAGAAGTCTTCGATTGGCACGTGGTGTTTACGGACAGCGTCAAGAAGGGGTTCAAATGATTCGTATAAAGTTGCCTTATGGTAAGGTGACCTCTAAGCAGTTGCTTCGTATTTGTGATGTATCGGACGAATATTCTACAGGTAGATTGCATATTACCACACGCCAAGATATTCAGATCCACTATGTAGATTTGAATAGAACGCCGCAGTTGTGGGCAGAATTGGAGAAAGATGAAATTACCTTAAGGGAAGCCTGTGGTAACACGGTACGTAACGTAACCGCAAGTGAAACGGCTGGTATTGATGTTGATGAACCTTTTGATGTTTCACCATATGCAAACGCATTATTTCAGTATTTCCTTAGAAATCCTGTAAGTCAAGAAATGGGACGTAAGTTCAAAGTTTCTTTTTCCGCAAGTGATGCAGATACCGGTTTGTCCTATATGCATGATTTGGGCTTTATTGCCAAATTACAAAATGGCGAAGTAGGTTTTAAAGTAATGCTTGGTGGCGGATTGGGTTCACAACCACGACATGCCGATGAGTTGTATAGCTTTTTGCCTGCGGATCAGATAATTCCTTTAATGGAAACCGTAGTTCGTGTTTTTGACCGTTACGGTGAGCGTAAAAGTAGAGCTAAAGCTAGAATGAAATTCTTGTTGAAAGATTTAGGTCTTGACGGATTTAAAGAGCTTTTGGCGGCAGAGAAAACGGCGGTACCTTTTGATACTTTTCCAATAGACCCAGAGGCATATCCTAAGGTAAAGGTGTCGGAGTTAGAGGTTCCGGCAGTAGAAATTAGTGACGTAAAAGCTTTTGAACAATGGAAATCTACCAACGTAATACCACAAAAACAACCAGGTTATGTTGCTTTGGGTATTAAAGTGTTATTAGGTGATTTCTATACGGATAAGGCACGTTTATTGGCAAACTTGGTACAGAAATATGCAGCGGGTGAGTTAAGATTGTCCTTACGTCAAAACATTTTGATTCCTTTCGTAAAAGAAGACAACGTAGCATTCTTTTATACTGAATTGGAAAAGTTAGGTTTTGTTGAGGCTGGTTATAATAAGGCTCTTGATATCACGGCTTGTCCGGGTACGGATACCTGTAACCTGGGAATTGCAAGTAGTACGGGAATTGCAGAGGAACTGGAAAGAGTGATTAAAACAGAATACCCAGATTATATTAATAACGATGATGTTGTTATAAAAATCAGTGGTTGTATGAATGCCTGTGGGCAGCACAATATGGCAAATATTGGTTTTCAGGGCATGTCGGTTCGTACAAAGGATAAATTGGTAGCTCCAGCGCTTCAGGTATTGTTGGGCGGTAGCAATGATGGTAACGGTAACGGTCGTTTTGCGGACAAAGTGGTGAAAGTGCCAAGTAAAAGAGGTCCGGAAGCACTGCGTTTGATCTTAAATGATTTTGATGCCAATGGTGGAGATCTATCGTTCCCGGATTATTATGCCGAAAAAGGACAAATGTATTTCTATGATTTTCTTACGCCATTATCATCAATAGATGACTTAACGCCAGAAGACTTTATAGATTGGGGTAATACGGAGCGTTATGAAAAAGCTATCGGTGTAGGTGAATGTGCAGGTGTTGTTATCGACTTGATCGCAACATTACTTTTTGAAAGTGAAGAGAAAATTCAGAATGCACAAGAAATGTTCGATGCCGAAAAATGGTCTGCCAGTATCTATCACGCATATTCTTCTATGGTAAACTCCGCTAAGGCAATGTTGACCGCTGAAAATACAAAAGTGAATACCCACGCAAGTATCATTAAGGATTTTGATGAGAAATTTGTTGCCGATGGCAGAATTGCCGTAGCCGGCGGATTTGAAAAATTGGTACTTCAATTAAATCAGAACGAGCCAACAAAAGAATTTGCACAATCGTACATAAAGGATGCGAAAGAATTTTTGGAGAGTGTAGAAAAGTTCAGACAGCAAGAATTGGCAGAAGCATAGATAATGGCAAATCATTTACAACATATAAAGAAACCTAAGTTAACCGTAGTTGGTGCAGGACCAGGTGATGTAGAGCTGATCACGTTAAAAGCGATCAGAACGCTGGAAAATGCCGATGTGGTTTTGTATGATGCTTTGGTGAACGAGGAATTGCTGGATTATGCCAAGAATGCGGAATTGATTTTTGTAGGTAAACGCAAAGGATGCTATGCATATCAACAAGAGCAGATTAATGAGCTTATTGTGAGCAGGGCAAAATCTAACGGACATGTGGTGCGGTTAAAAGGAGGAGATCCTTTTGTATTCGGTCGCGGTTCGGAAGAAATGGAATATGCCGCCTCGCATGGTTTGCAAGTAGCCATGGTACCAGGTATATCGTCAAGTTTGAGTGTACCTGCATATCAAAACATTCCGGTAACAAAAAGAGGTTCTTCAGAAAGTTTTTGGGTAATAACAGGAACTACAAAAGAGCATAAACTATCAACTGATGTTGCCTTAGCTGCAAAAAGTAGTGCTACGGTAGTCATATTGATGGGGATGTCAAAACTCCCTCAGATAGTGGAATTATTTAAGTCTGAAGGTAAATCGGAATTGCCGATAGCTATAATTCAGAACGGAACACGAAAGGACGAAAAAATAGGAATTGCGACTATAGATACCATAGTTGATGTGGTGGAAAAAGAAAAGCTTTCTAATCCTGCGATCATTATCATAGGAGAAGTAGTTAGACATCGTGAAGCGTTAGCGGAGGCGACGCATAAGTTTGCTGAAGAAAATGTCAGTTTTGTTGAAGTAAATAAAGCATAGCAAATTTAGTAAAGGATAAGTATATAGATTAAGTAAAATTAAAAGAAGCTAAAAAGTAGTTGTATAGAATGATGTCAACTTTGTAGAATTACTTTTTACTAAAAAGAGAATTATGATTAAAACAGATATGCTCATTATAGGAGCGGGACCTACCGGATTGTTCACGGTATTTGAAGCAGGATTATTAAAGTTGAAAACGCATTTAATAGATGCATTGCCACAACCAGGTGGTCAGTGTTCAGAGATATATCCTAAAAAGCCTATCTATGATATTCCTGCATTTCCAGAAATTTTGGCAGGTACTTTGGTAGATAACCTTATGGAGCAGATAAAGCCTTTTGAACCAGGATTCACTTTGGGAGAAAGAGCGGAAACGCTAGATAAGTTAGAAGATGGTTCTTTTGTTGTAACAACGAATAAAGGAACAAAGCACAATGCGCCTGTAGTGGTAATTGCTGGGGGTCTAGGTTCTTTTGAACCAAGAAAACCACCTATTTCTAACATTGTAAACTTTGAAGATACAGGTGTTTCCTATATGATCAAGGATCCAGAAGTATATCGCGATAAAAAAGTGGTCATTGCCGGTGGTGGTGATTCTGCCTTGGACTGGGCTATATTTTTGACCGATGTAGCGGCAGAAGTAACCTTGGTACACAGAAGGGATGAATTTAGAGGAGCACTGGATTCCGTTGAGAAAGCATCAGAACTGGCGAAACTGGGTAAAATCAAGTTGATTACCAAAGCTGAGGTAAAAGAACTACATGGTGAAAATGAACTTAAGGCAGTGGTTATTAAGCACACCGACAAGGAAAAAGAAGATACGTATTTAGAAGTGGATAATTTTATTCCTTTATTCGGTCTGTCTCCTAAATTAGGTCCTATAGGTGATTGGGGCTTGGAAATTCAGAAAAATGCCATTAAGGTAAATAACGCAAAAGATTACCAGACCAACATACCGGGAGTATATGCCATTGGCGATGTAAATACTTATGAAGGTAAGCTGAAATTGATACTTTCAGGGTTTCACGAAGCAGCCGTTATGTGTCAATATGCATACCAACAGATCAACCCTGGTAAACGTTTTGTCATGAAATATACCACCGTAGGTGGGGTAGAAGGTTTTGACGGTTCTAAGAAAGAAGCTAAGAAAGAGGTGGTACAGAGTATCGCATAACTTATTTATTTGGTTAGTATGACCTCCGGATGCTTATGGTGTACGGAGGTTTTTTTATGACAATTTTTGAAAATTTCGTGGGCTAAAAAACCTATTGAAGTTTTGGTTAAGAACGGGTAGTACCGTTACTTTGCAATTCGTTCCTGAATAGATTGAACTGTTATCAAGAAAGGCGGAGGGACTAGACCCTGTGAAACCTTGGCAACCCTTTCCAAAATGGAAAAGAAGGTGCTACATTCTATCCTGTAAATAAGGACAGATAACTGAAGAAAGAACGTTTCCCATTCCTTTCCTTACTTGGTTTCACAATAAAATAAAGCGAACATAGAACTTGTTATAGCGCAAAATGAAGGATATAAAAGAAATATTAAAAGAGCGAATCCTGATCTTGGACGGTGCCATGGGTACTATGCTGCAACGGTATAAGTTTACCGAAGAGGATTTTAGGGGAGAACGTTTTAAGGATTGGGAACACCCCTTACAAGGTAATAATGATTTATTGTCATTGACCCAGCCAGATGCAATTGCGGATGTACATCGTAAATATTTTGCTGCCGGGGCAGATATTGTAGAGACCAATACCTTTTCCGGGACTACGATTGCTATGGCAGATTATTTCATGGAAGATTTGGTGTATGAGCTCAACTATGAATCTGCGCGTATTGCTAAAATGGTAGCAGATGAATTTACTGCAAAAGAACCAAATAAACCTCGTTTTGTAGCCGGTAGTATTGGGCCCACCAATAAAACGGCAAGTATGTCGCCCGATGTTAATGACCCAGGTTACAGGGCTATTTCTTTTGAAGAGTTGCGTGTGGCCTATAAACAACAGGTGGAAGCTTTGTTAGATGGCGGAGCGGATATTTTATTGGTAGAGACCATATTCGATACACTTAATGCAAAGGCGGCATTATTTGCCATAGAAGAAGTTAAAGAGGAAAGAAATATAGATGTTCCCATAATGGTTAGTGGTACTATTACCGATGCATCCGGTAGAACGTTATCGGGTCAAACGGCCGAGGCATTTTTAATATCCATATCCCACATTCCTATTTTATCGGTTGGGTTTAATTGTGCTTTAGGTGCAAACCAGTTGGTGCCTCATTTAGAGGTGTTGTCCACCAAAAGTGAACATGCGGTCTCAGCGCACCCCAATGCCGGTTTGCCAAATGCATTTGGAGAGTACGACGAAACTCCAGAGCAAATGGCGGAACAGATCAAAGAATACGCGGAAAAAGGATTGGTAAATATAGTTGGGGGTTGTTGCGGAACCACTCCGGAACATATTACTGCGATTGCTGAGGTGGTAGCCAAGTATGAACCTAGAAAGTTGACAGTTGTCGGTAAATAAATCGTTTTTCGTTGCTCGTTAATGGTTTATCGTGGTTTTTTAAATATGATATGGATTATAAAGAATTAGATATTTGGGTGCAGGCTAGGATGTTGGTGAAAACAGTATATGTTTTGACGAAGTCCTTTCCACAAGATGAGCAATTTTCTTTAACCTCACAGGTTAGAAGATGTGTTATATCTGTTCCTTCAAATATTGCTGAAGGTTGTGGAAGACAATCCAATAAAGAAACAATTCATTTTTTACATATTGCTAGAGGCTCCTTATTCGAGTTGGAAACCCAGTTGATTTTAGCAGGAGATTTAAATTATATTTCAGATACAGATATCGTTTTAAAAGAAATAGAAAGAGTGAAAAAGTTGTTGAACGGATTCATAAATTATCACAAGAAGTTATGAGTAAAGAGAACGAACAACGAACAACGAATAACGAACAACGTTTTCTAAAGCTTAGCGGCCTAGAACCCCTAATTGTTACCCCAGAAACGAACTTCATAAACGTTGGTGAGCGAACAAACGTTGCGGGTTCAAAAAAGTTTCTTCGTTTAGTAAAAGAGGAAAAGTTTGAAGAGGCATTGGCAGTGGCTAGGGAGCAGGTTGAAAATGGTGCCCAGGTTATTGATATTAACATGGATGACGGATTGATCGATGGTAAACAGGCCATGGTGAAATTTTTAAACCTTGTTATATCGGAGCCGGATATTTCTCGTGTGCCAATTATGATCGACAGTTCTAAATGGGAAATCATTGAAGCCGGTCTGCAAGTTGTTCAAGGTAAATGTGTGGTAAATTCCATTAGCTTAAAAGAGGGCGAAGAACAATTTATACACCACGCCAAACTCATAAAAAGATATGGTGCCGCGGTAATCGTTATGGCTTTTGATGAGGTGGGTCAGGCAGATAATTATGACCGTAGAATTGAAATAGCAAAACGTTCGTATGATGTTTTGGTGAACAAGGTAAACTTTGCGCCAGAGGATATCATTTTCGATTTAAATATTTTTCCAGTAGCAACGGGAATGGATGAGCATAAATTAAATGCTGTCGATTTTATTGAAGCTACAAGATGGGTGCGTGAAAACTTGCCACATGCCAGTGTAAGTGGTGGAGTTAGTAATGTTTCGTTTTCATTTAGGGGCAATAACCCGGTGCGTGAGGCTATGCACTCGGTCTTCTTGTACCACGCTATAAAAGCGGGTATGAACATGGGTATTGTAAATCCGAGTATGCTAGAGGTGTATGATGATATTCCTAAAGATTTATTGGAGCATGTAGAAGACGTTATCTTAAATAGAAGAGATGATGCAACGGAGCGTTTGCTGGATTTTGCCGAATCTGTAGTTGGTAAAACCAAGGAAAGTAAAATAGATCTATCGTGGCGAGAAGAACCTTTACAAGAGCGTATTACCCGTGCCTTGGTAAAAGGTATAGATCAATATATTATTGAAGATGTTGAAGAAGCCAGATTGGCTGCCAATAAACCAATTGAAGTTATTGAGGGCAACCTAATGACGGGTATGAATGTGGTGGGCGATTTATTCGGTAGCGGAAAAATGTTCTTGCCGCAGGTGGTAAAGTCTGCCCGAGTGATGAAGAAGGCGGTAGCTTATTTGTTACCCTATATTGAAGAAGAAAAGTTGTTGAATCCTCAAATAGGGGATACCGATAATGCCGGTAAGATATTAATGGCAACCGTAAAGGGAGATGTTCATGATATCGGTAAAAATATTGTAGGTGTAGTACTGGCGTGCAATAATTATGAAATCGTTGATCTAGGCGTAATGGTGCCACCGGAAAAAATTATTGCGGCAGCCATTGAGCATAATGTAGATATTATAGGGCTTAGCGGATTAATTACGCCGTCATTGGATGAAATGGTGCACTTGGCAAAGGAAATGGAACGTAAAAATTTCAAGATTCCGTTGTTGATCGGTGGTGCAACGACCAGTAAGGCGCATACCGCGGTAAAGATTGATCCACAATACAAAGAGGCGGTCGTTCATGTAAACGATGCTTCTAGAGCGGTAACCGTGGTGGGCGATTTATTGCAGAAAGAAACATCTACAAGCTATAAGAAAAGTATAAAAGATGATTATGGTGTGTTTAGGGAAAAGTTCTTGAACCGTTCATCTAGTAAAACATATAAGCCAATTTCTGCGGCACGGAGAAATAAGTTTAAAATAGATTGGAAAACTTCTGAAATTGTAAAGCCGAACAAATTGGGTATTCAGGTGATCGAAGATTTAGATCTGAATCTTTTGGTACCCTATATAGATTGGACTCCCTTCTTCAGAAGTTGGGAACTGCATGGTAAATACCCGGCAATATTGACCGATGAGGTTGTTGGGGAACAAGCAACCGATTTATTCGCAGACGCTCAAGAGATGCTGAACAAGATAATTTCCGAAAAGAAATTAAAGGCTAAAGGTATTTTTGGACTGTTCCCTGCGAACTCTATTAATGACGATGATATTTTAGTTGATACTAGTTCAAGTTTAGATGGGAATACTGGGTCGCTTAGCGGAGCCGTAGCGGATGAGAACCATACTTTCCGTACCCTTCGTCAACAATTAGAACGTAGGGAAGGGGTTGCGGATTATGCCTTGGCAGATTTTATTGCTCCAAAAGAATCTGGGAAACAAGACTACATAGGTTGTTTCTGTGTATCCACAGGTTTTGGAACGGCAGAATTGGCGGCACAGTATGAGAAAGATCTGGATGATTATAACTCCATCATGGTAAAAGCTTTGGCGGATCGTTTGGCCGAAGCATTTGCCGAGTATTTGCATAAAGAGGTAAGGACCAAACATTGGGGTTATGCTGCCAATGAGGATTTGAGCAATGAAGATTTAATCAAGGAGTCTTATAAGGGTATTCGTCCTGCGCCTGGTTACCCTGCCTGTCCCGATCACTTGGAGAAATTGACCATTTGGGATGTTCTTAAAGTAAAGGAAACCATAGGTGTGGAATTGACGGATAGTCTTGCCATGTGGCCTGCGGCATCTGTAAGCGGGTATTATTTTGGTAACCCGCAGGCCCGCTATTTTGGACTTGGAAAGATTAAGGAAGATCAGGTAAAGGATTTTGCGGAACGAAAGGGGATTTCGTTTGAAGAAGCGGAAAAATGGCTTGCGCCAAATATAGTGGACTAATGCGTTAGGGATTGCAGCGGCATCTTTTTCTATTTTTGAACGAAGTCCGGGTCAAGTTTAAATGTTTGATCAAATAGAAAAAATATAGCGTAAAGCCCGCCCGAACGCCCAAAAGGAAATAAAGTAAAAGTTTAAAAGAAAAGTCGATTACATATAAACCGACCAACTTAAATTAGAATGAAAGTTACAGACCATATCACCAATGCAAAGGGAAAAACACTTTTCTCTTTTGAGATCGTACCACCGGTAAAAGGGAAAAATATTCAGGAATTGTATAACAATATTGATCCTTTAATGGAATTTAATCCGCCGTTCATAGATGTGACCACATCGCGTGAGGAAACCGTTTATGTCCAGAAAGAAGGGTTATTGGATAAAAAGACCACGCGCATGAGGCCGGGGACGGTAGGTATCTGTGCTTCTATTCAGCATAAGTACAATGTTGATACGGTACCACATGTTATTTGCGGTGGCTTTACCAAGGAGGAAACCGAATATATGTTGGTAGACTGCCATTATCTAGGCATTGAGAATGTAATGGCCTTGCGCGGTGATGCCCGTAGTGAACAAAAATATTTTGAGCCTACCCATGGTGGGCATTCCTATGCCATTGAGCTGGTAGAACAGATTCAAAACCTGAATAAAGGCAAGTATCTGCACGAAACTGTTGAAGCTGAACATTCTAGTGAGTTTTGTATAGGTGTTGCAGGTTATCCTGAAAAGCATTTGGAATCTCCATCCTTACAATCAGATTTAAAAAGGTTGAAGGAAAAGGTAGATGCCGGGGCAGATTATGTGGTAACACAAATGTTCTTTGATAACAAAAAGTATTTTGAGTTTGTAGAGGCGGCAAGGAATTTAGGTATTAATGTGCCAATTATTCCAGGTATAAAACCAATTGCGGTAAAAAGGCATCTGCAATTATTGCCACAGGTATTCAGGATAGATTTGCCCCAAGATCTTATAGAGGCCGTAGATCAATGTGCAACAAATAAGGATGTGCGTGCCGTGGGTATAGAATGGGCCATTCAACAATCTAAAGAGTTGAAGGCGGCAGGGGTACCTGTATTGCATTATTACTCAATGGGTAAATCCGATAATATAAAGGCAATAGCAGAAGCACTTTTTTAAAGGTTTAAAAAAGTATTAAGTAGAGAATTTAAGTACAATGTGTCCGATAAGGATAATACTTACTACGTAATACTTCGTACTTAATTCTTATAACTATTTTTGCCCACAATGAATTTTAAGTTTCTATTTATTGTAATGTTATCGGTAAGTTTTTGTTTTGCGCAAGAAGGTGCTGAGAAAAAGAAGTACACGCTTGATGCCAACCAATTCTATGGTTCCATCATACTGCACAATCCAGATATATCACATTTAATAACATCGCACCCTGCCGGGGTTATTTTAAGTTATAACCGTAAAACGTACGGTGCGGAAGAATGGGAAGAACTGTATAATTATCCAGATTTAGGTTATTCCTTTATCTATCAAAATTCCAATAACCAAACGTTGGGTGATGCCTTTGGGCTATACGCGCACTATAACTTTTATTTTTTTAGGAGAAATGTACAATTAAGGGTTGGTCAGGGCATCGCCTATGCCACCAACCCCTATGATAAACAGACCAATTTCAGGAACAACGCCTATGGCTCTGATTTTTTAAGTTCAACCTATTTAATGTTCAATTTCCATAAAGAGAATATTGTGGCCGGATTAGGGTTTAAGGCAGGTATTTCATTGATCCATTACTCAAATGCCAATTTTAGGGCACCCAATACCTCTACCAATACATTGGCGTTCAATGCAGGTTTTGTGTATGATCTTGATGGTGGAAAGGAACTGGAATATGTATACAGGGAAAAAGAAAAAATGACAGAGCCGTTACGTTTTAATCTGGCATTGCGGTCAGGAATTAATGAGAGTGACGTTATTGATTCCGGTCAATACGGTTTTGTAGTCCTATCTGCATACGCAGATAAAAGATTAGGAAGAAAAAGTGCTATACAATTAGGCGTAGATGCATATTTCTCCAATTTTTTAAAAGAATTGATACGTTTTCAAAGTATTGCGTTTCCAGAAAATAATGTTGCGGCCAACGATGATTATAAAAGGGTAGGTATGTTTATTGGGCATGAACTTTTCATTAATAAACTATCTGTCATAGCACAATTGGGCTACTATGTGTATTACCCTTTTGATTTTGAAGGGCGCATGTACAACCGTATAGGCTTAAAACGTTATTTTGGAAACAAAGTATTTGGTGCAATGACCTTAAAGTCGCACGGAGCAAAAGCAGAGGCCGTTGAATTTGGTATAGGAATAAGAATGTAAGATGGTAAAATTGATAAAAAATCCACTTAGTTGTCTGATCGGGCGAAATCCAGTCCTTTTTATCCTGTCAGGAATTTTAATGGTCCTAACTATTTCTTGCGATTCTGAAAATGCTTCAGATTGTTTTCAGGATACCGGGGAGATTGTAAAGGATGAGGTTATAGTGCCTGAGTTTACAAAGATCACTGTTTATGAGAACGTAACCTTGATTATAAAACAGGGCTCTACTCAAAAAGTGGAAATAGAAACAGGCGAAAATTTAAGAAATGAAGTTGCTGCCACTGTTGAGGATGGTCGCTTGCTGCTTAGTGATACCAATGATTGTAATTACGTGCGTGATTACGGAATTACGTTAATATATGTGACCACCCCCAATTTAACCGAAATTAGAAGTAGTACGGGATTTCCTATACGATCGGACGGGGTATTGGACTTTGATAGCCTAAGTCTTTTGTCGGAAAGTTTTACGGTGCCGGATGCCGAAACAACGGATGGGGAGTTTGTGTTGGACTTAAATGTAACATCGCTCGGTATTACTGTAAACGGTATTGCCTATTTTAAATTAGCGGGTGTTGTGGAAAGTCTGAATATTAATATAGCGGCCGGTGATTCTAGAATTGAAGCGGAAGAATTAACGGCAGGTCGTGTTAATTTTAACCATAGGGGAACCAACGATATACGGGTAAACCCCCAAACAAGTTTAAATGGTGTAATTAGGGGTACGGGCGATGTGCTTAGTTATAACAGACCGGCATCCGTAGATGTGGAAGAATTGTATAACGGACGATTGATATTCGTGGAATGAACCCGATCCTTAGATATATTAAAAATGTATTTGCCGCCAAGAGGGTTTTAGGGGAAGATAGAAATTTGACCGGAATGGTCAAGGCAGATTATTTACTACAGAGATTGATACTGGAAAAAAAGGTTCCAGGTATTTCCATTTCGGTAATTAAAGAAGGGAAAACAATTTTTGAAAAAGGATATGGGTATGCAGATTTGGAAAGTAAGCGCCTTATAGACCCCAAAACTTCAATTTTTAGAATAGCCAGTGTATCCAAACCTATTGCTGCAACGGCATTGGCCCATATGGTTCAAGAAGGGAAGCTAAGTTTAGATGAATCTTTTTACACCTATGTTCCTGACTATCCTAAAAAGAAATGGGATTTTACCATACGGCAATTGGCAGGGCATACAGCTGGGATTAGGGCGTATAAAGGAAAGGAGTATGGGTTAAACCAACCACTAACCATACCCAAAGGCTTGGAAATTTTTAAGTTGGATCCATTGGTTTATGAACCGGGAACCGATTATCTGTACAATAGTTTTGATTGGGTCATGATCGCTGCCGCCATGCAACGGGCCAGTGGAATTCCCTTTGAGGAATATGTACAAAAAAAGGTTTTGGACCCTTTAGGTATGCTGAACACATATACGCCAATAGGTCATCCGGAACGCGGTCAAAATGAAACTGGCAATAATGTTAATTCTATTGCTAAATTAAAACATCAAGACTTGGTAACCACCTTTTATACAAAAGATAGGGCAGGATTTAGAAAAGCGATACCCGTAGATAATTTCTACAAATTGGCGGGCGGTGGCTATTTGTCCACTTCTACGGACATTGCAAAATTTGGACAGGCGTTCCTGGATAAAAAAGTTATGGTTGATGAGGGGCTGTTGAGCCAGTTTTTAACTGCGCAAAGCGTTCAGGGTAATTCTACATTTTATGGTTTGGGTTGGCAAGTAAGTGAAGATGTAAGGGGCAGAACATTTTTTGGGCATGTAGGAAACGGGGTAGGCGGGTATGCCAATTTCTTTGTGTACCCTGGCCAGCAATTGGTTTTTTCAATTTTAATTAACTGTACGGATCCAAAAATACAACAGGAATTGGATGCTGTAATAGCATGTTTTTTTGAGAATGCTCCATCAGCCTAACTATTTAAAATTTCATAAGACTATTAGAAAAGGTATATTAGTCTAATTGAATTTTAAGATGATTTAAATGCACCGACCAACCAATAAAACTACACCTTCAGAACACATGAAAAATGGGAATTGGCTTCAGCGTTTAAAGGATGAAAGTTGGGAGGCAGAACTGTTAGTCTCCGCAATTGCCATTTTTGGTACGTTTCAGTTATTTGGGTTGGTAGATTGGGCCACCAATAAATTTATAGATTTATTGCCCGTGGAGCAATATGAATACGGTTATTTTATTTCGTTCATGGGTTTACTTGCCGTGAGTATTTTGGTTTCCATGTTCATTATTCATTTTTCGTTAAGGGCCTATTGGATCGGATTGGTTGGCCTGAATTCGGTTTTTCCTGATTATAGTATAGAAGATAGTGCATACTCAAAAATCTATACCTCTAAATTATTAAAAGTATTGCCCAGACAAGAAGATACCATACAAAAGGTTGATGAGCTGTGCAGTGTTATTTTTTCCGCGGCATTTACCATTTTGTTAATCTATGCATACATGTCTTTACTGGCCAGTGGTTATATACTTCTGTTTAATTTGTTGTCTTCCTATGTACCGGCTTATGTTCTCTTGATTCCGGCCTTATTATTGGGAATCTTGGTCACCGTGCAAAGTATATTGACCATTGTCGGAAACATAAAAAGGTTCAAGGAAATAGAATGGTTGCAGAACTGGTCTTTCAAAATAGTACGCTTGGCTTCAATGTTATTGTATGGACCGTTATATAAGAACATTTTACAGGTTTCTATGGTGTTCGGTTCCAATTTTAAAAAGAAAAAATGGTTGGTACGTTTGGTTTTGTTGTTTTTTGTATCAGGTATTTGTTTATCCGTAATTAAGATCAAGGATACCAACATATATTATCTTTTGGGCGTAGATAGGTATTATGCCGATCAAATGTATTTAAGTTTTTATGAAAACCAAAGTGCGGATAAATCATTTTTGTTGACACCTCAAATTCAATCGGACTTAATTGAGGGCCAAACTGTTAGGTTGTTTATCCCGGTTTTTCAACAAGAGCGAAATTATCAGGAGTCTACCTGTGGTACCTATAAAGATGATGCAAGTTTATCGCAAAATGATAATACTTTGAGCCTACGGGCGTTTTATCTAAAATGTTATGAAAATTACCATGCTATAAAGTTAAACGGCGAATTGTTGACAATGAATATTTTGAAAAAGAATCATCCGGTTTCAGGTCAATTTGGTATTGTAACGTATATCGATAAACAATTATTAAAGTCAGGAGAGAATACCATAATGGTCACTAAAACATTAGGCGATATAAAGGAGTATAATTGGTCTATTCCATTTTACTTTCAGCCCAATACTAGGACAGCTCCTTAATTTTCTGAATTTTTTAAATAATAAATAGATACTTATGAAATTAATTAAGTTCTACCTCTTTTCAATCTTGGTTATATTGGTTTGCTCCAATGTGAAATCACAGGAAATTACAATGTTTCCTACTATGTGGGGCATGGAATATTACCAGGATGATAAGGAAATTACCAAAGCAGAAGTAAAAAGTATTTTTTCTAAAAATGAAGATGTATATGCGCATTGGAAAAAGGCGAATACAAAAGATGTGGTTGCAGGTATTGCTTTAGTAGGTGAGTTTGTAGGTGTATTTTGGGCAACATCTGAATTATTGAATGATGATCCATCATTATCCAAACGGGATAAGGCAATAAATGCTGTTGGTCCCATGGCAGGAGGTATAGTTGGGGCTGTAGTGGGGCTTATTTATATGAATAGTGCTAGCAAATCTAGAAGGCGAGCAATCTTAACTTATAACAAACAGTTTGATGATCAAACAACATTTAGAATAGAACCAATTACTAATGGAGCAGGATTAGGTTTAGCATTTAAATGGTAAAAATTGTAGATAATTAACACAAAACCTCGAATATTTGAGATAGAAATTCAAAATTTCAAAAAAATTATAGCTAAAACATCCATTTTTAAATATAATTACTACATTAGCCTCATATTACAAAAGTGATGACAAAAAAATATTTCTGGAACGGTTTTTATTTTTACTTCTTTTTTAAGAGAGGTACGGGACTGTTGTAGTATATTTTAATATAAAATAGAATCTAAGTTCCGATATACATCGGAACTTTTTTTTTGAATAAAACGTAGGTAAAGTGAGTCTAAGAATAGCCATACAGGGAATAAAGGGGAGCAATCATCATCAGGTAGCAAAGGATTGTTTTGGGGACGATATTGAGTTGGTAGAGTGCCTTTCTTTTGATGTTTTGGTAGACAAATTATTGTCCAATGAAGCGGACCAGGGTGTTATGGCCATTGAAAATTCCATAGCAGGCTCTATAATTCCCAACTATGCGCTGGTGAATCATAATAACTTACATATTATAGGGGAATATTATTTAAACATCCATCATCATCTAATGGTTCTTAAGGGGCAGTGGATAGAGGATATTGAGGAGGTAAGTTCACACCCAATGGCACTGTTGCAATGCAAGGAATATTTTAGGCAATTTCCACACATAAAATTGGTGGAGGATATGGATACCGCAGAAACCGCCAAACGGATTCAGGAACAAAATTTAAAGCAAGTTGCGGCAATTGCGCCAAAGGTAGCGGCAGAATTATATGGGTTGGACATCGTAGCGAGCGACATACAGACCATTAAAAATAATGCCACTCGTTTTATCATTGTAAAGACAAAAAATAAGGTATTGCCAGAGGCCGAAATTTCAAAAGCTTCAGTACGGTTCATAACCGACCATAAAAGGGGTAGTTTGGCCGCAGTGCTTAATGTAATGAGCGATTGCAGATTAAATTTGACAAAAATACAATCGTTGCCGGTAATAGAAACACCATGGAAATATGCCTTTTTCGTGGATGTTACTTTTGCGAAATATGCTGATTTTTCCAAAGCTAAAAGTCTATTGGACATCATGGCGGAAGACTTTAAGGTGTTGGGTGAATATAAAAATGTAAGACAATGATACGTACGGCCGAAAGGTTAAATAGCATACAGGAATACTACTTCTCCAAAAAATTAAGAGAAGTACGTGGTTTAATGGCTCAAGGTAGGCCTATCATCAATATGGGTATTGGTAGTCCAGATTTGGTTCCTTCTAAAAAGGTATTGAACGCAATACAGACAGCTGTTACCGAAAATGGTGCGCATCAATATCAAAGTTATCAAGGATTACCGCAATTACGGAAGGCTATAGCTCAGTTTTATAAGCAGCGATTTCAAGTTACTGCAGACCCGGACACGGAGATTTTACCGTTAATGGGGTCTAAAGAGGGTATTATGCATATAAGCCTTGCTTTTTTGAACGAAGGAGATGAGGTATTGATTCCCAACCCGGGGTATCCTACCTATACATCGGTTACCAATTTGGTAGGTGCTGTTCCTAAATATTATGACCTTACGGACGAAAACGGTTGGTTCCCAGATTTGGAGGAATTGCAAAAGCAAGACTTGTCCAAGGTAAGGGTTATGTGGCTAAGTTATCCACATATGCCCACAGGAGCTACGGCCACGCGCGACCAGTTTAAAAAAATAGTGGCCTTTGCCAGAAAGAATGATATTCTGTTGGTGAACGACAACCCGTATAGTTTTGTGTTGAATTCCGATCCAGCAAGTATCTTGAGTATTGAAAATGCAAAGGATGTATGTTTGGAACTGAATTCCCTAAGTAAGACATTTAATATGGCCGGATGGCGTGTTGGTTTTGTATTGGGTAACGATGAACATATCAACGCAATTTTAAAGGTGAAGAGCAATATGGATTCCGGTATGTTCTACGGTATACAAAAAGGTGCAATTGCCGCTCTGGAAAGTACGGACGATTGGTTTGAGGAATTGAACAATGTTTATGGTAAGCGTAGGGCATTGATCTTTCAATTAGCAGATACCTTGGGTTGTACTTATGACAGAAATGCAGTCGGTATGTTCGTATGGGCAAAATTGCCACAGGGTAGCAAATCATCAGAAGAATTTATAGATGATATCCTGTACAAGAAAGATCTGTTCATAACACCTGGGACTATTTTTGGAAGCAATGGTGAAGGTTATATTCGCTTTTCATTATGTATTTCAGAAGATAAAATAAAAGAAGCAATCGCAAGATTTTAAATGTGATGAATGTATTTGTAATAGGTATCGGTTTAATAGGAGGTTCTTTGGCGAAGGACATAAAGTCGGCATTCGACAATGTCACCGTCTATGGCATAGAATCCAATGAAGCAAATTTAGCTGAGGCATTGTCTTTGGGTATTATAGATAAGGCGGCTACCTATCAAGATTTACAATTGGCAGATATGGTCATTGTAAGTATACCGGTAGATGTTATGGTTACCGAGCTTCCTATTATTTTGGATGCCGTACAAGAAGATTGTGTAGTTTTTGATGTTGGTTCCACTAAATCTTTACTCTGTAAAGTGCTTGAGAATCATCCAAAGAGAAGAAATTTTTTGGCATGCCACCCCATTGCGGGAACGGAGTTTTCGGGTCCGTCCGCAGCAATAAACAATTTGTTTAAGGACAAGACCAATATTATTTGTGAAGTTGAGCTAACCGCTTTTAAGTTACAAGAAAGAGCTTTGAAGGTTTTTCAGGCAATAGGTATGCGTATTAGATATATGAATCCTGTAGCACATGATAAGCACATAGCTTACGTATCGCATTTGTCGCACATTAGTTCATTTATGTTGGGTAAAACGGTTATCGAGAAAGAAAAGAACGAGCGCGATATTTTTGATATGGCAGGTAGTGGGTTTGAAAGTACGGTACGCTTGGCAAAAAGCTCGCCCGCTATGTGGACACCAATATTTAAGCAGAATAAGGACAATGTTGTAGAAACGTTAGAGGAGTATATTCAAAACCTTACGGCATTCAAGGAGCTGTTGCTTAATGATGATTACGAAGGCATTTATAATGAAATGAACAATACCAATAAAATAAAAGGAATTTTAAAAAAGAATACCGTTAAACAAGAAATAGATTAATTAAAATGGAAAATTCAAAACAAATGAGAACATGGTTGGATGATTTAAAACTAGACCATCCACTAGTAATAGCAGGGCCATGTAGTGCGGAAACCGAGGAACAAGTGTTAGGTATAGCACACTCCCTAAAAGATACCGATGTAAACTATTACAGAGCAGGTATATGGAAACCACGTACCCGTCCAGGAAATTTTGAAGGAGTAGGGGCCTTGGGCCTAAAATGGCTTCAAAAAGTAAAGGCCGAAACCGGAATGAAAACCGCTACTGAGGTTGCTAACCGTGCTCATGTAGAGTTGGCTTTGGAACATGATATCGATTTGTTATGGATTGGAGCTCGATCAACGGTAAGTCCGTTCATTATGCAAGAATTGGCAGATGCCCTTGAAGGTACTGATAAGATTGTGTTGGTTAAAAATCCGGTAAATCCAGATTTGGCGTTATGGCTAGGTGGTATTGAAAGGTTGCACACCGCAGGTATTAAAAAGTTGGGAGCAATTCATAGAGGTTTCTCTACGTATGAGAAGAGCAAGTATAGGAATATCCCGGAATGGCAAATGGCGATTGAGTTCCAGAATAAATTTCCTGACTTGCCTTTGATTAACGATCCATCTCATATTACAGGAAAGAGAGATATGATTTTTGATGTATCCCAAACTGCTTTAGATCTTAATTTTGACGGATTGATGATAGAAACGCATCATGACCCAGATAACGCTTGGAGTGATGCTGCTCAACAAGTTACCCCAGAAAAATTGGTGCAGATCATGAGAGATCTTAAGATCAGGAAGGAAAGTGATCCAGAGGCGGAGTACAATTCACAATTGAGTAATCTAAGGGCTCAAATAGATGTCATAGATAGTCAATTGATAGAAATGTTGGGTAAACGTATGAAAGTATCCGACGGTATTGGCGAACTTAAAAAACAGAAAAACGTAGCCGTTTTACAATCAAATAGATGGAACCAGATTTTAGGCGCCATGATATTAGAGGGTGAAAGCAAAGGGTTGAGCGAGGAATTTGTTTTAAGAATGTTCAAGGCAATTCATCAAGAGTCCATTAACCATCAGGAGAAAATCGTGAACGGTTAGGAAGATAATAAGCGATTTAAAAAGCACCCATTTGCTATGGGTGCTTTTTTTTGTGCCATACCTAACATATGTAAGAAAAAGTGGACATAGATTGCAATATGGATATATGTGGTGCGTTAGGGGTGTATCCAACCAATAAAAAGAGATAAAGTATGAAAAGAGTAGTTGTGGCAATCATTTTTGTTATGGTAACACTAACCGCTAAGGCCCAATCTTATGTAGGGTTTCTAACCGATAATTACAGCGGTGTGCATGGGGTAATAGCCAACCCGGCCAATATTGCCGATTCTAGATTTAAGACCGACATAAATTTAATTGGGGCAAGTGGTTTTTTTGCCAATGACTACGTAGGTGTAGGTTTTTCAGAACTTACCGGCAGTGATTTTGAGTTTGATACGGATGCCAATCTTTATTTGACGGATAATAATAACTTTTCAGGTAATATAGATATAATGGGACCTTCATTTATGTTCAATGTTGGTAAAACATCTTCCATAGCCATTTTTACAAGGGCCAGGACCATACTTACCGGTAATGAATTCAATGGGGAAAGTATAGATGATTTGGATGACAGTATTGATGAGAGCCAGGACTTTATGGTCAACGAGGGAGATTTTTATATGTCAGGAAATGGCTGGGCAGAAATTGGCCTTACCTATGCCCAAGTCTTGTTGAACAATGAACAGCATTTTTTAAAGGGGGGACTTTCCCTAAAATATTTACAAGGTTTTGGAAATGCCTATGTTACCGGTAAAAATGTAACTATAGACTATGATGCAGATGGTGCCACTTTACCTGATAGTTCAACTAGTGGTACATTGGAGTCTACGGGAGACTTATACTATGGTAGATCTGGAGATTATGACGACGATGATTATGATTACGAAGTACCGGATGCCAATGGTTTTGGGTTTGATCTAGGTGTTGTATATGAATGGAGGCCAGATTATGACAAATATGTGGTTAAGGGTGCGGATGGTGAAACATCGGTCATGAAGAACAAAAACAAATACAAATTAAAACTAGGCCTTTCCCTTACGGATATAGGTGCGGTAAAATATAAGGGCGGTTTAATTGATAACTACAATATCAATAATACCATTACACAGGAGGATTACGATAATATTGAGGATTCTGAAGATTTACAGAACCTATATACCTTTGTACAATCTAATGCGGATATCAATGCTAAATTGCCAACCGCATTGCACTTTAATGCAGATTGGAACATCAAAAACCATTTTTATTTGAACTTAAATACAGATTTAACCTTACGATCTTCCGGTGAAAATACAATGCGTACTGTTAATTTGGTTTCATTGACCCCGCGTTTTGAAAGTAAATGGTTTAGTTTTTACGTACCTATAAGTGGGTACCAATATAGTGGATTGCAGATTGGTGCGGGCTTACGTGCAGGTCCGTTATATCTTGGTTCGGGTTCTATTATCTCTACTTTTACGAGAAGCGAAATTAAAGGGGCAGATGTTTATGCTGGATTAAAGATACCGGTATACTACGGTCAGCCTAAAGATTCTGACGGTGATGGTATTCCAAATAAAGAAGACGGTTGCCCAAAAAAGGCAGGACCAATAGAAAATAATGGTTGCCCATGGGGAGATACGGACGGTGATTCGGTATTGGATAATGAGGATCAATGTCCAGATAAGGCTGGTCCTGTAGAAAACAATGGTTGCCCTTGGGTAGATACCGATGGAGATACCTTGTTGGATAATGAAGATCAGTGTGTAGATGTAGCCGGACCGGTAGAGAATAACGGATGTCCTTGGCCAGATAGTGACGGAGATTCAGTTTTTGATAAAGATGATGATTGTCCTAATGAGATGGGAACGGTAGCCAATAACGGTTGTCCGGAGCCTGTTGTTACGGAAGAGGTTCAAAAATCGTTGAACGCCTATGCAAAAACCATTTTGTTTACTACCGGTAAATCTACTCTTAAAGACGAATCCACGCCGGTTTTGGTAGATATCATATCTATTCTGAACGAGTACCCGAACGCTAAATTTACCGTAGAGGGCCATACGGACAGTATAGGTTCAGTTGTTACGAATCAAAAATTATCTGAGCAAAGAGCACAGGCTGTCTTACAATTTTTGGTAAAAGGCGGCATATCACCTTCTAGGTTAACAGCTATAGGATATGGGGAAAGTAAGCCGATTGCTACCAATATGTATAAAGACGGTAGACAGAAAAATAGACGTGTTGAGATTAACCTGGCACAGTAGATATAAAAAAATTTAGTATTAAAAAAGCCCGGTTTTACCGGGCTTTTTTATGTGTAATAGTTCTATCTTTTAAAGATATATCGGGTAATGAAAATACCTTGTCCGTCTGTGTTACCAGCATCGGCCTCTACACCACTGGTTACAAAAACCAGTTCCCAGCCATTTTGTGCCATATTACTCAACTTGGAAGAAATAAGCGCATCGTTTGCCGCAATGTTCTGAAAGCGAATACCTGCTATGTTATAAAAATTAAGCAATTTGGTCTCTTCAAAATCCTTTACACGTATATCTCCACGTTTAGATTTATTGCGCGTATTATCTTCTTCGGTCTGTTCGGAAGAGAACTCCTTATAGTCCCGGTCAGCATTGGCGTCAATTATTCTTGATCTGCCTAAACCACTGGGTACTATAGATTCTACACTGGTAATAACTTTGTATTCTTGGGCGGTCATAGTGGTAATTGCGATTAAGGCAATAAAGCAGGATAACATAATTTTTTTCATGATGATGGTTTTTTTATTTCACTAAAGTTTATTGGATGAAATTAAAAGGTATAATGTAGAAAGCAAAGAATTACATTAACTTATAAAAGTTCTATCTGAAAATCTGCGGATAAAAAAAGTCCCGATACAAAAAGCATCGGGACTACCTATTAAATGTATGTTTTAAACTATTGAATGGAGAAATCGAACACAGACTGGTTTTCCCTGCCTTGTGGTACTTGGCCTTGGTAAATAAAGCAATACTCACCTGGTTCTAAGGTATCTGGTGTAACCTTGAACTTATTGCCTTCAATTTCTTCTATGGAAAAATTAAGAGCATATTTTGGGTCAATACCGCTACTACTGGTAATCCAGCTGCTTTTACCTGTAACGACCTCCCTTAAGTTCTTTTTCTCCTTAACGGTAAGTTTTACCAAAACAAATTCGTTAGGGTTACTGGCCATTCTAAACCACCAGTTGAAAATACCGGCATCACTACCTTGGTTGTTCTGCATATTGTCAACTTCTGTTACGCTTGGGTCAAAGATAAATGTAAATTCAGGTTGACTTTGACGAATAACATTGTTGGATTGGGTTTTAGGTAGTTGCGCCTTTTGTTTGGAGTTGATCAAACCAGATACTAATTTTTGTGCAACGGCATTGGAGTTTGACCCTGAGAAAACACTTGGCTGTACCAATTTATCCTCCCCATTTGCATCCGTATAATAAATACCTGTCTTTGATTTCGTGTTTTGTTTTGACTTGTCCATGATCAATGAAAGAATTTCAGAGGAAACCCCGGCATTTTTCATTTCGCCAAGTGCAGATATAGAAGCATCGAACTTAACGTCAGAGGTGTTTATTTTGTCAATGATCATATAATCATCGAAACCCAATTCTACCATTTGTATAACGGATTCATTGGTTATGGTTTCTTGGGCAAAACCTATAGAGGTTAGCAGTAAAAAAGCATAAAGGATAAAATTTTTGATAGTTTTCATTTTAAAGTAATTGGTTAATATTTAATGTTCTAGGTTGAAATTCAAATTTATGGTATTTTTTGCATTGAAAGCAGTTACTTTGTACAAATGGAAGGTATTTTGGATAAATGGTAGGAATTGTTTATAAATCTACAGGTAGTTGGTATACCGTTAAGACAGATAATGGTGATTTCTATGATTGTAGGATAAAAGGAAAGTTTAGGATCAAGGGCATAAAAAGCACCAATCCGGTAGCGGTTGGTGATGTAGTTCATTTTCAAGTGGAGACCATAGGTGATGATACCATTGGTATAATCCATGAAATAGAAGAGCGTAAAAATTACATTATCCGCAAATCTGTTAACCTGTCCAAACAGACCCACATAATTGCGGCCAATTTGGACCAGGTATTTCTTTTGGTAACGCTGAACAACCCGCCTACATATCCGGTGTTTATAGACCGGTTTTTAATCACTGCAGAGGCCTATGAAATTCCCGTAATTTTATTGTTCAATAAAGTAGATACCTATACGCCGGAAGAATTGGACGAAATAAAATTTTTAGCAGCCTTGTATAGAAAAATTGGGTATACCTGCATTGGTATTTCGGCTACCACGGGTAAAAATGTTGAAAAGGTAAAGGAAATGATGGTTGGTAAAACTTCAATGTTTTCAGGCCATTCCGGTGTAGGTAAGTCCACATTGGTAAATGCAATAGAGCCTACTTTGGATATCAAGACCAAAAAAATATCCGAACAACATTTACAGGGACAGCACACTACTACGTTTGCAGAAATGTTCGATTTAAGTTTCAATGCCCGCATCATAGATACTCCCGGTATAAAAGGTTTTGGAATCGTAGATATGGAAAAGGAAGAGATTGGAGATTATTTTCCCGAATTTTTCAAGTTAAAACAAGACTGTAAGTTCAACAACTGTATACATGTAGATGAACCAAAATGTGCAGTAAAGAGCGCTTTGGAAAATGGGGAAATTGCATGGAGCAGATATAATAGCTATCTGCAGATGATCAAAGGGGAGGATGAAAATTATAGGGTAGATATACACGACGATAAAAAATGAGGGCAGTAATACAACGTGTTGCAAAAGCAGGTGTAACGGTCAATGGTAAAAGAATAAGTTCAATTAACGGGGGACTCTTAATTTTGTTGGGTATTGAGACTGAGGATTCCCAAGATGATATAGAATGGCTAACGAACAAGATTGTGAACCTTCGTATTTTTAATGATGAAGATGGAGTAATGAACACTTCATTGTCCACTACTAATGGAGATGCTATAGTGGTAAGTCAGTTTACTTTACATGCAAGCACAAAAAAAGGCAATAGACCTTCCTATATTAAAGCGGCAAGACCTGAAATTGCAATTCCTTTGTACGAATCATTTATTGAAAGTATGGAAGATAAATTGGGAAAAACCATTGGTACGGGTGAATTTGGAGCGGATATGAAAGTAGAATTGTTGAATGATGGTCCGGTGACAATAATTATTGATACAAAGAAGAAAGAGTAATGAACATTAATAACGCACAATTAGCGGTAGATAATTGGATCAAGGAACATGGTGTTCGTTATTTTAACGAGCTAACGAACATGGCTCAGTTGACTGAGGAAGTGGGTGAGGTAGCTAGAATTATAGCAAGGCGGTATGGTGAACAGAGTGAAAAGGAGTCAGATAAAGGAAAGGATTTGGGAGAAGAACTGGCAGATGTTCTCTTTGTGGTACTCTGTTTGGCAAATCAGACCAATATTAATTTACAACAAGCTTTTGATAAAAAGTTAGATTTAAAAACAAAGCGTGATCATGAGCGTCATCACGCCAATAAAAAGTTGAAATAGGCGTATATTTGTTGCTCTATTTTTAAAAAGATACGCATTGAAACTTCACCTTACAGGTCCGGAAAACCATCAAATTAAAGACGCTATAACGATTACGGGTTCAAAGAGTGAATCTAATCGCAGTTTATTGTTGTCCGCATTGTTTCCAAATATTGAAATAACCAATTTGTCCAATTCTGATGATGCACAGGTAATGGCAAAGGGGCTGCAGATTTCCCAGGGTACGGTAGATATACATCATGCCGGTACGGCAATGCGGTTTTTAACCGGTTATTTTTCTGCTCAGGAAGGAAAAGAAGTGGTGTTGACGGGGTCCAAAAGAATGACTGAAAGGCCAATTAAAATTTTAGTGGATGCCTTAAAATCCTTGGGTGCGGAGATAAGTTATGTGCAGGATGAAGGATATCCTCCCATTAAAATAAAAGGACAAAACCTTGTCAAGGATAAAGTAAGTCTTCCTGCAGATGTAAGCAGCCAATATATCTCCTCCCTATTATTGATTGCACCAAGTTTGGAAAACGGACTTGAATTAGAGTTGGTTGGTAAAATTACTTCAGTTCCATATATTAAAATGACCTTGGCCTTGTTAGAGGAAATAGGGGTGGAGACCTCGTTCAAAGACAATGTGATCAAGGTTTTTCCAAAGAATGAAATAGCACCGGTTACCTTGGTGGTAGAATCGGATTGGAGTTCGGCTTCCTACTATTACGGCATTTGTGCATTGGCTGCACCAGGGACCAAAATAACCCTATCTGCCTATAAACAACAAAGTTTACAAGGAGACAGTGTACTGGCTGAAATTTATACCTCCTTTGGTGTGGAAACTACCTTTGGCGATAACAAGATTATCTTAAAAAAGACGGATAAGGAAGTAGACATGGAAAATGTATTTGATCTGGCCAACGCCCCGGATATTGCACAGACCATTGCGGTAACCTGTTTTGGTTTGGGCGTAGGTTGTCATTTAACGGGCTTACATACTCTTAAGATCAAGGAAACGGATCGCTTGGAAGCTTTACATACGGAGCTGACCAAATTAGGGGCCAATATTTCCGTAACCGATAAGGAATTAGATATTGTTCCATCTATAGGGATTCTTGAAAATATTGCCATAGATACGTACAACGATCATAGAATGGCTATGGCCTTTGCTCCTTTGGCCATGAAAACGACACTTAAAGTAAACGATGCAGAAGTAGTTTCCAAGTCATATCCAGATTTTTGGAACGACCTAAGGAAACTGGGTTTTGATATAAAGGAATTATAATTAAGGATTTACTTGACAAGGCCTATCTGCAGATTGTATATTTGCAGCCGCAATTTGCTACACTAAATAAAATAGCTACATGAAATTATCAAATTTTAATTTTGAGCTTCCAAAAGAATTATTGGCGGAGCATCCATCGGAAAATAGAGATGAGTCTAGATTAATGGTCATTCATAGGGATACCGGCAAAATAGAACATAGAATGTTCAAGGACATGATCGATTATTTTGATGAAGGAGATGTTATGGTCCTTAACAATACAAAGGTTTTTCCTGCAAGACTATATGGTAACAAGGAAAAAACGGGAGCCCGTATAGAGGTGTTTCTTTTACGTGAATTGAACGAAGAACAACGCCTTTGGGATGTATTGGTTGATCCTGCGCGTAAAATACGTATTGGAAACAAACTTTATTTTGGTGATGACGAAACATTGGTTGCAGAGGTAATTGACAATACCACCTCTAGAGGAAGGACATTACGTTTTCTTTATGATGGTGCCTATCTTGATTTTAGGAGGAAGCTAAGGGAACTTGGAGAAACTCCGTTGCCAAAATACATAAAGAGAGAGGTAGAACCGGAAGATGAAAATCGTTACCAGACCATTTATGCAAAGCATGAAGGTGCTGTTGCCGCTCCTACGGCAGGTTTACATTTCTCCAAGCATTTATTAAAGCGTTTGGAAATAAAAGGTGTGGATTTTGCAGAACTTACGTTGCATGTTGGTTTGGGTACCTTTAACCCGGTAGAGGTAGAAGACCTTTCCAAGCATAAAATGGATAGCGAGGAAATGTTCATTGATGAAAAAGCAGCAGAGATCGTAAATAATGCCAAAGCTAAAAAAAGACGTATTTGTGCAGTAGGTACAACGGCAATGAGAGGTCTAGAAAGTGCGGTATCCTCTAAGCAAACCTTGAATACGTATGAGGGGTGGACGAACAAATTTATTTTTCCACCGTATGATTTTAGCATAGCAAATGCAATGATCACCAATTTTCATTTACCAAAATCTACCTTATTGATGATGGTATCCGCTTTTATGGGTCATGATTTGATGAACAAAGCGTATAAGGAAGCCATTTTGGAAAGCTATAAGTTCTATTCTTATGGTGACGCCATGTTGATATTATAAGAAATTAGATTTCTCTCATAGAAATAACAATACATCCCGCTTTATCTGCATGTGCAGAAAGCGGGATTTTTATCATTAGTAATACCTACCTTTAATGTAATGGAAGAAATAAGGAAAAAAGATATCCGGGCACTAACGCGTGAGCAGCTTAGGGAATTCTTTGTTTCTAATGGGGACAAGGCTTTTAGAGGTAATCAGGTATATGAATGGTTGTGGCAAAAGGCCGCGTACTCTTTTGATGTAATGACCAACCTCTCTAAGGACACCAGAGAAATGCTTGAGGCCAATTTTGTCATCAACCATATTAAAGTGGATCAAATGCAACGCAGTAGTGATGGTACCATAAAGAATGCGGTACGCCTACATGATGATTTGATCGTAGAATCGGTATTGATTCCAACAAAGACGCGGACCACGGCATGCGTATCTAGCCAAGTTGGGTGCAGTTTAGATTGTAGGTTCTGTGCTACGGCACGGTTAAAACGTATGCGAAACCTTAATCCTGACGAAATTTATGATCAGGTTGTCGCTATTGACAATGAAAGCCGATTATATTTCGACAGGCCGTTAAGCAATATTGTATTTATGGGTATGGGCGAGCCTTTAATGAATTATAACAACGTACTAAAGGCCATAGATAAGATAACCTCGTCAGACGGCTTGGGAATGTCACCTAAACGAATAACCGTTTCTACATCCGGTGTGCCCAAATTGATAAAAAAAATGGCAGATGATGAGGTGAAATTTAAACTAGCTGTTTCTCTGCACTCGGCAATAGATGAGATTAGAACTTCTATTATGCCCTTCAATGCTAAGTTCACCTTGGCAGATTTAAGGGAATCGTTACAATATTGGTATCAAAAAACAAGAAGTCGTATTACTTATGAATATGTAGTATGGGACGGAATCAATGATACTCAAAAAGACATAGATGCGTTAGTGGAATTTTGCCGTTTTGCACCTTCTAAAGTAAATCTTATAGAATACAACCCTATTGATGATGGGGAATTTAAACAAGCTTCTGGTGCGGCCATAGATTGTTACGTACGTTCTTTGGAGCGAAATAACATTGTGGTGACCGTCCGTCGCTCACGTGGTAAGGATATAGATGCGGCATGCGGGCAATTGGCCAATAAGAGTTAGGAAAGAACTAAGGAAGAAGTATTAAGCATATAGCGGGTAGTGTAGGACCGGTAAAGAATAATAGTGGGCGGTAAAGAACTATTGTAGTAAAACCTGTAGTTGTTCATTGTCATTATATCCTCTCTGAGTACTGTTAACTGCTAGCTTTTGCCTAATTTTATCCTTCTAATAAACCGCATCTGAAAATAGTAGCGCAAATAAAGGAACCTGTATATAAGGAAATGGAGTTGTTTGAATCCAAGTTCAGGGATTCAATGACCTCAAAGGTGGCGTTGCTCAACAGAATTACATATTATATAGTAAATCGTAAAGGCAAGCAAATGCGGCCTATGTTCGTATTTCTTACCGCAAAATTATTGAACAATGGTGAGGTCAATGAGCGTACTTATCGTGGTGCATCGGTTATTGAACTGATACACACGGCCACATTGGTACATGATGATGTGGTCGATGAGAGTAACAAGCGTAGGGGCTTCTTCTCCATAAACGCCCTATGGAAGAATAAGATTGCGGTCTTGGTCGGTGATTATCTTTTGTCCAAAGGTCTCTTGTTGTCAATAGATAATGGTGATTTTGATTTGCTTAAGATTATCTCGGTAGCCGTTCGTGAAATGAGTGAAGGTGAGTTGCTTCAAATAGAAAAAGCAAGGCGCTTGGATATTACCGAAAATGTTTATTATGATATTATTAGGCAAAAAACGGCAACCCTAATAGCTGCATGTTGTTCTTTGGGCGCTTGCTCGGTTAAGCCGGAAAGTAAGGATGTAGAAGCGTTCAGAAAATTTGGTGAACTTTGTGGTATGGCCTTTCAAATTAAGGATGACCTGTTTGATTATGGCGCCCAAAAAATAGGTAAACCAACAGGCATAGACATTAAGGAACAAAAGATGACCTTGCCGTTAATCTATGCATTGAACAACAGTTCCAAAAAAGAAAAAAGTTGGGTTATCAATTCCATAAAAAACCATAACAAGGATAAAAAACGGGTAAAGGAAGTTATCGCCTTTGTTAAGGAAAAAGGTGGTTTGGATTATGCTGTGGCTAAAATGCTGCAATACCGGGATCAGGCATTACAACTGCTACATTCCTATCCGGAATCTGATTATAGGGCCGCCTTGGAACTTATGGTAAATTATGTAGTAGATCGTAAAAAGTAAATTTTTTACGATTTTTTATTTCTTTAATTTACTGATAAGCAATACGTTATAAATTTATTTAAAAAATAAATAATCTTCAGGCAACTATTGTGTAAAATAATGCGTCTAGTTAAATAGAAGACCAAACCAATATTGTGAAAATTATACCTTTTTATAAAAACGAAAAGCAGCTTGTTAAAAAAGCTTCATCCGGCAACCGAGATGCCCAAGAACGTTTGTATAAAAAACATGCGCCAAAAATGTTAAGTGTGTGTAGGCAATATATTAAGGATGTACATTTTGCGGAAGACGTTATGGTACAAGGCTTTCTGAAAATGTTCAATAAGTTGAACACATTTAATTTTGAGGGAAGTTTTGAGGGTTGGTTAAGAAGAATAATGGTAAGGGAAAGTATTTCCTACTTAAGAAAGCAGCAGTTTGTGGTGTATGACGATGAGGTGTATGAAAATAACCAATCTACCACAATAGCACAGAGTACGGATTTGGATACGGAACATATTCAGCAACTAATAGATGCTTTGCCGCAAGGTTATAAAATGGTATTTGTACTGTATACCGTAGAAGGGTACAAACATAAGGAGATTGCGGAAATGCTGTCCATCACGGAAAGTACATCAAAGACACAATTGTTAAAAGCGCGAAAGTTGCTACAAGATCAATTAAGACAACAAAATATTATAGGGTATGGAAACCGATAAATTTGAACAACATATTAAAAACAAGTTGCGTGAGCGTGAAATTAGTCCATCAGATAAGGCTTGGGCTTCAATTTCCTCGGAACTGAAAACAGATACGCAATCTAAAAGTCCGGTATATACTTGGTTGGGCATTGCCGCAAGTGTAGTCATTATTTTAGGAGTGGCTTTGTTTGTAATGCGGGGTGAAAAAAATGTAGACCAATTGCCGGTAAAGGTGGTGGATACTGAAAATGAACAGGTATTGAAACCAAAAACCATTTTAAAAGAAGAACGTATACTGGACGAACCAGAAGAGGGGATTGTGGCAAAATCCAATAATTCCAACCCTAAGGTAAAGGATAGGGAAGTGCCTGCATATGTTGCTGTTGATCGGCAAAGACCTAAGGAAGTTAATGAATTGGATGTAGCAACTGTACTGCAAAAATCTACTAACGAAGTCAATCCTAAAATTGAAATACCAGAGGAGATCATAAATACACAGGTGGCTCTTGTTGTGGCCCAGGTAAATGATTTGGAACAATATAATACCGTTACAGATGCCGAAGTAGATTCGTTATTACAACGGGCTCAAGACGAAATTCTTAGGAATAAAATTTTTAATACCGATAAATCTGTCAACGCTATGGCTTTGTTGACAGAGGTTGAAGAAGAACTTGATCAATCCTTCAGAGACCAAATATTCAATTCATTGAAAGCCAGTTTTATCAAGGTACGTACAGCGGTGGCGGACCGTAATAATTAATCAATTTTAAATCGTTTTTTTCTTTATTCCTATAAGTTGCTATAGGGACAGGGATTGGAGTTTATTCATCAAAAAAAAAATCAATCAAAATGAGAACAATTACAATGTATGCAGTAGTATTGCTAACCCTCTTTATCGTACATAATGCAGTGGCGCAAGAGGGTAATGAAAGCAAAGTTGAACTTTTAGAGGCCCAAAAGGCTAAGATTACACAACAGGAAAAATTAGCCTTAAAAGAAGAGGTAGAGGCTATTTCCAAAAGGGTAGAGAACGGGGAGATTACCTTGGACGAGGCGAATGCGTTAAAAATGAAAGCGGCGGAGAAAAGGGCTTTGAACATAGAGAACAGGATAGCTATTATTGATAATAAGATAGCCTTGTTGGATAGAAATGGTACTGAAAACCTAGAGCTGGATACGCTTAATTTTGGAACTAGGTTGGAAATAGGTTATGGCGGCAGAAGTAATGATGGCGAGCGTATATTTGGAATTAGTATCAAGGAAAATCCAAATAGGAAAAAAGTAATTTATGATAGACGTACTTATTCTGACCTTGTTGTAGCTATTGGTTTAAATAATGCAATAATTGAAGGACAGTCGCTTGATGACTCTCCGTACAAAATTGGCGGAAGCAGATTTTTTGAAATGGGTTGGCAATGGAGAACACGGGTATTCAAGAATACCAATTTCCTAAGGTTCAATTATGGCTTCTCATTTCAGTTCAACGGTTTAAAACCTAAGGACAATCAATATTTTGTTTCATTGGAAAACGGTCAATCAGAATTACAGGAATTTGATTATGAGTTGAACAAGTCCAAACTTAGGATAGACAATTTGGTGTTTCCTATGCATTTTGAGCTGGGGCCGTCAAAATATACCGCTACCGAAAAAAGTATTAGGTATTCCTTAAAGAATCAGTTTCGTATTGGGTTAGGTGGATATGCAGGGTTTAATTTAGGCACACGACAAAAATTGAAATATGAAATAGATGGTGGCCATGTAAAGGATAAGCTAAAACGTAGTTACAATACCAATAATTTAATTTATGGATTAAGTGCCTATGCAGGGGTAGAGGGTGTTCTGTTGTATGTAAAATATGATTTAAATCCAATTTTCAAGGATGCTGCCGTTGAACAACGAAACGTCTCCTTAGGATTGCGGTTTGATCTATAATTGGTATAGCATAGTGTTTATTGAATATTACGGTCATGGAACTGGATATAATTGCCGGTTTTATGACCGTTGTTTTAATAGCTGCAAATCCTCTAGCATGGTATTGGTAAATTCGTTTTCATAAAAACCTCTTTTGCAATGGCTGCATTCTGCCATAACGGTACTGGAAATTTTAAAAAGTTTGATCCAGAACAGATGAAAATAGTTAGTGTGCGTTACCACCGTTAGGGTTCCTCTTTGTTCACAATATGGGCAGTATGTGTTTAAAAGTTTAATGGTTGCCGGTTTACCGGGCCTAGTGCCAAAAAATAGAATCATTTTATTACTTTTGAGGTTCTAAATTACATAAAAATTGTTCCCCGTTTAAGGGAAATTCAGTGTCTCCATGATTTCAAAAAACACCATAGATCAAGTATATGAAACTGCCCGGTTAGAGGAGGTTATTGGTGATTTTGTACAATTAAAGAAGTCGGGTTCCAATTTTAAGGGGCTAAGTCCTTTTAGTGATGAGCGTACACCAAGTTTTATGGTATCTCCCGTAAAACAGATTTGGAAGGATTTTAGTAGTGGAAAAGGGGGTAACGTGGTTGCATTTTTAATGGAGCACGAACATTTTACCTATCCGGAAGCAATTAAGTATCTGGCCAAAAAGTATAATATTGAGGTAGAGGAGACAGAACAGTCCAATGAGCAGAAAGAGCAGGCAAACGAACGGGAGAGTATGTATCTGGTATCAGAGTTTGCACAAAAGCATTTTAAGGAAATGCTGTGGGATACGGAATTGGGGAAGGCCATTGGTCTTAGTTATTTTAAGGAGCGTGGATTTACAGATGAGACCATCAAGAAATTTGAGCTTGGATATTGTTTGAATCAATGGGACGGTTTTACCGTTGCGGCATTGGACAAGGGATATAAATTGGAGTACCTTGAAAAAACCGGACTTACCATTGTAAAGGAAGACCGGGACAACCCTAATACGTCAAGAAAGTTTGACAGGTTCAAGGGTAGGGTCATGTTCCCCATACATTCCTTGAGTGGCCGTGTTTTGGGTTTTGGGGGGCGTATTCTAACCAATGATAAAAAGGCGGCCAAGTATCTTAATTCGCCGGAAAGTGATATCTACCATAAGAGCAAAGTACTTTATGGAATATACCATGCCAAGCAAGCCATTGCAAAAGAGGATAATTGTTATTTGGTTGAGGGGTATACGGATGTTATCCAATTTGCACAAAGGGGAATTCAAAATGTGGTGTCGTCCAGTGGTACTGCGTTAACACCAGAGCAAATTCGCTTGATAAACAGGCTTACCAAAAACATTACAGTACTGTTCGATGGTGATGCGGCAGGATTACGGGCGTCCCTAAGGGGTATTGATTTAATATTGGAGCAGGGAATGAACGTTCGTGTCTGTACTTTTCCTGAAGGGGAAGATCCTGACAGTTTTGCCAAGCATAATGAACTAGAGGAGGTACAAGCTTATTTAGAATCCAACGCTAAGGATTTTATCCAGTTTAAGGCATCTTTATTGGTAAAGGAGGCATCTAACGATCCCATTAAAAGAGCGGACACGGTTAGGGATATTGTAAACAGTATCGCAAAAATTCCCGATCGTATCAAAAAGGAAATATATATTCAAGAATGTGCAAGCATCATGAATGTTTCTGAAGCGGTACTTTTTAATACATTGGCCCAGATAGACAAGAAGGGGGAGGCCAACATCAAAAAGGAATATAAAGAAGAACAAAAGGCCTTTGAGGTGGTCCGTAAGGATGCCGCCCCGGAAGCTGTAGATGTGCAATATGTATTGGAGCGTAAGATTATAGAATCCTTAATGCTTTATGGTGATCAGAAGGAGGAGTTTGAGGATTTGGTACTCAAGGAGAATGAATCCGGTGATTTGGTGTTAGAGCCGGAGTCTTTGGAAATTAAAGTGTACGAGAAAATCTACTTGGACCTTCAGGAAGATGAAATTGAATTGGCCAACGAGGATTTCCGTAATATGTATTATAAACTGATAGAGTCATTGAACCAGGAAAAGGAATTTTCCATTAATACGTTTGTAAACAGTCTGGATCAAGAAATGGCCAATCAGATTTCCACTATTTTAATGGACGAGGAAAAGTATACGTTGCACAATTGGGAGAGCAAGGATATTTTTCCTAAAAAAAAGGAAGTTGGTATTGCCCAATTGGTCAGTGAGACCATACTGACCCTACGTTGTTTCTTGATTAAAAAAAGAATGGGCGCATTGCAGCAAACAACAGAAGATATAACCAAGGATAACCGTGAGGCCTTGGAGGAGATTATGAACTATATTCAATTGAACAAATTGCTGAATCAAAAATTGAACAGGGTATTATCTTAAAATAATATATTTAGGCAAAAAAAAGACCCGCCATTGGCGGGTCTTTTTTTACACTAATAGTTGTAGGAATTTAGTACAGCTCAAGCGCTTTTGCCTGTTGTAATAAATCTACCATATTGTCCACATTTAACTTTTTCATTAAACGTGCTTTATAAGTACTTACCGTTTTTTCATTTAGGTTCAAACCTTGTGCCACTTCTTTGTTGCGCTTGCCACTGGCCAAGAGTTTCAATACTTCTATTTCCCTGGTTGATAATTTTCTAAAGAATCTACGTGGTTTTTTAGTTCCTTCATCAAAGGCAAGTCGCTGGGCAAGTTCATTGGTAATGAACATGCTTCCTTCACTTACTTTTCTTACTGCGGCGGTAATGTATTCAATTCCTGAAGATTTGGATAAATACCCAAATGCACCCGCTCTAATGGCACTTAGGGCATATACATCTTCAGACTGCCCACTGTACATTAGTACTTTTACGTCGGCATATTCTTTTTTGATTTTTCGCAATGCTGCTATTCCGTTAATTTCAGGAATATCCATTTCTAGCATGACAACATCGGGGGTTGTGTCTTTAAGTTTTTCGAAAAGCTCTTCGGTGGTAGCCACCTCATCTATCAATTCAAATCCCTCAGCGGATTCTAGAACCGTCCTAACTCCCATTCTAATTATAGGGTGGTTATCCGCTATTAATACTTTGATCATTAATTATTGGATTTTTATAGATTTTTAAAAACCTATGGTCTAAAAAGACTACATGCAATGTAAGGCTTAAAATTCTAAATTAGAAGCCAAAAATGCACTTTTTTCACGCTATATAGATATTTAACGCTTTATTTTCGATTTAATTGCCTGATTCATAGTTGAATTGTCATTTTAAAGATTCTGGTATCTCACAAACGGGTATGGGTAACATTTTGTGTTGGTTCATGGTATTGAGTTTCATGAAAATGGTGAACACTTCTTTTTGCCTACCTTCAAAATCCGCGATTGTGCGGCCTTCATCCTTCATGTTCATGGCCCATTCCAACTCTGGATAACTCGCCCCGATCTGGTCCTCGTCCGTACGATTGTCTCCCCATAAACCGTCCGTTGGAGCGGCCTTTATAATTTCCTCGTTTACGCCCAAAACCTTTGCAATGGCGTATACTTCTGTCTTCATTAAATCTGCAATAGGACTTAAGTCTACCCCACCATCACCATATTTGGTATAGAACCCTACGCCAAAATCCTCTACCTTGTTGCCGGTACCTGCCACCAGGTAGCGTTTTAATGCCGCAAAGTAATAAAGGCTGGTCATGCGCAGCCTGGCCCTGGTGTTCGCCAATGACATAAAACGTTCCTCTTCGTTTTCAACCGGAGGAAAAGCATCTACCAACGAATCAAAAACCGGCGTTAGTTGAACCTCTTTTCTTTTTACGTTACTAAAATTCTTCTGTAGCCAATCTATATGTCTAGATGCCCGATCAGATTGATTTGCCGCTTGGTGTATAGGCATTTCCAGGCACAACAGGTCCAATCCCGTTTTTGCACAAAGGGTCGAGGTTACGGCAGAGTCAATACCACCGGATACTCCAATTACAAATCCTTTCTGTTTGGCATTCGTAGCATAATCCCTTAACCAATCTACAATATGGTCAATTACTTTTTCAGTTTGCATACCGCTCCAATTATTTGTTTAAATAAATTAACTTTGCCTTAAAAATAAGTTGAACACCGTGAAAAATAAAATGTATTGTAAAATACTTGGCAGGGTAAAACCTATTTTTATGCTATTGTCAGTTTTCTTGATAATTTTTAGCTGTAATAACAGTGATAAAACGGCTCAGGAGATAGCGGCAATACCTGTAGAGCTTTCCATTTCCCGTTTTGATCGGGAATTTGCATCTTCTGGAGAAGAGGGCTTGCCCGCATTGCGCCAAATGTACCCATATCTTTTTCCGGCCCCGGACAGTGTTTGGATAGCCAAAATGAACGATTCTTTACAGGTAGAACTGTTTCAAGAGGTAGGTAATGCCTTTAATAGTTTTGAAGAGGAAGAAGAAGGCTTGGTGCAATTATTTAAACATGTAAAATATTATTTTCCGGAATATACCGTGCCCAAGGTCATCACCGTAACCAATGATGTGGATTATAATAATCGAATTATTTTGACCGACAGTATTTTGTTCATTAGCCTTGATAATTATCTGGGTCCAGAGCATAAATATTATGGGGGGTTTCAGCGCTATATTGCAAAAACACTAGATCGAGGTTTTATGCTCAGTGATGTAGCCAGTGCCTTTACCAAACAAGTGGTACCACGTCCTAGGGACAGGACTTTTTTGGCGCGCATGGTCTATTTTGGCAAAGAACTGTACCTTAAGGACAAGTTGTTGCCCAATATGGAGGAGCGAAAGAGAATAGGGTATACCGAGGAGGAAATGGATTGGGCCTACGCAAATGAGGAACCCATGTGGAGAAATTTCATTGAGAACGAATATCTGTACAGTACGGAAAACAAATTGAATCAGCGTTTTTTAGACCCCGCACCCTTTTCAAAGTTTGGACTTGAGCTGGATAATGAATCGCCCGGTAGGTTGGGTCGTTTTGTGGGATGGCAAATTGTACGTTCGTTCATGGAGAACAATACCGTAGGCATTAAACAAATGCTGACCATGCCTGCAGAGGAAATATTTAAAAAATCGAATTACAAACCAAGAAATTAAATGGCAGATTTACATACTTCGGAAATAACTTTACGTGTAGGATTGGATGAAAATAGGGTGCCCGAAACATTGAACTGGTCCGCACAGGATGGGGGCGTGGAAAACGAAGAGGCAAAGGCCATGTTATTATCGGTTTGGGACAGTAAGAACCAAGAATCCTTGAAAATAGATTTGTGGACCAAAGATATGCCGGTAGATGAAATGAAAACTTTTTTTCATCAGACCTTGGTATCTATGGCAGACACTTTTTTAAAGGCTACCCAAGATGAGAAAATGACCGCTACCATGAAAGATTTCTGTGACTACTTTGCGGAAAACCTAAATTTAAAAGAACAAGGTTAAGCGGATTTCAATTTCTTTTTTCCTTTCGTTTTCTTGATCCAATAAATGATATAGGCGGTACCTAAAACGGATGGTGTAATCCATGCCCACAGGGTGTCTTGATGCATTCCGGCGACAATGAATGCTGTTATGGAAGCTATAAGTGCGCCCAACATTCTGCTAAGGTGATTAATTAGCCAAAGTTTACGGTTTCTTAAAGAGGTTTTGTACAGTTTAAAATCTCCATAAGGCATAAATAAACCAAAGAGTCCAAAAAATAAAAATAGGATACTTTGGGAATACCCATGTACGAGCCCGTTAATACCAAAACCGATCATTAGTAAGGCGGAAACAATCATGGTTATTGAAACCGTTAAATCAATTTTATTTGCCTTTTTCTTTTTGGTTGTTTTAAAGGTAAGTGCGCTATTACCGGCCAAAACCATGTAAATAGTAAAAATGCCAATCAAGAATAAGAAGGTATTATTGTGGTTGGGCATACGAGCTACTACTAAAGAGATGGCGGAACTTATGATCATTGACCATGAAAACCATTTTCCTAATCGCCTATGATTGCGCTGTCCCTTTTTTACTAAAATACTTGCTATACCGGTAATAAGACCTAAACCGCCAAAAATGGCATGTATATAAATAAACGTTTCAATGATGTTTTCCATGGATGGTTGATTATTGTGTTTTCAAAGATGAAGTAATTAGTTTTGCTGAGATAAATATAACTACTCAATTGTGGGATTTTAGTGCTGAGTTGAAGTTGGAAAGTGTTGAGTACTTATTCTTAAGTAAAGAGTATTAAGTAAAAAGTACAGGGTGCGAGGTAAGAAGTATTGAATGAGAAAATAGAAATAAGAAAATAGACTTTTTCGTTAATGGGAATTTAGCAAAGCTAAATTTCCATCAACGAACAACCATCAACGAACAACCATCAACGAACAACCATCAACGAACAACCAAAAAAATCACTTCCTATTTTTATTAGGCTTACAGGTCATACAAAAGTCAGAAAGTTGATTTATTCCATCAATGACCTTGTTATGTTCTTTTATAAGAAGCTCGGTATCTTTGCCAAAATCAGTGGCTTTAAATACTTGGGCACTTACGGTATTCATTTCTTCTTGATACTCGTTAAAAATAGGTTGAAATAATTTGGAGTCGCTAAAAGCGCCTTTTTCCTCATATACTTTCTTCCTTATTTTACGGGCGTATAATTCTACCAGGTCAAAATCATAACGACCAAATTGCAACAATTGTTGGGCGGTAAGGGAGTCTGGCGCAACTAATACTGCTAAATTGGGATGGAATACCGCTTTGATCTTGCTGTTGAAATTTTTGGTAAACATAAACGAAACCGAATTCATGTTAAAACTGAAATCTATTTTTGAGCCGGAATAAATAGAGTAAGACGTTAATGCGGAATTGATCTCTGATTCCGGTGATCGGTAATCTGTCAATTGTAGTTCATAATCCGGTGTCCATTCTATGGGTTCTTGTGCGGTGGCCAAAGAAGAACAATATGCTAAAAAGATTATAATCAAAAAGTGCTTCACGTAAGTTTTAATTTGATAATCGAATGTACTACAAAAAGTAATTCTGTAAGGGGCTCTTGGGGATATAGGATATAAATGTTTGTTAAATATTAGAGTTGAAACTCCGTTTGGTCGGTATTGGCCGCAAAAATAGCGGGGTAATGCTCGCGCGCATTGGCAATCATAAACGCTACGGGAACATCATCAAAATGACCATAGTCTTCCAAGTACTCCATAAACATAGTTCCTTCTTCATTAAAAGCCTGCAGTACGGCATCATTTTCACCGTCAAAATCTAAAGGGGCCACTTTGAGTATAGTGCATAAGGAAGCATTAAAGGTAGGGCTTAGCTTTAGCCATTTATCATTGATATAGGCATCCACCATTCCATGGGGCGTTAACTCGTTAGAACCAAATTTTTCGATCAGGCGTTCTACCGCAATATGGTTTTTGACCTTGGCCAAATGTAGTCTGGCCGGTATTCCCATTGCACGTAAACAGGATATCAAGAGAATAGATTTGTCCACGCAGTGTCCTTCCTTACGTTTTGCAATTGCACTGGCGCGGTATTTTTCCTTGTTAAAACTTAGGTTGTACGGGTCATAGCGCCACTGATCGCGAACTTTTAAAAATAAATGCTGGGCAATTTCTTTTTGGGATAACGAGGCTGACGGTACATTTGCAATAAGTTGCTGTATCTCATCACTTTTATAATCAAAAAAGTAAGTAGGGGAAAGGTAATCCATGCCTTGGGTTGTATGCAGATTAATAGTAATCCATTTAAATTATTACTTAATACTAATATACGGATTTTTTGACCGATTAGTGTAAGTGCCAACTACCACGACCCGCAGAATATCGATACGGTTTACTAATACTACCCTCAATGATTTCCTGGTCTACACTGCCAAATGTGTATATATTGGCCGGTGGACATTCTACGTGCCATTTCTTTTGCCTTGATAGCCAATGTACCCTCGTAAAGTTCATCGATCGTTTGTAGCCATAAGTGTAGCCAATGTGCAAAATGATCTTGTGAAATGGTGTAGCTAAGATTTTTGTCTACATTGGCGTGTTTTGCGGAAGGACTTCCCCTAAAGGTACGAAGTCCAAATAGGTTGGATTCCCAAAAGTCGGTAAGCTTGCTTAGATGTTCCGGCCATTGTTCATTGCTAATATGTGCGTTGAAAATGGGTCCTAACATAGCATCCGTCCTAATTTTTTCGTAGAATGCATGAACCAAATTGCTTACATCTCCTCTGTTGGTAATATCTTTCATAGTTGGTTTTGTGAAAAGGTAATAACATGCTTTACACGCTCCGTAGTATCCGGTTTTGAAAGTGTTAGGCGCACTACGCTATCTGTACACGCCGTTAAGTCATGCGGTACTTTCCCATCTAAAGTGAATATATCTCCTTGCTTTAGGTCATATTCCTTGCCTCCTGTGCCAAAGGTGATTTCACCTGTTAAGATATGTACTATAATGGGGAAGGGTGCTTTATGTTCTTTCATGATCTGACCCTTTTTTAATGCAATGCGGATTTCTTTGGAAAAAGAAGTTTCCAACATGACATCCATGACTATTTTGTGGTCATTATAATATAGTTTATCGTTGAAGGATGCTAATATCATACCTGTTTTTACCAAATATACATGGTAGCACAATTTCCTTAAATGACACTTGTCATACGTACGATGATATATCTTAATAAAGATATCTATTCATTTCTAGAACAGGGCACGCAATTGAGTATTGCGGAGCATTATACTTGCCCATACAACAATCCCAAAAATTACAGGAAACAAGGTGTTGCCCATAGGGTCGCCATGGATAATGTGGGTAGCTACAGCGCCTCCAAGCCAAGCTGTTAATAATAGGGCACCTATAAACATGGTCTTAGGAATGGCATATAATACGGTGGCGATGAGTAAAATAACACCTAGGTACACTACGGAACCTTCCGGATAACCCATTGAAACGGCTCCTTCCACGGCCATTTCCGTTTGCATAAGATTGGTAATGGCACCCATTAAAAACATTAGTACAACTATTCCTTGTAATACGTAAGAGGTCCATGACATGCCCTTGGATACTTTTTTAGCAGTTTCCATAATATCGGTTTAATTGGTTTTTATTAATACAATGTACGGTAAAATAATGAAATTGAGGGTGTTATATGGACTTTAGGTAGAGGTTTAAAAGTAGTTGATTCTTATAATTTTTTGGGAGGTTTATTGTTGCTATGGCCTTCCATTTTTTGTGGAATATTTAATGATTTTGCAATGTAATTATACCAATTTTGGTAGGAGTTACCATAAGTGTGTCTTCTAAGAAATATAATAAAATACTAAAAGTGATATGAGTATTAATACTTGTTACTAGTGAATCAAATGATTTTTTGTCTATATAAAGACTAGTTGTTATTGCCAAAAATCAATATAAACTTTCAATGTTCATGTTAGAGGAGTTGAGGGAAACCTGTAAAATGCCACAACTTTTGTAGGGTGGTGGTATTTTTACGACCAAATAGTCATGTCAAAGAAAATTCTGTTTATCTATAATGCCAATAGCGATACCGGTAGTAAAATGCTGGATTTCGCCCATAAAATAATAAATCCCGCTACCTACAATTGTTCCTTGTGTGCTCTTACCTATGGTACATTTACAGAGAACGTAAAGTGGAAAACATTCCGCGAAAACCTATTGGCCAAAGATTACCAACTGGAATTCCTACATAAAGATGAGTTCCAAAAACAGTATCAAAGCAAGTTTGGGCATAAGTTTACCTTCCCGGTTATTTTGGTAGATACCGGATATGATTTAGAGGTATTGGTCACGACCGAACAGCTAAATGCATTTGAAGGAGTGGAGGAGTTAATTGTTTCAGTTGGCAATATTCAGTAACAGTTCAAGGTGCCCGTATTTATAGTTTGTCTTTTGAATAAGTTTTTCTCAATCTAGTAATCGGTTGAATGTACGTTCAGGTTTTGGTTGTCGGTTATTCTTACTCGGTCGATGAGCGTAGCTGAAGTGATGAGTGTTTCGTAGTTCGCGACTGCGGTCGAAGTGATATTTCGTTTTTAATAGAGTGCTAAGTATTAAGTGCTAAGTCTTAAGTAATAAGTAATAGCTAAGAGGTGTAAGTTAGGAAGTAATAAGTGGAGCGTACTGGGTATTAATAAGTAGCATAAAGTTATAAGTAAAGAGTACTAAGTATAAAGTACAAGGTAGGAAGTACTTACAAGAACAACCATCTACTTAATACTAAAAAAAGCGAAGCGTTTACCAGCCATCAACCATTCTTAGTTGCTTCAAAAAATTTCTCGTTAATGTCATCTATAAAAGCAAGAAGTTCTTCACGACCGGTACGGTGGCTAGAGCTGGTGACAAAATGTTGCGGGGCTTCTTCCCACATATCAGTGGTAAGGGTGGTAAGGTAGTTTTGCACTTCTCGCTCAATGGCCTTGGGCTTTAACTTATCTGCCTTGGTGAAAATGATGGCAAATGGTATGGCATTTTCACCCATCCATTGCATAAACTCCAAATCTATAGGTTGCGGGTCGTGCCTTATATCCACTAGGATAAAGGAACAGACCAATTGCTCGCGCTGTAGGAAATAATTGGTTATGTATTTTTGAAAGGTCTTTTTATCGCGTTTGGATACACGTGCATAACCGTATCCTGGTAAATCTACCAAGAACCAATTGTCATTGATTTTAAAATGGTTGATCAGTTGTGTCTTTCCCGGCCTACCAGATGTTTTGGCCAAACTTTTACGTTCTGTCAACATATTGATCAATGAGGACTTGCCTACATTTGAACGCCCAATAAAGGCATATTCGGGTATAGGCTCATTGGGGCATTTGGCCACATCAGAGTTGCTCATTACAAAGTCGGCCGACTTTATTTTCATCTGTATAAAATTTAAAACTTGTTTTTCTCCAACCATGCGTCTAGTATGGTGTTGAACTCATCGGGGTGCTCCATCATTGGGGCATGCCCGCATTTGTCCATCCAAAAGAGATCGCTGTTCGGCAATAGTTCGTCAAAGAGTTCTGCAACGTCCGGTGGGGTCACCGTATCGTTCTTTCCCCAGATAATACAGGTTGGTGTTTTCATATTGGGGAGGTCCTGCGCCATGTTATGCCTTATGGCACTTTTGGCGATTGCTAGGGTCTTGACCAGTTTCACGCGATCGTTCACCGTAGCGAACACCTCGTCCACTATCTCCTTAGTGGCTACTTCTGGATCATAGAACACATCTTGTGCCTTCTTTTTTATGAACTCGTAATCGCCACGTTTTGGATAACCGTCGCCCATTGCACTTTCGTACAGCCCGGAACTCCCTGTAATGACCAATGCCTTTACCTTGTGTGGATATAATTTGGTATGCAAGAGACCTATATGGCCGCCTAAAGAGTTGCCCAGCAGAATTACATCGTCCAATTCCTTATAATCAATGAATTTTTTTAGGTATTTGGCAAAATTCTTTACCGTGGTCTTCAACATCGGCATAGAATATAGGGGGAGCTCGGGAATAAGTATTTTATATCCTTTAGGGGGGAAATAAGACGTTACTCCTTCAAAATTGCTTAGACCGCCCATTAGTCCATGTAGGATAATTATGGGTTTGCCTTCGCCTTTCTCTATATAATTAAAGCCTCCGTCGTTAATCAATTCGTTTTCCATGCACTACTCATCATAATTGCCCAAATATAGGTAATTACCTAGAATAGCGTACAACTCTTTTTCATTAGGTGCATTACGGTTTACCAAGCAGTTCAAATTTTCCCGTATTGAAGGCTTAGTGGTAAATGACGGTCAAAAAAATGCTATCAGTGGAAAAAAGTGGTGCACAAATGAGGTAATTTATTAACAAAGTGGATTTTAGTGGTAAAATGTGGTAATAATATTTATATATTTGAGTTATATAAATAAAACCAGACCATTTTGGACATTTATTTCTTCGGGACATTCAATTGCAAGGCCGATGCCAAAGGGCGTATCATGCTCCCTGTTGCGCTGCGTAATCAAATGACGCCGATCCTGAATGAAGGTTTTTTTATCAAGAAATCGTATTACAATGAATGTTTGGAGCTATATCCAGCCCAGGAATGGTATAAGATCATGGCAGAAATGGACCAAACGAACAGATTTGATGAGGAAAGTCAACTGTTTCAAAGAATTTTCATGGACGGGCTACGTCCTGTTGAAGTAGATGGCAATGGTAGGTTGTTATTGGCAAAGGATGTTATTTCATTGGCAGGAATAACCAAAGAGGTAAAGATCGTGCCAATGCGAAAGCATTTGGAGATTTGGGATGTGGAGGCGTACGAAGCAACCATTTCCATATCCAAGGAAGAAAAGAAAAATTTGGTCAAGCGTGTAATGCTGAACAAAAAAGAGGATAAGGATGTATCATAATCCTGTGTTGTTGAAGGAGTCGGTAGACGGACTGGCCATTAAGGAGAATGGAATTTATGTGGATGTGACATTTGGTGGGGGCGGTCACTCCAAGGAAATATTGAAACGATTGGGTGCTGGCGGTAAATTGTTCGCCTTTGATCAGGATGAAGATGCGCAGGCCAACATTTTAGGAGATGAGAGATTTACGCTTATAGCGGAAAATTTTAGGTACATCACCCAATTTTTAAAGTTCTATGGCATACGGAAAGTAGATGGGATCTTGGCAGATTATGGTGTATCGTCACATCAGTTCGATCAGGCCGAAAGGGGTTTTTCTACCCGTTTTGATGCGGGATTGGATATGCGGATGAGCAAGCGCAACACATTGTCCGCCTATGATGTGGTCAATAACTATTCTTATGATGATTTGCGTAAGGTGTTGTTTGAATATGGGGATCTAAGAAATGCAAACGCCATGGCAAAGGTTATTGTGGCAAGTAGGGAAGAAGGTGCAATTGTAACTACCGATGCGTTAAAGAAGGTGTTGAGTCAGTTTTTGCCCGAGCATAGGCAACATAAAATATTGGCCCAGATTTATCAGGCCATTCGTATTGAAGTGAACGAGGAGATCAAGGTGATCAAAGAGTTTTTGGAGCAAGTGCCAGATCTATTGAATCCAAAGGGAAGGCTGAGTGTTATAAGTTATCACTCTTTGGAAGACCGTTTGGTAAAGCGCTTTATCAGGGCAGGACAGTTTGAAGGGGAGCCGGAGAAAGATTTTTATGGAAATATAGATGTACCCTTAAAAAAAGTTGGCGGATTGATTGTACCAACGAGAGAAGAGATAAAATTAAATAACAGGGCACGTAGTGCAAAATTGAGAATAGCGGAGAAAAATGACAAAAAGTAAAATGAAAACAGGGGTATTGGACCTCTTAAAAGGTAAGTTTTTGGTGAGTGGAGACTCTCCAAAAAATTGGCTGTTCATCATTTTTATATCCTTTTTGGCAACTGTGATGATCAGTAGTTCACATAGTGCGGACCAGAAGGTCCATACCATCGCTTTATTGAATGAAGAGGTAAAGGAACTGCGCAACGAATTTGTAGATATGCGTTCAGATGTGCAGCAATTAAAATTGGAATCGAGCATAACGGACAAAATAGCGGAAATAGGTTTGTTTCCATCAGAAACGCCGCCGCAAAAAATTAGGGTAAAATCAATTAACGAAGAGCAGTAAATGGCCGCCACCGATAAAAGCATATTAAAACGACTATATATAGTAGCAGGGTTCCTGGTGCTATTTGCCGGTGCTGTGCTGTTTAAGCTGGTGTCCATCCAAATTGTGGATGGCGAAAAATACAAGGCTTTGGCGGAGACCCGTACCTCGCACATCTTTACTATAGAGCCCAACAGAGGCAACCTATATTCAGATGACGGTAGCTTATTGGCCACATCGGTATCTAAGTATACCATTCGTTTTGATGCCGTTACCGTTAGCAATGAGGATTTCAAGGAAAACGTAAAGCCATTGGCAGATGCCTTGGCCAAACAATTTGGAAAGACATCTTCACATTACCAACAGGTTTTAAGGAAGGCAAAGGAAAATAAGAACAGGTATGCCCTGATCGTACGCGATCTTGATTATTCTGATTATATGGCCGTAAAATCCTTTCCGCTTTTCAATAAAGGTGCGTATAAGGGTGGTTTGATCATTGAGCAAAAGACCAAGCGTGAGCATCCTTTAGGAAAAATTGCCGAGCGTAGTGTAGGGTACGAACGTGTGGATAAGGACGGCTACCGTACCCGTGTAGGTATGGAAGGTGCTTTTGGTGAATATTTACGGGGTGTGGAAGGTAAGCGTGCTAAGCAAAAAATTGCCAAAGGGCTTTGGAAACCAATAGGAACGGATAACATTATAGAGCCAAAGGATGGTTATGATGTGTACTCTACCATAGATATCAATATACAGGATATAGCCCACCATGCACTTTTGGGACAATTGGAAAAATATCAGGCAGACCATGGTACGGTCATTGTAATGGAAGTGAAGACCGGTGAGGTAAAGGCTATTGCCAACCTAGGGCAAACGCCAGAGGGTAAATATTATGAGCGCTTAAATTACGCTATAGGAGAGTCCCATGAACCGGGTTCTACCTTTAAGTTAATGAATTTGGTGGCTGCTTTAGAGGATAAAGTGGTAGATACCAGTACGGTAATAGATACCGAGAACGGAAAATGGAAAATATACAGGCATTGGGTAAAGGATTCCAAACATGGCGGATATGGAAAAATTTCCGTGGCCAAGGCTTTTGAGGTGTCCTCTAATACCGCTTTTGCCAAAATGATACATAACGGTTATAAGAATGATCCGGAAAAATATGTAAACCGCCTAATGGGTATGGGTATTCATAAAGAGTTGGGCTTGCCCGTTCGTGGAGAGGGAATTCCGGTATTGCGGTACCCTGGCGACAAAGGCTGGTCTGGTTTGTCATTGGCACAAATGGCCTATGGGTATGAGGTATCCATGACACCGCTGCAGACCTTGGCATTCTATAATGCTATTGCCAATGATGGCGAAATGGTGAAGCCAAGACTTTTAAAAGAGGTCAAGGAATGGAACAAATCCATCAAAAGATTTGATAAGGAAGTGCTGAACCCTGCCGTTTGTTCCCCACAGACCGTAAAGAAAGTGCAACAGATTCTAAAAGATGTAGTCGAGAAGGAATATGGTACGGGCCATGGTATGTATTCCCCCAATTTTTCAATGGCCGGTAAAACAGGCACCACACAGACCAATTATGTGTCCAAAGACAAGAGTAAATATGAATATATCTCATCTTTTGCAGGTTATTTTCCGGCGGACAATCCTAAGTATTCCTGTATTGTGGTAATCCATAAGCCGGATAAGAGTGTTGGTTACTATGGCGCAGATGTTTCTGGACCGGTATTTAAGTCGGTAGCACAAAAAGTATATGCTACATCGCCATTAACGAGTGAGGTAGATGTGGAGAACATACAGATAGCCGATGCCGAAAAGGCATACCAAGGATATTATAAAAAGGCACAGCAGCAATATGCACAGGTGCCAAATGTAAAGGGTATGAGCGGTATGGATGCCGTTGCCATACTTGAAAATTTAGGTATTGAAGTAGAGGTAAGGGGCAATGGAAAGGTAAAACGACAGTCCATCTCAAAAGGCACGGATTTAAAGACAGTCAAAAAAATTGTATTGGAACTGATATGAAATTATTGAAGGACATATTATATGGTGTACATCTTACTGCGGTTAGCGGTACGACCTCCTGTGATATAGCTTCAATATGCTTTGATTCCCGTCAGGTACAGAAAAATGATGTTTTTGTAGCCATAAAGGGTACGTTGACAGATGGTCATAAATATATAGATGCGGTAGTTAAGGCAGGTGCTAGGGCTGTAATCTGTGAGGAATTGCCGGATACCATGCAAGATGAGGTTACCTATGTTGAGGTAGAGAACGGGAACCAGGCCTTGGCAGTCATGGCATCCAACTACTATGGCAATCCGTCAAAAAATTTAAAATTGGTTGGGGTTACGGGTACCAATGGAAAAACAACGGTGTCCAGCCTACTTTATCAATTGTTTAAAAAAGCAGGCTACAAGGTAGGGTTGTTGTCCACGATAAAGATTATGATAGATGATGCGGAATACCCTACCAAGCATACTACCCCAGATGCTTTGGTCATCAACAAGTACTTGGAAATGATGAACGAGGCCGGTGTTGAATATTGCTTTATGGAAGTAAGCTCGCACGGTATACATCAAAAAAGAACAGAAGGTTTGGTATTCGAGGGTGCGATTTTTACAAATCTCTCCCATGATCATTTAGATTATCATAAGACATTTGCGGAGTACAGGGATACGAAAAAGAAATTATTCGATCAATTATCCAAATCTGCCTTTGCACTGACCAATATTGATGATAAGAACGGTCTTGTCATGTTACAGAATACCAAAGCAAGGAAATTTACCTATGCCTTAAAGAATTATGCGGATTATAGGGCGCAAATTTTGGAAAATCAGTTTGATGGCCAATTGTTAAAAATTGATGAGCACGAACTGTGGACCAAGTTGATCGGTCATTTTAATGCCTATAATATGTTGGCCATTTTTGCCACGGCAGATTTATTGGGACTGCAAAAATTGGAAACCCTACGTCTGATCAGTGAATTGGACAATGTAGACGGAAGGTTTCAATATTTTATATCAAAAAACAGAATTACGGCTATTGTTGATTATGCCCATACGCCGGACGCTCTAAAAAATGTGCTTGAGACAATCAACACGTTGAGAACTGGAAATGAAAACGTCATCACCGTTGTGGGGTGTGGTGGCGATAGAGACAGATCTAAGCGTCCGGTAATGGGCAATATCGCTGCGGATATGAGCAATAAGGTCATATTGACATCGGATAATCCTAGAACGGAATCCCCAACAGAGATCATTGCTGAAATGGAAGCCGGTGTGGAGCCCCAGCATTTTAAGAAAATCCTTTCCATAGAAAACAGGGAGCAGGCCATAAAGACCGCCTGTCAACTTGCCAATGATAACGATATCATTCTAGTAGCGGGGAAAGGGCACGAGACCTATCAGGAAACTAATGGTGTTCGTGTAGATTTTGATGATTTTAAGATAGTAAAGGAAGTATTGAACAACCTAGATAAATAACCTTGGCCACATTGGGTCAAAACCAAAAATATATATGTTAACCTACCTGTTCGAATATTTAGAAAAACAATACCAGTTCCCCGGGGCTTCGCTATTTCAGTTTAGCACGTTTCGCGCGGCAATGGCCATATTGTTTTCCCTAATGATCGCGACGGCTTTTGGTAAGCGTATTATTTTGTTTTTGCAACGACAGCAAGTGGGCGAGACTATTCGTGACCTAGGGTTGGAAGGGCAAAAGCAAAAAGCGGGTACGCCAACCATGGGCGGCATTATTATTATAATGGCCACCTTGATTCCCGTACTATTATTTGCCAGATTGGAGAATATCTATATCATTCTATTGGTCTTCACCATGTTATGGATGGGGGCTATTGGCTTTTTGGATGATTATATTAAGGTGTTTAAAAAGAACAAGGAAGGTTTACAGGGCAGGTTTAAGGTGTTGGGCCAGGTAACCTTAGGACTTATAGTAGGTGCAGTGCTATATTTTCATCCGGCCGTTACCATGCGCGATCATGATAAGACCATCATTACGAGTGAATATACCGTAGAGCAGGTTAAGGGGGCGGAAATAAAATCTACCATGACCACGGTGCCCTTCTTTAAGAACAATGAATTTGACTATGGTTATTTAATAGAATGGGCCGGAGAAGGAGCCACACAATATGCATGGTTGTTGTTTATCCCTATTATCATCCTTATCGTAACGGCCGTCTCTAACGGTGCAAACCTTACGGATGGTATTGATGGTCTTGCTGCAGGTACTTCTGCCATTATCGTTTTTACTTTGGGCATATTCGCTTTGGTATCTGGTAATATTATTTTTTCGGACTATTTAGATATCATGTACATACCAAGGGTAGGTGAATTACTGATTTTTATTACCGCTTTTGTAGGTGCCTTAATTGGGTTTTTATGGTACAACGCTTTTCCGGCGCAAGTATTTATGGGAGATACCGGTAGTTTAACCATAGGTGGGGTCATTGCGGTGATAGCAATAATAGTTAGAAAGGAATTGTTGATTCCCGTCCTGTGCGGAATATTCTTTGCCGAGTCACTTTCAGTGATGTTGCAAGTAGGGTATTTTAAATATACACGGAAAAAATACGGAGAGGGCAGACGTATATTTTTAATGTCGCCCCTACATCACCACTATCAGAAAAAAGGATATCACGAAAGTAAGATCGTAACACGGTTTTGGATTGTGGGCATACTGTTGGCCATTATTACCATAGTTACATTAAAAATTAGATAAATGGCGATGTTGGTAGTGCTTGGCGGTGGGGAAAGTGGAGTAGGAACCGCCATTTTGGGATTGAAAAAAGGATACGAAGTTTTTGTATCCGATAAAGGAAAAATTAAAGAGAAGTATAAAAACGTTCTTGAACATTTTGGAATTGACTGGGAAGAGGAAACACATTCTGAAGACCACATCTTAAAAGCCGATTTGGTAATGAAGAGTCCGGGTATACCGGATAAAGTTGCCTTGGTAAAAAGACTGGTGGAAAAAGGGATTCCGGTAATATCTGAAATTGAATTTGCATCAAAATACACCGATGCAAAAATTATAGGTATAACGGGGAGCAACGGAAAGACTACCACGACCATGTTGACCAACCATATTCTTGCCGAAGCAGGTTTAAAAGTAGGTATGGCAGGGAATATAGGAGATAGCTATGCCAAGATGGTGGCAGAAAACGATTTTGAGTACTATGTGCTGGAGATCAGCAGCTTTCAGTTGGACGGTATTGTAGATTTTAAACCGCACATAGCGGTGATTACCAATATTACGCCAGACCATTTAGATCGGTATGAATATGAATTTGAAAACTATATCGCATCGAAATTTAGAATAGCGGAAAATCAAGATGAGTCAGATTACTTGATTTATGATGCAGACGATGAAGTATTGGTACAATGGCTCAAGGAGCACCCGGTCAAATCGAAATTAATGCCTTTTTCATTGAAAGAGGAATTTAAAGAAGGAGCATTTTTAGCACAAAACGAGATAATAATAAAAACAACAACAGACACTATTAGCATGATTAAAGACACTTTGGCCTTAGAAGGTCAGCACAATGTAAAGAACACCATGGCAGCTGCCACGATTGCAAAATTAATCGGTATCAGAAAAGAAACGATTAGGGCATGTGTGTCTAATTTTCAAGGGGCGCCGCACCGTTTGGAAAAAGTACTGAAAATACATCATGTAGAGTATATCAACGACTCCAAAGCCACTAATGTAAACGCGGCATATTATGCCTTGGATAGTGTAAAGACCCCAACGGTATGGATCGTGGGCGGTGTAGATAAGGGCAATGAATATATGGAATTGATGCCGTTGGTGCGTGAAAAGGTAAAGGCCATTATATGTCTTGGGGAGAACAATGAAAAAATAAAGGATGTTTTTGGCAATGCCGTAGATCTTTTGGTAGAGACTTTTGCCATGGAGGAAGCGGTAAAGGTAGCTTATAAAATAGCGGAACGTGGTGATACGGTCTTATTGTCACCGGCGTGTGCAAGTTTTGATCTTTTTGAAAATTATGAAGATCGTGGAAATCAATTTAAGAACTGTGTAAGGAATTTATAGGGTGTTGAACATATTTCAAAATATAAAAGGGGATAAAGCTATTTGGGCCATTGCGGCACTATTGGCATTGTTCTCGTTTTTGCCCGTATATAGTGCAAGTAGTAATCTGGTCTATGTAGTGGGAAACGGTACCACGGTTGGCCATTTGGTAAAGCATGCTATTTTGCTCTTCTTGGGTTTTGGAATTATTTATGCCGTACATAGAATACCCACTCATTTCTTTAAGGGCCTGTCCATGATCGCTTTGCCAATTGTGGTGGTATTGCTCGTATTTGTATTGGCTCAGGGAACATCCGGTGGTGGCACAAATGATAGCCGGTGGATACGCTTGCCCATAGTGGGGTTTGGATTTCAACCTTCTAACTTGGCGGCAGTTGTATTGATGATCTATGTGGCCAGATATTTTTCTAAGGTTAGGGAGATTCAGATTACTTTTAAGGAAAGTATTCTGCCTTTATGGTTACCGGTGTTCTTGATCGTTATGTTGATTTTGCCCGCTAATTTTTCAACGGCCGCCATTTTGTTTTCCATGGTAATGATCCTATGCTTTCTGGGCGGTTATCCAATGAAGTATTTGTTGGGTATAGTGGGTGCAGGAATTTTGTTCCTGTCTATCTTCATAGTAACGGCAAAGGCATTTCCAGATTTGTTTCCCAATAGGGTAGATACATGGATGAGCCGTATAGATAGCTTTTCCAATCCTGAAAATACAGAGGCCAATTACCAGATAGAACGTGCAAAGATTGCAATTGCAACAGGGGGTGTGGTAGGAAAAGGGGCCGGTAAGAGTATTCAGAAAAACTTTTTGCCACAGAGTTCGTCAGATTTTATTTATGCCATAATTGTGGAGGAATATGGTCTGCTAGGTGGCTTTGGCCTAATGCTTTTCTATTTGTTCCTATTGTTCCGCATTGTGGTTGTCGCCAACGGGGCCTCTACCGTGTTTGCTAAATTATTGGTATTGGGGGTTGGATTGCCCATTGTTTTTCAGGCAATGATCAATATGGCGGTAGCTGTAGAGCTTTTTCCCGTAACCGGACAGAATTTGCCTCTGATCAGTAGTGGTGGAACCTCAAGTTGGATGACCTGTTTGGCCATAGGCATCATATTGAGTGCAAGTAATAAAAGTATAGTGCAAGAAAGTATGGCCGAAGACGATATGGATGAAACGAACCCTTTAGAGATATTAAGTGGGCAATTATAGATTCATCTTGTCCGGTGGCGGTACCGGCGGACATATTTACCCGGCAATTGCCATTGCCAACGAACTGAAGAGAAGGTATCCTGATGCCGAATTTTTGTTCGTAGGGGCAAAGGATAGAATGGAGATGGAGAAAGTGCCGCAGGCAGGATATAAAATAGAAGGATTGTGGATAACAGGGATACAGCGAAAACTGACCCTTAAAAATCTGCTTTTTCCTATAAAATTGATAAGTAGTTTAATGAAAGCAAACAGCATCGTATCGAAATTTAAACCCCATGCCGTAATTGGTACAGGTGGTTTTGCCAGCGGTCCATTATTAAAAATGGCTACCGTTAAGGGGGTACCTTGTTTGCTGCAAGAGCAGAATTCATTTGCCGGTATTACCAATAAACTATTGAAGGACAAAGTGGAAAAAATCTGTGTAGCCTATGATGGTATGGAACAGTTTTTTCCAAAGGATAAAATAGTAAAAACGGGTAACCCTGTACGTTCAGATTTGGTTACGCTAAACGTAACAAAGAGCGAGGCGTTAGATTATTTTGAATTGGATTCTAATAGGAAAACGCTATTGGTATTGGGGGGTAGTTTAGGTGCTAGACGTATCAATCAATTGGTTGCGGACAACATGGCATATTTTGAATCATTGGGGTTACAGGTAATATGGCAATGTGGAAAAGGGTATTACGATACGTATAAAGGAAATCAGTCAGCAACTATAAAGGTTCATGCTTTTTTAAACTCGATGGATAAGGCCTATGTAGCGGCAGATTTTATTATATCACGAGCTGGAGCAGGTGCGGTATCAGAATTATGCTTGGTTGGGAAACCTACATTTTTTATTCCGTCACCGGTAGTAGCAGAAGACCATCAGACAAAAAATGCATTGTCATTGGTTGGTCATGATGCAGCCGTAATGATACGGGAAAGTGAGCTGGACGAAAAGTTTAAAGGCGAGTTTGAGGCAGTGCTGAACTCTGCTGAAAAACAAGCAACATTATCAAAGAACAGTAAAGCGTTGGCATTACCAAATGCAACTGCCGATATCTGTGACGAAATAGAAAAAATAATAAGATAAAATGAATTTAGCGCAAATACATAACGTGTATTTTATAGGCATTGGGGGCATAGGTATGTCCGCCTTGGCGCGTTATTTTGCATTTATAGAAAAATCGGTGGCCGGGTATGATAAAACCGAAACGCCATTGACCAAGGAATTGGTCGCTGCCGGTATGGAAATCCATTACGAGGATAATGTTGCCCTAATACCGGATAAGTATCTTGACAGTGCACATACATTGGTGGTATATACCCCAGCGGTACCTTCACAGCATACGGAATACCAATATTTCTTGACCAATAATTTCGACATCAAAAAACGGTCGGCGGTACTTGGGTTGATTACCAAGGATTCGTTTTGCTTTGCGGTGGCCGGAACCCATGGTAAAACTACGACATCGAGCATTTTGGCACACCTTTTAAAAGAGTCCGGGGTTTCGTTAACTGCCTTTTTAGGAGGTATTTCAGAAGATTTCAACAGTAATTTTTTGTTAGAGGGAACGGAATTTTCTGTAGTTGAGGCAGATGAATTTGATCGTTCCTTTATGCAACTATCGCCCAATGTAGCATGTGTCACCTCTATGGATGCCGATCATTTGGATATTTATGGTAATGCCGGGGAATTGGAGAAAACCTTTATTGATTTTACCAAAAGAATTAAACCGGGCGGAAAACTTTTCGTTCGTAACGGGTTGCCTTTACAGGGGTATACTTATGGAATAGAAGACGATTCGGATTATTGCATCCGAAACATAACAATAGAACGTGGTACCTACATATTCGATTTGGAGACCCCCGATGCCACGCTGAAAGGGGTTGAATTCAACAAGCCTGGTAGGCATAATTTGCTGAACGGTTTGGTTGCTTTTGCGATGGCGATGGAATCTGGTTCCCCACCACATCGCCTTGCTAAAGCATTGGCAACATTTAAAGGAGTGCAAAGGCGTTTTTCGTATCAGCTAAAAAATGAGGAGTTTGTTTTTATAGATGATTATGCGCACCATCCTACGGAAATCAATGCCGTTTTTGAGGCAATCTCAGAAATGCATCCCCATAAAAAAGTGTTGGCTATTTTTCAACCGCATCTGTACTCCAGGACAAGGGATTTTGTGAACGATTTTGCAAAAAGTCTTTCACGGTTTACAAATATATTGTTGTTGGATATTTATCCTGCACGGGAAGAAGCAATACCCGGGGTAGATTCCCAATGGTTGCTGAGCAAGATAACAAGCGGCAATAAGGCTTTAATTTCAAAGGAACAAATCATTCCACGAATAAAAGCTGAAAATCCTGAAGTATTGGTGACCATGGGTGCTGGGGATATTGGTTTGGAAATAGTAAAAATTAAAAAAGAAATGTCATATGCGATTTAATTGGAATTACATAAAGTTGGCGGCTTTGGTTCTGGTAATCATGGGGTTATATGCGTTTTCCAATGCAAGAAACAGTGCCAAGAACGTAACCGGTATGAAGGTAAGTTTTGTTGGTGATCAGAATCTATATCTCACTGAAGGGGCGGTTAATAAATTGTTAATACAAAAATACGGGAGCCTACAAAATGTGCCCAAAGAAAATATAGTTTTGAATACTGTAGAAAAGGCCATTGAGGCCAATGAAATGGTGAAAAGTGCCCAGGTCTATCTAACTATAGATGGTGAGCTTAATTCAAAAATTGTTCAGCGCAAACCAATCGGACGCATAGAGGGGGATACAAAATTTTATTTGGATGAGGACGGAAAGCGTATGCCACTTTCCAGTAATCATTCAGCAAGAGTTCCCATAATAACAGGCAATATCAGCGGTAAAAGCCTTGAGGATGTCTATGTCATATTGGAGCATATAAATGCTGACGATTTTTTTAGAAAAACCGTGGTAGGTATTCATATCAAAAGCGAAAACGAATACCAATTGCGATTAAGGCTTAACGATTTTGTAGTGAATTTAGGCGGTATTGATGGTTTGGAGGGGAAGTTCAGCAATTTTAAGGCGTTTTATGCCAAGGCTACCAAGGATCAAACCTTGGAGGATTATGCAGAAGTAAGTTTAGAATTCAATAACCAGGTGGTGTGCACTAAAATATAATTTAAAGATGGAACAAACTAAATATTCGGTCGGTCTAGACATTGGAACAACAAAGATCGTTGCCATTATTGGTAAGCAGAATGAATACGGTAAGATAGAGATTTTGGGTATCGGTAAATCCAAGAGTTTGGGTGTACACCGTGGTGTGGTAAACAATATTACACAAACCATAAAATCCATTCAGCAGGCCGTAGAAGAGGCAGAGGCCAATTCTGGTCTTAAGATCGGTTCTGTTGTGGTGGGTATTGCCGGGCAGCATATTAGAAGTTTGCAGCACAGCGATTATATCACCAGAAAGGATTCAGAGGAAGTCATCAATGAAGAAGATGTGGATACACTATGTAATCAAGTGCACAAATTGATTATGTTACCTGGTGAAGAAATCATTCATGTATTACCGCAAGAATACAAAGTAGATGGTCAGGCAGAAATTAGGGAGCCTATTGGTATGTACGGTGGTCGTCTAGAAGCCAATTTTCATGTTGTGGTAGGCCAGGTGGTATCCATAAAGAATGTGGGCCGCTGTATTAAGAGCGCAGGTCTGGACTTGGGCAACATTACCTTGGAGCCATTGGCATCGTCAGATGCGGTATTGAGCCAAGAGGAAAAGGAAGCTGGGGTTGCATTGATAGATATAGGTGGAGGTACTACTGATCTTGCAATTTTTAAGGACGGGATCATTAGGCATACTGCCGTAATTCCTTTTGGTGGTGGTGTCATTACAGAAGACATCAAGGAGGGCTGTAGCATCATAGAGAAGCAGGCAGAGCTGTTGAAAACAAGATTTGGCTCGGCATGGCCAGGGGAGAATAGGGATAATGAAATAGTTTCCATACCGGGATTAAGAGGTAGGGAGCCAAAAGAAATTTCATTAAAAAACCTTTCTAAAATAATTCATGCACGTGTAGTTGAAATCATAGAACAAGTTTATGTTGAGATCAAGAACTACGGTCATGAGGAACAAAAGAAAAAATTGATCGCGGGCATTGTTTTAACGGGTGGCGGTAGTCAATTAAAGCACTTAAAGCAGTTGGTAGAATACATTACGGGTATGGATACACGAATAGGGTACCCCAATGAGCATTTGGCCGGTGATTCCGATGAAGAAGTGGCCAGTCCCTTGTACGCAACCGCTGTTGGTCTTTTAATGAATGCCATTAAGAACCAAGAGAAGGTAAAGTTAACTAAAGAAGAAATTCTTCAGGAGCAAGAGCAGGAAAAGGAAGAGGAATTGGTATATGCAGAGGGAAACCAAACGGTCGTTAATCGCCCGGATGTTCATAAGGAACGTAAATCCGTATTTGACAAATGGACCGAAAAATTAAAGGAATTCTTAGATAACGCAGAGTAGCAATAGCATAGAGCAACATAATACAAACCAGTAATAATTAGAATATGAGTAAGAACAGCGAATTTGATAATATCTCTTTTGATTTGCCAAAGAATCAAAGTAACGTTATAAAGGTCATTGGAGTAGGTGGTGGCGGTAGCAATGCCATTAACCACATGTTCCAGGCAGGAATTAACGGAGTGGATTTTGTAATCTGTAATACCGACTCACAAGCTTTGGATAATAGTCCGGTGCCCAATAAGATTCAATTGGGCGTTTCGTTAACGGAAGGTTTGGGTGCTGGTGCCAATCCTGAAGTTGGGGAACAGGCCGCCATGGAAAGCATGGAGGAGATAAAGGGTATGTTGGATTCTACGACAAAAATGATATTCATTACTGCTGGTATGGGTGGGGGAACAGGAACTGGTGCTGCTCCCGTCATTGCAAAATTCGCAAAAGAAATGGATGTTCTTACCGTTGGTATCGTAACCATGCCATTTCAGTTTGAAGGTAAAATGCGTGTAGACCAAGCGCATCGCGGTATAGAAAAACTACGTAAAAATGTTGATTCGCTGATTGTTATTAACAACAATAAACTAAGGGAGGTATATGGTAACCTTGGTTTTAAAGCTGGTTTTTCCAAAGCGGACGAAGTATTGGCAACGGCCGCTAGGGGTATTGCAGAGGTAATTACGCATCACTATACACAGAATATAGATTTACGTGATGCCAAGACCGTATTGTCCAATAGTGGAACCGCTATAATGGGGTCCGCTATTGCATCTGGATCGGCACGTGCCAACGAAGCGATCATGAAAGCATTGGATTCGCCCTTGTTGAACGATAATAAGATTCAAGGAGCTAAAAACGTATTGCTGTTAATCGTTTCTGGGGCACAGGAAATTACGATCGATGAAATTGGAGAGATCAACGATCATATCCAAATAGAGGCAGGTTATGGCGCCAACATCATTATGGGTGTCGGTGAGGATGAAAGTTTAGGAGAGGCTATTGCCGTAACGGTAATTGCCACGGGTTTTAATATTGAGCAACAGGATGATATTGTAAATACGGAATCAAAAAAAATCATCCATACCTTAGAGGACGGCCAACGTGCCGAGGCAATGTTGCTATCCAATACCAAAACCGTACATACCTTGGAGATGGATGAGGAAGAGGAGGAAGTAAAGCCCGTATCTAAATATCAATTTGTTGACGAAGCGGAATTTGATTTGATACCTACCACGAACTACATTAAGAATTTTAATGTATTTTATGAGGAGGTAGTGGCAGAAAACGTCTCCGAAGATGATTTTGTAATCGTAGATACTGCCGCAAGAAATATTGAAGTTGTAGATCCAGAGGTTTTAAAGGCCAGAGATCATGATGAGGAAATTGCCTTTAATTTTGATATGCCATCCAGGGAAGAGGAAAAAGAGAATGTTATCACCTTTAACCTTAATGATGAAGTTAAGGATTTGGACGTAAAGGATAGTATAGAGATCATTCCTGTTCTGGAATATAATAAAAATGGGGAAAAGCGCTATAGCCTAGATGACTATATGAAATTGGAAAGCAAGCTGACCGGTGCAAAGTCTAAGGCAGAGGAATTTGAACCGAAAATAGTGGAGGACGAATTGATTTTTGAGAAAAGAACGGTTGCTCCAGTTAGGGAAGAAAGACCTACCGATGCTCCTTTAGATCCAATGGAAACTCCAATAGAGGAATTATTGAGGGAAAGGGCAGATGATCGTAGAAGAAAATTAAAGGATTATAATTATAATTTCAAAAATACAAAGCCAAGTTCCTATGATGAGAACAAACCGGCTTACCAAAGACAGGGAATTCATTTAAATGATGCCCCAAGGGAAAAGAAAATCTCTAGAACCTCGTTAAGCGATGATAGTAACGACGAGATCCAATTGCGTTCCAATAATTCTTTTTTACATGATAATGTAGATTAAGTAACGTAAATGGCACAGCTATTTTAAACCCGAAATCCGTAATGGATTTCGGGTTTATTTTTTATCTTCGCAATCCAAAATATAAAAGCTATGGGTTTACAGCAAAAGGTTATGGAACAGTTGAAATTGGCTATGAAAGCCAAAGATTCGGTTGCCTTGGAATCTCTTAGAGCTATAAAGTCCGCTTTGTTGGTGGCAAATACCAGTGGTGGGGGTGAAATTACGGAAGATGACGAAATAAAAATAGTTCAGAAACTGGTAAAGCAGCGAAAAGATAGTGCAGCAATTTTTATAGAGCAGGGAAGACAGGATCTTGCTGATCCAGAATTGGCTCAAATTGCCGTTATAGAACAATTTTTACCGGAACAACTTACGGAAGAGGAAGTAGAGAAAGTAGTGGTACAGACCATTGATTCGGTAGGAGCTACCGGAATGAAGGATATGGGTAAAGTAATGGGTATTGTATCTAAGGAACTTGCCGGTCAGGCGGATGGAAAATTAATATCTACCATCGTAAAAAGAAAGTTGGCATAAACTAAATATAAAGAATGATGCTAATCATTCGGTTTTAAATAGAAACTGGCTCCGTGGCGCAACTGAATAGCGCATCAGATTTCGGCTCTGAGGGTTGGGGGTTTGAATCCCTCCGGGGTCACTAGTAAAAAAGCCACATCCTAAAGATGTGGCTTTTTATTTTATTGGGTTACTATATTAATCTCTATTGATTTCTAAAATAGTACCGTCTTTTTCCATTAAGGATATTTCGTGTTTTGAGTAGCCAAAGTAAGTATCGGGATAGTTTTCCGGTTTATCTATTTTATAAATGCGTGAACGTTTGGAAATCTCATAATCGTTCAACGAAAGAAACAGACTATCTTGGGTAATGCTTACCAATTTCATTGTAGAGTAATTTCCGTTATCTACACGATACTTATAAATATCACCAATTTCAGGTTCGGATAAATATAGCTTGGTGTTTAATTTATCTCTACCAGTTGTGTAAATTATTAAGCCAATAAGGCATATTAAAAGTAAAAGTCCGGAAAACTGCCAAGTAGGACCTTTGACATTGCCTTTAATGTTTTTGTATTGTAGTTGTAGTTGATCGGACATTTCCTTCGGTTTTAAAACTTGTTTGCAGTGACTGCAGAAGGAGTTTCCACTTTTTATGAACGGAAATACGGGAATCCAGAAAATATGAAAATGTTTCCGGTATATATTAATATAGATGGTGTCTTCATTTTTGCAATGTTGACAGGTAATATTTCTGGTTTTTATACTGGCAATATTGGCCGAACCTGTTCCAAAAAATATCATAGTTCTAATTTATTGTGGGGAGAAAATTATTTATTAATAACGTATAAACCCTTAAACTATTGTTTTTAATAGTATCTGCGGATACAAAGAACTTAGCTTACCCTGCCATTTCTATGGGAAAAATTAATTAACATATATTTATAATGATTGGTTCGGAACTTAACGAACTAAATTATAGTTTTGCTTTTTAAAATAATGTTATGGGTATTTGTTCACAGGAAAAAAAGGATTTGGTAGAAGAATTGGGTTTGTTCTTTCAGGCACGCCATAAGCTTACACCATTATCAGCTCGTATTTATTCTATCTTGGTTTTGACCTCTTCGGATGGGTATACTTTTGATGAATTAATGGAGATAACCCAAAATAGTAAAAGTTCCGTAAGTACAAATTTGAATTTGCTGGTTTCACTAAAGTTCGTTGAATACTATACTAGAACTGGGGATAGAAAACGCTATTTCAGAAACAATGGCAGTTATATTAAAAATATGCTACAAGAGCGTATGGAGTCGGTATCCAAGGAGCTGAAGATTGCGGAAAAAGTAAATACCTTCAATAAGAACAACAATCCGGTAAAATATCAGGAAAAAGGATTTATAGGCAGTATTTTCCTTTCCTACCTACAATCAGAAAGAGACAATTTGGAACAAGCTATACTGAAAATTAATGAATTTCAAGACAAAAATTAATTCAATCCAACATATCAAAAAAATGAATAAAATAAAACTTTCCATAGTAGCAATACCATTAATCTTCCTTGTCGCATGTGGGGATGGGGGTAAAACCCAAGGGCCTTTGGCCGTCGCCAAGCCTTTTGAGGTAGTTACCATACCTACCAAGGACGTAACCTCTTATACTACATATCCGGCAAGTATAGAAGGTATAGTAAATAGTGAGGTCAGGGCCAAGATTTCCGGTTATATAACCGATGTATTGGTAGATGAAGGTCAAAAAGTGAGAAAGGGAGAAGTGCTCTTTAGGTTAGAAACCCAATCCCTTTCACAAGATGCCGCCGCTGCAAGTGCCAATGTAAATGCGGCTCAAGTAGAAGTGGACAAATTAAAACCTTTGGTTGAAAAAAATATCATTAGTAACGTACAACTAGAATCCGCCAAGGCCAAGCTTCAGCAGGCCCAAAGTACCTACAATGCCGTAAATGCAAATATAAATTACGGTAACATTAAAAGTCCGGTGAATGGTTTTGTAGGTTCTATACGTTTTAGAAGAGGGGCGTTGGTAAGCCCAAGTGACCAGCAAGCATTGACCACCGTTGCTGATATAAGTGAAGTTTTTGCCTATTTCTCCATGAATGAAAAAGATTATTTGGATTTTATACAGGATACCGAAGGTGATGATATATCAGAAAAAATAAATAATCTTCCTAAGGTTAAGCTGGTTTTGGCCAATGGTCGTGTTTATGATGAAGAAGGAACTATTGAGACTATAAATTCCCAAGTAGATGAAGCTACTGGTGCAATTACGTTCAGGGCCAAATTTAAAAACCCTTCAAGAATTTTAAGTAATGGCAATAGCGCCAAGATACAGATACCAAAACGTTTTAAGGATGTATTGGTAGTTCCCAAGGAAAGTACATTTGAACGCCAGGGAAGTACATATGTATATAAGGTATCCAAAAAGGATAGTATGGCCGTTTCTACATCTATCTCTATTATAACCGCTGTGGATAATCTTTATTTAGTGGAAGGTGGAATACAGAAGGGCGATGAAATAGTGGCAACAGGAGTGGATAAGATCAGGGGTGAAACCAAAATCATACCGCAACCCGTTGTCTTTGATAGCATAGCCACGCCAATGCAAAAAGTATTTAGATAAATACCCAAATACCAAAAGAACATGTTAAAAAAATTTATAGAACGTCCCGTTTTATCTACGGTAATATCCATTATTATCGTAATTCTAGGAGTGTTAGGGTTATATACCTTGCCCATTACCCAATATCCTGATATAGCACCACCCACTATAAACGTAAGTGCCAGTTATCCCGGTGCAAGTGCAGAGACCATATTGGAAAGTGTTATTATTCCGTTGGAAGAGCAAATAAATGGGGTAGAGGGTATGACCTATTTGACCTCTACGGCCACCAATAGTGGTACGGCATCCATTGATGTATTTTTCGACCAAGATGTGGACCCGGATATTGCGGCGGTCAATGTGCAGAACAGGGTGGCCCGTGCAAATGCATTTTTACCCCAAGCCGTTATCCAGACAGGGGTAACCACACAAAAGCAGCAGACTAGTGCATTAATGTTTTTGTCATTCTATAGCAGTAATCCGGATTATGATGAAACATTTATTCAGAATTACTTAAAAATAAATGTCATACCTGAATTTCAACGTGTTAACGGAGTAGGTAATGTAAACGTATTTGGCTCTAAGGACTATGCCATGCGTATTTGGTTGCAACCGGAAAAATTGGCTGCTTATGGACTTATACCATCAGATGTAACAGCTGTGTTGAATGAACAAAGTTTAGAAGCTGCGGCAGGTTCGTTGGGTGAAAATGATGGACAGGCCTTTAGTTACACCATTAAGTATTCCGGCCGTTTTAAAACCGAGGAACAGTACAGCAATATTATCGTAAAAGCACTGGATAATGGACGTTTTTTACGGTTAGAGGATATTGCGGATATTGAATTAGGGGCACAATCCTATGCATCCGGTTCTACGACTTCCGGTCATCCGGCAGTGAATTTGGGTATTTTCCAGACCAAAGGTTCCAATGCCAGTGACATTATCAATGCCATAGAGGACAAATTGGAGATTATAGAGCAAAATATGCCAGAGGGTATGGAAATCTTTATCCCCTATAATACCAACAATTTTTTGAACGCATCTATAGAAAAAGTGGTCAGTACATTGATAGAGGCATTTTTATTGGTATTCTTGGTTGTATTTATTTTCCTTCAGGATTTTAGGTCCACCTTAATTCCTGCAATAGCGGTGCCCGTGTCCATTATAGGTACATTTTTCTTTTTAAATCTCTTTGGATATTCAGTAAACCTGTTAACCTTGTTTGCTTTAGTATTGGCCATAGGTATTGTGGTAGATGATGCCATTGTAGTGGTAGAAGCCGTACACGCAAAATTGGATGAAGGGGCACAGGATGCCAAAAAGGCCACTATTACGGCAATGAACGAAATATCAGGAGCTATCATATCCATTACCTTGGTCATGGCTGCAGTATTTATTCCGGTAACTTTTGTACAAGGTCCTACCGGGGTTTTCTATGAGCAATTTGGGGTAACGTTAATCGTGGCTATTATGATTTCCGCAGTAAATGCATTGACGTTGTCACCGGCATTGTGTGCCCTTTTGTTAAAGCCGCATAAAGAGGAACATGAAAAAAGCAAAAATTTTATACAACGATTCTTCGATGCATTTAACGCCGGTTTTAAGGCTACTACCCAAAAGTATGGTAAAGCGGTACATTTTTTATATAGGAATAAATGGGTAACCGCTGTCATATTGATTTTGGCCGTTGTGGGTATCTGGTGGTCATCTGGCAATGTCAAAACCGGATTTGTACCTGATGAGGATAGGGCCATTGTATTTATCAATGTAGAATTGCCTGCAGGTTCATCCATAGATAGAACCCATGCCGTTAACCAGGAACTGTATGCCAAGTTAAAACAAATACCTGGCGTTTTGGAAGGCTCTGTAATTGAAGGCCGAAGTTTTTTAGGGGGTTCGGGAAGTAATTATGGTCTAGGATTTGTTCGTTTACAGGATTGGGACGAACGTAGTGCAGATTCATTGTCCATTCAGAATATTACCGCACAAATGTTTGGGGCAGCGGCTACCATCCCTGAAGCGAATATCATTTTCTTTGCACCACCTAGTATTCCAGGTTTTGGAAATTCCGCAGGTGTAGAGGTAAACTTGTTGGACCAGTCCAGTGGTAGTTTTGAGGATTTGGATAAAACCAATCAGGAATTTATTACCAAATTGATGCAGCGTCCCGAGATACAATATGCACAATCATCCTTCAACACTAAATATCCACAGTATGAGCTAGAGCTTAACGTACCCAGGGCCAAAGAATTGGGAGTTTCCGTAAGCAGTATCTTTTCAACACTACAAGGATATATAGGAAGTATTTTTGCATCGGATTTTTCAAGGTTTGGAAAACAATACAGGGTCTATGTGCAGGCATTGCCAGAAGACCGTGCAGGCATAGACAATCTAGATCAAATGTATGTAAGGACCAATGCAGGAGTAATGACACCCATAACGGAGTTCATTACTATGAAAAGGGTATACGGTCCCCAATCTGTTACACGGTTCAATCTGTTTAACTCTACCAAAATTACCGCGGCCACCAATCCTGGTTTTAGTACCGGTGATGCCATTGCGGCAGTGGAAGAGGTTGCGGCTACCCTACCCGTAAATTATACCACTGCCTATTCAGGTCTTACAAGGGAAGAAGTCAATGCAGGTGACCAGACGACGACAATCTTTTTATTGTCCTTGGTATTTGTGTACTTTTTATTGGCCGCACAATATGAAAGTTATCTCATCCCGTTTTCGGTTTTGCTTTCCCTACCATTAGGGGTGTTTGGGGCATATTTTACCACTCAATTGGCAGGCCTTCAAAACAATATTTACTTTCAAATTGCCTTGATTATGCTTGTGGGCCTATTGGCCAAGAATGCTATTTTGATCGTAGAATTTGCTTTGCAGCGAAGACGTGAAGATATCAGTATCGTAGATGCAGCAATGCAGGGGGCAGAATCACGATTGCGTCCAATCTTAATGACCTCGTTTGCATTTATCCTCGGTTTAATGCCGCTGGTATTGGCAAATGGAGTTGGTGCCGCTGGCAACAGGTCTATCGGTACGGGAGCCGTAGGCGGGTTATTGATAGGAACTGTTACGGGAGTGTTCGTAATACCCATTTTGTTTATTCTTTTTCAATGGTTACAGGAAAAAGTAAGTGGAGCCCCAAGTACAAACAAATTAGAAAATGCAGAATAATTGTAAGCATATGAAATTTTCAAAGATTATAAGAATTACAAGCGTAATAATATTACCGTTATTATTGGTATCCTGCTTTTCGGCGAAAACTTATGAGCGTCCGGAAAGTGAATTGTTGAACGCCCAATACTTTAGGACCGATTCATTACAAAAGGATAGTGTTTCTATAGCCGCCATTTCTTGGAAACAGCTATTTACGGACCCAATATTGCAGGGGTATATAGAAGAGGGCTTAACCAATAACATAGATATTAGGCAGGCCATTCAGCAAATTATGATTGCCGAGGCGTATTTAAAGCAAGGTAAGGCAGGTTATTTGCCTACGCTAAATGCTTCTGCACAATATACCCACAATGAGCTTTCTGCCAATAGTCAATTTGGTGGACAGTTTGATAGATTGGACCAATATCAATTAAGCGGTGGATTGTCTTGGGAAGCGGATATTTGGGGAAAAATAAGAAGTAATAAACGAGCCAATGAGGCTACATATTTACAATCTGTAGCTGCGCACAAGGCTGTAAAGAGCAGATTGGTAGCAAATATAGCTTCGTTATATTATCAATTGTTAAGTCTGGATGAGCAGATTGCCATTACTGAATTGACCATAGCGACCAGGGAAAGCGGTTTGGAGACTACCAAAGCCTTAAAGGAGGCCGGAAATGTTACGGAAGTTGGGGTAAAGCAGACCGAAGCCCAATTGTATACCGCCCAAGCAATTTTAATCGATTTAAAGAACAATGTACGTTTATTGGAAAATTCTTTGTCCATTTTACTGGGAAGTGAGCCTAAGGATATTGCCCGTAGCAGTTTAGATGAACAGAAAATTTCTACTCCTTTAAAAACAGGAGTTCCATATGAACTTTTGGCAAATAGACCAGATGTTATAGCCGCGGAGTATGCATTGTTAAATTCTTTTGAATTGAGCAATGTGGCGCGTAGTAATTTCTACCCTTCACTGACCTTGACCGCTAACGGCGGACTCCAAAGCTTGGATTTTGATAAGTTGTTTGATTCCAGTTCCTTATTCACCACCATAGTAGGGGGATTGACCCAACCACTATTGAACGGAAGAAAGATAAGGACCCAGTATGAAGTTGCCAAAGCAAACCAAGAACAAGCCAAGTTACAGTTTAAATATACATTGCTCAATGCATCCAAAGAGGTTTCAGATGCACTTTATTCCTATAATGCGGCATTGGATAAAATTAAGGTGAAACAAAAAGAATATGAGGCATATACCGTGGCCAGGGAATATTCACAAGAATTATTGGATAATGGTTTGGCCAATTATTTGGAAGTTTTGAATGCTAGACAAAATACTTTGAGTACCAACCTTGACCTTACCGGAACAAAGTATGCCAGATTACAGTCTATAGTAGACTTATATGAAGCTTTAGGGGGTGGATGGCAATAATAGTTTTATACTAAAAAAAGCATTGGTTAACTGATAGCCAATGCTTTTTTTTAAAAATTAGAAATTACACGGATTGTTTTGAAAGTATATCCTTAACAATTAATTTGGCGTGAACCCTTGAGTTTTCTATAAACCATTTATGGGTTTCCATACCGCCACAGATAACGCCCGCCAAGTAAAGTCCTTCCACATTGGTTTCCATACTTTCAGGGTCATATTGTGGCAGCTTTTTATCATCATCACTGATGTGGACGCCCAACATCTCCAAAAAGTGGAAATTTGGTTTGTAACCTGTTAATGCCAGTACAAAATCATTTTCAATGCTTATTTCCTTACCTTCTACTTGAAGTGTTATTGAGTGTTCTTCAATACGCACAAGTGTAGATTTGTAATATGCCTTAATGCTACTTTCCTCAATTCTATTAATGATATCTGGTCTTACCCAATATTTTACACGTTGCCCAACTTCATCACCACGAATGACCAATGTGACTTCAGCACCTTTTCGCCAACATTCAAGTGCGGCGTCAATAGCAGAATTGCTTGCCCCTACTACCGCAACTTTTTGACCGGAGTAGTAATGAGGGTTGTCATAATAGTGTGCAACCTTGTCTAAATTTTCCCCGGGAATGTTCAATAGATTGGGGATGTCGTAAAATCCGGTAGCCAATACAATATGATTACTGTTGTATTTGTTTTTGGATGATATAATAGTAAATGTATTAGCTTCTTTCTTTACACTTTCTACTTTTTCGAACAAATGCATGTTCAATTTGTTAGAAGTAACGATACGTCTGTAGTATTCCAAAGCTTCATCCCTTTTGGGTTTGGCCTCTTTACTTATAAAAGGTATTTCATCAATCTCCAATTTTTCAGAAGAAGAAAAAAATTGCATATTGGTGGGATAATGAAACAAAGAGTTTACTATAGGGCCTTTTTCTAAAATGAGGTAATCCAGCCCGTTTTTTTTGGCTTCCAATCCACATGCAATTCCTATAGGTCCGCCACCAATGATGATAAGGTCATATGCTGTTTTCATCCCTTCAGCGCTTTTATGGTTGCTTGGGGATCTTGACTTTTAAAAACAAAACTCCCTGCCACTAATATGTCTGCACCTGCATCTACCAATTTCTGCGCATTATTTGTAGTAACGCCACCATCAATCTCTATTAATGTAGAAGCATTTTTTTTGGTGATCAACGCTTTCAATGACTTTATTTTATCATAGGTGTTTTCTATAAACGACTGACCACCAAAACCGGGGTTTACGCTCATGATGATTACAATATCAATATCCTTGATGGTGTCTTCCAACAGTTGCACGTTGGTATGGGGGTTAATGGCTACCCCAGCTTTCATACCATGGGATTTAATTGCTTGAAGGGTTCTGTGCAGATGTGGACAAGCTTCATAGTGAACGGTCAAGTGTGCCGCTCCTAAGCGGGCAAATTCCTCAATATAGCGGTCAGGATCCACAATCATTAAATGAACATCCAACGGTTTTGTAGCGTGTTGTTGAATTGCTTTTAATACAGGCATACCGTAAGAAATATTGGGGACAAATACCCCATCCATAACATCAATATGATGCCAGTCTGCTTCACTTGCATTCACCATTTCCACATCTCGTTGTAAATTACCGAAATCTGCTGCCAGAAGTGAGGGGGCTATTAATGTCTTGCTCATTTTCTATGGGTTAAACGTTCATACAAAAGTAAGGATTTGAGTTCTCCTAGAATAATGTAATCACTTTTGAAAATAATGTAAAAGGTCACTTTCGGCAGCAATATATCCAAATGAACTCCATGCGGAACTCTCTACTAGGTCAGTCATTAGTTTTTTGGCCGTTTTCTTATCCCCATTATAGAAATACCAATTGGCTACCCCGTAGGAAACTGCATCGTTAGTCGGGCTTCCTGTACCAATTTGTAGTAAGGAATCTACAGGAACCATATTCTTATAGAGTTTGCATAGTCGATAATAACTCTGATTTTCAATGACATCCATATGTGGGGTAATTGGTCTTAACATTTCATTGGCCAATTCTTTGTTTCCTAATCTGCGTTGAATCATATATAGCCAATGGGTACTAGAAACAATATTATCCGGTAATGTGCCGGATTTTCTACATTTCACATAGGCATCAAATGCTTTTTCATAATCATGTTTTAAGTAATAGGCAAGTCCTAAGTGATACCATATATTGCCATGTAGCGTACTTACGGGAATATTTTTGGCATTGGGCATCCCATCCGGTTCAATGGTATTCACTGTCCCATCAATTAATTTACCGGCATACTCCAAATCCGCTATGGCTTCATCAAATTTACGAACGGAGATATACCTATGACCGCGATGCCTATATAATCTAGGTTCATTGGGAAATTGTGCTATGCCCTTGGAATAAACGGTAATGGCATCATCATAATGGCCAAGATAGGCCGTTCTCCTACCGTACCATATTATTGCTTCTATGCTGTCCGGATATTTTTCGTAGGTAGCTTTAGCTTCAGTGTATTGGTCCAATATTTTTTGGGATGGGTTTTCAATCTTGAATTCCTTGCCCAAAGGAGTGGTAAAAGTTTGGGCTTGGTCCTGTATATTTTTAATTTGGATGTTTTCGGTCTTTTTTTCGGTCTTGCAATGAATGTTCAATACCAATAGCATGAGGACAAAGATTGTAGGTAATTGACATAAACATTTTAATTTAGAAATTAAGGAACTGAAGCGGAAAATGACCCTTTGGAAAACGCTGGATTTAATCATTATTGTCGACATTATAGATTTCATGAGTGGAATCTCCACCTGAGATGATATAGGCGAATAAATCCGCAACTTCTTGTTTGTTCAATCTGTTCAATAATCCCGGAGGCATTGGGGAAACAGGTGAAAGCTCTTTTTTTACAATATTACTTTTGGCGATGCCAATGGTATAATTTTCATTGAACGGATTAGGTAAAATGACTATAGAGTCGCCAACTTCAGATTTAACTCTACCGGCAATCTTGGTATTGTCGTTTAAATGGAATAGCGTGTTTGCATATTGGTCGGAAATCTCATCATTTGGACTATAAATAGCAAAAAACAAATCATAGGTACTGAATTTGCTATGAGCCTGTGTTAGGTCTGGACCAGCCGCACCTCCTTCGCCACGCATTCTATGGCATAGAATACACGTTGCTGCGGCAAATGCCCTTTTGCCATTTTCAATATTGCCTTTATAATTGTCCAAGCCTCCCCAAACAATATCTCCCATATCCTCACCTGTGTATATTTTTCCGGGTCCAATAGGTTGGGGAATTTCTGCAACTGCACTAGATGGGGAATAGACACCTGAAATTTCTTGAAAATAATCCCAATCTTCCTTTGGTACATGGACCATGGCCCGTTGGCGTACATTTTCCATATACGCCTTAAAGCTTCTACCGCCATTTGAACCAAGTACATCAAAATACCAGGAAAAATAGCGTGTTCTTAAATCCTTGTTCCAACCTTCTTTTGCATTGCTCAATAACATTCCATAAAATATAGCTTCGCTTGGTGGCATTTTAGAGATGACGTCCCTGATCAAAGGGCCATATTCTTCACTGCGCAACGTAGCTTCTTCAGAAAGCATTTCCACCCCTTCGGTTACGGTTTTTTGTGCGGTATGGAATTCTAACCGTTCCTCGAGTTTTTTAACTGTATTTTTTTCGTCCAAGAATAATAGAAGTTGGGCCAGTTCTTTGCTTACGGCATTTGAACTAGCAGGAAATAAGGGCGCTAAGGTGCGGACCAAACTTTGTTGGTCTCTATTGTCTGGTTTACCTGATCTAATAAAGTTTATGGAATAAGCCCTTAAGGCATCCAATAGCGTGCTATTGTCAAGGTCTGGCAGCGTTATACCCTGTAATTTGTTCAATACTAAGGATTGATGTTCGGTAAGGCCTTTGTGGCTTAAAGCAATACTAGCTTCAATGATTTTGCGAGTATTTGTTTCATTTTTAAATGTTGGTAACCAAGTTTCCAAAGGTTGGTGCTCTAATACTATTCTGGCGGCATACCGTATAAAACGGTCTGGATGATCCAAATTGTCCCAAGCCAACTCTGTACCTTTCAACGAAGCTACGCCATGATATTTTTCCAGTTCCTTGCGAAGATTACGTGCCGCTGTCCCATCCGTATTCTTAGGATTGTTCTGGACGATTGTCTCTTTGGTATAACTTAATCTATATAAGCGCGAATCTAACCGTCTTCCCCCAGTGGCAAAATAGACGTTACCGTCATTGCCGGCAATCATATCGGTTAACGGTAATGGAGTGCCAGATAGAAATTCTTCCCTTTTAGCTTCGTATGAACTTCCTTTTGGTTTTAGGTCTATAAAGTATACGGTACCAAAACTCCAATCCATTGCTAGAAGTCCATTGGTATATTTTTCAGGAAAATTTAATGTTGAAGTAGATAGTACGGCAGTAGGTGAACCCTGTTCCAAATTATGTACGGCAGGAAGATTGTCAGGATAATAAGAAGGCCATTTACCTGAACCTGTTCTCCAACCATATTCGCTAGCACTGGTGACATGGCAGATTCTAGTAGGTCTATACCAAGGCATACCAATGTCCCATTCCATATCGGCATCATAGGTGAACAGTTCCCCATCGGCATTGAAGGCCAGATCAAAAGGATTTCTGTAACCTACGGAAATGAGTTCCCAGGAGCTGCCGTCCTCATTGAATTTGGTAATCCATGCGCCTGGTGCCTTTACATCGTTAGCATGGCCGCGGGCGTCAAGAAAAGGAGTGAATAAATTATCCTCGCCCCAATTGGTAGGAATACGGCTGTTTTTTTTGACCTTATCAGGAATTAAGGTATGGTTGCCAGCAATAAAGTAGATTTCGCTACCATCTGGTGAAAGCGTAAAGCTATGGGGCCCGTGTTCACCGCTACCCTCTAAACGAAGTAACATGGTAACCGTGTCCAACCTACCGTCATTATCTTGGTCCGTTATCCGATAAATTCCGCTTCCTTTTTCTTGATCATCCGGAACATCATCTTTCCATCTTTTGTTTACGGCTACGTATAGACTGTTAAATGCCCATAACATTCCATGTGCTTCTCCAATGTTCAGTGCTAAAGGAATTATATTCTTTGGGTCTAGTTTATCACCTTTTTCCGGGATGGTGAACTGATAGATTTCCCCATACTGATCACAAGCAAACATTTGATTGTGTTCACCTTGTGCCAGCGCAACCCAAGACCCCTGTTCATGGTCGCTAGGGTGATAAATTTCTTCAAGCTCAAAACCGTCGGGAATTGTGAACGAAATCTCTTGCTGCTCTTTTGTATTCTTTTCTTCTACGTTGCACCCCAGAAATAGGAAAACAAAAAGGAGATAAAAAAGACGGTTGGTCGTTTTGGTCATGGTCTTGTATATTTTACACTTAAATATACAAAGTAACCCTATAATTTAGTGGCCTAATTGTCGTAAACCTTCATAAATTGAAACGGCAACTGCATTGGCCAGGTTAAGGCTTCTAATATGTTCGCTATACAAAGGTATTTTTACGGTATGCTCTGTATATTGTTGTAACAATGGTTTTGGCAGGCCCACTGATTCCTTGCCAAAGATCAAGAACATGTCATCATAGTAATCTATTTCCCAATGATATTTAGTTGCCGAGGCAGAAAAGAAAATCATTTTTTTATCCTTGTTGTGCTCAAAAAATTCCTGTTGGTTTTCATAGATTATGACGTTTAAATGTTGCCAATAATCTAGTCCCGCCCGTTTTAATCTTTTGTCATTGAGCTCAAAGCCAAAAGGTTTTACTAGGTGCAATGTGGAACCTGTGCCCAAAGCTAGTCTGCCTATATTACCGGTATTATTTGGTATTTCAGGCTCAATAAGGACTATGTTAAAGCTCATTTTTTTTTAAAGGATTGTAAATATAATTGTTCTACTTTTTCCCTGGCCCAAGGTGTCCTACGCAAAAATTTTAAACTTGATTTTATTGAGGGGTCTTTCTTAAAACAATTGATGTTCACTTGACCTGCCAAATCTTCCCATGAATATTTTTCGGTAAGTTTTTCCAATATGGTCACCAATTTTACACCGTGAAGTGGGTTGTTGGGTTGAGAATCTGAGCTCATGAAATATGGTTGTTAATAAGGCTAATATTATTGTTTAAAAGCAATATACATGGACATTGCCGGAATATCAATAGTGCCCTTTATAATTTGTGAACCTTTAAGGTCAAAGGTACTACCGGACACCGCTTGCTGCCAAATTCCGTCTAGTTTATAATTTATTTTTTTGGCCGATGCATTATATACTACTAAAATAGTGTTCCAGTAATCACCATTGGCATTATTTTCCAGCGTAAAGGATACAAGTTGATGTCCTATTTGATGGAATTTTAAATGATCGCGTACCTCATTGGCATTTTTCATGGCAAATGCGGGATGTGCTTTACGTAGTTGAATAAGGTTTTTATAATATTCAAATACATCTTCAAATTCTTGTTTTCTGTCCCAATCCAATTGGTTGATGCTATCCGGAAGGTTATAGGAGTTATGTGCTCCTTTTTTGGTGCGCAACATTTCTGAACCGGCGTGTAAAAATGGAGTTCCTTGTGAAGTCAATACTATGGCATTTGCCAATTTGTCCATGGCAATAAGTTCGTCCATACCAGCCTTGGGCCTTGAAATTTTCAACTTATCAAAAAGTGTGTGGTTATCATGACAGGAAACGTAGTTTATTGATTGCCAAGGTGCAAGTGTGTAGGGGGCATCTGAATAATTGACCTTGGAATAATTAATCTGTGGATGTGAAATAGCCCCTACTATGCCAAATTTTATGGACTCTTCGGTATTTAAGGCACCGTTGACAAAACCTAAACTTTTATCATCAAAAACAGAACCTTTTAACGCATCACGTAGGTCGTCGTTAAATGCTGCAATGTGGGGCAATTGCTGCATATGCTTTTTTAAGGCTCTTTGCTCATAGGGTAATGGCGATTCTTTTGCTGTCCATCCTTCTCCATAAATAATAATATTAGGATTTATTTTTCTTGCTTCTTGAGCAATTTGGTTCATGGTTTCAATATCATGAATTCCCATAAGGTCAAATCTAAATCCGTCAATATGATATTCCTTGATCCAGAATTTTATGGAAGCCAACATGAATTTTCTCATCATTGCTCTTTCCGATGCTGTTTCGTTGCCACAAGCTGCTGCGTCTGCATAAGTGCCGTCTTGCCATTGACGATAATAGTAATCTGGAACTTCCAAATTAAAATTAGAGGTAGTGGTCTTGCCGGTGTGGTTGTAAACAACATCCATGATAACACCTATATTTTGATCATGAAAGTTTTTGACCATTTGTTTGAACTCGGCAATACGTACTTCTCCACGATAAGGGTCGGTTGAGAACGAACCTTCCGGTACATTGTAGTTATTAGGGTCATATCCCCAATTGTACTGTGGCTTATCTAATTGGCTTTCATCAATAGAATAGTGGTCAAAAGTGGGTAAAAGATGCACATGTGTAACACCCAATTCCTTAATATGGTCTAATCCCGTAGACCTGTTTTGTGGGTTTTTGGTGCCAATTTCCGTAGCACCGGTATAGGTACCACGGTTTGTTACACCAGACTGGGCCAGTATAGTAAGATCGCGCAAATGCATTTCATAAATTATGGCTTCATTGGGGTGGTTTAATTTAGGGCCTTGGTCCAATTCCCAATTTTTGGGGTTGGTGGTTTTTATATCCAAAATCATGGCCCTTTTTCCGTTGACGCCAACCGCTTGGGCATAAATTCCAGGGGTTTCCGCCAACCATGCTCCCTTTATTTTTACTTGGTAAGTATAGTATACGCCATCTAAATTTCCATTGATTTCTTTCTGCCAAATGCCATTGTTTCCGCTCAATAGTTGATGTTGTGATAATGCTTTGGAAGAGTTACCGCTCTTGTATAAGCGTAATATAACTTCTTGGGCAGTGGGTGACCAGATTTTAAAAAGGGTAGAACTGGGTGTATATTGAATCCAAAGATTTTCATTTACGGGGGTAGGATAGTCATTAAAATTGGTATAGGATGTTTTGTTATCGCAGGAGTTGAATAGCATAAAGCCCATTAGCATAAGTGTCGGTACAATAAATTTCATTTCATAGAATGTCAATACCCTAATATAAGAAGATTATTTTGGGTCGTAGTAGAGTAAGCATTTGCTAAATTTTTTGAAGATGAATGCGTCTTAAATGAAAAAACTCCGGTAATCAGCCGGAGTTTATTCATCAATCAAAAAACGAACAGTCATGATAAACTGTTGTTACCGTTAAAATTACAATTAATATGCCATATTACCAATTTAAGGAATATTTAACCTGTAATTTTTATAACTTAAATGTATTGAATTTTTAACCCAAATACGTTTTTAATATTTTACTTCTGGAAGTATGCTTTAATCTTCTGATCGCCTTTTCCTTAATTTGGCGCACACGTTCTCTTGTAAGGTCAAATGTTTCACCAATTTCCTCCAAAGTCATGGAATGTTGGCCGGCAAGACCAAAATACAAACGTATAACATCTGCCTCGCGTGGAGTCAATGTCTCTAAAGCACGTTCAATCTCGGTACGTAATGATTCGTGAAGCAATTCCCTATCTGGGTTAGGAGACTCACCACTACGAAGAACATCATAAAGGTTAGAATCTTCACCATCTATAAGTGGAGCATCCATAGAAACGTGCCTACCGGAATTTTTCAAGGATTGTTTAACATCCTCAACGGTCATATCCAATTCCTTTGCAATTTCTTCTGGAGAAGGCATTCTTTCGTGCGCTTGCTCTAGAAAGGCAAAAGTTTTGTTAATCTTATTAATCGAACCAATTTTGTTCAATGGCAAACGAACGATACGGGATTGTTCTGCCAAAGCTTGTAATATAGATTGACGGATCCACCATACGGCGTAGGAGATAAATTTAAATCCCCGCGTTTCGTCAAAACGCTGTGCAGCTTTAATTAACCCAAGGTTGCCCTCGTTAATCAAATCTGGTAAAGTAAGGCCTTGGTTTTGGTACTGTTTAGCAACTGAAACCACGAATCTGAGGTTGGCTTTTGTAAGTTTTTCAAGAGCGACCTGGTCGCCTGCCTTGATCTGTTGTGCCAACTCTACTTCTTCATCAGCGGTAATCAAGTCTACCTTTCCAATTTCTTGTAAGTACTTGTCCAAAGATGCGGTCTCCCTATTGGTGACCTGTTTTGTAATCTTAAGCTGTCTCATTAAAATAAATTAAGTTCAAATTGCATAGACTGCATATACTTATACGTAAAAAACTTATGAATGTTACAAAAGGGTAAAAAAAAATTGATTTTTCCGTTGAAATGCATAAAAAAAGCCCCAACATTAAATGTTAAGGCCTTTTTTTATAAACTTAAGAAGATTAATCCCTTCTTGGCTTTCTGTCACGATCGCGATTACGGTCGTTTCCACGGCGGTCATCTCTACGCTTATCGTCACGTGGCGGTCTTTCCTTAAAACCTTCCGGTTTTGGTAAAAGTGCTTTACGAGATACTTTTTCCTTTCTTGTTCTTGGGTCTATGCCAAAATATTTAACATCGAAAACATCGCCCATGTTAACAACATCGCTCACGTTTTCAGTTCTTTCCCAAGCCAATTCGGAAACATGAAGTAGTACTTCGTTGCCAGGAGCATCAATATACTCCACTACGGCACCAAAATCTAACATTTTAATGACTTTGACTTCGTATACGCTACCAACTTCTGGTTTGAACAACAAAGCATCAATTTTTGCCATTACGGCATTAATGCCTTCATTACCAACACCTAATATTTCCACGATACCTTCTTCGGTAACTGGATCTTCGTTGATAACGATCGTTGTTTCTGTTTCTTTTTGCATTTCCTGGATAACCTTTCCGCCTGGTCCGATCAATGCTCCAATGAATTCGTTAGGAATTCTTCTGGTAATCATTTTTGGTGAATGCTCTTTTACGTCAGCATTCGGTGCAGCGATGGTATCGGTCAATTTTTCCAAAATGTGTAAACGGCCATCCCTTGCTTGTTTTAATGCATTTACTAAAATTTCATAGGACAAACCTTTTACTTTGATATCCATTTGGCAAGCGGTAATTCCATCTGCGGTACCCGTAACTTTAAAATCCATATCTCCTAAATGATCTTCATCACCTAAGATATCTGAAAGAACCGCATATTTGCCGGTTGATGCATCGGATATCAATCCCATAGCAATACCGGAAACTGGTTTTTTCAATTGTACACCGGCATCCATTAATGCCATAGTTCCGGAACAAACCGTTGCCATAGAGGAAGAACCGTTAGATTCCAGCACTTCTGAAACAACTCTTACCGTGTATGGGCAATCTTCAGGAACCATACCTTTTAATGCACGTTGTGCCAAATTTCCGTGACCAACTTCCCTACGTGAAGTACCACGAATTGGTCTTGCTTCACCTGTTGAGAATGGAGGGAAATTATAATGAAGGTAAAAACGCTCTTCACCTTCTTGTGATGGCATGTCTATTTGGTTGGCATCTCTAGATGTTCCTAGTGTTACCGTTGCCAAAGCTTGGGTTTCTCCCCTGGTAAAGATTGCAGAACCGTGGGTTGATGGTAAGTAGTCCACCTCACACCAAATTGGTCTGATGTCAGTGGTCTTACGGCCATCTAAACGCAACCCTTCGTTTAATGTAAGGTCTCTTACGGCAGCTTTTTCCGCCTTATAGTAATATTTGGAAATCAACGAACCATAGTCTGCTTGTTCCTCTTCGGTAAAAGAAGCGGTGATTTCATCTTTTATCTCACTAAATGAAGCACTTCTTTCATGCTTTGCGGATCCGGCCTTTGCTACTGCATAAACCTTATCGTACGCCATATCATGAATTTTTTTGGCTAGCTCCTCATCTTCTCTTTCCGGCTCGTACTCACGTACTTCTTTTTTGCCAAAAGCTTCGGCCAATCTAATTTGTGCGGCACATTGTACTTTAATGGCCTCATGGGCAAATTTAATGGCTTCTGTCATTTCCTCTTCGGAAATTTCATCCATTTCACCTTCAACCATCATTACAGAATCGGCAGAAGCACCAATAACCATATCAATATCACACTCTGCCAATTGGGACAAAGAGGGGTTAATGATGAATTTTCCGTTAAGTCTACCTACCCTTACTTCAGAAATGGCACATTCAAACGGGAAATCTGAAAGTTGAATTGCTGCCGAAGCGGCTAGTCCTGCCATAGCATCTGGCATAACTTCCGGATCATGTGACATTAATTGGATCATTACCTGGGTCTCGGCATGATAATCCTTAGGAAAAAGTGGACGTAATACGCGATCTACTAAACGCATAGTCAATACTTCACCATCACTTGGTCTAGCTTCTCTTTTAAAGAAACCACCAGGGTAACGACCTGCGGCCGCAAATTTTTCACGGTAATCTACCGTAAGTGGAAGAAAGTCCACATCACTTTGTTTGTAATTGGAAACAACTGTACATAATAACATACATTTTCCAGATTGTACAACAACAGAACCATGGGCCTGCTTTGCCAATTTACCGGTTTCAATAGAGATTTCCCTACCGTCACCAAGGTCAATGACCTCTTTAAATACTTTTGGAATCATAAAATTCGATTAAAATCTGTGCATGACAGATTTGTTAAACAATGGTCTTTCCGACTTAATCTTCTCTGGTCGGAGTTGTTGTGTTGTTGTGTTGACCAATGAAAAACCGTGTGTAGCTTTTTGTGTTCGCCTTTACCAATGATAGGTGTAATCTCCCAAGGCACGGAGTAATCTTAAAAAAAGGGGATAGTTGCCTATCCCCTTTTGCATTATTATTTTCTAATACCAAGCTCTTTAATAAGCTCTCTGTATTTTACAATATCATTTTTGATCATATAATCAAGAAGACTTCTTCTCTTACCCACTAGTTTTACAAGTGAACGCTCAGTGTTGTAGTCTTTGTGATTTTTTTTCAAGTGACCGGTTAAATGGTTGATACGGTGAGTAAACAAAGCAATCTGTCCTTCCGTAGAGCCAGTGTTCTCTGCACTACCGCCGTATTTTTTAAAAATTTCGGCCTTTACTTCTTTAGATAAATACATTCCAATATTGTTTTAAATGATTTTTATGTATGTTGATTGATTTTCAATCAGGGCGCAAAGATACTCTTTTTTTGAAATCTGAGAACTTTTTAAAAAGAAAACATAGGATTACGCTTCTTTTCTTACCGGATTGTTTTGTATCAAATCTATATAAAGGTTAATTTTTCTTTTAAGGTCCTTTCTATGCGAGATAAAATCCAAGAACCCGTGCTCCAATAAAAACTCAGAGGACTGAAAGCCTTCGGGAAGTTCTTTCCCTGTAGTATCCTTGACAATACGTGGGCCTGCAAATCCGATCAATGCGCCCGGCTCTGCAATATTAATGTCGCCAAGCATGGCATATGATGCCGTTGTACCCCCTGTTGTTGGATCGGTACATAAGGAAATATACGGTAGTCCGGCTTCTGATAATTGGGCTAATTTGGCCGATGTCTTTGCTAGTTGCATTAATGAAAGCGCGGCTTCCATCATACGTGCACCACCAGATTTTGAAATCATCATAAAGGGTACCTTCTTTTTAATGGCATAATCTATACCTCTTGCAATTTTCTCTCCAACAACGCTACCCATTGATCCACCAATGAACTTAAAGTCCATACAGCAAACCACTAAATCTTTTCCTAGAGATTTGCCATATCCTGTTCTGACCGCATCCTTTAAGCCGGTTTTTTTCTGTGCCGCCTTTAAACGTTCCGCGTATTTTTTGGTATCCTCGAACTTTAATGGGTCCTTTGAGGTCAATTTGGCGTCAAGCTCGGTAAATTTGTTGTTGTCAAATAAGATTTCAAAATATTCCTTACTACCAATCCTTACATGGTAATCATCTTCTGGACTTACGTAAAAATTTTTGGCCAAATCTTCTGACTCCACAATTTTACCTGTGGGAGATTTGTACCACAGGCCTTTTGGTGTGTCTTTCTTCTCTTCCGTAGAAGTCTGTATTCCTTTTTCCTTTCTCTTAAACCAAGCCGTCATATCATCCATTTATAAGTTACCTTAATGTTGGTTATAGCGTATTAACGTTATTTAAATCTTCAAACGCTTTCTTTAAACGCTCTACAAAGGTAATTTCCCCTTTTCTTAACCAAACTCTTGGATCATAGAATTTTTTATTTGGCTCGTCCGCACCTTTAGGGTTACCGATCTGTGCCTGTAAGTATTCGTTGTTATCTTGAACATAGTCACGAACACCTGCTAAAAATGCATATTGCAAATCTGTATCTATATTCATCTTAATAACACCATAGCTAATACCTTCCCTTATTTCCTCTACGGTAGAACCGGAACCACCATGGAAAACAAAGTCAATATGGTTATGTCCTACATTGTATTTTTTAGATATAAACTCTTGTGAATTCAAAAGGATTTTTGGGGTCAACTTTACGTTACCAGGCTTATATACGCCATGAACGTTTCCAAAAGCTGCTGCTATGGTGAATTTTGGACTGACCTTTGAAAGTTCTTCATAGGCGTAAGCTACTTCTTCCGGTTGTGTATAAAGTTTGGAATCATCAACATCTGAATTGTCGACACCATCTTCTTCACCGCCTGTGATACCTAATTCAATTTCCAAGGTCATTCCCATTTTGCTCATGCGCTCCAAATATCCTTTACAGATTTCTATGTTCTCTTCCAATGGTTCTTCTGAAAGGTCTATCATGTGTGAGCTGAAAAGTGATTTTCCGGTTTCTGCATAATGCTTTTCACTGGCATCCAATAGTCCGTCTATCCAAGGCAATAATTTTTTGGCACAGTGATCCGTATGTAGGATTACTACAGCACCATAAGCTTCTGCCAATTGGTGTACATGCTTTGCTCCGGCAATTGCACCTTGTATAGCTGCTTTTTGGCCTTCGTTAGAAAGTCCCTTGCCAGCGTTGAACTGTGCTCCACCATTGGAGAATTGTATAATTACGGGAGAATTTAAGGTTGCTGCGGTTTCCAGAACGGCATTAATGGTGTTTGAACCAATAACGTTAACGGCTGGCAAAGCAAAACCCTTTTCCTTTGCGTAATTGAATATTGCTTGAACTTCGTCTCCGGTAGCTACTCCCGGTTTGATATTGTGAGCCATAATTGAGTGGTCTTTTAGTTTCTTAAAAAATGAAAAACAAAAGTAATAAAACAATTATATTTAAAAGGGATAGTTAATGCCTATTTGTAAAACGGCATTGGCAAAATTGTAATCTTTGAACCATCTTTCTGACTGTATTTCAGCAGGGTTATAGGTTTTAAAGCCTAAATCCAAACGGAACAGGAAATATGTAAAATCATAACGTAAGCCAAGGCCCGTGCCCAGTGCAATGTCCTTTAACGATGCAAAACTGTCAAAAGTGGCATTGGAATCCTCTACATTGTCAAATACGTTCCAGATATTTCCCGCATCCGCAAAAATAGCACCATTGATATCGCCTACAATAGGAAACCTATATTCTAGGTTTAGCGCCAATTTTAGATTGGCCTCGTTAAAATCATTGACTGCCGAAACACTTCCTGGACCTAGGGAATAGGGGAACCAAGCACGGTTATCATTAGATCCACCTGCAAAATAACTTCGTACAAAAGGAATGTTGTCAGAATTTCCGTAGGGTATGGCAATGCCGAAAAATGCCCTAGTGGCCAAAACGTTGGAGCGGGAGAGGTCCCAATATTTAACATATTCGAACTCATTCTTGATATATTGTGAAAACGGCACGCCAAATACCAATAATTGCTCATCGTCATTTTTGTTGAAAGGAATAAAGTTCGAAAAGGCGGACAGCAGATTGCCGGCACTTTCTAGTTTCCACCTAAATTGATAAAAACTATTATCCACAATACCCTCCCTATTGGTTTTGTTAAAGGTGTAGTTGGTAGCAAAGATGAGGTTGTTGTCCGTTAATCTTTTTCTTCTTTCCTCTAGCCTAGTGACATCGTTAAAGTCCGTTGTTGAGGTGGCAATGATTCCGTTTTCCACAGCATCGATAAAACCTGTCGTTCCTGATGGGATGATTAATGTGGGGTCATCCGGGTCAGAGTCAGATTCAAAAAATTCTGCCAGTTCAGGTTCGGTTTCATATCTATCTGCAATATCGTCCAAACGTTCAAAGGTATTTCGGTATACATTGAAAAACCTATTGCTGTTCACATTTCTAACAAATTGTATATTAAGTAATTCTACATTATGGTTAACAAAATCACTGGGGACCCAATTGTAACCCAATACATTGTTGAACGTCTGTTTGTCAAGACCTATATTGTTCTGAAAACTGGTGCCAATGGCAATACGGGTCTTTGGCAGGGTATAATTGGGAATTAATTTGGACGTATTGATAAAGGGAAACCAGATACGTGGAAAATCTAACGTAATATCGCCCCCAAATTCTGAAAAATAGTTGGCTTCAAAAGTATTGTTACTTAATAAGCCATAAGCACCATCTGCAGAGATACTTAAATTTTCTGCCCCTTTAAAAATATTCCGTATAAGTAAGGTGGTTCCAAGCCCCACACCTAATCTTCTCAGGTTAGATCTGCTTACTTCAAAATTGGTTCCCAGTGAATATTTGGGTTTGGGTGCCAAATAAATATTGGTATTTACTTTATTTCCCAGACTATCCGCTTCAAAAATAATATTGGGATACTTAAATATGTTTAAGGCATTGAGTTGTCTTGAGGTGCGTATTTTATCAACATCACGGTAAATACTGTCCTTTTTAAAAAATATGGCATTGGCCAATGTTTTTGGCTTAATGTCAAAATTGGGGGAGTAGTGGATGGTATAGTCCCCATACTCAATAATGTTGATGGAATCTAAAGTTGAAGTCGATAAATAATCAGTGTAAATATTAATTTTGTTGATCTTTTCTACCTTGTAGGCAGATGTAGTCACTTCATTTTCGCCTCTTATTTTTAGATCGCCTATGTTAAGGGTAATGTTCATTTTCTGGTCATCCGCAGATTTAACGGTGTCCCTAACAATATCAAATGTTATGGAGCTTTCCTGAAAGTTGCGTATACCACTGTTTCTGAATATTCCGGTTAGTCGCTCCCGTTCCATATTAAAATTGGCCAAATCAAACTGTTGACCCTCTTTGACCAATGAATTAGCGGAATTTAAAAAATAAAGCGAATCAATTGCCGTAGAAGAAATATCGTTGGAAAGCGAGTCTATTATATAGGGTTCCCCAAGGGATACTTGATAATTGACCTTGGCTTTTCTTTTGTTTTTGGTGGTATCGATTACATAGCTGGTATTATTTGTAAAATACCCTTTACCTTGGTAATAGGCGCTAAGCCTCGCAAGGCTCAGGCGTGTTCTTGTGGTGTCCAGTATTGTTGGTGCTTCACCTATATCCTTTAGCCATTCGCTTAAGCCTTTGACCAGAAAGGATTCTCCCAAACGGTTTACTTGCTTGGTGGACAAGAGTTTTTCTAGTCTTTTTTTTCTATTTTCCTTATTATTTAACCATGCATTGTACGATGAATCTGGGTTTTCTTTGGCGAGATTGTATAAATTAAGTCGCAGAGGGTAGCCTAAAACTGTAGAATTTGGTTTTTGGTATATGAGACTTTCCAGTTCTTCATTATTAATTTTTACAGAATCTGCATAAATTAGGTTTTTGGTCACCAAATATTCATCTTCCTCTACTTTTTTAAGTGAGTTGCAGGATAGCAAGACTATTGCCAGTAGGGATAATAAGCTTAATTTAGCCATGTTGTTTTTGGAGCAAAGTGCCGTCCTCATAGAAATCAAAAATACATTATTTGTATGGTTGTCAAAAGTGAATTGAAACTTATCAAAAGTCTACAGCAAAAAAAGTACCGAAATGAACACGGGCTGTTTGTTATTGAAGGAAAAAAGTCCGTTGAGGAATTGGTGGGCTCTAATTTTAAATGCTACGGAATTTTTGCAACGGCACCCAATGAGCTTAACTTGGGAGACAGTAGGGTCAATTTAATTTCTGCAAAAGAATTGGCACTGATCAGTAGTTTAAAGAACCCCAATGGGTATTTAGGGGTTTTTCACATCCCAAAAAAAGAAATGGATATTCTGTCTGACTGGATTATGGTGTTAGATGGCGTACAGGATCCGGGTAACTTAGGGACTATCATACGTTTGTGCGATTGGTTTGGGGTAACGGATATAGTCTGTTCGTTGGATACCGTGGATTGCTACAATGCCAAGGTTCTACAGGCCACTATGGGATCTATTGCCAGGGTTAACGTACATTATGTAGATTTGGATTCCTTTTTAAGATCAACAGACCTGCCCGTTTATGGCACTTTTATGGATGGGTCCAATATCAATACCTATTCATTGCCTAAAAAAGGAATTATGGTCATGGGAAACGAAGGCAAGGGTATTTCAAGTAGAGTTACTGAATTGTGTACAGACAAAATAGCCATACCGCAATTTGGTAACCAAACTACGGAAAGTTTAAATGTAGCTTCCGCAACGGCAATTTTATTACATGAAATAAGAAAGTAGTGGGGTGTAAACCATTACTTTTTTTTTGACTTTTACTAATTTCAAATGTCTATTCGAAGGTAAAATTGATGAAGATGCCGCGAGTTTTCATGGATTCAATATTTCCCGTCCACGGGCTGTTGGGGTCAAGGTCCGGTACCAGTTCATCGGTTATGGCAAATACGCCACGGATAGATGGGGTGAATTTAAAGTATTCCAAATAAAAATCAATACCAAAACCTAGTTCGTAATTGTAGACCCATTTTTTCATTCTAAAGGTACCAGAGCTATTATCGTCCAAACTTTCTTCGTTGCTACCAAGGTTTAAGCTTCTAGAGCCCCCGCCAATAACAAAAGGTTTCCAGTTTCCAAATCTTTTGGCGCTCGCCTTTAATAGGATAGGAAAATTGATGTAAGTTGATTTTACTTCCCTAATGGCATCGCGTTCCTCGTCAAATCCCGGAAAACCCAACAATCTAGAACCATAATGAAGTCCGGGTTCAAAACGCAAGTCCAAATGATCGTTCAAACGCATTTCTCCTATAAGTCCCACGTTGAAACCAAAACTTTTGCTAACTAGAATATCAGGTGCATTTTCTTTGTATTCAAACTTAAAGTCATATTGGTTCAATCCTAGGAAATAGCCCCAGTTCAAGAACTTTTTGTCTTCGTTCTGCTTGTTTAGTATAGGGTTTTCGTTAAATTGGGCACTTAACGAAGTTGTTGTCATCAATACCAATACGGGTATAAAAAACCATATCTTCATATATCCTGGTTTACGATTGTAAAGCAATTAATTCATAAAGCAAATTTTAATTTCCTTAAGCGGACTTTTTTGCAATATAGATAGATGCCACCCCAAATGTTTGAGGTTTGTTCGTTACATCTATAAACCCAATTTCCCGTAAAATATTGTTGAACTTTTCACCATGTGGAAAAACCGAGGCAGATTCACTTAAATAACCGTAAGCGGAATTGTCCTTGGAGAAAAGTTTTCCTATTAATGGAAGAATGTTTTTGGTGTAAAAACGGTACCCTTGTTTATATGGGGTTTTGGTGGGTACGGAGGTTTCCAGGATAACCAAGGTTCCATTTGGCTTTAAAACACGTAGTATTTCGGCCATTCCTGTGGTTAAGGTCTCAAAATTACGCACCCCAAAAGATACGGTAACGGCGTCAAAAGTATTGTCTTCAAAACTTAGGTTTTCACTATCGCCAACGACCATCTCAATAGTATGGTCCAAATCTTTATTTTTTACTTTCTCTTTTCCAACGGAGAGCATACCGGGAGATATATCTAAGCCAACTATTCGTTTAGCCCCTGTATCGACTAGGGCTATGGCCAAATCTCCTGTACCGGTGGCAATGTCCAAAATAGATTTTGGCTGTTCTTTTTTTAATAGTTCAACCACTTTTTTTCGCCATTTAATATCTATACCAAAAGAGATTACACGATTTAAGCCATCATAATTTGTAGAAATGGTATCGAACATCTTGGTGACCTGTTCTTTTTTGCCAAGCTCAGAATCTTTGTAAGGTGTAACTTTTTGTGACATCGCAAATTTTTTCACAAAGATACAATATACCACATGCTTAATTCTAATTTTATGGTCAGGGTTGCACCATGTTAGGTTAAAGAACTGAAAATAAATAATAAACTAATTAAATTATGTAATTTTGCCCCATAATAATTGCTACGATTATCAAGATAGTTTTACCATTGTTCATAGGTAAAGAAGTAACTTCTAGTAATATCTTGATGTTTAGCGGTCTAACAATATAAATGAAGATTATAATTGCTGGTGCTGGAGAGGTTGGCTTTCATTTGGCCAAATTACTTTCCTATGAATCACAGGATATAACCTTGATCGATAGTCAAAAGGAAAGTCTTGCATATGCGGACAATCATTTGGATATACGGGTTTTAAAAGGCGATGCAACCTCTATTGAAGTATTGCGTGATGCCCAGGTTCAGGATTCTGATCTAGTTATTGCGGTAACTTCCTCTGAAACAACGAACTTAACGTTGTGCATGTTGGCAAAACAATTAGGTTGTAAACGTACCATTGCCAGGATTTCCAATACAGAATTTATAAAGCACAAAGACCTTTTAAGGTTTTCTGATCTAGGGATCGATGAATTGATTTCCCCTGAGGCATTAGCTGCTACTGAAATACAATTGTTGCTGAACAAATCCGCTTTTAACGATACTTATGAGTTTGAGGAAGGGGAGTTGATCATGGTAGGGGTTTCCTTAATAAAATCAGCCCCGTTCGTGGGTAAAATGGTAAAGGAAGCCGCAAATATTTTTCCTGAACTTCATTTTATGCCCATTGCCCTGCAACGTACGGGTACACAATACACGGTAATTCCCAGAGGAGATACCTTGTTCAAGGAAGGTGACCAGGTATACTTTATAACGGTTAAGGAAGGTGTTGATGAATTATATAAACTTACAGGAAAGAAAAAGGCCGAAATAAAGAATGTAATGATATTGGGTGGCAGTAAGGTAGGATACAAAACTGCCCGCGATCTATGTGCCAATAAATTCAATGTTAAGTTAATTGAAAAGAACAAGGAAAAGGCATTTGACCTGGCAGATGAATTGCCCAACGCGCTAATCATCAACGGGGATGGTAGAAATGTTGAATTATTGGAGGAGGAAAGTTTAGAATCCATGGATGCGTTTATTGCCGTAACCGGTAATTCCGAAACCAATATCATGTCTTGCCTGGTGGCGAAGTCTAAACATATAAAAAAGACCATTGCCTTGGTAGAGAATATGGATTATTTTCAGCTTTCGCACTCTATTGGTATAGATACGTTGATCAATAAAAAATTATTGGCGGCCAACAATATTTTTAGGCATATTAGAAAAGGTGAGGTCGTAGCTTTAATGCGCTTGAACAATTTAAATGCAGAACTGTTGGAATTTATCGTCAAAAGAAATTCCAAGGTTACCGGATCTATTATTAGGGACTTGGATTTTCCTAAGGCAGCTACCATAGGTGGAGTTGTAAGGGATGGAGTTGGCCATATTGCCCTAGGTGGATTCAAGATCAAGGAAGGTGACAGGGTCGTAGTATGTTGTTTGCCATCAGAGATTCCTAAAATAGAACGAATGTTCCTTTAGTATGCAGCTTAATCTAAGAATCATATTCCATTTAATGGGACTCCTTTTACTCTGTAATGGGGGGTTTATGCTTTTGGCCGCGGTGATCAGTGGTTTTTATAAGGACGGTGCTACATTAAGTATAACCTTGGCTTCCATTACAACAATGTTTGTAGGCGTTTTTGCCATGTATTATACAAGGGGTCATAAAAAAGAAGTAAAGCAAAAAGAAGGATATATTATAGTAACTTTTGGTTGGATCGTGATGTCCATTTCCGGTATGTTGCCCTACCTGTTTAGCGGGGCTATACCAGATATCACCAATGCTTTTTTTGAGACCGTTAGCGGGTATACTACTACGGGAGCTTCCATAATGGACGATATTGAAGCCATGCCGGAAGGTATTTTGTTCTGGCGAAGTTTAACCCATTGGATAGGTGGTATGGGAATTATTGTATTGGCCATAGCAATATTGCCTCTATTGGGAATAGGCGGTATGCAGCTTTTTTCCGCAGAAGCACCTGGGCCAAGCGGGGATAAATTGCACCCTAGGATTACCGATACGGCCAAACGTTTATGGTTGATCTATTTTGGATATACCATAGCGGAAACCATACTTTTGCAAGTAGCCGGAATGTCTTTTTTCGATGCTATAAACCATGCTATGGCTACACTGTCCACAGGTGGTTTCTCCACTAAAAATGCTAGTCTTGCCCATTGGAACGATCAGCCCTTAATACAATATATCGTTATCTTCTTTATGTTTTTGGCGGGAAGTAATTTTGTATTGAGCTATTTTGCTTTTAAAGGAAGGTTTCAGAAAGTCTTCAAAGATGAAGAGTTTAGATATTATGCCGGTTTTGTTCTGGTCTTTACACTAATTGTCGCAGTCGTAATTTATTATAAGGCTAACATAACGGATATGACACCGGGGTATCCTATGGTTTTAGGAAATGCTGAAAGTGCTTTTAGACATGCACTTTTTCAAATTGTATCGGTGATAACCACTACTGGTTTTGTTAGTGCGGATTTTACACAATGGACACCATTTTTGACCGTATTCTTTTTTGGCCTATTTTTTTTAGGAGGGTCCGCAGGTTCTACCGCTGGGGGCATTAAGGTAATGAGGCATCTGCTTATTATAAAGAATGGTGTGTTGGAATTTAAACGAACCTTACATACCAATGCCATAATTCCCGTTCGTTATAACAATAAAACGGTCAAGGAAAAAATTGTCTATAACATCATTGGTTTTTTTGTGCTTTATATGTTGTTGTTTATCATAGGCGCCCTAGTATTAGGTTTTATAGGGTTGGATTTTGAATCTGCCATAGGCGGTTCCGCATCTTCGTTGGGCAATGTAGGTCCTGCCCTAGGTAGTTTAAATCCTGTCAGTAACTTTAATGGCTTGCCGGTATTGGCCAAATGGTGGTGCGGATTTTTAATGTTGGCCGGCAGGTTGGAATTATTTACCGTATTAATTCTCTTAACGCCTTATTTTTGGAAGAATACCTAATTGAATTTGGGCAATAAAAAAGTCCCTTCGTTAGAAGAGACTTTTATTTACGAATAAGTAAGCGGTAATTTTATTTTAACGCTTCCTTAATTCTTGACATTGCATCTTTAATTTCCTTTACTGAGGCGGCGTAAGATATACGAATACAATTTCCATTGCCAAATGCATCGCCTGTAACGGTGGCAACATTGGCAGCCTCTAAAATATACATGGAAAAATCAGAAGCGTTATTTATTGTTGTACCATTGAATGTCTTGCCAAAAAAGGAAGTTACATCTGGGTATACATAGAACGCCCCTTCAGGCTCATTGCATTTAAAACCTTCAATATCGTTCAATAGGTCCAATATTAATTTGCGACGTTCCTTGAACTCATCTACCATATACTGAATACGGTCTGGAGATTCTTCCAATGCTGTAATTACCGCACGTTGTGCAATACAGTTTGATCCACTGGTAACTTGGCCCTGTAGTTTGTTGGTAGCTCTGGCAATATAAGCTGGTGCACCAATATATCCTATTCGCCATCCGGTCATAGCAAATGCCTTTGCAACACCATTTACGGTTACAGTGCGATCGTACATGTCCTCAAACTCTGCCATAGAAGCATGTTTTGTGACACCATAATTAATATGTTCGTAAATTTCATCACTTACCACTATGATTTGCGGGTGTTTTTGTAACACATCGGCCAAGGCACGTAACTCCTCTTTACTATATATAGAGCCGCTAGGATTACAAGGTGAGCTATACCAAAGCATCCTGGTTTTAGGCGTTATGGCCGCTTCCAACTGCTGTGCGGTCATCTTAAAATCGTTCTCTAAAGTTGTAGGAACTTCCACGGGGACCCCATCTGCCAGTTTTACAATATCACTATAACTTACCCAATATGGACAAGGTAAAATAACTTCGTCACCAGGGTTCAAGATTACCTGGGCTACATTGTACAATGATTGTTTTGCACCTGCGGAAACAACAATTTGTGCAGGGTCATAAGTAAGGTTATTATCTCTTTTGAATTTAGTGATAATTGCCTTTTTTAAATCTACATACCCATCTACTGGAGAGTATGAGTTGTAGTTGTCGTTGATGGCCTGTATAGCCGCCTCCTTAATATAATCAGGAGTATTAAAATCCGGTTCGCCTAAACTTAAGCCAATAATATCTTTTCCAGCAGCTCTTAATTCACGGGCCTTTGCAGCCATTTCTAAAGTAGCTGACGGTGTAACACTGTTAATCCTATCCGAAAGTTGATTGCTCATAGGTACTTTAAATTTCTAATATTGTAATGAAGGCTCCTTGCCTAATTCCTTTAAATGTTTAAAGTGCGAAATTATAGCTTTTCTGGTAGTTTTATACTCGTGGTATGGCAAATTAAACTCCTGTGCGGTCTGTTTCACAATTTTGGAAATTTTTGTGTAATGTACATGACTGATATTTGGAAAGATATGGTGCTCTACTTGATGGTTCAAGCCACCGGTAAACCAGTTTACGATCTTGTTCTTAGTTCCAAAATTGACCGTAGTAAACAATTGGTGAATGGCCCAAGTGTTTTTCATTGTTCCGGATTGATCTGGTAACGGAGTGTCCGCATCATCTACAATATGTGCAAGTTGAAAAACTACACTCAGGATAACACCCGCTACATAATGCATTAGAAAAAAGCCGATCAATATTTTCCACCAAGCAATATCCAATATTAGCATAGGAATAACGATCCAAATAGTAATGTATAAAATTTTGGTAATGATCAATGTACTCCAATTTAATGTGGCGCTCGGTAGTTTTCCATATGATAATTTACGTTTCATATACCGGTACATTTGCTGAAAATCTGTAGTAATGGCCCAATTGAAGGTCAATAGGCCGTATAGGAAAACAGAGTAAAAATGTTGAAATCTATGGTGTTTTTTCCATTCGGCATGTTTGGAAAAACGTAATATTCTACCAGCTTCCATATCTTCATCATGTTCATGGATATTGGTATAGGTATGGTGTAGTACATTATGCTGTACTTGCCAATTGTAAACATTACCGGCCAATATGTAAATACTGCTGCCCATTAGTTTATTTACCCATTTTTTATTGGAGTATGCGCCATGGTTGCCATCGTGCATTACGTTCATGCCTACACCTGCCATACCAATTCCCATTACTATTGTTAAAAGTAAATTGGCCCAAGTGGGCAAGCCTAATGTCAATATTAAAAAATAGGGTGCAAGGAAAAGGGTGAACATTACTACCGTTTTAAGGTGTAATTTCCAGTTTCCTGTTTTTTTCAACTTATTGGTTTTAAAATAATCGTTTACTCTGCTGTTCAAGGTCTTGAAGAACTTTGCAGAATCCGTTCTTGAGAAACGTATGGTTTTTTGTTCCATAATGGGGTAATATTAATTTTTTATAACTTAAATGAATGTATAATAGTTTGATAGCTTAATTAAAAGCGAAATCTTTGCAAAAGTGAATATACTAATAAAATCTATTTACAAAGATACGGATGACTGTTGAAACCATATTTGAATATTTTCCCAATTTATCGGAAAACCAAAAAGAACAATTTAAGAAGTTAGAAGAATTATATAAGGATTGGAATCAAAAGATTAACGTGGTATCCAGAAAAGATATCGATGAATTATATCTTAGACATGTCTTACATTCTTTGGCTATTGCAAAATTCACTTCGTTCAATAATGGAGCTTCAATATTGGATGTGGGTACTGGAGGTGGTTTTCCTGGTATACCTTTAGCCATTTTATTTCCTGAAGTTCATTTTACCTTGGTAGATTCCATAGGAAAAAAAATAAAGGTGGTCAATGAGGTTGTTGAAGGTTTGCAGTTGACCAATGTTACTACCGTTAACAAGCGTGTAGAGGAAATACCTGGGCAATTTGATTTTATCGTGAGTAGGGCGGTTGCCGCTATGCCTACCTTTGTACATTGGGTCAAAGGAAAAATAAAAAAAGAGTCCGTACATGAAATCCGTAATGGAATACTGTATTTAAAGGGAGGTGATTTGTTAGAGGAACTTAAGGATTACAAGACGGCCAAAATTTATGATTTGACGGATTATTTTAAGGAAGATTTTTTTGAAACTAAAAAAATGGTGTATCTCCCCTTAAAATTTAAGGGGTAGTATACATTGTGTTTCAATATTTACAGGCTAAAGGCTTGGTAGTAAGCTCTTCTGTATTTTTGAACAAATAGTTTTACAGCGTTCCAAGTTGCAATATGGAAACTAGCTTTTTTAACAATCTTTGTTGAAGTTTTCATAGCAGACTAAATTTAAGGTGAACTTGAATTTCGTAAATTTACCTCTAATTTACAATTAATTAACGTTAAATTTACATTGATATTGTGTTTATCATTAATGCGCTTATATGTATATAGACCTTCGCCGTTTTAAACTATTCACTTATTATGATTTTTGTTCATATAAAAATCCGTAGCATGGTAAAAAATTGGAATTGATCTAAATATTAAAGAATTTATTTTTTTTCAATTAACCATTGCATTCAAAAATTATCTACAGTGATGTATTTTAGGTTGTAGTCCTTATAAGGGCAAGCAGTATGAAGGGCAATTGGCTTTGTTGTAAAAACAGTTTTTTGGAAGATTCCATGAAAGATAAATAGTTTCGCAAAAGAAAAAGCCTTCAATCAATGAATGATTAAAGGCTAGAATTACTTAATACTTTTTGATGTTATTTGCTCCAAGGTGGAACAATATCGTTTGATCTGGCATAAGCTATTAGTTGTCCTTTATGTTCGCCGTTATGTTCCATAATCGCAAGAAGTCCGCCTAATTTATTTGCTTTCATAAACCCAAAATCCACTTCATCGTTTAATTGTCCGTCCTCTATCATGGTGATCTTTTCAAGGACAAAATCATTGGATTTTTTTAATGCTGCTATAATATTTTCCTTACCGGTTATTTTGCCCAAGTTCATTACATCGACATCTTCTGGGGGAGCAAAACCCAGTTTAGAGGCTAAAAAATAATTTCCGCCCGCTACATGTAATAAAGCCTCGCCAACCGAATTGACCCCTTCCGTAGGTCGCCAATCATATTTATCGTCAGGGAAAGCTTCAGCAAGTTGTATAACTTGAGATTGGTTACCGGCCAAAACCGCCTTAATGGTGTTTTGTGCCAGTTCATCCTGTGCATATGAAATACAGGAGCAGCTTACTGCAAGTAACAATAGTAACTTTTTCATAATTAGTGTGTTAAGTGAGAAATAAGAGATTGATTAATTCTTCAATGTACCTCTTTATTTTTAGATTTTCAATAAAAAAGGCCGAATTCAATTTCGGCCTTTTTTAAAAATTACCCTAAAAAGGGATATCTATAATCTTCTGGGGTGACAAAGGTCTCTTTTATTAACCTTGGGGAAACCCAGCGCAATAAGTTTTGTGCGGACCCAGCCTTATCGTTTGTTCCGGATGCTCTTGCGCCACCAAACGGTTGCTGGCCAACTACTGCTCCGGTAGGTTTGTCATTAATATAGAAATTACCTGCGCAATTCTGTAACGCCTTGGTAGCCTCTTCAATAGCATATCTATCCTTTGAAAGTACTGCGCCTGTCAAAGCATATTCAGATGTTGTGTCTATCAATTTAAGGGTTTTGCTCCATTCTGCATCATCATAGATATATACGGTAACTACAGGGCCAAAAAGTTCCGTTTCCATGGTTGTGTATTTTGGGTCTGTAGTTACAATCACGGTAGGTTCAATGAAATAACCTTTTGTTTTATCATAATTACCTCCGGCAACAATTTCTGCTTGGGTATCTTTTTTGGCCTGGTCAATATATTTGGCCAATTTATCAAAAGAGCCTTCGTGGATAACTGCTGTTATAAAGTTGGACATATCTTCTGGAGAACCAGGTTTGTTAAAAGAATCGATATCCGCTTTAACCAAGTCCAAAATTTGCTTAGATGTGGATTTGGGAAGATAAACCCTAGACGCCGCACTACATTTTTGACCTTGGAACTCAAATGCCCCCCTGGATATTGCCGTAGCAACTTGTTTGGTGTTTGCGGTAGGGTGTGCTAAAATAAAGTCCTTGCCACCGGTCTCCCCAACAATTCTTGGATAGGTTTTGTAGGTATCTATATTGGTTCCAATTTGTTTCCACAATGATTTAAATACATGGGTGGAGCCAGTAAAGTGAATTCCCGCAAAATCTGGACTGGCCAGTACGGTATCCGTAATCATTACCGGGTCTCCATATACCACATTGATTACCCCGTCCGGTAAACCGGCCTCTTTAAAGATATCCACGATAACCTTTGCTGAAAATATCTGACTATCGCTAGGTTTCCAAACCACAACATTGCCCATTAGGGCAGCACTTGCTGGTAAGTTACCGGCAATTGCGGTAAAGTTAAAAGGTGTAATAGCGTATACAAAGCCTTCAAGCGGTCTATATTCCACTCTGTTCCAAATTCCTGCAGCTGATGCGGGTTGCTCAGCATAGATTTGGGACATGTATTCCACGTTGAACCTTAAAAAATCAATTAGTTCACAAGCAGCATCTATTTCAGCTTGGTGTATATTTTTTGACTGGGCGATCATTGTAGCCGCATTGATTTTTGAACGGTAAGGACCTGCGATCAAATCGGCCGCTTTTAAGAATATAGAGGCACGTTGTTCCCAACTTAAATTGGCCCATTCCTCCCTAGAGGTAAGGCAATTGTCAATGGCATCTTGAATATTTTTTTTGGTAGCCGTATGGTAGGTGCCAACTATATGCTGATGGTCGTGAGGTGGTGACATAGGTTTTGTATTTCCAGTACGCACTTCATCAGGACCTATATACATAGGTACATCTATTTGGTCATTATAATATGCTTTATATTGTTCCAGAACCAATGCCCTTTCAGGACTGCCTGGAGCGTAGCTTTTAATTGGTTCGTTAATTGCTTTTGGAACTTGAAAAAAACCTTTTCCCATTGTCAAATTTTTTAAATTAAAAAGTTGACCAAAGGTACTAAAACGGTGTTGGACTTAAAACTAATAAGTAGTTTAAAAAAGTGTTAGTTCAGGGCAAATGGGGCACTAAACTTAAATGTGGGTATGTAAACCCTAAATTTTTCTGAGGTGTTAAAATTGGACATGTTGTAGTGACCTTTCATGGCACCGATAGGTGAAGTCAATAAGCAACCGGAATTATAGGTATGTGATTCTCCTGGTTGGATAACAGGTTTTTTTCCTATAACGCCTTCACCGTCCAATGTTTCCATATCATTTAGGGAATCATATATTTTCCAATGGCGAGATGTGAGCTGTACTGCATCCTTACTTTGGTTTTCAATGCATATCGTATACCCAAATGCATAATGCATTTTATAGTTTTTAAAGAACGTACCTTCAAAACTGGTCTGAACCGATATTTTTATGCCCTTGGTTACCTGTGTGATCATACTTAATATGTAAATACGCTAGCAGCTATTAAAATTGTAATTGCAATGATTCCTAAAATTATAAAAACAGAATTCAGGAATACATATTTTACAATCGTTTTAAATCGTCCTTGTTGATAGAAATTTCGCATTGCCTTGTACAGATAGAGGGCGAAAATCAATATAAAAATACCCTCACTGCTAAAGTTGAAAATGGCATTTACCAAATAGCTAACAATGAGCAAGATAAATAATAACGATTGATTGTGAAAACTAAAGATTAAATGATCGGTATAAGTGTGTTTTTTTCTGATGTAGGCCAACCATATGAACAAAGAAAAGAAAGGTAGAAAGAAGAATGTGGCAAAGGGTGATTTTGAAATTAAGGTATTTACGAAAGTACCCGGTCTTTTTTCTATTTCCACCAAACTATTGGATAGGTTGTAGGCCATTTCATTCTCGGTAGAGTTGGCCAGATCATATTTGGCTACACTTTCCGTGAAACTAAATATCGTATCATTTTTAATAGCGGCATTGAAGAACTGTATCTTGTTAAAAAATCTTTCCGTAACCCCATCGTTATTTATATTTTTAAAATGAAGAACTGGGTTAGAAAGGATTATGGAATCCTTATTATTGATTTTATTGCCAATATACTGTTGTTTTTTCAACGAGTCTATAGCGGCCAATGCTTGTTTCTTTTCTTCTTCAGAATCAAATTCAATATTATTGATCTGCTTTTGGAAATTGAAGATGGATTCCTTGTTTTCCGAACCAAATTTGTTCAAATTTTCAAATTCACCGCTAATACTGATCAATAGAAAATAAATTATGGCCAGGCTTAGTAAAAATCTAAAAGGATTGGTGTAAGAAAGGCGTTTACCCGCAATATAGTCCCTCGTTATTTTTCCTGGCCTTAAAAGAAGCGCGGTAAGCGTTTGTAGGATTTTGGAGTCATAAGAAAGGATATTGGTAAAATACTCTTCAAAAAAATCTAAAAGTGAAAGTTTTTTAGTGCTGTTTGCTTGGGAGCAATTTGGGCAGTATTTATCGCTAAGGTCTAAGGGATGACCACAATTAAGGCATTCAACGCCTCTATATTGCAATTTGTATCTGCCGGTTGTTCTGGTGGTTGGTGGGTTTTTCATAAGCGATGAAAAACGTAAAGATACATTAGTTGGTTATATTTCTTGAATTGGCGGATCCTACGCCAATAATACTGTCGTACATATCTCCAAAATTTCTGTAATAAACCAAAATAACATAATTATTTTCGGTAAAGTGGAAATTTCCGTCTACGGCGTTCAAATCTATACCCTTATTGTTTTTTAATACATATTTATAATTGTAGAATCCTTGCTTCATTTTAATAGTTGCTTCCATCATGCCCGTATTCTCGTTGTAGGTCATTTTGTTTTCATCCGTCAATGCATAATTATTGAATTTTCCAAAAACGTATACATCGTCCAATGCTATATATTCGGTATAGGGCAGGCTAAAATGAACCAAGGAATATTCAGCTTCCCTAGAAGCATCGTCACCTTGTAATGTTCGGATGACAAAATCTCCGTTAATATCGGGAAAATAGGTGTATGACTGGTCGTTCCTTGGGCTATCCGCAAATAGGTAATGGTTGTACAGATCAGAAAGTTCTATACTGGATATTTGGGAACTGGGCGCTCTAAGGTCGCTCGTATCGAACAGTAAAAATTCGTTACCACCATAAAATGCAGTTTCTTGGTCGTATTTATAAACAAGTTCACTGCCAATGGTGTATTGTGGAGATATGTCATATATGGCTGTGGGCCAGTAATAATTTTGTAGAATGGCTACCTTGACCTCTTTTTTGGGGTTCACCAAACGTAAACTACTGGGCTGAATAGTAAATTGGACCACTTGCTTTTCGTTCAAATAATTAAAATCGCGCGAACGTTTAATACTGGCCCCCACATTGACCAAATCCTTATAGACAACAAATCTTCTTGAAAACTGTAGTTCGTAATTGTTGTTGTAAATTTCAATTAGATAGTTGCCGCTTACCTTGAGCCGTACATTATCATTAGGTATGGTCAATTGATAATTGCTATAAGTCTCTAAAGTTGTGTAGCTGTTTTCGTAATTGATGATACGCTGGTTGTCCACCCCATCAAGATACTGGGATTTTAAAAGTGCAGATTTGTTCCAATCGTAATCACAATGTGTAATTTTATAATAATAGTCCTGTTCGTTGGCCAGTATATCATCAAATTCAAGGTAAATAGGCTCACCTATTTTTATGATGGGAAATTGATCGTCCGTTGGACCTTTAAATATGATGGATTTAATATGGTTTGGCGGATTTACCTCTTCCTGGACCTGTGCAGCAACGTTTTGAAGAAATGCCAATAGTATAATAAGTTTAACGAAATAACGCATTTAATAGCTTTTTACGTGGTAAAGGTAAACAAAAACGATACCTAAAAAATATAGCTCGTTGTATTGTCTAAATTATGGGGTAATAATTATGAAAACGAAGTTTTTGTACTTAAATTTGCGTCAAATTTTGTTAACCTAAAGGTCTACACGCAAATGTCCAAAGACATACGAATTAAAAAAGGGCTCAATATTAACCTGGTGGGCGCCGCGGAACAAGCTACTTCAAAAGCTGTTCTAAGTAATGTTTACGCAATTCAGCTTAGTGATTTTCATGGTATTACCCCTAAGATGTTGGTAAAGCAAGGTGCCGAAGTCAAAGCCGGTGAGCCGCTGTTCTATAATAAGAATATAGAAGAAATGCTTTTTGTTTCTCCAGTAAGTGGTGAGCTTATTGAGATAGAAAGAGGGGATAGAAGACGCATTTTGACATTGAAAATCTTGGCGGACAAAACACAGGAGTCCGTTACAGGGTCTGTGTTAGATGTGGAAAAAGCGTCTAAGGCAGAGATCAAAGCTTCATTGTTAAAAGGTGGATGCTGGCCGTTCATTAAGCAACGTCCTTATGATGTTATCGCTAATCCTGATACAACGCCAAAATCAATCTTTGTTTCAGGCTATGCCAGTGCCCCGTTACAGGCAAATGTAAATTATGTGCTACAGGGCAAGGAAAAGGAATTGCAGGCGGCAATTACCGCATTGGGTAAATTAACGCCGGGTAAAGTGCATGTCTCCGTAGATGCTAAAGGAACTTCTCCTTTATCAACTTTAAAAGGGGTGGAATTACATAAAGTATCCGGTCCACATCCGGCAGGTTTGGTCGGTACCCAGATCAATAGAATAGACCCAATTAACAAAGGGGAATTGGTATGGACGGTATCTCCCCAAGATTTGGTTATTATTGGCGAATATTTACTTACAGGAAAATATAATGCGGAACGTATTGTTGCTCTTGTGGGATCTTCGGTTAAAGCGCCTAAATATTATCAAACCAAAATTGGTGCGGAAATTTCTACCTTTTTATATGCCAGTGGTGTAAATGAAGAAAATTTTCGTGTAATCAATGGTGATGTGTTAACCGGTTCCAAAAGTAGGCCAGATGGTTATTTAGGAACTTATAATAATACGGTGACCGTAATACCAGAGGGTGATGACTATGAGTTCTTTGGATGGAACAAGCCGGTATTCAATAAAATTTCAGCTACCAGGGCATTAACGTTTTCATGGTTACAGCCAAATAAAAAGTATGATTTAACGACCAATACCAATGGTGAGCACAGGGCCTTTGTGGTAACTGGCCAGTATGAGGAGGTTTTTCCATTGGATATTTATCCTATGCAGCTTTTAAAAGCGTGTATGGTAAAGGATTTGGATGAGATGGAACAGTTGGGCTTATATGAAGTGGCTCCGGAAGATTTTTCGTTAACGGAGTTTATATGTATTTCCAAACAACCACACCAAAAAATTATTCGTGAGGGGTTAGATTTATTGCAAAAAGAAATAGGATAAGAAATGAGTTTAAAAAGTAAATTACACGAACTTAAACTAAAGTATCAGGGTAAAAAGATGGCGCCTGCCTTCAACGCTTTTCATACTTTTTTGTTTGCGCCGGATGAAACTACCCATGCAGGTGGTACACACGTAAAAGCGGCAGATGATTTAAAACGAACAATGAACACGGTAATCATGGCTTTGATTCCGGTGTTGATATTTTCTATGTTCAATGCAGGGTATCAGCATTACTCTGCCATAAATGGATTTCCTACGGATTTTTCATTAATGAACGATTTCCTTACTTGGGACAATTTTTGGATCGGTATTATAAAGGTATTGCCGTTAGTGGTGGTTTCCTATGGTGTAGGTCTTATAGTGGAATTTATATTTGCCGTTATCAAGGGTCATGAAGTTGAGGAAGGGTATTTGGTTACCGGTATGTTGGTTCCTCTAATAGTACCTATAGATACTCCGTTATGGATGTTGGCCGTAGCCGTAATATTCGGTGTGGTAATCGGTAAAGAGGTGTTTGGTGGTACCGGAATGAATATTTTGAATCCGGCATTGACAATTAGGGCATTTTTATTCTTTGCTTACCCTACTTGGATGAGTGGTGATAAGGTTTGGGTACATGGTGCACGTGAACGATCGGAGGAAATTTTGGCCGGTGCTAATTTGGACGCCATTTCAGGAGAAACAATTTTAGGATATCTGGCACAGAATAAAGGAGCGGAAATGTCCTATTCCGTATCGGATATGTTTTATGGATTTATTCCTGGTTCTGTAGGTGAAACCTCTGCTTTTCTTATTCTTTTGGGTGGATTATTCTTGATTTTTACCAAAATTGCCAGCTGGAGAATTATGGTAAGTGCCGTAATTGGTTCATTGGTAATGGGCTTTATTTTTAACCAGGTAGTAGATTTGGGATGGGTTGCAGAGTCTAGCAAATTTTATGGTTTAATGAGTTTTGAGTTTTGGAAACATCTCATTGTTGGTGGACTAGCATTTGGAATTGTCTATATGGCTACAGATCCGGTAACGGGATCCCAGACCAATAAGGGCAAATGGTATTATGGTTTCTTTATTGGGTTTATTTCCGTAATGATTCGTGTATTCAATCCAGCATATCCAGAAGGGGTGTTCTTGGCTATCTTATTAATGAACGTATTTGCACCAACTATAGACCATTATGTGGTAAGGGGTAATATTAAAAGAAGAATGAACCGATTAAAAGATGCTACGATCTATCCAAAGGATTCAGATGGTAAAGCAGAAGAACTTAAAGCTGAAACAGTTTAATTATGGCAATTAGTACAGATAAAAACAGTTATACCGTAATTTTTGCGGCCGTTATGGTTGTGGTCGTAGGGTCGATTCTAGCTTTTTTGGCATCGGCATTGCGTCCAAATATCAAAGAGAACGAGCGTTTTGAAAAACAGCAGAACATTCTTTACGCTATGGGCGTAAATGAAAATGGAGATGACGCAGGTAGTGTTAATTTTATACCTACGGATGTTGTAGAGGATGAGTTTGCAAGTTACATCAAGGAACAATTGGTGATCCAAGGTGATCAGATCACCCAAGATGATGAAGCATACTTAATTGATTTAAAAAAGCAATTGGCCAATATAAAAAAAGGCGAAGATTATAAGTTACCCGTATTTATAGGAGAAAAGGATGGAAAGAAATTTTATATCATTCCTATGTACGGTAAAGGGCTTTGGGACGCTATTTGGGGCTTTATCGCATTAGATAATACAATGACCGTTCAAGGTGTCTACTTTGACCATAAAGGAGAGACTCCCGGTTTAGGTGCTAATATCAAGATGCGTTATTTTATGGATGACTTTAAAGGGGAAACCATTTTAAAAGGCACCCAGTATGCGGGTATTGATGTTGCCAAAGGAAACAATGACCCTTTAAACAATACCAAAGACGATAATGAAGTAGACGCCTTGGCAGGTGCTACGATCACAGGTAACGGTGTATCCGCAATGATCAGGGAAACCGTTAAATTATACAAACCTTATTTAGAAACCATTAGAGCAAAGTAATATGGCACTACTCTCAAAAAAAGATACAAATCTAATTACGGATCCGCTTGCGGATAATAACCCTATCACCATTCAGGTATTAGGTATATGTTCTGCCTTGGCTATTACGGCAGAATTAAAAGCGTCATTGGTAATGGCTATTTCGGTAATGTTCGTTTTAGGAGCAGGTAACGTAGTTATCTCCTTAATGAGAAATATAATTCCGTCAAAAATTAGAATCATCGTTCAGTTGATCGTTGTGGCAACATTGGTAATTATAGTGGATCAGGTCTTAAAAGCTTTTGCCTATGAGTTGAGTAAAACGTTAGCTGTATTCGTTGGTCTTATTATTACGAACTGTATAATCATGGGGCGTTTTGAAGCATTTGCTTTGGCTAACGGACCATGGCGTTCATTTTTAGATGGTATAGGTAACTCTCTAGGTTATGGTGTAATCCTGGTTATAGTTGGGTTCTTTAGGGAGCTTTTAGGTTCAGGAACACTGTTCGGTATTCCTGTGCTTGGGGATCCTATAGCCAAAACCGGATTATATGCTACTGGTTATGAGAACAATGGTTTCATGATTATTCCTCCGGCCGCCTTAATTGTAGTAGGTATTATAATCTGGGTACAGCGTTCAAGGAATCCTGCACTTGTAGAAGAGAATTAAACAGACATTTAAGTAGAAATTATGTTAGAACATGTAGAATTATTTTTTAAGTCCATCTTTATTGATAACATGGTATTTGCTGTGTTTTTAGGGATGTGTTCTTATTTGGCGGTATCCAAAAAAGTGGCTACTGCGGTTGGTTTAGGTGCTGCTGTAATATTCGTATTGGCGGTTACGGTGCCTTTAAATTGGTTGTTGGATAAATACTTGTTGCAAGATGGTGCATTGGTTTGGTTAGGTCCAGAGTATGCCGAATATAACCTTAGCTTTCTATCTTTTATTTTATTTATAGCAACCATAGCTACTATGGTACAATTAGTAGAAATTGTGGTAGAAAAATTTTCTCCTTCATTATACAATTCACTTGGTATATTCTTGCCATTGATTGCGGTAAACTGTGCAATTTTAGGCGGATCATTATTTATGCAGGCTAGGGAAATTGAAACATTGGGCTTGGCATTTAATTACGGGGTTAGTTCCGGTATAGGTTGGTTCTTGGCTATTTTGGCGATTGCGGCAATACGAGAAAAAATCAGATACAGTAATGTACCTGCACCTTTAAGAGGGCTTGGAATAACTTTTATCATTACCGGTTTAATGGGGATCGGTTTTCAAAGTTTTGGGGGAATGTTGACTGGCGGTGGCGAGGAGACGGAAGAAGCTACCGAACAAGTAAACCAAGTACAACAACTGGAGGTTGTTGAACCTAAGGAAGAGATTGTAGAAAAGAAAACTGAAGTTGACGAAAAGGTCATTTCTTATAACGACGTAAAAAAATAAATATGATTTTAGCTGCAAGTACTGGCGGAACTATACTAATAACCGTTGTCGCATTTCTAATACTATTAATGGTATTGGTTGCATTACTTCTGTTTACAAAACAAAAATTATCTCCTTCTGGTCCTGTGACCATAACCATTAATGGGGAAAAGAAGATAGAAGTGGCCTCTGGTGGTTCATTATTGTCCACTTTGGGGAACCAAAAAGTGTTTTTACCCTCCGCTTGTGGTGGTGGCGGAACATGTATTCAATGTGAGTGTCATGTTTTATCTGGTGGTGGTGAGGCCTTACCTACTGAAACTCCTCATTTCTCCAAAAAAGAATTGAATCATGGTGCACGTTTAGCTTGCCAGGTCAAGGTAAAGCAAGATATGGAAATTACCATTCCTGAAGAAGTATTCGGTATTAAGAAATGGCCTGCAAAAGTGGTGCGTAATTATAACGTTGCTTCTTTTATTAAGGAATTTGTAGTCGAAATTCCTGAGGATATGGGCTATAAAGCTGGCGGTTATATCCAAATTGAGATTCCTGAATGTGAGGTAAAGTATGCTGATATCGATATTACTGCGCACCCAGAGGAACATGAAACTCCGGATAAGTTTCAAGCTGAGTGGGATAAGTTCAATCTTTGGCCTTTGGTAATGAAGAATCCGGAAACTGTTGAGAGAGCTTATTCAATGGCTTCTTTCCCTGCTGAGGGTAGAGAAATTATGTTGAACGTACGTATTGCTACTCCGCCATGGGATCGTGCTAAGAATGGTTGGATGGATGTTAACCCTGGTGTTGCGTCGTCTTATATCTTTAACTTGAAGCCTGGTGATGAGTGTACAATATCTGGTCCTTACGGTGAATTCTTCATCAATGAATCAGATTCAGAAATGTTGTACGTAGGTGGTGGTGCAGGTATGGCGCCCATGCGTTCACATTTATACCATCTATTCAAAACCTTAAAAACAAAGAGAAAAGTAACATACTGGTATGGTGGTCGTTCCAAGAGAGAATTGTTCTATTTAGATCACTTCTATAAATTGGAAGAGGAATTTCCAAACTTTAAATTCTACTTGGCATTATCCGAACCTCTAGAAGAGGATAATTGGAAAGTAAAAGAGAATATAGATGCTCCCGGTGATGGTTTTGTAGGATTTATTCATAATTGTGTAATAGATAACTATTTAAGTCACCATGAATCTCCTGAGGATATCGAGTTGTATTTCTGTGGTCCTCCATTGATGAACAAGGCCGTTCAAAAAATGGGAGAAGATTTCGGTATTCCAGATGAGCATATCCGATTTGACGATTTTGGCGGATAGATTATAACTATCTGATTTTAAATAACATAACCGATATACTTTATATCGGTTTTTTTGTAAAAAAGAATGAAATGCACGTTTTAACTGAACAGGAATTACATAATTTGGCCATGAACATTGTGGGCAAACAGTTAGAGGAAGATGGTTTTGAGTTTTTGGCTGTAAACAGTGAGCTGCGTAAGAACCCGCAATTTGTATGTATAAAGGAAAAAAAAATGCGTTTTGTGGTGGTCAAGGCTATAGAATATCCTGCTGATCCAAAGGACATGGATTTTTTTATGTCAGACCTTAAGAAAATGAAAGAGCATGCGCTTAAATTTGAAGCTACCACTTTTTATGCAGGTGTAGGTTTGGTCAATGCGGCAGACCATAATTTACCGGTATACTTAAACGAAGAATATATTGTTGATTTTGATGGTTTGGTAGAGATATGAGAAAATGGCTTTTAGTAATATTGATAATATCGGTTTGTTGGGTATCCTGTAAAAAAGAAGGCAATTTTAGAAGTGATTATTCTGGAGGTGCATTGGGAACATCATATAATATAGTTGTCATATCCGATGAAAAAATCAACGTACAAAATGAAATAGATTCCGTTTTTACGGTTATCAACCGATCATTGTCCACTTATATTCCAAATTCTGATATTTCAAAAATCAATAATGGGGATACGACTTTGGTGGTAGATCATATGTTTCAGGAAGTTTTTAAGCTTGCAAAAGATATTCATTTGAATACACGTGGATTTTTTGACCCTACTGTTGGTACTTTGGTAAATGCATGGGGTTTTGGGCCAGAGCGCCAAATAACTATGGATAGTGCAAAAGTGGATAGTCTTTTACAATACGTGGGTTTTGATAAAGTGTCTTTAACTGATGAAAATTACGTGAAAAAAACTGCACCTAACATATATATAGATTTTAATGCAATAGCTAAAGGCTACTCCATAGACCGACTTGCAACAATGTTAGATGCCAAAGGTGTGCAAAATTATTTAATTGAGGTTGGTGGTGAATTAGTGGCAAAAGGTAAAAATACCTTAAAAGGAAAATCTTGGGTGGTGGGTATAGATGATCCAGAGATGATGGTTGATAGAAAGGCCAAGATACTCATTAATCTAAACGATCGCGCATTGGCTTCATCTGGTAATTATAGAAAATTTAGGATTGATGATACGACAGGTAAAAAGTATGTTCATACCGTAAATCCTAAAACAGGTTTTACTCAAATTTCCAACACATTGGCAGTGACTATTTTGGCAGATAATTGTGCAACTGCTGATGCTTATGCTACCGCTTTTATGGCAATGGAATTAGATGAAGCTTTTAAACTGGTAGCGGAAAATGAAACGTTAGAGGCTTATATAATTTATTCCGATGAATTTGGTGAAACACAGGAATTTTTGACTAAAGGTTTCAAGGATGTAGTAGTTCACTGATCATTTACGAACAAAAGGTATAATTTCGCCTTTTGCCAACCTGTATCTATCAATTTCCCCAGGCGATAGTTCATTGGTATACGCTATTTCGGTAACCGTAAAGCCAACGCTTCTCAGCTTATTAAAGTAATCTTTACCATAAATACGTACATGGTCGTATTGACCAAATATTTTTGCACGTTCAACCTTATCCACAATGGTATTATCTTCAAATGTACGTTCACGGTCTAATTCTTGTGGTACTTGGAATATTCCCCAGCCACCTGGTTTCATAACCCGATAAAGTTCTTTCAGTGCCTTGGTGTCGTCAGGAATATGTTCAAGTACATGGTTGCATAGAATAACATCAAAGGTATCGTCATTGAATGGCAAATTGCAGATATCCGCTTTAACATCTGCCAAAGGGGAATTTAAGTCCGTAGTAACATAATTTAAGTTTTTCAGTCTTTTAAATCGCCTATAGAATGCTTGTTCAGGGGCAAAATGTAAGACATGTAAAGGAGCGGAGAAAAAGTCTGTATCGTTTTTTAAAAATAACCAAAGTAACCTATGACGTTCCAAGGATAGGGTAGAAGGTGATAAAACATTTTCGCGGGGATGTTCATAACCATAAGGCAAAAAGCTACGAAATTTCTTTCCGTCTATAGGGTCTTCATAGGAATTACCACGGTAATAAATTTGAAAGAAAGGTTTTACCAAATAGCTTAATGATATCAGTACAGGTCTGGGAACAAGGTTTAGAAAAAATTTAAAAATTTTCTTCATCTACCTTGTTTAGTTTGCTATTGGAGATGCCCTAAATTCATCTTCTTCATTGCTTTCAATACCTAATTCGTCGTAAATATATTTAAATGTGGAAAGTAGCTCTGGCTTACCGTTTACGATGGCAACATTATGTTCAAAGTGAGCACTGGGCTTACCGTCAGCTGTTAAAATTGTCCAGCCATCCTTTAATTGTTTAATATGTTTGGTGCCCATATTGGTCATAGGTTCAATTGCGACCGTCATTCCTTCCACAAATTTTTTGCCCCTTCCGCGCCTACCATAATTCGGCATTTCTGGATCTTCGTGCATTTTTCTGCCCAATCCGTGACCAACAAGTTCACGTACCACACCATAGCCATGTTCTTCCGTGAATTTTTGTATGGCATAACCTACGTCCCCAACTCTATTGCCAACTTTAAATTCACGAATACCTACATACAGGGATTGTTTGGTAACCTCTAATAATCTTTTAATTTCAGGAGAAACCTCACCAACTTCAAAAGTGTAGGCGTGGTCGCCATAAAAATCATTTTTAAGCGCCCCACAGTCAATAGAAATAATATCCCCCTCAACCAATGGTTTGTCATTAGGAATTCCGTGTACCACCTGTGCATTGGGGCTCATGCATAGCGAATTGGGAAAATCATACAAGCCTAGAAAACCGGGTACCGCGCCGTGGTCACGAATAAAGGCTTCGGCTAATGTGTCTAATTGCAAGGTAGTAACGCCAGGTTTAACTTCTGCTGCGAGCATACCCAATGTTTTGGAGACGATCAATGCACTCTCTCGCATCAATTCAATTTCTTCGGCTGTTTTTATTTTAATCATACGTTCTATAAAATGGGAAAACCTAAAATACTAAACCAATGAATGTTGGGTCATGTATTTAGATTTTTCTACACCCATTAGTTTTAAAATGGTAGGAGCAATATCCCCCAATACGCCATCATTTATTTTTTTAATATCCTTATCCACCAAAATAAGAGGAACCGGGTTTGTGGTGTGGGCCGTATTTGGACTTCCGTCCGCATTAATCATGGTTTCGCAGTTTCCATGATCTGCAATGACCAATACGGTATAGTCGTTTGCCAATGCCGTAGTAATTACATCTTTGGCACATTCATCTACGGTTTCACAAGCTTTTATGGCTGCTTCCATTACACCTGTATGTCCAACCATATCTGGATTGGCAAAGTTTAAACAGACAAAGTCTACTTCACCTTCCTGTAGCTCAGGAATGATTTTGTCCCTAATTTCATAAGCGCTCATTTCTGGCTTTAAATCATAGGTAGCAACTTTTGGGGAAGGGCATAATATGCGAGATTCTCCATCAAAGGGCACTTCCCTTCCGCCATTAAAGAAAAAGGTAACATGTGGATATTTCTCCGTTTCCGCTATGCGTATTTGTTTTTTACCAGCTTTGGATAAAACTTCTCCAAGGGTTTCAACAATATTATCTTTGTTGTAGACCACTTTTACCCCAATGAACGATTCATCATAATTGGTCAAGGTTACATAATAAAGTTTTAATTTATGCATGTTCAGTTCATGCATATCTTCTTGGCTTAGTACTTGGGTAAGTTCTCTTCCCCTATCTGTTCTAAAATTAAAAAATATGACCACATCGTCTTCCATTACACTTGCTATGGGTGTACCATCTGTAGTGGTCATCACGATTGGTTTTATAAACTCGTCCGTTATTTCATTATCGTAACTGTGTTGAATACTTGCGCCTATATCCGTAGATTTTTCACCTACCGCATTTACTATGACATCATATGCTTCTTTTACACGTTCCCAACGTTTGTCACGATCCATTGCATAATATCTTCCAACGACGGTTGCCAATTGGGTATTTTTATCTGCGGAAAATTGTACCAAATCCTCTAAAAAACCTTTGCCACTTTTTGGATCTACATCCCTACCATCGGTAAATGCATGTATATACATGTTTTTTACCCCGGAAGCGTACCCTGCATTAATAAGGCCCTTAATATGGTTGGTATGACTGTGTACGCCACCATCACTTACCAAACCTAAGAAATGTACATTTTTATTGTTCGTCTTTGCATATTCAAAAGCATCTTTTAAAACTTGCTCGTCCTTAAGGGTATTCTCTTTGACAGCTTTGTTTATTTTGGCCAAATCCTGATAGACAATTCTACCTGCACCCAAGTTCATATGGCCAACCTCGCTATTGCCCATTTGTCCTTCCGGTAAGCCAACGTTCATACCGTCGGTCAACAAATTGGAGTTAGGATAATTGGTATATAGACTATCAATAAATGGAGTGTTTGCTTTATCTACTGCAGATACTGCAGGGTCTGGAGATTTTCCCCAACCGTCCAATATCATTAAGATTACTTTCTTGTTCATCTTTACTTAGGTTTAGATGGCAAAAATACTATGTTCTACTTAGTTAAGCTACTAGAAAACCCGCCTTTTTTAGATCTTGCGCTATTTTCAAACAGGCAAGTTATAATTTTGGTCATTTGTGATATTTACAGATTTTTAAGGGGGGTTCAATAAATTTGTTATAACCTAATTAATATATGTGGTCATTAAAGGTCAAATGCCCTGTCTTTGTTAAAGTTTAGTTATAAGTCTGTTAAAGCATGAAACATTTTTTCATTGTAGGCGTCTTTTCTATAGAATCAATTCATCAATTAAAATCAATCATCATGAAAAAATCAATGTTAACTATCGCTATGGTAATTTTTGCCATGGGGGCCAATGCTATGGCCAAAGAATCCAACAGATTAACAACTTCTGAAACAACACATCTTACAAGAGTTGTTGAAGTAAATACCTTTTGCAAAGCCGTTATACAGGGCGATATTGCAATGGTGAAAAAAATGATTGCCATGGGCGAGGATGTAAATCAAAAATCTTTGGGGATGACTCCGCTTATGTTCGCTGCAAGGTATAATAAAGTAGAAGTGCTATCACTCCTAATTCAAAATGGTGCGGATATCAAGGCTGTCAGCAACCAAGGGTTTACTGCCAAAAGGTATGCGGAGCTTTCAAATGCTAAGGAAGCCTTACAAATTATTGAAGTGGCACTAGGGAATTAAAGTTAATAGCTGTATCAATTAACTTGATAAAAAAGCCATTGCATATATTGTAATGGCTTTTTTATTGGCTGTGCTCAATGGTAGGCTTAACATAAATTAGGTAACATTAAAATTAACGTATCACCATATACATTTCAGAAATGTTAAATATTTATTATTTCTTTCTTAAATTAAATTATTGTCATTTAATATAGTGTAATTTTATTTTATCAATAATTTAAATCAATTTAAAAGGAAATAATTATGAAAAAATCAATTTCAATTTTGATGCTGGCAGGACTACTATCGTTCTCAGTATCATACGCAAATACGGTCAAGGAATTTTCTGCAAATAACGAGTTTAGTGCAGTAAACGATGACATAAGTCCGTTATGTAAAGCAGCAATGAAAGGAGATGTGGAGCAGGTACGTAGTCTCATTGCCATAGGTAATGGACCAAATGAAAAATCTTTGGGAATGACACCGGCCATGTTCGCCGCTAGATACAATAGGGTAGAAGTCTTAAAGGTATTATTGTTGAACGGGGCAAATTTAAATATGAAGAGTGAAAAGGGCTATACTGCCAAAGAGTATGCAGAAATGTCCAATGCTAAGGAAGTTTTGTCAATTATTGAGGAAAATTCATAAAGTTATAGCACAGGAATATAAAAGGCTCGTTGAATTTCAACGAGCCTTTATTGTATAATGAATTTCTACTCCAAATAGTGTTCAAGTAAAAGAGTAAAAGCGTTAAAATTCAAAACCGTTTGCGGCTCTATAGACAAAGGCATATAATGCCATAAATAACATTAAGGCACAAAATACCGAATAGACTTTTAAAATAGAAACCAAAATACCAGGTTTGCAATTTTCAAACGCCTGAACGTATATATTTTTAAAATGTGTAATTGTTCCCATTATAGTGTTCTTCTATGATTACATCATAGCTATAAAGGCAATTCAATATGGTAAAATAAGCTTGGGACTTACTCAAAGTTACAAAATATTCTCATTGGGAATATATGTAGCACGTTAAAAGACCAAAATAATCGATTAACCTTGGTTTTTGTACTTTGCTATGGCCTCTTTGATTTTTTCAATACGATTTTCGGGATCTGGGTGTGTACTTTGGAATTCAGGTACACGATTAGGACCGCCGGCAGCTTTTAAAATTTCCATGACCCTGATCATTTCGTAGGGATCATATCCGGACTGTATCATGAATAGAACACCTAGTTCATCACTTTCCAATTCGTCCCCACGGCCATTTTTCAATAATGTATTCTGGCCAATGCTACCCACTATACCTCCAATATCCCCGGCACCTACCGTAGCGCCCATTGTGGCTGTCTGCCATGTTTGGCTATCTGCGATACGCTCTGCGGAATGTCTGCCTATAACATGACCTATCTCATGACCCAGAACTCCCGCAAGTTGCGCTTCGTTCAACTGGGAAAAAAGGGCATAGGTAATAAAACACTGCCCCCCGGGCAATGCAAAGGCATTAATAGTTTGGTCATCTGCAAGTAAATGAAAATCATAACGATAGGGAGTTTCCCTTGCAATACTGTTCTGTACTAATTTGTTGCCTACCGAGGCTACGAATGACTGTAATCGCTGATCTGGATATAGGCCCCCATGTTGTTGCGCCATCTCCGGAGCACTTTGTAGGCCAATGGCAATTTCTTGCTCGGAAGTCATGGTAATATGTTGTGAACGTCCTGTATAAGGGTTTTCCTCTGTATTGCTACATTTTTGTATAAAGGCAAAGGCTACAATGGCCAACCCTATGAATATTCTAATTTTCCAACTTCCTCTGTTCATGGTAATGTGTTCTAATACAGGGCCTAAAATACAAAATGCCTACAAAAGGTCTTCATTAATATCCAAAATATTGTTTTGGATATAGGATCGTAAGAAGCCTTTGGTAAAATGTTCGGCGCCGTAAAAATTTTCCTTGGTCAATAGGGCGGCAATATTTTTGCCTCTAAATTGTTCAAGCATAGGTATGGATAGGGGAGCATAGCTATAATGCCAAGGCTCATATTTAAAACCCCTTCTTTTTGGGTCATTGGTATAGACCAAATAAAAACCATAGGTTTCAGAATGTTCGTCCATCCATAATTTAAAGTCCTCATAAGGACCTCCGGCTTCAAATTTACTTGGGACAAGAACGTCGCCTTCTACTTTACGATAACCATCTACAATATCAATATCTGTACCCCAGTGGTGTCTACTTGTACCGGGTATCGTTGAGTATTCAATTATTTTGTCAATAGCGTCCAGAGGTGCCATTCCTTGATCGGTATAGGTAATATATTTGCGTTCAAAAATGGCTTCTTGACGGGAAAAATCACGATAACTTGAGACAACCTTTAAATCAATACCAGCATTATAGGCTGCCATTTTCATTTCCAAAAATGCGTCATGGGCTTCCTTTCTAAGATTTATTCCTTTGCCGAACAATTCAATATCAGCCTTGCCCATAAGTTCCAATATGGAATATTCATAATCATCCTGTTTTATGAATACAGTGGGCAATAATGAAATTGCCAGTGCTGCAGAGCTGCTTTTTTGAATAAATGTTCTTCTTTGCATAATTATACAAGGTTTTACCGTTGATTTTTTGCAGGCTTTAAATTTAGTTTAAAGCACTGTATAAGTACGATCGTATTTTACAGGTAAAAGTAATGAATATCTCCTTTACTGTTTGATTGTGTTAATTATTGACATACGTTGAAAGGTATAGATAGCCTTGATGTTTAACATCTATATCGTTTAAACTTACTATATAATAATAAATCCCAGAAGCCAGGCCTGAATTTTTTGCAATAACCCCATTTACGTTAGATAGTCCGTCAAATTCATTGTTGTAATTGTTTCGGCTATAAACCAACCTACCGTATCTATTATAAATCTGAAGGGAGTTATTAGGTGAATTCTCAATACCATCTATGACCAGAAAATCATTTTTGCCGTCCCCATTAGGTGTCATAAAATAATTGTCCAAGGTAATGTTGTCCAATTTTTCCAAAAAATCGTTACTACCCCCTATGGTCAAGATTTCATAATCATCTGGTATAAATTCTATAGAGGTAATGGAGCCAGTGGTCAAATCTCCCAGAACCTTAGTATTGCCTAAGTTTATCCATTGTTTTTTTATTTTGCTCCACCCAACAACTTTTAAATCAGATAAAAACCCTCCTAGTTCATCTACATTGCTCTGCTCGTTCCATGTTAGCGTTACTTTAGAAGGTATACTGCTTTCCAAGTGCCAAAATTCATATTCACTTACAATAACCAAGTCTTCATCAGTATTTACTGTATTGTAAGAAGTAGGGAAAATACTCGGCATTTCTGGATTTTCAAAATAGTAAGCAGCTTTGGCGTAGTCGTTAGAATCGTTAGATTCTATGGTTAAAGGCCTTAGAGTATTGCGCTGTCCTATTGGAAAGGTAAAATTGGCCGTGTTGCTGATAGCGGCATACCCATCTACCTTACTGTTGTTATTTTCTCCGTTATAGAATGAGTTGTTCTGAAAATTTATATTTATTTCGGATGCCGTCCTATCGGTAACCAGATTTCCCGTTATAAAATTAACGTTATTTGAGATACCTATTGTATTATCTATGTACAGGTCATTGTCCACTGCAATTTCAAAATCAAAGAATATGGGGTTTGATCCTCCTGATATTGTTAATGCCTTGTCCAAGGAATAAAAACCTACCAAACCTTTATTTCGGTTAAATGGACCATTATTGATAATATCCATATGAAAGCCAACTAGACCATCTTCATGAATCTGAATATTGCCATAATTGTGTACCGCATCTTGTGAAAACAAAAATGGCATGGAAATGAATAATATGAAGATTCTTACTATAATTGTTAGATTTTTGGGAGTGCTTAAGTTGGTACATCTTATTGTGTGCCGCTTATGAACATTTTTGGAGTGGGTTATAATATTGCTAATGTCTTTAAATATCCTAAACATTTGAGCACTCCATTCATTACCTATATTTTTTATGGAATTAATCATTTTATTATGTAAGGCAATGTGCATCATATTTGCTTATTTATAGGCATGGTATAGAACCACCAAATTATCGGCATGGCTTGTAATGTTTAAAGTAAAGCCATTGGTGTCAAAACTTGTTAAAGATCCAGAAGTAATACCCAGATTATCCCCGTTCTGATTACTATATCTAATTCCTATGCATGCACTATCCGATGAAAATCTTGAAATATCGTTAATGGAATTACCATTTCCGCCAACATAAATAACCTGTTGTACCGTACTACCATTGTCATCTCTGGCAAACCCGTTCATGGAGCCGTATGTGTTTGCAATTCCATTATCATTGTTTCTGGTGCCATTATCTGTATTAAGATTTAGATCTTCAATATTGGCGTGAGCTACAAAACTTATCTGCGATGGTTGAAAAGGTAGCCCGGTTACCGTTAAATTCCCTGATGCCGTTATGTTCAGTACGCCCATGAATACCTTTGGTTGGCTATATTGTATCCATGAAGTGCCGTTGTATACGAATACTTGATCTTCATCCGTATTATATAGCATAGCACCCTGTTCCAAATTAATAGCAGCATTCATTTCAGAGGTGGTAGCTCTAGTTAAACCTAATAGCAGGCTGCCATCTAATTGCGAAAAGCATATGATGGTATGAAAAAATACTATAATTGTTAAGGCTATATTTTTCATTATCATAAATCTAAAACTGTAAACATAAATTCAGAATCAAAGCGACTTCGATCGGTACCTCCATTATCGTTATCTCCAATGATTACCTCAAAACTTATAGATGTTTGGTTAGAGTAAGAAATACCGGGATCATCATTGCCAGCGCCACCTCTTCCTGGTTGTGTTAATTGAATGATATAATTTGCGTCGGATACGGCACCTGCTGGTAATGTCACACGGTAATACCCAACACTTATTCTTGTTACGGTTACGCCAGAAGTAGCTTTGGTGACGGACCCAGCGGAACTTATCTTTCCAAAGGCTTTTATGGGGTTCATGGAGTCTACCCATTGTGTACCCGTTGCAGTAGAGCTTAAAACCTGACCCGATGTACCGGGGGAATCATTGGAGTCTAAAACAGCACCTTGTAATTCTAAGGTTTCATTCACTATAACGGAAGTGGCGTTTGATGTTTCTTCAACTTTTAAAGCTTCTATTCCTCCAACGCTAAACGCTATTTCATCTGCGGCAGGTCTAAATATACCTGTATTTGTATCATCGTTAAAGCGATATGCAGGTTCGTTAACCGTGCCATTGGAGTTAAGTATTCCTTGCGAACGAATAGCACCTGTAACATGTAGTTTATTGGTAGGGCTTGCTGTACCTATACCTAAACTGTTGCTACTCGTATCCCAAAATAATTGGGAGTTGTTTTCTGTTGCGGATCCATCATTATCCGCAAAAAATATAGATCCCGTTGTACCGGATGTTGCTGGTAGCGTTACAGAATTTCCGCCGGTCCCGGATATACTTAATTCATTCCCGGATATGGATAAGGTCTGAATTTCGTTTGAATCGCTCAGGTCCCCGTCCGCCAGGTTGTGCGCCGCGATGGCGTCCGCATTGGCGGTGATGTTGGAGGTGTTGTCGCCGATGTTCGTATCCTGTACCGTCTGTTCGGACTGTAGGTCGGTGATGTCCGAAACATTGGTCGCGATATCCGAGGTGTTCCGGTCCACATCGGCCCTAATGGCAGTATCGTCATAGGCGAGTCCGCTGATGTCCACGCTCTGGTCTCCGCCAAGGTCGGTGATGGTCAGTTCGGTCCCGTCAAAGTTGATCGCCGTGTTGAACTCGTTGGAATCGCTCAGGTCCCCG
>NZ_FZNV01000006.1 GCF_900188415.1 Maribacter sedimenticola | reverse complement strand
AGCTCATGTAGTAAAGAAGAGCTTGTTGATGAGCAGATCAATTCCACGGCGTTGATCGTTTCCAATAGCGAAATGGAATTGGAGATATTTGAACTAGTTAACGATTATAGGATAGAATTGGGACTTTCTTCCTTATCCTATGACACCCGTGCCCAAGCCTATACTACGGAACACAATCTATACATGATTTCAAAGGAAGAGATAAGCCATGATAATTTTGCTCAAAGATCATCTGCGCTTTCTGAGGAATTCAACGCGGTTAAGGTATCTGAAAACGTAGGGAGGAACTTTGCCACTGCGCAAGGTGTCTTTGAAGCTTGGTTGAATAGCCCAAGCCACCTTAAGAATATAGAGGGCGATTTTGATGCCACGGCCATCTCTGCCTATGCAGATGCAAACGGTATGATTTACTTTACGCAAGTCTTCATTAAATAAGTTTATAAAAAATTTATTTTTACCATTATTGTCCTGCCTTTAGGCTTAATATAAATTTCTGATTTATAAGAGCTTAAATTCAGTTTTAGATAACCAAAGCGTTGCATATTAGCTTAATTCGTATAATTTTCATTTAAATGCAGTTTATCGATTTTATTGCACACTTTATCGATGTTTCTCTTCAGGATATCGTAAAGACAATTCGTCATAAAATCAAATAAACATCTCGTCGTTATATTTGTAAGAAAATTCTTATAAATTATAACGATATGGAAAAAAATTACCCAAATAGTTTTCTACTGATCTTTGCGCTAATCAGCATGTTGATAAGCGTTGAAGTTGCCTTTGGACAACAACAGTTTGCCCAGACCATTAGTAGTGAATCTCAAGTTGATTTTTCGGGTAGGGCAATTGATGATGACCTTTCTACACATGCCACCATCAAGGCCAATTCTGGTTTGGCACTAGGAATAGGTGCTTACTCAGGTCATTTAGAACTGGAGTATGCCAACGAGATTCCGGCGCTACAGACCAGTTATGTACGTTTGGATACCGAAGATGAACTACTGCCATTCTTGTTAGGGGGAAACTTGGGCGGACTGTTGGCCGATGTTGTTGGGGTTGTAATTTTGGGAAATCAGGAATTTAGCGTTGAGGTTAAAAACGACAACACCGTAATTCTAACCAATGATTCCGCTTTAAGTAGTGCTTTTACCACAGATCAAATGCGGGTTGTTACTAATGAAAACGGCGAATACTTTTTGTCCATTTCACCTAATTCAGCCTATAATAGAATTCGTTTTACCAATAGAACGGGTTCTTTAGTCGGCTTGGGTTCTGAAAAATCCCTGGATGTTTATGGCGCTTATATGGATAACACAACTTTAGGCAATTGCTTAAACGCAACCTATACTTCTTTTGATGGTACGGGTATAACCTTGGATCTTCTACAGCTTAGTGGAGCAGGGGTCAGTAATCTGGAACTGGCAATAGATGACACTAGCGACACCTATGCTGAGATGGGATTTGGAATTGTGGGCGTTGCTGCCTCACTATCTCAAACTTTTTATTTTGATACGGTTTCAAATGCGGATGACGTATTCTATATTACCTTGGGTGTTGATCCCTCATTATTACAAGTTGGTTTATTGAACAATATTGAGATAAGGGCAAATAATGGATCTTCTGCCGCAGTTTTTCAGGAAGATGCCAATAATTTACTTAATCTAGACCTTTTGGGCCTATTGGCAGAAAATGGCACGGTAGATGTTCCAATTGCTCCAGGTGTTCCCATAGATAGGTTGACCTTGGAATTAAGTTCTTTAGTGGGTATTGGTTTAGATCAAAGTATTCGTATCTATGATGTTAGAAAGGCGCCGGCTGAACCAACATTGGATACCAACATGACCAATACTACTATTTGCGCAGGTACAGATGCTAATTTAGTAGCCTTGGCCTCAGATGAACTTAACGAGGAACTGGTTTGGTTCAATGCAGATGGGGCACAACTGCAAGTTCTTGATTCCGGAGAACCTTTTGTACCAACAAATTTAACGGAGACAACGACATTTTTTGTTGCAGCACGTGATAAAGGTTGTACGGATTTATCATCATTGTTAGAAGTGGTGGTTAATGTTGTTCCGGTTCCTACTGCAGATGATATTAATGTAACAATTACCAATGACGGTATTTGTGAAACAGGTACGTTGACCTTAACGCCTACCAGTACTATTACGGGTGCGTTCAAATGGTTTTTAGACGCAGGAGCGGTAAATGAAATCACCAATGGGGAAGTGGTCAATGGTGTTACGTATACCATAGATTCTAATGGAATACTTGATATTACTGGCTTACAGGAAAATTTTGATACGTTTAGCGTTTATGCCCGCTTAATTGAAGAAAGTGCCTCTTGTGAAAATGCCCCGGGAGATTTAAGGGAGGTAACTGTTTCCGCAACCGAAACAGGTTTGGAAGCCAGTCTTTTGCTCAATACGGTCGACTTTATTTCAGAACTTTTAAACTTATCCAGCGCAAACGAGATTACAATTGATTCCCAGGAAATCTCTATTTGTTCGGGTACAAGTGTGGATATTTTGGCCACATTGGAGAATAATGTTGACTTGGAAATTAGATGGTACGATGCCTTGACAGGGGGTAACCTCTTGGACACCGTAGAATCCGGTGCGTCGTTCGATACCGGTATACTTAATGCGGACACCACATTTTACGTGGCAGTGGGTAGAATAGGCTGTTTGCTGGAAACCGCAAAAGCAACCATCAATATCAATGTATTGGATAGACCTACCGCAGACGATATTAATGTATTCGGTGCGGATGGCCCGATCTGTAGCTCCAGTGACGTGGTTCTTGTTCCGTCTAGTGCAATACGTGGTTCTTATCAGTGGTATTTTGATGAAAATAAAACCAACCCTATTGTCGATGGTATGGTAGTAGGCAATGTTTCCTATGCCGTTTCAGATTCCGGTACATTGACCATTAGTGGTTTGAGCGATATCAATTCCCCTTATAATTTTTATGTAGGATTGGAGCGTGCGGTTGCTGGCTGTGATAATGAAAATGGTGAACTAAAGGAAGTGACCGTAACAATAATGGATTCTAACTTTACGGCAGTACCCACCTTGGAAACGGTCATAAGTTTACAGGATGTATATGACATCAATACAGAAAATTCCGGTATTCAATTAGAAGGTTCGGTTACTGGGGATGTGGCTCAAGGAGATGAGTTGACCTTGCAGGTGAACGGCACTGAATACATAGGTACATTAGACCAAAATTTGGAATATAGTGTAGCGGTAAATGGCTTGGATGTTCTTTTGGATGCGGACCAAGAAGTAGAATTGACCATATCATCAGGAGGTTGTAATTCTTCATACCAATTACCCTTACCAATTCCAGAATTGCCACTGGGCAATGTCGTACAAGTATTTTGTGCTTCGGACAATCCTACCTTATTGGATTTGGAATTGTCCTTGGTAGATGGCGTATTGTTCAATGCATTGGTAGGAGGTAGCGTATTGGGTATGGATACCCCATTGGTAGATGGCCAAGTATATTATATGGGATTATTGAATATTCCTATATCCGTCTATGCAAGAATAGGGATTGCGGTATCGGTCATTACGGTAGATGCACCAACTACAACAAATGATGCTCAGACTTTTTGTGAGAATACTAATCCGGTAATTGGTGACTTAGAAGTGGATCAGGACAACGTTGTTTTCTATGATAGTCCTGAAAACGGTACTATGCTCGATCCAACGGATCCTCTTGTAAGTGGGGATTACTACGTATCAAGTATAGAGAATGGCTGTGAAAGCGAAGACAGGCTGCACATTAATGCAACTGTTTTTGAGGACACTTCCATAGTCTTGAACGGTGAGCTTACAGATGCATGTATGGAGCGTTCATATACCTATACCACCGTAAGCGGTCAGGAAAATTATGTATGGGCCGTAAATGGCGGAACGATCACCGAGGGGGGAACCGCAACGGATGATTATGTAACCGTAACATGGACCAGCTTGGAGAATACATCTATACAGGTATCCTTTACAAGCGCTAACGGTTGTGCGGAAAATACTTCCATGACACAGGAAATTGCTACCAAGAGTTGTGGTGAGGTACTAGGAGCGGAATTTTGTCTTGAGGTATTCAATGAATTTTCACCAAACGCAGATGGATACAACGACTTTTTTGAGATTGAATGTATAACGGACTATGCCAATACCCTACAGATCTATAACAGGAACGGGAACTTGGTCTTTGAGACCCAAGATTACCAAAATAATTGGGAGGGTATAGCCAATGTTAACGGAGTAATTGGAGCTGGGGAACATTTACCGGCCGGTACTTATTATTATGTAGTGAACATACCTGAACTAAACCGTGATTTGGTTGGTTGGTTGCAACTTGCCAGGTAATCTTGAACACATTGAAATATCTCAAAACCAAAAACGATTAATCACATGAAGAATTATATAACGATTATAGCATCTTTTGCCTGTTTGTTGTTCCTGACGACCACAGTGGTCAGAGGGCAGCAACGGCCACAATACACTCAATATATGTACAATACCCAAACCTTGAACCCCGGTTATACGGGTACTCAAGGCAAATTGGCCGCAAGCTTACTCTATAGGTCACAGTGGGTGGGTATAGATGGTTCACCGGAAACCCAAAGCTTTTCTGCCCATGGACTGGTCAAGGATAGGATAGGAGTTGGGTTGACCGTTCTGAACGATAATTTAGGAGCGTCTAACAACGTGGAGATCAATGCAAATTTTGCGTACCACATTAAAACCGGGGAGACGACCACCTTATCATTTGGATTAAACGCCGGGTTGGATATTTTCAATATAGATTATTCCAAAGGAAATTTTTCCAATGAATTAGATCCCGTATTTCAAGAAAATCTTAGTGAGACTAGGCCTATTGTTGGGGCGGGGGCATTTTATTTTGGTTCTAAATGGTATGTAGGCATATCTAGCAATAACTTGCTCAACTCCCGTATTTATAAAGATGATGATAGCACGGTAACGGAAAGAAAGAGTCAGTATTTCCTAATGTCCGGCTATGTGTTTGATGTCAGTGAATCCGTTAAGTTTAAACCTGCAGTTTTGGCCAAAATAGTTTCCGGGGCACCTTTGTCCGTAGATGTTTCCGCCAATTTTCTTTTGCGTGAACGTCTAAGTCTAGGTTTGGCCTATAGGTATGATGATGCCATTAGTGCTTTGGCGGGATTCCATATTACCGATAATTTCTTTTTGGGCTATGCGTATGATTATTCGGTCACCGGCCTGGAAAACTATAACGATGGTTCTCATGAAATTATACTAACCTACAATCTAGACGGCTTGAAAAAAAGGGCATTGTCACCAAGATTCTTTTAATCCTATTATTATGAAAATAAAATTACGATATATATATATCATGTTGTGCGCATGTATGGTAATGCAGGGGCAGACCAAAGAATCCCGTGCAGATGAATTTTTTAAGAACTTTAAATTCAATAAGGCTATTGAGCTTTATGCGGAAATTGCCAATAAGAACAGGCGTATAGATGACCACGTACTTCAAAATTTGGCAGATAGTTATTTTAATATTGGTGACTATACCAATGCGGAAAAATGGTACTCCAAACTATATGTGCAAAAAGGAAATGAAATAGGGGAGAACAATATGATTAAACTTGTTCAATGTTTAAAGGCGAGCCATAATCAAGAAAGGGCAGATGAGGTACTGCTTGACTATTATAAAGATGAAGGTCGGTTGCAAATGATATTGGCTCAACGTCAACATTTGGATAGTTTACTGTTGACCAATGCAAGATTTCAAATGGATACTTTAGGTTTCAATAGTCCGAAATCCGACTTTTCGCCCGCTTTTTATAGGGATGGTTCCATTGTGTTTTCCAGTACCCGTGATTCTATAACCGCTGGGGGCAAAATTTATCCTTGGAACAATCAGCCTTATTTGGATCTTTTTATGACTGTTCCGCAAGACCTTGGTTTTGTTCCTGAAAAATTCGCGGCCAATAGAATGTCAGATTTTCATGACGCATCTGTTACCGTAACCAAAGATATGAGCCGTATTTACTTAACCCGTAACTATTATAAAAAAGGTAAGTTACAGGCCAATAATGATGGGCTATCCAATATGCAGATCGTTATGGGTAATTTGTATAACGGGGATATAGAAGATATACAATCCCTCTCTATCAACGATAAGGATTATTCATGTGGGCATCCGGCCTTGAGTTCCAATGGTAAAAAATTATACTTTACCTCTAACATGCCTGGGGGTTATGGCGGGTCAGATATTTATGTGGTTTCCTTGGATAGCGATGGTACTGTGGTGTCTCCTCCAAAAAACTTGGGACCTGCTATCAATACCAAGGGTAGGGAGATGTTTCCGTATGTAGTGAACGATGTGTTGTACTTTTCATCTGACGGGCACTATGGTTTAGGCGGATTGGATTTGTTTAAGTCAAAGATCATCGCTAAGGATGAATACTCCTTACCGGTGAATATGGGCAAACCTTTTAATAGTAATATGGATGATTTCTCCTTGATCATAAATGAGGATTTTGATAGTGGTTATTTTGCTTCTAATAGAATGGGCGGTGTTGGTGATGATGACATATATGCATTTAAAAAAATAGATCCAACCCATTGCCTGGTCTATTCCGGTCAGGTGTTGAATAAAATTACCAATGAACCTGTACCGTTTGCCAATGTTGAAGTAAAGAATCCTACTGACGGACTTATAGAAATTCTGTTGACCGATGAACGTGGTTTTTATGAAATAGAACTCCCCTGTAATCGGGATAATAAAATGGTATTTTTTAAGGAAAGATTCTCAAAGCAACAGGTCTCGGTCATAACGACAGATAAGCCACAACCACCATCTACCGATAATCTGGTATACTTAACACCTTATGACGATATCATAGAAAAAGATGGGGCCGTTGAGAAAATAAAGGTAGATCCCATTTACTTTGACTATGACAAATCTAACATAACGGCAAGGGCTGAGATAGAATTGAAAAAGGTGCTATTTGCCATGCAGCAATTTCCTGATATAAGAATTAAGATAGAATCGCATACAGACTCCCGTGGATCGGACAGTTATAACCTGCGTTTATCTGATGATAGGGCAAAATCTACCAGGAAATATTTAATTGCCCAAGGAATTGCCCAATACAGGATATTGAGTGCTACAGGCTATGGGGAGACCATGTTGATCAATGAATGCAGTAATGGCGTTAAATGTTCAGAACAGGAGCACTTGGTAAATAGAAGGTCAGATTTTATTGTATTGAAAGAGAATATCGTAAGCAAATAGGGAGTGCGGTGAATGTAATATCGGTCATGAAGTACAACCCATGGCCGGTATTATTATTTTTTGAGTTAATCTTTTGATCGCAATAAAGAATTAATGAACTACCTTTTATATGCTTTTATGGTTTTCCAATGTTCAAGATTTAATGTGTTTTTGAAATATAGTATTCAATTTTTAGTTATTATTATGAAAATCAAGTAATTGCGATTATGCCTACAGAAAAAGAGAAGCTAAGTATATTATCGGAAATGATAGAGTTTGCAAAGGTGGACAATGAAATAAGGAGGATGGAATATGATTTTTTATTTATGGTGGCGCAACGGTTAAATATTACCAAAGAAACCTTTGATCGTTTGTTCAAGGAAAGGGTAGAGCATATTCTTCCTAAGTCCCAAGCGGAACGTATTATTCAATTTCATCGCTTGGTTTTATTAATGAATGTAGATCATCAACAAGATATTACGGAGGTAAAAAAATTGCATGATATTGGTTTAAAAATGGGATTACCCCCGGGTGCAATTCAACAGGTGCTTACGATTATGCATCAATATCCTAATAAAATTGTTCCGCCAGATGTTTTGATTACTATATTTAAATCGCACTATAACTAGGACCAACTAATAAAGTCCGCATCCATTTTACTGAGGTCCCTTTCATTTTTAATGCCTTTCTCGGCATCTTTTGTCAATTGTTCCATCTCTAGTTCAATGATTTTATGATGGGAATCGTTAGAAGAAAAATTGGCTAGCGTCCGTAGCATTTGCATTAATTTGCGTACTACCGTAATATCATGTTTACAATACAGGCGGTATGTGGCCATGACGTTATACAGTATTTCTGAGAACTTGGCACATTTTATCTTTACCCAATTATCACCATCATCACTTGTGATAAACTCAAATTCCCATTTTTTAGTAAGCTCAAGGAAAAGGGAAGTTAAGTAATCTATCGTATTCAAGGCGGTTCCTGGATCGTTTATACCAGGAGACATAGCCTTAATGCCAATTTCTGATAATTGCCTAAAACCATATACATAATTATCTCCTACCAGTTCTTCGTTGCTAAAAAGCAAGGTATCGGTAATCGCATCCAAGGCATCATCATCAAGGTTGTTTTTAGTGTAAAAGGCCATTGTGCCATCTAATATATATTGACCCTTGAACAAATGTATGTAGATTTTTGTATCGTATTTTTTGCAAAGTTTCAAGAGGTCATCGTTCAGAATTCCGTAAAAATATCCGGTTTTGTATATTTTATGGCCAGTCCAAGTATGGGTATCGGGAAATTCATTGCTTTGATTTTTTTGTGTATTGAGCATACTTTCCAATGCAGATTTTGTCCTTGCATGAATATTGGTAAGTATGTTTCCTACTTGTATGGATTGTGAAATATGATGGATAAAATATATGAATGATGCCAAGCAAAGGACAGCTAGAATAATTCCCAGCAATACTGAAAATCCGGGTGTTTGGTATTCATTTTCTTTAGGCTCCAAAGAAATAAGGATAAAAATATTATAAAGGATGGTCGCAATATATTGCCCTAGAACTATTTGGTTTGTTTGATCTGATATTATGCCTGGTAAAACCCGAGGTGAAAAATTACTGGATGCCTGGCTCAACAATAACATAACCATAGAAAAGCTAAAGACCGTTAATGATATGAGTCCCGCTATTAACGTGCTTAGTATTGTTTTGGCCGTATCTGTATCGTCTATGACCAAACTAGGTGCTACGTTCATTAAATAGTCAGAAATCCCCAACTTTTCAACATATATCATGGCAAATGCCATTACTAATCCGGCCAATGAAATAATAGTAGGGAAAAAGGCTATTTTACTTCGAATCTTAAAAAGAAGGTTGGAAAGTTTGTCCATATACATTGATAAAGGGTAAAACTAGTGAAGCTTGTTGCGTGATAATGACTCATTCCAAGAAATTAAAAGCTCATAATTAGCAAATACATGTCAAAATGTCTACTGCATCAAAGTAATATGTGTCAAAATGTCATAAAAAAATGCTCTGGTATGTGCTTTGCTTATTACCTATTGTTTAATAAAAGGAATATTAATTTAAAATATACAATAATGAGTTTAGTAAAGAGAAATGATGTTTTGTTTCCTGCATTAATGAATGAAATTTTTAGACCAGATTGGTTTGGAGGAACGCAGAATGTAAGAACGGCAATGCCTGCTGTTAATATTAAGGAAAATGAAGATAATTTTGAATTGGAGCTTTTTGTACCCGGTAGGGACAAAAAAGATTTTACGGTAGAATTAGATGATTCTATTCTAACAATATCTTCTGAAATCAAGGATGAAAAGAATGAATCCAATGAAAATTATACAAGAAGGGAATTTACTATTTCCTCTTTTAAAAGATCGTTTACCCTTCCTGAAACTGTAGCTACGGATAAGGTTGATGCTACATATGAGGGTGGTATCTTAAAATTTAACCTTCCTAAAAAGGAAGAGGCTTTACCGAAACCAAAACGAATGATCGAGTTAAAATAAGGTGTGCCTTATAATTTAGGTTGGTTAGTGTTTAGTTGAAAGGTGCTTTGAGCAATCAAAGCACTTTTTTTATGGAAGGGGTTGGGTAAGAATAGCTAGGCAGGTCCAGATACCTTCTTTGTAGTTTCCTATTCTTAGGTTTTCATTTGGCCCATGAATGTTATTGTCAGGGTTTGGAATCCTCACGGAAACAGCAGGGATGTTCAAAGTGGTGATAAAGGGTGCAATAGGCTGTGATCCGCCAGTTGTTCTCATGTTGATTATCTGATCACCAAAAACCCTGGTAAGGGCTTTATTTAAAAATGTGCCTATAGGCGAATCTATATCTGTCCTAAATGGTTTGGAGCCTATCCTGTAATTGAAGGATGCCAGTTTTTTAAATTGTGCGCGTTCTTCGTTTGTGGGCAAGGAATCTACCAAATGATATCCTTGTGATAAAATATGGCTCTTAAGAAGAGCAAGCTGTCTTTCTGCAGGTGTTTCCGGTACAAGTCTCATGTCAATTTCAATAAGTACATCTTCTGGAATAATGGTACGTACTTCCTTTCCTGTCCACCCAGCTCTTAGGCCCCTAATGTTCAGTGATGGATATTGTAAGGCTTCTTGGTAGGTGGAGCCCACTTTTTCTGGAGTGGCTATACCCAGTCTGTTATTTAGACTCATATTGTTTTCTGGGATAGATGAAAGTGATTTTTTTTCCTTTTCCGTTAAATGTACACCCTTATAAAAGTCTTTCACCAAAACACGTCCGTTTTCATCCTTAAAGCTGCTGATCAATCTTGCGGCCTCAAATACAGGATTTGGAGCATAGTTGCCGTATTGACCACTGTGCAAAGCGTAATTTGGTCCAAATACCTTAATGCTTGCCGTAGCAATTCCCCGAGCACCATACGTTAATGTGGGTAAATTGGAAAGGTGTCTTGTGCCATCCATAATCAGGAGCATGTCTGATTGTAATAGTTCCTTATGTGCATTAACGGCGTATGGTAAATCCGGCGAACCTAATTCCTCCTGAAAATCCATAATGACCTTTATATCGTATTCAGGGTTTATGTCTTGTTCCTTAAGAATTTGTAAAGCGGTAATCAAGGCCATGGCCGGACCTTTGGAGTCTGATGCGGAACGTGCAAAAATTCTGTAATCATCTTTTATGAATGTGTGCACTTTTTCAAAATTCAACGTATTCCACTCTCCATTTTTGAATTCTTTGATTGTAGGTTCAAAAGGGTCACTTTGGGACCACTCTTTTGGGTCTACAGGTTGACCGTCTATCTGCAAATAGAAGAGAATTGATTTTGTGTTTTTGGTGGATTTTTTCTCGGCGAAGAGTAGGGGTGCACCTGGCGATTTTATAATCCTGGTTTCAAAATTTAAAGCGGTAAAAACACTATCGCACCAATGTAAATTTTTCTGTATCTGTTCCGGAAAATTTCCATTGTTTTGTAGTCTCAAAAAATGGTGTAAATTAGTAATCGCTACGTTGAATTTTTGACTGGTAAGCGATTTTATTCGGTCAGTTTCAAGGGTCTGGCCATTACAATAAAACACATTGAAATAGCTGAGTGCCATACCGCAAATTATAACCCATTTTTTCATATTTTATCTGTAAATAAGTGTTTTAGTCTTGTCTAAAAAATTACATTAATTAATTGTTTACCAGTTTGTTGAATAGTGTTATATAAAGTTTTTAATTATAATTTTAAAATTTGGGATTTTTAGTTTTGTTTTTTCTAATCATCTTGGTTTTGTAATGCTTTTATCTCATCCCTTAACTTTGCCGCTTGCATAAAATCAAGTTCTTTTGCGGCTTTTTCCATTGCCTTTCTTTTGTCCTTGATCATCTTCTCCACTTGCTCTTTGGTCATATAATTCAGGTCTGGTTCTGCAGCACGTAATTCCTCTTTAATAAAGTGATAGGTGGAGACGGAATTCTTGGATAATACATTGTCCAAACTTTTGTTCAGGGCGGTTGGGGTTTGGTTATTTTCGGTGTTATATTTTATTTGTTTTTCCCTTCTGTAATTTGTCTCATCAATTGTTTTTTGCATACTTTGGGTTATCGTATCCGCATACATTATTGCCTTACCGTTCAAGTGCCTTGCGGCTCTTCCAACCGTCTGTGTCAATGATCGGTTACTGCGTAAAAAACCCTCCTTGTCCGCATCCAAAATAGCCACCAAAGAAACCTCTGGAAGATCCAAACCTTCACGTAAAAGATTGACCCCGATCAGGACATCAAAAATACCTTTTCTAAGATCTTGCATAATCTCTACCCGTTCCAGGGTATCAACATCACTATGGATATACCTACACCTAACATTGATCCGGTCTAAGTACTTTGCTAATTCCTCGGCCATTCTTTTGGTCAATGTTGTAACCAAGGTACGTTCATCCTTTTCTACCCGTTGTTGAATTTCCTCTACCAAATCATCAATTTGATTTAAACTGGGCCTGATCTCAATTATCGGGTCCAATAATCCAGTAGGTCTGATCACCTGTTCCACATATACACCTTGACTTAATTGAAGTTCATAGTCCGCAGGTGTTGCACTCACAAATAAGACTTGGTTTTGTAGTGCTTCAAATTCCTCAAATTTTAAAGGTCTGTTATCCATTGCCGCGGGTAGCCTAAATCCATATTCAACCAAATTCACCTTTCTTGATCGGTCTCCCCCGTACATAGCATGTACCTGTGGTATAGTAACATGGCTTTCATCGATTACCATTAGATAATCGTCCGGGAAGTAGTCCAGTAAACAGAAAGGCCTTGTGCCGGGCTCCCTGCCATCTAAATATCTTGAATAGTTCTCAATTCCTGAACAATATCCCAGTTCACGAATCATTTCTAGGTCAAAATTAGTACGTTCTTCCAACCTTTTGGCCTCAAGTGGTTTTGCTATGTCCTTAAAGTATGCTATTTGTTTTACTAGGTCGTCCTGTATTTGATGAATGGCATTCTGCAATACATCCTTAGAGGTAACGAACATGTTGGCCGGATATATGGTAAGTGAGTCATATACTTCCAAAATATTATTGTTGAACGGGTCAAACGCTTCAATTTCCTCAATCTCATCGCCAAAAAAATGAATTCTGAACGCGTGGTCCGCATAGCTTGGGAATACATCTACCACATCGCCCTTTACCCTAAAATTACCATTTTTAAAATCTGCCATGGTCCTGGAATAAAGAGACTGTACCAATAGGTGCATAAGTTTGGTCCTAGCAATGACCTGGTCTTTTTTTATTGATATTACATTTTTTTGAAATTCTACTGGGTTACCAATACCATATAGGCAAGATACTGAGGCAATCACAATAACATCACGCCTTCCTGAGAGTAGTGATGAGGTGGTACTAAGTCGTAATTTTTCAATATCCTCATTGATGGATAGATCCTTTTCTATATAAACACCGCTTGTAGGTATAAAGGCTTCTGGTTGATAGTAGTCATAATATGACACAAAATACTCTACCGCATTATCTGGGAAAAATTGTTTAAATTCTGAATATAATTGTGCCGCCAATGTCTTATTATGGGCCAATATCAACGTAGGTTTTTGAACTTGCTCGATTACATTCGCAACGGTAAATGTCTTTCCGGAACCAGTAACCCCTAATAACGTCTGAAATTTTTCTTCCTCATTAAGGCCTTTTACCAATTGTTGAATGGCATTGGGTTGATCACCTGTAGGTTTAAATTCTGATACTACTTTAAATTTCATGTATGTAAGTGCTCTTTTAAATGGGGCGTTGTGCCTTTATCCAATTATCTATTCTTGTATTATGGTATTGAGTGGTATTTGGGGTATGGTAAAACCAATCCTCTAGTTAAAAATACAAAAGTCAAGAACTATAATAGACGTATTATTAAAGGATTTCTTTCAACGCTTTAGTGAAAAATGTCCTAAAATATCTTGTCGATTGATAAATGTGGCCTTAAACCAGTAATCCGTCTCCGGTAGGGGGCTGTTGTTAAAATGACCGTCCCATCCTTTGCCGTTAGGGTTGATTTGATGTATAAAGTTCCCATACCGATCATAAATAAAAATGAGGTCTATGACAGATTCAAAATTTTCTGGGGGCTGTATAAACTGCCAAAAGTCGTTTATACCGTCACCATTTGGCGTAAAAAAGGATGGAAAATCTTTGGTGTCAATATCCCTATCCACTGTTCTTTGGGTGATGCCGCAACCGTTTTTATCCCGCACATATGCCATATGTTGGCCGTACGGAATCCCGGTAAATATTGGGGAGTCTTGGTAGGGGCCATCACTATCGTCCAATGCGTATTCATATTGCCCCCCTCCTGTAGCAACTATGGTAATATCCTTGCTATTTGTGAAGTTTAAAACATCGATTTTTATAATCGTAGCTGGTTCTGAGGATACTACATCAAAAAGTTTGGAATTGGTGCATTCAATTGTTCCATTTTCCGTTTCAATTACGTTAAAGGCTTCTAGCCGATATCGTCCAGGGCCTAAAATATCAACATTTCTTGATTGGCTCAACAAGGTCTCTTCACTACCACTATTGGTTTTGTACCATCTAAATCCGTCCGCAAGGTCATTGGTCATAATTCTATATGGTAGTTCGTCACTACATATACCTACCGTATTGGGCAGTTCAATTTGTGGGGCAGGGTATATATATGTTCCGGTAACATCATCTATATAGGGGTCACAGATATATAGATCCATACTAGTAGTAAAAACTTCCTCTATGCAGCCCGTAGGTGCACCATGTTCATTATAGGGAGTTACCGTAACATAAATATTTGCATTTTGTGGAAAATCATTTGGGGGGTCGTAGCTTAGTGTATTTTTCATGTCCAAGGCATTAACGATATCCGAACCATTTGGTTCCGTACCTATGGATAAAATGTAACCGGTAGCCGTGGGTGCGTATGCCCATTCAATATCCGTTATAATAGTTACACTGGCTGCATTATTATCCGGTGTCACTAAAATGGAGCAACCTGGCGGGGTAGTTACGGGTATTGTGGTAAACGAGATTTCCTGACAGCCAATAGGAGGTCCGTCATATGGAACAAGACTTAAAGTGGCGTATAACAGACTGTTGGCAGGTAAACCTACTGGCGGTGTATAGAATGTATCCGTTCCTATTGGTTTTGCATTGAGGATATCCTTTCCTTGGGGAGTAGTGCCTATGGACAATATATAACCATTGTATCCAATAACTTCAGCCCATGTAAATGTAGCATTTACGGCAATGTCCGTGTCGCCATTTAAAGGAAAGGTAAACTCTGGGCAATCATTTTGTGCAACAACTAAGGCGTACATAAATAACATAACCAATGAATTTGTACAACGGAACCATTTTTTTAAATTCATTTGAATTTGTCTAGGTTAACGTTTTAGGCTAAAATGTCCCTTAATCATTTTGTTGGAGAACATTTGGGCCTTAAACCAATAATCAGCCTCGGGTGCATCCTTACCATTAAAAGTACCGTCCCACCCATTTGTTTGTGGATTTACCTGTGCCAATAAGTTACCATACCTATCGAAAATATGAATATATTCAATGTTAGGGTCCTTTTTGCGCTTCTCCTCGGTAATGTTCCAATAATCATTAATGTTGTCTCCATTGGGCGTAAAAAATGCCGGGAAATCCTTCGGTTCCAATTTTTCTTCCACGGGTCGCTTACTTAGGCCACACCCTAGTTTATCCCGAACATATACAATACGGTCTCCAGGGGCAATACCTATAAAAACAGGGCTATCCTGAAATCCAAAGTCAGCACTTTCCAATGAATATTCAACGGGGGTTGGACTTGTTGCCACGACTTCTATCCGGTATTGATCGGCATCCCTTGAAATTATAACATTTTCAATTACCGGTATGTCTGAATTGACAACTTCGAATATTTTACTGACCGGACATTCTATAGTGGCTCCAAATTCAGATACGGTATTGAACAATTCCAACCTGTAGAACCCTACTTCGTTATATTCCATACTTGCCGTATTGGATATGACTTGTTCAGTGCCGTTTTCATTTAATTTATACCATCTATATCCCCTTGCGATATCATTGGCCGTGTAAATAGCATTTGGAGCGGATGTACAGAATGGTATCTTGTCCGGCATGGAAATAGAAGGAAAATCATTGGTGTTGCATTGTACGGTGGGCACCCCCGTAGTAAAGGATTCTTCCGTACAGTTGAGCGCCATACCGTACTCATTAAGTGGAACGACCCTTACATATATGGTCTGATCTAAGGCAAAATTTTGGTCTGCCCTGTAAAAAAGAGTGTTTCCGGTTTCGTGGTTTTCGATAATGTTATAATTACCTGGGCTTTCACCAATTGATATACTGTAGTTGGTGGCTCCATAGGCATAGTTCCATTTAATATTTGTATCTACCCTAACTTCAGATTCGCCATTTAATGGAGAGGCCAATGTGGTACAATTTGGAGGTTCGGAAATAGATGCGGTATCAAAAACTTTTAAGGGGCATACCTTGATAGGTGCATCGGGCAAAAAAAGACTAATGGTTACGTAGATACGTGTATTGGCGGGTAAGCCTATTTCCGGCTGATAATAATTATTCAGTCCAGATGACCTTCTATTGATAATTTCACCTCCGCCAGGGGTTGTTCCCAAAGAAACCAAATACCCAATAATTCCGTCTACTTCTGTCCAGGTAATCAGGTTGTCCAAAGGTACATTGATGTCACCATCCAAAGGGGAAGTCATTGTAGGGCATTCTTGGGCCAAGCTAAGCGACATATTGAGGCCAAACCCTATGTAAATAATAAACAAAATGTATTTTTTGTTCATAATATTACCTTTTCAATGAAAAATGGCCTTTGAATATTTTGTTGGAGAACATTTGGGCCTTAAACCAATAATCTGCTTCAGGCAATTGTTTGCCATTATAAGAACCGTCCCAACCATTGGAGTCGGAGTTGAAGATAAAGATCAGATTGCCATACTTATCAAAAATATGAACAGTAGCAATCTTGTCATTATTTAATTCTAATACGGGTAGATAGTTCCACAAATCATTGATTCCATCACCATTTGGTGTAAAAAAATCAGGAAATCCATTGATTGTAGGATCATATTCCAATATTCTAGATGCTGTACCGCATCCATTTTTATCGCGTACATACACAATGTGTGTTTCTAATGACTGTCCGCTGAATAAATTTATATCTTGATAAGGTCCCTGCTCATTATCCAAACTATATTCATAATCTCCTACGTTATCGGTCATTATTTCATAGCTTAAAGAATTGGCTTGTTGGGTTACCACCACATCCTTGATGGTTGGTTGGACAGAAATTTCTACTTCAAAATAGGTAGTTGTGGCGCATTCAAACGTATTATTGGCATCATTAATAATATTGAAGGCCTCCAAGGCATAGTTGCCCTCTTCTAGGATTATAATTTCTTTGGTCGTGCTTAACAAGGTCTCCCTTCCGTTCTCTTCCACTTTGTACCATCTATAACCATCTGCATTTATTGGTGCAGTAATGGTATTATTGGAGGTATTACTGCAGAGCGCAATTTTTTCAGGAAGGGTAAATTCTGGATTAAGTACGGTCAGTTCCCCTGAAACCATATCATAATAGGGGCCACATCCAATTAAAGTGGAAAAGGTTTCTTGAGGGCAACCAAGGGCATCACCTGCTTGATTAAATGGAGTAATGGTTACGAAGAAAGTTCGGTTGGGTTCAAAATCAATAATTACGGTAGACGTTTTGTAAAATATTGCATTGTCTAAAATGTTACTGTCAAAAGGAGAAGTGCCAATAGTTATCCTATAGCCGGTAGCATTTTCAACAGGGGTCCATTCCAGAAACGGGCTGAGGGGAACATTGGTCTCTCCGTCCAAAGGAGTAATCAAACTGGAACAATTGGGTAGTTGTGCTTCTGGCGCCGTTATAAAGTTGAACGCGGTGCAATTTATTGCTGTTCCCAACCTGTTGTAGGGTAAAATTGTTATGTAAAGGGTCGTTTCCGCCGGAAAATCATTGACCGGGTTATAGGTCAAGGCATTTGCAACATCCAGATTGTCTATAATTTCCCTGCCATTCATTGTAGTACCAATGCTTATTCTGTATCCGGTAGCGTTTGGTGAAGCCGCCCATATAATATTCGTTGCAGGGTTTACATTGTTTGCGTTATTTAAAGGCATCTGAAGGGTGGTGCACTGTGGAATTTCGGTTAATGGGCCAGTTGTAAATCTTTGCGTTTCGCACACTACGGTAGGCCTATTAAAGAAAAAGAGCGATATGGTTACGTATACCTCTGTATTTTCAGGAAGACCCAAAGGCGGCGAATAGGTAGTGGATGCTCCAACATTTTTTTCGTTTAAGAGATTTGTTCCGCCAGGGGTGGTACCAATGGATAGTATATAACCCGGAACCCCGGTTATTGGTTCCCAATTGATTGTAGTATTGACATCTACCTGGGTAGCTCCATCCAATGGACTTAACAATTTAGGACATTCTTGGGCAATACATAAGGAGCTCATACATAACATCAGGAAAAATAAGGGCATAGCCAATATTCTGGATAGTTCCAAGTCCTGTTTTGTTTTCATAGCGTGCTCGTAATCACTACAATATACTATAAAAAGAAAATTATGTCTTTACAATTCTGTTTAAATAAGTCTTAAGGTCGATGTAGGAACTGAAATTAAAGATCACGTTTTTTAAGTAGGGCATATGATAAATACACAAACAATGCCGTCCATACCAGTACAATGAGTACTTCATACCAGTAGGTGTTATAATTCAGGGCAACCTCGGTACCTATTTGGTTGGCTACGGATTGCACAGCGCCCAATCTGGAGAACGGTTCTTTTATAAGATTGAACATTGATTGTAGCGGAAAGAAATTCATAATGATATCCGTGGTTTCTTCATCAAAAAATTTCCAACGTAATATTCCCCTAAAAATACCTTCAAAAACTTGCCATAAAATCAAGAAGCCCAAGGCAAACGCGGAACGCTTTACCAAAATACCCAAGAAGAGGCAGAATGAGAAAAAGCCCATGAGTTTAATGAAGAAAATGGGAAGAAATTTTAAATCTGTAACTATGATCATAAACTCATTGTAATCACTATATACCAAGCCCAATATTAAGGATACTACAAATACGAATATTGTGGATATCAGTGAAAATGAAATTACGGTCAAAAATTTGGACAGGATAAATTCTTTTTTGGACAAGCCGTCTATCAAATTCTGTTTTATGGTCTTATTGCTGTATTCGTTAGACATCATACTCACAATAACAATTGCTAAAAACAATTTAAAAAAAGCCGTTATGAAGGTATTGAAATGCCATATATAGGGAAAGTTGAAAATACCTTGGTCCGCCAAATGAAACTGTACGGGACCTATATCAAATTTTATGGCCGCAAACAGCGCAATGGAAGTCAAAAGGGCAAAATAGGAAATGATCAGTACCTTGCTGGCCCTGTTGTTCCATAATTTTATAAATTCTATTTGTAGTAAACGTATCATTGGTTGTGTTTTAGGCGGTTGCATTTTTGGTTAGTTGTAAAAACTGCTCTTCCAAACTTTCTTTTCTCTTGACAAGGTGAGATACCACAATGCCGTTTTCAAATAGTAATTTGTTCAATGTCTGTGCATCCAACTCTGCGGTTAGAAATGCTGTTATCAATCCGTTGGAGTGTTTAACCTCCCCAAAATTAGAATTGGATTCTAAATATGCGGTCAATGCGTCCATGTTGGTCGTCTTTAATTCAAAGAAGCCAAAACTGGCCTGAAGACTGTCCACCCTACCAGAATATAATTTTACACCCTTTCTTAGTATGATAACATGACTGCAGACTTTTTCCACTTCGTCCAATAGATGGGAGGCTAAAAGTATGGTAGTGCCCTGGGCGGCTATGGTTTTTATAATTTCCCTAATTTGATGAATACCCTGTGGGTCCAAACCGTTGGTTGGTTCGTCCAATATTAGTATCTCCGGGTCATTAAGTAGGGCGGAGGCTATGGCCAAACGTTGCTTCATTCCTAAGGAAAAAGTTTTGAACTTACTGTCTTTCCTGTCCAAAAGGCCAACCAGATCTAATTTCTCCTCGATTTTGTCTTCTTTTACTTCCTTTATTTTACATACCAGTTTAAGGTTCTGTACCGCGGTCATGTAGGGATAAAAGTTGGGTCGTTCTATAATGGCACCTACTTTTTTCAGGGCATTGTGTGTTGACAATGCGCCATTGAACCAGGCAAATTCGCCGCTGGTTCTGTTCACTACATTTAAAACAATGCCCAATGTGGTGGATTTTCCGCTACCGTTAGGGCCTAGAATACCATAAACGTTACCTTTCTCAATGGTGAACGATAAATCTTTAACGGCTGTAAGCGACCCAAATTTTTTGGTGAGGTTGTGTACGGTCAGTATAGAATTCAAAATAGGTTGATGTTTTTTGATTGATATACCTAGTTGACGAAGAAAGCCTAACTTTGTTACAAGTTATACCTTAGTAATTTATATCAATAGTATGTCAGAAGAACGTTTAATGTCTAAAAAGAAACCGGCATATCCCGTTAGTGAGGCCCTGGATGGCTATTTGGAACATTATAGCAGAAAAACGGAAATTCCTATCTTTTACGAAGACTTGCTTCGTTTTTCCGGATCTGTAGTAGTATATGACAATGAGGACGAGGATACATTATGGATCAGGGTATATTATTCTGAATATGATAGAAAGGAAATAGATGATTCCCTTAAAAAAGTGTATTCCATTTTACATTCCGATGGTAGTAATAATATTAATCAATACCTCAATGTAGATGCAGTCGATTTTTGCACTTTTGGTAATTCTAAACCGTTCCGGATAAAAATCAGGAATATATTGAACGACAATTTCACCTATTTCTATATTAAAAAGACAGATGCTTCCCGTATCTATGGGTTGGAGCTAGAACATATGCTATCTCCCTATAACCTTAACTTTTTAGTATATAAGGATACATTGATAGAGGAACATATTGCAGGCATTCCCGGAGATGAGTTTATAAAAACAATGTTACCCAAATGTACAGAGCCAGAAAAGGCCCAATTGGCCAAGGAGTTCGTAAAATTTAACGAACGGTGCATGATAAGGCTGTTGGGAGACATGCGGTCATACAATTACGTTATTGTACCAACCCATGATTTTGATCATGTAGTATACAAAATACGGGCAATAGATTTTGATCAACAATGCTTTGAAGGAAAGCTAAAAATATATAGACCACAGTTCTTTAAGGAGAACTATAAAATGGTAGAGTTGGTCAGGAACAAATTAACGAGGGATTCCGTAGATCAATATAAACTGGAAGAACGTTCCATGGTGGCCAAACGTATCTTAAGTTCCGGGAACAGAATAAAGAAACTTAGGGCCATATGTAAAACAGATGTAATATCTACCGATCAAAATATTAAAATGTTGCGAGACCAGATAGAGGAACTGACCATGGATATGGATTTTAAGAATTGTACCACTATGGGCGAAGTATTGGATCTGGCACTCAATTTTGTGAGAAGAAATTATGAGGATGTTAGTTTAAAACAGATAATGGAGAACAACATCAAGATTTGACCTTAAATTCTAAAAAACAATAAAGACCGCTATACAATAATATATTGAATAGCGGTCTTTATTTGAGTAAAGGCACCAATTTAACTTTTCTGTTCTTTGTTGAAATACACCAAATAATAATACATTTGTCTTTCCTCATCCCATCCTTTTTCCACGAATTTCTCTGCAGATTCAGGATTGATAAAATCCAATTTAATTTGAATATTGGTATCTAAATTAATGACATTCTTGATTTTTTTACGGGCATCTGATACTGCTTTGTTGGCAATGTCAAAATTAGAAACATCCTCTATACTGTATTTAGGACCTTTTTCCGTTTTATAGTGTTTGAATTCCGGAATCAGTTCCGGATTTTCCATGACTTCGTTCAAGAATGAGGATTCTTCAAAAGAATCATTTTTTGCAAAATGGTTAACCGCACGGTTCATGAACAACACTTCTTGTTGTTTGTCCTCTGCGGGAAGAACCACATCCTTGGCAAAATTTTGGCAGAACTTAAGGTAGTTTTTGGTCTTGAAATTGTCATCGGCCAAGGGGTCTACACCCAAAAAGTTCTCTATCCAATATTTAGTATCGTATTTGTTACTGTCTACTGACAATACTTTATAACCTTCTTCCTTATCGACATTAAAAATTAAGCAACCCTTATCCAATTTATTGATATTAATGCCTTGTTGTATAATGATATCCAAATTGGAATCTTTTTCCTCAAACTGAATAAAATCATGTTTAAGCTCACTTTTGAAAATACCCAACGCATCTACTTTTTTGTTGTCCAAAAGCAAACCGGTAAGATAAGCTACATAAACCTCTCCGCTCTTGATATGGGGGTGGTTGGATTGTTCAAAAAGTAAGGAGGCTATTTTTTTGGAATTTATGTGCGCAGTTGAAGGATCGGCAAAAATTGCACTTGAAATCTTATGAAGCTCATTGAACTCCACATCTACCTCATTGGCCAGTTTATAATAATTTTCTTCCTTTTCACGAAAAGGCTTAAAGAAATATTCCTTTAATAAACCAGTGGTTTCATCATTAAGTCTAAAAGGCTCCTCAGATAAGAAAATGCCCTCATTTTTATTTTTATTACCAACTCTATGAATAGAAATACTTTCAATTTGGGTTGCATATAAGTTGATCATATAATGTATTTGTTTAAAGGGTTGTTCTGCTTTTAAAACTTGTGAAAGTTGTACATGTTCCTAGTTCCAATTTTCATCGAAATCAAGGTCGTCATAACTATCGAAGGTATCATCAAAATCAAAAGCACTTTCATCTGCCTCAAACTTTTTTTCTGGTGGTGTCTCGGGCAATTCGCCAAAGGAAAACAATACATTGGGATAGGCCCTACCATCTTCTTTTTCTTCAATATCGGCCAATTCAACAAAAAATGTCCACATGTTCATAAAATCATAGACATAGATTAATTTTGGACTCTTTTCTGTCATGATATCCTCTAAAAAGGTTTCGTTCATCAACCTTACATTAGATCCAGATTCGCTCATGTCAAAAAGTGCTATTTCCTCGTCTTGTCTCCATTCTTCGTCACAGGTATAAAAAGAAGCCATTTCATTGCCCAGAAATCCAAACGCCTGTGTAATGGCGTTATGAAAATCTTCTAATGAATTATGCGATTCTATTTCCAAATCTCGGAAAATATCGTCATCAGCATCTAAAATTATACGAATTTTATAAATCATACCGTCTTTTTTGTGGGAGGGCAAAGTTACGAAGTTTTGGAGTTTTTCTAGGCATCAATGCATCTAAAACAATGTAAAACTGCACCCCAAAGAGAATGGACGCAATGACCAGATGAAGCGGCTGACTGGTAACCGGAAAATTAAGATAATTCATTGCCATACCGGTAAGGACCTCAACGCATAACAAGAAAAGTACCCAGTATATTTTAATATGGCCCAAGTTCAATTTAGTGATCCTATAGGCCAAATAAATATTGGTGGCGATTACCAAAATGGAAAAAGATCGGTGTATGTAAAATAAAAGTTCCGGATTCTTTAACCAGGAACTTTTGGCATCATACCCAAAAATATCTATTTGCTCATCAATAAATTGTCTTACTTGCGTACCCATTATAATTTGAACAAGGGTAATGCCCAATGCAAACAAGCAAAGATATAGGGTGTTGTTATCGTAGTAAATATGCTTGTTTTCGGTATTGGCCAAATATATAATATAGAGTAACAAAGCTACAATCACCAAGGCCATAAACATATGTACCGTAATCTTCACCGGTTCTAGAACGGAGTATACCACCGTAGCACCCAACCATGCTTGAAAGGCCATACCAAAGACAACCAACCAAGCAAATATTGGAATACGTTTTTTCTTTTTCCAATATTTTATGGATGCTATGGCCAAAATTAATGTGGCCAGGCCTGCAACCGCTCCTATCAATCTATTTATATATTCTATCCAAGTATGCCAAGGATTAAATTCTGCATAATCATGTTTGGTGTACAATTCCCAATGGTTTGGATTGAACGTTTTTTGTGTAGTAAAGGATTTTTTCGCAACCTGTAAAGTTTCGCGCCAAATGATTACCTGACCTTTTTCAAAGGATTTATTTGGTTTCCATTGTAATTCCTCAACTTCTGTTGGCGGTATATAAAAACCAAAACATTTTGGCCAATCTGGACAACCCATGCCGCTACCGGTCATCCTAACGACCGCACCGGCCACAATTACTAGATAAACTAAGATTAAAGATATCTTTGCAATTCTTCTAAACGTAATGACCATACTACTTTGAAATTTCTAGTCCTAATTCTTTACCCTTAAGATACATAAACTTTTTGGCCGCTTCATATTCATTTAAAATTTCTCCTTCCAAAATAGCTTCTTTGATTGCTTCCTTGATGATGCCAATTTCCTTTGAGGGTTTTAAGGAAAAAGTTGCCATGATTTCCTCTCCACTTATTGGTGGCTGAAAATTTCTTACGTGATCTCTAGCTTCTACTTCTTCAATTTTTTGGCGTACGACCTTAAAATTTTGTCTGTATTTACGTTGTTTTTTTGGGTTCTTGGTGGTTATATCCGCCTCGCATAGTGTCATTAAATCCTCTACATATTCACCGGCATCAAAAATAAGCCTGCGTACGGCAGAATCGGTTACATAATCTTCTGATAGTACAATTGGTCTTGAGCTCATCAGTACCATTTTTTGAACAAATTTCATTTTATCGTTCAAGGGCATCCTAAGGCGCTTAAATAATTTGTAAACCATTTTGGAACCCACATACTCATGCCCGTGAAATGTCCAACCAATTTTTTTATGGAACCTTTTGGTTGGTGCCTTTCCTATGTCATGCAATAGGGCGGCCCATCGTAACCATAGATTATCCGTGGCCTGAGCAATATTATCGACGACCTCTAATGTATGCCAAAAATTATCTTTGTGCTTTTGACCCTCAATTTCTTCTATACCCTGTAATGCCGTTAGTTCAGGCAAAATATAGGGTAAAAGCCCTGTTTCATGTAACAGTGATAATCCTACCGAAGGTTTTGGACAAAGCATGATTTTATGGAGCTCGTCCAATATACGTTCATTGGATACTATTTTAATTCGTTCCTTATGTTCAGTGATCGCCTGTAATGAGGGCAAGGCAATCTGAAAATTTAATTGTGTGGCAAACCTTATGGCCCTCATCATGCGCAACGGGTCATCAGAATATGTTATGCCAGGTGCTAAAGGCGTTTTTATGACCTTGTTCCCTAAATCCTCCATTCCGTTAAATGGATCGACAAGGAAACCATAATTACCTTTGTTCAAAGAGAGGGCCAATGCATTTATGGTAAAGTCGCGCCTTTTTTGATCGTCCTGCAAAGTGCCATCCTCTACTATTGGCTTTCTGCTATCTCGTTGATAGCTTTCTTTTCTGGCCCCAACAAACTCCAGTTCAATGCCCTCACTTTTTATCATGGCCGTTCCAAAATTTTTGAACACGGAGACCTGTGGATTGCCGTTCAGTTTTGAAGCTACTTTTTCAGCAAGTTTAATACCGCTACCAATGGCCACGACATCAATATCTTTTGGCATGTCCCTGTCTAAAAAGTAATCCCTGACAAAACCACCAATAACATAGCAATCTACCGCAAGTTCCTCTGCGGCTTGGGATATAGTTTGAAAAATAGGATTTTTTAAAGCATCTATATAGCTCTCTTGCATGTCTTTATTCTCGAATAATCTTCACGGTATTATCATTAGATAATCTAATGATCGATGATGAGGAACTATTCTGTTTCTCTCTATGCAAATTTACCACATAGTCCACACCTTTTAAAATGGCTTCCTCTATATTTTGGAAACTTTTTGGTGTGGGATGACCCGAAATATTGGCCGAGGTAGATACGATAGGTCTTTTAAATTTCCCAATAAGATATTGGCAGAATTTATCCGTTGCAACTCGGATGGCCAATGTATTGTCCGGTGCAATGAGGTTTTTGGCAACCCCACGCGGTCTATCATAAATAATAGTTGTCGGTTTGGTGGCCAAATCAATTATATCATAGGCAAGTTCAGGAACTTTTTCAACATGTTTTTCCAACATGGCATCATTGGCTACCAAACATATTAATGCCTTACTGTCATCACGTTCTTTTAAGGCATATACTTTCTTTACGGCTTCCGCATTGGTAGCATCACAACCAATACCCCAAACGGTATCAGTTGGGTAAAGGATAAGTCCACCGTTTTCCAAAACTTCTATGCATTTGTTGATTTCCTCTGTCATTGTAAATTGTAGATTAAAGAAATATTTCTGGTTCTATATTGAAATGCTGGGTCAGTGCACGCCATTGTATCCTGTTTTTATCCTCGCCAATATTTAATTTTTTAAGCGATTGTTTTTGTGACCCAATAATAGGTATGGGAGCTTTTGTCCTATTTTCGGCCAATTTGGCTTGCGTTTCATTAAGTACGGCCATTACCTTGAACCACAGGTCGTCTGCCTTAGGTGCAAGTTTTAAAAATAGACTTGTATTCATTACTTGCTCGGAAAGGCTTTTTGGAGGGTATAGTACGCCCTCGGCTCCAATTGGTATTACTGCAGTGCTATTGATAGAATTGTGTTTTGGATATAACCAATTTTTATAAGGTAGTACATGTCCCTCTTCATTATAGGTAATATATCTGGTCTGGTTTGCAATGATGGTATTAGGATGTAGCTTGTGTTCTTTATATAACAACTGTAACCAATTTTCTCTATACATCATATCATCATCGCACGTAACAATGGTGTCGTTGGGATAATGTTCCAGACTATGGATTAACTTACGATGAGAGCAGGTTAAATGTGAATATTTTATTTCAAATATATCCGATTCTAAGTGTGATAGTCGTTTGGGAATCTCCGTTTTCAAGGACTGGTGCAACCATAACACTATTTTTTTAGGTCTTATATCCTGATTTAGTAGGCTCCTTATAGTTAAATGGAGCGTGCCTAATCTAGATGGTATTGAAGTCAAAGAAACAATTACGGGAACAGGGTCTTTTTCCTTCTTGTTCATCCTAGAAGGGGAAATAGCTAAAAGTTTGGCTGAGGTGTAAATTGATACAGGTATTTCTTTTAACTTCATTTTACAATGCTGTAATTTGTCCTTTTAAAAATTAGACCGTCTTTTCTGCATCAAAGATAGATAAGACTTTTATATTTTTGCCGTAATTTACAAGTAGCATGGAGATTCCTAAAATTAGTATCATTGTTAGTACCTATAATGCCGAAGAGTGGTTGAAAAAGGTGTTATGGGGCTTTGAACAACAGATCTTTAAAAATTTTGAGGTCGTTATTGCCGATGATGGTTCCGGGCCGGCTACAAAAAATCTCATCGCGGAAATGTCCAAAAAGGTGCATTACCCTATTGTTCATGTGTGGCAAGAAGATGATGGTTTCCAAAAATCAAGAATTTTAAACAAGGCGGTTACCGCGTGTACCGCGGATTACATTATAATGACCGATGGGGATTGTATCCCTAGGGAAGATTTTGTGCAGGTTCATTATATCAACAAGGAACCAGGATATTTTATATCTGGGGGATATTATATGCTTCCCATGAATATTTCAAAACTTATCACTCTAGAGGATATTGAAAAGCAACGTTGTTTCAATATACACTGGCTCAAGGAAAAAGGTATACCCCAAACATTTAAAAACAATAAACTGACCGCCCAGGGGTTTATTTCCAAAATATTAAACTGGATAACACCTACCAATGCCAGTTGGAACGGACATAATTCATCTGGGTGGAAAAAGGATATTGTAAACGTCAATGGCTTTGATGAGCGTATGCAATACGGTGGTCAAGATAGGGAGTTGGGGGAACGTCTCTTTAATTTTGGTATTAAATCCAAACAACTTCGTTATAGTGCAGTTTGTGTGCACCTAGACCATAAAAGAGGATATAAAACCCCAGAGTCTATCGCAAAAAACGTAGGAATACGAAATACTACCAAGAAAGAGAAACGGGTGTGGACGTTCTACGGCATTACCAAGTAATAGGCCAATTCATTCTTTTGTTCCAATCGCTTTAGTTCCTTGTAACGTTCAAGTACGCCCAAAGCATTAAGATAGCAAATGATAAACCCTTTTTTGCCATCTAGGACTCCTAAGCGCAAAATGTAGTGGTTAAAGAATTTCCATCCGGTCTTCAATACCATTTTTACATAATTGTATTGCTTTTCTTTGTAGAAAGACTCAATGGCCTTTAAGCGACCATATTTAAGCATTTTGCCTTTGTAATCCTCGTAATTTTTATAGCAATAGTGCACTAATTTTTCCTTGAGAATACCAGATGTGCCATTCACATCCAATGTTTCATGAACTATTTTGCAGTCGGAAAATTTTACTTTGCTTTTTCTGAAAAGACGATAATTCTTATCGGTCTGCCAACCGCTATAGTTCAACTTTTCATTTTTGAACATGAACTGTCTGTAGAACCAAAAAGCGGAAATTTCCGTTTTACTGGAAATAGTGGTCAATATTTCCTGCTGCAATGCACTGGTCACTATTTCATCTGCATCTAAAAACAGTACCCAATCATTGGTTGCCTGTTTTAAAGTAAATGATTTTTGTGCAGTGAAATTTTCAAACGGGTTCTGTATTACCTTTACTTTTGGATGGTTTTTTAAAAATTCATATGTGCCATCCGTACTAAAAGAATCCACAACAATGATTTCATCTGCAAATGAAACGGATTCTATACATTTTTCAATGTATCCCATTTCATTATATGTGATGATCAATGCTGTAAGTTTTTCTTTTGCGGTAACCATAAATTTCCAAATTGGTAGGTTTACTCAAACCGGAGTGAACAAAGTTATAACAAAAAAGGAATTAAAAAATTGTGTAAACGACTAAAATTCTTACAAATTCCCTATATAGCATTTGCTTGTTCCTACATATAATATAGAGGTAATTTTTTTAAATGGTTGCGTTTATTTTCAAACAAAATGGCCTAAAAAATAAACCTCTCCAATTATCCGTTGGTAATCAGGTAATTGGAGAGGTGATATATAGTTGTTAATTATTTAAACAGCAACATCATATTCTCTCAACGCGTCATTAAGTGAAGTTTTTTTGTTGGTACTTTCCTTTCTTTTTCCAATAATCAACGCGCAGGGAACATTAAACTCTCCTGCCAGAAATTTTTTGGTATAGCTTCCAGGAATAACTACAGAGCGTGCAGGTACCAACCCTTTTCTTTCCACGGGTGTTTCACCGGTTACATCAATAATCTTTGTAGAAGCGGTCAATACTACATTTGCGCCCAATACGGCCTCTTTTTCCACACGTACGCCTTCAACGACAATGCACCTAGAACCTATAAAGGCATTGTCCTCAATGATTACCGGAGCAGCCTGTAATGGTTCCAGAACCCCACCAATACCCACACCACCACTTAAATGAACGTTTTTGCCTATTTGGGCACAACTACCAACGGTGGCCCAAGTATCTACCATAGTGCCCTCATCTACATAGGCACCAATATTGACATAACTTGGCATTAAAATAGTACCTGCGGAAATATATGATCCATGTCTTGCCACGGCATTGGGCACCACACGGATACCTTTTTCGGCATAGCCTCTTTTCAATGGCATTTTATCATGGTATTCAAAAATACCGGCTTCCAGAGTCTCCATTTTTTGTATTGGAAAATACATGACCACTGCCTTCTTGACCCATTCGTTAATCTGCCATCCATCGGTTGTTGGTTCGGCACACCTAAGCTCGCCTGCATCCAATAAATTAATTACTTTTCTAATTTGTTCTTGGGTGGCGGCCTCTTTTAATAGGTCTCTGTTATCCCAAGCTTTTTCAATATGTGCTCTCAGTTCTGTCATTTTCTTCAAAAATTTTATCAAATATAAGTTGAAGAAGATGAATTCACCATTCGCAAAAGCACATATAACAAATTATCCTTTATTTTTGCCAAAAATTAAGTTTGGGAAGGATTCTTGCAATTGACTATGGAACTAAGCGAATTGGCTTGGCGGTAACTGATGAAATGCGGATGATAGCATTTGGTCTTACTACTGTAGAGACTTCCAACATTTTTTCTTTTTTGACCGATTATTTTAAGAAGGAACACGTTTCATTGATCGTAGTAGGGGAGCCTAAACAAATGGATAATTCCTCATCAGAATCTGAAATGTACATTCAACCTTTTGTAGAAAAGCTTAAAACAACTTTTCCTACCATAGAAATAGAACGTCATGATGAGCGGTTTACCTCTAAAATGGCCTTCCAGACCATGATTGACGGCGGACTAAAGAAGAAGCAACGGAAAAACAAGGCATTGATAGATGAAATCAGCGCAACCATAATTTTACAATCGTATTTAGGAAAAAGTGGTATATGATGTTGCAACGATTGGAAATATTCATAAAGCGAAAATTCCGCAAAATATTCTCTTCCTTTTATCAAAAAAATGATCGGGACAGATTAAGGAATACGGATTTTGTATTGATTTCTAGAAATTGCTGGGGAGGACAAGCATATCAATGGTTGGGAAAACCTTATAATACTCCTTTTGTTGGACTATTTCTATATGGCCCTTGTTACATGAAATTGCTGCGTAATTTTGATGAATATATACATAAGCAATTAAGGTTTATTGAAATTTCTAAATATCCAGATGCTTATAACAACCACCCTATAGGCTTACTTGGCGATGTTGAAATACATTTTCAACATTATGACAATGAAAATGAGGCGCGTGAAAAATGGGAGAGAAGAAAGCAACGAATGTTAAAAGTGTCCAAGGATAATTATTTTTACACCATATGTGATCGGCGTAACGTTACTTCTAATGACATTAAGGAGTTTCACGAAATGGATTTTAAGAACAAATTGTCTTTTTCATTTGAACGTATTGATGGTTTATGCAACCGTCGGCATATAAAATTTATAAAAGACCCTTTGAAGAAAAAAGGGAGTGCACCCAACGGCAAAAAAAGATTCAAACTAAGTTTTTTGTATTTTGATATGATTCGTTGGTTAAATGATAAAACTGTAATTAGAACAAGATTTAAAGCGTAAATATGATTTTACCCATTATTGCATACGGTGATCCCGTATTGAGAAAAGTTGCTACGGATATTGATAAGGAATATCCAAAATTAAACGAGTTGATTTCCAATATGTGGGAAACAATGTACAATGCTAGCGGAGTAGGACTTGCAGCGCCACAAATTGGACTTCCCATTCGTTTATTCCTTGTTGATACCACACCTTTTTCAGATGATGAGGACCTTACAAAGGATGAGCAACTACAATTAAAGGATTTTAAACAAGTGTTCATCAATGCCAAGATAACCGAAGAAACAGGTGATGAATGGGCGTTTAACGAAGGTTGCCTTAGTATACCGGATGTTAGGGAGGATGTAAATAGAAAAGGTACCATACAGGTAACCTATTTAGATGAAAATTTCAAGCAGCATACCAAAACCTTTGATGGTCTTTTGGCCAGGGTTATACAACATGAGTATGATCATATTGAAGGTATTCTCTTTACGGATAAATTATCTGCATTGAAGAAAAGAATGTTAAAGGGCAGGTTGACAAACATATCCAAGGGGAAGATTACAGTAGATTATAGAATGAAATTTCCAGCTTTAAAAAAAGGACGTTAATTCTCTTTGTAATTAATAGAAAAGTATAATCTTTGTCGACTTAAATTTAAAATATACTATGGGTTTAGAGAAAATATTGTCCGTTGCTGGAAAACCAGGTTTATATAAATTGATAACACAAACCAGGACAGGATTTGTAGCGGAATCATTATTAGATGGTAAGAGGGTTACGGTAAGCCTACGTAGCAGTGTAAGTGTACTTTCTGAAATAGCTATCTATACCCTTGAGGAAGAAGTACCTTTAAGAGAGGTTTTTCAAAAGATACAGACCAAAGAAAATGGGGGTAAGACTGCAGTAGGCCATAAAGATGAAAAAATAAAATTAGAGGAATACTTTTTTGAGGTGTTGCCTAATTATGATGAGGATCGTGTATATGTAAGTGATATCAAAAAAATAATACAGTGGTACAATATACTGGTTGATAACGATATAACGGACTTTACAAGCGAAGAGAAAGATAAGGAAGCAGCTTCTGAAGAAGAATAGCAATACTCTAATAGAATTTAAAAAGCCTCGATTTTAATAAATCGAGGCTTTTTTGTTTATCGATAAAACGGTTTCAACGACAGTTAACGGTAATTCCCCGATAGTTTCCTTTCAAATAACCTAAAACACAAAAGATTCAACGTAATACTCTAGACCTTAGCACTATAAATTAGTGTTCAATGTAGTACTTGTAAAAATGGTCAAGAATAGTATAGACGAAATTAACAACGATATAAAAAGTGCATTTTTTGAAAATGCCCATTCACCTTTTGTGATTTTGGATGGTGATATGAATTTTGTGGGCGTAAACCATGCAGGTGCCAAAACCTTAGGGATCAACAAAGAAAATTTTATAGGTAAAAATCTATTGGATATTTTTCCCTATCTGGAAGGTACCAAACGCTATGATGCTTACAAAAAGGTTATAGAGACCGGCGTGCCAATTGGTTTTGACGAACTATTGTTCAAAGGTGCCAACGTTGAATTTAAGTTTATGGTAAGGGCCTTTAAAATAGGTGAATATTTAGGGGTGTCTACCTTAGATGTCACTAGTTTAGTGGAAACCATTGCCAAATTAAAAAGTACCCAAACTTCCTTAAAGGAGGTCAATCAAAATTTACAACGTAAAAATCAGGAATTAAAGGACTTTTCCTATGTTGCCGCCCATGATCTTAGAGCTCCGCTTACCAATTTAAAAAGCTTGCTGGAAATGGTCTTGACGGCCGATCCGGGTTCGACTGAAATTTATCCCGTAGTTGAGAAAATGCAGGTCGTTACAAAAGTTATGTGTGACAAGATTAGAGCGTTAAACCAGGTCATCAGTATAAAATCGAACTTTAGCGAGTATACAGAAGAAATGGTTTTTGCCGATGTGATCGGTAAAATCAAGTTAAGCCATTCTCAAGAAATTATTGAAGGAAGAACTATTATAAAGGAAGACTTTTCTAGCTGCCCTAGCATAGAATATAATCCGGTACAATTAGAGAGTATACTGCAAAATTTGATGTCCAATGCTTTAAAGTACCGCCATCACAATAGAAAATTAAGTATTCGTATCTCAACTAAAAAAGTAAACGGAAAAACCATTTTAACCTTTAAGGACAACGGCCTGGGCTTTGACCAAAATCTGGCAGACAAAATATTTCTATTGTTTAAAAGAATGCATACCCATGTAGAGGGGTTGGGCATAGGACTTTATATCATGAATTCCATCGTTAGTGAAAACGGCGGTAAGATAGAGGTTAGCAGTAAAAAGAATAAAGGAACGGAATTTAGAATACAATTATAATTTAGAATATTTATAAAAATGATAAAAATATTAATAATCGAAGACGATGAAATCACCAATTTCATTTCTAAATCCACATTGGAAAAATTTGGATTTAAAAATATTAACGTGGCCCTTAACGGACAGGAAGGCTTGGATTTTTTACGGTCTAATATGTGCCCCGATATCATACTACTTGATGTGAATATGCCTGTATTGGACGGGTGGGACTTTTTGGAAGCGAAAGAACGTGAAAACCTTTGTTCCAACGTACCCATAATCATTACCACCTCTTCTGGAAGACCGGAAGATAGGCTCATGGCAGCAACTTATGATAATGTAATGGACTATATGGAAAAACCTATAGATTTCAATGCGTTGAATTCTATACTAAAGGAAATTCACGCTAATAAGGCAAATAGAACAAAAAAAGCCTCGTTATAATCGAGGCTTTAAACTATTAATCTTTTATTATGGTTTCGTAAGTATAATCGCTCTTTTTCCAATCAATGAGAGGAGAACGATAATACTTAACATCCATACGGTCAAGAAATGGTGCCTGTTCTGCAAGACGGACTTTGTAATCTTCCCAATTTCTGTTATCGGGTATGCTCCAGCTAAGTTCAGAGTACCCTATTATCCTTGGAAAAGCTAAATATTCCAGCTCATCAATTGTACTGATAGTCTCTGACCATAATGGGGCTTCCACTCCTAGAATATTTTCCCTTGGAATTCCATATTCCTCAGGGGACCAGGTATAGGCCGTATCCACAGGTATATATGCTGCCCAGTGCAGTCCAAATTTGGATAGGGTATCATATTGCATATCCAAATAGGCTTTATTGGCAGGCGATACTATTACCTTCATCCCTTTTTCTACCGCTTTTTTAGCATTTTCTTCACTGGCCCACCATTGTGAAATGGAAGTTTCATCTACATTGGCTATGGCAACTTCGTCCCAACCAATCATTCTCTTTCCATGCTTTTGAACAATTTTCTCTACTTTATTGATGAAATAAATGTAATCGTTCTTTTTGGTAACGTGGCTTTCATCTCCACCTACATGAAAATAGGGTCCGGGTGTAATTGCGGCAATTTCCCTAACCACATCATCTATAAAGGCATACACGGTATCTTTTCTAGTATCAAACGTGCTAAAGCCTACTCGGGTACCTTCATATGGTTTTGGGGTCTTCCCGTTTCCGTTTAAAAAGGGATAGGCTACAGAAGCTGCATTGGTGTGGCCAGGCATATCGATCTCAGGTACAATGGTCATATAACGTTCTGCCGCATACGCAACGATCTCTTTATATTCTTCTTGGGTGTAGAATCCACCAGATTCACCACCAACCTCGGTTTGCCCACCAATTTCCGTAAGTTTGGGCCAAGATTTAATTTCTATTCTCCATCCTTGGTCATCGCTCAAATGTAAATGAAGTACATTTATCTTGTAATAGGCCAATAGGTCAATGTATTTTTTAACATCTTCTACACTAAAAAAATGTCTAGCTACATCAAGCATTGATCCTCTATATGCAAAATTGGGATTATCATAAATTTTACCGGATGGTACCGGCCAAATCTGTTGTGGTGCCAAGGTGTCATTGCTTTGTATTGGAATTAATTGGCGCAGGGTCTGTATTCCCCTAAAGGCACCTTCAGAATTGTTGGCATTGATGATAATGGAATCTTGATTGATGTATAATTGGTAGGCTTCTGGTGCAGCCATTTCCAAACTATCAGATTGATTAATATAAATAATTCTTTCAACCGTATTGTTGCCTTCGGTATTAACGGGAATGGTCAACTTGGTATGGTCGTTCAATTTTTGGGACAAGAACTTTCCTACCTCTTCAAATCCTATAGCATTTGTTGACGTGTAGATTGCCGTAAATTGGTCAAGGGCAAAGGCGGAGTTTGTTGGTATTGTCTTTAATGGTTTGGGAATTAAGCTGTTGACGGATAAATCCGTAGTGGGCATTGGTATACGTGCTTTCTTTTTTTCAGTACAGGCAATACATATCAAAGTAATTGCAAGAAAACAAATACTTCTTATGCTAAAGGTTTTGATCATTATTTCTAATTATTGGTTCTCGACTAAGTTTATCATGGCATTATACCATATGTCATATCCTTTTTGATTCATATGTAGCCCATCTTCGATAAAAATATCGGTTCTTAGTTTTTTATTCTCCAGCATAGGGTTCCACACGTCTACAAAAAATAAATTGGTGTCCTTGCCGGATAAGCGTTCCATCTTTCTGTTTAACCGTTTATATTTTCCACGTATCTTCCATCTACTAATGCTGGGCTTTGCAGCTATCAATATAATCTTAGTACCTGGATTGTGCGCTTTTATTCGACGGATGATTTCTTCGGTCGTATCAATAACTTGATTTGGTCTTTTTTTGGCCCATAAATCATTGTCGCCTTCATAAATAAATACCTTTTTAGGGCTATATTTTAATACCAAAGTGTCCAAAAAATAGAGTAGGTCAGATGATTGGGAGCCCCCAAATCCTGTATTCAGAATTTGATGGTCGGCAAAACGCTCTTCCAGACCTTTCCATAAACGCACACTGGAACTACCTGTGAAAACAATGGTCTCTCTTTGTGAATCCCAAATAGAGTCATATTTTTTATTGATCTGGGCTACTTCATCCTTAAAACTGTTTTCTAATTGTGCCTGTGTGCCAAAAGTGCCGCACAGTATGCAAAAGGCTAAAAGATGTAGTAGTTTAAAGGGTGTTCTATACATAAATCTTATATCGGTTTTTTGTTAATTTGCACTTACCGTGGTAAACCCCTCTGTAAGTGCCCATGAATAAAATTGGGCAATCCAATCATCTGAGGCCAAATCCTGTTTTTTCATTCCAAAGCCATGCCCTCCTTTAGAATACATGTGCAATCCTGCGGTTTTGTTGTTTTCCAACCATGCCATATACAATGCCGCACTTGGTTTTGCCAATTGTAAGGGGTCGTCCGATGCACAGATTACCAACATGGCCGGCGCATCTTCCGGAACTTCAAAATCTCCTACCACGGTCATCCAAGGATAGACGGGAATTATAAAATCCGGTCTATCTGCGATGGTGTAGTTTAGTGTAACGCCCATGGTCACCGCACCACCGGCGGAAAATCCCATAAAGCCAATTTTATTGGGGTCTAGCCCAAGCTCTTTGGCGTTGGTCCTAACATAATTTACGGCCGCAAGCCCGTCTGCAATGGACAAGGGCAAGACCGGTTTTACACGCTCCCCAATTTTAGCAGGATTGCTGACAGATTCATCACTAATTTCCTTGATGCCATCTACACCTGTGGGTACCAATCTATACTTAAGGACAAATGCAGTAATACCCCTATCATTTAACCATTTTGCAACTTCCCTGCCTTCACTTTCTATACTCAGTCCATAAAGTCCTCCGCCAGGGGCTACTATGACGCTCGTACCATTTGGGTTATTGGCCTTATATATCTCTAAACGGGGAACGGATACGTTCGTCACCACTTGGGTTTGCCATATTTCTGAATAAAATTCTTTTTCCTCCGTATGCCATGTAACTTGGGAGTCTGTGGAATAGGGCAGTTCAATAATTTCTTGGGCAATGCTATTCATGTAAAGTAAAAAACAGGTAAATATAGATATTGTTTTCATAGCTATTAATTTAAATAGTCTCGATCAACATGTAAAGTAGGGCTGCTAAAACACCACCAAATATTGGCCCTACAACAGGTACCCAAGCATAGCCCCAATCACTTTTTCCTTTGTGTTTTATAGGAAGTAGTGCGTGCATTAGACGTGGGCCAAGATCACGTGCAGGATTAATGGCATATCCCGTAGGACCGCCAAGTCCAAAGCCAATACCCATTACCAAAAGGGCTACCGGCAAAGCGTCCAAAGAACCCAACGATACGGCATTATCACCTACGGAACCGCCTGCTATATAGAATACCCCAAATACCAAGGCAAATGCACCTATAATTTCCGTAACCAGATTCCAGAACGGACTTCTGATCGCTGGTGCCGTAGAAAAGGTGGCCAATATTGCATTTTCATCTTCTGTAGCTTCATACTGCTTTTTATAGGTCAACCAAACCAAAAGGTTACCGATCATTGCACCAATGATTTGCGCTACAATATATCCCGGCACTAAATTCCATGAAAATTTACCGGCTGTGGCAAGCCCTATGCTTACTGCCGGATTTAGGTGTGCACCACTAATATCAGCAGATATAAAAACACCTATAAATACAGCTATACCCCACGCAAGGGATATACCCACCCAACCGGAATCCCCTCCTTTGGTTCCTTTTAATACCAAATTGGCAACAATACCGTTACCAATTAAAATTAACATTGCTGTACCAATGATTTCAAAAATATAAATGTTCATGCTTTAAATATTTAGTGGATTAAGATAGAAAAAAAGAAGGAATAACTAATATTTAAAACTGTTTGTTGCATTATTGTCAATTTTAGCGGAAATATCTATTTCTTGGACAAATATTTAAGAAAAATTAAATTATCACATCGCCCATATTTAGTGGTAGAAGCAGAATTACAAATAAAATTTCTTAAAACGGATTTTTAAATCAGTCCATTGGATATCTAACTCCATGAACGTTCATCCGCAACGTATAAACAGCGCCTTTGGCCGTAATAAAAAGTGTCTCTTGATTTTTGCCGCCAAAAGTTACATTTGCTGTCCATTCTTCATTTACGGGAATATGTGCAATTTGCTTACCGTCTTTGTTGAATACTGTAACGCCATCACCTGTTAGGTACACATTGCCCTTATGGTCTATGGTCATTCCATCGGAACCCATTTCGGTAAATAAGGTCTTGTTGGTAAGATCTCCATTATCATTTATTGTAAATGAATAGGTTTTTTTTGCACCTATATCCGCTATATACAATGTCTTGCCATCTGCCGTGCCTATAATTCCATTTGGTTGAACAAAACCTTCGGCGGCTATAGTTATATCTTTTCTATTTGGAGCTACATAGTACACTCGTTTTTCCTTGATGTCCGGAGTAGTGCGATCCCAATATGGTCTTTGATAATAAGGATCGGTAAAATAAATGCCACCCTTTAGATCTACCCATAAATCATTGGGGCCATTTAATTTCTTACCTTCAAATTGTGTGATCAATGTGTCAATATTACCATTCATGCCAATCTGCCAAAGCTCATTATGTTCATCCGCAGCTGCCAATAGATTGCCTTTATGGTCAACATATAGACCGTTTGCCCTTCCAGAGGGTTTTTTAAAAACTTCAATGGTGTTTTTTGATGCACTCCATTTTAAAATTTGATCGTTTGGCTGATCTGTAAAAAAAACATCTCCCTCCTCATTGGCGGCAGGGCCTTCCGTGAAACTAAAGGTATTGGCTATTTGGCTTAGTTCTGCCCCTTCTGCAATAATACCAGTGGATTGCGATGTACAGGAACAAAAGTTTACGACCAATAATATGATAAAAATCGATTTTAGGGTAATTTTAAAGTGTACCATTTATATGGTGTTTAAAAAATTCATATTATGCTTCATACTTTTCACCGGGTTAGTGGCATACTCTTCCTGTTCTACATAAATATGCTCTACTCCAGAAAGCTCCCTGTTTGTTAACATTAAAGGTATATCAAGTATTCCTTTACCAAATTCTGTACTTTCCTTTTTGTCCATATCCATGTCCTTTAGATGCCATAATGGAAATCTTCCAGGATATTTTTTAAAATAGTTAATCGGATTTTTACCGGCCACCACGACCCATCCCAAGTCAAGCTCCATATAAACCAGGTCCGCTTGCGTGTGGTCCATTAAAACATCGTAAAGGACAACATTGTTGTGCGATTCAAATTCATATTCATGGTTATGGTAACCGAATTTTAAACCTACTTTTTTACAGGCTTCTCCCGCCTTATTGAATTGTTCCGCCACTTTTTTATAATTATCCACAGTTTGCCCATCTGTAGGCATGGAGGAACAAATTAAATATTGTTGACCAGAAGCCACCGCATCTTCCATAGTGCGCTCAAAATCAGCATCTAATCTTATATGTCCGCTTGTTAATTTCATGCCTAAATCATTACAGGTTTGCGCCATCTCCTTGGGGGACAACCCATAATAATATCCTTTGCTTGATCCAGCACTTTCAATTTCCTTAAAACCTAATTTGGCTATGGTCTCCAATGTCTTTTTTGGATTTGAGAGCATGCTCTCCCTAAATGAATAAAGTTGTACACCATAACCAGTGGATATACTAGAAGCACAACTGATCTGCGGCATAAGAAATGTTGCGGCCCCAAATAAGCCCGTTTGTCTTATGAATTTTCTACGAGTGGTCATTGTTTTATTTTAATGATTGTTAATTAGCTATGGAGCTACATTGCATCCAACCAAATAATAAGTTACAATGTTGTTCTCCTACATTCTAAATGTACGAAATCTGCATAGGATTATAGCGGGTAACCATTGGTATACGTATTTTTGCAAAAATCCAGGGTATGAACAGTAGGAAAGATCAATTACAGGCATTGGACAGGTTATTGACCATTATGGACGAGCTCAGGGCAGAGTGTCCATGGGACAAAAAACAGACCATGCAATCCTTAAGGCACCTCACAATAGAGGAAACCTATGAGCTAGGTGATGCTATTCTTGACGAAGATCTTAATGAAGTAAAGATGGAACTTGGTGATGTGTTGTTACATATCTTTTTCTATGCTAAAATTGGTTCTGAAACCGGTGATTTTGATATTGCCGATGTAGCTAATGCCATATGTAAAAAATTAATTCATAGACATCCTCATATTTATGGAGATGTTAAGGTTGCCAATGCAGATGAAGTGAAGCAAAATTGGGAGCAAATAAAGCTAAAGGAAGGTAAAAAAAGTGTACTGGAAGGAGTTCCAAGAAGTTTACCTGCACTTGTAAAGGCCAATAGAATACAAGATAAAGTGGCCGGTGTAGGATTTGATTGGGAAAAGCCAGAGCAGGTATTTAGCAAAGTACAGGAAGAGTTAGGTGAATTACAGGCCGAAGTCTCCACTGGTAATGGTGAGAAAATAGAATCAGAATTTGGTGATGTGCTATTTTCAATGATCAATTACGCTAGATTTTTAGGAGTGAATCCTGAAAATGCTCTTGAACGGACCAATAAAAAATTCATAAAACGATTTCAATTCCTGGAGGCGCAAGCGGCCAAATTGGGAAAATCATTAAAGGACATGACCTTACAGGAAATGGATGTTTATTGGAACCAAGCAAAAATGAACGACTAAACCTCTTTAAGATGTTCCGCTACTTTTGCGATCGCTCTCACCAAGTGATCATATTTCAAAGGTTTTACAAAGTATTCTGAAATCATGGAATAGGTTTTGGCGTGAAGCATATCCTTATTGTTCAAAGAAGAGGTCAACATAAAAATATGTATCTTCTTTGCCAATTCTTCTTGGAAAAAATTCAACTCATCCAAAAATTGAAATCCATTTAGGACCGGCATATTTAGGTCTAGAAAAATAATATCCGGGATTATTTCTTCAGAATGTCTATGTTTGGACAAGACCTCTAAAGGTTCAACTGAGTCTGGAAATTCAATAGTTTTTTTTATGCCTATTTCCTGTAGGTTACGTTTTAGGACATATTTTGAAATATCGTCATCATCGATAACCCAAACCAATGGTTGTGCAATCATTTTTTTTGGGGGAATTAGTTAATGGTTACAACAGTAACGTTTTATATGCTAAAATAGTGTTCTGTAAAGTAGAAAAATTGCATAAAATTACATCACATTTATCCTAAAATTTCGGTCATGGAATGGATATCTAACCAACATCTGTCTTATGCAATCAATGGTTTTTAAATTAATAGTATTAAGATCCGGTGCTTTACCCTAGGTTTTGGAATTAGAAGTACCTTTGTCCGAAATTTAGTTCCTTAGTTTTGTTCAAAGCATATACAAAAGAGTTTAGCTACAATATTAAATTGTCCGTTCCCGTAATACTGGGGATGTTGGGCCACACTTTTGTACAGCTTGCGGATAATATTATGGTGGGTCAATTAGGTACCGCAGAACTTGCTGCAGTTTCGTTGGGCAATAGTTTTGTATTTATAGCCATGTCTTTGGGAATAGGCTTTTCAACGGCCATAACACCTTTGGTTGCAGAAGCTGATGGTGCCGAAAACAAACAAGATGCAAAGAATGCATTAAAGCACGGTTTGGTGTTGTGCACCATATTGGGGCTGTCCCTATTTGGGTTGATTTTAGTGGCCAAACCGTTAATGTACGCCATGAAGCAGCCCGAGGTGGTTGTGGAACTTGCCATGCCTTATTTGGATTTGGTTGCCTTTTCTTTGGTGCCTCTGATCGTTTTTCAGGCGTTCAAGCAATTTTCGGAAGGCTTGTCACAGACCAAATATCCTATGTATGCTACCATTGTGGCCAACATCATCAACATTGTTTTAAATTACCTCCTCATTTTTGGCAATTTTGGTTTTCCTAAAATGGGTATTATAGGTGCAGCTATTGGTACCTTGGTTTCACGAATATTAATGGTGCTTTACATTTGGTATATTTTAAAGAGTAAGGAAAAATTCAATTATTATGTTACCGGATTCAATTTTAGAAAAATTGAGCAAAAGGTTATTCGTAAAATTATAGCCTTAGGCTTTCCTTCATCATTGCAGATGTTCTTTGAGGTGGCCATATTTACCGGAGCAATATGGCTGAGCGGGGTGCTTGGAAAAAATGCTCAGGCGGCCAATCAAATTGCACTGAATTTGAGTAGTATGACCTTTATGTTCGGTATGGGGCTGGGCATAGCCGCCATGATTCGCGTTGGCAATCAAAAAGGCTTGGGCAATTTTAAAGAGTTAAGACGAATTGCACAATCCATTTTCTTTTTGACCTTGCTTCTGGAAATTGTTTTTGCCGCACTCTTTCTCTTGGGTAGACACTGGTTTCCGGCGCTCTACCTAGATGTAAACGATGTAGCCAATATGGCAGATAATACAGAGGTGTTGATAATGGCCGCTGAATTATTGCTTGTAGCCGCCTTTTTTCAAATTTCAGACGGTATACAAGTCGTTGTTTTAGGAGCTTTAAGGGGATTGCAAGATGTACGCATACCTACAATTATAACCTTTATAGCGTATTGGTTAATAGGTTTTCCTGTCAGTTTTTATTTAGGGCTCTACACACCTTTTAAAAGCACGGGTATTTGGATCGGGCTTCTTATAGGATTATCGGCATCGGCCATTATGTTGTATCTTCGATTTAATTATTTGACAAAAAAATTAATTGTTGGTTAAAGCGTTTGCACCATCAATATATGATTAGAATGAACATTAGTTTTTAGATTATGGAGTTTCCGAAATTTTTATTGGGTGATAATACCGATTTTCCTACCGCAATTTTCGTAGTACATACTGAATTCCCCAGGTTTATTATCAATCTGGAAAATGATGAGGTAGAATGGTTGGAGGAATTTTCAAAAGAAGATGAAAAGGAGTTGGAAGAAGAGGCGGAGAACCTAATTGCGGCCGCCACTGCATTCTATGATCGTGAGGTTTCCAGATATGAAGAGTAATCAGTATGCTTCAAGAACTACTAGAATTTGACAAGGAATTATTTATATTCTTAAACGGTTTAGGTACAGACCGATGGGATTTTTTTTTTCAGTTCGTCTCCCATAAGCTAAGTGCACTACCTCTATATATGTTTTTGTTGCTTCTTGCCTATAAAAAACTAGGCCTAAAACAAACCTTGGTTTTATTGGTTACCATTACCTTGCTCATAACCGTCACCGATCAATTAAGCAATTTTTTTAAATATGGCGTGGCTAGATTGCGGCCTTGTCACAATCCGGAAATTGCACCGGTAATGCGGTTGGTAAAAAGTTATTGTGGAGGCCAATTCGGTTATTTTTCCGCCCATGCGGCAAACGCATTTGCGGTAGCCGTGTTTTTTAGCATTTTATTAAAATCTGAAATTAAGTACATAGGCGTTGGTCTGTTGATTTGGGCAGCTCTTGTTGCCTATAGTAGGGTATATATTGGAGTTCACTTTCCGCTTGATATTTTTACGGGTGCGGTATTGGGCTCGTTGTTTGGTTGGTTGTTTATAAAGTTATTTATATTTGCACTTCGCAAATTTTCCCTATGATATCCAATCTAAGGTATTGGTTTTTAATTGCTTTGATTTTCTTGGTCTACCTGGCCGGTATGTTTGCAACCTTGTTTGAGAACGATTCTGCCCAGTTTTCCGTGATGGCCATGAGGATGGTCCAGGAAAATGACTTTTTAAGTCTTTTTAAAGGTCCCAATGAATATTTGGATAAGCCCCATATGCATTATTGGTTGGCCGCCATTTCCTACAAAATTTTTGGCTTACATGCATGGGCCTATAGAATTCCAGGAATTTTGGCAACGTTACTTGCGGCTTATAGCTGTTATGGACTTGGCGCTTTACTGTATAACAAAGATGTGGGTAGATTGGCAGCTTTAATATTCATGACTGCCCAAACCATAGTCTTAGGTGCAATTGACGTTCGTACAGATGCTGTTTTGACCGGTTTTAGCATACTGGCCATTTGGCAATTGGCTAAATATGTGGAGCATGGATCGGTACATAGTATTGTCATAGGTGCTTTTGCAGCCGGAATGGCCTTTTCTACCAAAGGGCAAATAGCACTTCTTGTAATTGGTTTGCCCTTGATCTGTCATATAGCATACACTAGAAAATGGAATGCTTTTTTAAGTTGGAAGGTTCTTTTGGCTTTATTGATTTTTGGACTTACAATAACTCCTATGTTATATGCCTATTACACGCAGTTTGATCTGCATCCGGAAAAGGTGATTAGAGGTAAAAGCAATCGTAGCGGTATTTTCTTTATATTTTGGGAACAAAGTTTTGAACGTTTAAGCGGTGAGGGCATAGGTAAGAACAGTAGTGATTTCTTTTTCTTTTTCCACACTTTTTTATGGGTTTTCCTTCCTTGGACCATTATTGGTATTACTGCATATTGGGGAAGACTAAAAACTTTTTTCAAGTCTAGGCTAAAATTCGATTCCAAGAATGAATTTTTAACATTGGGCGGTATAACGCTTATTTTTGCGGTCATTAGTTTTGCCCAATTTAAGCTTCCACATTATTTAAATATAACCATTCCTTTATTTGCGGTATTAACTGCTTCATATTTATATAATACCTATAGGCTTCAACAACAGCGTACTATTCATATTTTAAAAATAGGTCAGCTTTTTGTACTTGGAATCGTATTCATTGCTTCAGCCTTAATATGTTTTTATGTATTTAAATTAAATAGTGTCCTGGCATATATATCGCTAGTCGTCGCGGCAATAATCATTGTGTATTATGCTATGAAGAGGGAAGGTGAATATATAAAGCTAATAACGGTTTCCGTTTGCGCTTCTGTATTATTGAATGCTGTTTTAAACTTACATTTTTATCCAAACCTATTGGAATTTCAAGGCGGTTCTTCTATGGCTAAAATTGTTGAACAAAAGAATATTCCAGTTGATCGCATTTATAAAATTGGGGACGATTTCACATGGGCCCTGGACTTTTATAATCAATATCCCGTTCAGATAACTTCGGTAGATTCCTTAAAAAACAAGAAGGATGTTTGGGTATATGTTACTGAGGATGAAATGGAATTATTGAAAAACAAAGATTTTGATTGGGATGCTCAATTTAGTGTTGACCAATTTAGGATTACAAGACTTCAGGGTAAATTCCTGAATCCCAATACCCGGAAAAAGGTAACTAGAAAAATGTACTTACTGCATATTTATTGACCTTTAGTGTGTAAAGTTCTTACTTCCAATTTTATTTTTTTAAAGTGATACCAAATGCCGCACAAGGAAATTATAGCGGTTATCAAAAAAAACAAAACACTGATACTTACGGATATATTTTCATCTAAACCTAAGAATTGGGCACCATAAAAGAATGTTATCTCCCTACTACCTATTCCACCTAATGTCAATGGTAGTACGGCAACAATAGATGAGATAAGAAAGATAATTAGATAGGAGATTTGGTGCAACGTAATATTAAGGGCCATTAATATACACCATAGACAGATTAATTGTGCCAATTGTACCAAGCCGGACAACAATGTTGTTTTCCAAAAAATAGGAATTACATAATCAAAGAATTTTTTGTTGAGCAACCAATAGACCGCAATTGATAGTGGTATTGCCAGAATAAAAATCCATCTATAATTTACCAGTTTTTCTATTTCTGCTACTGCCAATAAACCACAGGCAAAAATAAAGAGTAGCAGTAGTCCTCCTAACCGATCTAATATTAAAACACTTATTATTTTTTTGGTTGATACCTTAAAATTCTTTTTAAGGACATACCCTTTATAAGCATCACCACCAATACCGCCAGGAAGAAAAAGATTGTAGAACATACCCAAGACATATAATTTAAGATTACTTTGTTGGGTCAAGGGTACGTTAAGTTGATGAAAGTAAAGATTAAGCCTAAAGGCCGCTATAATTTTTGAAGCAACAAAAAAAAGAGTAGCAATTATCAGGTAAAACGGATCACTTTCAAGTACAATATTCTTTATCTCACCAATATTTATCTTGGTGTAGATGAAATAGATTAAGAGGGCACTGATCAGTACCTTGATCCCAGTGGTTACTTTTTTATTTAATTTGGCCACCTACGCTTACTTTTTTAACACGGTAAGGTCTTTTCTTCTGGGATTCATAATAGGTACGTATTAAAAGTTCCATTACTATTCCTATGGTAAACAGTTGAATTCCTGCAAGAATAAACATCATCCCGAACATCAATAGGGGTCTGGTGCCTATATCCTCCCCAAAACCAACTTTTACGATCAATAGATATATATTGATTAATATTCCCAATAATATCATTAAGAAACCAAAAATACCGAACAGATGTATGGGTCGTTGAAAATATTTGCGAATAAATAAAAGGAGCATCATATCTGCTACTACCTTAAAAACGCGTTCCAAACCATATTTGGAAACACCGGCATGGCGTGCATGATGTTTTACGGGGATTTGTTTTATCTGTCCGCCTTCCAAATGAGCCAAAAGGGTAATGAACCTATGCATTTCTCCGTAGAGATTTAAATCTTTGGCAATATCCTTTGTAAAGACCTTTAGGGCACAACCATTGTCCTTGATATCTAATTTTGTAATTCGCCTGACTAGGAAATTGGCAATTTTTGAAGGTATTTTTTTAACTAGGGAGTCCTTTCTTTTTTGACGGATACCGGTCACTACATCATATTCCTCGGTTACGGCATAGCTGAGCATTTCAGGAATATCAGATGGGTCGTTCTGCAAATCCCCGTCCATGGTAATGATATACTCTCCCTCCGCATAGTCCAACCCTGCCGCCAAAGCTAAGCTTTGCCCATAATTTTTCTTTAATTCTATAAGATGGACTTTTTCATCCTTTAATGATTTCACTACTTTTTTGGTGGTGTCCGTAGAAAAATCATCCACATATATGATTTGATAATCATAGCCTACCAGACTTTCGTGAATCTTTTGTGTTAGTAAAGTAACATTTTCCTCTTCATTATATAAAGGAACTACGACCGAAAGTAGGGAAGTGGTAATAGGTTGCATTGGGTTGTTTTTGGAATAGCGACAAAGTTATGTTTTTTATCCTTAATAATAAGGCAAAGCTGGTAGGTAACTATGTGGAGATTGTTACTTGAGCAACTTTAATAATTTTTCTGCCGCAGCAAATGGAGATGTTTTGCCGTTCATTACTTCATCTTTAAGTTCTGGCAGTAATTCCTTGGTTTTGTTGTTGTCATAGAAGGCGGTCAATACTTCTTGCTCTAAATATTGAACGAGCCATTGCTCATTTTGCTTTTGCCTATTTTTTGCAAAGAATCCGGAATCTTTCATTAAGGTGCAATAGGTTGAAATGACCTGCCAAATTTTCCGGAGTCCCTTGTTTTCAAGTGCGGAACAAGTAAGTACTTCGGCAGACCATCCGTTTTCCTTAGGAGGGAACATATGTAAGGCTCTTGTAAATTCCGTCTTTGACAATTCAGCATTTTTAATATTGTTGCCATCTGCCTTGTTAATGACTAATAAATCCGCCATTTCCATGATGCCCCTTTTTATCCCCTGCAAGTCATCACCGGCACCGGCTAATTTTAATAATAAAAAGAAATCTACCATACTATGTACGGCTGTTTCACTTTGGCCTACGCCAATGGTTTCAATAATAATGGTATCATAGCCTGCCGCTTCCAGCACAATAATACTTTCCCTGGTTTTACGTGCAACGCCCCCCAAAGTTGAACCTGATGCGGAAGGCCGTATATAGGCATTGGGGTTCTTGGCCAATTCCAACATACGTGTTTTGTCCCCTAAAATACTTCCTTTTGTTATCCTGCTAGAGGGGTCTACGGTCAATACCGCCACTTTTTTTCCCAAATTTGTGAGCAAGGAACCAAATTGTTCAATAAACGTACTTTTTCCCACTCCTGGAACTCCTGTAATGCCTATTCTTACAGTATTATGATTTGATATACACGCTTGCACTATGTCGTTTGCCATTGTGCGATGTTCTGCCTTGGTACTTTCAATAAGGGTAATTGCTTTACTGACCAGAGCTATGTCATTGTTAAAAATACCATCAATAATATCGGTAGAAGTAAGGTTGGCTAGATTCATTGCTGTGTATTTTTACCCGTTGGCAACTAAAGTACTATTTGTAAACGGGAACCATTATTTTGGTGGTATCCCAAGCTAAACTTATAACGTTTTGTGATTTTTGTTGTAATGTTTGTTCTTCAAAAGTAATGGTAAAATCTTCCACAGGATTTTGGAGGTCTATGACCGGTACCTCTACAGTTATTAGATCATAGTTGCTATCATGGGTTGTCTGGTTGCCATTGATGCGGGTAACCCCCCAATCCGGTATTTGCGTGTTGAACATTATTTTCCAGCTCTTTTTATTGGGTATGGACCATAGTGAATAAGTGCCGGCAGGAAGTGGTTTGTCTATAATCTTAATTGGTTTGGAAACGGTTATGGTAGTGGGTTCATTGGCGCCGGTACGCCATACATTGCCATATGGAACCAACTCCCCAAAAATTTTCCTTCCTTTTTTGGACGGACTGGAATAATCTATTTTTAGAACGGTATTGTCAAGTTCCAAAACGGAGGTCTTATAGGGACTAAATTTTTTAGTCTCTCGGTGTACATAAGGTATGGCCACAAAATAAACCAGAGCGGCCAGTACCAACAAGACCACAACAATTTTTTTAATCAGCTTCATACACATGACTATTTAAAAGAGCTATCCAGCTAGGTCTGCAAATCAAATTTAAAGATAGAAATGTTGTTGTAGATATCGCCCGGTCTTAAGACGCTTTTAGGAAAATCCGGTTGGTTGGGAGCATCCGGATAATTTTGTGTTTCAAAACAGATTCCAGGAAATTCGGTTGGGGTATAAACGACCACCGCGGGTTGGTTGGTATATACCCTCATATGAATACCAGATGTCTTAGATCTTAATTCCGCTACTTTTTCGTTTCCCAAATCTTTGACAAATACCGTATTGAAACGTTGCAGTCCAATTTTTCTAGGTAGTAAAAAATCATAGTCGGTCTTTCTTACTGGTATTAAATTACCCGTGGGTAAATGGTTTTCTTTAGTTTCTAATCGGTATGGACAATTTAATTGCAGTTCGCATTGATCAATGAAGGGGTCCTTATCTAATTTAAAATAGGAATGGTTGGTAAGATTAATGACCGTGCTTCTATCCGTAGTACCTTCATAAATGACCTGCAAGGCATTATCCATTAGCCTGTAGGTAACACTAACTGTTAAATTGCCAGGATAGCCTTCTTCTAAATGTTTACTGTAATAGGTTAGTTTTACGAACGGGTTATCTGTGGTATTGACTTCATCAATTGTCCAATATTTTTGATGAAAGCCCTCTTTTCCCCCGTGTAAGTGAACCCCATCTTCCTGATAGAGAAAAAACTTTTCCCTATCCAAATCAAACCCACCTCTGGAAATTCTGCCTGCATACCTACCCACACTTGCGCCCAGTACATTTTCATCCAAACGGTATCTACTGGGATGGTTAAAACCGGCTACAACATTCGTAAATTCCCCATCCTTACCCTTTACAAGCAATTTTTGAATGGTAGCGCCATAATCCAACACCATAAGTGTCATAAACCTATTGGAAATCGTAACTTGTTTCAAAGGGAAATTTTAAAAATAAGTTGTAAAAATAAAGATTTTTGCAACATCCTTTTTTTTCTATCGTCTTTAAAATAACAACAACCGAAAACCAATCTTTTTACCCAATGTTTCAAAGCAATGTTGTAGAGAAATGCAAAGCAAACGATAGGTCTGCACAGGTACAACTGTATAGGAAGTATTGTGAAGGAATGTATATCGTTGCCATGCGTTTTGTTAAGGATGCGGATGATGCGGAGGATGTTTTGCAGGAGGCCTTTATAAAGGCTTTTCAAAAAATTGATCAATTTAAGGGAGATGTAACTTTTGGGGCTTGGTTAAAACGTATCGTCATCAATAAATGTATCGACTTCCTTAAATCAAAAAAAGAGTATTTGGTTTCTTTGGATGAGGGTTATATGCAGAACAAGGATGATGATGAAAATTGGAATATTGAGGCTACGATTACTATTGATGAAGTAAGAAAAGCCATAGATAATCTACAGGCTACCTACAGATGTGTGGTATTGATGTATTTAATTGAAGGATATGACCATCAAGAAATTGCACAGGTATTGAATATCTCCGAAACCGCATGTAGAACAAGATTATTAAGGGGAAAGGCAATATTAAAAGAAGTATTAAAAGCAAATAGATATGGAACAGGATCTTAGGGAAATGTTTAAGACCCAACATAAAGATGAACGATGTGCCTTGAAGACGGGACATGAAGCACGCTTTTTGCAAAAACTGGAAAAAGAATTGCCAATAGGTAAAAAGAAAAATAGGTCTTGGCTATTTATGGCGGCGTCTATTGTAATCTTATTGGGTATTGGTCTAGGATATACCTATACGAACAGAAATGTTGAACAACCGGCAGTGGTTAATACGGAGGAGAATTTACCTGATCGGGAATTTACATTTGGCGACCTGTCCCCAGACCTAAAAAAGGTAGAAAATTTTTATATGGCAAATATCAATATTGAATTATCCAAACTGCAGTTTTCTACGGACAATAAGGATTTGATCGATAGTTATATGGAACAGTTGAACAACTTGAACATGGAGTATAAAAACCTTAATACCGAATTAAAGGAATTGGGACCCAATGACCAGACCATAACAGCTCTTATAGAAAATTTACAATTACGCTTACAATTATTACAAAAACTAAAAAAGAAGTTAAACGATTTAAAACAATCAAAAAATGAACAGATCATGTAAAACTGTATCGGCGCAACTCATCATTGTGCTGGGACTATTAATGCCTTTGGGGCTACTTGCACAAACAGAAAGTAAAACCTATAAAGAACGCTATAATGTGGCAGATGATGCCGTATTGGAAATCAATACCAGCTATGCCGATATAGAATTTGAAACCTGGGGCAGGGACGAAGTTGCCATAACCGCAACCATTACCCTTGAAGGAGCAACAAAGGAAGAAGCCGAAGCATATTTTAATGGAAATCCTATTGAAATATTAGGAAACAGCAGCACCATCTCAATTGCATCTAAATCTAAGAACAACAGGTTTTTTGCTATGGAAGGCACTGAGTTTGACCACAACGATCTTCATATAGAAATACCGGAAATTGCCACTTTTGTCATGAGTATGCCACAAGTTGCCCCCTTTCCAAGTATGCCCCCATTACCACAAACGGAAGCATTTTCGTTTGACTATGAGGCTTTTCAGAAAGATGGTGATAAATACATGAAGCAGTGGCAAAAGAATTTTGAAAAAAGTTTTGATAAGGAACATCAAAAACGATTGGAGGAATGGGCGGAAAAGATGGAGAAACGCGCAGAAGAAATGGAGCAACGTTTAGAGGAACAGAATGAACAACGTCAAAAAAGGCTTGAGGAACGTGCGGAAGAGATGGAACAACGACTTAAGGAGCGAGAAGAGGTCCGTGCCAAGCAAATGGTGAAACGAGACTCAATAAGGACAAGTTTTTTTGTACGAAGAGACAGTTTAAGGAGTGCACCCAATATTTTTTATCTAAATACCGATCAAGGCACTAAAAACTACAAAATAAAGAAAACCATAAAGATTAGTTTACCCAAGTCTACCCGAATTAAAATGGATGTAAGGCATGGGGAAGTTAAATTGGCGGCCAATACCAAAAACTTGAATGCGAAACTTTCGCATTCAAGCCTTTGGGCCAATAGTATAGATGGTAAGGAAACCAATGTTTGTGCTTCTTATTCCCCGGTGACCGTTGCTCAATGGAACCATGGTCAATTGAGTACCTCTTATTCTGAACAAATTTCCTTGAATCAAGTTGTACAGCTACAATTAGAAACAGTTTCCTCAGAAGTAACCATAGAAAAATTACTTAAAAGCGCCCTTGTAAAAAATAATTTTGGTGCGGTGCATATTCTTGAGCTCGGCCCTGATTTTAAGGATTTGGATATTAGTCTAAAAAATGCGGAATTTAGATTGGCACTCCCAAAGGTGGCCAGTGATATATACGTAAAAGGAAACTCTTCAACCTTTGACAAGCCCAAAGGGTTGAACTTAAAAGAGACCGTCAATGGATCCACAAGAATCAGTAAAGGTTATCACTTAAATGACAACAGTGGTAGGTCTATAATGATTACTTCTGATTATAGTGAAGTTGTTGTTCAATAACTACTTATCCAAAATCAATGTGCCAAAAGAGTTTGCATTGATCCAACCTTGATTTTTATCTTCTCCGGGAATAAAGACAGATCCAATTAAATTTTCCCGTTTTTCACTTTGGTCATTATCTCCATAGGCCAAGGCAAAACCAATTTTATCACCCTTTTTTAAAACTGCCGGTTCTACATTTGAACTTGTTGTATAAGTATCCGGATATACTTTCACCAATAGCTCCCAGTAGGTCGTGTTTCCTTCGGTTTTATGGGCAGAAATTATATGATCATTAAAAAAATGGGCTTCCTTGTCTTCAGCAAGATCAACCACATTGCCATCCAATGCAACGTGATAGGTAAAGGCATTGCTATTAAAGCGGTGTAGCCCACCAGAATTGTCCTGATCAACATAGACTAGAACAGAATCATCGTTCCACCAAAGTTTCAGTGGGTCTTTGGCCTGTTTATAAATAGAATCATCAACAATTTCTAAAAGCAGGTATAATCCTTCTTCTTTCCAAGCTATTCTATATTTACCGTTGAAATCCGTATGTTCAAACGGGCCGCCTATCCAATTTTGATCAATGGGATACCACTCTAGGGTATTCCAGAAATTTTCAATTGGCCTACCATCTAACTTGGGCGCATCTTCTATATAGGTAACGGTGGTAATATGGGTATCTTTCTTTTTTTCGATATCACTACATGATAAAAGGGATACCAAGACAATCAAAATGAGAGTCCATTTCATAACGTAAAGGTTTGAAATCTTAAGTTCAAAGATAGTATTTTATTGAGAAGTAAGATTTTAAGCACACTACTATATTAAAGACATTGACATTTAGAAAGAAAACAGCCTGCAGCACCTATGACGATGGTGCAGGCTGTTATAACCATAATAATATAACTTATAGGTGGGTTTTTTATAATTTTGGTTCCCAACCATTTTCGTAGGTACGCTTCCAAGACTCCATTACTTTGTCGTTATTGGTTACTTTACCGGTCTTTGCATCTATTTGTATGGTTTCTCCCGCGTCTTGGGCCATATTGCCCAAATGGCACAACATGGTAGAAATACTGGCATCCCTAATATCAGAATTTAAGTTTTTGTCCTCACGTATGCCCGCAAAGAAATTAGAGATATGGTTAATGTCCAAAACACCTTCTCCACGAGTATTTGTTGTCAGGCTCGTGCCACCTTCCAACTCTTCTTTTATAAGGTTACCTTCCAAATCAAAAAGGCGATAGAAATTACGGTCTAGCATAATGGTTCCTTTAGAACCATAGATGGTACTACCTCGTCCAGGTCTCTCCGGTTTCATCATTCCTCTACTGTGCCCTGTCCATGTCAGGAATTTATCATTATCAAAGGTATAGGTGACCTGCTGGTTGTCCACAAACTCCCAATCATCTTGAAAAGTATATTTTCCTCCAAACGATGTAACACTATTGGGAAGGTCTACCCCTAATGCCCATCTGCAAATATCTATCTCATGGGTTCCGTTATTATGAATTTCCCCAGTTCCATAGGTGCGGAACCAATGCCAATTATAAGGGTGAACATTGTTTCTATAGGCTTGTCTTGGCGCAGGACCCTGCCATAAATCCCAATTTAATGTTGAAGGGACGTCTATTTCCTTGCCAATGCCTATGGAGCCCCTATTGTTGGAATAATAAGCCTCTCCTTTATATACATCGCCAATGACACCTTCCTTAATATCCTTGATTGCACTGATTGATGTTTTGGCGGAGCGTTGTTGGTTACCCATTTGCACTTTCTTTCCATACTTTTTATGGGCAGCAACCAAAAGGTCGTTCTCATAAGGATTATGGCTACAGGGTTTTTCAACATATACATGTTTGCCCGCTTGTAAGGCCATTATGGCCATAGGAGCATGCCAATGTTCTGGGGTTGCTATAAAAACGGCATCAACATCCTTATCCTCCAATACCTTTCTAAAATCTTTTTCAACCTTAGGAATATAGCCAATGGTTTCTTGGCACCATTCATTATGTTCCTTAAGTATTACGTCGTCCACATCACAGGAGTAAACGATTTTGGCATTTTTATCTTTATGAATGGCCATTATATGTGCCTTTGCCCTGCTACGTACACCTATAATTGCACAATTTATATGGTCATTTGCACCTAAAATATTAGCATATGAACTAGTTGGGAATACTAAACCACCTAAGGTAACTGCCGCTGATCCAGCAGTTGTTTTTTTTATAAAATTTCTTCTTGTCGTCATGTGCTATTCCTTTTCAATTGGTTTTATCTTGATATTCTTAAATGATACCCTATCTCCATGATCTTGCAATAGAATATGACCTTTTTCAGCTTCGCCAAAATTTGGCCATTTTACATATTTGCTCTCGGATACCAATTTTCTAAAATCGTCACTTTTGCGTTCGTACTCCAACACTTTCATACCATTAAGGTAATGTTCTACGTGGTTGTCCTTAGATACGATATGGGCAGTGTTCCATTCTCCCGGGCCGTTCATAGGTTTGTTTGGGTCTGCTTTGATAAGGTCATATAATGATGATACGGTACGGCTACCTTCATGGTTTCCAAGCTTGGCATCCGGATGTCTTGCATCGTCCAGTATTTGATATTCCAGTCCTATAGAAGATCCAGGTCCTTTATTGATATCTGTATCAACATAATATTTTATACCGCTATTGGCACCTTCGGTAATTTTAAAATCCAACATCAATTCAAAATCGCCATAAAGTTCTTTGGTCACAATATCACCACCGGCAGCAGATTCTTCACCGCCAGAGGAAAGTACGGTCAGTATTCCATCTTTAATCTCCCATCCTTTTGTTGGGAACTCATCTAAGCGGGCCCCTCTCCAACCATTGGTGGTTTCTCCGTCCCATAACATTTTCCAGCCTTTTTTGGCCTCGTCCGCGCCTAAGGCATTTTTGGTAATTATGGGTTGAATTGGTGTTTGTCGAGAATATTTGGATAGACTATCGGTCAATATCTTTATATCTTTCCAAATAATATCCGTTCCATCTTTTTGCTCATCGGATATGCTGTGTACCTGTAGCGCAATAAAACCTTCTGATGTCCTATCATCTATTAAATGAGCCGCAGGTACATCATTGATCCATGTTTTTATGGTATCTCCAATGGCTTCTATCCTATAATGGTTCCAATCGTTTTGTTTAAACGCTTGTTGCGCAGTAGGGTTATCGGTCATAGGATTTAGCCAACCACGTCTGGCCTCATCATAAATACCGGCACTCCATGCCCTTTCTGAAGGGTCAATTTCTATTTGATACCCATGTACGCGACCATCCATATAGTGCGGTAAGCTGTTGCTTCTTATCTGTACACCGGAATTCATACTAGGATCTACTTTGTAGTCCAGTTCCAAGATAAAGTCCCCGTACATTTTATCCGTCTTCATAAATGAATTTGGTGTGTTATGCACGGTAGTACCCACAATGGCATTGTCCTTTATGGTATAGGTAGCTTCACCACCTAATTGTGTCCATCCATTTAAAGTTTCTCCGTCAAATAGATTAACCCATGGGGTATCATCCTTTGGTTCTTGCTGACAGCTATGGAGTAGTGTTGTTAGGGCTACGGTACATAGCAAGTAATTGATCGTTGATTTCATTGGTTTGGTAAATTTTGATTTATAAAAAAGCGCCCGACATAGGGCGCTTGAATATAGTAATTTTTTAGGAGTCTACTAGTGGGCATCTACCTTTAAATAATCCCCAAAATTTTCTTTAAACCTGTTTAGCCTCGGTACGGATACATTACGTATATATGAATTGTTTGGATTATTTTTTTCATAGTCCTGATGGTAGTCTTCTGCCTTGTAGAATATAGTGTGCTTGGTAACCTCGGTAGTAATGGGGTCATTGTCATAAACCTTTTGATCGGTTAGTGCTTTCATATAATTTTCAATGATTTTTTTTTGTTCTTCCGTTTTATAAAAGGCTATTGAACGGTATTGCCTACCACGATCTGGTCCTTGTCTGTTTAATTGAGTAGGGTCATGAGATCCAAAAAACACCTGCACCAATTGTGTAAACGAAATTTCCTTAGGGTCATAATACACTTCAACCGCTTCGGCATGGTCCGTTTTTCCATAACCCACTTGTTCGTAAGTCGGATTTTTCTGTGTACCCCCCGCATATCCGGAAATGACCTCTTTTACTCCTTTAACACTTTCAAAAATGGCCTCTACACACCAAAAACAACCACTTGCAAAATATGCGGTCTCATATTTGTCTAGTTGCTGAGGTGTAAGTTTTTCCGTTTTTTGACTTTTATCAACGGTAGCTTTGGTGGTATCTGAAAGTTCCGGAAGTATATTTTTTTTGGCTTTGGATTGACAGCTGGTTGCCAATAAGGTGGCACCTAGTAATAGGGTCAGTTGAACTAATTTCATAACAATTTTCTTTTAACAATTGGTAGGTAATTTACAAAGACCTTACGTGGTATAGGGTTAAAAAATGTTAAGAACATGTATAGATCAATTATTTTTGATAAATGGATGCATTCATTAAGGATTTAATTTCAGTATCGGATACGACTATTCAAATTTTGGATAAAGATCTAGGAACGGAACAATATGTGCCTCTTGATCTATCTAAAAATAATGTTGAATTATATAATTTAAATATAACCGAGCCTACGGTTTGTCAAGATTATATTGATAAGGTACTTGACTACGAAAAAGGCTCTGTAGCTTTTGGCGGGTATTTGGAAGAACGAAATCTTTATAATGACAAGGAAAGCTTTACCTCCAGTACCGCGCCAGTAAGAAATATACACTTAGGGATAGATTTTTGGTGTCAGGCCCATACAAAGGTCATGGTGCCTATTGATGGGATTGTACATAGTTTTAAATTTAATAACGTTCCAGGTGATTATGGACCCACTATAGTTTTACAGCATAGCCTAAACAACCATATCTTTTATACCCTATACGGTCATTTAAGTTTGTCCTCCTTGGATAATCTAAAATTGGGCAAAGCCTTTTATATGGGCGAAGTATTGGGTGTATTAGGGACTCCGGATATAAATGTAAACTATGCACCACATTTGCATTTTCAAATAATACGCGATATGGAAGGTTATATGGGAGATTATCCAGGAGTTTGTTCCAAAAATAAATTGGAACACTACAAAGGTAATTGTCCTGATCCAAATTTATTATTGAAGTTTTAAAGGACATATCGATAAACTACTTGTTTGATCGCTATGAGGAATTGATGAGGTTTATTGTTCATCGGACGTAATTTACACTTTGTCCATGTTGTTGTATCGTAACGGAAAAACGTGTTTTTGAGCGAATTGGAATGGGGTAGGACTAGGTTTGCTGCGTTATTTAAGTGTAACAAGTCAAGTCATGAAAACAATAGTATCTATCATCTTTATCCTCTTTATAGGAATTGCTGTCCAAGCACAGGATAAAGGTAAGGACGTTAAGGTTGAAACTATTGAAATGATCAATGCACCTAAAATTACCAAGGAATTCAACGCCAAGGATTATAACCAAACAGCACGTTTGTACAGGTCTAAAAATTCGAAGATAAAAAGAGAGCTGAATTTCATCACCAAGGCCAATAAGTCCAAAAAGGTCTAATGTTATCTATAGGGTATTATATTGATAATGATATTCTTCAATTCTTTTTCGTATAAATTGTAAACCTAAGATAAAGACCTGTAACTGTGATTATAAGTAAGTAAATTGTTTTGTAAGAAGGAATATACTGGATATTGAATAATTGTAGGAATTTAATTACAATACGGATGAAATGTACGGTTTTATCGATTATCGGTAAATGTTTTTGTAGGAAAACGGACTACAAAAAATGGTAATACATCGAAAAGCTAACATTTCATCGTAAAAAATATACCTTTTGTCGAATTGAAAGTACGTAAAATTAGAAACGGGTAGTTATCTACAAACCAAATTTACCTACTTATGCGTACCCTTATATTTTTATTCCTTGTTATCTGTTTGGGAACATTGTCCCAAGCACAGGAAAATCCTCCGGCCAAAAGAGTACAGGTTATTGTTATGCCTATGGCGCAAGCAAAACCTTTGGCAGAAAGATTATCTATGAGTTCCCAAACAGCTGCAAGGTTTTTTAAAGTCAAGAATGCTAGAATTAAAAGAGCTTTGGCGTTTAAGCCAATTTCAAGAAGAACATTGGTAGCCTAATTGTTCATTGTATTCTTATCGCTTTCCAAAATTTCCGAATTTTCCAAACCTGTGGTGACTATAGGCTTTAATATTTCCCAAACATTTTCGGCCACAATTTTTTGACCTTCTGCCGTAGGGTGTATACCATCTTCCAAATTCAATTCAGGTATTCCTGCAACGCCTTCCAATAAAAATGGAATGAGATAAATATTATTGGATTCTGCCAAGGCGGGATACATTTGCTTGAACTGTGTAGCATAATCTGCACCCATATTTGGAGGTATCTGCATGCCGGCAAGTATTATTCGGGTTTCTGGGTTCCTGTCTTTAACCATGTTGATCATGGTCTGTAGGTTGTTCATTGATTCCGTAATGGGTATTCCCCTTAAACCATCATTGGCTCCTAGTTCCAATACAAAAATATCTACTGGCTGGTTTAGCACCCAGTCCAACCTGTTTAGACCTCCAGAAGTGGTTTCCCCACTTAAACCGGAATTAATGACTTTATAATGTAAGTCTAAGGAGTCCAAACGCTCTTGTATTCTTTGTGGAAAACCCTGCTCGGTATCCAATCCATAAGCGGCGGTAAGACTGTTTCCATAAAATAAGATGACCTTTCCATCCGTTTCCAACGTTTCTTGTTCCGTTACTTTCGTGCCATTTTCATTAGGTTCAACTTTCTTTTTTTCAACATTTTCCTTACAACCTATAATAAGCAATGCACATAAAAAATAACGAAACTTTAATACTTTCAACATAGCCTTATCTAATTAGAATCCAAATCATTTGCTTATTTTGTTCTCTTGTAGAAAATGATTTATGACAAAGATATTAAACGTTCACAACCTAAAGAAGGTCTATACCAGTGGATCAAAGAAATTAACGGTTCTCGATAATATTTCATTCTCAATAGAGGCAGGTTCAAGTTTTGCCATAGTAGGTCCATCGGGCAGTGGTAAAACTACTCTGTTAGGACTATGTGCGGGTTTGGACCAAATTGATGAAGGAACAATAACTTTATGTGGGGAAGATTTAAACGGCTTGAACGAGGATCAACGTGCTCTTCTTAGAAATGAAAAGGTTGGTTTTATTTTTCAGGATTTTCAACTGCTTCCTACGTTAACGGCGTTGGAGAACGTTAGTGTGCCCTTAGAGCTACAAGGGGTTAAAAATGCGTCCAAAGATGCAAAGGAACTTTTGGATAAAGTTGGGTTGGGCAGCAGATATGACCATTATCCTTCCCAATTATCAGGCGGGGAACAACAACGTGTAGCGCTTGCACGTGCATTTAGTACCAAACCCGAAATTTTATTTGCTGATGAGCCTACGGGTAATCTTGACGAAGAAACCGGTAAAAAAGTGATCAAATTATTGTTTGACCTAAATAAGGAAATGGGAACTACTTTGGTAATAGTAACCCATGACCTGGACTTGGCAAGATTAAATCAGCATGTGTTGCGCTTAAAAGGTGGTAAAATAGTAATCAACGAAACCACGGCGATATCTTGAGCAACTTAAAACGGATTTCAAAGGCAGACTTTAGCTGGTTGGTTAAAATGGCTTGGCGAGATGGCAAAGCCAGTGGCAAACGATTGTTATTGTTCATGGCCTCCATTATTTTAGGAATTAGCGCCGTGGTTTCCATACAATCCTTCAGCAATAATCTAAAAGAAAATATTGGCCTGCAGTCCAAAGCGCTTATGGGTGCAGATTTTTTAATAGACAGCAACCAACCTGCCAATGAAAGGGTAGAGGAATTAATGGATTCCCTTGGTGGGGCAGATGCTAAAGAAGTCAATTTTGCCTCTATGGCAGCTTTTTTGAAAAACGGCAATACAAAATTAGTACAGGTACGTGGTATAGATGGTAATTTTCCATTTTACGGGGAGCTGGAGACGGAGCCTGCCAGTGCCGCAAATTCCTATCAAGAATTAGGCGGGGCCTTGGTAGATGCTACCGCTATGTTACAGTATAATCTTCAGCCGGGCGATAGCGTAAAATTGGGTGACATTACCTTTCCTATTGTAGGTTCATTGTTAACCGCCCCGGGTAGTACGGCCATTGGGGCCACTGCGGCACCGCCCATTATTGTACCCTTTCGTTTCATGGAACGGAGCGGACTATTACAACGTGGAAGTAGGTTGGAATATAACTACTATTTTAAGAATGCTACAATAGATTTAAAACAGCTGGATAAAATGGTTGATCCTATGCTGGATGCCGAAAATGCAGATATGGATACGCATACGGATACCAGTGAACGTCTGGGACGACGCTATGACAATGTTGGCCGGTTTTTAAATTTGGTAGCCTTTATTGCCCTATTGTTAGGGTGCGTGGGTATTGCCAGTTCCGTACATATTTATATTAAGGAAAAATTGAAGGCGGTCGCCGTACTAAAATGTTTGGGGGCGACCCGTAAACAAACATTCATGATTTTTCTACTTCAGATTGCTGGAATGGGTCTTTTGGGCGGACTTATTGGAACGGTAATAGGATTACTATTGCAACAGACGTTTCCATTAATATTACAGGAGTTTTTACCATTTGAGGTGGAGATTTCCACTTCGTTCCAAGCTATTTTTGTAGGGTTGTCGTTAGGGGTGATTATGTCGGTTCTATTTGCACTGTCCCCTTTAATTAATACCTGGTTTGTATCTCCATTACAGGTACTGCGTGTACAAGAGGACACTGGTAAAAAATCTAGACCGTATCAACTTTGGGTCATGTTGACCATTATCCTGTTTGTTTTTTGGTTTGCTTATTGGCTATTGGGCCGTTGGACTTTTGCTGCCGGTTTTGTCCTAGGTATATTGGTAACGTTCTCCATTTTGGGATTGGTGTCCATTGGGTTTATGCGCTTGATAAAGAGATACTTTCCAAAATCATGGAGTTTTGCGGCCCGTCAAAGTTTGTTGAATCTCTTTAGACCGAACAACCAAACCGTAGTACTGATATTGGCAATTGGTATAGGTACATTTTTAATTAGTACTTTATACTTTACCAAAGATTTTTTATTGGCAAAAACTGCTTTTGAAACGAATGAGCAAAGTCCTAATCTAATACTTTTTGATGTACAGACCGATCAGCGCAATGAGGTAGCAAATACAATTACCCCAAAAGGATTGCCCTTAATAGATAATATTCCAATAGTAACCATGCGATTGGAACGTATAAAGGACCGATCCGTAAATGATATTCGATTAGACACAACTACGCGGGTGAACAAGTGGATTTTAAATCACGAGTTTAGAACCACCTATAGGGATTCCATGATCGGGTCAGAAAAATTATTGGAAGGGGAATGGATAGAACGTGTAGACCCCAATGCAAAGGTAATACCAATATCATTGGCGAATAATGTGGCCAATGATGCACTGGTTACCATTGGAGATACATTGTTGTTCAATGTTCAAGGTAAATTAATGACTACAGTGGTAGGTAATATAAGGCAAGTGGATTGGGCACGGATGCAACTTAACTTTTCCATTGTTTTTCCGCAAGGCGTATTGGAGAATGCACCGCAGTTTCATGTTCTTACCACGAACGCACCAGATAAAAAATCATCGGCCAATTTGCAGAGAGAGCTAGTGCGTAAGTTTCCAAATGTATCTATCATTGATTTAAGACAAGTTGTTTCCCTAATCGAAAATATATTGGACAAAATTTCATGGGTCATCACCTTTATGGCATTTTTTAGTATCCTAACAGGAATCATTGTTTTAATAGGTTCCGTACGCAATAGCAAATACCAACGAATACGTGAAAGTGTCTTGTTACGTACATTGGGAGCACAAAGCAAACAGATTTTAAAAATAAATGCTTTGGAGTATTTATTTTTAGGCATATTAGGTAGTGGGGTAGGTGTACTACTTTCATTGCTCAGCAGCTTTTTGCTCGCCTATTTTGTTTTTGACACGCCATTTGTACCTTCTTATGTTCCGTTTATAATTCTTCTGCCTGGCATTACCTTATTGGTGTTGTTTATAGGATGGTTCAATAGCAGGGGGATTTTAAAAAGTCCGCCTTTAGAGGTGTTACGTAAAGAAGGAAGTTAACAGTATTTAATCTAGGGCTAAACAAGGACTAAATACAAAACACCCCACGGTAGTGGATTATTATTGGTCTAAACCCTAATTTTATACCAATAACCTGATAATTGTCTCACTTTGCGTGATTTGTCAACTAATCCACATAGCTTTGCATTTTAATACAAAAGTCATTATATGTCCTTGTTTACCGATTTAAAGATTTCTAGAAACCTTGAAAAAGCGTTGGCAGATTTAGGTTTTGAACAAACTACCCCTATTCAGGAAAAAGCTTTTCCAATAGTTATGAGTGGTAGTGATGTGGTAGGAATTGCGCAAACAGGTACAGGAAAGACATTTGCCTATTTGCTTCCTATTTTAAACACGTTGACATTTTCTAAAGAAATTCATCCTAAAGTAGTAATCTTGGTGCCCACTAGGGAGTTGGTGGTCCAGGTTGTGGAAGAAACGGAAAAACTTGCTAAGTATTCTGGTATTCGTGTACTTGGAGTTTTTGGAGGTAAGAGCATGCTGCGTCAGAAAGAGGCATTGGCTCAGGGTACGGATGTTTTAGTGGCTACTCCGGCACGGTTATATGATTTAATATTGACCAAGGCGGTGCAACTCAAGCAAGTTAAAAAACTGGTGATTGATGAGGTCGATGTAATGCTAGACCTAGGTTTTAGATTTCAATTGATAAATATTTTTGAATTGTTACCTCAAAGAAGGCAGAACATAATGTTCTCTGCCACCATGACCGATGATATCGATATTTTTATTGCTGATTTTTTTAAGGGAGTCCAAAAAATAGCTATTGCCGTTAGTGGTACACCTTTGGAAAATATTAAGCAACTTGGCTATGCCACACCTAATTTTTATACCAAAGTGAACCTTTTGGTGCATCTATTACAGAATGAAACTGAATTTCATAAGGTGTTGGTTTTTGTTTCTAGCAAGCGAAGTGCAGATTTACTTTTCAAGGAAATGGCAGAGTTTTTTAGTGAAGAGATTTGTATCATCCATTCCAATAAAACCCAAAACTATAGGTTACGGTCCATTAACCAGTTTGATGAGGGTAAGAACCGCATTTTGGTGACAACAGATGTAATGGCTAGGGGGCTGGACCTACAAGAAATCTCTCATGTCATCAATTTTGATACCCCGGTATATCCAGAAAATTATATGCATCGTATTGGTAGAACCGGTAGGGCAGAGAAGGAGGGTACTTCAATATTACTGTATACTCCTGCAGAAACTGAATATAAGGAAGCTATTGAGACTTTAATGGGACAGGAAATACCATTAAAAACGTTGCCCGAAGATGTGGAAATAGCAACCAAACTCACCTATGATGAACAACCCAAACATAGGGAGCGTGAAAATCCTCTACACATTAATGAGGAGGAACGTGGTGCCAGCTTTCATGAGAAATCGGAAAAGAACAAAAAGCAGAATCAAGGTGGTTCCTATAAGCGCATTATCAAAAAGAAATATTCCAAACCAAAGACCAGGGGAGATAAAAATTATGCCAAACGTAAGAAAAGATAATTTCAATATTATTTTTAAACTACCCTAACAACAATTCTTTTATATAAAGTACGATAAACATAACCATAAGGTATTGCAGATGATCAAATCTGCTCATATCTAGTGCTTCTTCATCATAAATTGTACTCGGCAATCTAGTTTTTTTTGTACTGAATTACTCCTGTTGAACATTCTTGTAATTTAATATCATCGACGAAATGCACACTGTTTCGACATGTGGTTTTTGACCTAAAAACCATTCGTCGATACTTTTTGTCTATTCATCAATGAAAATTACAATAAGCGAAAATTATAGCACTTCAGCGAGGTCAACGGGCACTCTTCAACACCTGAAGGTATCTTTACATTGTATTTAGATCAGTTATGAAAACACTTTTTACCTTATTAATAATTCTTTTTGCCGGTGGGGTTGCACTGGCTCAAAATACAAAGCAAAATGATAAAGTTGACACTCTTGAAATGGGTATTGTTATGGTTGGTAGCATTAGTGATTCTGACCTTGAGGAAAAGGTTACAGTTTCTGACGAAACTTCAATAGCCCGTTTATATAGATACAAGAATTCTAGGGTCAGTAGGGAATTGGCCTTTATTACAAAGAAAAATTACGGTAAATTGGCATAATCTTTGCCATATTAAAAAAGGTGCAACGAAGCACCTTTTAAATATTGAATTATGATTTTACTTACGATTTTAATACCAGTACTTATTGTTCTTGCAGTGTTTACCATTAATACAAGAAAACAAAATAAACTACAAGCGATCAAAGTGCGTGTGGACAAGAAGAAGTTTTAATTCTTGATACCGGGCTGTTTAATGTTATAATTACTTTTTGCCTTGGCTTCATCTACTTGTCTTTTAACATCAGCCAGTAGGGCCTTGGCGTCATATACGATACCATCTTTGATCGTATACTTTACACCACCAATACGAACCACCTCATTGTCCTCGGTAAGCTTTATGGCTCCAGTTCCATATAACACTTTAAAGTTTTGAAGTGGATTTTCTTCTACTACTACAAAATCTGCGTATTTACCAATACTGACCGAGCCTATTACATCGTCCATTCCAAGAGCTTCTGCGCCATTTAGTGTGGCAGATTGTATAATTTCCAACGGATGAAATCCAGCTTCGCGCAACAACTCCAATTCACGTATATATGCAAAGCCGTATAGTTGAAAAATGAAACCGGAATCCGATCCTGTCGTTACACGGCCACCTCTATTTTTATATTCATTGATAAAGGTCATCCACAGCTTGTAATTGTTTTTCCATTCCACTTCCTGCTCTGTACCCCAATCATGCCAATAGGATCCATGGGAAATCTTACTTGGTTGATAAAACTCCCAAAGAGATGGCAGTGTATAATCATCATGCCATTCTGCACGTCTAGCTCGTTGTAAATCCCTACTTGCCTCATAAATATTGAATGTGGGGTCAATAGTAAAATCCAACGCCAATAGTTCGTTCATTACATTGTTCCAATGTTCAGAGTATGGTGCTGCCGCCTGTTTCCATAATTTACCCGCATTTTCAAAACGGTCCTGCTCATTTTGGTAATTGTAGTCCAACGGAAAATCTTGCACCGTACGGTCCTCAAATAGTGCCTCTGGCAAACCATACCAATGTTCCATTGAGGTCAACCCGGCCCTAGCGGAATGTAAAACGTTCCACCTGGCTACGCTCATCTGTGCATGGTGACATGCCGATCCTAGCCCCAACTTTTTGTTTTCATCCAAAGCGGCTGCCATAATTTCAGGTTCGGCCCCAAAGAATTTAATTCCGTCCGCGCCTTTTTTTGCATTGGCACGTACCCACTCCCGAGCCTGTTCTGGTGTAGAAATAGGTATATCGTTCAAGGGGTTGAAGGTTTTACTTGTCTGTCCAAAGGCAGTATAGGAAATTATGCGTGGCGCAATTATTTCGTTTCTTTTACTCTTTTCTTTTAGATCTAACGCTATATCGATACCTCTTCCCGCTACTTCTCTCACCGTAGTAACTCCATGTGCCATCCACAGTTTAAACACATAATCCGGGTCTGCTCCTTGCGCATCGCCCCCTATGTGGGTATGCATATCTATAAAACCGGGCATGAGGAACATACCAGTACAATCAAGTTCCTTTCCACCGGGTTTAAGTTTTGGTCTTCTACTTTCATCTATTATTACTCCCGGGTAACCAACAACCTTCACATCTTTAATCATGTTGTTCTCAACAACAATATCAACAGGTCCTTGAGGAGGGGCTCCATTACCGTTAATAAGCATAACTCCTCTAATAATCAATTGGTTATGTGGTCCGTCACCTTGCAAAGACTGAGCAGATATATTATTTATAAAAATAGTGGCGATGACCAGTGCTATATGACCTAATTTTTTTTTCATGTTCAATTTTAAAATTTTCAAATATGTATTATTAATCCTGCGAGGGAACTTTTATTTTATCTCCAAGAAAAAGAGCGTTTAAGAATAGCCTGTTTGTTCCATACCATGAGCCTCTAAAATTTGGATTGTCAGCAAATAATACGGCCCTGCCTTTGCCTACCTTACTGACAATAAGCGATGCCGAATTCATAATATGTTCCGCCATGTTTTTTTTGGTTATAAAACCATCAATATGTGGGTCTTCAGCATATTTGGCAACGGTGGCATACGGATTTTTACTGGGAGCCAACCAAACGGAATTGTTTTTATAAACAGGTAATTGATTGTCCCTATAGCCATAGGAGAGTGGATGGGTAATATCCAAGTCAACTTTTAAGATAACACCACCAATACTTTCCTTACCAATATTCTCACGTGCATCTACATAGGGTTTTCTATCAGCTATTTGGGTAGAATCCTTTTCTTTAGCAATGAGCTCTTCTTGAACTATTTTTTTGTCTATAGCCCATTTACTGGCAGAGCCTATAGTCACCAAAGTATTTCCTTTTTCCGTCCATTGCTTTATTTTTTCAATTTGATTTTTAGTAAAATTATATTGTCCCGAAACCATTACTAGGGAGGTATACTTATCTAAATTCAACTTGTTGAAATTGCGAATGGGTACCTTCGTAATAGGCATATGTACACGGGTATCCAGTAGATGCCAAACCTCACCTGCCTCATAGGACCTTACTCCATTACCAATCAACATTACGGCTTTTGGTTGCTTTATAGGTGAGATATTGCCGCTGCCCAAATCAATACCATTATCGCTAAGTCCAGTGTTCACCGCATAAAAAGGAACATTGAATTTTTCCTGTGCTTCTGTTATCATTTGATGAATTGATGTGCCATCTACTTTTTGGAGACTTACCGGAATCAAGACTGCACCATAATTAAATGATTTGTTATCCTTGTTGGCCCTAACTGAAAATGGCTTTGCAGCGGACGAGGCTATAATTCCTTTTTGCTGTAAATAATATAAGGCTGCCGGTGCATTATAATCGTCCCAATCCATGATATAAGCATAGCTGGATTTGGATACGGGTTCTAATTTGATCAGCTCCTGCGTGGTGGAAATTTTCTCCCCTAAGTCCAAATTATTAACGGGTCTATATTTCATATTGTAAAAATTGGCAACGGACCATGCAGAGGCATCATAGTATACACTGTCTCTATATTTTTCATAGGTCTCAAACATTGTTTGCACCATACGGTATTGTGGTTGCTGGGTGGGTACCGCAAACCTATTGCCAGACCGGTATACCTCTACTTTGTGAAGAAGCAATTTATCAATAAAGGCTTTTGTTCTGTTTTGATCATGTGTATCCCCAAAAAGATAGCCTTTAACCTTGTTTTTGGTAGCATTGGTCAAGGCGCTCTTGAAAAAATCTTGTTGATACTTACGCATTATATCTTTATTGTCCACCGCTGTTTTTACAGTGGTTAACCCAGATACATATTGGTTTCTTATCGTAAATGCAAAGGTAATTTCACCAAATGCCGTAGTTTGTCTATGTCCTCTTGAGCTGGCCTGTTCAAACAATAGTCCTAGTCCGCCCTGTAGGTCTGGGTAGGAAGAGCCATAGCCGGGATAAGTACCATCAAAAACTTCCTTTGTAAAATATAATGATCCTATGCTATCCAAACTTTTTGCAAATTCATTTCCAAATAGGGTGTTCAAATCTTCATAATTCTCTTTGGGCATAATGGGGTCAAAAGAGGCATTCGTTTTCATTGGTTCAAAAAAGTATGTGCTTTGGGTTCCCATTTCATGAAAATCTGTCACAACGTTGGGGTACCATTGATGGTACCATTTCAATTTACCCCTACTTTCAGGATTAATGGCCAATAGCCAATCCCTGTTCAGGTCAAACCAATAATGGTTAGTTCTTCCCATAGGCCAATATTCATTATGCTCCGCGTCTTGGGGGTCTGCCACTTCTGGACTCCCTTGATATGTATTTACCCATTGGGTATGCCTATCCCTACCATCAGGATTAATGGTGGGGTCAATAAAAATGACGGCATTGTCTAAATATTTTAAAATTTCAGGATTTTGGGAAGCTACTAGTGTATACGCCGTTAACAATGCAGCCTCTGAACTTGAAGGTTCATTGCCGTGGACGTTGTATGCTAAGTTAATGAAGATAGGAACCTCGTTATAATTGGAAACTTTTTGTATTGGGTCAGTAAAGGCCAAGTGCGCTTCACGTAAATTGTTTAGGTTGTTTAAATTTTTTGGACTGGTAACGGTAAGCATGACCAGTTTTCTACCTTCATGGGTTCTACCGTATTCTTCTATGCTTGCCCGATCGGAAAGTTCGGCAAGTTTTTTCAGGTAAGCTACTATGAGATCATGCCGTGTATGATGTTCACCAATACCATAGCCCAAAAACGTTTCGGGAGAAGGAATTTCAGCTGTAAAGGGTTTGTATTTTTGAACAAAATAATCTTGGGCAGATAAGGTAAATCCAGAAAGAATTACCAAAAGGAGTAATTTTTTAAGCATGCAGTCAGTTTTTTAGTTGGTTGCTTAAATATAGACAAATAACTGCAATTACTTTTGTGCTGAATTTTTCTGAACACCTATTAAATTACTGGCATTTTTCTCAACATAAACTTATAGGGTCTGGTTTAACTGCTGATTAATTTCTTGAAACTGTATGATGTAATTAGTTCCTTTTTTAGAATGGTCCCTTTCTATGGTGCCTCTTAATTGGCGGGTAAGGTTATGTATTAGTTTTAGCCCTAATGATTTAGTATTCTTATAATTTACCGTATCTGGGAAACCTTTTCCATTATCGCCAATTTCCAAAATATAACAGTTTTGTTTGGCCTGGTCTTTTTGTAATTTAATATGGATTTCTCCGGAATCGTCACCTTCAATTCCATATTTTAAGGCATTCGTCAATGCTTCATTGATTAACAATCCTAAAGGTATGGCGGTATCAATACCTAATTTAATATTGGGGATTTCAATATTTAACACAATTGAATTTTCAATTCCTTTTATGGAACGTATAAGGTATTCGCTCAATTCTTGCACGTACGATTTATATTCTATATGGCTAATATCATTACGCATATATAACATTTCGTGAACCATAGCCATGGCTATAACCCTGTTTTGTGTCCCTTTTAGAAGTCCTTTCATAGGTCCGTTTTCAATGTTCCTGGATTGCAGGCTCAATAAACTTGAAACGGTCTGTAAATTATTTTTTACCCTATGGTGTACTTCCTTTAATAGGTTCTCTTTTTCATGAACCTGAATAGCCATATTTTTTTTGGACGTATATAAAGCATTGTAGGTTTTTAACAAACTTTTGCCAAAGGTATTACCCAATAGGAATACCGAGATCAATATGGAAAGAAAACTAAACGTTCCAAAGTATTCTACCGGAACTACATTTTCCGTAACCCTTAAACTTGGTATAGTTTGCGTAAAAAGCAAGCAAATTAGAACGTAAATTAGATTAAAATAATTTCTGCCATATTTACTACTATTGACAAACCCGCCAAAACCTATTAAGGGAAGCATGAATATAAACGGACTTTGAATACCACCACTATAAAGGGTTACCACAAATGCAGATATAAGCCCAATGACCGATGAAAAATTGAACGTAGGTAAAATTTGCTTATGGACCTTGAAATATTGTAGGTTTATAAGGTTTATTATACCAAATGCAACTAATACAAACGGTATTATTTGGGTAACATGCAATATGAAATAGCATATGGCCCCAAATAATATGGAGATGATACTAGTGGCATAACTTACCCTTAAAAATAATTTGGTTTTATCCTGTAGACGCTCTTGGTCAATGGTAAATCCGGGCATAAATGTGGTTTAGGTACTATAAATTATACTGTTTATACAATGTAAATCTAATTATGTTTTTAACATTATACTAGTAAATTTTAGGATAGTATAGCCTTATGCGACAAAAAAATAATTATGAACGTATTTTTTTAGGTTCCAGGTCTGTTAAATCACCAATTTTAATAGCTTTTCCTGACTCTATACTCCTTCTTGCTCCAATTCCTATTAAGACGGACATGGCCCCATCCCTAATGCCTGCAGTTCTGCCATAAGGGTCTGTAGTTTCTGGATTGACAAAGATTTTATCATGAAGACGCTTATCACCGCCTCCATGGCCCCCTTTTTCAATGGGTACTTTGACAACCTCATGTTTTTCCCATAATTTATGCACAACGATCGAACCAAAATTTTCTTCCTCTTTATTATTCTGGGCCATTTCCAAAGCATGTTTTTCAGCTTCACTGACCGTGCTGACCGAATGGTAGGGTATATCCTCAGAAGCTTCAATTCTGCCCTTTGTTCCGTTGAACGAAACACGCCAACCTTCAAAAGGGGAGTAGGTCGTTAAGCTATAATTGACTACCGTATTATCGGTATATTTAACCTGTGCGGACATTTTATCATAAATATCTATCTCGTTCCTAAAGAGACAATTGTCCCTGATATAACCATCTTCATGCTCATGGTCGGCATAAAGTTTTTTCATGGACTCATCCTTTGTAATATCCCAATAGAACTCACAAGTGGATTTATGGTCACATGACCTGCAATTGGGACCTCTTTGCGGTCCGTTTTTGCCATAAAATTCCAAATCGCCATAGGCAAATACTTCTTTAGGTTCAGAATTTATCCACCAATTTAACAAATCAAAATGATGGGTAGATTTATGAACCCATAAAGAACCACTGCTTTCCATTTCTCCATGCCATCTCCTAAAATAAGATGCACCATGATACGTATTAAGGTACCAATGGAAATCTACGGAAACCAAATCTCCTATGGTTTTGTTGCTTATCAATTCCTTGATTTTTGTAGCATACGGACTCCATCGATAATTAAAACCTACAATTAACTTTTTGTCCGATTTCTTTTCTGCATCAATAATTTCTTGGCATTTGATTTCGTCCGTAGTCAACGGTTTTTCCGTAAGGACATCACAGCCCATTTCCAATCCTTTAATAATGTATTCATGATGAGTGGAGTCTTTAGTGGTAACGATGACCAAATCAGGTTCAGTCTTTTGTATCATCTCTTCAAAATCCGTAAAGAGCGGGCAGTCCGCTCCTATGAATTTCATGGCATATTTTAAGCGGCTTGAGTTAATATCGGATAAACCTACAAATTCCAATATTTCACCATATTCATCTACCAAACGTTTACCCCAAAAAGTGGTGCCCCTAATACCGGTGCCTACCAAGGCAACCTTTAATTTAGAAGTTTTGTTAAACGCAAAAGTTGATATAGGAAATGCCGAACTGGCTGCAAGCATTCCTATAGAAGTAATGAATTTTCTCCTGGTATTGTTCATTTTTCGGTTTTTTAAGTGGTAATTTAAATATACCGTTTTTTTTATACCAAAATTTTATAATATTCTGATTTAACAAGTTGGGATTTAAAAGTGAGGATTTTACACATAAAAAAAGCATTTCAATAAAATGAAATGCTTTTTTAAAAGAAATGTATGTTAAATTAGTCTTGTGTTAACACCCAAGAGCCACTTTGAATCAGCGGTTCTGCCTGTTTAAACTTTACGGTTTTACTTTCACCGCTCATTACATTTTTAATGGTAACACGTTCGTTTCTACCAATTTTTGGTTGTTCCCTGGTAATGGTTTCTGTAACAGCAGGTCGCTGTCCTTGGTTTTGACCAACTGCTCTATTACGTGCCGCCAATTCATCACTATTGGGTATTTCCTCTTTGGTGGTTTTTAAATTTTCCCTTGAACGCTGAACCATACGTTCTTCTTGAATAGCATTGGTGTTTTCTGAAGGTAGTTCCCCTTTAAAAAGAAAGGAAACAACTTCTTTGTTCACTTTTTCTATCATGGACTTGAAAAGCTCGAATGCTTCAAACTTATAAATTAACAATGGATCCTTTTGTTCGTGAACCGCCAATTGTACAGATTGTTTCAATTCATCCATTTTACGCAAATGGGTTTTCCAAGAGTCGTCAATAATGGCCAACGAAATATTCTTTTCAAAATCTGTTATTAATTGTTTGCCATTGGTATCGTAAGCATCTTGAAGATTGGTAACAACGTTTAGACTTTTAATGCCATCTGTAAAAGGCACAACGATACGTTCAAAATTATTGGCATTATCCTCATGTACTTTTTTGATTACCGGATACGCAGCTGCGGCATTACGTTCCATTTTTTCATTATAATGTTTGTAGGCAGCCTTGTATACTTTGGCGGTAATTTCCTGTGCACCGGATTTGTCAAACTCAGTTTCCTCTACGGGAGAGGTCATTGAGAAATACTTGATCAGTTCAAATTCAAAATTCTTGTAGTCACTGGCATTTTTATTGCCCTCAACGATTACCTCACAGGTATCATAGATCATATTGGCAATATCTAGCTTTAAACGCTCTCCCTGTAACGCATGACGTCTTCTCTTATAGACCACTTCACGCTGTGCGTTCATTACGTCATCATATTCCAATAGACGCTTACGTACGCCAAAGTTGTTCTCTTCAACTTTTTTCTGTGCGCGTTCTATGGATTTGGTCATCATACTGTGCTGAATGACCTCACCGTCTTCCAAGCCCATCTTATCCATCATTTTGGCTACCCTGTCAGAACCGAACAAACGCATTAGATTATCTTCCAAAGAAACATAGAACTGAGAACTTCCCGGATCTCCTTGACGTCCGGAACGACCACGTAGCTGTCTGTCCACTCGTCGTGAATCATGCCTTTCCGTACCAATGATTGCAAGTCCTCCAGCTTTTTTAACTTCTTCGGACAATTTAATATCCGTACCACGACCCGCCATGTTGGTAGCAATTGTAACTACTCCGGCATTACCGGCCTCAGCAACTACGTCTGCCTCCTTTTTATGAAGTTTGGCATTCAGTACATTATGGGGAACCTTGCGTACACTCAATAGTTTTGATAAAAGTTCTGATATCTCTACAGATGTTGTACCGATCAATACGGGTCTACCAGCTTTACTGATCTTGGTAACCTCTTCTATGATCGCATTGTATTTTTCCCTTTTGGTCTTATAGATTAAGTCGTTACGATCATCTCTGGCTATTGGTCTGTTGGTTGGAATTTCCATAACATCCAATTTGTAGATCTCCCAGAATTCGCCCGCTTCGGTAACTGCCGTACCCGTCATACCCGCAAGCTTGCTGTACATTCTAAAATAATTCTGTAAGGTAACGGTTGCAAAGGTCTGTGTTAGGGCTTCTATTTTTACATTTTCCTTTGCTTCAATGGCTTGGTGCAAACCGTCAGAATACCTACGGCCATCCATAATACGACCTGTCTGTTCGTCAACGATCATCACCTTATTGTCCATGACCACATATTCGGTATCTTTTTCAAATAAGGTATACGCCTTTAATAATTGGCTCATGGTATGTATACGCTCACTCTTAACGGTAAAGTCCTTGAACAATTCTTCCTTTAGTTCCGCTTCTTTTTCAATATCAAGATTCTGATTTTCTATTTTGGCAATTTCACCACCAATATCCGGCATGACAAAGAAATCCCTGTCCTGCTCCCCAGAGATATAGTCTACGCCTTTATCCGTTAATTCTATTTGATTGTTTTTTTCATCTATTACGAACAACAGGTCCTCATCTACTTTAGGCATTTCCCTATTGTTATCCTGCATATAAAAATTCTCAGTTTTTTGAAGCAGCTGTTTTACGCCTTCCTCACTCAAGAATTTTATTAAGGCCTTGTTCTTGGGAAGCCCACGATATACGCGCAGTAAAAGGAATCCTCCTTCTTTGGTATCACCTTCGGCAATCAATTTTTTAGCTTCCGCCAATACACCAGTTAAATGCTGCCGCTGCTTTTGTACTATTTCGCTAACCTTAGGTTTTAACTCATTAAACTCATGGCGGTCACCTTCGGGTACGGGTCCGGATATAATAAGCGGTGTACGCGCATCATCTACCAAAACGGAATCTACCTCATCTACAATGGCGTAATTATGGGGGCGTTGTACCAAATCTTTTGGGGTATGCGCCATATTATCCCTTAAATAATCAAAACCGAATTCATTGTTGGTTCCATACGTAATATCCGCATTATATGCAGCCCGTCTACCATCGGAATTTGGTCTATGGTGATCTATACAGTCTACGGAAAGACCATGAAATTCAAAAATTGGGGCCATCCATGCGCTATCCCTCTTGGCCAAATAATCATTTACGGTAACCAAGTGTGCACCGTTTCCACTTAATGCATTTAAATATAAAGGTAGGGTAGCCACAAGAGTTTTACCTTCACCTGTCTGCATTTCCGCAATCTTACCTTGGTGTAAGGCAATACCTCCTATAAGTTGTACATCATAATGCACCATGTCCCAAGTTACTTCTTTACCTGCGGCATCCCAGGAGTTTTTCCAAATGGCATTATCACCGTCTAAGGTAACATAGCCTTTACTACCTGACAATGTTCTGTCATATTCAGAAGCGGTAACGGTAATGGTCTCATTATTTGCAAAACGTTTGGCCGTTTCCTTGACCACTGCAAATGCTTCTGGAAGTATTTTGTTCAATGTTTCTTCAGAAAGTGCATAAGCTTCTTCCTTTAATTTATCTATCTCCGTATAGATATCCTCGTTCTTGTCAATGTCATTTGAGTTTTTGACCTCCTCTTCCAATGCATTGATCTGTTCAGTCTTTTCTTTATAGGAATCTTGAATGATTTGTTTAAAATCCAAGGTCTTTTGCCTTAATTCATCATGGCTCAGGCTTTCCAACTGTACTTCAAAAGATTTTATTTGGTCCACTAAAGGTTGAAGCTCCTTTACATCTTTTTGCGATTTATCACCAACAAAGGCCTTTAGGATAGAATTTATGAAACTCATATGTTTTAATCTAATTAGAAATGATACCTAACTTGCGTATAGTTGAACAAGGTAGGTTTCAAAATATTATAGAGTCGGCAAATGTGTCGACGTTGAAAAATAGCAAAAGGTATTCCAGTCTTTGTTTTTCTATGAAATAACCTTACTACCTGTCAAAATTACATAAAAAAAAAGCCTCCTAAGAGACTTTTTTGTAGTTATTATGATATCGAATATTAATATTCGTCCTCGTTCCAGAGGTAGTCTTCTTCCGTTGGATAGTCAGGCCAAATCTCTTCTATCGATTCATAAATCTCTCCACCTTCTTCTTCCATAGACTGTAAATTTTCTACGACTTCCAAAGGGGCTCCAGTTCTAATAGAGTAATCTATTAACTCATCTTTACTTGCCGGCCAAGGTGCATCACTTAAATAAGATGCTAATTCTAATGTCCAATACATAGTAATTGTTTGATTTTAAAATTTTTGCAAAAGTAATTTTTAAATTGAGATAGCCAAGAAATTAGCCTTAAAAATCAATTTTTGTTTCATTATTTTTTGCTTTGATAAATTGATAACGAATAAATTAGCTTTTTATTAGTCCTTTTTTTCAGGAACCCATTTTATTTCATTCGCTTTATGATCTACAGACAATTTTCGTGCCAATACAAATAAATAATCTGATAACCTGTTCAAATATGACAGCACGGTCATATCAAATTTTTCATTCTTAAATAACAAGGTGGACATTCTTTCCGCTCTTCTACAAACAGTTCTGGCAATATGACAGTATGACACGGTCGTGTGACCGCCTGGTAGAATAAAATGGGTCATTGCCGGTAATTTTAAATCTATTTCGTCAATGGCCTTTTCTAAAAATTGGAGCTCTTTTGTACTTATTGTTGAAATGGCCAGTCTCTTTTGCCCATTTTTTAAAAGCGCTTTATTGGGATCCGTAGCCAGAATAGCGCCAACCGTAAACAAATCTTTTTGAATCTGTATTAATTGTTCCTTTGTGGTAGTGTCTATTTTTTGATCGCGTATAAGGCCCAACCACGAGTTTAACTCATCAATAGTGCCATAGCTTTCTATCCTAATATGGTGTTTGGGAACCCTGGTCCCACCAAAGAGTCCGGTAGTGCCATCATCACCTGTTTTTGTGTATATTTTCATTGTACTATAAAACTTTAAGGGATAATGAACATATTGTTCTTATTTACCGTTTGTTGATTGTAACTTATTTTTTGGTTCACGAAATTAACGGCTTAATTTTTCTTGTGCTTATCCTTACGCTCATAATCGCCCATGAATTTTTTTGATTTGCGGGATTTGGATTTGTTCCTATTTATTATCGTAAGTGCCAAATAAAGTGCAAATACTACTGCCAGTATAATGTAAATAGTATTGTTCATTTTTATTGATGAGATTAAGTTTAAAATTACAGGTTTATATCCGTATTTTAAAATGTTCTTTAACTTGTTCCTTTCTAACGAAAACCAAGCCACAATAAAACAAATCTATAGTAACGGTTACTTGATTATGTGCCTGTATATGTTTCCATTGCTCAAAAGTATTTTGATTTTTATGGATTTTATCAATGAACAGCATTGTTTTATTTTCAAGTTTCTGATCTAGAATTTTACTGTGCAGGATCTCATTAACGGAGCCAACAATTACAATAGGGTTTTCTTGGGTAAAATTGACATTAGGGCAATGGTCAAATATATCTTTTTCCAGATTTTTGTTCGCGGTCAATAACCTTGCGGTTTGGTAATTAAAGTATAAAATACTTTTTACTAGAACTTTTATACTTACAGGTAGCCTGATTCTTTCTTTTTTATACAAACATTTTGTGACGTAGTCATAGACAAAAGGGGAATGTACACCGTGTTGATTGGTAGCCGTAACATAGAATTTTAAAAAGGACAATATTTGATACAAACCATTTTTTTTTCAAAAATAAGTATCCTTTGTCAACTGTTATTGTTTTGAAGTATTTAGTTTGGAATATGAGTTGGCTAAAATGCGCACGTATAATAAAAAGAGTTAAACGTAACGTTAAGCCATTTTTGGTTGGTTCGCTTTTACGTCGAACGCCAATGCCTTAATTATTCTGTTGTTCTTATGTTTATGCAACCTAGCTACTTCAATTTTGTCAGTTGTACTTTTAATTGGTGTTGCCTTTTTGGTCTCTATCTTTTGAACTAAAATTGTCTTTGTTGTCCTTGTTGTAGCAGGATTGTCTTCTGTTGTTTTTTGGGCATGACCCAAAAAGCTAGTTAAAAATAGTGCGGCAAAAGCGATAAACAGTCTCATATTCGTTTAATTATACTGCTAAAGTAGTAGCATAGTCTAACTAAATTCTATGATGTTAGGTGAGTATCATTTTACTGTAGACGAACGGTAATTTTTGTTCGTTGGTTATTTTGTCCAAACAAGAGCATACCGCTTAATTAGTTTATTGTACCACTAACCTTCAATAATTGCCGATAGTTCAAACCAACGCTCTGTCTTTTGGTCAATGGAATCCGTTAATTCATTAAGTTCAATGGACAGGTCTTTAATTTCATCTGGAGATAATGAGGTATCCGTAAATTTTTCTTGCACTTTTACCTTTTTTTGTTCCAGTTTCTGTATTTCCCGTTCCAATTTTTTAAACTCCTGTTGTTCCGCGTATGAAGCTTTTGCATTTGAGGAAGTATCTTTCCAGTTAGATTTAGGCGTGCTCTTTAATTCTTTCTGTTCTCGCTTTTCCTGTATCTGACTGTCCTCATAAGCCCTATATTCCGAGTAATTACCGGGAAAATCCTCAATTACGGCATTACCCCGAAAGACAAAAAGGTGGTCTACGATTTTATCCATAAAATAACGGTCATGGGAAACGACCATTAGACAACCTTGGAAATCCATCAAAAAACTTTCCAATACATTCAGGGTAACAATATCCAAATCGTTGGTTGGTTCATCCAGTATCAAAAAATTGGGATTTTGAATAAGTACGGTACATAAATATAGCCGCTTTCTTTCCCCACCACTTAATTTTTCAACGAAATCATATTGTTTTTTTCTATCAAAAAGAAATCGCTCTAAAAGTTGCTGGGCAGAAATTTGCCTGCCTTTCATTAACGGAATATAATCTCCAAACTCACGTATGACATCTATTACTTTTTGACCCTCTTTTATCTGAATGCCCTTTTGGGTGTAATAGCCAAACTTTATGGTATCACCTACCACCACCTTTCCGGCATCTGGTTGGTCCTTGCCTGTAAGAATGTTCAGGAAAGTAGATTTTCCTGTGCCGTTCTTACCAATAATGCCAATGCGCTCACCTTTTTGAAATACATATTCAAACTTATCAAGTATTGGTTTATTGGGGTAAGATTTTGAAATCTTATGCAACTCCAATATTTTACTGCCAACACGCTCCATATTCAACTCTAGCTGAACTTGATGGTCCTTTCTCCGCTGGCTGGCTTTTTCCTTGATTACCGCAAAATCATCTATTCTTGATTTTGATTTTGTGGTACGTGCCTTTGGCTGACGCCTCATCCAATCTAATTCTTTCTTGAACAGCAATTCCGTTTTATGTTGCTCTGTGGCCTCCTGTTCTATACGGGCTTCCTTTTTCTCCAAATAGTAAGAATAATTTCCTTTATATGGGTATAGTTTGCCATTTTCCAATTCAATGATTTCATTGCATACACGCTCTAAAAAATAACGGTCGTGCGTTACCATGAAAAGGGTCATGTTTTCTTTTGCGAAAAAATCCTCTAGCCATTCGATCATTTCAAGATCTAGATGGTTGGTTGGTTCGTCTAGGACCAGTAAGTCCGGTTTATTGATAAGTGCATTGGCCAATGCCAATCGTTTTTTCTGCCCGCCGGATAACCTGCCCACCTTTGCATTGAGGTCATCCAATTTTAGCTTGGACAATATTTGTTTGTACTGGGTCTCAAAATCCCAAGCTTCAAAACGGTCCATTGCCTCAAATGCCTTTTGGTAAGCATCTGCATCTTCAGGATTTAATAAGGCTTTTTCGTAGTTTGAAATAACTTGTAAAATTTCATTATCAGACGCAAATATGGTCTCTTCAACGGTTAAGTTGGGGTCCATTACCGGCTCTTGTGCCAAAAAGGAAACTCGGGTAGACTTACGATAATTCACTTGACCGGAGTCTGGGGTGTCCGCCCCGGATAGAATATTTAATATGGATGTTTTTCCTGTACCGTTTTTTGCTATCAAGGCAATTTTTTGGTCCTTGTTAATACCAAAAGAAAGGTTGTCAAACAAGACCAGCTCGCCATAGGATTTTGAAATATTTTCAACGGTAAGTAAGTTCATATATTTTTTATTGTTCGTTATTGATGCTACGTTCTAAAACCAATTTATTCGTGAGAATTTTAATTAATATTGGTTTTTTGGACGGTTTTAAAAAATGAATACAAGAAGATATATCTAATGCCCAATACCCCTAAAACAAGTATCATTAAAATGGAAAATACCTGGATTTTTAAAATCCATATTAAAATGGATAATAGGACCAAAATCATTACAATGATCAAATAGGTATTTATCCATTTAGGAGGGTCGTTTTTTAGAAGATATATTGCCACAATTGCATTTGGAGCAAACGCCCATAAAGCATTATAATTCATTTTTGTTGCCAGGTGGTCGGTACCAAACCAAAGAAAAGCAATTAAAATTCCTGAAAGTCCAGTAAGGATAAACAGTGAAAAATCTAGCCACTTGGTACGTTCTCCTTTGGAATGGTCTCTATAGGTTATCCAGCTAACCAGAACTAAAAGCAATCCTAGCCAAAAAGCGGGACTAAAAACAAAAATAGAACTATAGTCCTGTTCCGGAATATCTAAAAGAACCGTTTCTTTTTTAACAAATGGCTCTCCATTTAGAGTAGTGTGCTTCATCTGCCGATAAACATAAATAGGGAGGAATAAATGTTCATACGGGGTAGCTTTACGGTCTATTACTGAACCTAAAGCCAAGTCTATTCCAAAATTGGACCAGCTATTAGGGTTGAGCTTTAAACGTATAAGTTGCCTAAATGTTAAATGCTCGTTTAGATGATCAAAATTAAAATGTAATTCATTGGCTAGCGTTTTTTCAAATACCATTGGTATTCTTGTGGCACAATTATCAAACAGGAAATCATACTTGTATCTCTTGTTTTCAGGAAGTAAGTTATGCTCTAAAAAGCCAATTATAGCATTGCGTTGTTGTAAATTTAAGTTAAGTGATTGTTCCTTGACCCAACGTTGCTCTTGTTTGTAAGATCTCTCAAAATAAGAATATGGAATTCTGGAAATAGTATAGGCCAATTTACCCCTTGTAAAATTTAAATAAAAATTGGGGTCCTCAAAATCATAGGTGCCGTAACCATATACCTCATCTATTCCTAAGGAAGGATCCTGTAAACGAATGGCGCTATGACCAAATTTTGCGGCCAAATCATCACCGGTACCCACGGTAAGCAAGCTTATTTTGGATAGCGGGGATAACTGCACCTCTTGGGATTGCCCCAAAAAGTTAAAAAGGAATATGGTAAAATAAAAAAGTATTTTTTTGAACATAACGAAACATGCACGTGGCGGATACAAAGATGCGAATAATAACAGATTTAATTCTAAAAGCTTTTATAATTTAGTATTGTCTAGTGGGCTCATAATTTTACTTTCATATATTACATCTATGATCCATTAGAATTATGTTATTTTTATGGCGCATATTTTGTTCCCTGTTGCCAACATGGTTTTAAAGTGTACCTAACTAAGATTCTTATGAAAAAACATATCCCTAATTTTATAACCCTTTTAAATGTCTTTTGCGGTTGTGTTGCCACAATTTTTGCCGTGATGAATCGCTTGGAAATTGCTGCAATATTCGTTGCATTGGGCATTTTCTTTGATTTCTTTGACGGATTGGCCGCAAGGGTTCTTAACGTAAAGAGTGAATTAGGATTACAGCTAGATTCATTGGCGGATATGATTACCAGTGGTTTGGTGCCCGGTATTGTCATGTTTCAGCTATTGGCCATGTCCCAAACAGATGGGTGGGGAGATGGTTCTCACTTTTTTATGGAAGAAGGACAATTAAAGCTCATGCATTTGTTGCCCATTTTTGGATTTATAGTGACAATGGCCTCCGGATACCGTTTGGCCAAATTTAATATAGATGAAAACCAAACCTCATCATTTATAGGTTTGCCTACCCCGGCAAATGCATTGCTTATACTTTCCTTACCGTTAATACTTCTATATCAAAATAATGATATTATAAATGGTATTATTCTTAACCAATGGTTTTTGATCGTACTTACCCTGTTAAGCGCATACCTATTAAATTGTAGTTTACCGTTGTTTGCGCTAAAATTTAAGAATACCAGCTTTAAGGATAATGCTATGCGATATATCTTTATAATTATCAGTATTGTTTTAATCGTAACCATGCATTATATGGCTATTCCTGTAATTATCCTGTTCTACGTAGTAAGTTCCTTTGTGCAGGACAAATTTTAAAAGGTAGAAAAGAGTAGTATAATATTCCCCAAAAGCATAGTTGATTATGGAAGATGATAGTTTAGAATTTTGGTTAAGTGGGCCAATCCCTAATATAACCGGTACATTGCAACCCGCAGCACATGCGTTGTTGCAATCAGAAAGGGAATTAAGGAAATATACGGACAATTTCCCAAAGGAATTATTGTGGGCCAAGGCTAGCGGAAGGGCTTCGGTAGGTTTTCATATGAACCATATGACAGGAGTCTTAGACCGGTTGTTGACCTATGCCAAAGGAGAATCGTTATCTGAGGAACAATTTAATTTCCTAAAACATGAGGGTACATTTAATCTACAGACCGAAGTTACTTTTTTACAGGAACAATTTTCCCGTAAGGTAGAGGAGGCTTTGGAGTATTTTAAAAACTTACCTGAAGAAACCCTAAGTGAAAGAAGAACCGTTGGCAGAAAAAAATTACCTACTACTGTTTTGGGACTGTTGTTCCATGCCGCAGAACATTGTCAACGTCATATAGGTCAGTTGTTGGTTACGGCAAGCGTATTAAACGATCGGGCATAATTGAAAGACATTACCCTTTTATCGTCCCCGTTACAAGGCTTTACCGATTTTAGGTTTAGGAACGCCTTTCATCGGTATTTTGGAGGTGTAGATACGTTTTACGCACCCTACATACGCTTAAACGGAAAGTTGATCATTAAAAACTCCTATCAAAAAGATTTACAACCGCATAACAATAGTACCCTAGAGGTAATCCCTCAGGTTATGACGAATGATGCCGACGAATTTTTATTTGTTGTAAAGTATATTCAAAGTTTGGGATACAAGGAACTGAATTGGAATTTAGGTTGTCCTTATCCTATGGTGACTAAACAGGGAATGGGAAGCGGACTCATATGTAATCCAGGAAAAATAGACCTTATCCTGAAACGTACGCATGAAGAAACGGATGTAACGGTTTCCATGAAGATGAGGATGGGCTATGAGCATGCCCAGGAAATATTAGAGGTATTTCCTATATTGGATAAATACCCATTAAAAAATATTGCAATACACGCGCGTATAGGAAAACAATTGTATAAAGGCGGAGTAGATTTAGAAGCGTTTCAACAGTGTATAGACAATACCCGCCATAAACTATATTATAACGGGGATATTACATCGGTGGCAAAATTTAGGGAGATGAAAGAACGCTTTCCTGGTATTGACCACTTTATGATCGGCAGGGGGTTAATTGCAGACCCGTTTTTACCCAGTATGATTAAGAACGATACAACGGAATATCCAAAGGATAGATGGAAGATTTTTTCCGAATTTCATGATACTATCTATCAACAGTACGATGAAGCGCTATCAGGACCAACCCCAATAAAAATGAAAATGCAAGGCTTTTGGGAATATTTTTCCCAATCTTTCTCCAATCCGCACCAAACGTTTAAAAGAATCAAAAAGGCCAATAACCCTAGGGCATATCAACAAGCGGTACGCGAAAATCTAAATGAAGGATAATCAGTCCGGTAACCATTATCTTTGCAATATTCCTTTAAAATTACCTAGTGAAAGACCTCTTATTAGTAACTCCTCCATTTACCCAATTAAATACGCCATATCCCGCTACGGCATATATTAAAGGTTTTTTGAATACGAAACAGATTACATCGTTTCAATCAGATTTAGGTATAGAGGTCATTTTAAAATTATTCAATAGGGGTACGTTTCAACATCTTTTTGAAAAGGCGTATGAAGAACAATCCATAGTTTCGGAAAATTGTCAACGAATATATCAGTTACGTGAGCAATACCTACAAACCCTGGATCAGGTACTATTATTTTTGCAGGGCAAGAACCATACGTTGGCCAGGCAGTTATGTACCGATAATTTTTTGCCGCGCGCTTCTCGTTTTCAGCAATTGGACGATTTGGAATGGGCCTTTGGGAATATGGGCATGCAGGACAAGGCCAAACATTTGGCAACATTGTATCTAGAGGATCTGTCAGATTTTTTGGTGGAATGTGTAGACCCTAATTTTGGTTTTAGTAGATATGCGGAAAAATTGGGACGTAGCGCAAATTCTTTTGACGAACTCTATGAACATCTAAATGCCGAGCCTACCTTCATAGATGATATGACCTTATCCATATTGGAGCAAAGGTTAATACAACACGAACCCAAGTTGGTATGTTTTTCCGTTCCTTTCCCTGGAAACTTATATAGTGCTTTTCGATGCGCCCAATTTATTAAAAGGAATTTTCCCGATATAAAGATTGCCATGGGTGGCGGTTTCCCAAATACGGAGTTACGTAGCGTAACCGATGTAAGGGTATTTGAATTTGTTGATTTTATTTCCTTGGATGACGGAGAGCTTCCTTTAGAACTTATATATGGGTTTGTGATAAATAGAGTAGGGGAGCTAAAACGGACCTTTATTTTGGAAAATGATGCTATTGTCTATAGGAACGATAGTACCAGATCGGATTATAAGCTGCAAGATGTAGGTACACCGGATTATACGGACCTACTGTTAGACCAATATATATCCGTAATAGAAATAGCCAATCCAATGCATAGTTTATGGAGTGATGGTCGTTGGAATAAATTGACCATGGCACATGGTTGTTATTGGGGCAAGTGTACCTTCTGTGATATATCGTTGGATTATATTCAAGTATATGAGCCTGTAGCCGCCAGCTTGTTGGTAGATAGAATAGAGACCATAATTGCCCAGACGGGAGAAACCGGTTTTCATTTTGTGGATGAGGCCGCTCCGCCATCGTTGATGAAGGCATTGGCCATGGAAATTTTAAAGCGCAAATTGACCATTACATGGTGGACCAATATTCGTTTTGAGAAAAACTTTACCCAGGACCTTTGTTTTCTTTTGAAAGCATCGGGTTGTATTGCCGTTTCCGGTGGTTTAGAGGTAGCTTCTGACCGGTTGTTGCAGCTTATCGATAAAGGTGTAACGGTGGCTCAGGTTGCCCAAGTGACACGTAATTTTACCGAAGCCAATATTATGGTCCATTCTTATTTAATGTATGGCTATCCTACACAGACCGTTCAGGAAACCGTTGACAGCTTGGAAATGGTAAGGCAGTTATTTGAATTGGGAATTGTTCAATCAGGGTTTTGGCATCAATTCGCTTTAACGGCCCACAGTCCGGTAGGTCTACGACCAAAAGACTTTGGTGTTGTTCCGGATCTAAAAAAAATTACTTTCGCCAATAATGATATCGATTTTGTGGATGGTACAGGTATTGACCATGCACAATTTAGCTTTGGATTAAAAAAATCATTGTTCAATTTTATGCATGGTATAGGCTTTGACATGCCGTTGCAGGAGTGGTTTGATGTAGAGTTACCGGTAACGACCATACAACCGGATTTTATTTATAACTGTTTACAGGAGGATACTGTCTTTAAAACCAGACCTACGGCTAGAATTGTATGGCTGGGATCGTCACCTATTTGTACCCAAACGGTAAAGTCCAAAAAAGGAAAGACTTGGGAAATGTTGACCTTAAAATTTCATACAAAGACCAATGTTTTTGAGATAACCGTAGATAGGGTTCATGGGCACTGGTTATATGACCTTTTAAACAGAATTACACCACAACACCCTGCAATGACCTTTAAGCAAGTACAAGCGGATTTTGAACTTCAATCCAGTGATTTTGAACTATTTTGGTATTCCAAGCCAATTAGAAAATTATTCGCTCAAGGTCTTTTAGTAGTATAATTTTGGTTTTTAAGTAAGAAACAAGTAAACTATATTTCCATGGTTATTAAGAACTCAAATCTTCTGGATATTGAGGAAATATTTAAACTGTACCGCATTGCTTCTGATTTTCAACGTTCTAAGCAAGAGGTTGTGGTCTGGCCAGAATTTGACCGTACAATGGTAGTCCAAGAGATTGATCAAAAAAGACAGTTTAAGCTTTTAATCGATAATACAACAGCCTGTATTTGGGCCATAACTTTTTCTGACCCTCAAATTTGGGGAGCTAGAAATGCTGATACTGCTATTTACATTCATCGTATTGCCACCAACCCAGAATTTAGAGGCAGAAATTTTGTAGGTTCCATTGTCAATTGGGCCAAAAAGTATGCTGCATTAAAGCAAAAAAGATATATACGGTTAGATACAATTGGAGAGAACACCGGTTTAATACGCCACTATACAACTGCAGGTTTTGACTTTTTGGGTATGTTTGAATTGAATAATGTAGATGAACTGCCGCCTCATTATAAAGAAGGGCCCGCCTGTTTGTTTGAAATTGATATACTAAAACGTAAATAAATGGAACCAAGAATATTGCAGTTTAAGGAAAAATTGGTTGTCGGTATTTCTGCGGATATGAGTATCATAAACAATAAAACCGGCGAGCTTTGGAGAACTCTAAGGTCAAGGGCGGGTGAGATATCGAGTAGGAATTCCGCTGAATTTATATCGCTACAATTGTATCCTCCAGGATATTTTGATCATTTTGACCCTAATAATACATTTACAAAATGGGCATGTGTTGAGGTGTCAACATTGAATCATATTCCTCTTAACATGCATTATTTGACCATACCAGCTGGTTTATATGCGGTTTTTGATTATGAGGGTTCCAGTGGAGACGCTGGTATATTTCAATACATTTATGGGGAATGGGTCCCTAATTCCATGTATAGATTAGATGATAGACCTCATTTTGAAGTCTTGGGAGATGCCTATAAACATAACGACCCTACATCCAAAGAGGAAATTTGGATTCCAATAATCCAGAAATGAAAGCGACGGAAAAAGCACCTTGGTATTATTTGGTATTGCTAATCTTGGCAGGCGAGAGTGTTTTTATTCTCCCTTTTGTTTTACAACGTGTTTTTAGACCAACGGTCCTTAAAGTGTTTGAATTGGACAATGTGTCATTGGGACTGTGTTTTTCGGTGTATGGTTTTGTGGCTTTGCTCTCCTATTTTTTTGGTGGGCCCCTGGCGGATAAATACCCGCCAAGAAAGTTAATTGCAATGGCACTATGGCTTACGGCGTTAGGAGGATTGGTCTTTGCCACTTTTCCAGACTATGCAACACTTCAAATTTTATATGGATTTTGGGGATTTACTACAATATTTCTTTTTTGGTCGCCCATGATAAAGGCCACTCGCGTTTGGGGAGGAGTGAACGCTCAAGGTAAGGCTTTTGGGTTTTTAGATGGTGGCAGGGGCTTGGTAGGTGCACTTTTTGGTACATTAGGGGTTGCCGTTTTTTCTTTTTTTCTACATACCGATTTAGAAGTTGCATCCTTACAGGAAAGTAGGTTCGCTTTTAGATATGTAATTTTATCATCATCCGCCCTTGTTGCACTAGTTGGTGTATTGGTATTGTTGTTCATGAAACTGCCCAATTTAAATGAGCAGGATATTGTGGTAGAGAAAATTACCGTATCACAAATAGGGCAGGTATTACGCTTGCCATCGGTAATTTTATTAATGGTAATTATTCTCTGCGCGTATGTTGGTTATAAAATTACCGACGTCTTTTCACTTTATGCACAAGATGTTATGCATTTAGATCAAGTTGGGTCAGCACAGGTAGGTACTTTTTTACTATTTGCTAGACCTGTAGTTGGTATTGTTATTGGGGTTTTGGCAGACCGATCCAAACCTAGTGTATGGTTGTTCCTGAGTTTCATAATTGCGTTTGTCGGCTCGATCGTGTTTGCATTGGGAGTCGTAGAAAATATTCCGTATATCTTATTTTTAATTTCAATACTCATAGTGGCCATTGGTGTTTACGCTGCAAGGGCATTATATTTTGCAGTCATGCAAAGCGGTAAGATACCATTGATTTTTACCGGTACTGCCGTAGGCCTAATTTCTTTAATAGGGTATACCCCAGATATATTTGCAGGTGCTGCAATGGGTTATTTGTTGGATGCTTCTCCGGGACTGCAAGGCCATCAACATGTATTTTGGATGCTAGCCTTATTTTCCTTTCTTGGTGCAATGGCCGCATATAAATATGTTCAACTATATGGTAAAAAGGCTAATGAAACTACCTAAATACCTAAATCTATTATTGTCAGGCATAATTGTTATTATAGCAGGCTTGGTATATGGTGGGCACCCTACGGTTTTAATACCGTTAATTCTAGATTATGAGGTAGAGTCCTTAGAGTTGATGAATATGTTACGGGCTATAATGGGAATATACGTGGGAATCGGAGTTTTTTGGCTTATAGGTGCATACAGTGCCAAAGTATGGTATAGTGCAACCCTTTGCAATGTGCTTTTTATGGGCGGGATCTCATTTGGCCGAATTATAAGCACTCTTTTAGATGGTATTTCAACACCCTTTACACCGGCACTATTTTTAGAGCTTCTTTTCTTAGGGTGGGGTATATATAATTTAAAGCGCTATGGAAATGTCTAATAATATTAGCCCTGGTCTTAAGTTCTAAATTTTTCCTGTATTAATTACCTAAACGACTAATCAGTAGAAAATTTCTAATTGGATTTTTAAAATATAGAGTAATGTTTTACCAGTCGTTCACAATTAATTGGATAGTTTTCTGTTTTGTATAGGATGAATTTTGTATTCTAAAGTGTTCATTACAAGTGCTATGGCAATTGTGTCACTACACTATTTGTTGTATGAATTTTAACGCATGAAAAATGTTTTAACACTTTATATTCTTAATTACTAAATAATATTTTGAATGACAACACGTATCCTAGGCCTATTTCTTTTGTTTGTAATTGTACAGCCTTGCAGGGCCCAAGAGATAAGGGGAACTTGGTTAGTGGATAATGGCGGTTATGTAAGGGAAACCAATACCAATATGCTAGGAAATTCCCGAATGATGATTGATTTTGACACCAAGGTCATAAGTGATTTTGATACAAAAGAGGCGTATCCCATTGCCATAAAATCTAAAAAAGCTAGAATAAAGGCAAAAGGTAAAAAGGGGAAATTGGTTTATAAAATGACAAAGAACAACACTCTTGAGGTGCAAGGTTCAAAAAACACTAAATACATATTAAAACAACTGAATTTATCACATCCTATAGATTGGAACGAAAATGATATCATGGACTTTATCATAGATCAGCAATGCAATCCTGTATACGGTGTAGATTTAAAATTTATAAATCAATCTTACCATGATGGTGGGCATGTTAATAGTAAAGGGGTAAACTATAGTTTGCTTAACCAAGATAATGGAAATACTGGCTATTGGTTTGTACGCAAAATAGAGGGTAACGCTTTTATCGTGTTAAATTTAGGGGAAAAAGAACCTGAAAGCATTTTTCAAATTACCTCAATTACCTTGAACGGACTAAAATTACTGCCCATACAAGAATACAAGGAGCTTCAAAATTTAAGATTAATTACTACTTGTCTATAATTAACAAGTAATTTCAGGAAAAGTTTTCTTTAATTAAGGGGGGTAAATTGTAACGGAAAAGGCTTAAAAATCAAGTTTCTTTTTACGAAGCTCAAAATTTTGTCCTAAATAAACTTTTCTTACCATTTCATCCGCAGCTAAATCTTCCGGTATACCAGATTTCAAAATGCCACCTTCAAACATTAAATAGGAGCGTTCCGTAATGGCCAAAGTTTCTTGTACATTATGATCGGTGATTAGAATTCCAATGTTTTTGTCCTTAAGTTGAGCCACAATACGTTGAATATCCTCCACGGCAACGGGATCTACCCCGGCAAAGGGTTCATCCAATAAAATAAATTTGGGGTCAGTGGCAAGGGCCCGCGCAATTTCCGTTCTTCTACGCTCACCACCTGATAATAGGTCACCGCGGTTCTTTCGTATATGGCCCAGACCAAATTCTTCTATGAGCGATTCCATTTTCATGTGCTGCTCCTTTTTGCTTAGTTTGGTCAATTGCAGTACGCTTAAAATATTATTTTCGATACTTAATTTTCTAAATACCGAGGCTTCCTGCGCCAAATACCCAATACCGTTCTGTGCCCGCTTGTACATGGGGAATTTGGTGATTTCCATATCATCTAGCCAAATACTGCCGCCATTGGGTTTTATAAGCCCTACGATCATATAAAAAGATGTGGTCTTACCGGCACCGTTAGGACCTAGAAGACCAACAATTTCCCCTTGGTTGACTTCTAGGGAAATTCCTTTGACCACCCTTCTGCCCCGGTAGGACTTCATTATATTATCGGCACGTAACTTCATGGTTTCAAATCTATTGGTTATTGCTTGGTTAGAAAAGATTTTAGGGATTATTTAACCTTGTCATTTTGCTGTTCCAGCGCTTCCCAATATTCATAGGCCCTTCTTAGGTGGGGTATAACTATGGTGCCGCCTATTAAAGTTGCAATACCTAAAGTTTCCATAACCTCTTCTTTGGAAACTCCTTCATTGTAAGAACTTTCCAGATGGTATTTTACACAATCATCACACCTTAGGACCGTAGAGGCCACAAGGCCCAATAATTCCTTGGTCTTTACATCTAAGGCCCCTGCAGCAAAAGCATTGGTGTCCAGATTAAATATGCGCTTTACAATTTTATTGTTGTCCGCCAACAGCTTCTCGTTCATCTTGGAACGATAGGCATTAAATTCCTCAATTTGGTTTGACATTGGTATGTTTCTTTTTTTCTTTTTCAGCTTTTTTTCGTTCTTTTCTCAACACCATTGCAGATATATAAATACTTACTTGGTAAAGTATCAATACCGGAATTGCCACAATAATTTGGCTGGCAACATCTGGAGGGGTGATTACGGCGGATAATATTAATACGATAACAAGGGCTATCTTCCTATATTTTCTCATAATATCCGGAGTCACCAGACCCACCTTGGTCAAAAAGAAAATAATGATCGGGAGCTCAAATAGAATACCACAGGCAATAACGGAAGCCCTAACTGTTGAAATATAGGAAGCCAAGTCAAATTCATTCGTAACTTCGGCACTTACTTGATATGTTCCTAAAAAATTAATGGATAGCGGGGCCACTACATAGTAGCCAAAAAGAACCCCTAGAAAAAACAATAATGATGCTATTAAAATAAAACCCCTTGAGTTTTTTCGTTCCTGCTCATATAATCCCGGACTAATAAATTTCCACATTTCATAAAGTACATATGGGAAACCAATGATAAAGCCAGCCCAAATAGATGTCCAGATGTGCGCCGAAAACTGTCCGGACATTAAACGGCTTTGTATGGTAAAAGGAAGCTTTTCTGCACAGAAGGCAGAGTCAAAACCAAAATAAGTGGCTACGTCACAGAATAACTGATAGGTTGGGAAATCCATTTTTTTGGGCCCGAAAATGACCGTATCAAAAATGAAATCTTTCATCAAAAAGGCTACGGAGCCAATGATGACGATCGCCAATGTAGATCGTATTAAATGCCATCTTAACTCTTCCAGATGGTCAAGAAATGACATTTCGTTAGGGGGCGTTGCTGCTTTGGAACCCATTATAAAATACCTTCGTTTATTAAATTATGTAAATGGATGACACCAACATAGGTTTCATTCTTCATGGCCAACAATTGGGATATGCCGTTTTTTTGCATGAACTCCAAGGCCTTTATGGCCAAAGTGTCCGCAGGAATGGTTTTTGGGTTGCGGGTCATGATCTCTTCGGCCGTTAATCCTTTGATCACATCATGCTTGTTCAACATGCGCCTTATATCACCATCGGTAACGATGCCTACAACCTTTTCTCCATCGAGCACCGCTGTGACCCCAAGCATTTTCTTGGAAATTTCAACGATCACCTCCTTTACTTCGGCATTCTTTTGAACTTGTGGCACTTGATTTTTTTCTACTAGATCGGCAACTCTTAAATATAATCGTTTTCCTAATGAACCGCCCGGGTGGTACTTTGCAAAATCCGTACTTGTAAACCCTTTCATTTCCAATAATACTATGGCAAGTGCATCTCCCATGACCAATTGGGCCGTTGTACTTGTGGTTGGGGCCAGACCGTTAGGACAAGCTTCTCGCTCCACGTACGTATTAAGGATAAAATCTGCCTGCTTGGCCAAAAAAGAATCGGTGTTGCCGGTCATGGCTATCAATTTGTTGGTTCCCCTTTTGATCAGCGGGACCAACATTTTAATTTCTGGTGTGTTGCCACTATTAGATATACAAATAACCACATCGTTTTCCTGAATGGTACCCAAATCACCATGAATGGCGTCTCCGGCATGCATAAATATTGCAGGAGTGCCGGTAGAGTTCATGGTAGCCACTATCTTTGTGGCCACAATTGCACTCTTTCCAATTCCGGAAATAATGACACGTCCTTTTGCTTCATTAATACAATTAACGGCCAATGCAAAATCATCTGTTAACAGTGCGGAAAGATGGGCAATAGCATCGCGCTCTGTTTCAATGGTTTTTTTCGCCAAGTCAATAATGGTGTGCGTAGCTATCAATCTATTATTCAAATTATGGATTGTAATCCTAAAAGAATGTGTTATCTTTAAGATTACAAAATTAAACAAACTTAATTTTAAATGCCGATTATCGCATAAGAATTTAGAATCACCAAGCTTGGTCGATAATAATTTTGACCACTTATGAGTTTTAAAATAAGTAGTGCTCCCTTAAATGTTAAATGTGACAGACAGTAAAGAATTTGATGATATCGATTTACATGCATCATTAAAGAAGTATTTCGGGTTTTCCCAATTTAAAGGACTTCAGGAAGAAGTAATCAGAAATGTTTTAAAACGTAACAATTCGTTTGTAATCATGCCCACCGGTGGTGGTAAATCGCTTTGCTATCAATTACCCGCCCTTATGCAAGAGGGTACGGCAATTATAGTTTCCCCATTGATCGCATTAATGAAGAACCAAGTGGATGCCATTCGTGGCATTTCTTCGGAAAATGGTATAGCCCATGTCCTTAATTCTTCATTGAACAAAGGAGAAATAAAGCAAGTAAAACAAGATATAACGGAAGGTAAGACCAAGCTGCTATATGTGGCCCCGGAATCGTTGACCAAAGAAGAAAACGTTGAGTTCCTGCGTTCAGTGGTCATTTCATTCGTAGCAATTGATGAGGCGCATTGTATCTCTGAGTGGGGCCATGATTTTAGACCGGAATACCGTAACCTAAAATCCATTGTGGAACGTCTGGGCGAAGATATACCCATAATAGGCTTAACGGCAACGGCAACCCCCAAGGTACAGGAAGATATTATCAAGAACTTGGGTATTGGTGGGGCCAAACTATTTAAGGCTTCCTTCAACAGACCCAACCTTTTTTATGAGGTCCGTACAAAAACGGAAAACATAGAAGCAGATATCATTAGGTTCGTTAAACAGAATTCCGGTAAATCTGGAATTATTTATTGCCTAAGCCGTAAAAAGGTTGAGGAATTGGCACAGGTACTACAGGTTAATGGGATTAGCGCCGTACCATATCATGCCGGGTTCGATGCCAAAACAAGGTCCAAATACCAAGATATGTTCTTAATGGAAGATGTTGAGGTGGTGGTTGCTACCATTGCTTTTGGTATGGGTATAGACAAACCAGATGTAAGATTCGTCATTCATCATGATATCCCTAAAAGTATAGAAAGTTATTATCAAGAGACCGGCAGGGCAGGAAGGGATGGTGGTGAAGGACATTGCTTGGCCTATTATTCCTATAAGGATATTGAAAAATTAGAGAAATTCATGTCCGGTAAACCTGTGGCGGAACAGGAAATTGGTAATGCGTTGCTGCAAGAGGTAGTTGCGTATGCTGAGACTTCCATGTCCAGACGTAAATTTATGCTGCACTATTTTGGTGAGGAGTTTGATGAAGTCAATGGAGAAGGTGCGGATATGGACGATAACACAAAAAATCCCAAGGAAAAAGAAGAGGCCAAGGACAATGTACTGAAATTACTTAAAGTAGTACAAGGTACTAGTGAAAAGTTTAAGTCCAAGGAGATCGTTAATGCCATTCGTGGTAAAACGAACGCCATTATATCATCACATAAGACCAATGAAAAGGACTTCTTTGGTATTGGCGCAGATAAGGACAAGAGTTACTGGATGGCATTGGTACGCCAAACTTTAGTGGCAGGTTTATTGCGAAAGGAGATTGAGCAATATGGCGTGTTACACTTGACCGATGCCGGCAAGGAGTATTTGGAAAGTCCTGTCTCCTTTATGATGACAAAAGATCATGTATACAATGCCGAAAATGACAATGCTATTGTAGGTGCCGCAAAAGGTGGTGGTATAGCGGATGAAATTTTGCTAAAACAATTAAAGGATTTAAGAAAGGCCCAGGCCAAAAAACTTGGGGTGCCGCCCTTTGTAGTTTTCCAAGACCCGTCATTGGAAGATATGGCCTTGAAATACCCTGTGTCGCACGAGGAGCTTTTAAATGTTCATGGCGTTGGCGAGGGTAAGGCCAAAAAATATGGAAAGCCCTTTACAGCTTTTATCAAAGGGTATGTAGAGGAAAACGATATTGTTCGTCCAGATGATCTAGTTGTAAAAAGTACTGGAGTCAACTCGGCTCTAAAACTATATATTATTCAGAACGTAGATCGTAAACTACCATTGTCGGATATTGCATCCTCCAAAGGACTGGAGATTCCTGAACTGATCAAGGAAATGGAACAAATTGTTTTTAGCGGTACCAAATTAAATTTGAACTATTGGATAGATGAGGTTTTGGATGAGGATCAACAAGAAGAAATTCATGAGTATTTTCTTGAAGCCGATACCGATAACCTAGAGGAAGCTATGACGGAGTTTGATGGAGAATACGAAGAGGAAGAACTAAGGTTGTACCGTTTAAAATTTATAAGCGAAGTCGCAAATTAAATTGGTTTAAGTGATCTACTGAGTCCATTGCGAAATTATTGTGATGGGCTTTTTTTATGGCGTTATTTTATTAATTAAATGATTTTCAATTATATAATTATGTTTAATTATTTTATTAAATAGTTATTCATTTGGTAATGTGTATAATGGTAAATATGATTTTTATTTAAATGAAGAACTAAACATTTATTAATTATTAGAAGTCTTTTGTAATATTATAATTTAATTGGAGGTTCTTTCAGAAATTCTATAATGTTTAACATATTATAAAATATATTAAACAATTTTTAAGAGTTTATTGGTGGGCAAGGCGTTACATTTACATCAATCTAAAAAAATAGAACTATGAAAATTTTAAAAATTACAATCTTTAGTGCGTTAATGTTATTCATTTCTACTTCTTATACACAGTCTAAAACGATTGTTGGAGTAGCAGCGGGTAATGAAAATTTTACAACATTGGTTGCGGCGGTTAAAGCTGCAGATTTGGTGGAAACGCTAAATAGTGAAGGACCCTTTACCGTCTTTGCACCGGTCAACAGTGCTTTTGATGCATTGCCAACGGGTACAGTCGACAATTTGTTAAAACCGGAAAGTAAGGATGCATTAACCGGAATTTTAACATATCACGTGGTTGCCGGTAACTATATGGCTGGCGATATAATTAATGCTATTAAAGGTAATAATGGTGTTTTTTCCGTAAAAACAGTACAAGGGGGGTCAATTACCCTTAGTTTGAGTGGTGATAAGGTGATGTTGAAAGATGCGAATGGTAATATGGCAACTGTTATTATGGCAGATGTAGCGGCTAGCAATGGTGTGATACATGCTATTGATACTGTAGTTATGCCTAAATAATCCAAGTATTTTAAATTAAAAAGCCCCATCTGAATTCAGATGGGGCTTTTTATTTATTCCATTTAAGGTTTTGAGGCGCTTTCTAAGTTGGACTTATCCCTTTTTAATTGTCTTTGAATTTTTTTTATGGCCGATTCAATAGATTTTTCCGGTTCTATAATATTGTATTCTCCCCAAAAATTTGGGTCGGCAAAACCTATGGCTTCATCGCTTAAAATTATAGATGATTTTATTCTATCCTTGGTCTTAGGTATTGTGTTCTCCAGATTTTCTTCCCAATCCGTTATAGCCATTTCACAGCTCATACTGTAAACGGAGTTGAACAAGCGCTTGTCCCAATTGACCTTAAATTCTAACAGTACGTTACTATAGCCATAGTACCACTTGCCGTTCTTTTCCCTATAATCTACCCTATAGGAAACATCCGTAGGCCATACCTCTGCATTTTTGGGCTTTCTGCGTACGAACATCTGTGAGGCCAACCTTTTATCGGTAATGTTTAGTGAGTAAATGGCACTGGTCAAAATTTTATTTTCAGCATCTATGTACAGTTTGCCGGTATAAAGTGGGTCCAAGATTTCTTCCTTTTGTTTAAAATCTATAACATAGATAAGTTGGTCGTTTACCCTAGTGGAAGTATTAAAGGAGAATTCATAATAGGACAATGTTTCTGGCGTAAATATATAATCTGGGTATTTGACCATATCAACGAACAAGGTATTGAAAGGGCCGCCCTGCAGTTTTAAGGCTACAGTATCCAGTTTACTATAGTCGGTGCTTTTTCTGGCTTTGTAAAGTTCCAGCGCATCTTTTTTGTTAGAGGAGTAAGGTGCTTTGTATATATTGACAACGGCTTCGGATAAACTAACGTTTGTTCTTCTTTTTTTAATTGTTTCCCTATAAAATGCTGTCATGACCGTATTTTCGTTAAGGTAGTTCGTGCCTTTTTTGTCCAAGACTTCTTTTACTAAGGCTTCTGCATCATTTGGAGCATCTATGCGAGCTTCTGAAAGTGCCATGGCAAACTCCTCCATAAGAATTTTATTCTTTTTGGTCTCTAACTGAGCTATAGGAAACTCTTTGGTCTTGTAACCCAAAAAAGCGACGATTAAATTACGATCCTCAAATTCCATAGGAACCTTAAGTGCAAACTCACCTTCAGAATTGGTTATAGTACTCACATTTGTACCTTCAATACTTAAGGTGGCAAAGACCAGGGCCTTGTTAGTATTGGCATCCAGAACTTCACCCGTATATTCGGTAAAATTAAATGTCTGTGCCTGTAAATAATTAGTGCCTGTGGCCACCAGTAGTATCCAAACTAAAATATGGCCCAATTTTCTTGAAATAAACATGATATATGGTGCTTTAAAATTAAGTGTAATTTTTATATAAGATAATGTTTTTCAGTGAAATAGCATACTTATTTAACACGCTTTTGTTGCAGTTTTAAGAAGATGGACTAGTTTTTTGGTCGGTTTTATAATTACTGTCCGTCAAAGGTTTTTGAAGAAGTGCTGACCAATCTATTGATTTCATTTAATTCTTCTTCCGTAATGTCTCTCCATTTGCCCACGGGCACGTCCAAATGTACATTCATTATTCGTATGCGCTTTAATTTTTTAACCCTATAGTCTAGGTATTCGCACATTCTCCTAATTTGTCTATTAAGGCCTTGGGTAAGAATAATACGAAATTGATAAGTGCTAACTTCAAATACCTCACATTCCCTGGTAACGGTATCCAAGATTGGAATTCCCTTGCGCATTTTGACCAAAAAATCCTTTGTGATGGGTTTGTCCACAGTAACTAAATATTCCTTTTCATGATTGTTTCGTGCGCGTAGTATCTTATTGACAATATCGCCGTCATCCGTAAGAAATATAAGTCCCTCACTAGGTTTGTCCAGTCTACCGATAGGGAATATTCGTTTGGGGTAATTGATAAAATCAATGATATTATCCTTTTCTACTCCGGTATCTGTTGTACAGACAATGCCAACAGGTTTATTAAATGCCAAATAAACATTTTTCCCTTTAGGTTCTTTAATAAGTTCCCCGTCAACTTTAACAATGTCATCCGGGCCAATTTTGGTGCCCATTTCAGGAATTTCTCCATTGATGGTAACCCTGCCTTGGTCTATTAATTTGTCTGCGGCCCTTCGTGAACAATAACCTGCTTCACTTAAGTATTTGTTGATTCTTGTTTTATTGCCGTTATCTTGCATGTATTCTCATTCTAGATTTTAACTATTGTTTTCTTTTTAGCTCAAGGTCATAAATTTCACGACCTAATTGTGCGAGAAAGGGTATGCCAATTTCATTAAACTCATAATGGTCATTATTAAATATGCCATCCTCATTAACCAGAAGTGTAGCGGTCAATAAAAATTCTACATTATTGGCGGTATCTTTAATATAGGCACAATCTGTCACAGTGCCATAAGCAAAGCCTACTTTATTATATATATTTAAGGATGTAGGAATTTCTTCATTGCTGTCACCATACATAAAGAATTTGCAATATCCGTCATGAAAGGTGTTTTGGTCATAGCCAACCTTTCTGGGCACGGTAGACATTGCGTTCAATAAAAGTTCACGTTGTTGTTCACTGATATGAAATTGCTCTTTGGGGTTAAATTGTTCAGGAAATATGATTCGTTTTAAAATTGAGTGCAGCGAAGAAATTGGCAAATAATTTTTTAAACTGAAATCAAAAGGCTCGTCTATTTGCTTACCATTGGCCATGTAGCCAATTCCTTTTTTGATGTTTTGAAGTTTCAACGGCTCAGGGTTGGTGTTGTAAGAGGGTACCGTCATACCGGTTGTTGAGTCATTTAAATAAACGACCAAGGGTTTTGTTCGTAGATCTTCTGAATGGTACCCTAATCTATGCGAAATACGCACGGGTCCTATATTCTTTTGGTTTAAGGAGGAATTAATTGCATTTTGACCAAGCAATTCAAACAAACGGTTGTTGGCCAAATTATCGCTTACGGCAAAAATTGCTGAAATATCCTGGGCAACCGTGCTTTCTATGGTATCGCCCTCAACATAATATTTGGTCAATACATTTAAGCTGTCCGTTTGGTGAAGTCTTTCCAAGGCCAAAACCGCAATTGGTAGTTTTACGGTGCTAGCCGGATAAAAATATACACTATCATGTACTTGAAAATCAAAATCCGTAAATACGATACTATCCTTTGATCGGTCTATTTGGGTGTATTTTATCTGCACCTCATAGCGATCAACACTATCCATGACCCGTCTAATTTTTGGGTGGTCAGAGGTCAATGCTTTTTCCAAAGGGTCAGTAGCTGCGTGATCTTTGGTACATGACCAAATTAGGAAAGCCCATAAGAATAAGATGCAGATTCTCAACTGAATTATTAATTAAGGTTCGTATACTTCACCACGATGTGGTTTTAAGGTGTCTCTAACGGAAATCATTTCATGCTCTTCAACCACCATGAACGCTATGCTGAACATATCGTTAATCTGTTGATGTCCTGTAATATTCAATGCAGTACCTTCAATTGCAATGAATTCCTTTAAATGCTTAACATGATGTTCTGCGGTCTTTAATGCGGCCGGACCTCTAAAATCCCAAATCAACTTAATTTTTCTGCTCAAAAAATAATTTTTAGTATGGTATATATCGTCGCAAATTTACCTAAAATTCATTTGTAAACCCCTTCCTTTATTAAAGAGGCTTAATTGTTTTAGTAGGTTGTTTTTAATTGATAATAAGATAATTGATAAACTGTTCACTTTTAAAAAATGTGTTAAGTAAATCATTTTGCATTTGCACACGAGAGTGTAATTGCTATTTTTGCTCGATGTTTTCTTCTAAAACAAAAATGAAAATGAAAAATCTATACCCTATTATATGTATGGGGCTGTTTTCATTGGTCATTTTTTCATGTACTGATCTTTTTAAAAGTGAGGAGGATAAAAAGCCCATTGCCAGAGTGGGAGCGTCTTTCTTGTATGAAGAGGATATAAAGGCGTTGATTACTGAAAATATGAGTAAGGGCGATAGTGCATCATTTGTTTCTAACTACATCAATAATTGGGCTTCCAAACAATTATTGCTATCCAAGGCAAAGATAAATTTATCCGAGGAAAAATTGGCGCAATATAACGTTCTGGTAGATGATTACCGTACGGACCTTTACACTAGGGCTTATAAAGAGGCTCTAATGTCAAGGGCAACGGACTCGGTAATTACCGATGCTCAATTGGCGGATTTTTACGAACAGGGAAAGGAAAACTTTAAACTAAAGGAGAGAATTGCAAGGATTAGGTTTGTTGCCTTGCCAAAAGGCTTTTTGGATAAGGATGAAGTGTCTAAAAGATTAAAAAGGTTTAAGGTAGAGGATATTCGTTATTTGGATTCTATAGGGGTGCAATTCAATAAGTTGAATTTTAACGATTCTATTTGGGTGCGTTATACCAGAATTTTCGAGGAAATACCTCCAATTACCGCAGATAATGCCGATAAGTACTTAAAAAATTCACAATTTTTTGAATTAGAGGATTCGATCGGGGTATATTTGGGTAAAATTGAAGAGATAAAGGATATTAACGATATAGCTCCTTTGTCATTTATTAGGCCTACCATAGAGCAAGTTTTATTAAGTCGCAGAAAAATGAACTACCTGCGTAAATTAGAAACTGAATTATTAGATGAAGCAATCAAGGATAAAGAATTTGAAGTGTTTGAAATTAAGGAATAGTTTGTTTTTTGGTGCGTTGGCGCTTATTTCAGGTGTTGCCAATGCGCAGGATTCCATACCTACGGAAGCAGAAGGCCAGATGGAACAAATGGAGGCCGTTGCGGAAGCTACAAATGTCCGTAAGGATTCTTCCAATAACTTTAAACGTGTTAAGTTAGATGGTATTGCGGCGGTAGTAGGGGATTATGTAATCTTGGATTCTGACATTGAGAAAACATTGATAGACCTTAAAAGTCAGGGTGCATCCGCAGAGGATATTTCTCACTGTAGTCTATTGGGCAAATTGATGGAGGATAGGTTATACGCAAACCAAGCGGTTCAGGATAGTATCTTGGTTTCTGATGATGAAGTCAATGCAACCGGTGACCGTCAATTACAATCTTTGGTTCAACAGATTGGCTCAATGGAAAAAGTCTTGAAATATTATAAAAAAGAGGACGAGGCCAGTTTTAGGGAAGAGTTATATAAGATCAACAAATTGCGTATGCTTTCTGAACGCATGCAGCAAGATATCATAAAGGAAATTGAAATTACGCCAGAAGAGGTACGTCAGTTCTTTAATAAGATTCCTGTAGATGAACGACCTGTATTTGGTGCCGAACTAGAGATTGCACAGATTACAAAGGAGCCGGAGCCATCTGAGGAGGAGAAACAAAAAGTGATCGATAAATTAAACCAGATCAAGGCAGATGTGGAAGATAATGATGCCAGCTTTAGCGTAAAGGCAATTTTATATTCCCAAGACCCAGGTTCCAAATCTAAAGGAGGTTTTTATAGTATAACCAAGGATACCGGTTTTGATAAGACTTTTAAGGATGTGGCGTTCAGCTTAAAGGAAGGAGAGGTTTCAGAACCATTTGAAACGATTTTTGGTTATCATATAATATATATAGAAAAAATAAGGGGACAGGAATTGGACCTTAGGCATATCTTGATTCAGCCTGAAATTTCACAGGATGTTTTAGAAGAGGCAAAGCAAGAATTGGATAGTATCCGTCAAAAGATCATTAATAATGAATTTACCTTTGCAGAAGCCGCACTTAATTTTTCCGATGAAAAGGAAACGAAATTTGACGGCGGACTTCTGAGAAATCCACAGGATTTTAGTTCACGTTTTGAGTTGACCAAAATGGATCCTACATTATACAATCAGGTACAAGGGTTAAAGGATAACGAAATAACACACCCTGTGTTGGAACAAGATCCTAGAGGTGGGGCACCTAAATATAAAATATTGAAGATTACCAATAGGTTTGATGAGCATGTTGCGGATTTTGCCAAGGACTATACCAAAATTCAGGAGCTTGCGCTTACTGAAAAGAAATACAATGCCATTAAAAAATGGATGGACGAGCATATTAAGGATACCTATATAAGTGTAAACGATGACAATAAGGATTGTGAATTCGCTAACAACTGGATAAAGGAATAAATATATGTCAGACGTTGCCGATATAGAGCTACTTGTTGAAAAACATGCTGCTTTAAAAAAGGAAATAGCCAAGATAATTGTAGGTCAAGATGAAGTTATAGAGCAAATTCTTTTGTCTATTTATACTGGCGGCCATTCATTGTTGATAGGTGTGCCAGGGTTGGCTAAGACACTAATGGTAAACACCATTGCCCAAGCCTTGGGACTAAATTTTAAAAGAATACAATTTACCCCGGATTTAATGCCGAGCGATATTCTTGGAAGCGAGGTTTTAGATCAGAACAGGAATTTTAAATTTATTAAAGGGCCTATTTTTTCTAATATTATCTTGGCGGACGAAATCAATAGAACACCGCCTAAAACCCAAGCTGCACTTTTGGAAGCTATGCAGGAAAGGGCTGTAACCATTGCCGGACACCAGCATAAACTAGAATTGCCCTACTTTGTTTTGGCTACCCAGAATCCAATTGAGCAGGAAGGTACTTATCCGTTACCGGAAGCGCAGTTAGACCGTTTTATGTTTGCAATAGAATTAAAGTACCCTACGGTAGAGGAAGAAATCTTGGTTGTCAAAAATACGACTGCAGACCGTAAACAGGTAATCAACCCTTTGTTCAATGCCAGTGAAATTATCGCAATCCAAGAATTGATAAGAAGAATTCCTGTTGCTGATAATGTGGTGGAGTACGCAGTAAAATTGGTAAATAGTACACGGCCCAATTTACCATCGGCTACAGAATATGTAAAACAGTATTTAGATTGGGGTGCTGGGCCAAGGGCTTCGCAAAATCTTATTTTGGGCGCAAAGGCCAATGCTGCGATCAATGGCAAATTTTCACCTGATATTGAGGATGTACATGTTGTGGTAAAAGGAATTTTGCGCCATAGGATCATTAAAAACTACAAGGCGGAAGCCGAGGGTATCTCAGAGGAAGATATCATTGATAAATTGTTGTAATCCATTTTTTTTCTAAATCGTTTGCGTCTTTTTTTGAGTCATTTTAATCTTAATGCGTAAAATTAGATTCATTATACGTATCCATTTGTGAAAAAGCGATCAATCATACTTAATTAATTTTAATTGCGTTATAGATTTTCTTAAATTTACCGAATTGCGTTAACTTAAAATAACTTAAAGAATGGCATTTGATATTGATATGATAAAAGAGGTTTATGCCAATATGGCTAAACGTGTTGATGAAGCGAGGAATATTGTAGGGAAACCTCTTACTCTTTCTGAGAAAATTTTGTACTCCCATTTATGGGACGGTACGCCTACCAAGGCATTTACCAGAGGTAAGGATTATGTTGATTTTGCTCCAGATCGTATTGCTTGCCAAGATGCAACGGCACAAATGGCCCTATTGCAGTTTATGCAAGCTGGCAAGCCCAAGGTTGCGGTACCAACTACGGTACACTGTGATCACTTGATACAAGCTAAAAGTGGTGCTACCGCAGATTTGAAATCTGCAAATTCTACCAGTGCAGAGGTTTTTGATTTTCTAGAATCGGTCTCCAATAAATATGGAATTGGTTTCTGGAAGCCGGGAGCGGGTATTATTCACCAAGTGGTATTGGAGAATTACGCATTTCCGGGTGGAATGATGATAGGTACGGATTCTCATACCGTAAACGCAGGTGGTTTAGGTATGGTAGCCATAGGTGTTGGTGGTGCAGATGCCGTTGATGTAATGGCAGGTATGGCTTGGGAACTTAAATTTCCAAAATTAATTGGTGTTAAGTTGACAGGAACTATTTCTGGTTGGACCGCACCAAAGGATGTAATTTTAAAAGTTGCCGAAATTTTGACCGTAAAAGGTGGAACAGGCGCAATAGTTGAATATTTTGGCCCAGGTGCCAAATCATTGTCTTGTACCGGTAAAGGAACTATTTGTAACATGGGTGCAGAAATTGGGGCTACCACCTCAACGTTTGGCTATGATGAATCTATGGAGCGTTATTTAAGGGCTACCGATAGGGCAGATATTGCAGACGCGGCCAATAAAGTAAAAGAACATCTTACTGCAGACGCAGAGGTTTACGCTAATCCAGAGCAGTATTTTGATGAGGTTATTGAGATTGATCTAACTGCGTTAACCCCATTGTTGAACGGTCCTTTTACTCCAGACCTTTCTACTAAAGTGGGTAGTGATATGACCAAAAAGGCTACGGAGCATGATTGGCCATTGGCGGTTGAATGGGGATTGATTGGTTCTTGTACCAATTCTTCATATGAAGATCTGTCCAGGGCATCATCAATAGCCCAACAGGCAATAGATAAAGGATTGAAAATGAAGGCTGAACTAGGAATAAACCCTGGTTCCGAGCAAGTTCGTTATACTGCGGACCGTGATGGTATATTAGGCATATTCGAGAAATTGGATGCTAAGATATTTACAAATGCCTGTGGGCCTTGTATAGGACAATGGGCTCGTTATAGTGATCCTAAAAATGCTCCTAAAAACAGTATAGTCCACTCATTCAATAGAAACTTTGCAAAACGTGCGGACGGTAATCCAAATACCCATGCATTTGTTGCTTCTCCGGAAATAACTGCGGCCATTGCCATTTCCGGTCGATTGGATTTTAATCCTATGACGGATAAGTTGATCAACGAAAAAGGAGAAGAAGTCATGTTCGATGAACCGACAGGATGGGAATTGCCTCCAAAAGGTTTTGAAGTTGAGGATGCAGGTTACTTAGCGCCAGATGAGGATGGTTCCGGGGTTGTGGTAAAAGTTGCTTCAGATTCTGAAAGATTACAATTATTGGAACCCTTTACCCCAATTAAGGATGAAAGCTTAATGGGCGCAAAATTGTTGATAAAGGCATATGGTAAATGTACAACCGACCACATTTCCATGGCTGGACCTTGGTTGCGTTTCCGTGGTCATTTGGACAACATTTCTAATAACTGTTTAATCGGTGCGGTAAATGCATTTGGTCATAAGACCAATATGGTAAAAAACCAACTTACCGGTGAATATGGCGGCGTACCGGATACGGCACGTGCATATAAAGCGGCAGGGGTAAGAAGTATTGTTGTAGGTGATCATAACTATGGTGAAGGTTCATCTCGTGAGCATGCAGCCATGGAGCCACGTCATTTAGGTGTTGCCGCCGTACTCGTAAAATCTTTTGCCCGTATTCACGAAACTAACCTTAAAAAACAGGGAATGTTAGGGCTTACCTTTGCAAATGAAAACGATTATGACCTAATCCAGGAAGACGATACCTTTAATTTCCTTGATATTGCGGAATTTGCCCCCGATAAACAATTGACCATTGAAGTTGTTCATGCAGATGGCAGTAAAGATGTGATCAAGGCAAACCACACCTATAACGATGCTCAAATTAGATGGTATAGGGAAGGATCGGCGTTAAATGTTATTAAGAAAGAAAACGCTGCATAAACATCGTTTAAAATAAACACAGAAAACTCCTGATAATATTCAGGAGTTTTTTAGTTTTGGGTCCTATCTAATTTTAATGAAAAGACAAACTGTTTTTACCTTATTGATCATTGCCTTTGTGCTTTCTTTTTTTGTAACGCCTTTAGGTGATTTTAGCAAAATACAGTTGAATAGAATTTTTGCTACTTCCCCAACAATTATAAAAGCGGAAAAAAGAGGTAGAATTTCGGATTATGATTGGAATTTAAAGGATAGCAATTGGAATATCTTCAATTTTCAAGAAGCAAAGGGTAGCGTTGTATTCATTACTTTTTGGACTTCTTGGCATATGCCGTCACAAGCGCAATTAAAAGACGTTCAATATCTTTTTGACACCTATGGGGACCGTATTAAATTCTATGTAATTACCAATGAGGAAAGAGCACCTGTAGAGCTTTTTATGGAAAAAGAGGGCTATACTTTTCCTGTAACCTATCAAATTATTGGTGAGCCAAGTCCCATATCCTTATTAAAACCTCCGGGTTCATATGTAATAGATAAAAAGGGCTCCATAGTAATTCACCAAAACGCGATCGCTGATTGGGACAATGACAAGGTAGATCGGTTATTTGATCAACTTCTTACGGAATAGTTATCTACTAGGATGTACGTAACTATTACTTTTTAAAATATTTAAAGGGAACAAATAACATTCCAAAGCATTCACCATCACCTTTTCCTAAATGTTTATGATGCATCTTGTGAGCCCTTCTTACACCTCTACTGTACCAGTTATTGGCATTCCTGAACAATTTAAAACGTTGGTGTATAAATATGTCATGTACCAAGAAATATGCAATGCCATAGGCTAAAATGCCAAATCCAGTAGGGTATCCGTACCAAGATCCATTTGCCCCAGTGTAGAACAATGCCATACTTACAATTGCATAAAAAATAAAGAAAGCATCATTTCTCTCAAACCATGAATCGTGGTCTTTATGATGGTGATCTTTATGTAGGCTCCATAGAAAGCCATGCATAATATATTTATGGGTAAACCACGCCATAAATTCCATAAACAAGAAAGTTCCTAAGAATAGTAAGATCCAAATAATTATGTCCATTAGACTAAATTCATTTTATATTTAACATACGACCTTGCCAAAAGGCCAAATTTTTGATAGTTGGGTACTCTTATTCGAGCATTTTTAATTTCTAAAGATGGGGTCTTCTGTAGTTTTTTTAATAGTTTGAAATAATATTTGTAAGCCGTATAAACTCCAAATTTTGCTTCTGCGGGCAAGTTGATAATTCCACTATAACCTAATCTAAAATCAGCTTTAATTTCTTCTACAATCCTTTTTTTGGAAAGTTCGTCTAACTCTCTTAGGTTGGTATTTGGAAAGTAAGAACGGTTTAATTGTTCAAAATCTGCCTTTACGTCTCTTAAAAAATTAACTTTTTGAAAAGCCGACCCCAATGCCATTGCGGAATCCTTTAAGCTTTCATACCTGTCTACGTCACCTTTAACGAATACTTTTAAGCACATTAGGCCAACCACATCTGCAGAGCCGTAAATGTATTCCTTGTACTCCGCATCTGTACGGTATATATTCTTTACCAAATCCATACGCATGCTTTTCATGAATGAATCTACCAAATGCTTTGGAATAGAATACGTATGATAGGTATGTTGAAAAGAATTTAAAATTGGATTAAGGCTTATTCTGTCTTGCAGGGCATTTTCCAAATCTTGTTCAAATTTATCAAATAAGAGCTCTTTATCATAATCGTGAAAAGTGTCCACGATTTCATCGGCAAAACGTACAAACCCATAAATGTTATAAATATGGCCACGGATAGATGTATGAAGCATCTTGGTAGCCAAGGCAAATGATGTGCTATATCGTTTTGTGACGATTTTGCTACATTCATACGATACAAGGTCAAATGTTCCTTTCATGTACTAAACTAATTATTGGTTCTAATTAATTCTGACACTAATTTACCGGAAATCAAAGCAGGAGGAACTCCGGGTCCAGGAACAGTCAGTTGTCCTGTAAAATATAAATTCTTAACTTTTTTGCTCTTCAAGTTGGGCCTTAAAAAGGCTGTCTGTGTTAACGTGTTTGCCATTCCATAGGCATTTCCTTTGTACGAATTATATCTTTCAATAAAATCCTTGACACAAAATGTTTCCTTGAATATAATATTATTTCTAATCTTTTGACCTGTTCTTTGCTCAAATCTATCCATGATCATGTCAAAATACTGGTCTCTTAATTCTTGGGTGTCGGTTAAATTTGTTGCAATGGGCACCAGAAAAAAGCCTGCTTCATTATTTTCCGGAGCCATGGTAGCATCTGTTACAGAAGGAAAATTTGCATAGAACAATGGACTTGTAGGCCATTTGGGATCATCATAAATTTCTTGGGCGTGAAGCTCAAAATCCGTATCGAAAAAAAGGTTATGATGTTCTACGTTCTTTAATTTGGTATCGAAACCAATATAGAACAGTAAAGATGAGGGGGCAAAAACCTTTTTATCCCAATAAGAGGCACTGTATTGTCTAAATTTATCTTCTAGCAATTGTTCCGTGTGGTGATAGTCTGCACCGCTAATAACCATATCCGCACGATGGAATTTGCCATTACAGCTTACACCTTTTACTTGGCCGTGTTCTACATTAATGTTGTCTATAGCACTGTTGGTGTGGATGGTTACCCCAAGCTCTTGCGCAAGTTGTTGCATTGCTTTTATGACCTGGTACATACCACCCTTTGGATGCCATGTGCCAAGACCAAAATCTGCAAAGTTCATAAAATTATAGAATGACGGCGTATTGCTTGGTTTTGCGCCAAGAAATAATACCGGAAATTCTAGGGTTGATACCAACTTTGGGTTTTTAAATGACTTCCGTACCTGTGAGCTTATTGTTTTAAAAAACTGATCAACTTTTAAAATAGTTTCTTTGGTTACTAATTCTAAAGGTGAAAGCCCAGGTCTTAGGACAATTTTATTAATGGCAATGTCATAATTTTCCTGTGCTTTATCAATAAACTTTTTTAGTGCTTTTGAACTGCCTTTTTCAATTCTTTCAAATTCTTCGCAGATTTTCTCCATGGTATCGCCAATGGTAATAATGTCATCTGCAAAAAAGATTTTGTAGGCAGGGTCAAGCTTGTCCAATTGGTAGTAGTCTGATGTTTGTTTATTGAAATCGGAGAAAAATTTATCAAAAATATCGGGCATCCAATACCAGCTGGGTCCCATGTCAAAAGTAAACCCGTCTTTGGTGAATTGAGATGCACGTCCGCCCACACTATCATTTTTTTCAAACAAGGTTACATTAAAGCCATCTTTGGCCAGATAGCATGCCGCAGATAATGATGAAAAGCCAGAACCGATTACAATACAATCTTTGCCCATAAAAGAATTTGTTTATAAATGGTTTACCAAATTGTCTATGGAAGAAAAAGTTTTGCAATATGCTGGTTTGGTAGCATCCTCAATATACCTTGTTTGTCTGCCCAGCAACCATAAATTAGGATTGTTATAATTGGAAACCAATTTATCAAAATCCTCCAAATACTTGTTTACCCGATCCTTTTCGGGAAAGACCGTAAAATAGGATACGAAATATACGTTGTCAAAATATTTGAGGATATCCTCTAAATTTTCAATAGGTATGGTTGGGCCCAAATAAATACATTTATAGCCTTTAAGTAAGATTTCATAATTCACATACAGTAATCCAATTTCATGAATCTCATTATCAGGTAAGAATGCTACAAATACCTTGTCGTTTTTTACAGGGCTTAAATGTTGTAGTTTCTCTGTATTCAAGAGAATTTTTTGTTTTATTAAGCTACTGATAAAGTGTTCGTGTGCAGGGCTTATGGTATCCGTTTGCCATAATAGACCTAATTCGTTCAAAAGAGGTACAAAGGTTTCCTTAAATATCTCACGGAATGAATTTTCACCCAAAAGGGCATTATAGGTATTAAAGAACATGGTCTGGTCAAAATTGATCATAGCCAGTTTAAAGGCGTTGATTGCATGACTTTCATGACTATGTTTGGCTACTATTTCCCTAACAACGTAAGCAATTTCCCCTTCTGGTATCTTGGCAATCTTGGAAATTTTTTGGCCGTTGTTATAGAGCAACGTTACATTGAGTAACTTTTGAAGGCTGGACAGACTGTAGGTACGTATATTGGTGTCCGTACGTTCAGGCTGCAATAAATTGTACCTTTTTTCCCAAATTCTAATGGTGTGAGCTTTAATGCCAGAAAGATTTTCCAAATCCCTGATACTAAATTGCTTTTTTACATTGTTCATGTTTTTTGACAAATAATTAAACAAACTTACGATTATTTGTTTAACGTAGTATATAGTTGAAGTTAAAATTATCAAAATAAAAAAGGTTAGATACCATATCTAACCTTTTTGTGCCCACGACTAGATTCGAACTAGCACGTCCTTGCGAACACTACCCCCTCAAGGTAGCGTGTCTACCAATTTCACCACGTGGGCTTCTTATTATGAAAGAACCGCAAATATAGAAACCAATCCTACATTTTAAAATTATTGGCCATAATTAATTCTATAATTCCTATAACTAGATAGTCTGTATGGTCTATATTTTTATTGATTAAATTGTTAGTAGTTTTTTCAATAAATGCTGTAACCAATAAGATTTGCGCCATATTTATCGGAATATCACTGATAAATATGGTTAAAGGGGTAATATACTATTAGGTATGGTTAACATATAAACATAATTCAAAAAGCTTTAACATTACTTTTACGTATCAAAAAAAATAGAATATGAGTATAGAATGGAAAGGTGTCATGCCTGCGGTAACAACAAAATTTACTGCCAACGATGAATTGGATTTAGAAATGTTCGCAACGAATATTAAAGCACAGATAGATGCTGGCGTTAGTGGAATTATTTTAGGAGGTACATTGGGGGAGGCCAGTACACTTACTTATGATGAGAAAAAAATATTGATGAAGGAAACCGTCAAACTTGTTGAAGGTAAGGTTCCCGTCATCATCAACATTGCGGAGCAGACTACCAAAGGGGCTATACATGCCGCAGAAGTTGCGGAAGAATGTGGAGCTACCGGATTAATGATGTTGCCACCAATGCGTTATAAAGCAAATGACTATGAAACGGTAACCTATTTTAAAGAAACTGCCAAGAGTACCGACCTACCTATTATGATCTATAATAACCCTATAGATTATGGTATTATGGTAACTATGGAAATGTTGGAGGAATTGACCGTCTGTGACAATATCCAGGCCGTAAAGGAATCTACAAGGGATATTTCTAACATTACCCGAATTAAGTCCAAGTTTGGAGACCGTTTACGAGTTTTGACAGGGGTGGACACCTTAGGGATGGAAAGTGTACTGATGGGTGCCGATGGATGGGTTGCGGGATTGGTATGTGCGTTCCCTGCTGAAACCTGTGCCGTTTTTGAATTGGCAAAGGCAGGTAGAATTGCAGAGGCATTGGAAATTTACAGATGGTTTCTACCTTTATTGGAATTGGATATTAGTCCGCAATTGGTGCAGAACATTAAAATGGCAGAGGTGGCCACAGGAATAGGTACTGAATTCGTTAGGGCTCCGCGACTACCATTAATTGGTAAGGAAAGGGAGCGTGTTGCTGCGATTATCAAGGCAGGAATGGCTTCTAGACCTACGCTTCCGGCCTATAAGGGTATCAACTAATTGTGGTATATTTAAATGAATATCGCAATATCAAAAATATAGCGGTATGTATACGGATGAACCGGATTTTTACAAAGGTTCTTTCTTTAACTTACACAAGTAGTTCAAAACAGAAGATATGATAAGTGGAAAAAATATAATAGGAAGTAAAATGTCAGCAAATGGGGAAAAAACGTATAAAACGTTCAACCCAATAGCGAACCAGGAAAACGAATGGATTTTTAATGAAGCTACAACTGCAGAAATCAATGAGGCCGTTGCATTGGCCCATGAGGCTTTTAAGGTATACAAGGATATTTCCGGTGCCAGAAAGGCGGAATTTTTAAACGCCATTGCCTCAGAAATAGAAACATTGGGCGATGAGCTTATTCATACGTACTGCTTGGAATCTGGGTTGCCCGAAGGAAGGGCGCGTGGGGAACGGGGTAGGACAATGGGGCAGCTTAAAGCGTTTGCCAATTTACTGACGGAGGGTTCTTGGGTAGAAGCGGTCATTGAAAAAGCCCAGCCTACAAGAGAACCTATGCCTAAGGCGGATATTCGCAAAATGTTATTTCCACTAGGTCCTGTAGTCGTTTTTGGTGCAAGTAATTTTCCCTTGGCATTTTCTACAGCAGGAGGGGACACGGCAAGTGCCTTAGCGGCAGGATGCCCCGTAATCATTAAGAGTCATCCCATGCATGCCGCTACGGGAGAATTGGTAGCTTCTGCCATCATAAAAGCAGCTGTCAAGACCGGTATGCCCAATGGGGTATTTTCCAATCTAAATAGTAGTGGGGTAGAAGTAGGCCAACAATTGGTACAACATCCCAAAGTCAAGGCCGTAGGTTTTACAGGTAGCTACAATGGGGGAATGGCCTTATATCAATTAGCGAACGAACGCAAGGAGCCTATACCTGTATTTGCGGAGATGGGTAGTATTAACCCCGTAATTGCCCTGCCTTCTGCCTTAATGGAAAGTGGAGATATGTGGGCCACAAAATATGCTGCTTCCATAACTTTGGGGGCAGGCCAGTTTTGTACAAATCCCGGATTAGTCTTAGGTCTTGAAGGTGAGGACCTGAATTCTTTTGCCTTAAAATTATCAGAAGAAATTCTAAAGCTGCAACCTGCTGCTATGCTTCATCCAAATATCCATTCAAAATACATGGAAGGTAAAGAGGTATTATCTACACAAAACGGTGTAGAGGTTTTGGCAGACCATAAAGATGCGGTAAATGCCAATACAGCCGGTCCTACAATCCTAAGGGTAAAAGGGAGTGAATTTTTACGGAACCATACCTTGCATCAAGAAGTATTTGGTCCTTTCTCTGTGGTCGTAAGCTGTGAAGATGCAGTTCAAATGGAAGAAATCCTAAATCAGCTAGAGGGTCAATTGACCGGTACTGTCCTAGGTGAAACGGAGGATTTAAAAACTTATGGTGGCATTGTAGATGCATTACAGGAAAAGGTTGGCAGAATTTTGTTCAACGGTGTACCTACCGGGGTAGAAGTTTGTTCATCCATGGTGCACGGTGGCCCTTTTCCGGCAAGCACGGACCCCCGTTTTACATCAGTAGGTACTTCTTCCATTAAAAGGTGGGTTAGACCTGTATCCTTTCAGGATTGGCCCAATAAATTTTTACCACAAGCCCTACAAGATGATAACCCATTGAACATCGTACGCTTGGAAGAAGGAACTTATTGTAAATAACATACTTATAAAGTATATACTTATGCGTAAAATCATTGTGTTAATTGCCTTATTGGGGGTTGTTTTTTTTGCCCCCTGTACAACGAATGCCCAACAGGACCAACAACAATTAGAACAGATTATAGCGGATTTTGAATCATACAAACCCTATGATAGAAAAGCATATCCGCTTGGGTTGTTTACTGAGGCAAAAGAAGAGAAAGATGCGCAATTTGCAAAGGGGTTATTATCCCGTTTGCAAGCCTTGGATACTTCTTCCTTGACGGAAACCCAAATAATTTCAAAGGAGTTGCTACGGTTTAGACTTCAAAACCAAGTAGATGAGTTTAAGTTTAAAACCTTTTTAAACCCTATACAAGCAGACCAAGGCTTTCATTTAAATCTAAATTATAGAATAAAGCCAATATTAAGTTATGCAGATGCCATGAAATATTTAAATATGTTGAATGCTATACCTACCTATGTTGATCAACATATAGTTTTATTGGATAAAGGGCTTCAGCTGGGTATATCGCAACCTAAAATTATTTTTAATGGATATGGTTCTACTTATGACACCCATATAGTAGATAATGCTGAAGAAAGTAGTTTTTATAGTCCCTTTACGGCATTGCCATCGGGTCTGGGTACGCGTCAAAGGGACTCGGTTATCAAAGCGGCCAAATCGGTAATAAATAATAAGGTCGTACCGGCGTTCAAAAAGATAAAGAATTATTTTGAAACCCAATATATTCCTTCTACTAGAACTGCCATAGGAGTTTCTGAAACCCCTAATGGTAAAGAATTTTATCAGAACAGAATTAACTATTATACCACAACGGAAGAATATACGGCAGAGGATATTCATGCGATAGGACTTGCCGAGGTAGCTCGGATAAAATCGGAAATGGAGCTAATTATATCCAAGGTAAATTTTGAAGGTAGTTTTAGTGATTTCCTTACCTTTTTAAGGACGGATCCCCAGTTTTATACGAAAACGGGAAATGAGCTTTTAATGCATGCTAGGGATATTGCAAAACGGATAGACGCGGAATTGCCCAAGTATTTTAAAACGTTGCCCAGAACGCCTTATGGAGTAAAAAAAGTACCCGATGCAATTGCACCCAAATATACTGGTGGTAGATATTCCGGACCTTCTTCTGATACCCAGCCCGGTTTTTATTTGGTAAACACTTATAAATTGGAAAGTAGACCATTATATACTTTGCCGTCACTGACCGCCCATGAAGCGGTGCCAGGCCACCACTTACAGGGTAGTTTAAATAGGGAGTTGGGAGATAGTATCCCCAAATTTAGAAGAAATATGTACTTATCCGCTTATGGTGAAGGTTGGGCCCTGTATACTGAGTTTTTGGGAAATGAACTCGGTATCTATAGAACGCCTTATGAGGAGTTTGGTAAACTAACTTATGAAATGTGGCGTGCGTGTAGGCTGGTAGTAGATACAGGAATTCATGCCAAAGGGTGGACTCGTGAACAAGTCGTGGATTATATGACCAATAATACGGCATTGTCTGCCCACGAGATCAATACGGAGACAGATCGTTATATTGCATGGCCGGGACAAGCGATCTCCTATAAAATGGGAGAGATTAAAATTAGGGAGTTGCGTAAAAAAGCGGAAAGAGAGCTAGGCGAACAATTTAACATTCGCGATTTTCACGAAATTATATTGGAGCAAGGAACGGTAACATTGCCCATATTGGAACAACGGGTCAATAATTATATCAAGCGCAAAAAATAATCCATTATGGCAAGCAGTACTTTTGTTTGTATAGATGCACATACCTGTGGTAACCCTGTACGGGTAATTAAGCATGGTGGACCAGAATTAATTGGAGCTACCATGAGCGAAAAGCGGCAACATTTTTTGACCGAATTTGATTGGATAAGAAAGGGACTCATGTTTGAACCCAGGGGACATGATATGATGAGTGGCAGTATTTTTTATCCGCCCCATGACCCTTTGAACGATTTAGGAATATTGTTCATTGAAACCAGTGGTTGCCTTCCAATGTGCGGTCATGGAACTATAGGAGCTATTACAATTGGTATTGAGGAAGGACTGATCAAACCCAAAATAAAAGGTGAGGTACGTATGGAAACCCCAGCAGGATTGGTACTGGTAAAGTATGGGCAAACCGGCAATAAGGTAGATTGGGTAAAACTTACCAACGTAAAATCTTATTTGGCGGAAACGGATTTAACAATTGATTGTTCCGATCTTGGAGAACTGCAATTTGATGTTTCGTACGGAGGTAATTTTTACGCTATAATAGACCCCCAAAAGAATTTTACCGGTATTCATGATTTTTCTGCCAGTAAATTAATTCAATTCAGCCAGGAAATTAGAGAAAAAATAAACCATAAATATGCCAATGCATTTGTTCACCCTGAGGATGTGACCATTAATGGTGTAAGTCATATTTTATGGACAGGGAACACCATTGCGGATACTGCAACTGCAAGAAATGCCGTCTTTTATGGAGATAAAGCAATAGACCGTTCACCTTGTGGTACTGGGACCTCTGCGCGAATGGCCCAATGGCATGCAAAGGGCAAACTAAAAATTCATGAGGATTTTGTACATGAAAGCTATATAGGTTCACAATTTATTGGTAATATAGAGGAAGAGACCGTACTTGCCGGTAAACCGGCTATTGTTCCCAGTATAAAAGGATGGGCCAAGATTTATGGTCATAACACGATCACCATAGATGATGATGATCCATATGCATACGGATTTCAAGTCATATAAACATAAACAATCGATCAATGAAAAAAATAAACCTTTTAGTAATCCTAACGGCAATAGTATTTATAGGTTGTAAGGAGAAAGTGGTAACAGAAGAACAATCAATGACCGTCATTGAAAAAGCTGCTGCACAATATGAACATTTGTATCATAATGCTATTTCCTATATGGATAGTGATCGACCAATGCCCAGAACAATTGTGAACGGTAAATTGCATACCGTTGGTGTATATGATTGGACAAGCGGATTTCATCCCGGGTCTATGTGGAACCTATATGGACTCACAAATGATATTACATGGAAAAACCGTGCAGTAGCTTACACCCAAATCATGGATACCATTCAATATTATGAAGGTACCCATGATTTGGGCTTTATGATTGGTGATAGTTATGGCAATGCTTTGAAATATATGGATAAGGAGGCTTATGAAAAAGTAATGGTACAAGCGGCCAAGTCCTTGGTTTCCCGTTTTAAGCCAAAAGCTGGGGTCATACAATCATGGAATTCAAATGATCGGTGGCAATGTCCGGTGATTATAGATAATATGATGAATTTGGAAATGCTATTTGAAGCGACAAAAATATCCGGTGATTCTACATTCTATAATGTAGCCATCATGCATGCAGATACTACTATGGCAAAACATTTTAGGGAAGATTATAGTTCATACCATGTTTTGGACTATGATACGGAAACCGGAAAAGTTCTAAAACGCAATACGGCACAGGGCTATAAAGATGAATCTGCTTGGGCTAGGGGGCAAGCATGGGGACTTTATGGATATATTGTAATGTATAGGGAAACAAAAGATGAAAAATACCTGGACCAATCAAAAAATATAGCATCGTTCATAATGAACCACTCCAATTTGCCCGAGGATAAAATTCCATATTGGGATTATGATGCCCCTGTTACTAAAGATACTCCGCGAGATGCCTCTGCTGCTGCTATAACCGCATCGGCACTTTTTGAACTTAGTACCTATGTTGAAGACGATTTAGAACATGCGTATGTAGACAGGGCCAATACCATTCTTGAATCCTTAAGCAAAGAACCCTATTTGGCGGAAATTGGAACAAATGAAGGCTTTATTTTAAAACACTCTACTGGGCACAAACCTCAAAATTCTGAAATAGATGTTCCGTTGAACTATGCGGATTATTATTTTTTGGAAGCTTTACTGCGCCAGCGCGATATGATCAAGTAAGTTACCTATGGCTAAAAATATACTGATAATTGGTGGTGGTATTATAGGTTTATGTTCTGCGTATTATTTAAGCAAAGAAGGGCATAATATCACTATTATTGAAAAAGGTAACGGCAATGAAGGTGCTTCATTTGTAAATGCAGGATATATAACCCCAAGCCATATTATTCCTCTGGCCGCGCCTGGAATGATAGCCCAAGGCATTAAAATGATGTTCAATTCGGCCAGTCCTTTTTATATGAAACCTCGCCTGGAAACTGATTTTTTAAAATGGTCCTGGTTCTTTCATCGTTCATCCACAAAGAGAAATGTTGAAAAAGCCATTCCGCTTATAAAGGAAATCAATCTTATGAGTAGGGCCCTTTTTGCAGATATAAGGGAATCAGGTGATTTGGGAGAATTTCAATTGGAGCGGAAAGGGCTTTTGATGATGTATCAGACCCAAAAAAGTTTTCTACATGAAAAGAAGGTGGCAGAGAAAGCCAGTGCATTGGGCCTAGAAGTTTCTTATTTGGACAGAACACAACTGGGCAAATTACAACCCAATGTCCGCTTGAATGCTGAAGGGGCTATACACTATGAATGTGATGGACATACGACCCCAAATGAAATAATGCCCAAGCTATTAGATTTTTTAAAGAACAAAGGTGTAACAATTTGTATGGGGGAAGAAGTGATGGATTTAGCAATGAACAACGGTCAGATACAAACTGTTAAGACCCAAAAAAATACTTATGTAGCAGATGAGGTCATTTTGGCTGCCGGAGCGTGGAGCGGAACGCTTTCCAAAAAATTAAATCTTAGATTGCCCATACAGGGTGGCAAAGGATATAGTATCAATGTAGAGCGCAAAACCGGTATTACCATACCCGCCATATTAATGGAACCAAAAATGGCGGTCACCCCAATGAACGGATTTACACGGTTTGCGGGTACTATGGAATTTTCGGGGAATAATACAATGGTTAGAAAGGAGCGGGTAACGGCCTTGGTAAATGGTGCAGAATCTTATTATCCAGACCTTAGATTCAATGAAGAAGAAGTAAAAAAGGTCAAAACCGGTCTGCGACCCGTATCTCCTGACGGTTTGCCGTATATTGGAAAGACAAGACATATTAAAAACCTCACTATTGCCACTGGTCATGCTATGATGGGGTGGAGTTTGGGTCCGGCCACGGGTAAACTCGTTTCTGAAATAATAGAAGAGCGAAAAACCAGTATGGCTATTGAGGCATTTTCACCGGATAGAAGGTTTTAATCGTTAAAAGGCAATATACTTATCGATATGTAAATACCGTTCACCGACAGTAAATGAACATTCACCTACAGTGGACCTAAAAAGAGAATCAATTAGTTGAATTTTGAATCTTCAAATATTATGGACTATGGATATCTTGTTAATAGAGGATGATTTAATCGAGGTGATGAAGTTGAAACGTACCGTTTCTAAACTAAATTTAAAGCATTCGATAATTGAAGCCAAAAATGGTGAGGAAGCCTTGGAATATTTGAAGTCTGGCAAAAAATTACCGGACATTATACTATTGGATCTGAACATGCCAAGAATGAACGGCATAGAGTTTCTTAATATCTTAAAGAATGATGAGATATTATGTTATTTACCTACAATCATTTTAACTACATCGGAAAATAGGGCAGATTTACTGAAATGTTACCAAGCAGGTATTGCTGGTTACGTTATAAAGCCCTTAAAATACGAGGATTACCAATTTAAATTAAATGCAGTTTTAGAGTATTGGAGTGTAAATCAATTAGTTAAAGGCTAACAAAAAAGTAGTTTTCACAACATTTCTTTACTTATATGTATTAATTTTCCTACGTTTGATTCCGTAGTAATAGTTTATATTTTCAAATGAAAGGAATTGTATTTACAGAATTTCTGGAAATGGTAGAGACCCAATTTGGTCTTGAAACCGTAGACAGGATTATAGAAAAATCAGATTTGCCATCAGAAGGCATATATACTTCAGTAGCTACCTATGAATTTAATGAGATGGTTGCTTTGATTACGCATTTAAGTGAAGAAGTAAATTTACCTGCCGGCGATTTGATCTATGCATTTGGACTTTATTTGTTTACAAGTCTAAGCCAGGCCCACCCAGAAGTCATACAAAGTTATAGGTCCCCAATTGCCCTATTATATTCCATAGAGGACCATATTCACGTTCACGTTAAAAAATTATACCCCGAAGCGGAATTGCCTTCATTCAAAATTCTTGAGAAAACGGATAATTCCCTATCCATGATCTATACCTCTACCAGAGGTTTGTACAGGTTGGCAGAAGGTCTAATTGAGAAATCTTTTGAGCACTTTAATGGTAAAGCCAGTATCACGTATGAATTATTGAAGGATGATGGTACGGAAGTAAAATTTGATATCGTGCAAAATGGACAATAATGAGGTTTCTCTTCTGAAAAAAGCCCTTGAGCGACAAAAAAAAGCCAGAAAACAGGCGGAAAAAATTTTAGAGGATAAGTCTAAGGAATTGTATGATGTAACCCGTCATCTACGGGAAAGTAATGCCAAACTTGAAAATCTACTTAGTGAAAAAACGTCAGAGCTAGACGGTGTGTTTATCAACATCATAGATCCTTACGTAGTTATGGACCTTAGTTTTAATGTGATAAACATGAACAGGTCCGCTAAGGAATTTTTAGGATTTGACCACAATATCAATAAAGTCCACCTTTCTAAATTTATTCATCCAGAGTTTTTGGATTATACCATAGAGTCCATACGTTCCTTAATGGAAGTGGGTACCTTAACAAATTACCGCGCCAAGATCATATTGGACGAGGCTACCGTAAAGTGGGTACAGATCAATGGTAGTTTAATCTACAATAAGGATCGTAAGCCAATTGCCGCACAAGGTATTTTAAGGGATATTACCCAAGAAATGGAAGTTAAAAAATTGCTTTCGGAGCAAAAAAAGCAATTGGATATTATTGTGGAAAATTCTCCCTTAGGTATCATATTGGCCAAAGATGGTCAAATAGTGAAAGCGAACAACACTTTTGTGGAAATGTTGGGTTACCAAGAAAAAGAATTAAAAAAGGTTACGCTAAACTCCATTTCCGAACCGGATAATGAAATGGTAAGAGATAGTAACATTAATACGGGATTGAATAAGGTTACTTCAATAGTAAAGTTCATTAGGAAGAACGGATCAAAATTTACGGCCAAGACCACAATGACTTCCATCTCTGAAAATGATGTAAAGTCAGATTATCAGGTTGCGATCATTGAGGATATTTCTAAGGAACTGGAAGCGGAAAGAAAACTTAAAGCATCTGAAAGTAGGTTATCTGCCTTGATTTCCAATTTGCAAACAGGCGTTCTTTTGGAAGATGAGGATGGTAAGATTGCCTTGACGAACCAAAAATTCTGTAATATTTTCAATATTAAGGCCAATCCTGCAGAGCTAATAGGTAAGGATTGCGATTATTATGAAGAACTTAATAAGCACCAATTTAAAAAACCTGATCAATTTATACAGCGTATTGCAGATATTTTAGCGAAAAAGGATACCACATTGGCTGATGAACTGGAAATGTTAGATGGCCGAATTTTAGAACGGGATTTTATTCCTATTAACAATGATGGCGCATATAAGGGCCATTTATGGGCCTATAATGATGTAACTATCAGCAAGAACTATAGAAAGAACCTAGAAGTTCAACGAGAAAAATATAGTAGTATCATTGCGAATATGAACTTAGGTTTGGTAGAGGTAGACAATGATGATGTTATCCAAATGGTTAACCAGAGTTTCTGTAAAATGAGCGGTTACAATGAAGATGAACTTATTGGCAAAGTGGCATCGCGCGTAATTCAGTTTAAGGAAGAACAAATAATACCCCAGAAAAATGCCAGTAGGCTAAAAGGTAAAGTAGATTCTTATGAGGTTGAGGTATTTCATAAAAACAATTCCGTAAAGCATTGGCTTATCAGTGGTGCTCCCAGATTTAGCGATACGGGTAAGGTGATAGGTTCTATTGGTATTCACTTGGATATTACGGACCAAAAACATTTGGAACTGCAAAAGGAAAAGTTGTTACACGAATTGGAGAATAGTAACCAAGGGCTACAGGAATATGCGCATATAGTTTCACATGATCTTAAGTCGCCATTGCGCAGTATTAGTGCATTGGCAACATGGCTATACGAGGATTATAAAGATGTACTTGATGATGGGGGTAAGCAGAACCTTGAACTAATGCAGGAAAAAGTTGGTTCAATGGATAAATTGATCCATGGCATTTTGGAATATTCAACAGCAAATAGTTCTGAGCTTGATAATTCTAATGTAAACTTGAACGATGTAATTACGGACATTGCGGAGATTATATATATACCGGAACATGTACAGTTACGTGTGCCGGTAAAATTGCCGGTCATAATGGCTGATAAAACCAAAATGCATCAGGTCTTTCAGAATATTATAGGCAATGCCGTTGTCCATATTGAGAGAGAGCATGGTTTGGTAGAAGTACTTTGTAAGGAAGAAAGTGATTTTTGGCATTTTACCGTAAGTGATAATGGTGTGGGTATACCCAAAGAATACCATAAAAAGATTTTTGACATATTTCAATCTATAGGCCATAACGAACGTTCAACAGGAATAGGACTTTCCATTGTTAAAAAAATTGTGGACCGTTACCATGGTAAAGTATGGATCGATAGTACGGTTGGCCAAGGAACCCAATTTCATTTCACGATTAAAAAGAATGAAAACTTAGAAGAACTTCCATGAAAATCATTCAAGCAATTAAGAAGGCCAACGCACCCTTTGTTTTTAAAGGATGTTCCAGTGGAAAACATTTAAAAAATCCCCTAGTGTTGGTTTTTGGCAATAGGTATATGTTAGAGACCAATTCTATTTATGAAGAGGTCAAGGAACTTTTTACAGATGCGCATGTGGTTTTTGGTTCTACGTCAGGAGAGATTATGGATGATACCGTTTTAGATGGTACCATTGTCCTAACGGCAATAGAATTTGAGAAAAGCTCTATTCTGGTTCACAGAAGCAATGTAGGTGAACATAACAACAATGATGAAAATTTGGGGCAACATTTAATGGCCCAGTTTCCTAAAGAGGATTTAAAGCATTTGTTTATAATCTCAGAAGGTAGTACGGTCAATGGGAGTGCGCTTATTAACGGTTTGGAGAAACATAAGCATAGTATGATAAGTTTGTCCGGTGGTTTATGTGGAGATGACGATCGTTTTGAAAGGACATTGGTCTCTTATAACGAAAACCCAAAAGAGGGTGAAATTGTAGCCATAGGTTTTTATGGAAGCTCTTTGGAAATAACCAGCGCCAATTTTGGCGGATGGACACCTTTTGGTCCCGAGAGAATTATTACGAAAGCTCAAGACAATATACTGTATGAACTTGATGGTAAACCCGCTTTGGATCTCTACAAGAATTATTTGGGTGAGAAAGCCAAGGAGTTGCCAAAATCCGCTTTATTGTATCCGCTGAGTGTTCGTACCAGTGAGGAATCTGAACCTTTGGTGCGTACCATCTTAAATATTGATAATAAGGAAAATGCAATGATACTTGCCGGTGATGTGCCTATTGGGTCTAAGGTGCAACTAATGATGTCCTCTGTAGATGATATTGCAAGTGGGGCATATAGTGCTGCGGAACTTGCCATGAAAGGTAGAAATAAAAATCCAGAGATTGCCCTGTTGATCAGTTGTATTGGACGTAAATTGGTTATGGACCAAAGAACCGAAGAGGAAATAGAAGAAGTAAAGTCTGTTATTGGGAATAGTACTGTTATTACCGGTTTTTACTCTTACGGTGAAATGGCGCCATTTCAAGGTCAGGACCAATGTAAACTCCATAACCAGACCATGACCTTAACCTTATTTAGCGAATAATGCATTCATTAATAAAAAGACAATTAAAGAAACATCTATCTGATGAATTGCAGAATAACAAGGAAATTGCAAATTTTCTTGAGGCGGTAGATAAATCATATGAAAATTATGATGAAAAATTGTCCATGATGCATAGGGCGTCCACAATTAGTTCCAAGGAATTGTACCAGGCAAACCAAAGATTAAAGGAAGAAGCGGATCAACAAAAGAATATTCTTACCTCTTTAATGGAGGCCATCCGTAGCCTCTCGGAAAATTTAAATGAAGAACAATTGTTCGATCATGCAAATTTAAACGAGTTCAATGCAGCGTATCTCGCCGAAAACATAAGTAACCTGGCATCAAAGGTTTCTGAAATGTCTGTAGAAAAAGATAGACTGCTCGTTAGCCTAGAGGTACAGAACCAGTCTTTGAACAACTATGCCCAAATGGTCTCGCATGATTTAAAGTCCCCTATACGTAATATCAATGCTTTGATGGATTGGATCATGGCGGATGAAATGGAGAAATTTTCTCAGGACAGTAGGGAAAACTGTACATTGATCTCTCAAAATCTAGCAAAAATGGATAAGTTGATTACCGGTATACTTAACCATGCTACCCTGGGACAAACGGAAGAATTGAAGGTCTCTTTTAATCTTACCGAAGCTTTACAGGAAATAGAAAAGACCATATATGTTCCTGAACATATTGTTTTTGAATACGCTGATAACTTACCACAGATGTATTTTGAGCGAGATATTCTGGAACAATTGTTCATGAATTTGTTCACCAATGCCGTCACTGCAACGGAACATGTTGAAAAAGGACGTATTAGCATTGGTTATGAACCAGATGAGGTATTCTGGAAATTCAGCGTAACAGACAATGGTAAAGGTATTGCCAAAAAACACCAAGATGGGCTTTTTCAAATGTTCAAAAAATTGGAAACCGATAACAATGCCACAGGAATTGGACTTGCTATTGTTAAGAAAATTGTAGTTCTTTATGAAGGGGAAGTTTGGTTGACCTCTAAAGAAAATGAAGGAACTACTTTTTATATCACTTTAAAGAAGAATTCATGATAGAACGGCCAAATTTAAAATATGTGGATGAACTGGCAGGTGATGATGTTGCCTTTAGAAATCAGTTTATTGCAATAATCAAGGATGAGTTTCCCGTAGAAAAAAAAGAATATTTAGACCATATTACGCAAAATAGGCTAAAGGAAACTGCAGAAATGGTACATAAGCTTAAGCATAAATTCAATATTTTAGGAATGGAAAAGTCCTATCAGCTAGCAGTGGACTATGAGAAGGAGCTACTTATGGGAAAGACAGATGGTAAACTAAAGTTCATGACAGTTTTAAACGCTATAGAATCATATATAAAAACGATATAAATGAATTGTATAATAATTGACGATGAGGCAACGGCTAGGGCCATTGTAAAACAATTATGCTCTAAAATACCTGATTTGGATGTAATCGAGGAGTTTGATAATGCTATTTCGGCAATTAAATTTTTAAATCAACAACGAATAGATGTTATCTTTTTAGATATTCATATGCCCGGCTTTAGCGGTGTTGATTTTGTACAGACCTTAAAAGACCCCCCACATATTGTACTTACGACATCAGATACCAATTTTGCTATTGAGGCTTATGAATATGAATGTATAGTTGATTATTTGGTTAAGCCCATCACCCAGGAACGCTTTGATAAATGCATCAATAAAATAGAAAGTATTGGTTCTCAACCTTCTAAATCCCAAAAAACAACACAACCCGATGCCATTGAGGGAGAAGATCTTTATATTAATATAGATAGGAGGTTAATAAAGCTTAAGCTCAGTGAAATATTGGTTATTGAGGCCAAAGGTGATTATATTGATGTCAAGACCGAAAAAGAAGAGTACAGGGTACATACTACTTTAAAGAAAATTAAGGAGAAACTTCCTGAAAAATTGTTCTTACAGATTCATAGATCTTACATAATTAATTTTACAAAGATTATAGATATTGAGGATAACAGTGTTTTGATCGCAAAAAACGTGGTTCCCATTAGTAGGTCCAATAGACCGGAATTAATGAGAAGGTTAAACCTTTTGTAATATAGATTTGCGTGTACTAGGCTGGTCTACCAATTTTCTTGATATATTGTCTTGAAAATTTCTATTAATTGACCTTTATCAACCGGCTTTATAACATAACCGGTAAGTTCCTCCAAATTGGCGGCCCTTTTTTTATCAAATTCACGCATAGAAGAGCTTACCATGTAAATATTGACCTTATTGGAAATTTGTGGTTTTAATTTTTTAAACTCCGCCAAAAAGCCCCATCCATCCAAGAAAGGCATATTAATATCCAAAAAAATAACTTCCGGTAAAGGAGTTTTTTCATTCGTACATTGTGTAATGTATTCAATAGCACGCTCTCCATCGGTAAAGCTGCCTACTTTTAAGGTATTTGATATTTGATGAATTGTTCTTTCCATTAAAAACAGATAGAGTTCATCATCATCAACAAGTAAAATATTGGACTTTGTATGCATGCTTAAAATATTAATTTAAATATTGTTCCTATTCCTACCTCACTTTCAATTTCTATAGTGGCGTTAAGGGCTTCTAATTGAGATTTTACCAAAAATAGCCCCATTCCCTTGCCGGACACATTTCTATGAAATCTTTTATACAGTTTAAAAACATTTTCACCATGTTGATCCAAATTTAACCCTATGCCATTATCTTCAACATAAAGTACTTTTTTATTGTTTTCCATTGCAGATCTAAACATGATATAAGAGGATACATTTTTCCTCCGATATTTAATGCCATTTGATATAAAGTTGTGGAGAATGCTTTGTAAATAAAATTTTGAATAGGTTAATTGTTCCCAAGCCTCAAAATTTTGTTTGACCTCAAATTCCCCATTGTCCAAAAGTGTTTCGGTAAATTCATGTTTAACCTTATGTATTAACTCAGGTACATTAATTTCGGTTAGCTTAATCTCTTTATTATCTAAAATAGATACATATTCATTGATATCCTGCGTAAGATTGGTTATGCTTTTAGCAACTTGATCAAGCTTGGGCAATAGTAGGTCTAGTGTTTCTGGGTTTTTTTCCTTGTTGATCATTTCAACGATTAGGGACATGCTGGTTACCGGTGCCCTTAGGTTATGGGATATTAAATAATTGAAATCGCTCAATTGCTTGTTACGTATTTCCAGGCTGTTGTTCATTTCCGTGACCATTACATTTTTTTCCTGTAATTGATCTTTACTCTTTAACAACATTTTGTTCTTTTCTTTTAGCTCAAGGTAAAATTGTTCTTTTTGCACCCTGTTTTTTTGATATACATATGAAAAACCCAAAAGGACCAATACGGAGATAAAATTAAAGGTCAGTAGGCTTTCATAAACTGGCTGTAGATAACTTTTTATAACACTTGGCGGTGTTTCTTGGGCCAACACTAAATTAGTTGGGGAAATAACTTCAATGGTATCGTTTTGGCTTGCCCCATAAGGTATTTTGGTATGGTTTAAGGCAATATTTAATTGAGTCCAAATATGATCATTAGCTATGTATGTGGTATCTGTTTCATGCGGAAAAAAGGTCGTTCCTAAAATATCTTTATAATCTTGGGTGAAGTTTTTAGATTCATATGGTAAATCTTCCGGTAAACTGCTAGCACTAATAACATTATTTTCCTTGTCCAATAAAAAAATATTAGTATTGACAATTTTGGATTTAAGTTGGTCAAGAATTCTCTTTACCTTAAAGTTGATGACTACAAGACCTATTTTCTGATTGTTTGAAGTAAATATTGGAGCTACAGTTCTCACTACGGCCTTTTTAGGTTCTTCTATAACCCCGTTTTCCCTGTTCAGGTTAATTTGTGATATATAAAGTTGGTCTTTTTTTAAGTTGAGTCCGGATTGCACATAATCACGTTCCTTTTTGTTTTGTAATTGTCCTATTATCAATGAATCCTGACTATAACGTACCGCCCTAAAAATTTCCTGTCCATTGAGATCAATGAATCTAAATTGATCATAATCCGTAATTTTCTTGATAAGGTTTATAAAAGGTAGCATAAGTTCTTTATGCTTGTTCATGGGGTCAAAATCGTTGGGATAGTTTAAGGTAGACCAATAATGGGTATCACGTAAGAAAGTATAACTATCTTCCATGAAAGTATTTTTCTTAAAAGTAGTTGCCTTATTTTGATAAACGGCCAGTTGGTTGATTTGCCTATCTTTCTGAAAAAAATATAAGAATAATGTTAGCGCAAATAAAGGAAGATATAGGCTAACCAACATTTTTAAAACTCTTGTCCACATAGATGATCGTTTAGAGTTTCATTTTCATAGGCACTCTATATTGTTTTGGGGGACAATTATTACTTACGCTAAAGTAACTAAATTTCTTACAAATGATAATTTTTATAAGTTTATTTTTTGACTTAATAAGATGTGAATTATAAGCGTAAAATAAACACTCAAGGCAATATCATTGCTTAATAATTATCAGGATATATTAATTTTCAGGTATATAAAATCTATTTACTTACACGTGATAATTTCCTAACAATCAATTTTGCAGTTTAAGGGATTTAAAAAATAGTGGTTTGCCTAAAAAGAGCCATTTTGCCTTCAACCCAATCTCCGTAAATTCAAAACCAGCAGCAGTGGCAGACGCTATATTACTGTACTTACCATATATATTTAGACTGAATCTTTTTGAGAATTGATGTTGAATGGAGGTTTCCGCTCTAAAAATGGTAGTATTTGGGTCAGATTCTACCCTTTGTATTCCTGTTGCCGCACTTGCCATATAGGTTGTCTTATCACTGAACGTTCCTCTAATATCGCCAAAGAGTTCTATAGCCCTATATTTTTCCGGACTAAAATAGATGGTTGGTAGTTGATTCTTAAAAGTGATATATTGATAATTAATTCCCATTTTTAATGCCGGCTTTTGCAGTACAGTATAATATAGTGAGGTGAAGAGTAAATTTCGCGTGTTCGTATCACTTTGTTGGGTATGCATTAATTGGGTATACCATCCTAAATTAATGTTCGTGCCCAAATTATAGTTTAACCCATAATGATGCTGAACAATTTCCCGTTCTATAAGGTCTGCATTAAAGTTCTGTACTTCACGTTGATATCCCAAATTTAAGTTTTGAAGTTTTAATGGTCGTAACATTAGTTTTATATCTATTACCGGTTGGGTGTAGGAATCTTCCATAAACCTAGAATTGTTGAACCCTATGATTGTCTTTAATAAGGTTTTGGGCAATAATTTATAGTGTAGTCCTGCCAACACTACATGAGATTTAGCTTGATTATTAGTAACCGTATTTTCAGTTGTTCTATAAAAATAGGACAGGGTAGTCCTAAACTTGGTAGAAAAAGGTACCTCAACGGTAGTGTTGGTAAAATAGGCCACATTCTTACCATTATCAAATGTATAGGCCGCATGTTCTTCTATGGTGGGGGTGTGCATTAAATTTAGTTTTTCAATAAAATCTTTTGCATCCTTTTGGTTTTTATAATATGTAAGGGTTTGGTTTGCCATATGATAGGCCGGTAGTATACGCTCTTCCGCAAATAATGCATTAGCCATTCCTAAATTTCCATCAAAGGAAGTACTGTCGTTGGTCAATATTTTGTTATAGTTCTCTACACTGTATTTGGAATTGCCGGTATAAAGACCCAGCGTGGCCTTTAATGCGTAGATCCAATTACGGTTTGGCATGGTATTTTCCAAACTGTCAATTTGTTTTTTCGCACTAATAAATTTTCGGTTCCATATAAGTGCTTGTACATAACGATCATACGTACGTTCTTTTAATTCCTCATCGTTAATATGAAGGACTTTGGCTATAGCGGACGATGAAATTTTAAGAGCTTCTTTGTCATTCTCATCTATATGCGCTGCCAAGGCTATTCCGTTAAGGGAATTTATAGAATCTTTTGGCGTTACGGCTAGTTGTTTATAGGTGGCCTTAGCTTTATCTACCTGTTTAGTTATCAAGTAAAGGTTGGCCAAATTCAATAGGGCATCCTTATCTTGTGGAAAATCAATAAAAATTTCTTTTAGTAACTCTTCTGCTTTTTGATACAATTGGTCATTTACGAACTGATTGGCATACCCTAATTTTATATATTTTCTGGAAGTTTGTGCACTTAAGTTGTTAGGTTGAATCAATAATGCTTTTTCTACCCATTGCAAAGCATTTTTATATTCTTTAAGATTGCTTAAGGTATTGGCAAGTCCTAAAACGGCGCCAAACTGATCGGGGTTTTTATTGACCAAGTCTATATATAATGGCTTTGCTCGCTTATATTCTTTGGCCCATAGGAAAGATTCGTTATAGTTGATTTGAATCTCAAAATCTTCAGGATAGTCCAATAATAAATTAGCGAACAGAGTGGTTGCTTTTTCTGGTTCACCACTCAATCCTACCGCTCTTCCATAGCAAAGTCGTGCCGTTTTATTTTCGGGGTCTGTTTTAAGATACGCTTCAAAGAACTCTTCTGCTTCTTGAAAATTTCCTTTTTCTAACATAGTAAAACCTGGATCCATTTTGGATTGAGCGCTTAAAACCATGGTAGTAAGCATAAAAAGGAATATAATTTTTTGCAACATTTAATGTAAGATTATTACCACAAATACCTAACGGAAATTTTTGCGTTTTATTAGTTTTATATATTTTATAAAGGTAGTATGAGTCTGTAATTATTTGGAAGTATGATAGTTGTAGTTCAACTACACTTAAAGACTATTGGTCTATATGGTGCTATTTTAAACCACTGAAAAAAAGATATTTGTACCGGAAATAGTTCAAAAATAGGGCATAACGGTAATTAATTATGAATAATGAACTTTGTAAGAGTACGGGTTTAATTGACGGGAACTTAAAAAATCTAATAGATTTTTTTAAATGTATTGTTCGTGAAATATATACTATAAATTTTTGGTTAGGTTCAGTGGAAGAGGGAGTAGTGTGGTTAGCTGCTCCCTTTTTAAATACATGAAATCATAAGAATTAATGTTGAAATTCAATCTACTTTTTACCCGCAAATTTTTATGTCAAACAATCATGAATGACGTCAAGGAATTTTAACTATATCAATGCTATGCATCGTATTGATATTTGAATTACATCAAATAATTAACACTATTATCTTACAATATAATAAGAATAAAACGTTATATGTAAGTTAAATCTTACCTAAATTTTAAAAATGAAAATTTTAACTATAGATGATCAACAGCTTATTCTTTTATCTGTTGAAAAACGTTTGACAGAGTTGGGTTATCAAGTAATGACGGCTAATTCTGGCCAGAAAGGCATAGAGTTGTTTAATTCTTTTAAGCCCGATTTGGTACTTGTTGATATCAATATGCCAGATATGTCTGGTCTGGATGTAGTTAAACATATAAAGATAGGTAGTAGTAAAAATATTCCTGTATTAGTAATGTCCGGTAACACTGAGGAACAAATTATTATGGACGGTTTTACTTTGGGCATTGATGATTATATGAAAAAACCGGTAAGTCTAGATGAAATGGCCGCTCGTATAAAACGACTTATTGGTTCTCCTGAAAATGTGACAACACTAACCTCAAATGCCTCAAGAATTTTGCAAAAAAATTGTGTGGGCGTGGTCATACCTTGTTATAATGAAGAAGAGCGACTCCTTAGTATGCAGTTCAAGGATTTTGCGCATAAAAATTTAGGATATCATTTATGTTTTGTCAACGATGGTAGCACGGATAATACGTTGTCAGTACTTCAGGAGCTCCAAAATGGAAGTGAGAATAATATAAGTGTATATAACTGTGAAAAAAATGGAGGTAAGGCAGAGGCCGTTAGACAGGGCATGCTGCATTTGGCCAAAGATACCCAGCTGGATTATATTGGTTTTCTGGATGCGGACCTCTCTACGGATTTTAGGGATTTTGATGATTTGGTAAGCACGTTGGACCAATCTGATTTTAAGATTGTCAGCGGGTCAAGAATGAGTAGAATGGGAGCCGATATTACTAAGGAATCCGCACGAAAAATCATAAGCAAAACCATTAACCTCATCATAAGGACTATATTAAGAATGCCTTTTAATGATACACAATGTGGGGCCAAAGTGATGGAACGCTCAGTTGTGCCCTTACTTTTTAATAAGCCATTTATTACCAAATGGTTATTCGATGTAGAAATGTTCATAAGAATGCGAAAGCATTATGGCAAGACCGAAGCTAAAAAACTTATATGTGAGCAGCCTTTAAAACGTTGGATCCATGCAGACGGCTCTAAACTATCCATGAAAGATTCCGTAAAAATAGTTGGTCAACTTGCTAAAATAGCCTTTGTATATAGATAGTATTTCTTGATAGGGCATTTAAAAAGAACGAACTCATGACCACCGTAAAAGTAGCATTGAACAAAGTTACTTCCAAGCATTTATTTATGGGTAGTGCCATCCTTGTAAACGGCGGTAACTATCTATATAATTTATTACTTGGCCGTATTCTAGGACCGGAAGCATTTGCAGATGCGGCATTGTTGGTTACCTTATTATTGGTTTTATCCTTTGTAGGGATGACATTTCAATTGACAACGACAAAATTTGCCGTACTTTTTTCTGGGAATACATGGACTGTATTTAAAAGTACAATGTATAGATATGCTTTAATGTTTGGGGTATGCACTGGAGCCGTGATATATCTATTTTCCGAACAATTGCAAGTGCTTTTTCAAACTGAAAACCATGGGATGTTCAAAATTTTTGCGCTGTCCGTTCCCTTATATTTTTTTATGAGTGTGAATAGAGGAAGGTTTCAGGGCAAACATCATTTTGGTAAACTTGCGGCAACCTATCAAACCGAAATGTGGAGCAGACTTATATTAACATTTTTACTATTGCTGCTTTTACCCCTAGAGTCAAGTTTGTTAATTGCTATGGGTATAGCACTATCTTTTATATTTGGTCTATTTCCTTCTGATATTAAAAATATCCAGGTATTTGCCAAAGAACGTTTAAGCAGTGCGCACTTGAAAGAGGTATGGATATTTATAGGCCTTACCGCAGGTTATGAGCTTACCCAGATTATCATAAACAATAGCGATATCCTTCTGGTAAAACATTATTTTAATGATACGGATGCCGGCCTTTACTCTTCTTTGGCTTTGATTGGCCGTGTTGTATATTTTGTTGCATGGATGTTTGTCATGTTATTAATGCCAACAGTAATCCAAAAACAAAAAGATGGGGAACCCACTGCTCCCATATTATTTAAATATGTCTTTTTCATTAGCGCTTTGTCAAGCACAATAGTTCTTGCATGTTATTGGTTTCCGGAACTGATTATTTCCTTAATGTTCGGTGACGCCTATATTAGTATAGCCCATTTACTTTGGCAATATGCCTTGGCAACTTCATTGTTTGCCATTAGTAACATCTTTGCCTATTATTTTTTGTCCTTAAACCAATATGCCCCCGTTATTCTTTCCGGAATTTTAGGGCTTTCACAAGTAGTTTTGGTAACTCTTTATCATGATACTCTAGAAACTGTAGTTCAGGTTCAGATAATTGCCATGGTAATTCTGTTAATAGCGCAGGTCATATTTTTTCTTATAAAAAATTCTTCATCTTCAAATAACAATGATTTAAGGGATGTACGTCCACGTACGCTATAACCACTATACATATTAAAATTTAATTAAATGAAATTAGCCATTGTAACCGCATACCCTCCTAGTAAAGTAACACTGACCGAGTATGGGTATTATTTAGTAAAACATTTCAGGCTTCAAGAAGAAGTTACGGAACTTATCTTGATCACCGACCATACAAATGCTCCTAAGGATTTAAATTTTGAAGAACAAGGTTGTAAGATTACGGTAAAGGAATGTTGGAATTTTAATAGCTACAAAAACTTAATCAATATTAGTAAGGCTATTTCCCAAACTAAGCCAGATGCTGTTTTATTTAATCTTCAGTTTTTAAAATTTGGGGATAAAAAGGTACCGGCCGCTATGGGACTAATGCTGCCTTTTATTTGTAAAATGAAAGGTATTCCTACCATATCGCTATTGCATAATATTCTTGAAAAAGTAGATTTGGAAAATGCCGGTTTTACCAAAAACAAGGTATTACAGGGTATATATAATTTTATTGGTACTTCATTGACCCGTTTTGTTTTGGCTTCGGATATATTGGCGGTAACCATTAGTAAATATGTGTCAATTTTAGAAGAGAAATACAAGGTTAAAAATGTTGCATTGATTCCCCATGGTGCTTTTGAAACTCCGCCAGAACCTAGTTATCAACTTCCTGCCGGTCCTAAACAGGTAATGGCTTTTGGAAAATTTGGAACATATAAAAAAGTGGAGATATTAATAGAGGCGGTAGAAGAAATAAGATCTAGGAGCAATGTTGATATTGAAATCGTCATTGCAGGTACGGATAGCCCAAACACTCCTGGATATTTAGACGGGATAAAGGAAAAATATAGTCATGTTCCAAAAATTAGGTTTACCGGTTATGTGGCCGAAGAGGACGTTCCAAAAATTTATGCGGAAAGTGCGGTCACGGTTTTTCCTTATACCTCTACTACAGGTAGCTCCGGTGTATTGCACCAAGCGGGTAGTTATGGTAACGCTGTGGCATTGCCTGACCTTGGCGACTTAAGTACATTGGTAGAGGAAGAAGGATATCAAGGAGAGTTTTTTGATGCCCTTAATACTTCATCATTGGCATTGGCAATTGAAAAAATCATTACGGATGATGCCTATAGAATAAAATTGGGAAGACAAAACTATAAGGCTGCCTGTTCATTGCCTATGTCAACTATTACCCAAATGTATATAGATTATTTTAAGGCAATTCAAAAATCCAAGGATACCGGGTACACAATTGATATTCCAGCTATGGAGAAGAAACTGGTTCATTGAGGATTGGTTTGGTTATGAAAAGGGTCGGCAATTTAGCCGACCTTTTTTATTTAATGATTTCTTGGTAGGCGGGCTTTAGGTTTCCTTGATTGTCCAATATCCCAAAATGTTGTTGTTGACTTTTGCGCCAAGGCAATCTGCCTACGACATTATCCGGTACCTCAGTAAAATCATAAAGTGTCCATAACAAGAATGGTAATTTAGCATTGGTGATCATGGTTTGCATTTCCTTGTAGTAGTTGGCCTGATCTTCCTCAGAACCCATATAAGCGTTCCAAATACCGTCGTATGATGAATAGCCATATTCCTGTAATACGATTGGTTTATTGTTAATGGCATCTTGTAATGCATTGTAGGATGCTAAAAAATCTTTGGGTTTCCTATAATAATGAAACGAGATGAAATCTAATTCAGTGGTAAGGTTCAATGCGGCTTCTGGATTGGACCAACCTATGGTAATGGGGGTATTGTTATCCCATTTTCGAATTTCCTTAACCATTTGTCCTAACCAAGAAAGTACATTTTGTTTACCACGTGATTTAAAATCCAAATCAGGTTCATTTTTAATATCCCAAGCCTGCAAGGCCTTATGGTCCTTTAATGCCGTTATAATTTTTTCTGCATGTCTATGTGTTAAGGTCCAATCGGCCAATGAATAATCCCCATAAAAATCGAACAGGGTTACCGTAACCTTTAGTTTATTTTTGCTGGCTAGGTCCATGGTACGTTGTAATTGTGACATTTTATCAGTATCAAGAGTCGTTTTACCAAATCCTTCATAGGGTATGAATATTCTAATGGAATTTAGTCCTAAGGATTTGATCTTGCTAAAATCACTGTCAATGACAGTATCTTGAAAATGTTTCCCAAACATATTCCATGGGTTTTCACGTGGATAATAATTAAGCCCTTTAATATCTCTAATTTCTGAAAGAACAGTTTGTGGAATTGATTGATCTTTGGATACTGACACAGGTGTGTTCTCAATTTCTACTAGATGACGTACACGCCAGAAGCCATCTTCCAATAGTAACATTGCTTGGAATGAACTTTCATAACTCCTTTTTAATAACATTATGTTGTCAACAAAAACCTGTTCTTGTATTTGTACGTTCTTATCGGTCAGAACGGCCAACTTACCATCTGCACTATAAAAATTAAGTATGGGGTTATGTTCTATGGTAGTAGTTTTTACAGAAATATTATTCGCTTTATTATGGTCAAGCACTTTATACAGTTTTACTCTTGCGCTATCTGTGTAATAATCGTTTACACCATAGTGATTGTTTGTTTCTAACGCATTGTTCTTTACGTACCAAGCCTTTATATAATCTCGCTCTAATTCTTGTAAGGTCTGTAATTCCATAGGCCTGCCATCATTGTTTAGCGGCGACCAATTAACCTTGGGTAAATAATTGGAAGTCAGTTGGGCGGGAAGATGTAACATTGTCTTACGGTCTGCACCCGTATTTAAATAGGACCATATAGAACTGATACCGTATAAAATAAGGCCATTCAACGTTAAGAACGTTATCAATAAAAAAGCCCTATATAGATTGCGGTTCATTTTCATTGCAGTGTAATCATTTGTTCTTTAACAATACCGGCCACATTGGCTTTAATTTTGTAGTTGCCGGATTTATAATATTCCCGGGGCAGAGTAAACCCAATTTTTCCCAGTCGTGAAGTTTCCTTGATCCTAGTGATATAAACACCCTGTTCATCATAAAGTTGTAAGGTAACTGGTAAGCCATCTGGGACAATCTGGTCCATAAAGCTTAAAATGTTTTCTAAAGTTATTGTACGACCGGTTTTGGACGGTGTTATGTCATAATCCTTAATAGCTGCTGTAAAAGAAACACTTAACGGACTACTTACTGCTGCACCGGTAATATATGCTTTTACGCTCCAAGTATCTTCTTCGTAAGGATGAAGAAAACGTGCATTCGCCACCCCGTTTAAAGTTGTTCCGTTTGCGCTTAATTGCAGCCCTTTGGAGTTTGTCGCCAAAAAATGGACCAAAGTACCATCACTGATTACATTGTTATTTGCATCCTTTATATCACTGGTGAAAAATGTTATAATTTGGTTGCCGTCCGCAAAACTGTGGTTTCGTTGAAAATCAATTTTAAAATTGGTACCATTTCCTGGATATACAATTGTTGTAAGTTCTTTTGAACTACTAGCGTTACAACTAGAGGTTACTAAAATTCTACCGGCTTGGGTAGGGGCATAAATAGAGGTCCATGCCAAAAGATTATTGATTTCTAAAGTAGTCGTATTAATTTTATCTTGAAATTGAAAGGTGCTTATAACGTCGGTTCCTTGGGATAGTGGGTTGTCATAGGCATCAGTGGGTGATATTACATGCGTGGAAAAGTCTGTAGCAACGGCAGTGATGCCTCTAGGACCCAAATAAGATTCTATATGGGTTTTTAACGCTGTATTGGGTGTAATGTCAAAAGCTCCTTCATTTAGAACTTTGGCATTATGAACCAAACTCCAATGGCATATTCCGGATTTTCTAATGAGGTTTTTTGGAAAGTCAAATAGGAATTGATCATTATCAATTTTGGGGGTTAGTACAGTAATACCCATACTATTTCTTACCACTAATTTTAACTGATGGTCTAGATTTCCTTTAAAACGTAATTGAAAAGGTTCACCCGCCGCTATTACTTTATTGTACGGCATTAGGGAAACTTTAGTTAGGGCAAGGGGAGTATCATGTGTACTGTGTTTGCATCCAACGATAAGGAATAAAATTGCCACTATGTAAAAACTTGTATTCAAATTACTTAGGATTTCCAATATAACCGTTCACTTCAATTTTCATATACGAATACCCTTCTCCCCTTACAGGTTGCAGTTGCTCAATGGCGTGCCCTTTATCCCTATTTGGAATGGCATTTTCCATTACTGTTTTGTTAGGCATACCGTTTATAAAACAGTTTTCCAAACTAGAATTTATTACAACGAGCCCTGTAAGGTCTTTGGGCTTAAACTCAAAATATTGCTTTCGCTGTATACGTACACCCTCGGTCAAAAAATGATGCTCTACCCATAGTAATTCTTTTGCATTTGAATAATATGAGACCAATAATTGGGGAATGGTTACCTCTTGAATACCGGAATTAAAAAGTGCACCTGATATAACGCCAGGGTTAAGTTCAACTTCCTGAATGGTAATTTCTTTATAAAGATCAGTATTTGCCACATTACCTGCGCACTGAATGTTAAATTTTGTGGGCTGTTCCAGAAAGTCTATTGGTGTAAATTCATCTGGATCAAAAGTTGGAGGCAAGGTGTCCTTGGTAGATGACCACGCAATTCCTTCAAAATCTATTCTAAAAGTGGTCGTTTCCTTGGGCATTAATTTATGTTTCATCTGATATTTGCCATTATAACTGGCGAGCTCGGTATTTTGATCGTTGTAAAGGCTTACCTTAAGAACTACATCAGAAGGTACGTTATCTACATTTTGTAACTCACCTATTATACTGTAACTACCTTTGTTCTTTACCAATTTGGCGGTTAAAATTTCAAGTGTTGGCTGTTTTAATACATCTTCATGATTGGTCTGTTGTGTGGTAATTCGTCTTCTACCATGATTATAGAATGATGTACCGTTAGAAGATAATAGCTGATCTGGGGGCAGGTCATTGTCAAATGTATCTGGATCAATATACCATTTGCCATTTTTTTTGACCAGGTCATGCTCGTAAAGTTTTTCTATTTTCTCCAACGGTGTAACCCAATGTGTTAAGACTTTGGCTCTTGCGGCAGTTTGGGTTTCATTAAAAAGTTCAACCCCTATGGAATCTAATTTGGCATATGAACTTAAAATACCATCCGTTACGGAAACTTCTAACATATATTGGGCAATATCTACATTACTATCGGGGTTTAAATAAGAGTGAGCCCTATTAAACTCCTTAAAATCAAGGGCATCATAATAGGAAACAATTACGTTCTTTGGGGATATTTGTGTGGCGTTAGATAAGTAGAAATGATACATTCCAAAACCTAAAATCAATAAAAGTAGTAATGCCCAACCATGGCTGATATTGACCAATGTTCTAGAAAATTTTTGATAACGTAATTCATAGTTTAAGAATACGCCCTGTACCAAAGGTCTGGACTTTAACATTCTAAACCATGCCATCTGTATATTGATAATAAAGGCAATGATTACGGTCAATAGCGGTATAGTGCTCCACATAATCTTGAGTAGTACAGAAACATCTTCCTTTTCAATTATTGCAGGAATTGGGGGTACATTTAATTTCTCCCAGACCATGATTCCGTTTTCTAACTGTTGCAGTCTTTGCCAGCCACAGAAATAGAGTAGTGGATCATAAAACTTATCATTGGAGAAAATATATTTCAAATTATACTTTTCAGGAACGGTCAAAAATTGCTGGAGGGATCCAATTCCTTGAACGCCCCTAAATTTTGAATTTTCCAATCTTTCTATAGGTCTTGTAGTTAGTTCTGGAAGTCTTCTTGCGGAATGATAGTTGCCATCCACCGTCATGGCATTGGTCTGTGCGGACAACCATGCCATTTGATCACCAAACCCTAAGGGTAAATAGCGCCAATGGTCATGCATATCCTGGCTTAAAAAATTGACGATAGGTAGCATGTTTATTTTCTGGGGTTGTGAAGGCCTAAAGTAATTTAGACTCATGGTAAAAATGACCATGGCCAATATACCACCAGCAAAAAAACCACCTAATATTCTATGGTATACCGCGCCAAACCGATGCTGTAAGTTTACCTTTAGGTCCCCTTCTACAAACCTATACATGAACTCGCCAAATATTGGTAATGCCATTATCGTGGCCCAAAGCGTAAAACGATCTAGGGTCAAAATATTGAAAGCGGTTTCCCCTAGGACCAAAAGAGGTACCGGAGTAGTGCCACCGGTTCCCAAAATGGTCAGTACGGTAAACGATAATCCAAAGAATAAATACCGCTTGCTAAAGTATCTATAGAAGATATAGGGTAGTATAAATAGTAATATCCCCCAAGGAATTAAAAAAAAGACCAAGCCAGATGAGGTCACCTCTAAAAAATTATCACGTGAACCATGCGGTATTGGTACTTGGGTAATAGGATTTTTTTTGGAATTGATCCAGTAAGGCAGTATACAGAATATGAACAATAATAATGAGCCAAAACCAAAACCTACTATGCGCCAGAATAATTTTTTAAATTGTTTAAAAAATATTTTGAAGGTTATGGATTTTATATGATCCACTTGATCTTTACTGGCATCCATTATTACCATACCTATTAATGGAAAAATAAAGAATACCATGCCAAAAATAGGGGTAACATGATGGGATGTAACCGTTACCGAAATTAATGACAAGCTCGTAGCTAGATATCTAAGTTTACCGGTTTTTATCCATAAATAAATTTCGGGTAGGGCATGTAGTAAGATTGAAAGTGCTAAAATACTTGGCAATTGCCCAAAAATATGTAATGTCTCTACAAAGGTCGATGAAAACACCGCCAATAGGGCAGTGTATCCTGCAATCTTACGACTTCCTGTCATTAAAAGAGCATATCTGTAAGCGCCTGTTATAAAGAGTATTATACCAATTATAGCTATGGTGAACATTCCAAACTTTAGTCCACCTATATAGGATAATGCCGCAATGCTTTGATGTACCAACGGAGGGTACGCCTGTACGGTAAAACCGGTATACCACCGGTAATCCCATGGTTCAAACCAGCTATTGGCATAATGGTCTGCAAAGAATAGATGAATCAATGCATCATATGTAGTTTCTAGCGTAAAGAATATGCTAGAACCATGGAAGGCGACTCCAATAAAAAGTGCCAGTATTAGTAAGACATTTGTCTTTTGCATTAATTGTTAATTGTAAGAAAATATAACAAAACAAAGATAGGTTTATTGTACACTTTCCTCATAATCAACCACCGATGCAATAATGTCATTCGTCTACAGTAATCCGCATACTACCTTTCATGACTCCTTGTAGGCTATACTAATGGTTAATTTTGTACTTGTTCCAAATCTTATCATTAAACCTAATTACCATGAAAATTTTAGCAATAGATAACGATACTCAAGTTTTACTTTTTTTAGAAAGGCACTTATCTCTTTTAGGGTATGAGGTTATTACTACTCATGAAGGTGAAGAGGGTATAGCACTTTTTGATAAGGAGAATCCAGATTTAATTCTTGTGGATATCAATATGCCTGGCTTATCCGGTCTAAATGTATTAAGACATATACGATTTGTACAAAATTCCAAGACCCCGGTTATAATAATGCTAGAGGAATCCTATGAGCAGATTGCCAGTGCCAATTTAGGACCTGGAGTGGATTATTTTATGAAGAAACCCTTTGGTCTTGATGATATTTCTAAAAAAATTGCACAAGTATTGGATATTAATACCGGTTCTATTAACAATGCTCCTAATGAACAAACGTATAAGAATGACCAAGTAGGTATCGTTGTACCTTGTCAGGATGTAGAGGATGAACTATTGAGTAGCACGTTCATAAACGTGCCATTTCATGATTTAGGATATCATATTTGTTTTGTTAACCAAGGAAGTACAGACCAAACCCAGCCCATACTAGATAGTTTGCAGGATAAATATCCTGGGATTATAAAGGTATGTCAAGGTCATAACCTTGATAATGATGCGGCCATTAGCATGGGAGTTGAACATCTTTTACAAGATGAAAGTACGCGTTATGTTGGTTTTTTGAATGCTCAGATTACATCGGATTTTACGGATTACAAAGATTTGGTGAAGATTGTAAAGAATTCGGACTTTAAAATTGTCAATGGTGCCAGAATTGCCCGTATGGATAGAAAGGTCTCAAAACAAAAGGCCAAAAGAATTATAAGCTCTACCGTACATATTATCATGCAGACGATTTTAAATATTCCGTTTATGGCACATAAAGGACAGGAAGGGGAAGTGCATTATAATTAATTTTAGTAAAAGGAATTTTAAATAAAATGCATATAAAATTAGGAGATAATACATTTTTGAAATTATAGGTATTATAAAATTTTAGAAGATAAAGATTAGTAAGATTTTGTTTGGTTGTTTAGGTTGTATTTTTTGAAAAAGCCTTAATCCGTTTGTGTGATTAAGGCTTTTTTTTGTGACCAGATTCGATGAAATGCCCTGTATTATCGTTAATGTATTAATGGTCCAAACATCAAAAAAACTTCACATCTACAATTTATAGGGCATTGGCTTTCAGTGACTTTTTTTTCAATTAGCTAACAATCTAAAATTCATTGTGTTTGGGCCAATATTAAGAATTTGTTAATAAAGTGTGGAAAACCTAAATCCATTTACTGAAAAATGAGCGAAATATGTTGCGACCTTTACACTTCTCTTAAGTACCAATTCTTATATAATATACAATGACAATTACACATCTTATTAAGCGCGATTCTACCAAGAAAACTTTTCAACTTCACAAAATTACCGATGCCATTTTAAAAGCCATGACTGCTGTTGAGCATGGTGGACCGGGAGATGCGGAAAAGATCGCCAATAGTGTGTATGCGTCACTTTTAGAACGTAAAGCACGTGATGAAGGTTATGTGCCTACCATTGAGGAAGTGCAGGATTTTGTGGAAAACAGGTTAATGGAAAGCGGCTTTTTTGATGTGGCCAAAGCTTATATCCTGTATAGAAATGAACAGGCACAAAAGAGAAAATTAAACATCTTTGAAAAGCGTATTAATTTAAAACCATATGAATATCCTCAGTTATATGAATATGTACCTGCAATTCGTCATTCATATTGGATCCACACGGAATTTAATTTTACCAGTGATATCCAGGATTTTAAGACCGGCCTACAAGATGCGGAAAGAAGCGCCTTAAAGAATACCATGTTGGCTATTTCGCAAATAGAGGTTGCGGTCAAAAGTTTTTGGGGAGATATCTACCATAAAATGCCTAAACCTGAAATTGGTTCTGTTGGGGCAACATTTGCGGAAAGTGAAGTGCGCCATGCAGATGCCTATTCTCACCTACTTGAAATCTTGGGGTTAAACGCCGAGTTCAAGAACTTGAAGAAAAAGCCGGTAATGATGAAGCGTGTGCATTATTTGGAAACCGCTCTGAAAAATTCCAAAAGTTTGGATAATAGAGAGTATGCTGAGTCTGTATTGTTGTTCTCATTGTTCATTGAGCATGTTTCCCTATTCTCACAATTCTTGATCATAATGGCTTTTAATAAGTATAAGAATATGTTCAAGGGTATCTCTAACGTAGTGGAGGCCACCTCAAAGGAGGAACAGATTCATGGAGATTTTGGAATTGATATCATTAAGATCATTAAGGAAGAAAATCCATCTTGGTTCAATGAGGAATACCATAACATGATACAGGATATGTGCCATAAAGCATTTACCGCTGAGAGTGAAGTGGTAGATTGGATTTTTGAAAAAGGTGAATTAGACTTTTTGCCTAAAGCGGTCATTAATGAATTCATAAAAAATCGATTTAACAATTCTCTTAAAAGTATTGGTATCGATAAAATATTTGAGGTCGACGAAAAATTATTGGCCGAAACAGAATGGTTCGATGATGAGATCATTGGTACCAAACATGGCGATTTTTTCGTAAAACGCTCCATCAATTATAGTAAAAGAACCCAAAGTATAACTAGTGACGACCTTTTTTAAATGAACGAATTAAACACTACACCACAGATTAAAGGAACAATTTCAGAAAGCGAACAACTTGTACAGGCAAGAAAAGAAGCACTGAAAAACAGTAAAAAAGAGCCAAAAGGCGGATTTGAATGGCTTACGGACCATAGCTTGAATTTTTTAAATTCCGGTTATTTGACCAAAGGGGTCACGGCAGAACAGCGTATACGCGAAATTGCTGATAGGGCGGAACAATTATTGGGTATGCCCGGTTTCTCAGATAAATTTTATGGCTATATGTCAGAAGGGTTTTTCTCATTGGCATCTCCCGTTTGGTCCAATTTTGGAAAGGAAAGAGGTCTGCCGATCAGTTGTTTTGGATCACATATTGGCGATGATATGGGTAATATTCTATATACCCAATCAGAAGTTGGTATGATGTCCAAACTAGGAGGCGGAACTTCTGGTTATTTCGGTAAAATAAGACACCGTGGCGCAGAAGTAAAAAATAACGGACAAGCATCTGGGGCCGTGCATATCATGCAGCTTTTTGAGTCTATGGTAGATGTTGTAAGCCAAGGCTCGGTCCGTCGGGGTCGATTTTCACCGTACTTGCCTATAGAGCATCCGGATATTAAGGAATTTTTGGAAATAGGGACGGAAGGTAACCCAATTCAAGAACTTACCCATGGTGTTACCGTTACCAATGAGTGGATGCAACAAATGATCGATGGGGATACCGAAAAACGTTCAATATGGGCAAAGGTGTTGCAACGAAGAGGAGAAATGGGGTACCCTTACGTGTTCTTTAGCGATAATGCCAATAATGGTGCTGCAGATGTGTATAAGGACAAGAATTTGCCTATCTACGCAAGTAACCTGTGTACGGAAATCATGTTGCCTTCAAATGATAATTGGTCTTTTGTTTGTGTGTTATCTTCAGTAAACGTATTACATTATGACAAGTGGAAGAATACAGATGCTGTGGAAACTATGGTTTATTTCTTAGATGCCGTTATTACAGAATTCATTGAGAAATTGGAACGTTACCGTGATTCTGATAGTAGAGAGGACAAGCAGACCTTCCTCTTTATGGAACGTGCATATAATTTTGCAAAGGATAACCGTTCCTTGGGTCTTGGTGTTCTAGGATGGCATTCCTTACTTCAATCAAAACGTTTGCCTTTTAACAGCCAAGAAGCCTATAATTTAAATAGTGAGATCTTCAAAAGTATTAAAGAGCGATCGTACAAGGCATCAGAGGAGCTGGCCGTTAAATTTGGTGAGCCAGAAGTGCTTAAAGGTTATGGTAGAAGAAATGCAACCCTGAACGCCATTGCACCAACCACATCATCTGCCTTTATCCTAGGGCAAGTATCGCAAGGTATAGAGCCTATTTGGTCAAATATTTATGTAAAGGACATAGCCAAAGTAAAGACTACCATCAAGAATCCGTTCTTAATGGAGCTTTTAGAGGAAAAGGGCAAAAATACTACAGAAGTATGGCATAGTATCCGTGATCGTGATGGGTCTGTTCAGCATTTGGATTTCCTTTCGGATTTGGAGAAAGATGTATTCAAAACCTATTCAGAGATAGACCAGATGGATATTATATACCAAGCGGCAAATCGTCAGAACCATATTGATCAGGGACAATCCGTGAATATTATTGTACATCCGGACATGCCTGTTAAGGAAATCAATAAAATTCATGTAACGGCCTGGAAACTTGGTCTTAAGTCATTATACTATCAGCATAGTATGAACGCAGCGCAGAAGTTCAAACAAAAGAAAGAATGTGCAAGTTGTGAGGCTTAAATGATTAATCCTATACTATTAATATTAAAAAGGTCGGCTATTACAGCCGACCTTTTTAATTATGTGTTTTTAAGTTTTTTACGCTATGCTGTTGCGTTTTGCGGTGCCCAATGGCTACAAGACATACCAGGGGCTGCCTTTTGCGGGTTGGCACAATCGCTAGATTCGTACCGTACACAGGTTATACAGTTAGTATCGTCCTTTAAAGCGGCCTTCATTTCAAAACTATCGCACGTATAGCTATTGCCTACCTTGACACCATGTACTTTACAGGTGTTGCCTTCCAATAAATTTTCACAATTAATACAGCTATTACCTAATCTTATCGACATAACAAATCATTTTAAATTCTCTCCAATATAAATTTCAGTTGTTTTAGAAACAATTTAAATTGCTGATATTTATGTATTTAAATTTGGATTGTATAAAAATAAGTAAGGTGTAAGCCTTAGGATCGGTATGCGTATTTAATAGTTCTGGTCACTATTTTTAAATAGTTGCTAAAGGATTTTCGTTTCCTATAACCAATAGAGTACAATAACTTTTTAGGTAAGATTATACTATTGTAAACAAGTTTACCTTGTCCGTTGCTAGAGCGCAGATTTTCAAATATCAATGGTAGTAATGTAGCTTGCTGGGTAAAAAAAACCTTTTAAGAAGGTTGCTGTACAGGGAGATAAAGTGACCTGGCTGGGGCTCGAACCCAGGACCCTCTCCTTAAAAGGGAGATGCTCTACCAACTGAGCTACCAGGTCAAAATAAAAAGAACAAAATCATGTATTCCAATTCCAAAAAAAAAGGTCACATGTTGCAATAAAAAAGCCTCTTTTTGTTGAAGAGGCTACTATTTACTGGTGACCTGGCTGGGGCTCGAACCCAGGACCCTCTCCTTAAAAGGGAGATGCTCTACCAACTGAGCTACCAGGTCTAAAACATATCAAGATTATTTCCCTCAATGCGGGTGCAAATATAAGTCGATTACTTTATTATGCAAACCCTTTTCAAGATAAATTCATTTTTTTTTGAAATCCCTTTATTTTAGTTCAATTTTGCGCAAATGGAGAATATGAAAATAGTATTGCTGGGGTATATGGGCAGTGGAAAGACTACCATAGGTAGAATTGTTGCTAACCATTTAGGTATTAAATTTTTAGACTTGGACGAGTATATAGAGGAGCAGGAAAAAATGACCGTTGCAAATATATTCAGAGAACGTGGAGAGCTTTATTTCAGAAAAAAGGAACGTGAATATCTTGCTGATATTTTTTTACGGAAAGATAATTTTGTGCTTTCATTGGGCGGTGGTACACCTTGTTTTGGTGATAATATGCAATTGGTAAACCAGCAAACCAAAAATTCATTTTATTTAAATATCCATATAGACGAACTTACAAATAGGCTAAAGCAGGAAAAGGAGCATAGACCTATAATCGCCCATCTTGCCAATGAAGAAGTGCAAGAGTTTATTGGTAAGCACTTATTTGAGCGTAGCTACTTTTATAACATGGCCCATCAGAAATTAAAGGGCAATCAACGTACACCTTCCGCCTTGGCAGAAGAAATCATTGGTATGTTAGTCTAAATAAACCCGATCGTTCTTGGTTTCAAAATGTACGTTTACATGCTCTTGAAGTGACGTTGATAATGAAATGCCCTTATAATCTGCTTTTACAGGATATTTTTTATGGTTTCTGTTCACGAGAACGGCGGTTTTCAATTGTTTTAATGGGGTTTTTAAAAAATGATGCACCCCGTAGATCAATGTAGTGCCGGAGTTAAGGACATCATCTACAATTACTACGGATTTGTTCATGAATTCCTTTTCATCAATAGAAGTGGATACTCCACTTTGTAAAGGATTCTTTTTATCCATCATTACTTTGCATAGTGTAATTTTGGCCGTCGTTATCTTGCGGAGGGTGGTCGCAATTTTTTTTGCAAAATTTAACCCGCCACCTTCAATGCCGGCAATGATAATTTCTTCTTCAGAAACGTTTGCTTCATAGATCTGATAGGCAATTCGCTCAATTTTATGCTTGATCTGTAAATGGGAGAGTATTGTGTGTTCCATGCAATTTATCTATAAGTAATAAAGATACTATTGTTTTTAAAAGTATTCTTATTCTTCTTCGTCTTTGGGTGTATTTAAGGCTTCTGGTCTTTCTGCGGTATCGCCTAACGCAGGGGCGTCCAAAAACTCATCAATTTCACGCCGGTCTTTCTTGGTGGGCCGTCCTATACCTTTTTTACGGTAATAATCCTTGGAATATTGCAAAAGCTCGTTATGTTCAAAAGCCTCTTTAGGTGTAGTATCCTTACGGTAAATGTCTACCAACTTTGCACCAACCCTGCTTTTAGGAATATCCAGTACGGTAAATTTATAATCTATCTGGTTTTTGCGTACTATAATATCATCCATTGGGTAAACTTCCCTACCAGGCTTAACCGTTTGGCCATTTATTTTGACATGCCCTTTTTTACATGCCGTAGAGGCAATGTTCCTGGTCTTGAAATAACGGGTGCTCCATAAGAATTTATCTATGCGCATGTTGCTACAATTCTTTGTTAACTTCTCAACAAAAATAGGGGAAAATTGTATCTTGCGCGCTTAAATAAGATTTTTGATGAATTTGAAATATGCCTATTTATTAATTGCCGGTTTTTTTGTTATAAGTTCCTGTAAGAAGGATGATGACCCTATTGGGGAAATTGTACCGCCAAGATTACTTAGTGAGGTAGCGGTAGAGGACGATGCAGAAATCATTGAATTTTTAAAAACACATTTCTACAATGAAGAGGAGTTTGAAACTCCGCCAGATGGTTTTGATTACAAAATTAAATTTGACACCATAGCAGGGGATAATGAGGGCAAGGAATCCATTTTTGACAGTAAAAATTTAATTACAGAAACCTTTACCGTGGCATCTTCGGATTTTGGCAGGGATGATGATGAGGTAATGACCGTTAAATTGTATACACTGGTCGTAAGACAGGGAATCAAGGAGGGTAAGCCTACAATTGGTGATAATGTTATTATCCGTTATGAAGGATCGCTGTTGGATGGAACGTTGTTCGATGCATCTACCAACCAACCAACGGTTTTTAACCTGTCTGGGGTTGTAAGGGGATTTGGTAATGGAATGAAAAATTTTCAAACAGGACAGGGACCTATTGAAGTAGGTGATGGTACGGTTACGTATGATGGTTATGGAATTGGTGCCATTTTTATACCTTCTGCCCTAGGTTATTTTGATGATTTACAAAACAGGTTGTCAGTTGCTCCAAAATATAGTCCGTTAGTTTTTAAGATTGATGCTTTTGCCTACGAACCGGATTTTGATTTTGATGGGGATGGAATACCTTCCATTCAAGAAGATCTTAACGGTAACGGAAATTTAAACGACGATAATACGGATGATGATTTGGAAGGTTTAACCGTTTATTTACCAAATTATAATGATTCTGATGATGATAATGATGGTATACCTACTATCGATGAAATAAAGATTAATGGTGTTATCGTGAAAGATGACAAAGGAATTGTGCAATTTCCAGATACGGATAAAGATGGTATTCCTGATCATTTGGACAATGATCTGTAACAGCTCATTATTAAGTACAAAAAAAGCCTCCTAAAATTTTAGGAGGCTTTTTTATGCTTTTAAAATAATTTTATAGCGCCAAGGATAAGCTCAATATCAACTGGTCTGGCCTTGTATCAATTCTACTAGGACCTACATTGGTAATATTGGTATTGATAAAAGAAGCTTCGTTATCGCTAAATCCTCTTTCGTAACGTAGATCAATACCTAGTTTTCCTAGATTTACACCGGCTCCTATATTCATTCCTACGGAAAAGTCATTTTCTACATCATCAATGGTAATTCCGTCAAATTCAGTGTCAAGGATATATTGAAAGGCCGGTCCGGCAAATACATGTAATGGTCCTATAACATTAATGCCCAAAAGTACCGGTACATCTAATTTGCTCATATCAAAATCATTGCCGTCATAATCAGATTTTGTCTTTGTATAGACCAATTCTGGTCTAACATATACTTTAGATGCTCCTATCTTACCGAAAACCCCTAAATGATATCCCACATTTCTATCAGGATTTCTGGCAGCGTCACCGGCAGACTCAAAATAATCGCCGTTTGCACTATAGTTTAAACCTCCCTTTAAACCAAATTCGCCCTGAGCCATTGTATAAAGACCAGAAAGAGCCATAAAAACTATTAAAACTGTTTTTTTCATATTTGTCATTTTTTATAAGGAACCATCAGCAATAACAATACCAAAGGTTCCCTTTCTCGTTATACCATCAAAACGTGCAGGTTATTTCTTTATTGTTTAACAAAGCATTTGGGTTGATCTTCATTTTTTTGAGTTATTAATTATATTTTTTCTATTGCTTTTTAGATGAACATCTTTGGTTTTTATTAAGTTTTTACCACGTGCAGTTCATTATATTTGCACTTATATTTAGACAATTTGAAATTTACATTACACAAAACGGATGCACAATCCAAGGCTAGGGCAGGTACCATGGTAACAGATCATGGTGTTATTGAAACCCCAATATTTATGCCGGTAGGCACCGTTGCCTCTGTAAAAGGGGTGCACCAAAAAGAATTAAGGGAAGAAATCAATCCAGATATTATTCTAGGCAATACCTACCATCTTTTTTTAAGACCCAAAACGGATATATTAAAAAAAGCGGGGGGTCTTCATAAATTTATGGGCTGGGACAGGAATATTTTGACCGATAGCGGGGGCTATCAAGTATATTCATTATCGGCCAATAGAAAGATAAAAGAGGAAGGGGTAAAGTTCAAGTCCCATATAGATGGTTCCATGCATATGTTTACTCCAGAAAATGTGATGGAGATTCAACGTACTATTGGTGCGGATATCATAATGGCCTTTGATGAATGTACCCCTTATCCATGTGAATATAATTATGCCAAGCGCTCCATGCATATGACACATAGGTGGTTGGACCGGTGTATAAAACATTTGGAAAAAACACCTTTTGAGTATGATTACGAACAAACTTTTTTTCCTATTGTACAAGGTTCTACCTATAAGGATTTAAGAAGACAGTCTGCGGAATATATAGCTAATGCAGGAGCACAAGGCAATGCTATTGGCGGGCTATCCGTAGGTGAGCCGGCAGAGGAAATGTACGGAATGACGGAAGTTGTCTGTGAAATTTTGCCAGAAGATAAACCAAGGTATTTAATGGGGGTAGGAACACCGATCAATATTTTGGAGAATATAGCGTTGGGTATAGATATGTTCGACTGTGTTATGCCTACCAGAAACGCTAGAAATGGTATGTTGTTTACTGCTCATGGTACCATTAACATTAAGAATAAGAAATGGGAAGATGATTTTTCTCCCCTTGATGAAATGGGAACCACATTCGTTGACCGTGAGTATTCCAAGGCTTATTTAAGACATTTATTCGCGGCAAATGAATATTTGGGCAAACAAATTGCAACAATACATAACTTAGGGTTCTATATGTGGTTGGTGCGCGAAGCCAGAAGGCATATAATAGAAGGCGATTTTAAAACGTGGAAGGATATGATGGTTAAACAAATGGATAAAAGGCTGTAATGCTTTCAATAATAGATAGATACATATTAAAACGTTACTTGGCGACATTTTCGTTAATGCTGCTCTTGTTCATTCCCATTGGTATTATGGTGAACCTGGCTGAGCAAATTGGCAAGATGATAGACAATGAGGCTCCGCTGAACGAGATTGTAATGTATTATGTAAACTTTACCATTTATATAGGAAACCTATTGTTTCCTATCTTCTTATTTCTGTCCGTTATTTTCTTTACCTCAAAGTTGGCAAACAATACCGAAATTGTGGCCATATTAAGTTCTGGGGTTTCCTATAGTAGATTTTTAAGACCTTATCTAATTGGGGCCTCCTTAATTGCTATTGTAATGTTTTTTATGACAATGTTCATTGTGCCCAATGCAAGTGTAGGGTTCAATGAGTTTAAATATAAATACCTTAAAAAAGGCAAACAAGATCGTGTAACAAACAATATTTTTAATCAGCTCAATGAAACCGATTTTATCTATGTAAGCAGTTTTGACCCTGCCAGGCAATTGGGACACAACTTTACTTTTGAACGTTTTGATGAGAACAATGAGTTGGAGTTCAAGATTTCTGCCGCAAACATAAGATGGGTAGAGAAAGATTCTAATTATAGGTTAACTTCATACAAAAAACGTAAAATTGTTGGCGATACGGCTATTCTGGAAAGTAAACGACGGTTAGATACAATTTTTGCCTTTGATATAGGCGACCTTACTCCGGTATCATATGTGGCGGAAACCAAAAACCTTTTTGAGTTGGATACCTTTATAAAGGACCAAAAAAGAAAGGGAGCTTCAAATATCAATACGTACGTACTTGTAAAGTATAAAAGATGGGCATTGCCACTCACTGCTTTTATTTTAACATTGATAGCGGTGGCGGTATCATCGGTCAAAAGGAGAGGGGGGATGGGTGTTAATTTGGCGTTTGGTATTTTGGTGGCCTTTGTGTTTATCTTTTTTGACAAGGTATTTGGTACCCTTGCAGAGCAATCCGGTTTTTCACCATTACTTGCCGTAACCATACCCAATGTAATATTTGGTTGTTTGGCCTTTTACCTGCTACAAAATGCCAAAAGATAGATTACAAAATCTGCTACATTTACATTTCATTGTATTTATATGGGGGTTTACCGCAATTTTGGGGAAACTTATAACTATAGATTCCCTTCCGTTGGTATGGTCAAGAATGGGGCTTGCTACATTGTTTATTTCCTTATATATCTACTTTTCTAAATTTAACATTAAAGTCTCCAAAAAAACTTTTGTTTGGTTATTGCTTGGTGGTATAGTGGTTGCCTTGCATTGGGTAACCTTTTTTTTGGCCATCAAGGTATCTACTGTATCCGTTGCTTTGGCCATGATGTCTACAGGAGCCTTTTTTACGGCACTTATGGAACCGTTTTGGTATAAACGTAAAATCATAACCTATGAGATATTTTTTGGTCTGTTGGTAATTATTGGGCTCTATTTAATTTTTAAGGTAGAAACACAATATATGTATGGTATGGTTATCGCTTTGATCTCTGCATTTTTAGCCGCGGTATTCTCACTGATCAACGGTAAACTGGTACAAACGCATAAACCTTCTGTGATATCCTTTTATGAACTTGGTATTGGTGTGGTTTTTTTAAGTGTAGTATTGCTTATCAAAGGTGATTTGAATATGTCCCTCGTTCAATTAACCAGCATGGATTGGGTCTATCTGTTAATCCTTGCAATTATTTGCACTGCTTATGCATTTATCGCATCGGTAAAAATTATGCGCGTACTTACCCCGTATACGGTCATGTTGACTACAAATTTGGAACCTGTATACGGTATTTTATTGGCATGGTTCATCTTTGGTACAGAAGAGGAAATGAAACCAATGTTCTATGTTGGGGCTTGTATCATTCTTTTAACGGTCATAGCAAACGGTATTTTAAAACAAAGGGCAAATATTAAAAAAAGGGTACCTAAAATTTAGGTATTAAAGTTTTATCTTTGGCCTGACAACTAATGAAACTTTATTGAAATATGGAATATTTGGATTTTGAGCTTCCTATTAAAGAATTGGAAGAACAATTGGACAAGTGCATGATAATTGGCGAAGAAAGTGATGTAGACGTTACGGAGACTTGCAAACAGATAGAGAAAAAACTTGCTGATACTAGAAAAGAAATTTATAAGAACCTTACTGCTTGGCAACGCGTACAGCTTTCTAGACATCCAAATAGACCTTATACCTTAGATTACATTAAGGCCATTTGTGGAGATACTTTTTTAGAGCTGCATGGCGATCGTAACGTTAAGGACGATAAGGCCATGATCGGTGGTCTTGGAAAAATCAATGATCAAAGTTTTATGTTCATTGGCCAACAAAAAGGGTATAATACAAAAACACGCCAATACCGTAATTTTGGTATGGCCAATCCAGAGGGATATAGAAAGGCCTTAAGGCTAATGAAATCGGCAGAAAAGTTCCAAGTGCCCGTTGTATGTTTTATTGATACTCCTGGTGCTTACCCAGGTATTGAGGCAGAGGAACGCGGACAAGGAGAGGCAATTGCACGCAATATTTTGGAAATGACCCGCCTTAAGGTGCCGATCATTGTAGTGATCATTGGTGAAGGAGCATCTGGAGGAGCATTGGGTATAGGTGTAGGTGATAAGGTACTAATGTTGGAGAATACATGGTATTCCGTAATTTCTCCGGAATCCTGTTCGTCTATTCTATGGAGAAGCTGGGAATATAAGGAAAGAGCTGCCGAAGCCTTGAAGCTGACCGCTACCGATATGAAAAAATTGAAACTGATCGATGAAATTGTAAGGGAACCTGCAGGTGGTGCACATGCAAACAGAGAAAAAACGTTCGAGACCGTAAAAAATAAAATTGCTTCCCATTTTGAGCAATTGCAAAAGTTATCACCAAAAGAATTGGTAAATCAGCGAATGGAAAAATATGCCCAAATGGGTGTTTTCAACGGCTAATCTGCAATTTAGGCAACTTAAAAATATACCGAGGATTTTATTCCTCGGTTTTTTTATCTTATCAACAGAAATTTGTAATTTATTAACAAGCAATTGTTAGTCAACTGTGAACATCGTAATGACGATTTTTAACGTTAACTAAAGGTTAATTGTATATTTTCGTACTATGGAGAACACTAAACCTATTGTGGGTCGCAAGATCGACAAATCTACTATTATTAACCTCGAAAGGGGTAAAATTCCACCGCAAGCTGTTGATTTAGAGGAGGTTGTGCTTGGTGCTATGATGATAGATAAAAAAGGTGTGGATGAAGTAATAGATATTTTACATCCAGATGTTTTTTACAAGGACGCGCACCGTTTTATTTACGAAGCCATCTTTATCCTCTTTGAGGAATCACAACCTGTGGATTTATTAACCGTTTCTTCACAATTGAAGAAAGCAGGTAAATTAGAAGCCTGTGGGGGCGATTTTTATTTGATAAAACTTACCCAAAAAGTAGCTTCTTCCGCCCATATTGAATTTCATGCTCGTATAATTCTACAAAAATTTATACAACGTAGTTTAATTAAAATTTCAGGAGAGATCATTGAAGAGGCCTATGATGAAAGTACAGATGTCTTTAGCCTATTGGATGCTGCGGAATCTAAATTATATGACGTTACCCAGGGAAACTTAAAACGTTCTGCGGAAACCGCCCAGGATTTGGTAATACAGGCCAAAAAACGAATCGAGGAAATTGCCGGAAAAGAGGGTATGAGCGGTATTCCTTCCGGATTTGATAAATTGGATAAACTTACATCAGGTTGGCAACCAAGTGATTTGATCATTGTGGCTGCAAGACCGGGTATGGGTAAAACCGCCTTGACGTTATCAATGGCAAGGAATATGGCAGTGAATTCAAATACACCGGTAGCTTTCTTTTCGTTGGAGATGTCCTCTGTACAGTTGATTACTCGATTGATTTCCTCGGAAACGGGACTTTCATCAGAAAAGCTGAGAACCGGTAAATTGGAAAAACATGAATGGGAGCAATTGAACGTTAAGGTAAAGTCCTTGGAAAAAGCCCCGTTGTTTATTGATGATACACCATCACTTTCTATTTTTGACCTTAGGGCAAAAGCTAGAAGGCTGGCATCACAACATGGTATTAAAATGATCATGATTGATTATTTGCAATTAATGACTGCCGGGGGATCGCAAAAAGGAGGAAACCGTGAACAGGAAATTTCTACCATCTCAAGAAACTTAAAGGCTTTGGCAAAAGAACTTAACGTACCCGTAATTGCTTTGTCTCAGTTGTCCCGTGCAGTGGAAACGCGTGGGGGAAGTAAACGACCAATACTATCGGATTTGAGGGAATCTGGGGCCATTGAACAGGATGCGGATATCGTTTCCTTTATCTATAGGCCGGAATATTATAAAATAGAGGAGTGGGACGATGAGGAACACACCCCAACACAAGGGCAGGCAGAATTTATTGTAGCCAAGCATAGAAATGGTGGTCTGGAAAACATACGACTGAAATTTATTGGTAACCAAGGTAAATTTGATAACCTTGATGATTTTGATTCCCCTTTTGAATTTCAATCAAAAATGAACGCCAATGAGGAAAACCCGTTTATAACCAAAAATTTACCGAGTGCAGATGATGCTTTTGGTAGTAGTATGAACGCTGGTCCAGATTTTGATGAGGATAATGACGTTCCTTTTTAAAAGCGGAAATAACACATGTTAAAAGCCTCTTTAAAAGAGGCTTTTTTATTTTTTGGCAATTGAAGACCTAAATAGAACGTTATATATTTATAACGGCTTTAACGAGAGCATAAATGCAATGCCAAAGATTTTACCATATCTTTGAATAGCTATCTTGAACTATCCCATATGTCCAAAATTGTAACTTTAGTTTTTATCCTGTTTTTTTCCGTTCAATTGAAAGCATCATCCATTCTTATTCCAATGGATGCCGATAGCCAAAAAAATCATTTAAAAGCGTATGGCATTACGTATTGGGTATTGTCCAAACAACAAAAAGTGCAGTGGTTGCTCAATTATCGTGGGGGGTCCTTTTTATTGCCAGATGGTGAAAGTATACGAAAGGAATGTCAAATAAGAGGAGTAAGTTTTGAGGTGCTGTCCGATGGTCAGGCCAATTCTATCCTTGATGAAATTAGTAGTCCCGCCAAGAACCAAGATGCGGTCATTCTGGAAAAGGCACCTAGGATTGCGGTTTATTCCCCAAAGGATAACCAACCCTGGGATGATGCGGTTACCATGGCCCTGACTTATGCGGAAATACCTTATACCACTATATATGATGAGGAGGTTTTGGGGGACAAGTTGGCATTGTATGATTGGTTGCATCTTCATCATGAGGATTTCACGGGTCAATACGGTAAGTTTTATGGGGCATATAGGGCAACCCCTTGGTATATTGAAGGAAAGAAGAATGCGGAAAAATTGGCAAAAAAGCTGGGTTTTGATAAGGTTTCCGAAGAAAAAAGGGCCGTTGCACTAAAAATCAGAAACTATGTAATAGGCGGTGGTTTCATGTTCGCCATGTGCTCCGCTACCGATAGTTTTGACATTGCCTTGGCTGCAGATGGTATTGATATTGTTGAGCCTATGTTTGATGGTGATGCTTCAGACCCCAATTATCAAGCTAGTTTGGATTTTGGAAAAACTTTTGCCTTTACCGATTTTATTTTGGAACGTAGCCCATTAAAATATGAGTTCTCATCAATTGATATGACCACCAAGAGAGGTAATGTACCTAAGGAATCCGATTATTTTTCGTTAATGGAATTTTCCGCAAAATGGGATCCCGTTCCTACCATGCTCTGTCAAAACCATACTTCTTTGGTCAAGGGTTTTATGGGACAGACTACAGCATTTACCCGGAGCCAGATTAAACCAACGGTCATGGTTTTAGGGGAAAACAAAATTAATGAAGAGGCAAGATATATTCATGGTATTAAAGGAAAAGGATTTTTTACTTTTTACGGAGGCCATGATCCTGAGGATTACCAACACAGGGTAGGGGATCCTAAAACGGAATTGGAGTTACATCCTACCTCCCCGGGATATCGATTAATTCTTAACAATGTATTATTCCCTGCCGCCAGAAAAAAGAAACAAAAAACCTGATAATATCTATTATCTCCAAAAATTAAAAAACCGTTGCCACAACTTGTGGCAACGGTTTTTATTTGCGTATACTTAAATTACTGTAAAATAGGCATGCTACTTTTAGAATACACCAATAAAATGGCTTCCCGTAGCATTGATCAACTCTGCTCCTTTGGTCACTTCTCCGGTTTCGGTATCTACAACATAAATGTTACCATTCTCTCCTACGGCACCTTGAGTCAAATAAATTTCAGAACCCTCAACTACAAAACCTTGGTATTGAAATAAATAGAAATCTGGGTCATAAGGTATATCGTCAATTTTAACAGCCGTTCTTGCGTTTAGGTCTACCAATGCAAAGAACCCTTGAGCTCCTGCAACACCCTCTTCAGAGCCTTCATGGCGATAAGCCAAAACCGCCTTACCGTTTGCAGCAGGTCTCCAGGCCAATACATAGGCACCGGTAACACCCAAGGCTTCGTCCAGATTAAAGTCGTAAGTATCATCATAGGTGTTATCAGCGTTAATTTTCAAGATATAAGAACCCTCTGGATCTCCTTGGTTGGCTTGGTACACACTACCGCTATATTCAAAGGCATTGATACTACGGTACCCGTTGGTGTTACCATGACCAATAGTAGATGTAATGACTGTTGGGTTTAATAATGAAGGGTAATCCAAAACAATAGTTTTAGAGCCTAAAATTTCATAGTCACTATCATTTTCTAAGGTCGCGGGATCGATCTTGCTAACACGTGCACCAATATATAATTTATTTCCGGCAGCATTTAAAGTAGGCATATCTATTCTTGAAATGTAGTATCCTGCAGCTGATTCCTCATCGCTTAAGGTAAGAACATGCTCTTCAAAGTTATTGATTTGGGAATCTACCAAATCTAAGGTCACAACGCCAATGGTAGAATTGGTGTATAGATAGGTGTCGTCCGTTACATCGTCAGGAGTACCGTTATCATCCACTTGATGTTCAGTATCCACATATACTGCAGCTCCTGTTTTATCTCCATCAAAAAGTTTTATCCATCTTGGTGCGGTCCCTACATATGGGGCAATACTGATCTCTGATCCTGTTTGGGTAAATGTTCCGCCACCGTCAACGGTATATTTAGTATAATTTCCACCGGTATCCCCTGCATAACTGATGTTAAAAATTGTATTTCCATCCTCTGAGGATTGTAATCTTGCCGTTCTATTGGAAGGGGCTACAAAGCCATTGTTAAACGGATCAATCTGTACGGATGGATCCTTGGCATCTTCACTTGTAACTGAATAGATCAAAGTTCCCCCATTGCCATCACCCGGGTTTTCTCCCATTTTTGCACCGGCAATGGTAATCCACCTTGAATCTTGCTCAACAGGTTCTTCCGTATCTGGAGTTTCTGTTTCGGGATCTGTATCTATTATTGTATCGTCGCTACTGCAAGAGGTCATTAGACCGGTAGCCAGTATGATAGAAGCTAAGGTTTTAAAGTTTAAAAAATTTAGTTTCATATTTGATTCTATTTAAATGATTAAAAATTATTGATTATGTAATTCAATTTTAGATAAAAAGCTCTGCCTGGTTTTTGTACTGAAAGATTATCATAAGTAGCTTGATCAAAAATATTTTTGACATCAAAGCTCATTACAAAATTTTTCTTGGGAAAAGTATAGCTTAGCCCAAAGTCATGTGATACTTGTTCCGGAATTAAAAATTCTTCCTCTCCTGTAGTATTGGTCCCTGCCGCAAATTTGAACGTAAATTCATCGGTATAGTATGTGTTATAAAACAGGTTTAGTATAGAGTTTGTTTGGAAAACATCCTTTAGGGTGTATCGTAATCCGGCATTCATGGTAAACAATGGCACATTGGGTACATTGGTTTCTACGCCAGAGTTGACAGTTGTCAAGCTCATCCGGGTTACATTGAAATTAAACCCTAAATTATTGTCGTAGGTGTAAAAGAATTCTGCTTCAATTCCTTTGGACTCTGCCGTATTTTCCAAATTGGTGTATTGAATGAACTCATCACTTTCCCTAAGTCCGTCTGCATTGGCGGGTAATCCTATTCTATTTTCAATATTTCGTGCAAAGAAATTAGAGGACAGGGTAACAGCATGTTTGTTAAAGTTGAACTTTCCTAAGCGAAACCCAATATTTAGATTGTTACTGGTTTCTGGTTTAATGGAAAGATTTGGTAATAAATTGTCCCCCGCATCACCAAATACCTCATTTTCGCTTGGTAATCTAATCGCTTTTTCTGCTGATGTCAATAAGGTTATTGTAGGAATTACTATGAAGGATGCGGCAAAACCATAACCGGTATAATCGTTATCGCTTTGATAAATTTCATCGATTACTGCTGTATTGTCCTCATTAAAGACGGGTTTTGTGTTTAGGACCTTCTGCCAATAATGTTTACCAAAAGCATTGAGCTTAAACTTATCCTCAAACGTATTTAGTTCATAGCTAAGCGAAAAGATATTCTTGTACAAATCACTGGTTTGCTGAAAGGTATTTTCCAATAACGATACCATTTCATCACTATCTTCCCTATCTACACCGCTATATACATGGTTGAACAATACTTTGTGATGGTCGTTAACGGTATAGGACAGACCAGAGCGTACCGAGGCTACTTTTCGTTCTATATTTGCAAGGGTGGGTCCATTTTCATTTTGTGAATTCCAGATATAATCCAAATATTCCCCATCAAAACCTACCAATCTTTTTCCTGCCCAAGTATATGCTTGTGCTACGGTGTCATTTATAACACGGTTGCGTTTACCATAAACCCCGGTGATATTCAAATCCAGACCCTTGGCAAGAAGATTCTTTTTTTGATAGGTAAGATTGGCCAATAGAGCGTCTGACTCCAAAAATCTTCCATTATAAGGAGATATGGTCACAAATGTGCCGTGCTGTACTTCCTTATATTCATCAGAGGCGGTGAATCCTACTAAAAACTGGTCTGCCCAGTCTACATTGGTATAACCAATTTGGGCCATGCCGCCGGTAGAACGGTATGCATCATGAAACCTTCTGGCCACAATGGGTGTCTGTACCCCATTGGGTGCAATATCAACAATTGTCCTGCCAGATATCTTATAGTCATTGTCAGAATAGTTATGAAACGCAGATGCTTTTACCGTAAATCCAGATTCCGAAAATCTATACGCGCCATTTAAATTGGTCTGTATGGTATTGAAAGAACCATAGGAAACAGATGCGTTCAAATTGTTTTTACCTCCTTCATGAAGTACAATATTTATAGCACCGCCCACGGCATCACTTGATAAATGTCCGGGAACTACTCCTTTGTATACTTCAATGTTTTTGATCATTGAAGGGGGAATGCTGTTTAAACTAAAGGATGAACCGTAAATTGAAATAGGAATACCATCTATGAATATACTGACCGACCTACCAGACAATCCGTTTAGACTATATTCTACATTAGAACCTAAGCCTCCGTTCTGACGTATTTTTACACCTACAGTCGTATTTAATAATTCATTGGTCTGGATACTTCTAAGTCCTGCCTCCTTGGTTTCTATAGAGTTTACTGAAAAACCTTTTGTTTCTAGCGCTGTTTTTTCAGTTTTACCGTTTACGGTTACCTCGTCCAGATTTTCTACGTTTTCTTGAATAGTAAAATTTACCTGAATGTCGGTGTATTCCTTATTGACCTCTATTGTCTTGGACCTGGTATGGTATCCAATGAACGAGACCACAATGGTATGTTTGCCAAATGGAACATTAGATAGATTGAAATTGCCTTCCTCATTGGTCAACACCCCGCGATTTAGTCCTTCTATCAAAATATTGGCATAGGACATTGGTGTACCTGAAGGGTCTTTGACAGAGCCTGTAATGGTGCCTGTTTGCACTTGGGATAAACCTGTGTAAAATGTTGATAATAGTAAAAGGGTTATTAAATTTTTCATGTAAATAAAAAAGCGGTCTATATTTATTAAGATTTAGTCTAAATAAATACCTTTGCAAATCTAAAGCAGGAACATACGGTGCAGTACCGTAAAAAGAATTTTTACATACGCATAAGGAAGTAATGATAAAAGGGAGCGAAAATGGAGTGAGACCGGTTCTATATAAAAATATATGTACCAAAGATTTATTTAGGGGATCCTACATCAATAATGCTGTTCAATATAATACGGTAGAGGTTTCCAATAAAGATGAAATTGCGTTTATTACTGGAATTGATTTTACCAACAACAAATTGCTTTTTGAGTTTGATTCAGAGATTAGGGTCAAAAGTGATGAGCATTTGATTAAATTTCATTTTAGCTTAGAAGGGGAATATTCCTATCAGCCTTTAAGTCATATTAAATATTTAGTACAGATTCCTGAAAACCATTGTAATATGTTCTATTATCCTACAACTGAAGGAAGGGATATTTTCTTTAAAAGTAATATTAAGGTTTTTGAAATTTATGTAAAGCCAAAATTATTACAAAATCTTTTGGGTACGGATTTTGCTACCGGTTTTGGTAAATTGCAAGATGCCATAACCAATTCTAATTCATTTGTACTTTGGGATAAAAGTAAATTTATTCCCCCACAGATACGTAGTTATATCAATGAAATCATCCAATGTCCCTATACTGGTCTGGTAAGAAAAAAGTATCTTGAAAGTAAGTTGACCGTACTATTGATTGATTTTATGATGGGAAGGCATACGGCAAAAATATCTAAAAACAATGTCAAATTACTCAATTCGGATTATTTGGCTTTGGTAAAGGTAGAGGCACATATTCGTAATAATTTAAAAGAACCACTTAAAATTTTAGATCTCTCGGAAATTGCAGGATTTAATGCCACAAAATTAAAAAGAGATTTTAAAAAAGTATATGGAATGCCGGTTTTCAAATATATTACCGCATTACGTATGGAGTTTGCCAAAAGTCTTATTACCCAAGATGGTGTATCCATTGCCCATGCCGCATATGAAGTTGGTTACGCCAATCCCCAACATTTTACCACAGCTTTTAAAAGGACCATGGGGTATTTGCCCAGTGAGCTAAAACCTGCTGTTGAACAATAAAAGAGGTGTATTTTTTGTAGGATTGTTTTTTTGAATGGTCTATTTAACCAATAATTCTAAAATATGTTCCACACCGTTCTCATCATTACTTAATGTGGTGTAATTGGCCATTTTTTTAACATTAGGATGTGCATTGGCCATGGCAAAACCATAATCCGATAAAGCAAGCATCTCCAAATCATTGTTATAATCACCAAAAACTATTAACTCGTCTGATTTGATATTGTAATTTTGCATAAGTTTTTTAAGGGCATAACCTTTATGCGCATTATTACTAGAGATGTCCAACCAATTTTCTCCGGACACCTTTACCTTCAAATCTTTTTCAAAATGCTTTACAAATGGATAAATATGTGCCTCTGAACTTTCAAAGTGATAGATGGCAATTTTAATGATTTCCAGATCAACATCCTTTAAATTATCCAAAATTTGAAATTCGGTATAGTATTCTTTTAGCTTTTGGGTAAACTTAGCTGAATTTCCTGCCGTAAATGCCGTATATTTTCCACATAGTACGGCGTGTATATTTGGTATTTGATCAAGGGTTTTTAATATTTTGGAGATATGCTCCTTGACCAGGGGAGTGGTTATTAGTTCTGTTTCCTGTTTTTTGGCAAATCCACCGTTTTCCGCAATAACGATTATATCATCCTTTATTGGGTGTAATTTTTCTACAATACTGTTATATTGTCTTCCACTGGCTGCAACAAATACTATTCCCTTTGATTTTAGTTTCTCAAACAAAGTAAAAAATTGATTGCTAACTGTATGGTCAGAATTTAAAAGGGTGCCATCCATATCCGTTACCACCATTTTTATCTTTGATAAATCCATTCATCCTATATTTAATTACAAAGATATTTCATGTATGTTTAGTAATTGAACGAATACATAAAGTTTTACACTCAAATGATATAAAAGTATTATGAAGATATTTCAAAAGGAATTTACCTTAACACCCTATAGAAGGGGTTATCACATCATTACCCAAAGCATAATTGATAACATACCGGAACTAAAACATATTCAGCAGGGTTTTCTCCAAGTATTTATTAAACATACTTCCGCAAGTTTAACCATTAATGAGAATGCCGACCCTACTGTTCGTGATGATTTTGAAAGTCATCTAAATATCGTAGTACCCGAAAATGCTCCTTATTATAAACATGACTATGAAGGTTCAGATGATATGCCGGCCCATTTAAAGGCGTCTTTAATGGGGGCATCTGTGCAGATACCAATTACCAATGGTAGGCTAAATATGGGTATATGGCAAGGTATATATCTCTGTGAACATCGAAACTATGCATCTGGTAGAAACCTTGTTCTCACTGCGTGGGGTATATAGTTTTTTATTAACTTGAAATTGAAATAAAAAAATATGACTACAGAAGAATCCATTTTAAATAAAATACAGATATTAATAACCAATCATTTTGCGACACCCGAAATGGCCTTTAATTATTTTGATGAAGATCATGATCAAAAATTGACCAAAAAAGAAATCGTAAAACTGTTAAAAGAGGCAGAAATAAGCGGTTTTTTACGCGGAATAGTATCATCCAAACTTATAGAAGGGTATGATAAGAATGGTGATGAGCTGATAGATTGGCAAGAATTTAAGTCCGCTATAGCTAAAATTAAAAAATCCGATTCATAAAGAATCGGATTTTTATAAAGTGAGATTGTTATTAATTTATTTTACCTGATCTACAACCGCCTTAAAGGCTTCTGGATGGTTCATTGCTAAGTCAGCTAGAACTTTTCTGTTAAGTTCTATATTGTTAGCTTTTACTTTACCCATAAATTGAGAGTAGGACATTCCATGTTGTCTGGCACCTGCATTGATACGGGTAATCCAAAGTGAACGGAACGTTCTTTTCTTGTTTCTACGATCTCTATAAGCATATAACATTGCTTTTTCAACCGCATTTTTGGCTACTGTCCAAACGTTTTTACGTCTTCCAAAGTAACCTTTGGCTTGCTTCATCACCTTTTTTCTTCTGGCTCTGGAAGCTACTGCATTTACTGATCTTGGCATTTTTTTCTAATTTTTTGTAGTAGGCGCCCTAATTTATTCAGGAACTTTTTTGGCCTAACTCCATGGTTAATAATTTTACCTTTTTAAAGAACGCTTATTTTAAACGTAACTGTTCTTTAATACTGTTAACATCATGTTGGTGAACCAATGTATCATGAGTTAAAGCAAGCTTTCGCTTTTTAGATTTCTTCGTAAGAATGTGGCTCTTAAAAGCGTGCTTTCTTTTAATTTTACCGGTACCCGTTAGCTTAAATCGCTTTTTGGCACTGGATTTCGTTTTCTGTTTAGGCATTTTTCCTAATTTATTTAATTATCTCACTTTGCATGCTGAACGCTACTTACAAACGTAAGTAGCGTTCAGTATTTTTATAGTTACGGTTTATATGTATTAAACCGATCGTAATCTTATTTTCCTTTGGTCTTAGGTGCTATGAACATTGTCATTCGCTTACCTTCCAATTTTGGCATTTGTTCTACTTTACCAAGTTCTTCCAATTCTGAAGCTAATTTTAACAATAAAATTTCTCCCTGGTCCTTATATACTATGGAACGACCTTTAAAGAATACATACGCTTTTAACTTTGCTCCTTCTTTCAGGAATTTTTCCGCGTGCTTCTTCTTAAATTCATAATCATGGTCATCCGTATTAGGTCCAAACCTTATTTCCTTAACAACAACTTTGGAAGCTTTCGCTTTCATTGCCTTGTCCCTCTTCTTTTGTTCGTATAAAAACTTTTTATACTCCATAATTTTACAAACAGGAGGGTCTGCTTTTGGGGAAATCTCCACCAAATCCAAACCTAATTCTTCTGCTTTCTCAAGAGCCTGAGGAAAAGGATATACACCTACTTCAACATTGTCACCTACCAACCTAACTTTAGGGGCCGTAATCTTTTCATTAATATTATGGGGATTCTTATTTTCCCTTCTAGGTTGTGGTCTAAATCTTTTACGTATTGCTATGACTTAATATTTTTAGTTAAACTTTATTCTTTAAACGACTTTAAGGTACTATTTATTTCTGTGTTAACCAAGTCTGTAAACGTGGTTAAGCTTATAGCTCCTAAATCTTCACCTCCGTGTTTTCTAACAGAAACGGTGTTGGCAGCTTCGTCGCTTTCCCCTACGATCAGCATGAATGGCACTTTGCTCATTTCAGCTTCACGTATTTTTTTACCGATTGTTTCATTTCTATTATCGATAAGGGCGCGAATTTCGTTATTTTCTAGGGATTTTAAAACTTTTTGGGCATATATTTCATGTTTCTCGCTTACCGGAAGAATTATTGCCTGTTCTGGTGTTAACCATAATGGGAAATTACCCCCTGTATGTTCCAATAATAGCGCTATAAAACGTTCCATACTGCCAAATGGCGCTCTGTGAATCATGACCGGTCTGTGCAATTCATTATCACTACCTTTATAGGTAAGGTCAAATCGTTCAGGTAAATTGTAATCTACCTGTATAGTACCTAATTGCCATTGCCTGCCCAAAGCATCTTTCACCATAAAATCCAGTTTAGGGCCATAGAAAGCTGCTTCACCAGCTTCTATAATGTAATCCAAACCTTTTTCTTTCGCTGCATTGATAATTGCTTGTTCCGCTTTTTCCCAATTTTCAACAGAACCTATATACTTGTCTGGGTTATCTAAATCCCGTACGGAAACTTGGGCTGTAAAGTTTTCAAATCCTAATGATCCAAGAACATATAATGAAAGGTCAATTACGTTTTTAAACTCTTCGTCTAACTGGTCGGGCGTACAAAATATATGGGCATCATCCTGAGTAAACCCTCGTACACGTGTTAATCCGTGCAGTTCACCGCTTTGTTCATACCTGTATACTGTTCCAAATTCGGCAAAACGTTTGGGTAGCTCCCTGTAACTGAACGGTTTGGAATTGTATATTTCGCAATGATGTGGACAATTCATTGGTTTAAGTAAGAATTCCTCATCTTCTTTTGGGGTGTGTATGGGTTGAAAACTGTCCGCGCCATATTTCTCATAATGACCAGAAGTTACATATAGTTCTTTTTGACCTATATGTGGTGTAACCACCATTTCATAGCCTGCTTTTTTCTGAGCTTTTTTTAAGAACTGTTCCAGACGCTCCCTCAAAGCAGCGCCCTTTGGCAACCATAGGGGCAGACCTTGTCCTACTTTCTGGGAAAATGTAAAGAGTTCCAGCTCTTTCCCTAACTTACGATGATCTCTTTTCTTGGCTTCTTCCAAAAGCTCAAGGTACTCTGTTAATTCTTTTTGCTTTGGAAAGGATATGCCGTACACTCTTGTTAATTGGGCGTTATTCTCATTGCCTCTCCAATATGCACCGGCCACACTTAGTATTTTTATGGCTTTTACAATACCTGTGTTGGGTATATGGCCTCCTCTACATAAATCGGTGAACGTATCGTGGTCACAAAATGTAATGGTGCCATCTTCTAGATTTTCAATTAATTCAACTTTATACTCATTCCCTTGGTCTTTGTAGAATTTTAATGCATCTGCCTTGGAAACTTCCCGTAATTTATAATCATGTTTTCCCCTGGCAATCTCTAAAGCTTTCTTTTCTATTGCAGGAAAATCCTTTTCCGAGATAACGCCTTCAGGTAAATCAACATCATAGTAAAAGCCATTGTCAATAGCCGGTCCTATAGTAAGTTTTACTCCAGGGTATAATTCTTCCAAAGCTTGGGCAAGAATGTGCGATGTGGAGTGCCAAAAAGCGGTTTTACCTTCCTTGTCATTCCAAGTGTAGAGGATCAAGCTGCCGTCTGACTTCAAGGGAGTGGTGGTTTCAACTGTAGTATTATTGAATTTTGCCGAAATAACATTACGGGCCAAACCTTCACTGATACTCTTGGCAACCTCCATAGGTGTTGTGCCTTGTTCAAATTCCTTAACTGAGCCATCTGGCAATGTAATCTTGATCATATGCTGTAAATCTTTTCAGGTGCCAAAGATACTATGTTGTATTCATGTCCACAATAGTATAAGGTTATGTTTTGCCGATACTATTTATACGCAGGTCTATTTTATAATTCTACGCGTTGATTCAATAGATTAAGGTCTCTTCTTCTAAGAATATAGATTTGTTGTTGCAAAAGTGATTGTTATGATAAGGTATATTTATTTTCGGTTGGTTCTGGGGGCAATGCAGATAATAATTAGTTAGTTGGTTTTTGTATTCTTAGTGGTCAGTATACAATTTGTATATATGTATAGTGTAGTGTGATGTATTTTATATGATGCCTTACTCTTGAAATGGTGATGTTTTTGGGGCTTTTTTGAAAGCCTAGTCTGGAATTTCTTTTCCTAGGGGCCTGGTCTCGTTTCTCAACCTGCTGTAAACATGTCGGTTAGCGCGCCGTTGCAATGGCCGTATGTTTTAATAGGTTGTTTATCAGAACGTTGCGTATTATTTATCCTTTAGGGGTATTTTCCGTTCCCATAAAGTTCAGTAAATCAGCGGGGTAGATGGCGGTCCAAAAAAAACCTCATTTTTTTTAAAAAAAGCCTTGTAGGTTTGGAAATAGGGTGTACATTTGCAGCCCGCTAACGATGAAGATCACGGTCTTTGTCCGCCGCCGGG
>NZ_FZNV01000004.1 GCF_900188415.1 Maribacter sedimenticola | reverse complement strand
CCCTTCATAGAGTAGGTATCATCATCACGTAGACCGACATTCACCATTGAGCCATCTCCGGAAAGATCTATACGTTGCATCATTTCTCCAGGTCCTAATTTAAAAAGGGTACCGTTCGAATTTTCCCATAACCATACATGATTGTCAATTCTGTAAAGGCCTGGTTCTTCTTCAGTCGCGTCATTAATAGTAAAAAGCTCATTACCTTTAATGCCATTCTTTAGAATCCAACCAGTCTCCGGTGTGTACAATTCTCCATTCTTGCCACCGTTGGTCGATGGAAGGTTACTACCGCTCCAAGAACCACCAACCGTAAACACAGAACCGTCGGAAAGCGTAACGTTGCCCTGATACCCTCTTGGTATATTCATATCGGCCGCCCTTGTCCAATTCTCCGTTATTGGATCGTAAATGGTCGTGCGTTCGCTACTGGTGCCTCCTGCGACCAGGATCCTGCCATCGGGCAGGTTGTTGATGCCGGGACAGAACATATCGTGATTGGTAGGGGTCTGGGTAAAGGGAAGTGCCTGACCGTGCAGACCTATAGTCGGGTCGAAAATCGCCGTATAGGTCATGCCGTCGCCTACCTCGGTATACGTATCGGGAAATTTAGATGCCCATGTGATCAGCCTGCCATCGGGAAGATTCGCGGCCGCAACTGGTACAATGCCCATATTAAGAACCGGGCTCCATTCTCCTTCAGTTGAGGGTGTTTGGGCAAATGTTAAACTTGTAACTAACGATGCAAAGATCGTCATGAAATAAGCTATAGAGGTAAACGTTTTCATTTTCAATAATTTGAATACAAAGATAACTTGAAAAGCTTTTTAATAGTAAAATATTACGTTGAAAATGGTTTATTAGTCGTTCTATAACATATGAAATATATGATATATTTATATAGGTTTTAAAATAGCCTTAAGACGTTTTTATGTATTTAGCCATTTAACTGCTATTCTAGCTAAATATTAAAAAAGGAATTTTTTGATTAACGATTTTTTACTTAGAGTTTTGCTAATTATAGGTTGATAAAATTTAAATATTAATTCTCTGATTGTATTATCTTTACCATTTGTAATAAAATTCATTGAATATTTTATTCATACCATATTAAATGAGAGTTTATAGTCCATTCTAAAATTAGTTAAACATTAATTGGACAATTTTTTGTAGTTAAACGAGTTTTTTTATGATTAAACGAATTAAACTCACTTTAGAAATAACAATCGAAAATGTATGGCTAATTTAGTCGTATCAATTTAAATTAAATAGAAATTTTGAGCGTAGAAATCATTCATAAAAATAAAGTTTGGCTTTCATCTCCACATATGGGTGGGTCAGAGCAATCTTTTGTAGCTGAGGCGTTTAGTCAAAATTGGATAGCTCCATTGGGACCTAATGTTGATGGTTTTGAGAATGATTTAGAATTGTTCTTAGGTAATAATTCTAAGGTAGCTCTTTTGAGCTCTGGCACGGCAGCCATTCATTTAGGTTTGAACTTGCTTGGTGTTAGTAAAGGAGATGATGTAATTTGTCAAAGTTTTACTTTTTCTGCTTCTGCAAATCCTATTTATTATGTTGGTGCTAACCCTATTTTTGTAGATAGTGAAAAGGATACTTGGAACCTTTGTCCTATTCTGTTAGAAAAATGTATCTTAGAAAGAATTCAATTAGGTAAAAAACCTAAAGCTATAATAGCAGTACATTTATATGGCATGCCTTATAAAGTGGATTTAATTACTGCAATTTCCGAAAAGTATGATATCCCGGTTTTAGAAGATAGTGCAGAAGCTTTGGGTAGTATGTTTAATGGAGTAAATTGTGGTACTTTTGGCGATATTTCTATTTTATCGTTTAACGGTAATAAAATCATTACGACTTCTGGAGGTGGTGCTTTAATTACTAAAAATTTAGATATAAAATATAGGGCTGTTCATTTAGCTACGCAAGCACGAGACTCTGCACCGCATTATCAGCACTCGCAAATAGGTTATAATTATAGAATGAGTAATGTTCTTGCGGGTATAGGTAGAGGACAGATGGAGGTACTGCCTCAACGTGTTAAAGGGAGAAGAAGAAATTATGAAATTTACGCTAAACATCTATCGAATATTGATTCGATTGAATTTTTAGATGAACCTAAAGGATATTTTTCAAATCGATGGTTGACATGTATTCTAACGAAATCATTTGAGCTTAGGGAAGAGATAAGAAATGCTTTAGATGCCGAGAATATTGAATCACGCCCTTTATGGAAGCCAATGCATATGCAACCAGTATTTAACGATGCAATTACATATGATAATGGTGTTTCAGAAGATTTATTTAATCGTGGTATTTGTTTGCCAAGTGGCACTAATTTACCCACAGAAGATTTACTTAGAACTGTGGAAATAATCAAAAAAACAGTAAAATGATTCAAGGTTATCTTAATAATAATTCGCAAAGATTTGTTTCTAAATGGTTTATTCTAACTATCGATGTAATAGTTTCTTCTATTGCATTTTTAATTTCCTATTGTATACGATTCAATCTGTCATTTAATTTTGATGTTTCGCAACTGAAATATCAAATACCATTGGTAGTTGTCATTTCTTTAGTTTCATTCTTTTTTACTGGATCCTATAAAGGAGTTATTCGGCATACGGGGATAAGAGATGTATATAATATATTTAATGCAGTTTGCCTTACCAGTATATTGGTGATATTGATTATATTATTAAATAAAGAGTTAAACTTAGTTGAGGACTTAACAATTCCTATTTCAATAATAATTATTTATAGCTTATTAAGTTTTATACAACTAGTTGCTGCTAGGTATGTTTTTAAATCGCTGTATAGTAATTTTACTAATCGTAATTTTAAAATTACTAAAAATATAATGATTTATGGTGCTGGTGATGCTGGTATATTGACGTATAATGCAATTACGAATCATACAAAAAGTAAGGTAAGGGTATTGGGGTATATTGATGACGATATTCAGAAAGCCGGTAAAAATATAAATGGCGTAAAGGTGTATAATAAAGCTTCATTGAATAAAGACTTTATCTCAAGAAATGGAGTGGATGAAATAATATTTTCTATTCAAAACATAGATCCTAAAAAATTAACCAATTTAGTAGAAAGTTTTGTTGATTTAGATGTTAAGGTGAAAATAGTTCCACCTGTTGAAGATTGGATAAATGGTGAATTAAAAGCATCTCAAATAAAACAGGTGCAAATTGAAGACCTCCTAGATAGAGCTCCTATATCAATTAAAAATAGTAAAATATCTTCCGAACTTTCTGATAAGGTAATTATGGTTACCGGGGGTGCAGGTTCTATTGGTAGTGAAATTGTGCGACAAATATGTTCATATTCTTACAAGTCTTTGATAATTATAGATCAAGCGGAATCTGCTTTGTATGATTTGCAGCAAGAATTGAAAAGAAACGGGTTTCATAATTTTATACCTATAGTAGGTGATGTACGTGATAAAAATAGATTAAATGGCATATTTGAAGAATATAAACCTAACCTAGTTTTTCATGCAGCTGCATATAAGCATGTTCCGTTAATGGAGTATAATTCTTACGAGGCAATAAAAGTTAATATTGCGGGGACTAAAACAGTTGCTGATCTGTCTCTTATTCATAAGGTTGAAAAATTTGTTTTTGTGTCTACGGATAAAGCAGTAAATCCTACGAACGTAATGGGTGCAAGTAAGCGAATTGCAGAGATGTATATTAGTTGTATGCAACAAGAAAATAAAACTAAATTTATTATAACGCGCTTTGGAAATGTATTAGGGTCTAATGGTTCTGTAATTCCATTATTTAGAAAACAAATTGAAACAGGAGGTCCACTAACTTTAACACATAAAGATATTACTAGGTATTTTATGACTATTCCAGAAGCTTCTCAACTAGTATTAGAAGCTGGAGCAATGGGTAAAGGTGGAGAAATTTTTATTTTTGATATGGGTGAGTCCGTTAAAATTTTTGATTTAGCGAAAAATATGATAAGATTGTCAGGTTTGCGCTACCCAGAAGATATAGATATAAAAATTACAGGTTTGAGGCCAGGTGAAAAATTATATGAAGAACTATTGGCTAGTGGTGAGAATACACTTCCAACTTACCATAGGAAAATTAAAATAAGTAAGGTGCGTGATTTAGATTATGCTTTTGTAAGGTCTAAAATTGATGAACTTTGTATTACGAACATGTTTTTTAATGGAAATACTGTGAAATTAATGAAATTTATAGTGCCAGAATATGTTTCAAAAAATTCAGATTTATGTGAGTTAGATAATAATTCGGAAGAAAAACTTGAACAAATTAAATTAAAAGTAGTAGAATCCTAATATACAAGTAGTTTAAATACTTTCAAATATGAGTAAATTAATTAATATTAATTTTTAGTTTTAATAGTTATCGGACTTATGATATTTTCTTCATGTGGTTCAAAAAAAGAAGTTGTTTATTTTCAAAATGCTTCTGATTATGAAACTATAGTTAGTGACAATTATCACAATAATAAATTTAAAATAGATGATGTTGTTGGGATTCATGTTTCTACGCTCGATCCAGAACCCAGTATACCATTTAATTTATATAGTGGTGCTGGTGAAGGTGGAATGAGACCGGAACAGATTGATTACATAATTGATAAAAATGGGGAAATTGATTTTCCTGTTGTAGGAAATATTAAAATTGTTGGATTATCACCTGAGGAAACTAAAGCTTTATTAATTGAAAAATTAGCTCCTTATTTAAAAGATCCAATTATAAATATTCGACTGAAGAATTTTTCTGTCACTGTATTAGGTGAAGTAAGTAGACCTGGTACATATTTCGTTAATGGAGAACAGATAACTGTGTTAGAGGCATTGGGATTAGCTAATGACTTAACCATTAAAGGGAAAAGAGATAATGTTTTGGTAATTAGAGATTTCAATGGTACAAAAGTTTATACTAGAATTGATTTGACTAAAAAGGAATCTTTAAATTCACCTGTCTATTATTTAACTCAAAATGATGTTGTTTATGTTGAGCCAAATAAATCAGCTATAACAGCTTCTGCCTTAGATAATAGGGCTTCAATATTAGTATCGATAGCTTCACTTCTGATTACTTCAACTGTTTTGATACTTACTAGATAAATTGATTTAAATATCTATAAATCGTCAAGACCCGTTAAAAAATAAATTTATAAATTAAATATGAATTCACAAGAATTTCTTAATTCTAATTTGGACTTAAATGATATAATTAAGTCTTATACGCGTCATTTTAAATGGTTTGTTATTTCGGTTATTATTGCTATAATAATCGCATTTCTTTATATACGATATGCAACACCCGAATATGCTGTTAAAGCGAAAATACATATTCTGGAAGATAAAAATTCTGGTTCTGAATTATCTGCATTTAGTGATTTAAGTCTTTTAGGTGGTGGTAAAAATAATGTTGAGGATGAAATTGAAATCTTTAATTCAAGGTCTAACTTTATTGAAGTAACAGAAAATTTAAAACTTAATTTAACAATTACGGTATTAGGTAATGTTAAGAATAGTGAAATTTATTCTAATAGACCAATTAATATAAGTTTTTTAGAGACTGATTCAATAATTAATACAAAAACATTAGATTTTTATATTGATTTAAATTCGGAAAGTACTTTTGGATTTAGTTTAGAATCAGATGGCCCAGTTAAAATGTTTTCATATGGAGAAAATGTTCCAACGGAAGTCGGTAATATTGTAATTACTCCTAATTTAAAATATCTTCGAAATTATAATGATCAAAAAATTCAAGTTAGTTTAAGACCTGTGGTCGCTGTTGCAGAAAACTATCAAAAGAAAGTTGTTGCAATGCCAGCTATGGAATTTTCGAATATTATAAATATATCTCTCAATACTGCAATTCAACAAAAAGGAATTGATATTTTAAATGAATTGATTAAGGTTTATAATCAAAATGCAATTAAAGATAAAAAATTAATTGCAGATAGAACATCTAATTTTATAGATGATCGTATTGCTGAAATTTCTTCAAATTTAAATTCCGTAGATCAATCTGCCGAAGAATTTAAAACAGAAAAAGGATTAACTGATATAGCTAGCGAATCTAATATAGCTTTGAATGTTGGGGCTGCAAACAGACAAGAGCTGGAAAATGCGAGAACTCAAATGAATATTGCGGCCGGTATGAACAGTTATTTATCGGAGGAGAATGGTTATGAAGTTCTTCCATCTAATGTTGGGTTATCCGATGGAACTATTGCTAATACTACCGCTAAGTATAATGAGCTTGTATTGGAAAGACAAAGATTGCTCAAAAGCGCAGATGAAAGAAACCCAATGATTGTTAATTTGGATCAACAATTAAATGGACTCAAATCAACAATTAAATCTAGTTTAACTGGAATTGAAAGAAATCTTAGTATGCAGGTTAATAGTCTTTCCGGTCAAATGGCAAGGATTAATTCAAAAATTTATTCAGCACCTAAAAATTCAAGAGCTTTAAGAGATATTACAAGAAAGCAAGAGACAACGGAATCTTTATATTTATATCTTTTGCAAAAAAGAGAAGAGTCACAAATAACGCTTGCCTCAAGTACTGCTAAATCTAAAGTTATAGATAATGCTCATTTGGTTCAATTAAATCCAATTAGCCCTAAAAAACCATTAATATATTTAGCCTCTATAATATTAGGTTTTTTAATTCCATTTTCTATCATATATGGTAGTCAAGTTTTAGATAATACAATTACAAGTAAAACTGAACTTGAAAAATTGATTAAGAGTGTTCCTGTATTAGCAGAATTACCAGCTTTAAGTAAAAGTGAAGATAAACTAGTTAAGAAGGATGACAGGTCGGTATTGAGCGAATCAATGAGAATATTACGGACTAATTTAGATTATATAATCAAATCTAAAAAAGGTTCTAAAAATAACGTGATATTTGTAAGTTCAAGTGTTCCAGGAGAAGGAAAAACTTTTGTGGCCTCTAATTTATCTATGATTTTATCTAGTACCGATAAGAAGGTCTTGCTTATAGGTGCAGATGTTAGAAATCCTAAATTATACACTTTTTTTACTGGAAAAAATGTAGATCAATTAGGGAAATCTAAACGAAATATAGATATAGGTCTTACGGAATATTTAATAGATGATTCTCTAGAGGTTAAGAGTATCATAAATTCTTTATTAGTTCATACTAATACGATTGATTTAATATATTCAGGTAAAATTCCACCTAACCCTTCTGAATTATTAATGAATGATAGATTTGGGAAATTAATTGAAGAAGTTTCTTTAGAATATGATTATGTGGTTGTTGATACTGCGCCTTTGATGGTTGTAACGGATACTCTATTACTTACTAAATTCTCAGATCATCTACTATATGTTGTAAGAGCAGGTGTAACTGAAAAGAAAGTATTGGAATTTCCGATGAAACTTAAAGAGGAGGGTAAAATTAATGGTTTAACGTTTGTCGTTAACGGCGTTAAAAATTCTGATTTAGGTTATGGAGGTAAGTACGGTTACGGCTATAGTAAAACAAGTCAAAAATGGTGGAAGTTCTAACTTTGTGCTAAAAATTCATCTTGGTTTTTTCTATAATCAATTTTAGATTATTTAATTGCGAATTGTTGATTGAAATATTCTTAATAGCATTAAGTTGACGCATATTATGAACATCGGAACCTAAGAAATCGAACATATCATTATCTAGTAATTTTAGAGCCGAATTTTTAGCATCCTTTCCATAATATTGAGTTAAAGAAAGAATATTGAGTTGAAATAGCATTCCCGCGCTTTTATAAGAGCGATATTTATTTAAATTGCCCTGAATGAAAATATAGCGTTCTGGATGTGCTAAAATAGGAAATAAACCTTTTTCGTTAATTTTATGAATTGCTTTATCAAAATTAATAGAAGCTTGTAGGTAGGACATCTCTATTAATAAGTAATTTTTCGCCAATGGCATCATTTTTTTATCGTCCATTAATTTTTCAAAACCTGAGTCTATCATGTGCTCTGCAGCAACATCAATATTAACATGATCGAGACCATTCATTTTTAGACCATTCTTTAAAAGTAATTGAGCTTTATTAATGGTAGTAGGGTTGTTTGGATAATAATTTTCCATAATATGTGGTGTGCAAATAAAATCCGTAACACCAAAGTCATTAAACCCTTTAATAAGCTTAATTGAATCTTCAACAGATTTGGCTCCATCATCTATACCCGGAAGAATATGATTATGAATGTCAATAAAACCTTCTAAATGGTCAATTAAAAAATGCTTTTTAGTAAAAAAACTGAACATATATTTTAATGGTTTTTATTTTCCGATACAAAAATTGGCAAAAATATTTCCTAGTAATTCATCATTAGTGACTTGACCTGTAATTTCGCCTAAATGGTACAGTGCTTCTTTTATATCAATAGCCATTAAATCACTTGAAATATTTTCTTTCATACTAAATTGTACCTTTTCTATTTCTTCCAACGCTTTTAAAAGAGAATTGTAATGACGTGTATTGGTGACAATGGTTTCATTATTACGTAATGCTCCTGTATTTACGAAATTTAAAAGCGAGTGTCTAAGTTCGTCCACGCCTATTCCTCTCTTTGCTGAAATAAAATGAACGTTTTCTAAATGTTGATTAATTTGTAATCTATCATCTTTAGATAACATATCTGCTTTGTTGATCAATAACAATAAAGGTTTTTGCGGATTTTTATTTTTTAATTTTTCAAAATCTAATACAGTGTTTCTTAACTTTTGGTTTCCCGATACTAGTTGAGGCCCATCTACCAATAATAGTATGACCTGTGCCTGCTCTATCTTCTCAAAAGTTCTTTTAATACCCATGCCCTCTACAATATCTTGGGTTTCACGGATACCTGCCGTATCTATAAACCTAAAGCCTATTCCGCCAATGGAAATTTCATCTTCAATGGTGTCCCTAGTAGTGCCTGCTATATCTGAAACCAAAGCCCGTTCTTCATTTAAAAAGGCGTTCAATAATGTGGATTTTCCCACATTAGGTTCACCTACTATGGCTACAGGTATTCCATTCTTTATAACATTACCAACTGCAAAAGAATCTATAAGGCCTTGCAATACTTTTTGAATACGTTTTAGTAATTCCTTAAACTGCGTGCGATCTGCAAATTCTACATCTTCTTCGGAAAAATCAAGCTCAAGTTCGATCAGCGAAGCAAAATTCAATAATTCCGAACGTAAAACTTTAATCTCATTGCTAAAACCTCCACGCATTTGTTGAACTGCAATTTGGTGACTGGCAGCATTATCGCTAGAGATTAAATCCGCTACGGCTTCCGCTTGGCTTAAGTCCATTTTTCCATTTAAAAATGCCCTAAGAGTAAATTCACCAGGGGTAGCCGTTCTACATCCATTTCTTAAGAATAACTGAATAATCTGTTGTTGAATATATGATGAACCGTGACATGAAATTTCTATTACATCTTCACCCGTATAAGAGTGTGGATTTTTAAAAATGGAAACTAATACTTGATCTAAAGTATTGGCGCCTTCCTTGATATATCCTAAATGTATAGTGTGACTTTTTTGGTTGCTAAGTTTTTTGCCGGAAACAGATTCAAAATGTTCAGAAGCAATAGCAATAGCCTCTGGGCCTGAAATTCTAATAACTGCAATGGCCCCCGCACCTGAAGGGGTCGCTAGTGCTATTATGGTATCGTTCTGAATCATCTGGCAAAAATAATCATTTATTAATGGTTAAGGCATTCCCAAATTCATGATATAACGCTTTAGGTAATTAATTATATAGTAATTTTACAGATTAAAAATTGGTTAAAACATGAAAAAATTTATTGTACTTGCGTTATTAATTATGATTTGTGGTGCTGCTAAGGCCCAATCCGAATCTCAAAATTCTACCGATACACTTACAACCGAGCAGGAATTGGAATTGGTAAAGAAAAAGGTGGAAAAAGCGGAAGCTAAAGCAAAAAAACAGGAAAAAGTAGCCGCTGAGGAAAAAAAAGTTGAGAAGCTTAAGAAACAGATTAATGCAAAAGAGAAGTCCATTGCTAAAGAAGAAAGGCAAATTGAAAAATTAAAGGGACAATTAGAAAAGGGAACTATAAAAGGTTCGTTATCACCTATAGAAATTCAGAAAATTGAAGATAAAGTAGCAAATAAGCAAATTAAGCTTATGAAGGAAAACGAGAAATTAAAAAAATTGAAAAGAAAATTATAAAAGTAATGAATGTAACAATTACGTAAGTTATGCGTCATATTTATAGTATTCATCATAAAATCAATCAAAAATGGAACTTGTAAATAATAGTATAGTTTTACGTGAAGACCGCAATCTTTTGGTGGTTACACATTTATCTCAATATTTATATTTTGTAACCGGTTTTGGCGGACTTATCGTGCCTTTGGTTATTTGGTTAACATCAAAGGATTCTGTTATAGGAATGGATGAGCATGGCAAATCGATAATAAATTTTCAACTTTCGCTAATCCTTTATTTAATAATTGGCATACCGGGTATCTTGTTTTTTGGACTTGGTATTTTGGTTCTGATCTTTTCAGGTATATTATCTTTAATTATACCTGCCGTTAACGCCATAAAGGCTAGTAATGGCCAGTCACCAAGTTACTTTGGAACCTTTAGGTTCATTTCATAATAATTAAGACACATTAAAAAAAGGGACCATAAGAAATTATGGTCCCTTTTTAATTGATATAGGTTGGTTTATTAACTGTTAAGCATTACTGGCATTACCAACATGGTAACATATTCCCCTTCATCCAAACCATCCGTTGGAGTTAAAATTCCCGCGCGGTTAGGTAAACTCATTTCCAACGAAACATCATCAGAATTTAAATTGTTCAACATTTCTGTTAAAAACCTGGAGTTAAAGCCTATTTGCATATCATCACCTTGGTAGGAACAAGTTAATCGTTCTTCTGCTTTATTTGAGTAATCGATATCTTCTGCAGAAATATTTAATTCTGCCCCGGCAATCTTTAAGCGAATTTGATGTGTCGTTTTGTTTGAAAAAATAGATACCCTTTTAACGGAACTTAAGAACTGATTTCTGGCAATTGTAAGTTTGTTTGGATTTTCCTTTGGTATAACCGCTTCATAATTAGGATATTTTCCATCAATTAACCTACAGATCAATTCCGTTTCCTCAAAGCTGAATTTAGCATTGCTCTCGTTATATTCGATCAATACATCAGATTCACTACCTGCCAAAATCCCTTTTAATAAGGTTAATGGTTTTTTAGGCATGATAAACTCCGCTACCTGTGATGCGGTAACATCTGTACGTTGGTACTTTACCAATTTATGGGCATCTGTGGCGACAAAAGTTAGGTTCTCTGGCGAAAACTGAAAAAATACACCACTCATTACAGGTCGCAAATCATCATTACCTGCAGCAAAAATGGTTTTGTTGATTGCAGTTGCAAGAATATCACCAAGTAAGGTCGTGGAGCTAGGACTTGTCAATTCCACTGCTTTTGGAAATTCTGCACCGTCTGCATATGCCAAAGCATATTTACCATGATTGGAGCTTATTTCTACCGTATTGTTATCTTCAACCACAAACGTTAACGGTTGCTCTGGAAAAGTTTTTAAAGTTTCTAAAAGTAACCTTGCAGGTACAGCAATAGTGCCTTCATTATCTGAGTCAACCTTAATTACGGAACTCATAGTGGTTTCTAGATCTGAAGCCGAAACGGTCAATTTATCCTTTTGTAAGTCAAAAAGAAAATTATCTAGAATTGGCAGCGTATTACTGTTATTAATAACACCTCCTAAAATTTGAAGCTGTTTTAGCAAATAAGTACTTGAAACTATAAATTTCATTATTTATTTTTTATGGGTAAAAATTTAAATCTATTCTAAAAATAGTTGAAACTCCTTATTATTGGTAGTTTTCAATACCAACAAAGATATTTTAATTGGTCTTTTTAAGGAAACAAACTTATTAACAGTTTTAACGGTCTATTGCCTTGGTGTAAGTATCGGTATTGCTGCATCAAGCTAAATTAATTTATCATTTAAAAAATAGTTATTAACTATTGCTTTCTACACAATGATATAGAAAAGGTATTAACAGAATTCCATTAAACTTCATTATTCAAAATCTACCATTATAGTGTCCCTATAATCAAGCCCCAGAAGGGTAGAGGCACCACCAACAGTAGTTAAGTTACTTTTAAAGATAGCCAATTCTATGTAGTCAGATGAATTAAATATGGCCAAAAGGTCGCCAGCCCCTTTACGCTGGTTTTTTTCCTGGTCGTAATCTATGAAATCTCCATAAGCTTTATGGATTTTGTCTATCTTATGGTTTCTGACCAATAATTTAAATTCACGTCCATTACGGTAAGCTTCGAACAAGTTTTTACGAATGTTGGTAATTACGTTTCCATAATTATCTATATAGATTACACTACCTATAATTTTTTTGCCGTCCTCTACTATTCTAGGCGCAAACTCCCTTAGTTTATGGAGTCCGTCAAAAGGCTTACCTACAATTTCCAATGTTCCTCCCCTTGCAATATGGCACGCTACTTGTATAAAAACATTGAGTACAGGGAAAGAATAGGCTATTGAATCCGGTAAATTGATCTCTACTACTTTTTCTGGAGTCATTTCCTCAGTAATAAGACCTATTACACCAGTATTGGCACTAATAAAGTAATGGCCATTGATCAATGCCACTACATGTTTGTTATCTGGGGTCTCCTCAGAATCTACACCTACAATGTGGATGGTGCCCTTAGGAAAACTTTTATATGAATTGGATAGGATATATGCACATTCATGTATATTGAATGGCATAATGTCATGGGAAATATCAACAATTTTAGCATCGGGCAGTTCACTATATATAGAGCCTTTTAGTACTGCTACAAAGTGATCTTTAAGTCCAAAATCCGTAGTTAGGGTGATTATTGCCATACAGCAATGTTGATATGTTTTTAATTAGTCAAACTTAAAATTTGCTTAAATTTGAATTACAAAACTAAACAAAAAAACAGCGATTGGAAATTAAACTTCGCTATCTATAATACTTACTAAAAAAGACTGTTTGAACGAAATTATCCTAGAATTGACAGAAGTTAGTCCAAGAGAGTTTTTTGGACAACAAAACGAGCATATTGACTTATTGAAAAAATACTTTCCCAAGCTAAAGATCGTTGCCCGTGGCAATAAGATCAAAGCCTATGGAGATGAAGAACTTCTTGAGGAGTTTGAGATGCGATTTGATCTCCTTATTCAGTATTTCTTGAAATATAATAAGTTGGACGAAAACAGTATAGAACGGGTATTGACCAGTTCTGAAGATGATGACAAATCTTCTGCCAAAAGCGGTGAAACACTGTTGCATGGGGTAAGCGGTAGACTGATCAAGGCACAAACGGCAAACCAGCGAAGATTGGTAGATGCAGCAAGAAAAAACGATATGGTCTTTGTTGTGGGTCCTGCCGGAACCGGTAAAACCTATACCAGTGTTGCACTTGCAGTAAAGGCTTTAAAGGAAAAGCAGGTCAGGAAAATTATATTGACAAGACCCGCTGTGGAAGCCGGTGAGAATTTAGGGTTTTTGCCAGGGGATTTAAAGGAAAAGCTTGATCCCTATATGCAACCCCTTTATGATGCATTACGTGATATGATCCCTGCCGAAAAATTAGCACATTATATAGAAACCGGTGTCATACAGATAGCCCCAATGGCATTTATGAGAGGTAGAACTTTGGATAATGCCTTTGTAATCCTAGATGAGGCACAGAATACCACTCATGCCCAAATGAAAATGTTTCTAACAAGAATGGGTAAGAATGCGCGTTTTTTGATTACCGGAGATCCCGGTCAAATAGATTTGCCTCGTAGAACAATTTCCGGTCTAAAGGAAGCCTTACTTATTTTACAGAATGTAGAGGGTATAGATGTTATTTATTTGGATGATAAGGATGTTATACGCCATAAATTGGTCAAAAAAGTAATTGCCGCCTATAAAACTATTGAACACCACAATTAAAGCTACATGTTGAACAATACTATTTACGATACCGATTTTAATTTCCCCGGTCAAAAAAATGTATATAAGGGTAAAGTAAGAACAGTTTATACGTTGGAGAACGATATTCTTTTAATGGTTGCCACCGATAGATTATCTGCCTTTGACGTTATTATGCCCAAAGGCATTCCATATAAAGGTCAAATTTTAAATCAAATTGCTACCAAAATGATGGCTTTAACGGAAGATATTGTACCCAATTGGTTGACCGCCACACCTGATCCAAACGTAGCCATGGGGGTTGCCTGTGAGCCTTTTAAGGTTGAAATGGTGATAAGGGGTTATATGTCAGGACATGCTGCCCGGGAATACAAGGCCGGTAAAAGATTGCTTTGCGGTGTGCCATTACCAGAGGGGTTAAAGGAGAACGATCGGTTTCCATCACCCATAATAACTCCCGCTACCAAGGCAGAAATGGGAGACCATGACGAGGATATATCCAAAGAGGATATTATTGCTAAAGGCATTGTTTCTGCAGAAGACTATGCTATCTTGGAAAAATACACTTATGCACTGTTTGAACGAGGTACCCAGATAGCAGATGAAAGAGGCTTGATTTTGGTCGACACAAAATATGAATTTGGAAAGACTCGTGAGGGTAAAATAGTTTTGATCGATGAAATTCATACACCGGATTCTTCCAGATATTTTTATAAAGAAGGATATCAGGAACGCCAGGACAACAATGAATCACAAAAACAATTGTCCAAAGAGTTTGTAAGGCAATGGCTAATAGCCAACGGATTTCAAGGTCTAGATGGGCAAACGGTACCACACATGACAGATGAGTATATAGCCTCGGTATCAGACCGATATATAGAGCTTTATGAACATATTATAGGTCAACCTTTTGTAAAGGCCGATACGAGCAATATTCATGACCGTATAAATAGAAATGTGTTAGCTTATTTGGAAAGCATTTAAACTAATGCAATAGTTTTTTCACGGAAAATTTTCTTTTTTCCTTTAAGCGGCTGATAATCTTTAAAAAAGCCACTGCGGTTATATAGGCATCACCCAGGGCGGTATGTCTATCTTTTTTTGAAATGGAAAATTTTTCGGCAAGTTCATCTAACGTATAATTGGTTTTGGGCTGTATTAAATACGTTTTTATAAGCGTTCTTTTGTATAGGACACCTGTATCCAAAACTTTATTTTTAAGGTTGGGCAGCCCGTTACGGTTAAGGGCCATATTGAGCATACCCATATCAAAACCTGCATGATGAGCCACAATTACAGCATTGCCAATATAGTCCAGAAATTGCTCCATAGCGTTAATTTCGCTTATGCAGTTACGCTGACCATTTTTTAATAAACCATGTACGGGTACACTATCCTTATTGAACTTTTCTTGCTCCAAGAAAATATCCAGAACTTCTTGAACGGCAATGGTTTCATGTTTAATCTTAACGGCACCTATAGAAAGAATACGATCTTCATCGAAACTAAAACCGGTTGTTTCAGTATCTAAGACCACAAATGTAATTTCATTTAAATCTGCAGCTATTTTCTCTTTGAACCTATTTTCATAATTGGTCCAAAAAGCTGGTAAATGTTTGGATTTTTTGGAGAACAATGCCATTAGCCCAATATATTTGCTACCTTAAAGCGTAAGGTTATCAATTCTTGAATTTCCTTAATGGCTTTAAATGTTCGTTTTAGTTTCATTTTTTCCTGCTTGGTCAATTCTTCCAGTTCAATAAACCTTCCCGAGTCATGATGTAATAAACCTTGGCGCGTTCTAAACTTAAGTAGGGCTTTTGTAGCATAGGAGCATGCCATATATAGTTCTTGATTATTGGGTTCCAACTCCGCCAATTTTTCATAGCGCTCCCATGTATTGCTAATTCCTTTTATGGAATGTGATAATATAAGCACTCTAGCAGCATCTATTAATGGTCTTAAAGCCCTACTTTTTAAATCAAAAAAGTCTTTATGCTGACCGTCCTGTTCCACGACAAACTGTCTGAAAAAGCCTGTGGGAGACGGACTTTGTAATGCTCCGTTGGCAATATGGACTAAGAATATCGGATATTTTTCAACCGTTCTAAAAATATGTTCGGACATTTGGTCCAACAAATCGCGTTCACCATATGCCAAACTATAATCAAAGAAAATAGAGGACATTAAAACTTCATTGGGGCCGGGATTACTGATCCAGTAAGATAGCCTATTGTTCCATTCCTGTAAACTTAAGCACCATTTTGGGTTAGATGCCATCATATCTGCAGGGCAATATTCATAGCCAATGGTGTTCAGCCCCTTAGTAACGCGTTTTGCCAACTCTAAAAAGTAAGCTGTTGTTTTAGGTAGTTCGGCTTCTGGTACATTTTCAAAAACCAGGGCATTGTCCTGGTCTGTATGTAATAACTGTTCACTTCTTCCCTGGCTTCCTAGTGCCAGCCATGCAAATTTAACCGGTGGCTTTTCATTCATCTTTGCCAAAGAGAGTTCAACAACTTGCTTAATACAGGTGTCATTAAGCTCAGAAATTATCTTGGCAATTAGTCCCAATGGAATATTTTGTTCCAAATAACCGCTTAGCAGGATCATAACACTTTTTCTAAGTTGTTTGATCTGTTTTACTTTTTGGGTTCTTTTAATTGCCTTTACCAAAACTGCAGGGTTGTCCCCAAGAGAGACCATAACATCATGTTTGGACATTATACCCAACGCTTTGGAATTGACCGTACCATCTTCCGTAATGACCAAATGACTTATGTTACTTTTCATCATGGCCATTTGTGCTTGTGTAATGGTAAGTTTTTTAGGATAGGTAATTACCGGTGATGTCATGATGGTTCTTACGGTTGCGGTAATAGGATGTTTGCCCGAAATAACTTTACTGCGCAAATCCTTGTCCGTGATAATACCTACCGGTAATTCATTGCTCACCACTAGAATTGAACCTATATGTTTTTTGGTCATTAATTCTGCAGCTTTCTGTATTGTAGTCCTAGGAGAGCAGGAAATTAGCTTTTTTGAATAATTTGCTAGTTGTAAATCTGGTATATTGACATCTTTGTTTTTGTCAGAATCTACATCAAAACCATAAAGTTGGCCCTTTTGGTTTTTGGAATACGGATTACGGGTGTTGGAAGCAAAACTTTCCATTAAAAATACTGATACCTCCTCGTTTTGTTTTGCAATTGGCCTAAATACCTCTATGGGTATACCATATAGGATACATTCTTCATGGGCCTTTGCTTCTAATTTGTAATTTTCATTGGCAATCAACGGGCGGAGTCCAAAAATATCGCCTTCGTCACAAAAATCTATAATAGTATTGGTTGTGGTGTTCGTTAGCGTTACCGCCCCTTTGTGTACAAGATAGAAATGCGCGTGTGGGTTTTCGTCCACGGAAAATACTATACTATTCTTTTCCTTATAAATGATGAGTACTTGTTCTGCTAAAAGGTAAAGTGATTTTACATCCAATACATTAAATGGTGGATAGTTTTTAATAAAATCTGCTACTCTTTCAGAAATAAGGTTTTTCATATTTTAAGTTTAATTGTAGCCAATAGGGTATTTAGCAATCACTTAAATAGACGCCAACGGCCAAACCACCTTCAGATGTTTCCTTGTATTTGGTACTCATATCCTTTGCTGTTTCCCACATGGTCTGTACCACTTTGTCCAGTGGAACTTTTGCAGCAGATGGGTCAGAACCTAAAGCTAGTTCAGCGGCATTGATGGCTTTAATGGCCCCCATGGAATTTCGTTCTATACATGGAATTTGGACCAAGCCGCCAATGGGGTCGCAGGTAAGTCCTAAATGATGTTCCATAGCAATTTCAGCGGCCATTAGCACTTGTTCCGGCGTACCGCCCAAGAGTTCCGTAAGAGCACCTGCGGCCATTGCGGATGAAACGCCAATTTCTGCTTGGCAGCCACCCATTGCCGCAGATATTGTAGCACCTTTCTTAAAAATACTACCAATTTCTCCGGCCACTAGTAGAAATTGTTTAATATGCTCAAAATTGCCGGCATGGTTTTCTATGACCATATAGTACATAAGTACAGCGGGAATGACACCGGCGCTGCCATTGGTAGGGGCGGTAACTACACGTCCTAATGATGCGTTCACCTCATTGACACTCAATGCAAAGCAACTTACCCACTTTAAAATTTGCCTGAACTTTACTTCGGTTAGCCTTAAGGTTTGCATCCATTCTTCGGGATTGGAATAGGGGAGGTCGCTTTTTAAATTTTGGTGCATTTCAAACGCCCTGCGTTTCACGTTCAACCCACCTGGTAAAGTACCTTCCGTATGGCATCCGGTGTACATACATTCCAACATCGTACCCCATATTCTTTGTAATTCAAAATCAATTTGTTGTGCGGTACGTAATGACAATTCATTTTGTAAGACCAGTTCGGAAATTTTTAATCCATTTGTTTTACAAGCCTCCAAAAGGTCGGTTCCCTTCTCTATAGGATAAGGAAATTTATTGAACATGTCTATTTTGCGTTTTGCGTTTTTTCGTTCTTCGCTTACCACAAAACCACCTCCTATGCTGTAGTACGTCTTTGAAATTGTTCTACCGGTTTTTAATTTCGCCTGAAACTTTACGCCGTTGGCATGATAGGGTAGAAATTTTTTATTGAATATAATGTTTTTTTTAGGGTCAAATGTAATGTCATAAACACCGTTTAATCGTAAAACATGATCTTGATTTATTGTTTTGATTAATGGGTCTATATTTTCTATTGGAATTCGTTCCGGGTCCATGCCCAATAATCCTAACATTACGGCATAGTCCGTGGCATGCCCTTTTCCAGTCAACGAAAGCGAACCATATAGATGTACTATAACTTCATCTACCAGTTCCAGGTTGTTTCTAGAGTCAAGCCTGGCCAACCATCTCTCTGCGGCACGCCATGGCCCCAAGGTGTGTGAACTTGAGGGCCCAACACCTATTTTAAGCATATCAAAAATACTTATACTCTCTCTTTCCAATTTCTATTGTTTTGTGCTGCTAAGTTACAATGTTTAGAAATGCAATAATATGCTTTGATTGGCATAATTCATCAAGCATTTGATGTTGTTAATGACATCATGTCAGTTTTTCTTGCTTGGCATATTGTTTGTCCTCTTGTTAGCGATTATAAAATAAAGCACTAATTTAAAATATATAAGATGAGTAAGATTATTGGAATAGATTTGGGTACTACCAATTCCTGTGTTTCCGTAATGGAAGGTAATGAACCAGTAGTAATTCCGAATGCAGAAGGTAAAAGAACAACTCCTTCGGTTATCGCTTTTGTTGAAGGTGGAGAGATTAAAGTAGGTGATCCGGCAAAAAGACAAGCGGTTACCAATCCTACCAAAACCATTTATTCTATTAAAAGGTTTATGGGTAACAAGTATTCAGAATCCCAAAAGGAAGCGGAAAGAGTACCGTATAAGGTTGTAAAAGGAGATAATGATACGCCAAGGGTAGATATTGACGGTCGTTTATATTCTCCACAAGAATTATCGGCAATGATTCTTCAGAAGATGAAGAAAACGGCCGAAGATTATTTAGGTCAGGAAGTTTCTCGTGCCGTAATTACGGTTCCTGCATACTTCAACGATGCACAAAGACAAGCAACAAAAGAAGCTGGTGAGATTGCAGGTTTAACCGTTGAACGTATTATCAACGAACCTACATCTGCATCTTTGGCATATGGTATGGATAAAAAGGATACCGATCAAAAAATAGTTGTATTTGACTTTGGTGGTGGTACACATGATGTATCTATATTAGAGTTGGGTGATGGAGTATTTGAAGTATTGGCTACAGATGGTGATACCCACTTAGGGGGTGATGATGTCGATCAAAAAATCATTGATTGGTTAGCGGAAGAGTTCAAGGCTGAAGAAGGTCTGGATCTTAGGGAAGATTCAATGGCTTTGCAACGTTTGCGTGAAGCTGCAGAAAAAGCCAAGATAGAATTGTCTTCTTCTGCACAAACAGAAATTAATTTACCTTACGTTACCGCAACTGCTTCTGGACCTAAGCACTTAGTCAGAACTTTGACCAGATCTAAGTTTGAGCAATTGATCGCTGATTTGGTAAAAAGAACAATAGAGCCTTGTGAGGCGGCAATGAAATCTGCCGGATTGTCCAAGAGCGATATTGATGAAATAATCCTGGTAGGTGGTTCTACAAGAATTCCTGCAGTTCAAGAGGCCGTAGAAAAATTCTTTGGCAAGAAACCTTCTAAAGGGGTAAACCCAGATGAGGTCGTTGCAATCGGTGCGGCTATTCAAGGAGGTGTATTAACGGGAGATGTTAAGGATGTATTATTATTGGATGTAACACCACTTTCATTAGGTATTGAAACTATGGGTAGTGTAATGACCAAGTTGATAGAAGCCAATACTACTATCCCTACAAAGAAATCCCAAGTGTTCTCAACAGCAGCGGATAACCAACCATCGGTTGAAATTCATGTATTGCAAGGAGAGCGTCCAATGGCCAACGATAACAAGACTATTGGTAGGTTCCATTTAGATGGGATTCCACCGGCAAAAAGAGGTACTCCTCAAATTGAGGTAACTTTTGATATCGATGCCAATGGTATTATCAAAGTATCCGCTACGGATAAAGCTACAGGAAAATCACAAGATATCCGTATTGAAGCTTCTTCAGGTCTAACTGAGGAAGAAATCAAGAAGATGAAGGCTGAGGCTGAAGCTAACGCTGAATCGGATAAAAAAGCCAAGGAAACTGCTGACAAGTTAAACGAGGCGGACGGAATGATTTTCCAGACAGAAAAGCAATTGGAAGAGTTTGGAGATAAATTATCCGACGATAAAAAGAAACCGATCCAAGAAGCCTTAACAGAACTTAAGGCGGCTTATGAAACCAAGGATATAGCAGTTATAAATCCTGCCTTGGATAAAATCAATGAGGCTTGGAAAGTAGCATCTGAGGAAATGTACAAAGCACAGGCAGATGCACAAGGTGCTGGAGCTCCTCAAGGAGAGCCTACTGCAGATGGTGGTGCAACCGAAGGTGATAATGTAGAGGATGTAGATTTTGAAGAGGTTAAATAAGTTAACCATATATTGATATTAAAAAGGGCGGTATTTACCGCCCTTTTTTACTTTTATCGTATTTCTTTTTTCACCCAGTAATAATACCCTAATTTTGTGCTATGGTAAAGAAATACTTACAAATACTTATTCTACTTGGCATCATATTTACGATCAAGGTACATGGACAGGAAATACAAATTTTCACCCTGGCAGATTTTGATTTACGGGATAGTGTCAAAACTTGTTTGGTAAGTACGGACTATGGTAAGGAAGAATATGATTTTAATAGAAATGGATTACTTACAAAATCCGTAACTCGTTATAATGCAGAGGATTATGATGTTGTCTATTATAAATACAAGAACAATCATTTAATTGAAAAACGTTCGGAATCCTATCAGAACAATGTTTTTGATCCCAATACCTCCATTGCGCATTTTTATCAAATAGATTCAACGGAAAATCTAAAGATTCAAGAACGTATTTTCTCCTATGACAAACAGTTCTTGGAAGAGTATATATATGAATATGACGAAGCCGGTGATATTTCCAGTATAAGAAGGACAAACAATGACGGTACCGATATCACCCAAGTAGAGCATAAAAAAATTAATGGGGAATATACGGTAACCTATCTGTTGAACGATCAGCCTTTAAAATCTATTCGTACCTCTATTTTAAAACCAAAGAACAAACCTGACCAGAAAGTAGTATTGACCAAGGAATATCTAAACGGTGAAGCAAATATGGCTTTTGAAGAAGTGTTTGATATGGACGGAAAATTAATGGCACAGCAAGAATTCAGCTATAATGCCACGGAGCAAAGTTTTGAGCCTACCGTTAGGACATCTTATGTTTACGATGATAAGAATATGCTGGTCGAGGAAATTACCAAGTCTGGTATAAGTACTTCAAAAAAAGAATATATCTATCAGTACGATCAAGTAAACCAAGGTAATTGGATCAAGCAAATCATAACACCGGATAATTCTTATAAGACCAGAAAAATTACGTATTACAAGACTTCCCTCAAAGAAAACAATTAACCTTATTGCTTGGCTGCCCACTCATTCTTTAAAAGTCCATAACAACAGGTGTTTCTTTTAAAGCCGTCCAAGAGATATACATCTTTACGAAGTATTCCTTCTAAAGTACAGCCCAGTTTTTCAATTGCTTTTCTAGAGGCAATATTTCTTTCGTCCACCCTAAATTCCACTTTTTCAAACCCCAAAGTATTAAATGCATAGGTGAGCATTAATTCTTTCATATGGCTATTTAGGCCGGTTCCATGAAATTCCTTGCCGATCCAAGTAGAACCAATATGCAGGACTTTGTTTTTAAGGTTGATATTCATGAACCGGGTGGATCCTGCGTATTTGTTGAATTTTTTATCGTAGATAATATAGGGTATACTGGTACCTGCCTTAGCTTGTTGCAATGCTATCTCCACATAATTCCTTAGACTATTTGGCGTATTAATTTCCGATGGTGAATATTGTACAAGTTTATCCTGAAGAGCTATATCAATAAGCTCTTTGTAATTGGTTAAGGTTAATGGACTTAGCATTACCCTGTCATCTTGTAAAACAGGTGAAATCATCATTTTTATATTTGATTGATTATATCTTTGCGCACTTCGTGGCCTCCGTTAAAATTGATGTAATGAATATTTTGTCCAAACAAAGATATTAGTTTGTGCCGTTCTTCCCTTAACCTTTCTGGGGATAGATATTCATCCTTATCTCCTATGACAGAAATTACTTTTGTGTTTTTTAAATGATCAAAGTGGTGTTTTTTAAGTTCATTGGGGATTCCACCCGCATATAAAACTAGCTTGCTACAGGGGATTTGACTAAATGCCGAATATCTCAGGGCAATTGAAACACCTTGGGAAAACCCTAAAATTATTAGGTTACATTGTTCGGGAAGTTTTTCTTGTGCTAAAACAGCATTTAAATAATTGTAGATGTTATTGGTTTCCATGTCGGTATTTTCTTTGGTCAGCCAACTTGCGCCAACATGTTTGTAGGTGTTTTTTAAATAATATTTGGAAGGTGCTTGCGGAGCAATAATATAGTTTTCATCTGTATTTAATTCATCGAAATAACGCAAGAAAAATTTGCTCAAATAACCAATACCATGGAACACAAGCCATATATTTTTGGTCTTGCCAGTTAGTTTGTTTAAAGTTTCATATGTATTGGTGGTTGTATAAGAAACGTGCTTGATTGTGTTGTTCATAAGTAAATCACTTCTTTTCAAACTTTACAGTTGACAATGTAATGCGTAATTTTACAAAAAAAAGAATGAACGACTACAAAGAGAAAATTCTTAAGATTTGTAACGAAACTTCCAAGAATACGTTGATGGAGACGTTACAAATTGATTATGTAGATGTGGGTGAGGATTTTTTATTGGCCAAAATGCCGGTGACCCCTAAGGTTCATCAACCAGATGGAGTTTTACATGGTGGGGCCATGGTAGCATTGGCAGAAAGTGTGGGTAGTGCGGCTTCTTATATTTTCTTGGATGCCAGTTCATATTTTGTTCGTGGTATAGAAATTTCTGCCAACCATGTAAAAAGTGTAAAAGATGGTTTTGTATTTGCTAAAGCCGTAATAGTACACAAGGGAAGAACCACCCAGCTTTGGGAAATAAAAATCACCAATGAGGCAGATGAATTGGTTTCCCTATGTAAATTAACGACCATAGCTTTACCCAGAACCTAATATGGTACAGGAACTTTTTAATCGTACAAGGTTTTGCTTAAATGAGCATTTACCTTTTGTACTCTATAGAAAGCCAAATACACATGAATTAATTGGAATATTTCAGGATAGCGATGAGGTTCATACAGTAGTTGATTATTCTGAAACTGGTTTTGTTTTTGCTCCTTTTGATGCGGATGTAGATGCTATTTACATTAAAAGGGATGCAGTTTTGAAAAGTGATTTTACACCGGAAAATAACACGTTAAAACCCATTGAGAGCTCAGTTCTATTGAATGTTGATGGTAAGGAAGGCTATATTCGGTTGGTGAAAAAAGCCTTGTCCTATATTGAAAAAGGAACCTTTGATAAAGTAGTTTTGTCCAGAAAGGTACACGTAGAACTGACGGACACATATCATCATATTTTTCAACGTCTTCTAACTACTTATCCAGAAGCGTTCTGTTATTATTGGCACCATCCTAAAATTGGGACATGGATGGGGGCTACACCAGAAATCTTGATCAAGACCAGTGGAACCCAGTTTACTACAATGTCCTTGGCCGGCACTCAAAGTATAGAGGAAGGACAGGCCCCAAGTTGGTCTTACAAAGAATTGAACGAGCAGCAGGTGGTAACGGATTATATTGTTGATGTTTTGAAGGAAAATGTTCAGGCATTGAAAGTATTGGAGCGGGAATCTGTAAGGGCGGGACAATTATGGCACCTGAGAACCGAGCTGACAGGAGTTATAGCTCCATCTAAATTTGGCGCTGTACTGAAGGCTTTACATCCTACTCCGGCAGTTTGTGGTAACCCCTTACAAAATGCTAAACGTTTTATTTTATACAATGAATCTTATAAACGTTCCTTCTACACCGGATTTTTGGGAGAATTGAATCTGCAGGAAGAAATGCCACGGAACAGGAATCGTAAGAATCAAGAAAACAGTGCTTACAAAAGTATAAGGAAATCATCGGAACTATATGTTAATCTAAGGTGTATGCAACTTGTCCAAGATAAAGCAAACATATACGTTGGTGGCGGTATTACTAAAGATTCCGACCCTGAACGGGAGTGGGAGGAAACGGCATATAAAAGTAAAACCATGTTACGTATTTTGAACAACAAATAGACCACTATCTTTTGGGTTATTTTAGGCTTTGGTTGTATTTTTGATGTCCATGAAATACTCATCTATACCAACTGCCCAATCCATTGTTCAACATTGTAGGGCCAAGAATATTTCAAATATTGTCATTTCTCCCGGTTCAAGAAACGCACCGCTGACCATATCGTTTACAGAAGATCCTTTTTTTACATGTTTTAGTATTGTGGATGAACGTTGCGCCGGTTTTTTTGCGTTGGGCATGGCACAACAGCTGCAGCAACCTGTGGTCGTTCTCTGTACATCGGGTAGTGCATTGTTAAATTATTATCCTGCGGTTGCAGAGGCTTTTTATAGCACAATTCCTTTAGTGGTCATATCTGCTGATAGACCGTATTATAAAGTTGGAATAGGAGATGGGCAAACCATACATCAAAAAAATATATATGCTAATCAAATAGGGTACTCCGCCAACTTAAAACAGGATGTTAGCCATTCATCGGAGGTTATAAAACAGTATGCGCCTAGCTGGATAAGTGATAATCATATTGAACGTTCCCAAAGTAAAGTCCAGCATTATAATGACGTAGAACTAAATAACGCATTAACTTTTGCGCTAAATGAACTGTGCCCTGTTCATATTAATGTACCTTTTGAGGAACCTTTGTACCAAACACAGTTACAACCAAGTATTAGTGCCAATATACCGGATTTAGCGGAACCCAAAACGAATACTCCAACTTTGGACAATAAAAGGAAAATTTGGAACAGCACAGCCAAAAAGATGGTATTGGTTGGGGTAAGTGCTCCAAGTACGTTAAATGAGGCCATGATTAATGCCTTGGCGAATGATCCAAGTGTTATCGTATTTACGGAAACGACTTCTAACCTTAATCATCCTAATTTTTTTAATAGTATAGATTCTATAATTGCTCCCATAGAAATGGGAGAACAGCCCCAAGAAGGGTTTAGAAAACTGCAGCCAGAGATTTTGGTGACTTTTGGGGGACTTATCGTTTCAAAAAAAATTAAGGCGTTCTTGCGAAAATATAAACCAAAACATCACTGGCATGTAGGTAGCATAAATGCCAACAATACATTTTTTTGTTTGGAGGAACATATAAAAGTTTCCGTCGATTATTTTTTTCAGGAGATGTATACGGATATTAAGGCATCTGGCAGCAGTTATTTTACGGAATGGCATATGGTAAAGGAAAATTATAAGTTAAAGAGAGCTACTTACCTTGCGCAAATCCCATTTTCAGATTTCTATGCTTTTAATTCTATTTTGAATGCCATCCCTAAGGGATATCTTCTACAATTGGCCAATAGTTCCACAATTAGATATACGCAGTTATTTGAAATTGATGCTTCCATAAACGTTAATTGTAATAGGGGAACCAGTGGCATAGATGGCAGTACTTCTACGGCAATAGGCGCATCGGTTGTAAATGCAAATCCTACCTTGTTCATTACCGGAGATTTGAGCTTTTTCTATGACAGCAACGCATTATGGAATAATTATACAAAGAATAATTTTAGGATTATCGTCATTAATAACCAAGGCGGTGGCATATTTAGGATTCTTCCTGGACAGAAAGAATCGGAATCTTTTAAAACCTTTTTTGAAACCCGACATAATTTGAGTGCCAAGCACCTTTGTAAGATGTTTAATATTGAACATAACAAGGCAAATTCAAAAGATTCGCTCAATGAGATGATACCCCTTTTTTTTAGTGAATCTGACCGTCCAAAACTATTGGAAATTGAAACTCCCGCATTAATAAACGATAAAATTTTGATTGATTATTTTCGTTTTATATCTTAGAGGTGTATTAACCATTAATTATAACACACTAACATGAGTAAAAGAGATGATTTAATTGAAAAGTATGCTGCTGACATCAAAGATAAATTTGGTGAAAACGCGGATATGGATTTGCTTAAAAAAGTAACTGTTGGTCTTGGACCTTCAATTTATAATATAGATGCTTCCAAAGTTTCTGGAAGTGATCAAAAGGAATTGGATACGGTTAAAAATAATTACTTGATTAAGAAATTAGGTTTAGCGGATGATTCCAAGCTAGATGATGCTATTAAGACCGTAATGGATAAGTATGGTTCATCAAATAGAAATAAGCATAGAGCCGTTATTTACTATATGCTTTGTAAACATTTTAAGAAAGCGTCTGTTTACGATAAATAGAATTTTGAATGTACAATTTAAAGACCGTTGCCAATTTTGGCAACGGTCTTTTTTTTACCGTTAGGTTTATAGATTATAAAATGTAATTTTGTGCCATGATAGAATTAGGACGTATAAATAATCTTGAAATCTTAAGAGATACCAGTGTAGGTCTTTTTTTAGGTGACGAAGAGGGTAATGATGTATTGTTACCCAATAAATATGTGCCTTCCACATATGAAATTGGTGAAAAGATAAAGGTATTTTGTTATTTAGATTATGATGAGAGACCTGTAGCTACCACTTTGGAGCCGGATATTATGCTAGGGGAATTCAGATTATTGCAAGTGGCTGAGGTCAATGAATTTGGGGCTTTTATGGAATGGGGCTTGGAAAAACATCTTTTGGTCCCGTTCAGGGAGCAACGCGTAAAGATGAAAGAAGGGCAGTGGTACGTTGTGCATTGTTATTTGGATGAACGCTCCAGCAGATTGGTAGCTTCCAACAAATTGGATAAATTTCTGAGCAACGATAATATAGACCTAAAGGTATGGGAACAAGTGGACCTGGTTGTTACCAGGCAGACAGATTTAGGTTGGGAAGTTATTGTTAATGAAAGACACAAAGGATTGGTGTATTTTAACGAAGTATTTAAGCCTATTAATATTGGGGATGTTATTCCTGGTTGTATAAAGACCATAAGAAAGGATAATAAATTGGATATTTCATTGCAGCCTTTGGGAGCAAAGGTCTTGGAACCTGCGGCAACTAAGATTTACGAGGTATTGAAAGAGCATGGCGGATTTTTGCCTTTGCATGATAAATCTTCCCCAGAAGAGATTAGGGATACTTTCCAGATGAGTAAAAAAACATTTAAAAAAGGTGTAGGTACCCTTTATAAAGAACGAAAGATTAAATTGGAATCTGATGGAATTTCACTCAATGAGGATTAACTCTTATTGTGAGAAATTTCTTAATTAGTTGATTTGCAGATTTATAGATTAAATTCTTAGCAGGAATGTTGTTAGACTAATCAAATAATTTTATTTTCGTAGTAAATGAAAAGTTATTTACAGTTTTTAGCTTACATTTAGCTTTAAGAATAAAAATTACCCCAGTTATATGCCTTTTATAGAAGAGAGTGATTTATTGGAATTACATAAAGATGTCGATAAGGCGCAAATTATTAATGAGCGTCTATTAGACCAGATAAAGTTCAAGAATAAGGAATTAAAAAAGAGTAAGATTCAACGCAATATTTTTGCGGGGATTACCACGTTCTTTATCTTGGCAGGTATTGCCTTTGGATCGTTAACGGCTGGCATTAGTATTTCTGGAGGATTCAATAAGAAGAATAATAATAGTGATTTGGTATTTACCTCTATAGATAGTTTAGATGCCATTAAAGCTCGTATTGATAATCTGAAGGAGCAGAATGAAGAATTGAGCTTGGTAAAAGAGTTTTATTTGGCCAAGGAATTTCTTCAAAAGGAAAAGATTTATTCCGTACAGGTTAAATCCTTTGTTGATAACAATATTACATTGGCATCAGAGGCTTTAACAAATACACTATTCGTTAAGACCAATCCATTTTATTCCTACTCCTTAGGAAATTTTGAAACACTGGAAGAAGCTCAGTCATTTAGAAAGCAATTGGTAGATCTTGGCTTTGATGACGCTTTCGTAGCATCTTACAAGGACGGTAAGCGTATTCAAATTGAAGACCCTTATTAGTGACCAAATTAAAAGCGTGGCTTAACGCTGCAAGATTACGAACTCTTCCTTTATCAATTTCCGGAATACTGGTAGGTGCCGCTATAGCTTCATGGCAAGGTTATAGTAATAATAATATTCTATTTCTAGCATTGTTAACAACGGTTGGTCTTCAGATAACTTCCAATTTTGCCAATGATTATGGGGATGGTATAAAAGGTACGGATAATACAGATAGAATTGGTCCACAAAGAGCACTGCAAAGTGGTCTTCTAACTGCAACACAATTAAAAAACGGAATTTATATCAGCATTATAATCAACATTTTATTGGTTGTTTCTTTAATACTGTTATCTTTTGGAATGGCTCATGTTGGTTATGTACTGCTTTTTTTATTTCTTGGTGGTTTTGCAATTTGGGCGGCCATTAAGTACACAGTGGGTAAATCTGCATACGGCTATAACGGATTGGGAGATGTTTTTGTATTCATTTTTTTTGGTCTGGTAAGTGTTTTAGGTACTCATTTTTTATTCGTTAAGGCATTTTATCCGTTAGCAATGCTACCGGCCATGGCTATAGGGCTACTAAGTGTTGGTGTGCTGAATTTAAACAATATGCGGGATCATAGATCAGATAAAGCGGTCGGTAAAAATACGGTCGTTGTTAAAATGGGGTATCCCAGGGCCAAAAATTACCATTACATTTTATTGATCGGTGCATTTTTATGTCTGTTTTCCTTTTTGCTCACAACAAATGGATCACATTTGCGTTATGTAAGTCTTATTGGATTCTTGCCTGTGTTCGTTCATATGCGCAAGGTAGCCGTAACGGAAAATGAAGCGGATCTGGACCCAGAGCTTAAAAAATTGGCACTGAGTACTTTTTTAACGGCAATGCTGTTTTTTATTAGTTATTATTATTTTTTGTAATTTTGATTGTAACCTTCTAAACCATTTTAAACCTTGGAACAACCCATTAAAATTCTAATTGTTGAGGACAATGTAATTATCGCGGATGATATGCAGTCCATGTTAGAGGAAATAGGATATGAAATAGTAGACAATGTTATTGTTTACGAACAAGCGGTAGAGGTATTAAAAACGCAACAGGTAGATTTGGTACTTATCGATATTATTCTTGCTTCTGATAAAACCGGTATTGACCTAGGAAAGCATATTAGGGATAATTATGACATTCCATTTATTTTCGTAACCTCAAACTCAGATAGGGCTACGGTTGAAAATGCCAAGACGGTTAAACCAAATGGTTATTTAGTAAAACCTTTTGAGCAACAAGATTTGTACACCTCTATTGAAATTGCGTTATCCAATTTTATCTATGGCAAGCAAAATCTTTCTAAAGGATTATCCAATGAAACGGTCAACGAGGATGTTCCTATGTCCAATTCTATTTTAAAGGACTCTATATTCGTAAAAAAACAACATTTATATTACAGAATTCAATTTGGCGATATCCAATTTATTAAAGCGGATAACGTTTATTTAGAAGTGAATACGGTAGATAAGAAATTTTTGGTCCGATCACCTTTAAAAGACTATTTGGAAAAATTGCCACAGAATAAGTTTTATAGGGCACATAAATCATATATCGTTAATGTGGACCACATTGATGCCATTAATTCAAAAGATATTATGATAAATAATACGCTGATACCTATTTCAAAAGATTTTAAAGAGTTCATCATCTCTGCAATGAATTCGTAGATAGATGTACCATAACATATACTAAAGCACCAGTGATGGTGTTTTTTTATGCACATCTTATAGATGAATGGATTATTTTCATCGGTAAAGTGTTTTGTTTTATCGGTGAAATACATCGTTCTGCCGTTAAAAATAGTTTCACAACATATATAGGAGGTTACACAACAAATTAAAATAAGAAGGAGGGCTATTTTTTAAATTTGTAGTAGTACAAATCCACATAATCGTGCGTTTTAAATATCAAGGACCACTTGGAATATTGAACAATGATTATGTTGAAATATTGATTTGTTAAGAAAAGTAACTAGAACACACTTTTTGGACCAAAAGTTTATTGATGTCAATATAACTTAGGTTCACAACAAAAATTTAGTAGAAACAGGTATTTGTTATATGTTTGAATCTACTTTTAAGTTTATATGAAAAGGAATCTAATTTTAAATTTGATCTGGTCGCTGTTGTTCAGTGTATACTCATTTGTAGTATGTGCACAGCAAGAAGACCTTTCAATGCAAAATGAAGATTACTATAAGCAATTTCAAGAATTGGAGAACGGCGAACTACGTACGTTTTTTTTCTTCAACACTCCAAATAGATATAATCAAGTTTCCCCGTATGATTGGTTAGATACCGTAAAGGTATATTTAAACAGTTCTGAAAAAACCAAGGATACGGCGTCAATAAGAAATTACCAACTTATTCAATCACAGATTTACTATGACCTTGGCAACTACCAAAAAAGTTTGGCCATTTCAAAATCATTGTATGACAATCTTGATGAATTGGATATGGAACTCAAGAAGACCATCTTGGACCTCTTGGATGATAATTACGCCAAATTACAGATGTTCTCCAATCAAATAGAGGTTAGGCGCATAAAACGAGAGCTTGGTTTAACCGAAAATATTGCCTTTTATGATATTTATGCCAGCCTTGGGCAATATAGAAAGGCAATGACAGATTATATGACCGAGGAGAAAAAAGAATTGAAAGATGACGATTATTACGGTCAAGCCATCTATAACAATACTATTGGGGAATATCTTAGATTGGACAAATCTGCACCCACGGCCTTAAGTTATTTTAAAAAATCAGAAGGATTAATCCAAGTATTCCTTAGTGATGTTACCAATCAAAGAACAGATAAGGAAATTACCGATGGTAAAATTTTAAAAGCCATTATAATTGGTAATATTGGTAAATGCCATTTACAGCTTAAAGAATATGAAAAAGCAATTCCTTATTTGGAGGAAAGTAGGGACATTATTAAAACCTTCAATAAGAGCAAGTTTTCTTCGGACTTTATTGAAAATACCTTAGCACTGGCAGATTGCTATTTAAAACTGGACAATTTTGCAAAAGCTACCGACTATTTGAGCGATGATATGACACCCGTTAAAACGGAGAATATTCTTAAGCGTAATAGAATCTATGCTGATTTTTATTATAAGACCGGCGATTTTAAGAATGCAACGTTTTATTTAAAGCGGAATATTAAAATACGGGATTCCATAGATGCCCAGGCTTCTAATATTATAAACCAGCAGTTGACTTCTGTTGTGGCCCAAGATTTGGAAAACTCCAGAAAAATGATGGAGATGCAAAAGGCTGAGCTTGAAGAGTCAAGAAAAGATATAAAGGCACGGGATGATAAGATAAGTCTAGTATTTGTCTCCTTGATTTTTACCTTGATCGGTTTTGCAGGTTTGGTATACGCGTATTTAAAAAGTATTAAAAACCAGCGTTTAATTGCCGAACAGAAATTTATTATAGAAAATGCACTGGTAGAAAAGGATTCCTTGCTCAAGGAAATTCACCATAGGGTAAAGAATAACCTACAGATGGTTTCCAGTCTATTAAGTTTACAAACAAAAAACACGACCAGTAAAGCAGCTATAGAGGCATTGGAAGAAGGTAAAAGTAGGGTCAAGGCCATGGCTTTGATACATCAAAAATTATATCAGAACGATGACTTGTCCGTAATAGAAATGCAAGGCTATATAGAAAGTTTGATCAATAGTATACAATCTGTATATAAAAAAGGAGGACACAATATCAACATTGCTATAGATGCCGAAGGTGTTGAATTGGATATTGATCGTGCCATACCCTTTGGACTCATTTTGAACGAGCTGGTTTCCAATTCATTTAAATATGCTTTTCCACATGATGATAGCAACGGAAAAATATATATTCATTTGCGAAAAATGGTTGGTAAGGAAGGCTTTTTTGAATATACCGACAATGGTATAGGTTTACCTGATGATTCTGAAGAACGGGCTAAATCGTCTATGGGCTTTAGGTTAATGAGTAGGTTGGCCAATCAACTACAGACAACCTTAAATACAGATAAGACTACTGATGGGGTGCGTTTTTGGTTCAACTTTAAATAGCTTACCTAACCTTACTTTTCATTACAATTTTGTGTAACATTTTAGGGAAAAACCGTTTTAGGTAAATTCCGTATTTTTCTTTGCCCCCAATATAGGCTTCATATTTTTTTTGATGTATTGCTTTTATAATTTGTTGGGCACACCGCTGTACGGGCATTCCGTTCTCTGTTGCCTCATCCTCCTTTTGTAAGGCTCTACCATCACCTGTTAAGGCATTCTTGGCTACATTGGTCTGTATAAAACCCGGGCAAATCAATGTAACGGAAACGTTGTCCTTTTCATGCTCCATACGTAAGGCGTCAAAAAAACCGTGTAGGGCATGTTTGGCACCACAGTACCCGGAACGATAGGGTGATGAAAACTTGCCCATTAAACTAGTGACGGTTACAAAATGGCCTTCTTGTTGTTGTACAAAAAACGGCAATAAATGCTTTGTTAGTTTTATGGTTCCCAAATAGTTTACATTGACCATTTGTTGATAAACTTCAAAACTGGTATCAATGATTAAGGAACGTTGGCTTAATCCACCATTGTTGATAAGGATGTCAATTTTTCCAAATAGGGAAATTGCTTCTGCCGTAACATTTTCCAGCGTATCAAAATCGGTAAGGTCCAAAGACAGTATTTTGGTCAATTCTGGAAAGTGACAATTGCTCTTTACCATGTTGAGTGCAGTGGTACGTCTTGCCGATAAGATCAGTTTACAGCCCATTTTATTTAATTCATAGGCCAAAGCTTCCCCAATTCCAGAAGAAGCACCCGTAATCCAAATAACCTTATCTTCCATACTTTTATTTTCAACGGTATTAAAGTGAAAATATAGCTAAATTTGAAGGATTATATGAAAGCATCTTTTAAAAAGTATTTACTCAATTTTAAAAACCCAAGTGGCACTTCTAGAGGAATCTTAAAGACTAAGGAAACATGGTTTCTTTTTTTGGAAGATGGCGTATCCTGGGGTATTGGTGAATGTGGACTTTTTAGAGGTCTTAGTTTTGATGATGTACCTGAATATGAAGAAAAATGTAATTGGGTAACCAAGAACATTGATTTAGGTGAAACTGAATTAATAAGCCAATTATCTAACTTTCCAAGTATTCAATTTGGTATTGAACAGGCCTTTTTATCGCTTCGTTCTAAAAACCCCTTTCATTTATTTGAATCTTCATTTGTTAAAGACCAGCAGCCCATAGCCATTAATGGCTTGGTTTGGATGGGCGATAAGGAATTTATGCATAGGCAAATAGAGGACAAGTTAGAAAACGGCTTTACCTGTATTAAAATGAAAATAGGTGCCATTGATTTTGATACGGAAGTAGCATTGTTAAAGTCTATTAGACAGCGCTATTCTAAAAAAGAAATTGAATTGCGTGTAGACGCAAATGGTGCATTTTTACCTAATGAGGCTTTAGATAAATTAAAAACATTATCAAAACTGGATCTACATTCCATAGAACAGCCTATTAAACAGGGACAATGGCAGGAAATGCAAAAACTCTGTAGAGATACCCCTTTGCCCATTGCTCTTGATGAAGAATTAATTGGGGTGACAGATGTAACTAAAAAGAATGAGTTGCTGCAAACTATACAACCTCAGTATATCATTTTAAAGCCTAGTCTGGTGGGTGGTATTGCAGGTAGTAATGAATGGATTTCCCTTGCGCAGGAAAATAGCATAGGGTGGTGGATCACTAGCGCATTGGAGAGCAATGTAGGGTTGAACGCCATAGCCCAATGGACAGCTACCTTGGGCAACCATATGCCGCAAGGTCTTGGTACCGGTGCTTTGTTCACCAATAATTTAGAAAGCCCGTTGCAAGTAAAGAATGGATGTTTGTTATATAATAAATCGCAAAATTGGAATAAAGGGTTAATTAGAAGTATATGTATATAGAACAAGCGTATAAAGGTTTAAGTGAGGGTTGGCGTTATATTTTGGGAATTTTAGGGGTGCTGTTTGTTTGGCAAATAATTGCTGCTATTCCGTTAATTGCTGCTTTGGCCCTAAAAGATGGTGGTATGTCTGCCATGATCAGTGGCGATATTGGTAGAATGTCATTGGTATTGGGTTCCAATTTGTTTTTGTTTCTCATGTTATTGACTTTTGCAATAGCGTTAATTTCCATTTTCGTATTTGTAAAGTATCTTCATAAGCAATCATTGACATCTCTGACTACTTCACGTAAAAAAGTAGATTTTAAGCGTGTTTGGTTTGCATTTTTTCTATGGTCCGCAATATCGGTAGGTTTTATATTTTTGGATATTTGGCTGTCTCCGGAAGATTACGAATTTAATTTTAAACCTGTTCCTTTTATTGTACTTGCAATAGTAGCTGTTTTTATGATTCCGCTTCAAACGAGTATGGAAGAATATTTTATGCGGGGATACATGATGCAAGGGTTGGGCACTATGACAAAAAATAAGTGGTTCCCATTAGTGTTTACTTCCTTGTTGTTCGGTTTACTTCATATCATGAACCCTGAGGTGGAAAAATTAGGATACGGTATATTGGTATTTTATATTGGTACCGGCTTTTTTCTGGGTATTATTACATTAATGGATGAAGGTCTGGAATTGGCATTGGGCTTTCATGCTGCCAATAACCTTACCACTGCCTTATTGGTTACCGCAGATTGGACCGCATTTCAAACGGATTCGTTATACCGTGATATTTCTGACCCCGTGCTAGGTTGGGATATTCTTGTGCCGGTTTTGGTCGTATTTCCTATTTTACTGATTTTATTTTCCAAAAAATACAAATGGACCAATTGGAAAGAGAAACTTGCCGGTAAAGTTGTATCCAGGGAAGAATTTTTAAATACGGAAAAAGAGGAAATTGTACAACACTAGGATACACCCATATTTTTCAATATATGGTCGTCTATACAGTAAGGATGACCTACTGGAACTTGGTTATAGTTTGATCAAGGAAGGCGAAGAATTTGAAATGCATATTGGTGGGTTTATTCTGGATTGGATAGATAGTTCACCAACCATATTGGTAAAAACATCTGGATCTACAGGAACACCAAAAGATATTGCTTTAAAAAAAGAGCAGATGGTAAATAGTGCTTTGGCAACGGGCAACTATTTTAATTTAACTTCAAAATCCTCTGTTTTACTATGTTTACCGGCAACCTATATTGCTGGTAAAATGATGTTGGTTAGGGCTATGGTATTGGGGTTAGATATCCATTTCGTATCGCCTACTTCAAGTCCGTTGGAATTTGTTGACAGATCGTTTGATTTTGGTGCTATGGTACCCATGCAAGTTGCCAATTCTCTATCCAAACTCAACCTTATTAAAAAATTAATTATTGGTGGTGCGCCAATTTCAAATTCTATAAGAGAAGAATTAAAGGGTATTGATAATAGTAGTTATGAAACTTATGGTATGACAGAGACCATTACCCATATAGCTGTAAAACCGTTGAACAATAAAATGGCAAAAAATACTCCTTTTACGGTTTTGCCAAATATAGAAATTTCAACCGATGCAAGAGGTTGTTTGGTAATTAACGCTCCAAATATTTCAGATGAACCAGTAATAACCAATGATGTTGTGGACATAATCTCTACCAAGGAATTTTATTGGCTGGGTAGGTTTGACAATGTTATTAATTCCGGCGGGGTAAAGGTACATCCGGAACATATTGAAAAAGTAATTTCAAATTATATGGATATTCCGTTTTTTGTTGCAGGTATTGCAGATGAAGATTTAGGAGAGAAAGTGGTTTTGGTAGTTGAAAATGGCGTTAAGGAGGATATTAAGCAAACACTGGATACCATTACTGATTTTAAAAAATTTGAGAAGCCAAAATCGATTGTGGTGTTAAAAGAATTTATACGTACGGAAAGCGGAAAAATACAACGCTTTAAAACGTTGTCCTTATTGAAAACTTAACTTCCCTAGCTGTAAATAGTAGTTTACTCATTTATCATTTTTATAAAGCACTTTTCATAATAGGTTTATTACTCAAACTTTAAACCAATTATTATGAAAAACGCAACTTTCTTATTTTTTCTTCTCAGTGGCTTTTGGATGTTTTCGCAACAGGTTGAAATATCTGGTTTTGTTTATGATCATAATGGAAACCCATTACCTGGGGCACATGTACTGGAAAAAGGAACAAGCAACAGTACTCAAACCGACTTTGATGGGCATTATGTTTTAACGGTGCGGCAAGGGGCCAAATTGGAATATAAATATGTTGGTTACAAAACTCATGAAGTTAAAATAAAAGATAAGTTGATCATTAATGTGTCTCTTGAAGAAGATTATGAAATGTTACAAGAGGTTGTCGTTACAGGGTATGGTATTCAAAGAAAATCTCAAATAACGGGTGCTGTTACCAATATAAATAAACAATCTTCCAATACTGACATCAGTAGCCTTTTACAGGGTAAGGTAAGCGGTGTTAATATTAGAGGAATAAGTTCTGTACAACATAAAAAAGTTAGAGGTGCAGTAAAAAGCCCTTTGTACCTTGTTGAAGGAGCTCCTGTAGAAAAGCAATACAACCATACTGTACAGCCGCCTTTCGAAATAAAAAAAGGAAATTATCCTGTTAAGAACGATGAAAATTATGCCAGCATCTATGAAAATCAGTTCCATAATGTTGGTGTCAATCCGTTGTCTACTTTTTCAATTGATGTGGATAAAGCCGCTTATAGTAACATTAGAAGATTCATAAATAGGGGGCAACAGGTTCCAATTGATGCGGTCAAGATTGAAGAAATGATTAATTACTTTGATTATGACTATCCGCAACCAAAAGGTCAACACCCTTTTTCCGTACATACCGAGGTTGCACAAACTCCGTGGAATGAAGATACTAAACTAGTCCGCATTGGTTTACAAGGAAAAGAATACCTAAATGAGGAATTACCTGCATCCAACCTTACGTTTCTTATTGATGTTTCCGGTTCCATGTCAAGTGAAAACAAATTGCCATTACTGAAATCGGCGTTCAAACTTTTAATAAATCAATTAAGGGAAAAAGACAAGGTGTCCATAGTGGTGTATGCAGGTGCGGCAGGTGTGGTACTTGAGCCTACTTCCGGTAAGGACAAGGCGAAGATTATAAACGCTTTAAATACGCTTGAGGCAGGTGGTTCTACAGCTGGTGGAGAGGGTATAGAATTAGCATATAAGTTAGCGGAGAAAAACTATAAAAAGCATGGTAACAATAGGGTTATATTGGCAACTGATGGTGATTTTAATGTAGGTCTATCAAACGATAAGGAAATGGAAAAACTTATTACAGGCAAAAGAGCGTCTGGAGTTTATCTTTCTGTACTAGGTTTTGGTATGGGGAACTACAAAGATTCTAAACTGGAAACTTTAGCGGATAAAGGTAATGGCAACCATGGCTATATCGATACTATGCAAGAGGCTCAAAAATTATTTGGTAAGGAATTTGGGGGTACTTTATTTACCATTGCAAAAGATGTAAAATTACAAGTAGAGTTCAATCCAGCCAAAGTAAAGTCCTATAGATTAATTGGATATGAAAACAGATTGTTGGCAGATGAGGATTTTACCAATGATGCCAAGGACGCCGGTGAAATGGGTAGCGGGCATAAGGTAACTGCACTATATGAGATTGTGGAAGTAGGTGGTTCCTCAAATTATACAAAAGATGATATTAAATTAAAATATGTTGATCCTATAAATAATAATACGTTTTCTGACGAGTTGTTTACGGTAAAATTCAGGTATAAGAAACCTGATGGAAATAAAAGTATTGAATTGGTTCATGTACAGAATGCTATTATTAAAGAAATGTCCAAAGACTTTCAATTTGCCGCTGCTGTAGCATTATTCGGGCAACAATTAAGGCAATCGGCATTTACTAACAATACCTCAGTTAACACTATTGTTCAATTAGCTGAGCAGGGCAGGGGTAAAGATGAAAATGGTTATAGGGCTGAATTTGTCAGGTTGGTTAAAAGTTATAATGAAAGATTGGTAATGGATAATTAATGATTTTATTCAATCTATAATATTTAACGGATTTTAAGGAATAGGTAATATTGAAAGTATGTTATTTCGTATTTTAAAGACCAAACTAAATAACGAACATGAAAAACCTATTCCTTTTTCTTTGCATTTTTTTTATTGCTAAAATCAACGCCCAACAAATCCTCAGCGAAAAAGAAAGAGCCATTGTTATAGATGAAATTCTAGACGATCGTTTTAATAATCTATTGCCGCAACTAATGGATGCCGCCAATATAGATATGTGGGTAGTCATATCTAGGGAGTATAATGAAGATCCGGTGCTGAAAACAATGCTGCCCGCTACATGGCTTAATGCCCGTAGAAGAACAATTCTGTTGTTTTATAGGGACAAGGCCAAAAATACAATTGAAAAACTTGCTGTTGCTCGTTATAATGTGGGTAAGAATATTGTCTCTGCTTGGGATAAGGAGAAAGAGCCCGATCAATGGAAAAGATTAATGCAATTGATATCAGAAAGAAATCCAAAGAAAATTGGACTCAATTTTTCCAAGGACCATAATATTGCAGACGGATTGGATAAAACCGATTATGATGAATTTATGGCGAATCTGCCTAAAAAGTTCACATCAAAAGTCACATCTGCAGAGCAACTTGCCGTACGTTGGATCGAGACAAGATCAGAACGTGAAATGGTCATTTATGATCAATTGGTAGATATTACACACGATATTATTGCAGAAGCTTTTTCTGAAAAAGTTATTACTCCAGGTATTACCACAACTTCTGATGTGGAATGGTGGATGCGTCAAAAAGTAACTGATCTTGGATTGGAAACATGGTTTCACCCAACGGTAGATGTGCAACGTAGTAAAGAGCAACTGGTAAGTCACTTATATTCGTTTTCCGGTAGACCAGAGGACATGGTTATTTTACCGGGAGACTTGGTACATTGTGATTTTGGCATTACCTATCTAAGGCTGAATACGGACTGCCAAGAATTGGCCTATGTTTTAAAACCCGAAGAACTAACAGCTCCGGATTTCTTGATCAACGGACTAAACGATGGAAATAGAGTACAAGACTTCTTGACTACCAATATGGTAAACGGTAGAACGGGGAATGAAATTTTGGCAATGTCCTTAAAACAGGCCAAGGATGCCGGTCTTAAGCCTTCTATATACACCCATCCTTTGGGGATGTACGGACATTCCGCCGGTACTACAATAGGTATGTGGGATGCTCAAGGTGGAGTCATGAAAGATGATGGAGAGAATTATCCGTTGAATCCAAATACCGTATATGCTATTGAATTAAATACTACGGTCAACATTCCTGAATGGAACAGGGATATCCGCATTATGCTTGAAGAAGCCGGTTATTATGGTGAGGAAGGCTTTAGATATGTAAATGGTAGACAAACAGAACTTTTGTTGATTCCAAGGGTAAAAGGGCATCAGGGTAATTAGTATTATGCAGGTTAGATTATTTTCCTCAGTGTAAATGTTCTTTATTTTTAAAATAGATTTACCGTAATAGTCTGTTGTTCAATATTTTATGATGATATTGTAAAGTTTTTATTATGAAAAAGAATTTAAAGTACTATAAACTATTCTTTACGTTTTTCTTGTGTATTCAAATAAGTTATACACAAAATTCCTTTAAAGAGGTTACCATTTGCTGGGATCAATCATCTTCAATGATAACGCGAAATTTACAATTGGATTTTGAATATTTAGATGAGTATTTTACAAATAATCCTAACATGAAGGTAAAACTACTTTTGTTTGGAATTGATATTCAAGAACAACATCTTCAAGTAAGTAATGGAAATTGGGGGCAATTAAAAGATGTGCTTTCTAGTATAACATATGATGGAGCAAGTATTTTTTCAAATTTAAATGATAAGATAAATGATGATAAGGAGGTTTTGGTTTTTACTGATGGAAATAGATTATTTAAAAAAGATTTCCTCTTTTTGCCAGATAATAGTATTCTAATAAATTCTAATATATATCATAATTTAAAAAATTTACAACGAACAGCATTAAGGAATAATAGCAGTTTTGTCAATTTTGCAAATTCTTCTGATGCTAAAGGTATTTCTAAAGAATCTTCATTCAAAAGTAAAGATTCTAAAAATAATCTTAAGGGTATCGTTTATATCGATACCAAACCTTCTCCTAATTTAAGCGTTGGTTTAAAAGGTAGTTTGCAAAGTGTTATTACAGCTGCTGATGGTAGTTTTAATATAAATGCACAAGTTGGAGATTCTCTTGTTGTTACCAATTCTAGTGGGAAGATTTTAAAAATTGTCCCTGTAGAATTTATAAAGTACACTAAAATACTTTTGGAGTCAAGTCTTATTGCGTTAGATGAGGTAACTGTTGTGGAAGAAAAAGAATCAATAGAATATGTAAGTAATGGTTATAATACTTATAATAAGGACGGGATAGGATATAAAATAGAAACAATAGAGTCAGATGAAATTGCCGCTGTTGAAACTTCTGCTGGTGATGTAGTAAGGAATAAAATTTCAGGTGTTAACGTTGCCACCCAAAACTCTTCGGGTGTTGAAGGCGGATTGGCTCAGACAGAGATAAGAGGTAGGCATTCAATAAATATGGATAGTAATGCCATGATTGTTGTTGATGGAATTCCGATAAACCGAAGCTCTGTCAATGATGTAATAAATGTCAATTTTATTGACCCTGGAAACATAGAGAAAGTATCGGTTTTAAAAGGCTTGGCAGCTACTAATATTTGGGGTAGTGCTGGTGCAAATGGAGTTATTTTGATAACTACAAAAACTGGAAATACTTCAAGCTCTTCTAAAATGATAACAGAAGATAAGGCACTACTAAAAAATAACGTTTATGATATAAATAGTGAATTTATAGACCAAGAGTCTTCATATACTAAGGCATTTAGAGCTTCTAAATCTCTTTCAGATGCTTACGATGCTTATAAAACTTTAAAAAATGCTGATTCAGCAAACAATATGCTTTATTTGGATGCTTTTTCTTTTTTCAAGGAAAAGGATGTAAACTTAGCTTTGGTAATACTTTCTAATTTATGGGAAAACAACCCAGAGAATGTTGAAGTTTTAAAACTTTTGTCACTCGCCTTTACAAGTATAGATTATTATGATTTGGCAGCTATATTAAATGATGAAATTATAAATATTGTTCCTAAAGATGTAAATGCTCATTTGAGCCAAGCTTTAGTATTTAAGGAGCAAGGAAAACCAAAACTTACATATAAAAAATTAGATGTCATGCTTAATGGTAATTCTAGTATCTATTCAAATGGAATATCAAAAACCCTAAATAGAGAAATAAAAAATTTAGTTTTTACAAATAAATCTGATTTGGTCGGATTGAGTATAGATTCTAAGCATTTAAATAGTTTAAAGTACAAAGTACGTATGGTTTTTGAATGGAATTTCCCTGGAGCAGAATTTGAACTACAATTTGTAAATCCTAAAAATCGCTATTATAATTGGAAACATACCAATGAAGAAAACAAGGATAGATTAATAAATGAAATTAATAATGAATTTAGGTTAGAAGAGTTTGAATTTAATGGCGATGAAGCTAATGGAAAATGGATCGTCAATGCAGTATCATTGCAAGATTTAAAATCAAATAAAGGACTTCCTTTGGTTTTGAAAGCAACGATATATAGAGATTATGGATATCCGGAACAAAAAAAAGAACAAGTTTTTGTTTATTTCACTAATTATAATGAAAAGAAGAATCTTTTAAATATAAATGTGGACTAATTTGTTTTTCCTATTTCAATATTAGTTTCCACTTTCAGGAAAGTTAATTCAATAATTTATTTATAACCTATGGGAGGGGCTATAAGGAACTATTTAATTTAAATAGCGTTGAAGATTATTTTGAAGGCGTATTACCTATGTGGCTCGATATTAACAGAATTGAACGAATAGTTATGATTTAAGGAACGATTGGGGGCCAAAAAGGGGGTTATGAAACTGATGCAATTTTAATTATTAATATTGAGGGTTTCCAAAATGCGGCCGTCCAACCCGGGATAAATGAACCTTACGAAAGGACTGGATTACGCGATAATATTTACCTAAACAATGCCATTGATAAAAGGGATGTTAGAAAAAGGGCCTACGCTATCTAAAGGAGCTTTACGCTAGTATTAATGCTGAAGAGGTATATGGTGTATATGAAATATACGTTCATAATTTCGGTTCCTTGTACGGCTCTGTGATAGATACTTATTATTACCTTGTAGTGCGGCTGTATTAACTTTTTATTGAAGAGGCATCTAAAAAAAAGTTAATTCAGTACGTCAAACATCAATAATATATAGACTTAATTCTTAAGGCATTATCGATTTAAGTTTTCATAAATTTAGATGTGAAATCGCATTATTTTGTAATATATTTATGGCAAACACTATTTATGAAATCTTTTTTAGGCCTTTTAATTGTTTTTAGTTCTTTAACCGTATGGTCACAAACCCGTGAAACAGAAATTAAGGGTGTTGTAACATCTTATGGCGCTCCTTTACCTAATGCCAATATTTCTCTAAAAGGATCATCTTCAGGTATACAAACAGACAGTAATGGTAAATATGCAATTATTGCTAGTCCCTGGGATATTTTGGTCTTTAGTTATATGGGTATGAAAACGGTAGAGATTATTGTGGAGGATGTGACCAAGATATTGAATATAGAGCTGTTACCCGTTGTTCAGGAATTGGATGAGGTAACCGTAGAGCAGAAAAAATTAAAAGGTCAAGAATCCATGGCTATTGAATACGCTACCAAAAAAAGTATCATACGTACTGCATATGGTTTTATAGATGCGGAAAATGCAGGGTATGAAATGAATTTTGTCGATGGTGCCAGTATTAATAGTAGTGCTATTTACCTCGCCGATGCCTTAATTGGTGTACTGCCAGGTTTAAGACGTGGAGATGGAAATACCGTGCTATTAAGGGGCGGAGGTTCCTTGGAAAACCCACGCCCCCCAATATTTGAGATAGATGGGGTAATATTTACGGAGACTCCAGATTTTTTAGATCTAAGCAGTATAGATAGAATTGCGATAATCCCAGGTTTAAAAGGTTCAATTAAATATGGGAATATTGCCAGTGGCGGGGTAATCATTATCAATACAAAAGGAAAGTTCTTAAAACGGGAAGAAGGTTCGGATAAACCTTATGATCAGGCCAAGTTACGGAACAATAAGTACAATGAGTCCATGGCAACCAGTACGTTAAAGCGATCTAATCCTATCTATATTACCAAAATGGATGAAGCGATTAATAATAATAAACTTACGGAGGTCTTTCTGGAACAAGAAAAAATATATGGCAGTTCACCATACTTTTACTTGACTGCCTTAAAACATTTTAATGAGAAATCTACTAATGATTTTATAGGCCAAATTGAAACCAAACTTTTGCAAAAATTTGAGGATAATCCTAATGTATTAAAAGGGCTTGCGTACTTATATGAAAATCAAAATAGGGTTGGTGAGGCATTATCATTGTATAAAAAGATCTTTGTGTTAAGACCAAGATATACACAATCCTATAGAGATCTTGCCAATATGTACGTAGTAAATAAACAATACCAAAAAGGTTTGGGTATTTATGCCAGATACAAAAGTTTTAGAAAATTGGATACTATAGCTCCTATAGAAGACGGTATAGATGCCGTTATGGATACCGAAACTACGAATCTTATGGCTTTACATGCAGACCAATTATCCATATCCAGTGAAGAAAGGATAGATGGGGATATTGGCGGTATACGTATACTTTTTGAGTGGAATAACAGTGAGGCGGAATTTGACTTGCAATTTGTAAATCCACAAGCGCGTTATTTTACGTGGAGCCATAGTTTGGAAAATGAATCTGAACGCATTTATGATGAAAAGATCAAGGGCTACTCTTGTAAGCAATTTTTAATTGATGAAACACAAGAAGGTGTCTGGAAAGTGAATTTAAAATATCTTGGAAATAAAGGTTTTGACCCTACCTATCTTAAAACCACGGTGTATTATGATTATGGGAGACCTTCGCAAAAAGAAACCATACAGATCACTGAAATGTCCGAAAAAAATATCAATAGGGCTCTCCTTTCCATTGTGGCCAGAAATAAGTTTGGGAAATAATATCCATTATTTCCCAATCATCAAAAAATTATATCTAATCAATTTAAACCTGCAAAACCCCCATATTAAAAGGCTTCTCGATTGGTGCATGGTCTGCAGCTTCGATACCCATTGATATCCATTTACGGGTGTCTTTGGGGTCTATAATAGCATCGGTCCATAATCTCGATGCCGCGTAGTATGGAGAAACTTGATTGTCATATCTTTTCTTTATCTTATCGTAAAGCTCCGTTTCTTTTTCCTCAGTGATGGTTTCACCTTTCTTTTTCAATGAAGCCTTCTCAATTTGTAATAAAACTTTTGCAGCAGAGTTTCCGCTCATTACAGCTAATTCTGCGCTTGGCCAGGCAACAATCAACCTAGGGTCATAAGCTTTACCGCACATGGCATAATTTCCTGCGCCGTAGCTATTTCCTATTACGATAGTGAATTTTGGCACGACGGAGTTACTAACCGCATTTACCATTTTGGCACCATCTTTAATGATTCCGCCATGTTCACTTTTACTACCTACCATAAAACCGGTAACATCCTGTAAAAACACCAGCGGAATTTTCTTTTGATTGCAATTGGCAATAAATCGTGTCGCTTTATCTGCAGAGTCGGAATAAATGACTCCGCCAAACTGCATTTCCCCTTTTTTGGTCTTGACCACTTTTCTTTGATTGGCAACGATACCTACCGCCCAGCCATCTATACGGGCATATCCGGTCAATATGGTTTGTCCGTATCCGGCTTTGTATTCTTCAAATTCAGAATTGTCCACCAAGCGTTTAATGATTTCCATCATATCATATTGCTCCGCTCTTGAACCGGGCAATATGCCGTATATATCCTCTGGATTCTCTTGGGGTTTCATGCTTTTTTTTCGGTTAAAACCAGCTCGAGGAAAATCACCGATTTTATCCATAATATTTTTAATAGTGTCCAATGCTGCTGCATCATCTTTAGCTTTATAATCGGTAACACCACTAATTTCACAATGGGTAGTAGCGCCGCCCAAGGTTTCATTATCAATACTTTCACCTATGGCCGCTTTTACCAGGTAACTACCTGCCAAAAATATACTTGCCGTTTTATCGACGATCAATGCCTCATCACTCATTATAGGCAAGTACGCACCACCTGCAACACAACTTCCCATTACGGCAGATATTTGGGTAATACCCATACTGCTCATTATAGCATTGTTCCTGAATATTCTTCCAAAATGTTCCTTGTCGGGAAAAATTTCGTCTTGCATGGGTAGGTATACCCCGGCGCTATCTACCAAGTAAATGATCGGTAATCTATTTTCAATGGCAATTTCTTGGGCACGTAGATTTTTTTTTGCGGTAATAGGGAACCATGCGCCTGCTTTTACAGTCGCATCATTGGCTACTACGATACATTGCTTTCCTTTTACATATCCAATTTTTATGACAACACCGCCAGAAGGGCAGCCACCATGTTCTTTATACATACCTTCTCCTACAAAGGCGCCAATTTCAATTCGTTCAGATTTTGGATCCAAAAGATAGTCTATGCGCTCTCTGGCCGTCATTTTGCCTTGGTCGTGCTGCTTGGCAATTTTTGCCTTTCCTCCTCCTAATTGGACTTCTGCCAGTTTGCGCCGTAAGTCTGATAATAACAACTTATTCTTATCTTCGTTCTGATTGAATTTTAAATCCATTAGCTTAATTTCTTTTCTTCGGATAAAGATAAGAAGTTAATTTTGGTGTACATGCAACAAAAATAGAAAGTATGATTAAATGGGGTATAGTCGGTGCCGGAAATATAGCACATAGTTTTTCAAAGGATTTGGCATTGGTCCGTGGTGGAGAGCTGGTATCGGTAGCTTCAAGAGATTTGGAAAAGGCAAAAGGCTTTTCGGCAATTTACGGAGCGCCAAATGCTTATGGAAGTTATGAGGAGCTGTTTAAAAGTAATACGGTAGATGTCGTATATATAGCCACACCGCACACTTCTCATGCAGAACTCAGTATAGCCGCCATGAACCATGGTATTAATGTACTCTGTGAAAAACCTATTGGGGTCAATAAAGATCAGGTCAAGGAAATGTTTCAGGTGGCAAGGGCACAAAATGTTTTTTTAATGGAAGCCTTATGGAGCAGGTTTAACCCAACCATTAAAAAAGTCAAGGAAATGGTAGACGATGGTAGCATTGGCGATATTGGATATTTACATGCAGACTTTGCTTTCTATGCATTGGATAGGGATGAAAAAGGCAGGCTCTTGAATACATCACTTGCCGGTGGTTCGTTATTGGATATTGGTATCTATCCCATATTTCTATCGTATTTGTTATTGGGTATGCCCAAGGATATCAAAGCTTCTGCACATTTTTTTAAAACTGGTGTAGAAATGCAGGTCAGTATGATTTTTAGTTATGAAAAAGCCCAGGCTATGCTTTATAGCGGTTTAAACTCCAATTCTGAAATGAAAGCAGAAATTGCAGGTAGCAAGGGATCTATCTATATTCATCCAAGATGGCACGAAACAACAGGATATACCTTGGAAGTTGATGGAGACTCTACTGTAAATGAAGTAGGTAAGCTTGGAAAAGGCTATACCTATGAAATTGAAGAGGTACATACTTGCCTAAACTCAGGAAAAAAGGAAAGTAGTTTATGGAGCCATAAGAACAGCTTGGATTTAATAGAAATTATGGATACCGTAAGGAGTAAAACAGGAATTGTTTTCCCCTTTGAATAATAGCATAGTTAAAATTGGACAGATGTTTTAAAATTTACGATATTTGAAGTTCGCTTAATTTATAATTCAATAGAACATGAACAAGAACACAGTGCTCGCATGGGCCACTTTTATTATGATATTTGTAGGCTTGGCCTTGATCGCATTAGGCGCTTTTCGTTATGATGATGTTGCAGGATGGGGGTTTGCTTCCGTAGGTATAGGTTTCTTTGCCATTGCCTGGGTTTTCAACGCACTTAAAGGCAGGGTTTAGGACTTCTTGGTTCAACTGTGGGTATAAAATATCTACAGGGTTATAATAATTCAATTAATACAGTATTTTATGTCAGATGATAAGAAGGTAATCTTCTCCATGTCAGGAGTTACGAAAACCTATAAAAATGCCAATACACCGGTATTAAAGAATATTTATTTAAGTTTCTTTTACGGTGCCAAGATCGGTATTTTGGGACTGAACGGGTCCGGTAAATCAACCTTGTTGAAGATTATTGCCGGGGTCGATAAAAATTTTCAAGGGGATGTAGTATTCTCTCCCGGCTACAAAGTGGGCTATTTGGAGCAAGAGCCCGAATTGGATGAAAACAAGACCGTATTGGAAATTGTAAAGGAAGGTGTAGCGGAAACCGTTGCCATTCTGGATGAATACAATAAGATCAATGATATGTTTGGTCTTCCAGAGGTATATGAGGATGCGGATAAAATGCAGAAATTAATGGATCAACAGGCGGTATTGCAGGATAAAATTGATGCTGCCAACGCTTGGGAATTGGATACCAAACTGGAAATTGCCATGGATGCCCTACGTACGCCAGAACCCGATAAAAAAATAGCGGTATTGTCCGGAGGGGAAAGAAGAAGGGTGGCATTATGCAGATTGTTGTTGCAGGAACCTGAAATTCTTTTATTGGATGAGCCTACAAACCACTTGGATGCAGAATCGGTACATTGGCTGGAACATCATTTGGCACAATATAAGGGTACGGTCATAGCCGTTACCCATGATAGGTATTTTTTGGATAATGTTGCCGGTTGGATCCTTGAATTGGATAGGGGAGAAGGCATTCCTTGGAAGGGGAACTATTCCTCTTGGTTAGATCAAAAATCCAAACGTTTGGCCCAGGAAAGTAAAACGGCTTCCAAAAGACAGAAAACATTGGAGCGAGAATTGGAATGGGTTCGTCAAGGGGCAAAAGGTAGGCAGACCAAGCAAAAGGCTCGTTTAAAGAATTATGACAAGCTGATGAGCCAAGACCAAAAACAGCTTGATGAAAAACTGGAGATTTATATTCCAAACGGACCCCGTCTGGGAACAAATGTTATTGAGGCCAATGGGGTAAGTAAGGCATATGATGATAAATTGTTGTACGAAGACCTGAATTTTAAATTACCCCAAGCGGGAATTGTTGGGATAATTGGACCTAATGGTGCGGGTAAGACCACAATTTTCAGAATGATAATGGGTGAGGAAACTCCAGATAAAGGAGAGTTTATTACTGGGGATACGGCTAAAATTGCCTATGTTGACCAAAGTCATTCCAACATAGATCCAGATAAAACCATTTGGCAAAATTTTAGCGACGAGCAAGAACTGGTCATGATGGGCGGTAAACAGGTGAATTCCAGGGCCTATTTAAGTAGGTTCAATTTCTCTGGAAGTGAACAAAATAAAAAGGTTAGTATGTTATCCGGTGGTGAGCGTAACCGCTTACACTTGGCCATGACACTCAAGGAAGAAGGTAACGTGCTATTATTGGATGAGCCTACCAACGACTTGGATGTAAATACGCTTCGTGCCTTAGAAGAAGGTTTGGAGAATTTTGCAGGATGTGCTGTAGTTATTTCGCACGATAGATGGTTCTTAGATCGTATCTGTACACATATTTTGGCTTTTGAAGGTAATTCCCAAGTTTACTTTTTTGAGGGCTCTTTTTCAGATTATGAAGAGAACAAGAAAAAACGACTTGGAGGGGATTTAATGCCAAAGCGAATCAAATACAAAAAACTTATTAGGTAACAAAAAGCCCGCAATTGCGGGCTTTTTGGTTTTTAGAATGTCTTTTTTCTAATATTCCTCGTTAGGGTACCAATCCAATTGTACAACTTCAATATCTTGATTGGCTGCATTTACCAAATTTTTAAATTTTTCTACATCACTAACGTCCGGTCTACCTCTATAATGGTAAGGATAGACTTGTTTTGGTTTGAAATCCAGTACTGCAGCGGCGGCACTTTCCTCGGTCATGGTGTAAGGTAGGTTCATGCAGATAAAGGCCTTGTCAATATTTTTTAATGAGCGCATTTCAGAAATATCCTCTGTATCACCAGAGAAATAGATACGTTGATCATCCAATGTAAGCACATATCCATTTCCACGTCCCTTTACATGAAAGTTTTTGGCATCTTCCCTTAAATTGTACATTGGTATAGCTTCTATACCTACTTGGTAAAGCTCTTTATTCTCCCCATTGTTCAATATTTCCAATTGCTGGGCATATTGCTCTGGCATATCATCCGCTACGGCTTGAGGCACTATAAAGGTTGCGGAAGAAGTATCTAGGGCTTCCAATGTTTCTAAATTAAAATGGTCGCCATGAATATCTGTAATTAAAATTATATCTGGTTTCTTTTGCCCTTCAAAAGCAGCGGCACCACCTGTTGGGTCAATATAAATTGTAGTTTCTCCCCATTCAATAACCGCTGTAGCATGTTCAATAGGAATTATTTGAACCTTTCTTTCTATTGTACCGGTAGATTGTGACACATCTTCCTTAATAGTATCTGAACTGGTATTGGGCTGTTTTTTATCTTCCTTACATCCTATTATAAGGATGGCGGCCAATACCATTAAAAGTAAATTTTTAGTTATCATCATATAGTATTTAAATTGTTATTTGCATTTCCGGTCTGTAATATATTGCTGTTGTAAAATTCAGTTTTGTATGATTAAAGTATCTCTCTTATTGTAGGGAACCCTCTTTAAAATCGTAAAATTATGAACATATTTTAATGGTAATGCTACTATTGTTAACACAGTAGATATTTATTTGTTAAATTAGCTCTAAGATAGACGATTCATTAGGGTTTGAGGATTTTATCCCAAATTAATTTAACGTTTAAAAAGTCTAAATTTTAAAACCACTCGTATATAACCTTAACAAACAGACACTTTATTAAATTTACAATTATGACCGAAACAAAAAATAACAATGGTTTAAAAGTTTTAACCGCCCTTTTAGGCGTTGTGCTTTTAGGAACTATCATTTACACAGTTAGTCTTTATCAAGATAAGAAAAAGACAGAAGTTGTTCTTTCTAAAGAAAAGGAATTGGTAGTCGAAGATTTAAATAGCTTAAAATCTGAATATGACAAAGCTATATTGGAAAGCAATGCTACTAATGAGGAGTTGGTAAGTGCAAGGGACAATATTGCAAAATATATTGACTCTGTTAAAACGATGAAGGCTGATATTAGTTCCTTGTCAAGATACAGAAGACAAGTAAGTGTATTGAAAGCTGAGAGAGAGCAATTATTAAAGCAAGTTGATTCTTTAACACGCTCTAATTCAATGATCGCAATGCAAAGAGATAGTACATATGTAGAGTTGGAAAAACAAACTGTTTTCAATGATTCATTAGTAGTACAGAATACCAACTTGGCCCAAGTGGTTGAAAAAGGTTCTGCTTTGAACTTATCTAAATTTAATGTAGATGCCGTTAAGGAAAGAAATAGCGGTAAATTGGTCTCAACCCAACGTGCAAGGGCTACGGATAAATTTAAAATCTGTTTTACTGTTGCCGATAATGTTATTGCACAAGCTGGTGATAGAACATTTTATTTAGAAGTGTTGGATCCACAGGGCAATGTTTTAGGTGGTAGTAATTCCCAGACTAATGATAATGGTGCTTCCGTTACGTATAGCAAACAGACCAATTTTTATTTTGAAAACAAATCTTTGGATGTGTGTGATTACATTAATAAGCCTGCCGGAGATTTTAAGGATGGTAATTATATGGTGAACGTATATGATGACCAATTAAAATTATTGGGAACTTCTAAATTTGTTTTAAAATAAAATTTCTTCAAAAAAAAAAGGCGGCCAATTTGGTCGCCTTTTTGTATTTAAGCGGGTGTTCTGCTTATTTCTTTAAACTGCCCACCATATTTTCCGGTTTAACCCAGTTATCATAATCCTCTGCACTTACATAGCCCAGATTTACTGCTTCCTCTTTTAATGTAGTCCCGTTTTTATGGGCAGTGTTTGCAATTTCTGCAGCTTTATAATATCCAATCTTGGTATTTAATGCAGTTACCAACATTAATGAATTGTTCAATAATTGTTTTATAACTTCATAATTGGGCTCTATACCGGCCGCACAGTGTTCCTCAAAACTTACACAAGCATCACCGATCAATTGTGCAGATTGTAAAATGTTAGCCGCCATCATAGGCTTAAATACATTTAACTCATAATGTCCTTGGGTTCCGCCAACACTAATTGCCACATCATTACCCATTACCTGAGCACACACCATTGTCAAAGCTTCACACTGTGTAGGATTCACTTTTCCTGGCATTATAGAACTGCCAGGTTCGTTGGCGGGAATTATAATTTCACCAATTCCAGAACGGGGACCTGAGGCCATCATCCTTATATCGTTCGCTATTTTGTTCAAAGATACGGCAAGCTGTTTTAAAGCACCATGGCTTTCAACTATGGCATCATGGGCGGCTAGTGCCTCAAACTTATTTTCGGCGGTAATAAATGGCATTCCCGTAAATTCAGCAATGTATTTGGCTACAAGAACATCATATCCTTCCGGTGTATTGAGTCCGGTACCAACAGCAGTGCCTCCAAGAGCCAGCTCACTTAAATGGGACAAGGTGTTTTTTAATGCTTTTAAGCCATGGTCCAATTGAGATACATAACCTGAGAATTCTTGGCCAAGGGTTAGTGGAGTAGCATCCATTAAATGGGTTCGCCCAATCTTGACCACATCCTTAAATTCTTTAGACTTCTTCTGTAAAGTATCCCTTAATTGCGTTACTCCTGGTATAGTAACCTCCACAATTTTTTTATAGGCTGCAATATGCATACCGGTAGGGAAGGTATCATTAGAGGACTGCGATTTGTTGACATCATCATTAGGTTGGATAGTCTTATCGCCTTCTCCAATGACTTTACCGGCAATTTCATGGGCCCTATTGGCAATAACTTCATTGACGTTCATATTACTTTGTGTGCCAGAACCTGTTTGCCAGATAACCAAAGGAAACTGGTCATCATGTTTACCTTTTAAAATTTCATCGCATACTTGAGCGATTAAATCTCTTTTTTCGACCGCTAGGACGCCAAGTTCACAATTGGCATATGCTGCGGATTTTTTTAAATAGGCAAATCCATATACAATATCCAACGGCATTGATGCAGCGGGGCCAATTTTAAAATTGTTTCGAGAGCGCTCTGTTTGCGCCCCCCAATATTTATCCTTGGGTACTTCTACATTACCCATGGTATCTTTCTCGATTCTATATTCCATATTTTCTATTTTTATGAATCTTGGGTTATTTCGTTTTAATAGCCTCAAAAATAAGGCATACTTTTATTTTTATGGTGACAAGATTGTTGGTAATCTTAAATTTATTTTACGGAACGTTTGCAAAAAATAATTCGATTATGGTATCTTTGTAAAATATAAGGAATAAGATATGTTTGAATTTGACCAATATTTAGGATTTTTAGCTTTTTTAACCATATTGACCATTGGTTTTTGGCTGATGATGTTTTTGTTATTATTTGTTGTCCCTTACTGGTTAGGTGGAAACATTATTGAATTGCTAAAAGAAAGACGCGATAAAAAGAAGGCCCAAAGGGAGGCTTAGATTAAAATATATAGATATAAAAAAAGAAGCCAATTGGCTTCTTTTTTTATATGGGATTATTTTCTTAACCTTCTATTTCTTCTTCTCCTTCATCCTGTCCATTTCTACGATTGTTTCTATTTTTCTCCTTTGGTTGATTAAATCGATATACAAAACCTAGGGTAACCTGCCTTCTTCTCCATTGAAATTCACTCTCAGAAGTAAAGAACTCGGTTTCGGTATATGATCTTCTTTTTCTTGAATTCAACAAATCGCTTACATTCATGGATATCGTACCGTTATCGTTAAGAATATCCTTGCTGAAAGCTAGGTTCAAAGAGAATATGCCTTTATTTTCTGTTTGTGCGTTTTGTGATGGACCTCTATAAAAAGCATTTGTTTGCCAATCTATTTTAGATGGTAAAGATACTTTTGAGCTAAACCTGGCAAACCAACTTGTATTGTTGGCACCATAATCAATACCATTGAACATACCTTCTGTAGAAAATTGAAAGAAGTTAAAGCTAGAGTTTAAGCGTAACCATCTTGTGGGATTGTATAGCATACCGGCTTCTACACCTATTCTATCGTTGGTGGAAAGGTTAATTGGTATTGATCTTATTATTTCAATACCATCTGTTGTGGTCTGTCCGGTTTCTTCCTGTACCCTTTCAAAAGAATCTGTTTCTCTTTGGTAATAAACAGATGAGGTAAAGGTCAGCTTATCCCACCGTTTTAGATAGCCTAGGTCAAAAGCATTGGAAAATGCCGGATTAAGGTCTGGGTTACCTTGAAAAATATTGGTCCTACTTGAACGGGAAGGAAAAGGGTTTACAAATCTACCTCTAGGTCTATTTATCCTTCTATTGTACCCTAATGAGATATTTTCATTTTCTGCCAGTTCAAAGATAAAGTTGAGGGTAGGGAAAAGGCCTAAATAATTCTTGTCGAAATTTACATCTACATCTACACCTAATTGTTCTTCTAGCTCGGTAGTGTCAAATTCCGAATCCAATTGTCCTTTTAACTGTGTATTCTCTAATCGTAATCCTAGGAGAAAAGAGAATTTTCCAAACTTATTTCCGTATTGGGTGTAAAGCGCATTTACATTTTCTGTATACGTAAATATATTGGTCAAGTTTTCATTTATATCAAACTGATTGGTAGATTGGTTCAATGAATCTAATCTATAATCCGTGACGTCCTCTTCAAACGTGCCCCTATATCCGACTTCAAATTGAGCATCTCCCATAGGTAATACATAATCCGCTTGTACCAAATATTCGTTTTCAGATTCAATTTCAAATACATTTTCTAGAACCAGTAAATCTTGGTTGGGTACCGTATTGTTCTCCTCTATAATTGAAAATTTGGTTTCCTCCCCGTTAGAATATTGAAGGTCTACAGTTAATTTTTGACCATCATCATCTAAGTTATTCACATAATTAAGTGAGAATTGGTAGTTTTCATCATCTTCTGTTTCATCTTCCGTCCTAAAAGTTTCACTGCTTATTGAACTATCAATAAATCGTTGATTGGTATTTTCCGTACTATCCTCACTGTCTGATGTTCTATAAAAAACACTACCGGTAATAGAGGATTCTTCGGTAATAAAATATTCAAGGCCAAGGTTGGTATTAAAGCCTTTACGCATTCTATTATATTCCCTGTCCTCTATAATTCTATCAAAACTACCTGACGTATAGGTGTTGTCAAAAAATGCATTTCCTGGGGCATCTCTATAGCTATAACCTGTAGTATTGAAAATATTAAATTTATCTGTTCGTAAATTGGCATTGACAGATATACCACTATTAACGGGATACCCAATAGTCGTATTCACGGATCCGTTGAAGCCTAAAGTTTTTTCTTTTTTAAGAATTATGTTTAAAATACCGGCTGTTCCTTCGGCATCATATCGGGCAGACGGACTGGTAATTACTTCAACTTTTTCTATAGCGTCCGCAGGTAGTTGGGTAAGGGCATCTGTAGAACCAAAGCCTGCCAATGCAGATGGTTTACCATTTATCAAGATACGTACATTTTCGTTACCCCTTAGGCTAATGGCGCCTTCTACATCTACATCTACAGATGGTACATTGTTAAGGGCATCTGTAATCGTAGCGCCACTATTAGTAAGGTCTTTACCTATATTGTATATTTTTTTATCCAAACGAACCTCTACCGTAGTTTTCTCACCTACCACTTCTACGGCATCTAACTGGGCAACGTCCAAGGCTAATCTTATGGTGCCAAGATCTGTAGATTCTGTCAAGGTCTGGTTGGGTAACTTGTATGTCTTATAAGAAATATATTCTATGGAAATATTGTATTTGCCAGGCTTGGCCTCTACATTAAAATTACCGTCCAAATCGGTTATTCCACCCGAAATTTGATCAGGGTTTTCCACACTTTGCAATACAAGGGTGGCATACTCCAAGGGCATGTCGTTTTCCTTGTCCAGTACTTTTCCTGTAATTTCAATGGGTGTAGCGTCTCGTAGCCCCTGTCCATTGCCTCTTCCCCTTTCTCCTTGAGGTGTTTGGCTAAATATTGGTTGTAAAGCTAAAATTAGGAGTAAGGGAAAAAGTTTTTTCATCAAATCAATTTTTAGGTTTCTTTCGTTTAGTTTTTTTCTTTTTTTTCTTCAGTGTTTTTGATACACCATCTTTTTGTAAAGCAACAAAGGCTTCGTACTTTTCTAACGGTAGTCCAGCCTTTAATTCCTCGTCCTGTCTTTTTGTAATATTATCATAAACTTCCCTCATTTTTTCTGGAGGAAGCTTTAATATTTGAGCTTCTATTCGTTCTTGTACATATTTTTTAAGTACCGAACTTAAAACTGCCTGCTCAAATTCATTTAATCCAAGAGCTTCTGTAATTCTAGGCATTTCTCCATCTACCAATTCCTCTGCAGTTTTGGGCTCTGGTTCTTTTTGGGTCTCCTGAGCTTGCGGTATGGAACTTCTTTGTCTGCCATAACCATAACCACCCCTAGAGCCGTAACCATAACCGCTACCATATCCATATTGGGCATATAGCTCGCTACCTGCAAATAGAACCGACAGTAAGATCAAGAACTTAAGACTACTGAATTTTGCTACTTTTTTCATGTGCTTTGATTATAATTTTTCAATTAGGTTTAACCGTGTTTGGTTAATTATTTGTTAAGATATTTACGGTCTACTTAAACCTCTCCATTAATTAGATTGGATATATTTTCTGGTGGTCTACCAATAACGGCACTATTGTTTTTAATAACGATTGGCCTTTCTATTAGTTTAGGATAGGATATCATTGCATCTATTATTTCTTCATCGCTCAATGGTCTATTTTTAAATTTTTCCTTCCAAATTGACTCTGACTTCCTCACCAAATTTATAGGTTTAATGTCCAGGCAGCTGATTACTTCTTTAAGTTCCTTCTTCGTTGGGACATCATCCAGATATCTAATTACTTCAAATTTCTTGCCAGAATTTTCTAAAATTTCAAGGCCTTCCCTAGATTTTCTACATCTGGGATTATGGTAGATCTTAATCATGGTATTTTTACTATATATACTTAATTTACAATATAGGAAAACATCAGTAAACCTTAAAAGTGTTACTCTTCCTCTTTTTGGCCCATCATCATTAAAAAGGCTTTTAAGAACCTATCTATATCACCATCCATTACGGCGTCAATATTTCCGGTTTCTTCCCCGGTACGCACATCTTTTACCAGTTTATAAGGGTGCATGACATAATTTCTAATCTGCGAACCCCATTCAATCTTCATTTTAGACGATTCTATTTCTTGCCTGGCTTCCATTTTTTTACGCAATTCTATTTCATATAATTGCGATTTAAGCATCTTCATTGCCGTAGCCCTGTTGTCATGCTGGCTTCTACTGTCTGAACATGAAATCTGAATTCCCGTTGGGTGGTGGGTTAGCTGTACTTTGGTTTCCACTTTGTTTACGTTTTGACCACCTGCACCACTGGATCTTGCGGTAGTAATCGTAATATCCGCTGGGTTGACATCCACCTCAATGCTATCATCTACCAAAGGGTATACATATACGGATACAAAAGAAGTATGCCGTTTTGCGTTACTATCAAAAGGGGAAATACGCACCAATCTATGTACACCATTTTCACCTTTAAGCCAACCAAAACCGAATTCGCCATCTATCTCCAACGTCACGGTCTTTATACCGGCTACATCTCCTTCTTGATAGTTGAGCTCCTTGATCTTAAATCCATTTTTTTCTGCCCACATCATATACATACGCATGAGCATTGCCGCCCAATCACAACTTTCAGTACCACCGGCACCTGCGGTTATTTGTAGGACTGCAGGCAATTCATCACCTTCTTCAGATAACATATTCTTGAATTCCATTTTTTCAAGAACATTAAGGGCTTTTTCATATTGATCAGCTACCTCATCTTCAGAAACCTCACCTTCTTGATGAAATTCTATCAATACCTCCAATTCTGCAATAATGGCTTCTGCTGCATTGTAATCATCTACCCATTGCTTTTTGGATTGGATATATTTCATATGTGCCTGGGCCTCCTGTGGATTGTTCCAGAAATCTGGGGCCAAGGTCTTTTCCTGTTCATTCTCTATTTCTATTAATTTGGCATCAATGTCAAAGATACCTCCTTAACGCACCAAGGCGATCTATAAGACCTTTGTAGTGGTCTGTAGTAATGTTCATAAATTTAAATTTTAGGTAAAAGTAAGACTCTTTTATATACTTTGGGAAGTAATTTTTACAATACCTATTGTTGACTTTGAACGGTTACCGTATGCGAAGTCTGGTTTTTTCCTTGTGAATATACCACACCTTTTAATGGGGCGCAATCATTGTAATCCTTGCCGTGACAGACTTTAATGTGATTAATGTTCGCCAAAATATTATTGGTAGGGTCAAAACCTTTCCAGCCAATTTCAGGAATATATGCTTCTGCCCAAGCATGCATCTGAGAATCGCCAAAAAAACCACTTCCCTGGTTTAAGTAACCTGATACGTACCGGGTAGGAACCCCGTTTTTTCTGGCCAATGCACAGAACAAATGCGTAAAATCTTGACAAACACCTTGTTTTTTTAACACAATTTCCGTCAGCAAAGTATCAACATCTGTTACACCAGTCTTAAACTGTATAAATTTAAAGGTCCAGTGGTTAAGGGCTTGAAGATTGTCGAAAATAGATGTTTTGGGGTCAAAGATGAACATGGTTTCATGTGCTTTCTCCAATTGGGTAAATTGAGTGGCTTTCAAAAAACGTTCAAAACTTATTTTAAAGTCAAGTTTTTCAAGCATTTGGTAACCTTTGAAAATATCCAGATCTAATGGAAAGTTAAATGGATTTTCTTCTTTCTTGAAAAATTCAAAATTGGCTTTGAAGGATATGTTGTCAAACTTCTTTTTAGGGTGTATTCTTATGGTTTTAAAACCATAGCCATTGGTAGAATACTCAATATTTGCGTAAAGTGAATTGTAAAATTCTATTTCAACACCAAATTGACTTTGGTTTTCCATGGGTATAATAAGGAATTGCCAATATGCATCATATACCCAATGGTCATAATGATTTTCTGCGGTATAGGTAATTTCATATTTGTTCGGCATCATGGCAAAGGTACTTGTTTTGTGCTGTTTAATAATTAAAAAACTCTGCATCTACCTTATTACTGATCTTATCCAAACTGTTCAGAATATTTTCAATAAAGGATTTTATATCATTCTCAATTTCTTCGATATATTTAAACTCATATTCTGACCTGACCCTACCAATTAAAAATGCTGTAGAATCCTTGTTATATCGTTTTTCAGGGTTCAATACCTTTACATGTTCATTTACTTGATTAAGCGCGTTCATTACCGATCTAGGACAATTAGGATTTAAAATCAAAAATTCTAACGTTGAAATGCTTGTTGGTGCTTTTTTGTAATACCTGCGCATCATATCATATGACTCTGCGCATTTTAATAAAGTGGTCCATTCAAAACTTTTGCTGAATTTATCGCCATAACTGCCTTGTGCCATTAGGGCATCGTTATATTTTGCATTTATCATACGAGTAATTTGGGTGGCTCTTTCAATATTCACCCCCATTAAAATAGTAGCATAGGTGGCATCATGTAATAAAGTTCCCCTTATTTTACCCCTTAGTACCGCAGTCATCTCCGTAATATTATTGGTGAAGTCATGCAGACCATTTTTAACATAAACCTCTGCAGGATAATTTATTACAAAATGGTAAAATTTATTTATGGCTTCGTAGAGTTCCGTTGATATTAAATCGCGAGCGCTATTTGCATTTTCCCTTGCGTATTTTACATTGTTCAGAATTGAAAAACTATAATTGGGATCAAGACCTATTTTATACAAAATATCGGCTTCATTTAAAACTTGATCTTCATCGTTTACTGGGTTGCCAACCATAAACATCATGGAACGGAGTACAAATTGTCTATTTTGCGATTTTTGGTTGGGTGCATCCAAGGAAGAAAAATAGTTTACGTTTAAATACCGTGCTATGTGTTCCGATCGTTCTATATAACGACCCATCCAAAAAAGGTTATTGGCTACTCTTGCTAACATATAGTTTTTATTTTTTTAGAACCCATGTGTCCTTTGATCCTCCACCTTGAGAGGAGTTTACGATTAAATTTCCCCTTTTTAGCGCTACACGTGTTAATCCTCCTTTTAATACAAATTCCTTGTCCTTACCTAAGACCGTAAATGTCCTTAGATCCACATGTCTTTGTTCAAAAGATTCTGTTTCATCTATATAGGTAGGGTGTACCGATAATGACATGATGGGTTGCGCCACGTATTTGCGAGGATTATCCTTAATGACCTTCCTGACTTCCGCTATTTCGTCCGTGGTCAGTCTATTTCCAATGGAAATGCCATAACCGCCCGCTTCATCCACAGGTTTAATGACAAGTTCCTGTATGTTCTCTAGCACATATTTCAATTCATCTGGCCTACTACAATGGTAGGTATGTACATTATTTAAAATAGGTTCCTCGTTTAAATAATATTTTATAATCTGTGGCATGTAGGTGTAAACCGCTTTATCATCTGCTACCCCGGTACCCGGTGCATTAGCTAAGGTTACATTTCCTTTTTTGTATGCGGCGAACAAACCGGGTACCCCTAAGGAAGAATCCGGTTTAAATTCCAAAGGGTCAATGAATTGGTCATCAATTCTTCTATAGATTACATCTACCTTTTCCGGACCTTTAATGGTCTTCATATAGACAAAATCGTTCTCCACAAAAAGATCCCTACCTTCAACAAGTTCAACGCCCATAGTCTTGGCCAAATATGAATGTTCGTAAAAGGCTGAATTGTACATTCCCGGAGTTATTACTACACAATTGGGGACGTCAACACCATTTGGTTTTACAGTTTCCAAAAGGTCCAAAAGATTTTCTGCATAATTGGTTACCGCATGGGTCTTATAATGGTTAAATACCCCAAACAAGGCTTTTTTAAGTGCTGTTCTATTACATATGACATAACTTACACCAGATGGGCATCTAATATTATCTTCCAAAACATAATATTGACCGTCTTTATGTTTAATGATATCCGTTCCGGAAATATGGTTGTAAATACCACCGGGGGGATCGATCCCGTTCATTTGATCCAGATAATTTGCGGATGAAGTAATCAGGTCCAAAGGAACAATTTTATCCTTTAAAATTTTTTTGTCGTGATAAATGTCCCATAAAAATAAATTTAAGGCTTTGCTTCTTTGTATAGAGCCCTGTTCTATGATTTCCCATTCATTGGCATCTATAATGCGCGGAAACAAATCAAAAGGAAAAATTTTTTCCTGTACGGTCTTGTCATCGTACACTTGAAAAGTAATTCCTTGATTAAAGAAAGAGGATTTTGCCTTTGAGTTCAGATTTATATAATCGCTTATGGAATGTTCTCCATAAAGATTGAATAATTTTTGATATACTTCAGAAATTTTGCCTTCCCTATTGTATAATTCATCATATAAATCGGGGTTTCTAAGGTATGATGCAAATATTTGACTCTCAATGTTTGCCATAGAAGTTGTTTTCCTAAAAGGTACATGAAATTGTATGATTTATAGGTGTGATATTTGTATTAATTGGCATGTTGAAATTTATATTTAATAATAATTAGGCACATTATTTATCAAGCCTGTTTTTTCATATTTTGATATAAGGTTGTCTTTAGTATTCCTTACTTTTTCTATACTTTTAGAAAAAACTATACGACCATGAAAAAAAATTACCTGCCACTATTCATATTGTTATTGGTAACGGCCAATGTAATGTTGGGCCAGTTCAGCGATAAAAAAAAGGACCTGAAAAAGTATGATGGCCTTTTTGATTTTTTCTATGAAGAAAAAACAGATAAAATATTTTTGGAGGTAAAGGAATTGAACAAGGAATTTTTGTATGTCTATTCCTTAAGTAGTGGTATAGGAAGTAATGATATAGGTTTGGATCGCGGCCAATTGGGAGACGAGCAGGTTGTTTATTTTAAAAAGGCAGGTGGTAAATTGCTTTTGGTGCAGCCAAATTTAAAATTCAGGGCCAATACGGAAAATGAATTGGAACGTATCTCGGTGGAACAGGCGTTTGCAAAATCTATTCTTTATGGTTTTCCTATAGTGGAAGATAAAAATGGCACCTATATCATAGATATTACCGATTTTCTAATGCAGGATGCACATGGCGTTGCCAATCGTTTAAAGCGAACTAAGCAGGGCGCTTATAGTTTGGACAAGTCAAAGAGCGCCATGGCTATGGAACGGACAAAAGCTTTTCCGCAAAACGTAGAATTTGATGTAACACTTACTTTTAAAGGAGAGCCTGCCGGAAGCTATATTAGAAGTGTGACCCCCAATGCCAATTTGATAACCGTTGCCGAGCATCATTCTTTTATAGCCTTGCCGGATGATGGTTATGAACCACGGGAGTTTGATCCGCGTTCCGGAGCATCACCTTTTAGTTATTATGATTATGCTACACCGGTAGAATCGTCAATCTTAAAAAGATTCATTAGAAGACATAGGCTTGAAAAGAAGGACCCTACTGCCAAATTGAGCGAAGCCGTAGAACCCATAATATATTATTTGGACAACGGCACCCCAGAACCGGTACGTACGGCCCTTTTGGAAGGGGGTAGATGGTGGAATCAAGCATTTGAAGCCATAGGTTACAAAGATGCATTTCAGGTCAAGATCTTACCAGATGATGCAGATCAATTGGATGTACGCTACAACGTTATACAATGGGTGCATAGGTCTACCAGAGGTTGGAGCTATGGTAGCAGTATAACGGATCCACGTACAGGTGAAATAATGAAAGGCCACGTAAGCCTAGGTAGTTTGCGCATAAGGCAGGATTTTTTAATTGCACAGGCCTTAATGAAACAACCTTTTGCAGAACGGGACGATAATTATGAACCAATGTTACAAATGGCCATAGCACGTATTAGGCAATTATCTGCCCATGAAATTGGCCACACCCTTGGTTTTGCGCATAATTATGCTGCCAGTACCACCAATAAAGCTTCGGTGATGGACTATCCCCACCCGCAATTTACATTACATAATGGTGAAGTGGAATTTTCAAATGCCTATGAAAATGGTATTGGAGCATGGGACAAGGTTTCAGTTGCGTATTCATATGAAACCTTTCCTGAAGGTGTAAACGAAAAAGAAGAATTGGATAAAATTTTGGACCAAGCTACAGCTAACGGCCTACGCTTTATAACCGATCAAGATGCAAGGCCCCAAGGTAGCGCACATGTTCTTGCACACTTATGGGACAACGGTACCAATGTAAGTAAGGAACTGGATGAAATGCTAAAAATTAGGAAAACGGCAATTAATAATTTTTCGGAGAACAATATTAGAACTGGGGAGGCCTTTGCTGTATTAGAAGATGTTTTTGTGCCCCTTTATTTCTTTCATAGATACCAAACAGAGGCTGTAGCAAAGCTTATTGGAGGGTTGGAATATAATTATGCGGTTAAAGGAGATGGCCAGAACATTGTTGAAATTGCGGATAAAGACATGCAGAAAGATGCGTTGACCAGTATCCTAAATACCGTTAATGCGGAGGTTATCGCTATTCCGAAGGATAAGTTGAAATTGTTTCCGCCTCGTGCCTTTGGACATCCTAGAACACGGGAATCCATTAACGGGAAGACAGGACTTACATTTGATGCCCTTTCCGCTGTGGAAACTGCTGCAGATATGACCTTGGGCTTTTTATTGCATCCGGAAAGAGCTTCAAGACTGATTCAGCAAAAATCCATCGACCAAAAAAATATTGGATTACAGGAGGTACTTGACGAATTGGTAGCGAATACATTAATGAAAAAGCATAAGGACGCCTATTTGAACGAGGCGCAGGTAACTATTAATTTTAGGGTCCTAACACATATCATGAATTTGGCAAACCACCCCAATGTGGCTCCACAGGTAAATGCGATTACAAATGCGCAGTTAAGAAAGATATCACAGGATTTTGCATCTGAACAACATATGGACCCTATTAAAGGGGAGATGGTAAAAAGAATTAAAGATTTTTATGACCATCCAGAATTGTTCAAAGTAATTCCTTCACCTGCAATACCAGATGGTTCTCCAATTGGCATGGACTGTTTCCACTAAATTTAGCAACAAATATTTATGCAGATAAATCTTATTAGTGACACCGTAACGAAGCCCACGGCGGGCATGTTAGATGCCATGATGTCGGCAACGGTAGGTGATGACGTATTTAAGGAAGACCCTACCGTAAATGCCTTGGAAGAAAAAGTAGCACACCTTTTTGGAATGGAGGCGGCCCTCTTTTTTCCTAGTGGTACCATGACCAACCAAACCGCAATAAAATTGCACACACAACCTGCGGAGCAACTTATTTGCGACAAATATGCCCACATCTATAATTATGAAGGTGGAGGGGTAAGTTTTAATAGTGGTGTCTCGTGTAGGTTAATAGATGGCAATAGGGGAACCATGACGGCTGCCCAAGTAGTTTCGGCCATTAATCCTCCAGATTTTTATCATAGTCCGTTAACCTCTTTGGTCTGCGTAGAAAATACCGCCAACAAGGGTGGTGGAACTTGTTGGGATTTCAATGAGCTTGAAAAAATTGGTGAAGTATGTAAGCAACATAAGTTGGGCTACCATCTTGACGGAGCACGATTATGGAATGCAATGGTGGAAAAGAAAGAGAACCCTTTGCAGTATGGTCAACTTTTTGATACGGTCAGCGTCTGTTTGAGCAAAGGTTTGGGTTGTCCGGTAGGCTCATTGTTATTGGGCACAAAGGAGCATATGGAGCAAGCTATACGAATACGAAAATTATTTGGGGGTGGTATGCGGCAATCCGGTTTTTTGGCCGCAGCAGCTATATATGCGTTGGACCATCATATAGATCGTCTTGCTGAGGATCACAAAAGAGCAAAGGAAATAGGGGAGGTTTTGGTTGCAAGACCATTTATAAAAAAAGTGGAGCCCATTGAAACCAATATAGTCATTTTTGAAATTGATGAATCGTACATGACAAGCATGGACTTTGTGGAAAAATTAAAAGAAAAGGATATTCTAATCATAGGAATGGGTCAGGGTAAGTTGCGTATGGTAACGCATTTGGATTATACCCAGGCTATGCATGAGCAATTGTTATCACAATTAGTTTCTTTTTAATATTTCAAATTCTTTAGTCCTCCGTATTTAAACTATTCTTTATGTTTAATATGCCGTTTTCCATGCCTGCTTCAGAGGAATATAGACCGCTGGACCCAATGGTTTCGCCCAAAGAATTCTTTAACTGAACCAAAAATTTGCCATCAGTAGTGGTTTTGCGTTCAAACACTTTTGCTGTTAAATTACGCTTGGTCTTAATCTCCTGCAAAGTTTTATCCAAGTCGTCCTTACTGGAAAAAGGAACACTTTTTAATAGGGTGCGGCCATTGGTAGATTTAAGCTTAAAAATATAAACGCCCTCCTTTTTTTTATTGATCTTGATCATATCTTTTAAAGATAAATAATAATTTTTCAAAAAATTAGTGACCTATCAAATAATAGTGTGTCTTACTAAATGAACGAGGTTGAATTCTTCAATATGGATAAAATTTACAATCCTTTTTGAATCAAAAAAACCAATATCTATCTCATTCATATTAAATAACCATTATTAAATTTTAAACACTAATTACAATGAAAAAAGTATTATTATCAATTGCATTCTTGACCGCATCTTTTGCAATGGCACAAGATTTACCTGAAAATCCAGAACCGGGTAAATGTTATGTTCGGTGTACAACTCCAGATGTGTATGTAAACGAAACTGTATCGATCACTACGGCCCCTTCCTATAAAATATTAAAAACAATGCCCGCGACATTTAAGACAATTACGGAACGTGTGTTGGTAAAGGAAGAAGAAAAAGTATTAACGGTAGTACCTGCTAAATGGGGTACAGAGACTGTAACTTACGTATCTAAAGGTGGTGGAAATTCATTAAAAGTTATTCCTGCATCTTTTTCCCCTAGTTCAGAAACTTTAGAAATTAAACCTGCATATGCGCAATGGGAGCTAGGTGTTGCAGCGCCTGATTGTGAATCTGGTAATCCAGACGATTGTAGATACTGGTGTTATAAAGGGTATCCTGCGGAATTTGAAACGGTTTCAACCCAAGTTCTTGCCAATGCCGCATCTACAACTTCTACACCGTTAGGTTCTACAAATGGTTCTTACACTAAAAGAGTATTGATTTCTCCGGCTACAGTTGTTGAAAAAATCATTCCTGCAGAATATAAGGAGATTACTAAAACGGTTTTGGATAAGGATGCTTATACGGTAGAAGAGACCATACCTGCAAAAACTAGAACTATTACTAGAGAAGTATTAAGTAAAAAAGGTGGCCTTACAACTTGGAAAGAAGTTGAATGTGCTTTGGTTGAGTATCAAGCATTGCCTATTAACTGGGATTCTGGTAGCGCAACTTTGACTTCACAGGCAAAAAGTATTATCGATAACAGATTGTTACCTGTCTTGGCTCAAAATCCTGGTGTTAAGGTTGAATTGGCTTCACATACAGATTCGCAAGGAGGAGCTGCTTCCAATCAAGATTTATCCGAAAGAAGAGCTAAGGCTGTTGCGGATTACTTAATTTCCAAAGGTATCAACTCTAGTCTTTTGGTAGCGAACGGTTATGGTGAAACAAAATTATTGAACAGATGTAAGGATGGTGTTTCTTGTACAGCTAGGGAACATGCCGTAAACAGAAGAACTCAGTTTAGATTGATAAATAACTAATTGGTTGGTTTTAGTTGTTTAAATGAAAGGGCTTACTTGTTGGTGTAAGCCCTTTTTCTATTGTTAATATCTAAGAAAATTATTTGTTCCTTTCCAGTAAATTAAGATGGGAATCTACCACCCCGTTCATACTATATCCTGAAAGTTCATCCAGTTCCTTACCCTTTGCATTTAATACCTTTAGTAGGGGAAAGACTTTTCGGGCGTTATATTTGCCCAATAATTCCTTGTTGTGTTCCAATTGTTTCTTTGATAGGATATCCTTGTTTCTTGGAATGTCTACATATAGTAATATATAGTTCTCAGAAAGCGTCTTGAAACCATCGGTTTCAAATAAATCCTGTTTTAACATCTTACAAGGCGGGCACCAATCACTTCCTGTAAAATACAGAAGTATATTCTTATCTTGTTTTTTTGCCTTGGACACAGCTGTGTCGTAATCTGTGAGCCATTTTGAATTTTCCGTTATCGATAGGTCTGCCTGTGCAGAAATAATTAACGGGAATAACAGTATTACCAATAGATGTTTCATTATATAAATTTATATATCCAGTGCAAAAAACTTGCCAGTATTACTTGAATAACGAATCCATACCAGGAATATTGGGCATGCCCTCTTTTGCGACAGCCGCCAATTCTGTTTCGTTGACCTTTGTAGCCTGCTCAATAGCTTTGTTAATGATGAGGATTAGATAATCTTCTAACTGCTCTTTGTCCGCTAGTAAAGAATCGTCAATATCTATGGCCTTTATTTGTCTATTGGCTGTTATGGTAACATTTAGTAAACCGTCGCTTGATTTTTCATTTAACGTAACGGTATCCAGTCTTTTCTTCGTTGCCTCAACTTTTTGTTGGGTTTCTTTAAGTTTGCCCATCATTCCCATCATATCTCCAAACATAATTTTTGTTTTATTGTTGTTTGCAAAAATAATAAAAAGGCAGTTCTTTTTTCCTTTTACAAATCTTAGGGCTTCTGTGAATTAGTCTTATTTTTGCGCACTTTATAGATAAATAGGTTATGGAGGGCAAAAAAGCACCGGTTGCAAGAAAAATTCCTAAAGAATTGATCAAGCACAATGATGTTCGTATAGATGAGTATTATTGGATGAACCAAAAAGAAGATCAAGAGGTAATTTCATATTTAAACGCAGAAAATGCCTATTACGAATCCCTTACCGCCCATACCAAGGAATTTCAGGAATCCTTGTTTTTAGAGATGAAAGGCCGTATTAAGGAAGATGATTCCTCCGTACCTTATAAACTAAATGGATATTGGTATAGCACCCGATATGAAATTGGTAGCGAATATGCTCTATACTCAAGGTATCAAGGAACATTGGAGGCAGCTGAAGAGGTTATGTTCAATGGCAACGATATGGCTAAAGGTCATGATTATTTTAGCCTTGGAGGTATAGCTATTAGTCCTAATAATAAATTGGCTGCATTTGGTGTAGATACTGTTTCTAGGAGACAGTACGTTATGCAAATTAAAAATTTGGAAACCGGTACCGTTTATGAAGATAGAATAGAGAATACCACAGGAGGCGGTGTTTGGGCCAATGATAATGAAACACTGTTTTATACCCGTAAAGACCCCGTAACACTTCGTTCGGATAAAATTTATAAACACAAACTGGGTACGCCTACCTCAGAGGATGTACTGGTTTTTCATGAAGAGGATGAAACGTTCAGTACGTTTATTTACCGTACAAAATCAAAAAAATATTTGGTCATAGGGTCATTTAGCACGCTAACTTCCGAGTTTAGAATTTTACCTACGGACAATCCGGACGGCGAGTTTAAAATTTTCTCCCCTAGAACCCGTGGATTGGAGTATACCATTTTCCATTATGAAAATAACTTCTATATCCTGACCAATAAGGATAAGGCAGAGAACTTTAAAATAATGAAGGTTGATGAAGGTAATACCTCGTCAATTAATTGGCAGGAATTCATACCACATAGGGAAAATGTCCTGTTAGAGGATATTGATATATTTAAAGAGTATTACGTGCTGTCCGAAAGGGAGAACGGTCTTAATAAAATTAGGATCATTCGTTGGGACGGTACCGAGGATTATTATCTGCCTTTTCAATTGGAAACCTATACTGCATATGTGGGCAGCAACCCAGATTTTGATACTGAAATTTTAAGGTATTCCTATAATTCCTTATCCACACCAAGTTCGGTGATAGATTTTAACATGCGCACTAGGGAAAAGGAAATTAAAAAGGAGCAACAGGTTCTAGGGGGGCAATTTAAGAAAGAAAATTACACCGAACGTAGAATATGGGCAATTGCACGTGATGGGGTCAAGGTGCCCATGTCCATAGTATATAGGAATGATACTGAGCTAAACGAACAAACACCGGTGCTCCAATATGCATATGGTTCATACGGTTCAACCATAGACCCTTATTTTTCAACGGTCAGGTTAAGTTTACTGGATCGTGGTTTTGTTTATGCCATAGCACATGTAAGGGGAGGGGAATATTTAGGTAGGAAATGGTATGAAACCGGAAAATTACTGCATAAAAAAAATACATTCACCGACTTCATAGATTGTTCAAAGTTCTTGATCGAACAAAAGATGACAAGTGCGGAACATTTATACGCCATGGGCGGTTCTGCAGGAGGACTTTTGATGGGGGCAATCATAAACATGCAACCCGACCTTTACAACGGGGTCATTGCAGCAGTTCCATTTGTAGATGTCGTTACTACCATGTTAGACGACTCTATACCATTAACTACAGGTGAATATGACGAATGGGGCAATCCAAACGAAAAGGGGTTTTATGAGTATATGAAATCATATTCGCCCTATGATAATGTAAAGGCCCAAAATTACCCTAATATGTTAGTGACCACAGGTTTGCACGATTCTCAGGTGCAATACTTTGAACCGGCCAAATGGGTGGCAAAATTAAGGGAACTGAAAAAAAATGATTGTTTATTACTGTTCCATATTAACATGGAAGCCGGTCATGGCGGTGCATCCGGCAGGTTTGAATCGTTACGTGAAGTAGCCAAGGAATACGCTTTTATCCTAGATTTAGAAGGAAAAATCGCATAGTTGAAAAAAAATAGTAGCTTTGTAGCAATAATATTTACACATTTTGTTTGTGTAAAACTAAACATTGATCCCCCTTATGAAAAATGAGATCAGGGCTTACAATAATATCTTAGAACTAGTGGGCAATACACCATTGGTCAAATTAAATAAAATTGCCAAAAACCTTACCGGTAACTTTTACGCTAAAGTTGAAGCCTTTAATCCAGGCCATTCTTCTAAAGATCGTATAGCTATGCATATTATTGAACAGGCAGAAAAAGCAGGTCTGTTGACAGAAGGTAGTACTATCATAGAAACTACTTCCGGTAATACGGGCTTTAGTATAGCCATGGCTAGTATCATTAAAGGTTACGAGTGTATATTGGCGGTTAGTTCCAAATCCTCTATGGATAAAATAGATATGTTACGCTCAATGGGCGCAAAGGTATATGTTTGTCCGGCACATGTTAGTGCAGATGACCCAAGGTCATATTATGAGGTTGCCAAAAGATTGCATAAAGAGACCAAGGGCTCCATTTATATAAATCAGTATTTCAATACGTTGAATATGGATGCCCATTATAAGACGACCGGTCCTGAGATTTGGGAACAAACTGGTGGCCAAATAACACATTTGGTGGCCTGTAGTGGTACGGGAGGTACTATTTCGGGGACGGCTCGATATTTAAAAGAACAAAATCCAAATATTAAGGTAATTGGTGTTGATGCCTATGGTTCCGTATTAAAAAAATACCATGAGACTGGCAAGTTGGACACTAATGAGATTTATCCTTATCGTATAGAGGGACTTGGTAAAAACTTAATTCCCGGGGCCACTGACTTTTCCGCAATAGATGAGTTCATTAAGGTCACGGATGCAGAAAGTGCCCATACTGCACGAGAAATATCTAAAACTGAAGGGATTTTCGTAGGTTATACCAGTGGTGCGGTTATGCAGGCCTTAAAACAATTGGATGAACTGAATACATTTGATAAGGATAGCAACGTAGTTGCTATATTTCCCGATCATGGTTCCCGTTATATGAGCAAGATATATAGTGATCAATGGATGGAAGACCAAGGTTTCTTAAATGCGGCAACCGTTGAAGAAACGCAGGAAATACAATTTATAAAATAATCAATCGTATTGAAATTATAGAAAAAAAGTGGGTTTCAAACCCACTTTTTTGCGTAGTAAATAATTTATGCTAGCTAATCAAAATTATTTACTTTTGCAGATAGAAGCGAATTAAGCAATGAAAGACTTATTTGATAGAATTTTAGAAAATAAAGGCCCTTTAGGTAAATGGGCTTCTCAAGCAGAAGGTTATTTTGTATTTCCTAAATTAGAAGGTCCTATTTCTAATAGAATGAAATTTCAAGGTAAGGATGTTATTACCTGGAGTATTAACGATTATCTAGGCTTGGCAAATTTACCCGAAATTAAAAAGGTAGATGGTGAGGCGGCTGCAGAATACGGTGCTGCCTACCCAATGGGTGCTAGAATGATGAGCGGCCACACTGAATTTCATGAACAGTTAGAGAGAGAGTGTGCTGCCTTTGTCGAAAAGGAAGCTGCATATTTATTGAATTTTGGATACCAAGGGTTTATGTCCGTAATAGACGCGTTGGTTACCAAGGATGATATTATAGTGTATGATGTAGATTGTCATGCTTGTATCATTGATGGTGTTCGTTTGCACATGGGTAAACGTTTTACATTCGTACACAATAATGTAGATAGTCTTGAAAAAAACCTAGAGCGTGCCAGTAAAATGGCAGAGCAGAACGGTGGCGGTATTTTGGTCATTTCAGAAGGTGTTTTTGGAATGCGTGGAGAACAAGGTATCTTGAAGGAAATCGTTGCATTAAAGAAAAAATATAATTTTAGATTATTGGTAGATGATGCCCACGGTTTTGGCACCTTGGGTAAGACCGGCGGTGGTGCAGGACAGGAGCAAGGAGTACAGGATGAAATAGATGTATATTTGGCCACTTTTGCCAAATCTATGGCCAGTATTGGTGCTTTTGTAGCGGCAGATCAAGGAATAATAGATTATCTTAAATATAATTTACGTTCGCAAATGTTCGCTAAATCATTACCTATGGTATATGTTAAAGGGGCATTAAAGCGTTTGGAGATGTTGCGTACCCAACCAGAGCTTAAGGAGAAACTTTGGGAAAATGTAAATGCATTGCAGAACGGATTAAAGGAAAATGGATTTGATATAGGTACAACGACCAGTTGTGTAACTCCTGTTTATTTAAACGGTAGTATTCCAGAAGCAATGGCCTTGGTAAAGGATTTACGTGAAAATCACGGTATTTTCTGCTCGATCGTTGTGTATCCTGTAATACCTAAAGGATTGATATTATTACGCTTAATTCCTACGGCAACCCATACTTTACAAGATGTTGAGGAGACTTTAGCTGCTTTTTCAGCTATACGTGAACGTTTGCAAAACGGTACCTATAAAAGATTGTCTGCCGCTGTAGCTGCAGCAATGGGAGAATAAATTGGTAAATAATAAATAAAAAAGTCCGTGATGTAATTGATCACGGACTTTTTTATTTATAACGGTTTTTTATAGGTTCTTCTACGTTTGTAGATTACCGGGTCAAAATGCTTCCACATTTGTTTTATTGCTAGATTTTCCTCTAGTTCCGGTGTTCTATAGCACATATCAATATTCTTTTCGGTAAAGGTTTTGTAATATTCATTAAAAATTACTGCGGTAACTCCTTTATTTTGATATTCCGGATCTATTCCTATGAGATAGAAAATAACATCCTTGCTATTTTTCTTGGCTTTTAGAAGATGAAAAATACCAAAAGGAAATAATTTGCCATTTGCTTTTTGCAAAGCTTCTGAAAATGAGGGCATGACAATGGCAAAGGCAATCAATTTATCTTCTTTGTCCTTTATGAACTTGATGTACTCAGGATTGATAAAGCTAATATATTTCTTTTTAAAATATGCCTTTTGGATTTCCGTGATAGGAACAAATGAGCTGAGGTTGGCGTATGTTTTGTTAAATAGGTCGAACATTTCATCTGCCAATGGCATAACCTCCTTGGTTTTCGTAAAGTTCACTTCTTTTAAACCGTAGCGTCTCTTGACCAAATCGTTTAATTTGGAAAACAGTTTCGGGTCTGCATTTTTAGCAGGAAATTTGTTTTCCATGTATTCCTTTTCCTTTACAAATCCCAATTGTTCATAATGGTCCTTATAATAGGCATGATTGTACCATGTGATCATGGTGCCAATATGATCAAACCCCTCTACTAAAACTCCAACCTTATCCAAATTGGAAAAACCTACAGGACCTTCCAAAAATTCTAGGCCATTATTTTTGCCTATTTCTGCTACCTGTTGCAAAAGTGCCTTGGATACTTCTATGTCATCGACGAAATCAAACCATCCAAATCTCATTTTTTTTACCTGCTGTTCGTTCACCTCTAGATGATTAATGATGGCAGCTACACGACCAACAATTTTACTTCCTTCATAGGCAAGATAAAACCAAGCTTCGGCATCTTTGAAAACAGGGTTTTTGTTCTTATCAAAACTTTCCAGTTCATCATTGATGATAGGGGGTACCCAAAACTTATTGTTTTTATATAAGGAAAAAGGAAAGGTTACAAAGCGTTTTAAATCTTGCTTTGTTTTTGCTTCTTTTATACTGATCATGACACGTTTTTAGAAGTGTCAATATTAGGTATATTAATTATAACAGGAAAGTAGGAACTAAGTAAAATGTACCAAATTTAGAAGTCTATTTCGCTAGACTCCTTTTGTTTCTTCTTTTCTTTTTTCTTCAACTTTTTAAGCTGCTTTTTAGAAGGTCCTAGGTCTATATCCTCAGCACCGTTACCCTTCCGCTTTTTTCTTTTTTCCTTCTTCATTGCGTTTTTGTCAATTGCACCACCATTTTGATCGGCTTCTTGATCTTCTATGGGTTTAAGGCTGTCCTTGTGAAAATCCATACGGTATGATCCGCCAAAACCAAAAAAGATTCGGGTAGGCGTGTTTTTTAAACTTGCCCCCATATTAAAATCTAACTGAAGATTTTCCTTTAATAAATGTGCAATTCCACCTCTTAACAATAGATCTGCATAACGATCGCTTTGTATACCTTGGTGCTCTACAAAAACGCTCCATTTAGGATTTCTAAAGGCGTGGGATAATGAAATTAAATAGCTTAGTTCCGGATCGTCCGTTGTTATTCGGTCAAAGGCGGTATTGGTAATCAATACAAACCTTGGGGTAAGTCGACTTTGTGTAGCGATCATACCGCGATAGGATATGGTAGGTTCCCCTACATAGAAGGGGTTGTCCCCAAATACAAAATTGGCCCCACCATATAGGGACACTGCAGGTAGAAGGTTTTTAAACTGAAATTTATGGTTGGCTCTCCAACTGTAGAGATTTGGTTTATTGGCCTCTGGATTTTTAAACGGGTCATAAACAAGGTATTTCAGCCCTAGTCTATTTCTTGAAAAATCCCTTCTCTTGGCCAAAAGATTAAAATTGGAATAGGTAAGGTCTTGATCTTGAAAAGTACCTTCGTAACTAAGCTCAAGTTGTTCAAACAGCAAACCATATCTTAGGGCAATATCCGTACCCCAAATATCAGATTGTGTATTGAGCAAAGTATGATCTTTTTGTTCATAGAATAAACCCATTTCTGCCTGTACCACATTCTTTCCTACCGCATAGGCACTAACCGATAGTCCAGGTCTATTTGAATTTATTACATCGGTATATTGGGAAAGGCCATATAGAGGTATAAGCAATAAAAAGGCAAAAATGTAATAATTGGGTTTAGAGTAAGCCAATAGACTATTCATGAACACGATTTTATATATATTTTAATAGTATGATTCTACTAATACAACGTGATAATTGTATTTTTGATATACCTAAGTAATAATAAATGGCTTTTTTAAAAACGATATTAATTATTCTCTTGGTGTATTACCTGCTAAAATTTTTAGTTAAGTTGTTTGCACCTACAATTTTAAGTTACGCGGCTAAAAAAACAGAATCCCATTTTAAGCAAGCTTTTGATAACCAACGTGCTTCTACAGAGGAGAAAGTAGGGGATGTCATTATAAACAAAAAAACTTCCAGGAAAAAGAGAGATTCGGAAAAAGTAGGCGAATACATTGATTTTGAAGAGCTAGACTAGTTATCTTTGTCTAAACACTATGTATCTTTCAAATGAAGCAAGGCTTAAAATTCTTTTTCATCCATTTTTTTGTTATTGCCTTTTTTATAGTAGCGGCCCTATCCTATTTTAACCCCGTACTTCAGGGAAAGGTCATGTACCAACATGATATTGCCCAATATACCGGTATGGCCAAGGAGCAGAATGATTTTAGGAAAGCTAATGATCAAGAGCCTTATTGGACCAACAGTGCTTTTGGCGGCATGCCCACTTACCAACTTGGGGCAAATTATCCTCATAATTATATTAAGCAATTAGACCGGGTAATTCGGTTTTTGCCAAGGCCTGCAGATTATCTATTCTTATACATGCTTGGCTTTTATATTTTGTTATGCTGTTTAAAAGTCGATTATCGTTTGGCTGTAGTAGGTGCTCTGGCATTTGGTTTTTCTACATATTTGATAATAATTTTGGGTGCCGGACATAATGCCAAGGCCCATGCCATTGCCTACCTTCCTGTTCTTTTGGCGGGAATAGTTTTGGTCTTTAGAAAAAAATACCTGTGGGGCTTTGTACTTACAGCATTGGCAATGGCATTGGAGATTACTGCCAATCATTACCAAATGACCTATTATTTTATGCTATTGGTTCTTATTATGGGAGTGGTGTATTTGGTATATGCTATCAAGGAAAAGGAAATCAAGCATTTTGGAATATCAGTAGGAATTTTAGCAATTGCAGTAACATTGGGTATTGCCGCAAATGCCACTGGACTAATGGCTACCAAGGAATATGCGGATTGGAGTACGCGTGGTAAAAGTGAATTGACCATTAATCCAGACGGTTCTCCAAAACAAAATATAGGTGGCTTGAGCAAGAGCTATATCACCAATTGGAGTTATGGTATTACGGAGTCATTAAATTTATTTGTACCCCGATTATTTGGTGGTGCAAGTCAGGAAAATTTGGGAGAGGAATCAAAGTCTTTTAATTACTTGATAGATAAGGGACTACCAAGGTCCAGTGCCTTGGAATTTGTGAGCGGATTACCATTATACTGGGGAGAACAGCCTGGTACATCCGGGCCTGCCTATTTAGGTGCTGTAGTATTTTTTCTGTTTTTCCTAGGTCTATTTCTTGTAAAAGGAAAACATAAATGGTGGTTACTCTTCGGTTCGTTAATGTCGCTTATACTTTCTTGGGGAAAGAATTTTAGCGTCGTTACGGATTTTATGATCGATTATTTTCCTTTATATGATAAATTTAGGGCGGTTTCCTCCATTCAAATCATATTGGAGCTCTGTGTACCGATCCTTGCTATATTGGCCTTGAAGAAAGTTGCTAAGGATAAAGTCCCTACTATGGATAAATTCAAGTCACTTAAACTGGCTACAGGGGTAATAGTGGGTATTGGGGCTATCCTTTTTTTATTTAAGGGAAGTTTTGACTTTGTGGGTGCGGCAGATGATAATTTACGGATGACCGGTTTAGAGGAACTGCCGGAAATGTTAAGGCTGGACCGCAAAGCAGTATATACGAACGATCTTTTACGCTCGTTAGGTTTTGCCTTGGTAACGGCATTGTTAATCTGGTTCTATTTAAAACAAAAAATAAGATTAAATTATTTGGTAATAGCCATAGGGCTTATGATCGTCATTGATTTGGTAAATGTTGATTTACGCTATGTGAACAATGATAATTTTGTTTCTAAACGTAAAATGCTGGAACCTTTTCAAGCATCGGCGGCCAATAAAATCATTGCCAAGGACGAAGGGGTATATAGGGTTTTTGACCAAACCGATGGATTTGATTCTGCAAAAACGGCCTATTTTCATCAAACTATAACGGGGTATCATGCGGCAAAACCTGCAGGAATGCAAGATTTGTTCAACTTTCATATTTATAATGGAAATCTGTCCGTCATGAATATGCTCAATGTCAAGTATTTAATAAGACAAGATCAAGAAGGAAAAACTTTTCCTATTGAAAACCCAAATGCAAATGGAAATGCCTGGTTTGTACAGCAACTGGTTCCGGTACCTAATGCCAATGAAGAAATTAAGGCATTGGATAGTCTTGACACCAAAAATAATGCTGTGTTCAATGAAAGCCAATTTGAAAAAATAGCACCATTGACTTACCCAATGGATTCCACTGCCACCATTTCATTGACGGCATACGAGCCCAATCATCTAGTATACAGATCTAATAATAATAATGAAGGTGTTGCCGTATTTTCTGAGATGTATTATAAGAATGGATGGAATGCTTACATTGATGGAGAGGTGGTTGATCATTTTAAGGTAAACTATGTATTACGCGCTCTAAGTATTCCAGCTGGTGCGCATAAAATTGAATTTAAATTTGAACCTCAGGTCGTTGCTCAAGGAAGTAAAATTACATTGGCCAGCAATATATTACTGGTCTTGATAATTCTAGGCGGAATAGGTTTTACATTTTGGAATACTAAAAAAGAAGGGGAAGCTTAATGAAGAAGGTGCTGGTCATTACCTATTATTGGCCTCCCGCTGGCGGACCGGGTGTACAACGCTGGCTCAAATTCGTTAAGTATCTTAGGGATTTTAATGTTGAGCCCATAGTTTATATTCCTAAGAATCCAAATTATCCATTAGTGGATGAATCATTTTTAAAAGATATTCCAGAAGGAATTACTATCTATAGTCATGAAATTTTGGAACCCTACCGTTGGGCAAAACTATTTTCAAGAAAAAAAACAAAGCGGATAAGCGCAGGTATTATCAATACCAAAGATCAGTCATTTATAGAAAAGATTTTATTGTGGGTAAGGGGAAACCTTTTTGTACCGGACGCAAGAAAATTTTGGGTTGGGCCTTCGGTTAAATTTTTAAGGAATATTATCGATAAAGAACAAATATCCTCAATAATTACCACAGGTCCGCCGCACAGTGTACATTTAATTGGTTTACGGTTGAAGCAAATAATGCCCATTAATTGGATTGCGGATTTTAGAGATCCATGGACTACAATAGGGTATCATAAAAAATTGAAATTATCCTCATTTGCTGCACAGAAACATAAGCGTTTGGAATCCAAGGTTCTAAATAGTGCCGATAAAATCATTGTTACCAGTGCTACAACAAAGAAAGAGTTCACTACTTTAACGGAGCAACCAATAACTGTTATCACTAACGGATTTGACAGGGGAGTAGGTCAGAAAAAAATATTAGATGTCAAATTTACCATTTCCCATATCGGCTCTATGTTGTCCGGTCGAAATCCAACCAATCTTTGGAAGGTATTGTCTGAATTACTGAACCAGGACAAAGCGTTTAAGAAGGCGTTGCATCTTCGTTTTATAGGGGTTGTAAGTGATGAAGTTTTATCTTCATTATCACATTATGGCTTACAGGATAATTTGGAGCTCGTAGGATATGTTTCTCATCATGAGGCACTGGCTTTTCAAGATAAGTCTCAAATTTTACTTTTGGCCGAAATAGATTCCTTTGAGACCCAAGGTATAATTCCAGGAAAGCTTTTTGAGTATATGGCTGCAAAAAGACCAATACTTGCCATAGGTCCAAAAGGTTGGGAGGTCGGTGCAATAATTAACGAAACCAATGCTGGATGTATTTTTGAGTATACGGATGAAATTGAACTTAAAAATGTACTTTTAAGTTGGTTTGAACAGTATAAAAAAGGTGAACTTACAATATCATCTTCAGGAATAGAAACCTATAGCAGAAGGGAACTGACCCGTAAATTATCAGAATTGATCTAATGGGCATTGTACTTAAACAATCATTGAACAATACTATTGTAACCTATATTGGTTTTGCCATTGGGGCAATCAACACCTTATTTTTGTATACCCGTTTTATGAAGCCTGAAAATTATGGGCTAATACAAGTAATTTTATCGGTTTCTGCCATACTTATGCCCATTTTGGCCTTTGGCGTCCCCAATACCGTAGTTAAATTTTATTCCAGTTTTAAAGATCATACCAAACAAGACAGCTTTTTGACCTTTATCTTGTTTTTACCTCTAGTTTTAATCATACCCATTGCCTTCCTTAGTTTTTTTGCCAATGATTTTATAGGCAATATTTTGGCAAATAAAAACCCCATTGTGCGTAGTTATGTATGGCATATTTTCTTTGTGGGGATGGCCATGGCCTATTTTGAAATATTCTATGCTTGGGCCAGAATAAGAATGAAATCCATATTCGGTAATTTTATGAAGGAGATTTTTTGCAGAATCGTCCAAACTGTGTTATTGATTTTATTGTGGTTCAAAGTCATTGATGTATATTTCTTTATCAATGCCCTTGTAACTTCATATCTACTGCGTGCGTTGATCATGAAAGTATATGCATTTTACCTGCGTAAGCCCAAGATTAATTTTACACTTCCCTATAATTGGATAAATATTGTAAAATACAGTGCCTTGATTATATTAGGTGGCTCTACAGCTATTGTGCTATTGGAAGTGGATAAGGTGATGCTGAACAATTTTCTGGAAATTGATAACGTAGCCTATTATGCAGTTTCTGGTTTTATTGCTTCTACTATTGCGGTACCTTCAAGGGCCATGCATCAAATAACATACCCATTAACTGCAAGCTATATCAACAACAAGGAAAAACCTGCTTTAAAAACCCTTTACCAGAAAAGTTCGTTAACCTTGTTCATTGTGTCTGGGATATTGTTTTTGTTGATTTTTTTAAATCTTGATGAACTTTATAAATTACTTCCCAATAATTATGCAAATGGATTTATGATCGTATTTTGGATTGGCTTGGCCAAAGTATATGATGCCCTTTTAGGTAATAATAATTCTATTCTATATAATTCCGATTATTACCGTTCAATTTTATTTTTTGGGGTATTACTTACTTTTATGGCTATTCTATTTAATCTTTGGTTAATACCAACATTTGGATTAAATGGTGCAGCAATCGCAAGTTTTAGTGCTTTCTTTGTTTACAATACTTTAAAGTTGATCTATGTAAGGTCCAAGTTTAAAATTATACCTTTTACCCTAGAAACTGTAAAGGTTTTTATACTGTTGGTAGCTATAGGGTGTATATTTTGGTTTGTAGATTTTCCTTTTCACCCAATAGTGAACATAGCGTTAAAAAGCCTTTTAATGTTGATGGTATATGTAGGTGTACTTTATAAATTTAGGATTTCTGACGATATATATCAATTTATAAATAAAATTTTAGGGCGTTAACTATAGTTTCTGTTTTGCTTTTTTACTTGAGGTCTGTATACCATATTCCTGTTTGTAAATTTTTACGATAACAAGAAAAAGGCTAATAATGAGCGGTCCAAAAATCAATCCTACAAATCCAAAAATAGGTATCCCGATCAATACTCCTATTAATGTAATTAATGGGTGGGTGCTATCAATTTGTTTTAAGACTACCAATCGAATTAAATTATCGGTCATTCCTACCACCAATATGCCATACAATAAGATGCCCCACGCCTGAAAATCATTGCCGCCGGCCATACTTAAAATAAATACCGGCAATATTCCTACAAAGGTGCCTATAAAGGGAATCATAGAACCTATAGTAACAATCACAAACCAAAACAATGGATTATCCACTCCAAAAATATAAAATCCTATTAAGGCAATAATTCCTTGTGCCAGTGCTACTAATGGTATGGCAATAGCATTGGAACGAACGACATTATCTATTTCTTTTCCCAATATGACCAATGTTTTATTACTTAAGGGAATATATTCCAATAAAGAATCCTTTAATTTCTTGGGACTTTGAAGCATGTAATAGAGAATAAAAAGTAAAATACCCAAAGAAATTAGGATGGTAAAGGTTCCGCTGGCAAACCCTTGTAAATTATCTGTTAACCAACCAGAAGCTTGTTTAGGGTCAATTGCCGATGATAGGTCATAACCGGCATATTTTTCCAATTTAAATATCTGTTCCTTGAGCGCTTTTGTAACTTCTTCGGATTTATCAGCCAAATTTCCAATTTCGGCACCTAGCATAAAGGCTGCACCGGTCAATGGAATAAAAATTCCTAATAGTGAGGCAATAATCAATAATGTGGCCGCCCACGTTCTTTTCATGCCCTTGTTCAATAATTTAATCATCCATTTTCTTAAGATGACATAAAGGGTTAATGCACCCAGTACACCGGAAATGTAAGGTAACATATAGGTGATGATCAATCCCCCAAGAAAAAGTATAAGCGCAAGTATGATTATCTGCCTTATGAGCTTATGGTTAATTTTCTTCATGGAATTTTAATCTTTACTGTTGGATTGATTGTGGTAAAGGTGACTGATTATTTTAGTATAATTTAACTCTGTAACTTATTTTTCTAATTCAAAAATCTAACTTGTGACTTTATTGCCAACTATTCTTTTATCCTCATACCTATGCATATTAGAGAGACCCATTTTGTAGCAAAGAACATTCATAAAAGTAGATTACAAGAATACGGTGTAGGTATCTTTGAAGGCATTACTAGTAAATCCGCTTTAAAAAAAGCAATTAAAAAGAAACTTATTTGGGTCAACGGTAAAGAGGCTTTTACCGCAACATTTATTTCCGGAGGGGAGAAAATAGAATATCTCGTAGATACGCAAACTCCTTCCAAACGATTAAAATTATCATTGCAGGTTATATTTGAAGACGAGTATTTAGCTGTCATTAATAAACCCGCAGGAATTTTGGTGAGCGGCAATAAATTTTTGACCATAGCCAATGCCCTTCCTCAAAATTTAAAAATTAGTAGGGCCAAGGATGCTGTTGATCCGCAACCCGTTCATCGTTTGGATTATGAGACTACAGGCCTATTATTGGTAGGAAAAACCAATAGTGCAATAGTGGCCTTAAATCAAATGTTCAAAAATAGGGCAATCAAAAAAACTTATTTAGCTGTTACAATCGGTGAGATGAGAGAAAACGGTCATATTTCGTTACCCATTGATAACAAGGTAGCTTCTTCTTCTTTTTCTGTAATCCAATCAACCTTGTCAGATAGGTTTACCTATTTAAACTTGGTTGAGTTGCAACCACAGACTGGGCGTAGGCATCAACTCCGTAAACATCTATATGCTATTGGGAATCCTATATTGGGAGATAAACTTTACTTTAAGGACAATTTACAGCTTAGGGGCAAAGGGCTTTATCTACATGCGTATTCCTTACAATTTCAACACCCCATTTCTAATAATACCATGAACTTTAAGGCAATTTTGCCAAAAAAATTTTATAACATATTCCCTGAATTTGAACTGTAGTGTCATGTACAAAAAAGCACCGTAATGAACGTATTCATTACGGTGCTAAACAACTAACCAACCTAAAAACTATTTTTAATTTCTTCTGCTACTTCTTGTGGTCGTAGAAACCGATCTTGAACTTTTTGAAGGAGCCTTGCTTACCGATCTAGAGCTATAACTTCTTGAGGGAGTCTTTGCCGTTGACCTTGTACTTGTACTTTTACTTACAGCACTTCTACTTCTTGCAGGTGTATTTACGGAACGTTTAACCGTTGTACTTCGCTGAGTTCTAACATTTGGATTTACTTTTCTATGTGTTGTAGTAGTTTTTTTTACCGTGGTGCTCCTAGGCGTTCTAATTACCTCTCTTTTGGTAACCGTTCTCTTTTGACCATTTTGAGCCACTGCATTATTGTTACTACGTTTGCTATTTGTATTGTTTCCAATAGTTCTAGTAACCTCTCTTTTATTTACACTTCTATTATTAGTATTACTACGAACCGCACCATTGTTACGCTTTACGGTAGTTGTCCTATTAATTGTAGTGTTTCTATTTGTTCTAGATGTATTACTGGAAACAACCCTTTTATCGTTTCTAAGTCCATTGTCTCTCTTAGCTACTGTTCTGTTACTGCGTAAATTATTGTCCCTGACCGCTACACGCTTGTCATTTCTATATATTGTAGCTCTTTCATTTCTAACTTTATTATATCTATATGTCTTACCAACATTTACGTATGCTCTTCTAAAGTTATTTCTATAAGGTCTATAATATGAATACCTAATTGGTGTATAATATCTTCTATAGGGTCTGTTATATACTAGGCACAAGTTAATTGCCGGCCTTGAAAACCATCTATGGAAAGGTCTATAAACATAATTTCTATTGTATATATTGATATAACCGGTATGATAGTCATAAAATCCTTGATTGTTATAATACACATACATACCACCTACGCTGCGTACACGGTTATTTCTGTAATTGATTTGGACATCACCAATTTGGTTTACCCTTCCATAATAATCGTAAAATATGGGTACGTTTTCTACTTGAATTACTGCTCCATAATCATCATATTGAGCAAAAGGGCTATAATCATATCCTGAGTTGAACGTAATGCCATTTCTGCTACCGCTTACTTGACTTTCAATATAAAAATCAAATTCGCCATCTGGATACACCGAAAATGTGATTCCGTTTTCAACAAATATGAAGGAGTTGTCAAATCTATAAGCATTGCTATTAGCAACCTTATCTTCATTAATACCGATAGCGAAAACACCTGTGGTGCTTAATATCATCGCCGTAAAAAGGAGTACTAAATTTTTCATGATATAAGGTTTTAAATCTGCCTTTCGACAGCGGTTCTAAATGCAATTATTCGCATTCCCTTACTTCATTACAAACAGCGTGCCAAAAAATATAAATTATATTTATACTGTTGATAAACAGCTGTTTACTAGATTCAGTTTCCATATAAATAAAACCAATTTATCTTTATAGTTTATCTTTTAAGTAATTGGCCGTAAAAGATTTTTTACTTTTAGAGACTTCTTCAGGAGTTCCTTCGGCCAGCAAATGACCACCGTTTTCCCCGCCGCCTGGACCAAGGTCAATTAGATAATCGGCGCATTTGATTAAATCAATGTTATGTTCTATAACTACAATGGAATGTCCTTTCTTGATCAACGCATTAAATGATTTCAAAAGCTTTTTAATATCATGAAAATGTAATCCGGTAGTTGGTTCGTCAAAAATGAAGAGCGCTTTGTCCTTGGTGCTACCCTTAATCAGAAAGGAGGCTAATTTAATACGTTGGGCTTCACCTCCAGATAGAGTAGAAGAAGATTGTCCTAAAGTAACATAACCTAAACCTACATCCTGTAAGGGTTTGAGCTTGGTAACGATTTTATTCTGTAAACCTTTTTCAAAAAACGTAATGGCATCATCTATGGTCATATTAAGGATATCATCAATATTGGCTTCATTGAACGTTACCTCCAATACCTCTTTCTTAAAACGTTTGCCTCCACAGGTTTCACATTCCAAATGCACATCTGCCATAAATTGCATTTCTACCGTAATTTCGCCTTCCCCCTTGCATTTTTCACACCTACCACCATCAACATTAAATGAGAAGTGTTTGGCCTGATAGTTTCTTATGGTACTAAGCTTTTGGCTTGCAAAAAGATTTCTAATATCATCATATGCCTTGATATAAGTAACCGGATTTGACCTGGAAGATCTACCAATTGGGTTTTGGTCTACAAATTCAACATGTTTTATATGTTTATATTTTCCTTCCACATCAGTAAACTGTCCGGCTTTTTCCCCATAGCCACCAGTTTCTTTTAATATTGTTGGATAGAGTAACTTTTTTACCAAGGTACTTTTACCACTACCTGAAACACCCGTAACTACAGTTAACATATCCAAAGGAAAGGTTACATCAATATTTTTCAGGTTATGTTCTCTTGCACCTTTAATAGTAATGTAATTTTTAGAGGTTCTTCGTTCTTTTGGAACCTTAATTTCCATACTACCATTGAGGTACTGTGCCGTTAGTGAGTCTGATTTTAATATTTCCTTTAATGTTCCCTGCGCCACAACATTACCACCATGGCTGCCTGCCTCAGGACCAATGTCAATGACCATATCCGCAGCCTTCATAATATCCTCATCATGTTCTACGACAATAACCGTATTGCCCAAATTTTTAAGTGATATTAAAACATCTATAAGATTTTCAGTGTCTTTTGGATGAAGGCCAATACTTGGTTCATCTAAAATATACATAGACCCCACTAAACTACTACCTAAAGAGGTTGCCAGGTTTATGCGTTGACTCTCACCACCAGAAAGGGTGTTGGATTTTCGGTTTATGGTCAGGTAGTTTAGACCTACTTTACTTAAAAAACCAAGACGGGTCCTAATTTCTATCAATAGGCGTGAAGCTACTTTGGCGTCGTTGTCATTTAGCTCCAATGTATTGAAAAATTCACCTAACTTTTCTATTGAACGACCTACCAATGATGAGATGTTGGCACCGCCTACTTTGACATAATCGGTCTCCGTACGTAATCTTTTACCATTACAAACATTACATTTGGTTTTACCACGGTATCTTGATAACATGACCCTATTTTGAATCTTGTAACTTTTTTCCTCAAGCATACCAAAGAACTTATGAAGTCCTATGAAATGATTATTGCCTTTCCAAACCAATTCTTTTTGTTCTTCTGTCAGTTCATACCAAGGTTTATGAATGGGGAAGTCAAATTTATATGCAGAATTGACCAATTGGTCCCTATAAAAGCCCATACTTTCTCCACGCCAAGGAAAAATTGCATTTTCATAGACTGAAAGTGCCGTATTGGGAATGACCAAATCTTCATCAATACCAATAACATCTCCATATCCCTCACATTTTGGACAGGCACCATATGGATTGTTGAAACTGAACAAATGTACATTTGGTTCTAGAAAGGTCATTCCGTCCAGTTCAAACTTATTACTGAAAAATGTCTGTTTTCCGGTAGCCAATTCCTCTATTACGCACTCTCCCTTACCTTCAAACAAAGCTGTATCAATGGCATTGGCCAATCTATTATAAAAATCCTCATCGTTTTTGGTAATGATACGATCTATGACCAAATCAAATTTTTTGCCTATATCTTTTGGGGCTTGGTCAATTCTCAGGACTTCATTGTTATATTTAATACGTGCATATCCTTGTTTTGAAAAAAGTTCCAGAGATTTAATAGTATCCCTGTCTTCCCTAATTTGGATGGGTGCCAGTAATAATAGTTTTGTTTGCTCGTCAAAAGTTTTTACCAAGTTGACAATGTCGCTAACCGTATGTTTTTTTACCTCGCTACCGGATATGGGAGAAAAGGTTTTTCCTATTCTGGCAAACAATAATTTAATGTAATCATATATTTCCGTAGTGGTACCTACAGTAGATCTAGGATTGGTAGAGTTTACTTTTTGTTCTATTGCAATTGCGGGGGCAATACCTTTTATATAGTCAACCTTGGGCTTGTCCAATTTGCCCAAAAACTGTCTTGCGTAAGATGATAAACTTTCTACATACCTTCTTTGTCCTTCTGCATATAGCGTATCGAATGCTAGGCTAGACTTTCCGGATCCGGACAAACCCGTAATTACAACAAGTTTATTTCTAGGTATAACTACATCTATGTTCTTAAGGTTATGCAGTTTTGCTCCCTTAATGATTATGTTCTCTTTCGGATTTACTTCGGTAAGTGTAGGCATATAAAAATCTAATTGTACAAAGATACGCTTTGCCTTTTTTCTATTCTAAAAAATGGATGGCCAACTAAAATCTGAGAAGAAATTTTCACATAATTATAAGAGTATTATTTTTTTTCTATCTTTGAAGCCTAATAAAATTTAATCGGCCTATAAAGCAACTTTACATTTTTAATGTTAAAATTAATACTACTGGTATCCTAGTTCAAATGAAATAGGGACCACATTTTAACCCTTAAAGTAAAGTTTATGGTTGTACAGATTGAAGATTCCCAATTAGTCAAAAAATATATTCAAGGAGACGAAAAGGCCATAGAGGCTTTAATAAATCGTCATAATTCGCGTTTAACCGGTTTTATCTATTCAAAAGTAGGGGATAGGGAATTGACCGAGGATATTTTTCAAGATACCTTTATGAAAGTGATCCGTACCTTAAAAAAAGGTGCCTATAACGAAGAGGGAAAGTTTTTGCCCTGGGTCATGAGAATTGCACATAACCTGATTATTGATCATTTTAGAAAGCATAACAGAATGCCCATGTATAATAGTAAGGAGAGCTATAATATTTTCTCCTTATTGGGTGATGAAAAACTTGATGCAGAAAGACAGTTGATCAAGGAGCAAATAGATACTGATTTGGTGAGGATGATCAAAGAACTCCCGGAGGATCAGCAGGAGGTTTTGGAAATGCGTATCTACAAGGATATGAGTTTTAAGGAAATTTCGGACAATACGGGTGTCAGTATCAATACGGCTTTAGGAAGAATGCGCTACGCATTGATCAACCTAAGAAAGTTAGTTGAGGCCAATAGTATAGTTTTAACGAATTAATTGGTTACAGGTCGAGTGGATCTACTATCTTCATCAATGTATCGTTCTTTAGTTGAACCTAAACAACAAATACTATGGAGAAAATTTACACCGATAAAACTGAAAAATGCACTTTAGTAAAAGCCAGACCAGAAACCATTGAATTTTTATTGGCCTATTCTAAGTCATTGGATATAACAGAAACAAAGGGATTACAATTTGAAAGTAATTTAAATTAATCATCCTTACCAAATAATATAAACCTCTTGGACGGAAGTTCAAGAGGTTTTCTTTTTTATACAATTATATATAAGGTATCCTTACCGTATACATTATTGTAATGTTCCTTTCCTATTTTAATATTAGTCCTGTAGTAAGGCCAAAACAATATTCTTTTATATACTACTGTCCTTAAAAGCTATATCTAAATTTCTCACTGAACTTTCCATATTCTTATTTATTGTATGGAAATATACTTTTTCGATGTTTCACATCATAAAAGTGCTGTTTGACAACATACTTTTTTGAACAGCACCCCTTTTCTATAGTTTTATATCAGAATTAAAAAGCAAACCAAAATAACCAATTAGATTTTCCCAATCTAAAACCTTAAAAGAAAGTAACTCGTATGAAACTACAAATTGAAGACTCAGAATTAGTAAGGGATTACATCAATGGTAACGAAAGTGCCCTTGAAATATTGATCAACAGACACAATCAGCGTATTACTAGTTTTATCTATTCTAAGGTATTGGATAGGGATATTACAGAAGATATATTCCAAGATACCTTTATAAAGGTGATCAAGACCTTAAAAAAAGGAAAATACAGCGAGGAAGGTAAATTTTTACCATGGGTAATGAGAATTTCGCATAATTTGATCATTGATCATTTTAGAAGAAATAAGAGAATGCCAATGTTTGAAGGTAGTGATGATTTCAATATTTTTTCTGTTATAGGTGATGATAAGTTAAATGCTGAAAAGCAACTCATCAAAAATCAAATAGATACAGATCTTAGACAATTGGTAGAAGAGTTGCCAGATGATCAAAAAGAAGTTCTTTTAATGCGTATCTACAAGGATATGAGCTTTAAGGAAATATCGGAAAATACAGGAGTAAGTATCAATACGGCCTTGGGAAGAATGCGTTATGCTTTAATAAATCTTAGAAAAATCATCGACAAAAACAATATTGTTCTTACGAATTAAGAGGGAAGAACATAGGGTAGACAATATTTCCAATTTTGCGGCGTTATTTTAGTGTAACAACGTAGGAAGTATGGAAAAAATTTACTCTAATTTTCAAGAACAGGCAGAATTTGTTAAAGTATGTCCAAAGACAATTAATTTCTTGTTGAGTTATTCTCAGGCGCTTTACGAATTTGAGCACAATGATTTAAGTTTCGAAACATTTTTAAACTAATAAAAGGCCCGTTTTTAACGGGTCTTTTTCTTTTTATAATATTCGTTTAATACGGATTTTCTACCTATTTTCTTGGTAATGATATCTTTCTCCAGGTCCCAACCTCTGGCAGGAGAATATTGTCTGCCGTACCAAATGATCTGCAAGTGTAAATCGTTCCAAATTTCCTTGGGAAACAAACGTTTGGCATCTTTCTCTGTTTGTACTACGTTTTTACCATTGGTAAAACCCCACCTATATAGTAATCTATGAATATGTGTATCTACGGGAAAAGCAGGAATACCAAATGCTTGTGATATAACAACGCTAGCCGTTTTATGGCCCACGGCGGGCAATGCTTCCAATGAAGGTAGATCTTTTGGAACTTTACCATCATGTTTTTCGATCAATATCTTTGAAAGACCATATATACCTTTGGCTTTCATGGGGGACAGACCTACAGGTTTTATGATTTCCCTTATTTCATCTACGCTCAGCTTGACCATATCATAAGGATTGTCAGCTCTTGCAAATAACAAGGGAGTAATTTTATTTACCCGTACATCTGTACTTTGGGCAGACATTAGAACAGCAATCAATAATGTATACGGGTCTTTATGGTCTAAGGGTACAGGAATTTCAGGATAAAGCTCTTGTAGCGTAGAGATTGTAAACGCTATTTTTTCTGCTTTAGTCATTTTTTGTTTAATTTTGAATGAAATATTTTAAACATAAATTTAAACTACTATTATGGATACATTAAAAGTCGGGGATAAAGTGCCGTCATTTTCAGCAAAGGACCAAGATGGTAATTTGGTTAAACTTTCTGATTACAAAGGAAAAAAACTGATCGTCTTCTTTTATCCTAAGGCCAGTACCCCCGGTTGTACTGCCGAAGCGTGTAATTTAAGGGATAATTACCAAGAATTGCAAGCCAATGGCTATGAACTTTTAGGGGTAAGTGCAGATTCTGAAGCAAGACAAGCAAAATTTAAAAGTAAATATGATTTTCCTTTTCCGTTATTAGCAGATGAAGACCATACGGTCCTTAATATTTTTGGCGTCTGGGGACCTAAAAAATTTATGGGTAGGGAATATGATGGTATACATAGAAAAACCTTTGTTATAGATGGTAATGGTATGGTTGTAAAGGTTATAGATAAGGTGAAGACCAAAGACCATGCAGCACAACTATTGGAATAATTTTAAGGATTAAATTAAAAAACCGAGCGCCCAATTTATGGACGCTCGGTTTTTTTAAGTAAGAAAATTTAAAGACTTTATGATTCTTGAAGTTCCTCTTCATTATCCTTTCTGCTGAAAAGATTCTTTTCCTTTATAATTTCCGCAATGCCCTCAGGAAGCATTTTTTCCCAACCTTCCTCATTGTTCATTAATTTTTTAAGTACATCTCTAGAGAAAATATGCATGATATCCGGCTCATAATCAATGATATCCATTACTTTTCCGTTGTATTTAAAGAATTTATACAATTCTTTCATACGTGGGTGTACCTTTACATTATTGCTAGTCATTATTTGTCCGGTATCCGGATTCTTCATTGGGTATAGATACACTTGTAGATCTTTAAAGAAAAGTTTACCGAACGCCTCTAATATTCCACCGCTTAAATGCCTGTAATATTTTTCATCAAATATATCTACCAAATTATTGACACCCATGGTAAGTCCAATTCTATTTTTGGTAAAGTTGTTGAAATATTCAACCAGCTTATAGTATTCCTGAAATTTTGAAATCATAACGGAATGACCAAGTGAACACAACAGCTCTGCGCGGTCCATGAAGTCTTGCTCATCAATTTCACCGGATGCCTTTAAATTGGAAAGGGTAATTTCAAAAATTACTATGGTGTTGTTCTGGTCTACTTGAGAATCACGTATGAAGATATCATACGATTTTTCAAACATGTCTAGATTTACCTTGGTAACGGGTCTAAAACTACCGCGTAACGCCAAAATATTTTTTTTGTACAATACTGCGGCGGGCAACAGGTTATTGCCGTCCGGGCCAAACATAACGGCATCTGTCATATTGTTCTTAATCAGCTGCAAGCTCATTAAACGGTTATCTACATCCTTAAAATTTGGGCCTGAAAAATTGACCATATCAATTTCCAATGTATCCTTGTCAATATGGTCATATAAGTATTTCAACATTTTTTTTGGCTTATGATACTTATAGAAAGCACCATAAATTAAATTTACACCAAGTGTTCCTAGGGTCTCTTGCTGCAAACGAGCCTCATTTTGTTTAAATCGTATATGTAAAATAATTTCATCCCATTCTTTTTGGTTGGGGTCCAATTGGTAACGTATACCAACCCATCCGTGACCTTTGTACCGTTTTGAAAAATCTATGGTAGCTACGGTGTTTGCATAGGAAAAGAACAATCTGTCCGGATGGTTTTCCCTACTTATACGCTCCTCCATTAACTGCATTTCATGGGTAAGCATAGTTTTAAGACGGGCTTGTGTAACATACCGGCCATCTGCTTCAATGCCATAAATAGCGTCGCTGAAATCCTTGTCATAGGCACTCATTGCTTTCGCTATCGTGCCAGATGCTCCACCCGATCTAAAGAAATGGCGCGCTGTTTCCTGTCCTGCGCCAATCTCAGCAAATGTTCCATAAATATCTGGGTTTAGATTTATACGTAACGTTTTTGCCTTGATCGAGGGAATGTTTTCAAAAACACTATCTCTTTTTAATACGGATGCCATTTTTACCTGTTTATCTTTTTAACAAAGTTATAAAGAATGGACGTTACATTTGGCATATGCCCCAAAAAAATGGAATTACTTTCATTCTTTACTTTATTGCGCTTTAATTACACTGATCTTCTAATTTTTGAACCTTTATTTTACTAAAAAGGAATTAAATTTGTAATGCATGACAAATAATTTACGTGTTACTTTTTTAGGGACGGGAACATCGCAGGGCATTCCGATCATAGGTAGTACACATCCGGTATGTTTAAGTGAAAACCCAAAGGATAAAAGATTACGGGTATCCGTTTTAGTATCGTGGGACAAATATCATTATGTAATTGATTGTGGCCCAGATTTTAGACAGCAAATGTTGACCCATAATATTCAACATTTGGATGGTATTCTGTATACACACGAGCATTCTGACCATACGGCAGGCCTTGATGATATAAGGCCCTTCTTTTTCCGGCAGGGCAGTATACCTATCTATGCTCATAAGCGCGTGTTGAAATCCTTGAAAAAACGATTTGATTATATTTTTAATGAAAAGGATAAGTATCCTGGTGCGCCTTCGGTGCAAATTAATAGGGTAAAGAAAAATAGTCCTTTTACATTGGGTAACAAAACTGTTTTACCCATTAATGTACTGCACAATAAACTACAGGTTTTTGGTTATCGTATTGAAGATTTTACGTATTTAACGGATGTTAAGTCTATTGATGACACTGAATTGGAAAAAATAAAACATTCTAAAGTATTGGTCGTAAACGCCCTTAGAATTCAACCCCATATTTCCCATTTTAATTTAGAGGAGGCCTTGGAGTTTATTAATAAGGTAAACCCGGAAACCGCATATTTAACCCATATTAGCCATTTGCTCGGTTTTCATGATGAGGTTGAAGCAATGCTTCCGCCTAACGTACATTTGGCTTTTGATAACTTAACCATTACTATTTAATTATGAAGAAAAATATCTTTTTATACCTCTTTTTATTTACGGCCTTAATCTGCTTGTATCTCTTTGTCAGTAGTAATAAAATGGTGGAAATGAACACCGTCAAAATAACTAAGTTACAGTCAGAAATAGATGTTTTGAAGGATTCCGTACAACGGTCCAATGTCAAGGTTATGGATATGCAATATTTTTCTTTGGAAAATAATGATGATGCTTTGGCTTATTACGAGCATTTGGATCTTAATAACCCAGCTGCATATATAACGGACAAACTGTTGGAAACTAATGAACAAAAAGGAGACAATCCTTTAATTCCTTATGAAGGAATGGAAAATGATTTTAAGATCAATAAAATTAAGATATTAAACCATAAATGGATCTTGGCTGATTTTTCCGATGGAAAGTATTGGGGCGAATTGCTTATTAAATATGAACTAAAAGATGATTTGGGGGTTGATTTTACTCTTGTGGACCACTTACTTTACACCCGCAGTAATTAAAGCTTTTCCTTGATCCACTTTTGTAAGGAATAAAAGTTTTGAGGTGCAACACCATGCCCAACAGGAAATTCTTCATACTGATGTTCAATACCTAATTTCTTTAAGATTTCCGTTGCTTTACGAGCCCATTCAACCGGAATTACCTGATCTACGTCTCCATGGCTACAATAGAAACTTATTTGGTCAAAATCGTTTGTACTATAATTTTCCTTTAAAATGGACTCGTTGATATATCCGCTTAGGGCGATTATGTTTTTAACTTTCTCAGGATAAGATAAAGCTACGGCGTAACTGAGTATGGTACCCTGACTAAAACCTAGTAAATTTACATGGTTCGTGTCCAAGCCATATGCATTGCAGGCCTCATCGATAAAGGTTACAATTTTATCCCGTGATGCAATAGCCTGTTCATCATCACTCCACTTTCCTTTTTCATTATCAAAATTTATCGCATACCAAGCATAGCCATATGGCTGAAGTATATATGGTGCCCTAACGGAAATAATACAAAGTTCTTGCGGAAGTTCTGGAGCAAAAGAAAAAAGGTCTTCTTCATTACTGCCATAACCATGAAATAAAAACAGAACGGGTGGTTTTTTATCAGTTAAGTTAGAAGGTCTTATAATATGTTCTAAAGATAGGGGAGCTGTAGTCATAATTTTATTGAATGAATGTGAACCATTTTTGAAAATAGGCTCCAAGGACCGGAATTTCTTGTTCTTTATTGCCCAATAGCCCTAAAAATGCATAAAACCAAAGTACTATATAAAAAATATATAACCCGTAAAAACCATATACATTTCCCCACTGACTGTTTAAAAGGGCAAAGCCTAAAAACACAATATGAAGCCCAAATGCCTGTCTTGTATGGAATCTGGCAAATCTATGTCTTGGTTCCGAGTTCATGCTCATGGCTATCATTGCGCCAACAATTGTTAGATAAGCGACAATGGCCGTTGTTTTACCTGGTATGCTTGGGGACTTTTCCACGTGTTATTCGTTTATGACCAATTGGTTGTTCGCTACCGTTCCTATGACTTTACCTTTCATCTGCCGACCTGTTGCCAAGGCATTTTTGGAAGTGCTGTGAATATGGTCTTGTGTAAAATTATAGGTTATTTCCGGATCGAACAAGGTTAAATTAGCAGGTTGGCCAATTTCTAATTTAGGTGGGTCCACATTAAAAATTTCCCTTCCTTTGGATAATTGTGCAATTGTATCTTCGATATCCAGAATGTTGTTCAGCATTCCAAAAATACTTTCCAAGCCAATAGAACCAAAGTCGGCATTATCAAACTCAACATGTTTTAGTTCAACGTTCAACGGTGTGTGGTCAGAAGTGATTAAATCTATCGTACCATTTTTAACACCTTTGATAAGAGCTTTGGTGTCAGTGGACGTGCGCAGAGGAGGCATGACCTTATATTTTGTATTGAAATCTTCCAGTGCCTCATCCGTAATGGTAAGGTTATGGGCCGCAACACTACAATATACCTCCAAACCTTTCTTCTTGGCATCTGCAACAAGTTTTACGGCATTTGCCGTAGAAATGGTAGGGATAAACAATTTGCCACCGGTATATTCCAAAATAAAAAGGTCCCTGGCAATTTGCAGTTCTTCGGCCAATGCCGGAATACCTTTTAAGCCCAGCCTAGTACTGGTTACCCCTTCATTGACAATGCCTTTACCGGATATGTTCCTATCCAGAGGAAAGGAAAAAATCAATCCATCAAAGTTTTGTGCATATTGTAATGCGATTTTTAAGAGATTGGCATTGGATATGGGGTGTTTGAAATCGTAAAACCCTACGGCCCCAGAGTTTTTCATATCATAGAGTTCTGCAAGCGCTTCACTTTCTCCGTTTGCAGTGAGATTGCCTAGTGGATGCAGTTTTGTAAGTAGGTTTTTTGATGCATTTTTAAGGAATACGATGTCCGATGCGGAATCTGGGGTGGGTGTACTGCTTGTATTTAGAATGACATCCGTAAATCCACTTTTGGCAGCGGTCATCAAACCATTCTCTATGGTTTCCCTTTCCTCATATCCTGGCTCGCCAAAACTTACTCCACTATCAAACCAACCTATGGAAACATGCATATTATCTTTTTCAATAATTTTTGTCTTTGCAGGTGGGTCTATTTTTGTAGCTATGGCCTCTATAGTGCCATTTTTAATAAGGATATCCTTCTTTTTTTTGTGAAGGTCCTTATTGTTCCCATTAACGATCGTAACTGATTTTAAGAGTATGTTCATAGGGCTTATGGGTGGTTCATTTATAGACTATTTTATAAATCTTTGAAGTAATGTTTCCATGATAATAAACGCGAATGCTAAAATAGCAAACCATTTCCAAAACTCATTTATGGCGTTGTCTTTTTGACGCTCCGTAAAATATTTATTTATTGAGGTAATACCGTTATTTTCCGGTATCTGGCTATAAACCAATTCACTTTCTTTCCGGTTTTCATTAAAACTAATGTTCCTAAGCAGTTTTTGGTCATGCATAACTTTATAAATGCCAGCTTTTTTAGGATTGTCCATAAATGTAAGTTGTACTTTTTTGGGCAAAGCTCGTTGTAGCGGAATAAATTCAATGGTTTCATTTACGACCTTAATGTTTTCATCCTGCTGCAGGGTAATTGGTATTTCTATAGCTGCATTGTCCTCAATATTTGCATATAAGGAAGGCAATTTTAAACTGTTTATACCCATATTATAAAAAGTAGGAACTATCAGTGGGGAATTTTGGAAGTTTGAATTTTCATTGGATAATGAGGTAGCAAAAAAATGGGCGTTATCAGTAGATACTAAAAAAGGTTCTTTATTTTGAAACTCAATGGCAACTTGGCCAATGGTCTGCATTCTATGATAGGTTTTTACACTAGGAAACTGAAAATTATCTACGTTGTTTTCAAAAACATTATTGAAGAGGTCATGAGCCACCTTTATATTGGATATGGCCAATTTTTGCGTTATGGTACTGGAATAATACGTTGTATTATAAAAATTCGCTAATTGATTATAGGAGTTTAAATCTCCTTTGGTACTAGGTATAACAACAAAACTGCCACCATCGTCATGAAATGACTTTACCGCGGTTGCTAAAGAACTTGGAAGTTCATCAATTTCATTTATAATTATTAAATGCTGATTTTCTATATCACTATAATTTAATTGGGACAGTGAAGTGGATGTCAACTCAAATTCCTCTTCGTAATATATTCGGTCTAGAAATTCATTGGCAGGCTTTCCTATAACAAGAACTTTTATTTTGGACTTTTCATCAATATTAAAATAGAACTGGTTATCATACTCCAGACCATTGTCCGTGATTGTTACTTTACCCAATATTTTTTCATTTGCATTTATGGAGAAGGTAACCTTTGCTTTTTGGTTCTTATTAAATTTGGCGGCAGTTTTTGCAATTAGGGTTTGGTCATTGTAAAGTGATACGGGAAGACTCTCCTCTGAGGTATTTGTTGTAAGGGTAGCTGCTATATCAATAGTTTCATTGGTTCTATTTTCTATATATACCGAGTCTACACTACTGTTGTTTATTGTATGGTTAAGTGGATTTAAGTAGAAAATATTGATTTCCATTATGGAATCTTGTGGTATAATACCACCCATGCGGCGTTGAAAATCCGATATTAAAACTAAATTTTTTTGAACGTCATTTAACTTGCTAAAAAGAGTATTTCCTTTTAATAATATATCGTTTATGGTTAACTGATCAGCGGAGGGTGTTATTTCCAAAAGGTCGTTTTGAATATCCTTAATGGTAATGTTCTTAAAGACGCTAGTATTGGTAAATAAAGTAAATAGTTGGTCCTGCGGAGTATTTTTAATAAATTCTTGTATAGCATTATATAGGATGCTACCGTTTTCATTTTTACCGTCCATACTATAAGAGTTGTCCAAATAGAATACCGTTTCCTTTTCTTTTAAGGCGGTTTCATTGGCAAAAAATGGTTGCGCAAAAGAAATGACCACAGCTGCAATTAAACCTAGCCGGCTAAGTAGCAATAACCATTTTTTTAAAGTGCTGCTTTTTCGTGATTCCGATACCACCAGTTGTAAAAACTTGACATTGGTAAAGGGGGTTTTTTTAAACCTTCGTAATTGAAAAAGATGAATGAATATAGGAATGAGTAGTAGTAAAAGGCCCCAAAGAATTTCTGGATATTTAAATTGCATTCCTAGATTTGATTACTTCAAAGATAATTATTTTGTTCGTAGAAGTCTGTTGAAGCACAACTATTATTTTAAGGTCTATTTACACTATTTTTTTATGTGCCCATCAGCAGAAAAAGAAATAGTCTACAGATGATGTTGTGCCTAGTTCTTCAAGATATGTTTTAATAGTATATTGTTCATCTTCATTGGCAACCGTAATGATGCATTGCGATATTGAAATCTTTTCTAACTGGGAATAATGTAACAGTTTTACACCATAAATTTCTTTTCCTATTTTCTTGGTATTATCGCAAACCCACGTAAAGGGTATTTTTTTCTCTATTAACGAACGGGCAACTTCCTTACCTTTTTTCCCTGCGCCCCAAACTACCAGGGTTTTGCCCGTATCATATTCCAGTTTTAAAAAATAATGAAGTTTTATGGCTATAAAATAATTTTGGGCATAATGTTCGCTTGTACGAGACGTACGCGTGGTATAATCTCGCCAAAAATGTAAAACTTGGTTTGTTGCTATACAGGATAATCCATGTTCGTAAAAACGAAATGCCAAATCATAATCTTCCGGATACCTATTTGGTTTAAACGCACCACAGATTTCAAAATCTGATCTATAAACCATCCAACAAGGGGAGGGGATTACACACTCTTTATAAATTTCTTTAAAATTATGTCCCTTAACCGTTAATTTGTTCAGCCATTTTTCATACCTGGCATAACCATCATTGACCCCGGTCTTGGAAAAATAACGTACCAATCCTAATGCAAGTGAACCTTTGCCATTATTCATCAAAGCACTTACCATGGTCTCAATTTTATGTTCGGTCATATAATCATCGGAATCCATGCGGGTTATGAACGTTCCTTTACTGTGCTTGTAAGCTTTTCTCAAAGCGGTAATGATTCCTTTTTCCTCGTTACAATATATTTTAAAACGTGCATCTTTTGCGGAATATCTTTGGGCTATGGCCAAACTATCGTCATTAGAATGATCGTTTACGGCAATAACCTCATAATTTAAATACGTTTGTTGCTGTATGGAACCCAGGCACTCCTCTAAATATGGCGCTACATTTTTAAACGGTATTAAGATGCTTACTAGGGGCTTGTCCATGTCCGTAAGGTAGTATAAAACCTAATTTTAAACTTAGGCTTTTACCAATTTTTGGCTTGTTTTTTTTGCATAAAAAATAAAATAAGAAAAGGCTTTAATACATAAGAAATCATTTATATATTTGCACCCGCATTCAGGGAATACCTGATGAGGCACTCAGGAGAAATGGCAGAGTGGTCGAATGCGGCAGTCTTGAAAACTGTTGAGGGTCACACCTCCGGGGGTTCGAATCCCTCTTTCTCCGCAAGAGCAAAACCCAATATCGAAAGGTATTGGGTTTTTGTTTTTAGGGTTTATGGCATTTTTAAATTTACTTATGTACTACACGTACTGCGGTTACTAATTAAAAAATTTAAATTCGTTGACCTTGCCAAAATTGATTATCTTGATTTAAGAACTCTAATTCTGTATTCCATAATACAACATGAAAATTGCGCATCCCCACCCTAAAATACAGGAAAGACTTGAAATTTTAACCGAATATTCCATATTAGATACCTTACCTGAAAAGGATTACGACAATCTTACCAAACTCGCTGCGGAAATTTGCCAGACACCTATATCATTGATTACCCTGCTTGATGATAAACGGCAATGGTTTAAATCCAATCATGGGCTTAATGTTCAGGAAACGCCTATTGAACACGCATTTTGTGCGCATGCCATTACTTCTGATCAGACAATTTTTTCTTTGTCCGATGCAAGATCTGATGAGCGTTTTCATGACAATCCGTTGGTTACAGGTGATCCCAATATTGTTTTTTACGCCGGTATTCCATTAAAAAATTCATCTGGAGTGCCATTGGGTACATTGTGTGTGATCGATAAAAAGCCACGGACACTAACAGCTAGCCAACAAGAGGCTCTTTCCATTTTATCCGAACAGGTAATACATTTGTTAGAGCTGCGAAAGAATAAAATGGAACTCGAGCGTGCCAATGAACAACTGATCGCATTTTCGGAAAAACTTGAAAAAAAGGTGTTGCAGCGTACGGTAGAGTTAGAGAAAAAGACAAAAAAATTAGAATTGACCAATGTAGAACTGGCTTCTTTCAATTATATATGTAGTCACGATCTACAAGAACCTCTTCGTAAAATTCAAATGTTCATTTCCCAAATCAATACCGAAGAGGCAGATCAGCTTTCTGATGATGGTAGGTATAAATTAGATCGTATCGTAGCTTCTATTGATAGAATGCGAAACCTAATACAAGACCTTCTAATGTATGGTGCGGCAGATGGTGCTCATAATAATTTGGAATCAATTTCTTTGACTGAGTTAGTAGCGGAAACCATAGCAATGCTTCATGAAGATGTAATTGAAGTTCATACAAAGATCATCTTAGGAAAAGACTGTACCGTACATGTCATACCCTTACAATTTAGGCAACTACTTTTGAACCTATTTTCCAACGCCATCAAGTTTGCAAGAAAAGATGTGGAAGCCAAGGTTCAAGTCTGTGGGGAAGTAGTAAACAGTACTGATTTTCCGGACTATCCCCTCAAGGCCCATACCCAATATGCCCGTATATTAATAACCGATAATGGAATAGGATTTGACCAAAAATATGAAGAAAAGGTGTTTGAGATTTTTAAACGTTTACATGGCGATACGGAATACCCGGGCACCGGTATAGGATTGGCAATCGTGAAAAGAGTGGTTCGTAATCATAAAGGTTATGTGAAGGTAAAGAGTGCGGTAGGTCAAGGTACTGTATTTGAAGTGTTCATACCTATGCCCAAATAGAGAATTCTATTTGCTTTCCATTATTGATAAAATAATAGTTTTTGAAAAATTGGGGTTAAGTTTACATTGCGGGGAAAATAATAACATTTGGGGAGGTATTAATGCGTATTTCACCACGTGGAAACAAGAAACTCATACAATCAAATATTGTAGAGTTTTATTTTGAGGGAACAGGGTTGAACGTGGGGATTTCCATTGCTAATTTTGGAGGCAATGTAAAACATATCAGTGCCGTTTCTCAAGATTCTATTGGAGAAACCGCTCTTGCTTATATTCGTTAATTTGGGGTAGATACTTCATCCATATTTTTTTCAAAACGTCCTTTAGGTGTATATTTCTTGGAAGTAGGCGCAATTTTAAGACCAAGTATGATTTCCTAAAATCGGTCTCATTCCGCATTTTCCGATATTACACCAGAAAAAGTAGATTGGGAAAATGCGTTGGAACAAGGGACGTGGTTGCATTGGACAGGGATTACACAGGCGTTGTCAAAAGGTGCTTTTGATACCTTGAATGCCGAACTAAAATTGGCAAAGGAAAAAGGTTTGGTCATTTCGGCCGATCCAACGTATAGAAGTGGTATATGGACTTATGGCCAAGATCCAAAAGAGGCACTGACAATACTGCTCAAGAATTCTACTGTTTTTATTGGAGGGGTCAATGAAATTAATGAGGTGCTAGGTACTGCATATGGTTTCTCAAACAAAGAATTTATTGAAGCAAGTAAACAGTTGATCGCTACTTTCCCGTCAGTAGAAAAAGTTTTTGATAAAATTAGGTCTTCCCTAAATTCCTCCTGGCATAAAATAAGGGCTAGAATGTGGAACGGTACTGATTTAGGGAAACGGAGGATTTGGATATTACCCATGTAGTAGATCGTATAGGTACGGGTAATGCTTTTGCCGCAGGGCTCATTTATGGGCTGCAACAATATGATGACTACAAGGCAATGGAATTTGCAAGTGCCGCCTGTGCATTAAAACATACCTATGAAGGTGACGTCAACTTTTCAACGGACAATGAGGTTACTAATATTTTAAGTGGCGATACATCAGGACGATTAAAACGCTAGATAGATTTACACTATTAAATCTAAATTATTTATACGGTTTACCATGCTACGCTCAGATCATTTCCTTCATATGCTTTTTTATGTCGGTATCGTTATAAATTTTAGCAATTTTTTCTTTGTACTGGTTTGCAAACCTTTCATTATCGGCAAGGTTTCCAAAAATAGACTTCTGTTTAATGAATGACAATGGGTCGGAACTGGTTTGCTTTGCTGCTTCATGTAATTCTTTAGCCATGGCATCGATCACTTCAATAGGTTGTCCATCTTTATTTAATTGCTTGTCACTATAATAACACCATGAAGCAATGACCAATGTGGCAAACTCAATACTGTTATGGCTTTCCAAATTATCGCTGAGAGTGGCAATTAGGAATTTTGGTAATTTGGCAGAACTTTCAGAACATATGCGGCTAACGCTATCCTTTATGTTTGGATTTGCAAAACGGGCTTCCAGACTATCCTTGTAAGTGTCTAAATCTATACCTTCTAACTGATCCAGGGTAGGGGTGGCTTCAATATCCATAAAGGTTCTTAGGTATTTAACGAACGTAGCATCTTCCATACATGCGTTTATGGTTTGGTGCCCGTGCAAAGCTCCAAGAATCCCTAAAACCGAATGGCCTGCATTTAACAAACGTAGTTTCATTTTTTCATAGGGTTTTACATTGGGCACAAATTGTACGCCCACCTTTTCCAATTCTGGCCTTCCATTGCTAAAATCATCCTCAATAACCCATTGTATAAAAGGTTCACAGGTTACGGGCCATTCATCCTTTAGTCCATATTCCTTTTCGAGGTATTCAATATCAGCTTGGGTCGTTACCGGAGTTATACGGTCTACCATACTGTTTGGGAAACTAACATTGTTTTCTATCCATTGCGCTAAGTCCGGATTTTGTTTTTTGGCAAATGACATTACCATTTTTTGGGTTACATCACCGTTGTGTTCTATATTGTCACAAGACATTATGGTAAATGCAGGCAATGCACTGTCCCAACGTTTCTTTAAAGCTGCGGTCAAATATCCAAAAACCGTTTTAGGGTCGTCAGGATTTTGTAATTCATGTTGAATATCCGTATTGTTAAAATTAAATTCCCCGGTGGAAGCGTCAAAGTTATACCCACCCTCAGTAATGGTGAGCGATACAATTTTGGTCTGTGGGTTTGCCATTCTTTGAACTACAGCTTTTGGATCGTCAACACTTAATAGGATATCCTTAATGGAACCAATTATACTTGTTTCAATATTTCCATCAGGATGTTTTATGATTAGTGAATATAGGCCATCCTGTTTTTTTAAAACATCATAAATTTTCCGATCCCCTTCACGTAGTCCTACGCCACAAATAGCCCACTCATTGGCATTTTTTGTTTCTTGAAGCTTGTTCGTATAAAATGCTTGGTGTGCTCTATGAAAACCTCCTACACCAACATGTACAATTCCTATTTCAAGATCATTTCTAGAATATGTTGGACTTGTAATATGGGTAGCTATTTCAGCTAGATTGTTTTGGGTAAGTGAAATTGCGTTTTTCATTGATTTTTAGATTTTTGTTTGCCACGCTGTAATGCCCAATACGCAACAACGAAATATACTATGGTACAAATGAAGGCATAATTATAAAATTGCTCCCTATTTTCCTGGTAGTTTATTTCATTTGTACTGCCAAATAATACAATAGATGCAAGTATTAATGTACATATAAGGGCCACTATACCTATAGTGGTCAATATTCTCGTTAATATAGACTTGTCCTTTGCTTTTACATCTGTCAATTTTGCTTTTTCGTCTTGGTATTCCTCTATCTGCCTGTTACGTATATACTCTTTTTGTGCTTCCTCTGGATATTCTTTTCTGGCACCATAACGACCTGCCAAAAAGGTGTATACCAAAATCGTAAATATCCAAGTAGGTATAAATAGATAGAAAAATGAAATTACGTTTAACGCATTTAAACCAAAACCAAAGAATAGGCCCAATGCCCAAGAGGCAACTGCAGGAGTGCTAAAAGTTAATTTCTGATAGAGTGACCAATATCGTGTGTATCCTATTCGGGGGAAAATCTGATGTTCTGCAAATACAATACCTCCTACGGGTACAACGATCAAGCCCGCATAAGTTAGTAACGGTAATATTTGTGAAAAAACAAATGGGAAACATGCTATTATTATGGTTACTATACCTACGGCAAGTGTGGTTTTTTTTCTGGAATGATTGTGGAAAATTGCCTGAGTTGCCAAACCTGCCCTATATAAGTTGGTTATGGCTGTGGTCCAACCGGCTACGATTACGATGACAAAACCAGACCAACCAAGCGCATAATAGGCAACATCGCCCGGATCAAGTTCCACTATTGATTTGCCTAGTATTACGGCCGCACCTGCACCCATGATTCCCGCAGCAATCCAGGCCACATAATGCCCGAACATCATTCCAGTACTGGTTGCCAAGGCATAGGATTTCTTTTTTGCGAAACGAAGTAAGGCCATATCTATTAATCCAAAATGGGTGATTGTATTTGCAGCCCATGCAAAACCAATTACCTCTATTAAACCTATGCCAGGTTGGCCATTACTATCTATACCTGTCCAAATGGATTGATTGCCCAAGGCAATAAAATCATTCCAGCCATCTGGAATGGTTTTTCCTAAAACATCAAGGGACAAAGCAGGTAGGAGTACCATGGCACCACTTGTAAACATGACAAATAGCCATGGAGCACAAATACCTGAAAATTCAGATACCGCATTAAAACCATATATGGCAATGGTGACCACAAAGGCTCCCACACAAAAAACAATAAGTACAAACCACATATTGGTTGGGTACCAGTTCAACTGGGCGGGAATATCAAAGGCAAAACGCACCGCAGTGGATGATACGGTAATCATGGCGGCAGATATTACGGAGAATATAAGTACATTGGCCCAGTTGTAGAGCTTTGTCATGGAATCGCCCGCTATTTTATTCAGGTAAGTGTACAGACTTAACCGGGTTTCCACAGCTATTGGAGATGTTATTAATGTCCAGCTCAATACTGCCAAAATATTGCCAATGAGCAAGCCCAGTAAAATATCCTTGGTCTTTGCGCCAAGGGCTACAAAGGTGGCTCCAATTACAAATTCCGTGGCGGCAACATGTTCTGCGGCATATAGGCCAGCAAAATGGGTCCAGTCATGTAGCTTATGTTTTGAAATGGGCAACTGTTCCTCATCTAGGTCATCGAATTGTTGAAGATTTTTAGCATTATCCATAATGTCAATTGGTTGTTAGTTTTGTTGAAGTTATTAAGATAATAGAAAACATACAGTTTTGACCAAAATGTTTAAAAACATGATTTTGTATAGTTTGTTAACTTGTTTGACAACTGAATGATATGCGTCTATATATACAAACTATGTTTCAATGGATGGGTTTAGGAGCTGCATAACGACTAGCAATCAGTTCAAGTAAAAAAGTTTCCCTTATTATGGACATGCCCATTTTATTACTGGTGATCATTGTTCTTTTATTATGTGCTATGGCTTTATCAATATCTATCCATAATGCTTTCATGCCATTTTTTATCTCATAGGCTTCCAGCTTTGTTGGGCCTAGTTCTTTGCTCACTTCACATGTATAACAATAGGATATCATATGTTGTATTTCATGGTCCGGTTTGTACCAAGGTCTAAATTCTTCATATATTCCAAAAGGTTGAATATTCTTAATATCCTTAGCGCCGGTTTCCTCGCAAAGCTCACGTATCATACCTTCTATGTTGTCTTCGCCAATGTCCAAACCACCTCCTGGAAGACTATAATCTTCATACCTTGCGGTATACACTAATAGGATGGCATTACCTTGCATGGCAATGCTTCTGGTGGCCAGTCTCTTTAAAATGGACTTGTTTTTTAAAGAAGTGACTTCGGGATGGTAATGGCATTTTAAAAGTTGCATGAATATTTTTTTTAATTGATATGGGTTGAAAAAAGAAGAATTTATCTATTGGTATGTTCAAAGAGATCACTAAAAGTCTTGCAGATTTTTTGTTTGGCCCCCTAGCTTAAAGCACATATTCCTTGAATATATACTCTAATTCCTTAATGGGGTCAACACTTAATCCGGAACGGGTTGTTGAACTTTGGATAATAGTACTTCTACATGCTGTAAGCCATCCAAAACGGTCTGTTAAATCTAACTTTCCTATGGCTCCACCGGATGCATTACCATCACAGATCAGTTTCCATCCTTCTAAATACGTGTTTATAAGAGAAGGTTCCAGTTCTGGCGAGAATACTTTTAATTTATTTGTATCAATATAATATTTAATATCAAGAAACTTTAAGCGTTTGCAATACAGAATAACACCTACATTAAAAAATTCCTCTCTTTCAACTTTAGGAACGATTCTTATAATGGCGTATTTAAAAAGGTATCTATCTTGCATCTTCAGCTTCTTTTACGAGTACATCCATCATGGCCAATTTAGTGGTAATAAATTGTCTATAAGCGGCTCTTTTTTCCGCTACATTTAACATATCGGATTCGTTGGTTAACCAGTCTTCTGGGATTTTAGAAATAATGTCGCTGACCGTTTGTTCTTTCAGTAGTGCTTTTATTTCCTGTGCAGCTTCTGGCAATGCTGTAGCTTGAGCTAATAAAACATGATCTTTTATAAAAGGGAAAGTTCTGGAAAGATGATTTTCCCATGTATCCCAATTATGGTGAAAATAAAAACTTGCGCCGTTATCTATAACCCATACTTCATTGTGCCAATAGAGTAGGTTGGCATTCTTTGCGGTGCGGTCTATATTGCTTATAAGGCTATCCAATACAACTATTTTTGATGCAGTAAGGGCATCTGCCTTAGAGGCCAAAGGATCAAAAGTGATTGCGCCGGACAAAAAATGCAATCCTAGGTTTAAGCCTACACTAAATTTCAACAAATCTTGAATTTCTTCATCCGGTTCCGTTTGTCTGAACGAATCCTCCAAATTCATAAAAACCAATTCCGGTACCTTTAATCCTATGGCACGCGCCAGTTCACCACCGATGAACTCTGCAATTAGTGATTTTTTTCCTTGTCCGGAACCCCTAAATTTTAATACATATAAGAAATCATCATCGGCTTTTACGATTGCAGGCATTGAGCCCCCTTCCCGTAAGGGCTGTATATACTGAACAACGTCTACCGTTCTGATATCAATGGTTTTCATAAGGCTAAATTAGCAATTATAAAGTGAACGTTTTTGGTGGTGCCAAATTGCTCCATTACTTTTTACGCATGACATTAAAATTGTAAGGTTAATGGTTTATACAGCGGTATTGCCGAAATATTTTTTACGCAGCCAAAAGGAAACCCTTACCAACAATATTAAGGCCGGTACCTCCACTAAAGGGCCAATGACCCCCGCAAATGCTTGACCGGAATTTAAGCCAAAAACCGCTATGGCGACTGCAATGGCCAATTCAAAATTATTGCCTGCAGCCGTAAATGCAACTGAAGCTGTTTTGTCATATGTTGCCCCAGATGCTTTTGTAAAGAAAAAACCTATTATGAACATTAGCGTAAAATATATAAGTAACGGTATGGCAATGATTAAAACATCCATGGGTATCTCAACGATCAACTCTCCTTTTAAAGAAAACATTATTACTATGGTAAACAGTAAAGCCAATAAGGTCATGGGGGCAATGATTGGGATAAATTTGTTTGTATACCACTCTTCTCCTTTTATTGGTACCAATAGTAATCTGCTCAAAATACCCATAAAAAAAGGTATGCCTAAATATATTGCCACACTTTCCGCAATTGTACTGATAGAAATGTCTACAATGGCACCTTCAAAACCAAAATAGGGTGGTAGTACGGTAATAAAGATCCATGCATAAAAACTGTAAGCAAATACTTGAAAAATACTGTTTAAGGCAACCAATCCGGCTCCATATTCACTACTGCCCTCTGCCAAATCATTCCACACCAATACCATGGCAATACAACGTGCTAATCCAATCAAGATAAGTCCCACCATATATTCCGGATAATCCCTTAAAAAGGTAATGGCAAGCACAAACATTAATATGGGTCCAATAATCCAATTTAAAATAAGGGAAATGGTAAGTATCTTAGTGTTTTTAAAGACTTTTGGCAATAATCTATAATTAACTTTTGCCAAAGGCGGATACATCATTAATATAAGACCGATCGCAATAGGGATATTGGTAGTACCTCTATTAAAAGAATTGATAAAGGTTGGAAATGTTGGGAAAAAATAGCCTATTGCTACTCCAAAGGCCATTGCGGCAAATATCCACAAAGTAAGGTTACGGTCTAAAAAACTCATTTTTTTTGATGCCATCTTATAAATTTATTTGTGAGAATACATACAAAAGTTCTGTAGCAATCTGTATGCTCCTTTCATGATATTTTTCTGCTTGTTGAGGGGTGTTGTCAAAAGCTTTGGGGTCATTGAACGTAACAGGAATACGCTTTTCTGCACCCGCAATGAACGGGCAGCCACCATCTGCTTGGGAACAGGTCATAATAGCGGCAAATTCCGATTTTGGATTGAATTCTGCATCCAATTTTTTGGAAAAACCTATGATAGGATGTTCGTTATCCGCATATTTTATACTGTAGACAGGATTTTCGTTTTCCGTAATTTGTTCAATCTTAAAACCAGCATTTCTTAATGTTTCTGCTGCCATTGGGAAAAGTGCGGTAGCCTCCGTACCGCCAGAATAACAGTGCACATTCTTTATTTGAAAGTAATAGGCCATCGTCTGGGCCCATACTTGTGAAAGATGGCTCCTGCGAGAATTGTGCGTACAAATAAAATTGATCCTTATGGGTTGTTGATCATTAACCTTGTTTTGGATAAAATCAATTAACGGTTGTAAAATGATTTTCCGTTCATCAGTAATACTTTCAGGATTTAAAGTCTTGATAATCTTTTCTATATCAGTAAATAAATTAGTTTTTGTCGTTGTCATGTTTAATGGTTTTACAGTATGGTGAATAGTAATTATTGCTTTTAGCCGATCATGATCGATTTTCTATGCTTGTAGCGTAAAATTTAGTTTCTTAAGCATTTTATGCGTGAGTATGGATTTAATGAATTTGCATCGTTATAATAATATGTTTAATATATTAGTTCAACTTTATATTTGTTCATTGCAATTTTACGATGAATCTGCATAAATTTTTTAGCAACAATCCATATCTTGGGACACGTCTTGGTCTAAAAATTCCATCATAATAGTTTTCATGGCCGTCCAATTTTTCTTGTCTATGCAATAACAAACACTTGTACCTTCTACGTTGCCCTTTATTAAACCTAAACTCTTTAATTCCTTTAGATGTTGTGAAATTGTGGGCTGGGCCAAACCTATTTCGTTGACTAGATCACCACAGACACAGGCATTCATTTTAAAAAGATGCTGTAATATGGCCACCCGTGCCGGATGTCCAAATACCTTTGCAAAAAGGGAAATCTTATTCTGACCCTCTGTAAACATTTCCGTTTTGGCTAAGCCCATATCTTTAATTGATTGTTACATTGCAATATTACGATTAATAATTTAATTATATACGTGTTGCTTAATTATTTTTAGGTACTAACAAATTCTAATTTCTAGATTATTTCGATGAAGAACATGTGGGATTGATTATACTGCACTGATCAATGCTAAATATAAATTTGCAGCGTACCCACAGTACACAACCATTTCTTCAAGATTTATACTTGAAACATAATTGCCGGTTTCGATATTATAGTCATAATTTAATTTGGACCAACTATTAACAGACTTCATGGTCAATTGATCTTTGTTGAATTCATCAAATAATTCAAACCTTAATTTAAAGACTGCCTTATTTTTTAAAACATAATTAATTTCCTTACCGGGGATATGCTCCATTCTAATGACCATATATCCTTTAAGGTTAAAGGTAATGTCCCCAATAACATGCCCGTTTTTACTGATGTCAACTTTACTGGTCCATATGTTTTTCGGCTTTATTTCTATGTGGTTCCCGTTTATAATTGTGCGCGCTTTTCCGGAAAACCAATTCGTATACTCCAATTCACAGATTTCTTGATTTTGGCTTACTAACTTAAAATTTCCTTTTCCCGAGCTTGATATTATTTTCATATTTATATAGGTGCTATAGTATTTTTGAACATCAATAGTTGTTCTTGGTAGGTAGTTTAAATATTGGGTAATCCCATTTCAAAATACAATTTTTTGTTCTGTTGTCCCCTTTTGTTTATGTATTTAAAAATTTAAACAGCAAAGCTCATCCATTACAGATGAGCTTTGCAACAAACAACTCAAAAAGCAAATTATTCCAATGAAGTATCTCCTTCATTAGGGTTGTACACATAGTTAAATGTATAATAAGGGGTTGCGTCTACAAATGCATCAGGTGCAGCTGGCGCGTTTTCGTAATAACTGATAATCTCCACTTTGGCAAAATTGCCTTCCGTAGTTCTAAAAACAAATATTTTACCTGGAATAGGGGTGATTAAATGAGATGGTGGACCAGCATAATTGTACCAACCATTATCGCTTCCGGTTGGTATTGCAAATGCCGTATCGGTATCTTGCACAAAGGTTAGTCCATCTGCAGTACTTACACTTGCCATAGTGCCAGTAACCATTGCTACACCTACATTACTGTTGCGCACAGGTTCATCTGCGGTTCCTGTTTCCGTACCTCCGTTAATAGCTATGGTGGTACCCCTAAAAGCAATATCCCAATCCGTTTCGCTCGTTGTTACGGCACCGGTTTCAAAATCGAATTTGGTAAATTCGCCCCCAACTGGCTCTCCTTGTCCACCTGTTTGTGGTGCATAAAGGTTGCTTACGGATTCAGTTTGTACTGGGTCTAACGGTGTGCTGTCATCGTCATCGCTGCAAGAGGCAAAAGCCATTGCTAAAAATGTTAGTGCTAAAATGTTCTTCGTCATAATCATGTAATTAATTCCTGTTTGTTTTCAGGGGGTTAAAATTGATAGTTTAGTTTAATGTATGCTTGAATGCCCGGCATACTCGGGATATTGCTATCTGTGTAATCCAATAGGTTATTTGCGCCTACTTGGAGATTCAATTTTTTGTAAAAAGTCTTAGCTGCCGCTGCATTTAAGGTTAAAAATCCGTTGATGAAACTATTGTCGTAAGTGTCTATCAATCCATTGCCATTGGCATCATATTGAGCATATTTACTACGGTATAAGACCCTTAGGTTGAAATCAGTATTTGCAGGCGCTATTGTATAGAAAACTTTAAAATTAGCATTATGCCTTGAACGGTTAATAAGTCCGTAATAATCTGCTTTTTCCAGTACCATTGTTTGACCGTTGACTGTGTGCCGTACAAAAACATCCCTATTTGCCACACGATCTTGCTGCTGTTTGTCAAAAGCGAATAATAGTTGATAACCTGCACTTAACTTAAGTGAGCTAGTTGGGGAGTATTTAGAATTGAGCTCTAGTCCAGTAGTATATATTTCATCAAAATTGTCGTAGCTAAAGACATTTTGACCATTTGTTTTACGTGCAACTATACGGGTGTCAATTAAATTTTTAAAATCATTTCTAAAAAAATTTACAGTCGTTGTTAGCCTGGGTAGAGTATGGGTAAACCCTATGTTATAACCAATAGAACTTTCTGCCTCTAAGGGTCTTGAGAGTTCGTCTTCCGTAACTAAAATGTCCAGTAATTGATCTTGTCCATTTAACTCCCGCAGTTTTTCTATGGCCACATTATAACCAAGTACGGTATACCCAACTGCGGAGTTGGTAAAATCAAAGTATAATTGTCTAAAATCTGGAGCCTTAAAGCCATAACCTATAGAGCCTTTAATAGAAAATGTGCTATTTGCCTTGTAGCGTATTGCAAGTTTTGGGCTAAATTGATTGTTGTACTCCGAATGTTTATCAAACCGGAGTCCCGCTATAACATTTAATTTTTCCAAAGGCTCCACATCATATTGCAAATACATATAATTAGATATAAACCTAACGGACTCATCAAAGTATGTGCGCTCCAACGCATCATATTGTAAACCTGTTCCAGCAGTAAGGGTTCCTGTGCCCAAGCCGGTATCCTTTGCATTGTTGGGATTTTTAAACTGGTAACTTCCCCTTATTTCCGGTCTAAATAGTTTTTGGTCAAAATAACTATTGCTGGCAACGATGGCGGTAATTGGGTCCTCTAAATATTCCTGTGCGGTATAGTTGGTGTAATATATTTCATAGGAGGTGTGCAAACGTGCATTTGGTTTATGGTCAAGTCTTACATGGGTGTTCCATTCCTGTTCTTCGGTATCACCTTGGAATGCTATACTATCTTGTATAAAACCTCCATTTTGAACCTGTTTGTAGAAACGGGCAGATGTAAACAGGGTTAATTTGTCATTAAAATCATAGTATAGGCGCCCATTAGATGTATAGTTTTTAAATGGGTTTACGGTTTGTCCGGCAATATCCTTATTTAAATCGTAGCCGTTACTTGAAAATCTATTTGCAAAAAAACCGTACCTAAACTTTTTAAATCCTTGTTTGATATCCACATTAATGTCCTGTTGACTGTACGTGCCAATTCTATAGGACAGATTACCATCAAAAATTTCTCCTTTAGGCTTTTCGGTAATAATATTGATGACGCCGCCCAACGCCTCAGAACCATACAGACTACTAGAAGGACCCTTGACAACTTCTATTTGTTTGATATTACCTACAGTTAACCTGCTTAGGTCAAAATTACCTGCATTTCTACCTACAAGTGGTACGCCGTCTATTAATATCAATATATAGTCCGAAGCTATGCCTTGAATCTGAATACCTTGAAAACCGCTTTCATCGGTTACGGTAATAATTCCTGTTTGCTCGTTCAGTATTTCGTTCAAACGGACAGTACCCGTTCTGCGGATAGATTCTTTATCGATTAAGGTTACAGGAAGGGGCAGTGACGATAATTGCCTTTCTGTACGGGTAGCGGTTACAATAACTTCGGTAAGGTGTAGTGCTTCCACAGAATCTTTTTCGGCAACATTAGCCGTTTGGGCCATTACCTGATATATGGAAGCGGACGCTACTAGAAGATAAATATTTAAACGCATCAATATTATTTAGAATAATTCTTAATAGTGAGCAAATATATAAACAATTCTTATTTAGAATAAATAAAAATAGTTATTTTTGTCCATGAACTTTATATGAGAAAAATTCAACCAATGAAAACACCTTTATATTTCCTTATCGTCCTGTTCGTATCGGGACCAATAATAGCGCAAAAGCAGAAAAAGAAACAGGACATTAATGCAATCAAGAGTATGTGCGGCTGCTATGAGGTAACTTTTAATTTTGCGGAAACCTTTCATTATAGTAATGATTCCCTTTATAAACCATCAAAAACAAAAGTTGATAAAGGTTTGGAATGGGCACAATTAATTGTTGATGAGGATGATAAGATTTCAATTCAGCATTTGCTTCAGGTCGGCGACCCATCGGCCCCACACATAGTTAAGCATTGGAGACAAGATTGGCTTTACCAGAATACGGACCTCTACACATATAATGCAAACAATACGTGGTCCTATACTAATTTGCCTGCCGATAAGGTAAAGGGTCAATGGACCCAAAAAGTATATCAAGTTGATGATAGTCCACGATATGAGGGTTCGTCATCTTGGGTACATGTTGACGGCAAAAGTTTTTGGGAGAATACTGCAGATGCGCCATTGCCAAGAAGGGAATATACCACTAGAAGTGATTATAATTTGACTGTTCGTGGTAATAGACAGGAAATTACGGAATACGGCTGGTTGCACGATCAGGACAATGCCAAGGTTATTCGTGAGCCAGGCAAGGAAGATATTGTTTTGGCTAAGGAAAAAGGGTATAACACCTATGTTAAGGTAGATGATGGGCAATGTGCCGCAGCGGCTAATTGGTGGAAGAAAAATGCAGATAAATGGGCTTTGGTACGTACAAAATGGGATCAAGTATACGGTAGGAACAAAGACTTGACCTTAGCGGAGAAAGTTGACCATAAAGTATTGTATAAATATCTTTTTGATGAAGGATATGAGGACCAAGCTAAAATTAACCAAGTAATAGAATCATTTGTAAAGAACTAAATATTTTAAAATGAAAGTAATTAAGAATCTATCCTTAGTCGCCTTATTTCTGGGTACCGTTGTTACGGCCCAACAAAAAAATGAATTGCATGACCGTGGGTTTTGGAAGAGCAACCCTTCCGTTGCAATCGTAAAACAAAAAATAGCGGAGGGTAACGATCCCGTAGCAAGTAATAATAATGCCTTTGATGCAACTACCTTTGCCTTAATGGGTAAGGCCAGTGTAGATGTCATAGCCTATCTGTTATCATTGGACGGTAATGCCGTGGATAAAAAAACACATGATAGTCGTATATATCTTCATTGGGCCGGTTATGCAGGTAATGAAGAGGTGGTCAACTATTTATTGGAGCAAGGTTCATCCGTAACGGCATTGGATAGTCATCAATTTACTCCATTGGCCTTTGCGGCAAATGCCGGATTGACCAACCCTGCAATTTATAATGCTTTTGAAGGTAAAGGAGTTGATCTTGCCAAAGAAAAGAATGATCACGGCGCCAACTTATTGTTAATGGCTGCACCTTCTATTAAAAATGAAGAAGAACTAAATTTCTTTTTGTCTAAAGGGCTAGCGCTTGAAAGTAAAGACGATGACGGTAACGGTATTTTTAACTATGCCGTTAAAAAGGGAAATATTGATTTTCTGAAATTATTGGTCTCAAAAGGTGTGGACTATAAAAGTTTGAATAAGGAAGGGGGCAATGCTTTCTTGTTCGCTACCCAGGGTGGAAGAGGCTATAGCAACCCGTTACCGGTGTATGAATATTTGAAAAGCTTAGGATTGGAACCCAATGTGGTGACCAAAACGGGAACTACGCCATTACATAGATTGGCAGCTGGTAATAAGGATGTAGATATCTTTAAATTTTTTCTAGCTGCTGGTGTCAATGTCAATCAAAAGGATGAAATGGGAAATACTCCGTTTTTAAATGCAGCTTCTCGTAACGATTTGGCTATTGTTGAACTTTTAGGTGAAAATGTCAAAAACTATAATTTGGCCAATAATGATGGTCAAACAGCATTAATGCTTGCAGTAGAAAATAATAATCCAAATGTAGTAGACTATTTACTGAAAAATGGTGCAGATGCATCGGTCAAAGATGCTGAGGGCAATTCATTGGCTTATTATTTGGCAGCTTCCCATAACTCCAGAAAACCTCAAAATTTTGATGCTAAACTACAATCGTTAAAAGAGCAGGGTGTTGCTTTCAATACCGTACAGGCGGGAAATAATACCTTACTTCATATTGCAGCTAAAAACAATGACCTGGAATTGTTGAAAAAACTGGATAGTTTTAACATTGCTATTAATGCTAAAAATAACGAGGGATTGACCGCTTTGCATTTGGCGGCGATGAAGGCGGAAAATGATCGTATGCTCAAATATTTAGTGTCCAAGGGAGCGGATACCAAAATAACGACCGATTTTGAAGAAACGGTCTATGATTTGGCAAGTGAAAACGAAGTGTTGGCCAAAGGACAGACTTCATTAAATTTCTTAAAGTAATTTTGCCTTTAAGGGTAATCGTAAATAGTATATAGAATTGATGATGGATCACACATCAATTAGTTAAATATAGAATAGAGTAATAAATGAAAAAATTAATCAAATTTATACCGGCAATACTATTGGTAGGGTCATTGTTAACGGCATTTACCACAGTAGACAAACAACCTGTTAAATGCTTAATTCAATTGACCAATTACAGTGGTGAAGGAGCGTATATAGTTGTTTCCATTGTTAATGATAAAGCCAATTATGAGGAGACTTTATATGTAATAGGTAAAGATAGTGAATGGTACAGCGAGATTACGGAATGGTGGAAATTCTACGGTAAGAGTAGGCCAAATATCGATGCTATTTCAGGGGAGACCATTAGTGGTGGTGAACGTACCTTGTCCGTACTACAGATTCCAAAGGATAAAATAGATAACGGGTATAGTATACGATTTGAAACTTCTGTGGAGGATAAAGGCTATTTTGCGGACGATATCCAATTTGAGCTGACTTCAGAAAACCTTAAGGCGAAAGTAGAAGGCAAAGGATTTATCCGCTATGTAAGAATGTTACCTCAATAGTGTTAGTGTTTATGTTGAATTAAATGTTCTGGGATGTCCGTAGACCGATATTCCAGAACATTTAGATTATACTACTTACTTACATTTAATCCATAATATAAGCCCTTCTTGAAGGTTTCCGTTTACGTTATTTTTATATTTCTATGACCATTTCCATTTGGCGCTATAGTCACCTAGTTCTTGCCCTTGTATCTTCTTTGTTCTTGCTGGTTGCTGCGGTTACCGGTGTTATTCTGGCTGTGGAGCCTATAACATATCAGACCAAGGGGTATGCCGTTCATGATTTGGAAGATGTGCCATTAGGAGTCGCCATAAATGCATTGAAACAAAACTATGATGAGGTGCTTGGCCTGGAGGTGGAATCTTCCGGTTTTGTTAAGGCACAGGTATTGACAATGGATTTGGAGACATTGGATATTTATATTGATCCAAAAACAGGAGGAAAGTTAGGGGAAGTAGAGGAGCGGCCCTATATCTATACATTTGCTACCAATTTGCACCGTTCCTTGTTTCTAAAAAGCGTTGGCCGATTTTTTGTAGGATTGATATCCTTATTATTGTTTATTATAGTGGTCACCGGCTTGGTTTTACTTGCCAAACGCCAAGGTGGGTTCAAAAAAATATTTAACAAGGTTCAAAAAGATTATTTTGAACTTCGTTATCACGTAATCTTAAGTAGGTGGTTTCTAATACCCATTATTATTTTATCCATAACCGGGGTCTATCTATCCGCAGAAAAGTTTGATCTGCTTCCAGATAGTATAGAAGTACCCCAAGAAATGGATGTTGACCATAGTGCTGAGGTCTTTGCTGATATACAGGACGTGCCATTTTTTAAGGAAACCACTTTGGACGATGTACGGCAAGTAGAATTTCCTTTTTCTGACGATCCTGAGGATTACTATAGAATAGCGTTGTCCGATAGGGAGATACAAGTAAATCAGCAGACGGGAGCTATTGTGACCAGTATCAATTATCCTTTTACCGTACTGGCTTCCAGATTGAGTCTGGTCTTGCATACCGGTGAGGGCAATGTACTGTGGTCCATTATTTTATTATTGGCAAGTGCTTCTATTCTGTTTTTTATGTATTCTGGTTTCGTAATGACTTTAAAACGAAGGAAAAAAGGAAAGGTCAGCATAAAAATGCCTAATAAAGATGAATGTGAATATATTATTCTGGTGGGTTCCGAAACCGGAACAACCTTTGATTTTGCCCAACGTTTCTATGATGGATTAAGTAAAACCGGAAAGAAAGTGTATCTGGCCGAATTAAATAAATATACCACTTACGCGCGTGCAACACATATGATTATCTGTACAGCTACTTATGGTGAGGGTGAGCCACCTACCAATGCCAGAAAGTTTTCGACCTTGTTTTCTAACATCAAGCAACCTAATACAATCTCATATGCGGTAATTGGTTTTGGATCCTTGGAATACCCGGATTATTGCAAGTTTGCAATCCAGATTGATGCATTGTTACAGGCAGATTCAAATTTTACTCCGGTTATGCCTTTGTGTAAGGTAGACAGTGCAAATCATGAAACCCTTGCCAATTGGGTAGATCAATGGGGTAATCGTCAAGGTTTAAAAATTTCTTTGGAACATACTTACATTAAGGAGGTAGAACGTGTAAAAATCCCGTTCGAGCTAACTGAACGTACGGGCCTTAATGTGGATGACACCTTTTTGCTGAAATTTAGGCCAAAACAAAAAATAACCTTCACTTCTGGTGATCTGTTGGCTGTATTTCCAGATGAATCGGGTCTGGTACGTCAATATTCCATTGCCAAAATCAATGATGAAGTATTACTTAGTGTTAAAAAACATGAAATGGGTCGTGGATCCAATTATTTATATGCACTGGAAGTAGGGGACGTTATAGAAGCTGCAATAGATGTTAATGCGCATTTTCATTTTCCTGAAAAATCGGCCATGGCCATATTAATTGCCAATGGTACGGGCATAGCTCCTTTTTTAGGTATGCTACAACATACTAGACAGAAGCAAATTGCATTGTTCTGGGGAGGGCGAACGCGGAATTCTAGTTTAATCTACGAGAATTTCTTAAATGGGATTATTACAACGAACGAAAAAATTTCTTTCATGCCATGTTTCTCCCGGGAAGATGAAAAACGGTACGTTCAAGATTTGGTCCGTGAACAACAAAATGTTGTGTTGCATACTTTAACTAATGATGGCACGGTCATGATTTGCGGTTCTTTAGCCATGCAGCATGAGGTACTCGATGTGTTGGAAACTATATTGATTGAAAATACTACCCTTACTATTGAGGAACTGCAAAATAAAGGGCTTATAAAGACAGACTGTTATTAATTTTAAGTTTTCCAAATACAATACCTGTACCAATTGTTTCATTTATCAAAAATACTTTTGATAAATATGTATTAACGAATTTCTCGTAAATCTAATTAATCCAAATTCATCCTTTGAAGTCTTACGGCATTTAAAATTGCAAGTAAAGCAACGCCTACATCGGCAAAAACAGCTTCCCACATTGTTGCTAGACCACCGGCACCTAATGCCAATACAAGTACTTTTACACCAAATGCCAACACAATATTCTGCCAAACGATCGCTCGGGTAGAGTTTCCTATTTTAATGGCCCTTGCAATTTTTGAAGGTTGGTCTGTTTGTATGATAATATCCGCTGTTTCTATTGCAACATCACTACCTAGCCCACCCATGGCAATACCTACATCACTGATGGCCAGTACCGGAGCATCATTTATCCCATCTCCTACAAAAGCAACATTAACATGCGGGTCTTTTTGCAATTTCTCGACTTCGCGAAGCTTATCTTCCGGTAAGAGACCGCCCAATGCCCAATCCAGACCCAATTCAACGGCTATTTTTTGGGTGATCTGGTCTTTGTCCCCAGAAAGCATAATAATCTTTTTAACTCCGGCATCACGTATTTGTTTTATTGCTTGGTGGGCATCATCCTTAAGTTCGTCGGCAATGGTAATATAGCCGGCAAATTTTCCGTCAATCGCAACCATAATGATGGTTTCCACAATTTGATCGGTAGTTGTTGGTACTTTAATATCATGGGCCGTCATCAAAGCTTTGTTCCCTGCCAAAACTATTTTGCCATTTACATTGCCCCTAAGTCCTTTGCCCGGAATTTCTACGACACCAGTTGCGGTATATTTATTGGCTTCTGTATTGTACGCTATAATTGCCTTTGCTATGGGGTGGGTAGATTTACTTTCTATAGCGATCAAGTAGTTCATGAAATCGGCCTCTGTAATGATCTGATCTGTAACAAGATCACGAACTTTAAATACCCCTTTGGTTACCGTACCTGTTTTATCCATGACTACAGTATTCACTTTGGTCATGCTATCTAAAAAGGAGGCGCCTTTAAAAAGAATTCCGTTACGGGAAGCTGCTCCCAAACCGCCAAAATATCCAAGGGGAATTGAAATGACCAACGCACAAGGGCATGAAATCACTAGAAAAATCAATGCCCTATATAACCATGTGCTGAATACATAGTCTTGAACAAAAAAATAGGGTATAAAGGTTAGGCCTATTGCCAGAAAAACTACAATAGGTGTGTAAATGCGCGCAAATTTACGTATGAACAGTTCTGTTTTGGATTTGCGGGCAGTTGCATTTTGAACCATTTCTATAATACGGGCTATGGAGCTATCCTTGAAGGCTTTAGTGGTTTCAACCTCTATGACCCCGTCTAAATTGATGCTTCCTGCAAATACGCTTTCCCCTTTCTTTACCGAATCTGGTTTGCTTTCTCCTGTCAACGCAGATTTGTTCATAGAGCCTTTTGCGGAAAGCAGTATACCATCCAACGGTATTTGTTCTCCTGCGCGAACTTGAATTACCTCCCCGATGGATACGGATTCCGGGGCTACGCCAATATATTCATTATTACGGAGTACCGTAGCTAATTTTGGTCTTACCTCCAATAGTGCCCTAATATCGCCTTTTGCCTTTTTGACCGCTGCGCCTTGAAAAAGTTCCCCTACGGCATAAAATAGCATTACAGCTACAGCTTCTGGGTATTCACCAATTGCAAAGGCGCCAATGGTTGCAATGCCCATCAAAAAGAATTCAGTGAAAAAATCCCCTTTTTGAATACTTTCCCAACCGGCTTTTAATACTGGTAGACCAACGGGTATATATGCTATGATATACCATAATGGACGGATCCACCCATTCCTAAATAAAATCTGGTTGTAATCCAAGATTATTCCCAGTACCAGCAAGGAAAAGCTAAATATAGCTGGTATATAGACTTTAAGTCTATTTGTATCATTGTCGTTTAGGTCATTTTTATGGTCATCATGACAATGCGCGCATGTACTGGGATTTATGGTATTCTTTTCTAACTCTTTGTTCTTTTGATGCTTCATAATTATCGCAAGTTCCATAAATTATGAATGCAACAGTAGTGCAATTAATGCGTGCTGCAATTTTCGCAGACTCCCTTTATTACCAAATTCACATCTTCTGCAATGTAACCTTTTGGTAAATTAATATGGGGTATTTTATGCTCGGTCAGGCAAATCGTTGTATCGCATTGGCTGCAGTGAAAATGTAAATGAAGATCTTGGTCAATTTCACAGTTGCAACCAGGTTCACAAAGTGCAAATTTAGAAACATGGGTGCCATCATCTATTTGATGTACTATACCATTTTCCTCAAATGTTTTAAGGGTACGGTATAGGGTAGTACGTTCAGCTTTTTCAAAGGCATTTTCTATATCTGTCAATGCAAGGGCAGATTTTTTTTCTGCCATATATTTATAGATAAGAATGCGCATTGCCGTTGGACGCACATTTTTAAGTGTTAGGGTTTGTTCTATTTCATTCATGATAGGAATAGGTTTTTTATGTACCCTAATACATGGGTAATCAGTCTTTTAGTGTATTTTAATTTTAGGGGATCTTTAAATCTAATTTATGAAAATGGATGATATGAAAATAGCCGGTATACGCGTTTTTTAGACGTTATTCCACATCATGGGCAATGTGCAATATGGCATCTCCTTGATTTACGATCGGAGATTGGTTGATGCATAGGATATAGCTATTTTCCGTTGCTTTTATCTTTCGTTCAAAATATCCAAAAGGCCCTGAAATACTTCCCAGTTCGGCACCTTTGGAAACTTTCTCTCCAACTTTTACGATTGGATGAAACATGCCGGAATGTTTTGCCCGTATCCATTTAGAGGCATTTACCAATTTTGGGGTTACCGGTTTTGTGGATAATTGCGAAATTTCATCATCAAAATTACGCATTCCTAAATGTTGCATTATGCGTAAAGCACCCACTATACCGGTGTTGGTGATTTCCTTATCAATATGGAGCGATTTTCCTCCTTCGTATAACAAAACTTTTTTCTTCAGTTTGTGTAAAGTTTCCCTGAACGATTTTTCCCTACCTGCGGATTTTACTATAAATTCTGCTCCAAATTCCTTTGCCAGGGCCAAACCGTCCTCATCATCCTTGTCTATCCGTATTTGTGGGGCATTGAAACGGCTATCACCACCAGTATGGAAATCTATACAACAATCTATTATAGGTGCTATGTCCTTCACCAAATGATAGGCGAACCTACTTGCCAGGGAGCCTCTTAAACTACCGGGAAAAACCCGGTTAAGATCTCTCCCGTCAGGAAATTGTCTTGTCTGGTTCAAAAATCCAAAAATATTCACTACCGGAATACAAATGACCATACCGTAGGTTGGCCGGTTATACTTTTTTGAAACGATTTGGCGAACAATTTCAACACCGTTTATCTCATTGCCATGAATTCCGCCCGTTATCAATAGTGTAGGGCCGTCCTTTTTTCCACGTTCTATAATTACGGGGACCTCTATCTTTGTCCTCGTATGTAATTTTGCGATATCCAAACTTAGTTGGGCTCCTTTTCCTTTTTCAATACGCTGTCCTAGGACCTTATGTTTTTTAATCGACATTTCTTTCTACGTACTTTATAATTTTACCTGCAATATTTTTTCCTGTGGCGGCCTCAATACCTTCTAGACCTGGTGATGAATTTACCTCCAAAATTAAGGGACCTCGGTCAGATTGTAACATATCTACACCGGCAACGCCCAATCCTAGGCATTTTGCAGCTTTTATAGCTGCATTTTCCTCTTCGTCCGTCAGTTCAATAATTTGGGCTGAACCTCCACGATGAAGGTTTGATCTAAATTCACCTTCCTTGCCCTGTCGTTTCATTGAGCCTACTACGACACCATCTATTACAAAAGCACGAATATCTGCCCCTTTTGCCTCTTTTATAAATTCTTGTACAATGACCCTTGCCTGAAGACCGTTGAAAGCCTCGAGAATAGATTCTGCGGAATTGCGGTTATCCGCTAGCACCACACCTAGACCTTGGGTCCCCTCCAATAATTTTATGACTACTGGGGCACCACCGGCCTTGTCAATGATGGCACCTACATTTTTTGAATAATTGCTAAATATGGTTTTAGGCAATCCTAGACCGGCTCTTGATAAAATTTGTAAACTTCTTAATTTATCCCTTGAACGAACCAATGCCTGGGATTCTACGGAACTGAAGACTTTCATCATTTCAAATTGGCGAACAACGGCCGTTCCATAAAAAGTTATGGAAGCTCCTATACGTGGTATGACCCCATCAAAACCCTCCAGTTCCTTTCCTTGGTATATAAGACCTGGTCTTTTTTTCTCTATGATCAAATCACATTTAGAATGGTCTATGATATGCATTTCATGGCCTTTGTTCATTCCTGCTTCGATTAAGCGTTTGGTGGAATATAGGTTGGGGTTTTGGGATAATACGGCAATCTTCATTAACATGTATGGTTTAGTACTATTTGCAATGTAATTTTTTAAAATGGAAATGGGTTAATAATGGTATCTAGCCTATCAAAATACTATAATAAATTGACCTTGCAATTATAATGAAAAATAAATCAGGTGGTTAAGTGTATAGTAAACTGTGCCTATAGAATTCTAAGAATTCTATTCCGTAGTAAATGGTGAAGCTGGTAAGCCTTCCTTGTTATAAAGATTTGCGTTATCTGGGTTATCTGACCATGCATAGCGCACGTATTTTGGAGCACTTATGTCATTATGCCATACAATGACCTTATTGTCTTCAATTTTGGCATTGGCCCATACAAATTTTTTATCCTCCCCGGCAATGGCAAATTGGGCCGGCGCACCGCCATCTACAGTAATTAATCCACTACCTGTATATGAAAAGGAAAGAAGGATCTTATTGTTTTCAATAGTATGGCCATTATATAGGGGTCCTGAAAAAACAACGTCTTCATTATAGGCCAATTTAAACGCGGCCAAGGCCATACGCTCCCCAACATCTTTTTTGTTTTCAGGATGTATATCGTTCCATTCCCCTAAATCTATATTAACGGTCATAGCTGTATTTGCTATTTGCAATGCGTTTGATTGCGCATGTCTGAACTCGGCCCATTTACTTTCTTCCGGTAGATAATTAACATCCATAAAATTGGGTAGTTGCGCATATATAAAGGGTAAATTGGGTAGTTCAAACTGGTTTCTCCAATCTATGATTAATCCTTGTAATAATTGGGCATATTTTTCCGGTTCACCGGAATTGCTTTCCCCTTGATACCATAATACGCCCGTGAGTGCAAGTTGGGTGTATGGAGCCACCATTGCATTGTACAATGCGGTAGGCTCGTTTTGGGCATTGAATATTGTGCCGTTTGGCGTGTTCTTTGGTGCAAATACTTCACCTACTTTATACTCCCAATATCCTTTAATACCTACAGTGTCTTTTTCTGAAGAAATGAAATATGGTTTATCTGGCACAAAGCCTCCTTTACCGTTGTAATTGGTAACCTTTACGACCAATGTATTTTTACCAGTTATCAAAAGATTACTGGGAATGGAGTATTGACGTTGTGGATATTGGTACGAAGTCTGTCCTATTTTGGTACCATTTAAATAAACTTGGTCTGCATCTACAATTCTTCCTAAAAATAGCTTAGCCTCCGCTTCTGCCATAGATTGTGGTACCTTAATTTCCTTCCTATACCACACCGTGCCATTTAAATCTTTGATGCCTTGGTCTTCCCAATAACCGGGTATGTTGATTTTACGCCAGTTTAATGGCTTGTAACTAGGGTCATACCAATGAATAGGACCTGATATGCCTAGGTCCATAGTGGTTTCTACAGTCTGATCTTTAGCGGCTTTGTCCCTTTTTATTAAACTATTTATATAAACCGAGTCCTTGTTTCTTTCAATTGTGTTTAGAATGTCAGGGTTGTTGTGAAAACCATTTTCGCTCGTCCAAGCCTCTATGCGGGTGCCCCCAACACTGGCATTTATCAATCCTATGGGAATGCCATACTTGTCATAAACCTGCTTGGCAAAAAAATAGGCGACCGCAGAAAAGTTGGGTATTTCCTTTGTAACGGCTACTTCCCATTTACCCCCGTCCATATTGTTTTTAGGTCCGTTCAATTCCGTATTTCTTGGTACCTTAAAATGTCTGATTTCGGGAAAGTTGGCCTCTCTTATCTCTTTGGCATAGGTAACATCATGCCTGAACAATTGATGTTCCATATTGGATTGTCCGGCAACCAACCATACATCACCAATTAAAATATTATGTACCGTAAGGTTGTTAGTAGCTGATATTTGAAGGTTATATGGGCCGCCAGCCTTCATTTTGGGGAAAACCACTTCCCATTCACCGCTGGCCGAAGCTTTTGTTTTACGAGTGTGATTTTTTAGGGTTAGTGTAATTTCTTCATGATTGGAAGCCCAACCCCATATTTTTATAGGAGCATTTCGTTGCAATACCATACTATCCCTGAATATTTGGGGCAATCTTACTTGGGCCATAGTGTCCGGTGAGAACAATAGGCCAAATAAGAGACTTAGTATGATTTTTGCAGATTTCACGATTATTTTGATCTATATGTTTTTGTATGGGGAAATGGTTTTTATATGCCCATCTTCCATATGTTCAATTTCTACCATTTTTACGGATCTTAAATGCGTTACGCCCTTAGATAAGCTACTGTCATGGTAAAATAAGTAATACTTGTCTTCTACCTGACATATTGAATGATGGGAGGTCCATCCAACAACAGGCTCTAAAATTCTGCCGCCATATGTAAATGGACCATAAGGATTATCCCCTATGGCGTAACAAATAAAATGCGTATCTCCAGTGGAATAGGAAAAGTAATATTTTCCTTTGTATTTATGCATCCATGCCGCTTCAAAAAAACGCCTGTTATTGTCTCCGGCCAATAATAAATTACCATCTTCATCTAAAATTTCTATTTCCTTTGGTTTTTCTGCAAATTCCAAAAGGTCATCGGTTAATTTAGCAACAAATGGGAGTAGAGCCGGTTCATTATCTTCCGGTAAATTTGCTGTTGGACTATCCGGATTTTGAGCATTATATTCGCCAGTGCGCCAACGTTGTAATTGACCTCCCCATAAGCCTCCAAAATACATATAATAATTTCCATCATTATCTTCTAGAACGGCCGGATCAATAGAAAAACTATTTTCAATTGCTTTAGGTTGGGGTGTAAAAGGCCCAATAGGACTATCGCTCACCGCTACGCCGATCTTGAATATACCATCATACCCTTTTGCCGGAAAAAACAGATAATATTTGTCATCTTTTTTAGCTGCATCTGGTGCCCACATTTGCTGTTCCGCCCATGGTACATCATTTACATGTAATGCTATGCCATTGTCTTTGGCCTCTGCATCTATTGAATCCATGGACAATACGTGATAATCTTCCATAGCAAAGTGGCTTCCCAAGTCATCAAAAGCTTCACCTGCGTCTATATCGTGAGATGGGTAAATATATATTTTCCCATCAAAATAGTGTGCAGATGGATCTGCGGTATAAATATGGGTGACCAAAGGTTTTGATATTGCTTTTTTATTTAATTCATCAAAGTCAATATGGTCAATACTTTCTTCTGGCATAGTTTACGCTTTTCTTCTGGTTATTAAATCTTGTTCAATCTGAACTTCCATCTTTTTATTTATTTCATATAGGAACAATAGGGCAATGGCCAGGAAAAATGCAATTGACGGATAAATGCTGACCAACATTTTAGTGCCTTGTATGGCTGTGTCGGGTTGGATTATGGTTTCTGAATTTCCAAATTTGTTGGGGATATAATCATAAAGACCAAGTATCCATGTAACTAATGAACTGCCAATGGTCAACCCCAATTTTAAACCGATCATCATTGCAGAAAATATAATGGCGGTAGCCCTGCGGTTGTTCTTCCATTCAGAATAATCTGCAACGTCGGCGATCATTGCCCATAATAGGGGTATGGTAATGCCATAGAAGAAACCATGTAATATTTGAGATAAAAACATTAATTCTACGGAGTTAGGGGCAAAGAAATAGAAAATGGCAATGAACAAGGTAGATATAAAAAGTGCAGCGCCAAAGACATCACGTTTCCCAAACCTATCTGCCAACCCTTTGGACAAGGAAATACCTACGATCATAAATATTATTCCACCGGCATTGAAAAGTCCAAATCCTGCCGATATGGGGTTGTCACCAAAAAAATCGACTCCAATATTGGTTAAACCATTGAGAAGCGGACCTATAAATGCCGCTAAGCTATTGGCATCGACATAATTTTCAAAATAATAAACGTAAGAGCCACCCTTTAAGGCCAAGGTAATAAACACTAATGTGGTCAATACCAACATTATGATCCATGGCCTATTTTTAATCAAATCACCCAAATCCTCTCGCAAACTTGATTTTTGCTCCGGGGTAGGTATTACGCGCTCCTTTGTTGTAAAGAATGTGATCAATAACATAATGGTACCAATGATCGCCAAATAGGTCATGACCTTTTCAATACCTACGGCCTTATCACCGTTACCTGCATATTCAATTATGGGCAGCATAAATACCTGAACAAAAAACTGGGCGAACATTACAGCTACAAAGCGATAGGACGATATACTGTTGCGTTCTTTCATACTACCGGTTATTACCCCGCTCAATGCGGCATAGGGTAAATTATTGGCGGCATATAATAAAAGTAGTAGGGTATAGGTTACGGCCGCATAGGCTACTTTGCCCGTATAATCAAAATCTGGTGTGCTGAAAGCTAAAAGTGCCACTAAACCTAACGGAATGGAGGTAAACAAAATCCACGGTCTAAACTTTCCCCATTTACTTCTGGTCCTGTCCGCCAATGCACCTACTATGGGATTAAAAGCAAATGCCGCAATCATACCTACCAAAAATATTATGTAAGAAGCATCTTGGGTTTCTAATCCGTAGATGTCCGTATAAAAATAGGCTAGATAGGTAACTAAGGTCTGGAAAACCAGATTGGCGGATAAATCCCCTAAAGAATATCCAATCTTTTCTTTTAGGGATACTTTATGTTCGTTGTTCATTTAGGATGAGTTTGGTTGTAAGTATTATAGCGTACTGTCTTTTGCCACCTGAATGACACTATGGTATGCTGCTTTTGGTTTAAACTGCCTGTCAAACAAAAGTGGATAATTGGTTCTGTTCTCAATAGGCCAATTGTTCAACCATGTCTGTCCATCGTTAACGCCCCAAAATGTAACTCGGCTAATTTTATCTTGATGCTTTTTAAACAATGCAAAAATATCCCGGTAGCGTTTTGCCAATTGGTTGGATACCGAATCCGGTAGTTGTTCCGTATACGGATTCATAAATTCACTTCCTTCAAAGTTTTGACTGACTTCAGCCCCTTCCAAGTCCCATGGGTTTGGTAATGCGGTTACATCCAATTCCGTAATCATGACCTTTACGCCCAATTCTGAATACGCAATAATACTTTCTTCAATTTCCTGCAATGACGGCCCCTCTAAGCTCCAATGTGCCTGCATACCAATACCATCTACCTTGGCTCCTTGTTCCTTGAGGTTCTTTACCAATGTAATGGCGCCTTCCCGTTTTTTGGGCTTGGTCATGTTATAATCATTGTAATAAAGCTCTGCATTAGGGTCTGCTTCCTGTGCCCATTTAAATGCATTGGTCAAATATTCCGGTCCTAATTTTTCCAGAAATAATGAGTTTCGTAAAGTACCATCCTCATTTAATGCTTCATTGACCACGTCCCAACCATGTATTTTGCCCTTATAACGAGATGCAATGGTCTGTACGTGGTTCTTTAGACTATTTGATAATTCCTCATTATCCTTAATCTCGTTGACCCACGGAGCCAATTGACTATGCCAAACTAGATTGTGGCCAATGAAAACCAAATTATTTTTTTTGCTAAAATCGATATAACGGTCTGCCATTTCAAAATTAAATTCACCTTGAGCCGGCTCCATATACATCCATTTCATTGAATTTTCTGGAGTAATGGTATTAAACTGTTCCTTGATCAATTGTACACCTAGACTATCCTTACCGCTAATTTGATTGTCATTTACTGCGCTACCTATCAAAAAGTAATTCTTGTACGCTTCTTTAAGGGTTGGTTCTACTTCAACTTTTTCTGGTTGATGATCTTGCTTGCAACTTAGCAATACTGTGCTTAAGCAAAAAAATAGAACGTATTTGCATAAATTAGAGGGACTATAAAGTTGTTTCATATGATGTTGATTGGTTAAGCTTGAGTTTTCGTTTATTTAAGTGTTTAAAAGTACGTTCTGCATTTCTAAGTCATTGTAACAATTGAAGCAATGCATAATAAACTTGTTGCATCGACAGAAAACATAACTAAAAAAAATTGATTTGCTAAAAATAGCTCCTGTAAATTTCAAAAACGTAAAATATTGATATGTTTTAAGTTAGCGGGTTTTATTCGTTTATTGTTTTCAATTCTGTTGGGAGCATACCAAATTCATTTTTAAAACATTTGCTGAAATAGGAGGGAGAGGAAAAACCTACCTTGAAACCAACTTCACTAATAGATTCACTGCCGTTTTCAATCATTTGCTTTGCTCGTTCCAATCGTATTTTTCTAATAAGTTCATTGGCCGTCATGCCCGTAATCGCCTTAATTTTTCTATATAACTGACTTCTGCTCAATGACATATCATCTGCCAAATGCTCTACATTTAAGTCCGTTTCCCCAATATTCTCGTTGACATAGTCCAACACCTTCTGCATAAAGGTTTTGTCTATTTTGGTGGTGTTCTGTAGCAAGGTAATCTTGTTCTTGTCGTTGATATTATGCTCAAGAAATTGTTGCCTGTTTTCAATTAATCGTTTTAAGTATGACCGTAATACTTTCATTTCAAAAGGCTTGGTCAAATACGCATCTGCCCCGGCATCTATACCTTTTACTTTTTCACTGCTCATTGCCTTGGCGGTGAGCATAAGTACGGGTATATGGCTGGTCTTTAAATCATCCTTTATTTTTTTACAAAATTCAAAACCGTCCATTTCCGGCATAATGATGTCGGTTATAATAATATCCGGTATACCTTTTAGGGCCAATTGTAATCCAATATGGCCATTGTCCGCCTCTACAACTATATAATCTGCACGTAATTTGTTCTTAAGGTAATTTCTTAACTCTATATTGTCCTCTACTATTAGTACCGTTTTTTTGTCTTTTTCAGTACCAAGTAAGACGGTATCATTAAAGGCTTCAAGATTAATATTAGGTTTATTCGAAGAAATTATATCCGTATCCAATGTTACGTTGGGCGTATATTCCGATGCTTTTAAATGGTTTTTGCCCAAGGGAAAGAACAACTTAAATTTAGTTCCTTGACCTTCTTCACTCTCCACATCAACAATTCCTTTATGTAACTGAACAAAGCTTTGAACCAGTTCTAGTCCAATACCGGTACCTGTTGCCCCATAATATTGTTGGTTTTTATCGGAAGCTTGATAAAAGCGTTCAAAAATGTGGCCAATGTCCTCTTTACTAATGCCTGTGCCAGTGTCCTCTATGCTGATCTCTAAGGCATTGATGGGTTCTACTTCATTGATCAGTGGAAATATAATTTTCTCTTTGCATTTATAGACACTAATGGTAATTACGCCATTTTCCGATGTGGCCTTAAACGCATTGCTGAGTAAGTTGAAGAGTATTTTTTCCAAAAGACCGGGATCTCCCCAGAAATCGGTATCGCGATCATCTGTCTCAATGGACATCAAGATATTTTTTTCAAAAGCCTCTTCCTCAAAATGTTCTGAAATTTCCTTGACAAATTTATGGGCATTGATGTTAGATGCGTTTAGCGTCAACCTATTTAAATTCAACTTTCTAAAATCCATTAATTCATCAATGAGATTTTTTAGCCGTTGCGCATTCCTGTAGATTATTCTATGTTTTTCCTTTAGTCCCTTATTCAGTTTATATTGACTATTTTCTACAATATCCATTATTGGATTTATTATCAATGTCAATGGCGTTCTAAATTCATGGGATATATTTGTAAAAAACTGAATCTTTTTTTCGTTCAACAATTCTTCTTGTTGGCGCTGTGCCCTTTCAAACTTTATCATGCGTCTTTCCTCAATTCTTTTATGAAGAAACCAATTGAGCAATAACGCAAAACCAACGGTCAAGATTAAATATCCTAAAATTGCCCATCTTGTGGCCCACCAAGGCGCTAGTACGGTAATGGGCAATGATAATGGACTTTCTGTCCAAACACCGTCATTATTTGAAGCTTTTACATGAAATACATAATCTCCTGGTGATAAATTGGTATAGGTGGCCGTTCTTGTATTGCCAACATAGTTCCAATTATCCTCAAAACCCTCCAAATAATAGGCATATTCATTATTATTTGCCCTTGTAAAGTTAATAGCGGCAAATTCTAGGGTAAATACAAATTGATTAGGTTTTAACGTCAACTGCTCAACCTCATTTATACTTTTGCTTATGGGTGAATTCTTAGCCGTTGGAGAGACAGATTTATTGAATAATTTTAAATCTGTAAAATAGACCTTGGGTATCGTCTCATTATGTAAAATATTGTCTGGATGAAAATAATCTATCCCTTCGTAATTGCCAAAATACAAAATACCGTTCCGGTCCTTGGTAACGGCGTTATAATTAAAATTATTGGCCAATAGTCCATCTTCCCTATTGTAATTGGAAAATTGATCGGAGCTAGTCTCCAACATTGCCAACCCCGTTTCACCACTAACCCAAATATTATGGTTGTTGTCTTCTATGATAGATGATATATTTTCCAGTAAAAGACCATCTTCCTTAGTATACCAAACCACTTCGTTGATTTGGGGGCTTATCTTGCATAGTCCCTTGCCGTAGGTACCTACCCATATATTTTTTGCTTCGTCCTCATATAGGGCCCTAACATTTATTGTGCCCGTTAAATTTTGATTTTCGGATAAAAAGGAATTCAATAATAGGGACTGTAGTTTACTGTCCTCATTAGATCCATTGGTACGAACTAGACCGTTTGGGCCACCGATCCAAATATTGTCATTATGATCAACCATTAAGGTGCGTATGTGGCCCTCAATACCCAAGGATGTGTTGAACGAGGTATTGGTATGGTTTTTTATCTCCTTGTTAATTGGGTCATAAGAATGTAATCCGCCAAAAAATGTAGCGATCCATACCGTACCCTCAGCGTCTTCCGCAAAACTTGTAATACTATTGGAGGTCAGTCCACCATTGGTGGTTTCTATATTGTAATTTATAAAGGTACGTTCTCCTTTGGGAAGGAAATAAATTCCGGAACTCCATGTGCCGGCCCATAGATTTTCCTTGGAATCCAGGTATAAGGTTTGTACATCTAATTTTTCAAATCCTTTGTAACCACTGCTCTTACTATCCGAAAGGTGATAAAATTTATTATTGACTTGGTCATATTTATCTATGCCGCCACCATCCATTGCAATGTATAAATGGTTATCACTGGTTTGTACAATGCCGGTTACAGAAGGTGATTGTAAGGAGTTTGAGCTATAAGGAAGACTTTGGATGTTCTCAAATTTGTCATACAACTTGTCATAAACCCCTATGCCTTTATTGTAATACCCAAGCCAAATACGTTCTTGGTTATCGACAAAAATAGACCAGATGGAATTTGAACGAATACTATTGTATTCAGATTTGTTGTAGGTATAATTTTGTATTGGATTGCCCAGCCCATCCAACAAAAATAAACCGTCATTTTCCGTGGCGCACAGAATGGTATTATCCTTTAATACTTTAATATCGAAAATACGTTTATCCGTAAAACCAAACTTTTCTATCGTGAAGTACCCTGTAGTTTCTTGTTTCACCTTTACCAATCCGTTTTTAAACGTTCCTATCAAAATATCGCCGTTCTGTTCTAGTAAAAGGGATTGTATGGAGTGTGTAATGCTCTGGTTGCCTTTTTTGGTCAAGAACATTTTTTGTTTAAGCTCATTTTGTTTTTTGTCATAGGTGTATAATCCTAAATTAGAACCTACCAACATATTACCATTTGGTAAGGGTACTAACGCGTTAATTACGGATTTTGACCCTTTGCCATTGGATTCTTCCTGTACTATATGTATGTCAAATGTACTAGGATCCACTTGGTAAAGGCCGTGGGTGGGCGTGCCAACGTATATGGTACCTGAAATATCCTCGCCAATGGAGTAAACTTGGGATTTCTTCAGTTTTCCTTTAAGATTTACAATCTGAATTCTTGAAAAATTGTCGAAGGTGGGATTGTATATACTCAGACCTTCATCCGTACCTACCCAAATTTGATTGTTGGAATCTAGAAATAGGGTATTGACAATAGAGCTCTGGATGGTGGTACTGTCATTGACCTGATGCTTATACGCTTTTAAATCCGTGCCGTTATATTTATAAAGACCTTCACCATAGGTGGCTATCCAAATTAGACCATTATGATCTTGTACAATTTTTGTAATTGCACTTTTTGGAATACCCTCGTCAATAGTGAAAAAGTTATAGGTATCCGTAATATTCTGACCTGTTGCCATAAACATACAAAAGCAACCTAACAGGCTAAATATATACCTAATTTGTATTTTCATATTACAACATCTTTACTCTATTTATTTTGCTAATTCCACTGTGGACGAATACCGGGTGCAAAAGGAAATTTAAGGGACCTGTATTCTTCAAGACTTTTATTAGGTTGTTCTACTCCTTTTGGTAAAGGCCTTTTTGAAAAAGTCTGAAAATATAACAAACACGCATTGCGCCACCATTTTGCTTCCTTTAGTTGAATCTGTAAAAGCATTTTTACTTCTTCATATTCATGTGCTGTTAAGAATGGTTTTGCATTTTCCCATGTAGCGTTCATAGTACTAACTTGGTCAACACCTTTTTGATATTTTAAAGCTATGCCGTCCCATAAACTATTTCCGCTCTTAAGTTTGTAGTCCCATGGCAGATGGTGAAACCATAATAAAAACATTTCCGGTGTTGTTGCTGGATCATTAAATTTCTTTTCCAAGAACGGTGCATATTGCTCGGTAGCATTACTACCCGTATCGGTACGGTCAAAACCAATACCATTTTCGTCCGCTTTGTGATAATATACGGGGTTCCAGTCCGGTCTACTCAAATTATCTACCCAAGGTCCAGGTCCGTAATGGTGACCGGTGTCAAAAATGTGATGCAGGCCAAGTGGATTCATATAGTTTACAACAGCTTCACGGGAAGTGAGCATCATTTCCTTTATAGGTTCTATAAACTTTTTGTCATTACTGTAGGTAGTCCTTAACCATTCTTCCGCAATTTCATCGGCACTTAAATAAGGATTCCAGGCTAGACGTCCAAATCCGTACCAATTGGCTTGGGCAAATGGGTGTCCCGTCCAATTTAAGTCATTTCCAATATTGGACACTCCGGCCATGGCACTTATAGCGTTGTTATATAAGCTACCATCCACAACCTTGGCTACCGTAGAACCTGGCCCTTTTTGGTAGGTATCCGCCTCCAAGACCTCTATGAATAATTTGGGTAGAAATACTAAATGCGTACTAAAACCTAAATATTCTTGGGTAATTTGAAATTCCATGGCAATAGGGGTTTCCTTTAATGCACCGAACAAAGGGTGAAAAGGCTCCCTAGGTTGAAAGTCAATGGCCCCGTTCTTGACCTGTACCACAACGTTGTCCTTAAATTTGCCGTCATAGGGTAAAAATTCATCATATGCTTGTTTGGCCCTGTCCGTATCATCATGCTCAGAATATACAAATGCCCTCCATATAACATTTCCCCCAAAAGGTTTTAGTGCGGTGGCCATCATATTTGCACCATCAACATGGTTACGTCCATAATTTTGCGGACCTGGTTGCCCTTCTGAATTTGCCTTGACCAGAAATCCGCCAAAATCGGGTATACGGGCATAAATCTCCTTTGCCTTATTGGACCACCATTTTTGAACTTCTTCATTTAAGGGGTCCGCGGTTTTTAAATTTCCAATTTCTATTGGTGCGGAAAATCTGGCGGTCAAATATACTTTTATGCCATATCCTCTAAAAACTTTGGCCAGGGCCTCAACTTTTTCCAAATACATAGGGGTCAATACCAATGCATTGGCATTTACATTGGTAAGCACTGTAGCGTTGATGCCAACAGAAGCATTTGCCCTTGCATAATCTATGTAGCGTTGGTCAATATATTCCGGTAGTTTTTGCCAGTTCCAAAGCGAAAATCCGGCATATCCACGTTCTACGCTACGATCTAAATTGTCCCAATGATTTAATATTCTTAAGTCAATTTTAGGACTATCCGCTAATGAAACTCCTGCTAGATCCTCATTCATTTGCATAAGGTTCAGCAATCTAAAAGTGCCATACAAAATTCCAATATTGGTTTTGGCGCTGACAAGGGATATGTTTTTATCGTTATAAGCAACGGTCTTTATTACATAGCCTTCATCATTTAGATTATCTACATCCTCTTTGATCAATTTTTGCAGTGCATTGGGCAATTGGTCATACCGATCGATTATTAGTGTGCTTTCTGCCAAATTTTTAGAAAACTCCACCGGCTTGCCCAGCATATTGGGTAGGGCAGTGGCCAATTCATTTTTTGCATTTTCTAAAACTTCATTACCTGCGGGAAAATAAACTTGCGATACTAAATCCGCGTATGATTGCAATACCGTTTTAGATTCAATCCTTCCATATTTTAACCACAGTTTGTAATCTTCTAAATGCTGACTTTTTACTGATGCGGTATACAGCGTAAACAAGAGGATTACAATTTTAAATTGTTTCATTTTGATGATTATTTATAATCGTGATACCTTTAAAAATAGCATATTTATAATTATTCCGATATATTTTATGATATCTTCAAAGATGATGGCTTAATTGTACCCATCATACGGACAAATGTGATAATTACCTCTATTGAAAGCTATCATTACGCTTTTAAACTTTGATGACCGCTTTGAATATTTTTTAAAGTGGATACGATAACCTTTTCGTTAATTCCACTTTATAAATTGCAGATAATCGTTATTCTTAGCAGCTATAATATATGCTTCGTTGTTTTTACTGCGTATAGTGGCCATGGCCTTTACATCACCAGGAATGAACAGACCTGAGCTACTTGCGGGATTTGCCTTGAAATTACCTTGGCCATCACCTGTTAAAAGTAGTCCGTGAGAAGCATCGTTTCTTGGTGTTTCTACCTCAGAAACAAATAGGTTTCCTGCCAAGACTATATCCAAATTCCCATCTTTGTCAAAATCATTTACCAAAAATTGATTAATGCTGGATAGTTGGGCCTCTACAGGTAATTCATGTACAATAAACTTGCCTTGGTCATTTTCAAGATATACACTGGCAAATGATTTTACTTGATAGTGTACGGCTGCCTTTAAGGATTTTTCTGTATAAACATCCTCTAAGGTTGCCTCTGCAAAACTTTCATAATTTTGAAATTTTTGCTTTATAGCTGGTATTTGTTGGGAGGAACACTGTCTGCCCCTTAAAGGATACTGCTTGCCCTCATTATAATAACTTAATACAATATCATCCTTACTGTCCTTATCAAAGTCGTTTACGAATATGTCAAAAGTTTCGTCTTCCGTGGCCTTGTATTTATAATTAAGCCCATTATTGCCCACTATATAATCCATATCGCCATCATTGTCAAAATCGCCTTGTTCAATACTCCACCACCATCCTGTAGTGTCTAAGTTTAGGCCCAATGTTTGGGAAACTTCCGTAAAGCCTTTTTCGGAATTTTTAAATACCCTAATAGGCATCCATTCGCCAACAATGATAATGTCTTCCCAGCCATCATTGTTATAATCTGAAATCACGGCACTAGTTGCCATGCCCAATTCCTTAAATTCCTTGGGCATCATTCTTTCCGTTAATTGAAATATAGGATTGCTTGCATTCCCCACGTTTTCCAAGATGTAACTATCTGTGGGTTTTGGATAATTTCCGGGTACCTGTCTTCCCAAAACCAATAGGTCATTATCGCCATCTTTGTCAAAATCCGCTGCATAAACTTTAGAACCGCTTGTTCTCATATCCGGCAGATTTTCATCTTCCAATTTTTTAAAATTACCCATACCGTCATTGATATAAAGTCTGTCCTTTAATAGTTCTGATTGCGGCGAGAACTCATAGCCGCCACTTACCACATAAAGGTCGTTGTCCCCATCCGCATCGGCATCAAAAAATAGCGCTCCTATATCTTCTTTTGCATTGTCTTCCTCTAAAAACGGACTTTCCAGTTTTTTGAATCCATTTGCCCCCTGTATAAATATGCCCCCTGTTTGCTTTGCTGAGCCTCCAACGAAATAATCGTCCAGTTGGTCCCCATTAATATCGCCGATGGCCAATGCTGGGCCAAATGCCGACATTTGATGCGGTAATAAGACCTGGGTGGCAAAATCATCATAATAATTTTCTTTATGTCTATGCGATGGAAAAATAGAGGTCGTATCCGTTGTGAACAACTGTGTAAGCTCCAAAGATTTATCCTCATGTGACTTGGCGTCTTTATAGGATAGTACCAATTGTTGGTTAGTGTCTACATTGGATAATGTTTGCACGGTACCATCTGTCCAGACCGCTTTTAATTCCTTGATCTTTTTATGGTTGCCCAGTCCAAAGTGAAGTTCTGGTGCAACAGAGGATTGAAAGCCTCTGCTCAAAGTCAATTCTTGTACCTGGGTACCTTCATCCGTGGTTACATAAACCCTATTGCCCAAGCCGGAAGTGTTTCCTTTATTTCCTTGAAACTTTACGCTTAGGTATGTATTTGAATTGATGCCCGTATTCTTAAACACGGATGCCTTGTCATCAATGTTGTTGGTAATGATTTCCAAATCTCCATCGTTGTCCAGATCAGCGTAGACAACACCATTGGAAAAACCTTTATAGTTTATTCCCCATTTATCGTTGGCCATCTCAAAATCCAAATCTCCATTGTTCTTGAAAATGAAATTCTCAATTTTTTCTGATGGTATGCTATGGCTCAATTGTAAAAGGGTGTCATTTTCAATCTTAATCTTATCTAGTTTATTAAAATAATCATTGTTGTTGATTTCCTTTCTGGTACCATTAGATACGAATAGATCTTTATGGCCGTCATTATCAAAATCAGCAAAAAGAGGTCCCCAACTCCAGTCTGTAGACGAGGTGCCCGTTATTCGGGATACGTTGGAGAAATGTGGAACACCATCCGTATAGACCCCGGAATTCAATTGTAAGCAATTGTGCATATATTGATAATGAAAACCCGCATTGACCACATCCCAAAACAGGGACGGATTCATACTGGCCATATTTGCTTTTTTTCTTCTATTGCTCCTAGCATCCATGTCTACCTGAAAAATATCAAGGTTACCATCGTTGTTAATATCAGCAATATCCGTTCCCATGCCATAAAAGGCCGTGTGTGCAGTGGCTTCTTTTATAACTTCTTTAAATGTGCCGTTTCCATTGTTGAGATACATAAAATCCGGAGAATTGAAATCATTGGAAACATATAGGTCCGGCCATCCGTCATTATTGATGTCCCCAACCGTGGCACTGAGGGTAAGTCCAAAATTCTTTACTCCCGCGGTTTCGGTGACATCTATAAAGGAACCTCCATCGTTTCTATATAAATGATCGGATTCCGTATCTTCCAGATTGTTCATCTTAAAGGTGTAATAGAAAGTGGGCGATTTAAAATTTGTAGGGGGGTAGTTGGCTACGTACATATCTATATCCCCATCCTTATCATAATCGAAAAAGGTGGCTTGTACGCTATTACCTATATCGGCAACACCGTATTCTGCAGCTTTTTCAGTAAATGTACCGTCTGTATTGTTAATAAACAGTTGATTCTCCTTTGGTCCGAATTTTCCGCCAACGGAGCAATAAATGTCCAAATAGCCATCGCCGTTGACATCTGCCATGGTAACGCCTGTATACCAACGATCGTCACCTGCAACGCCCGCTTTATCGGTAATATCCTCAAATTGTAGGTTTCCCTTGTTCAAATAGAGCCTATTGGGTACTTGATTACCGGTAAAGTATAAGTCTAAAAGTCCGTCGTTATTGATATCACCAGTACTTACACCCCCGCCCATATACAGATAGGAGTAGGTAAAATAGTTTAAGGAATCGTTTTCGGTAAGGGTATTGCTAAAATCAATACCAGTTTGGGAAGTAGTAAGCATAGAAAAGATTTTACCTTCAACCGGAGCTGCCTTTTTTGTACAATTGACCATTGTCAATACCCCTAAAAAACAGATTAGTGGTCTAAGTATCATCATTAATTTCATAGTACTGTAATTTGCAATTAAAATAAGGTAAACTATTCAATAATATTGAAAAAGCAGCACGTTTTCACGTGCTGCCCAAATCAAACTAAACTAACTCAAAAAAACTATTTTAATATCCAGGATTCTGATCTGCTGCCGTTACATTTTCATTAGATGAAATTTCCCTGTCCGGTATGGGCCAAAGCTCATTTTTACCAGCTTGGAAATTAGTTCCTGCCAATTCTGTAGCGGCTAGGTTCCACCTTAAGATATCATTAAAGCGAACTTGCTCACCTGCTAGTTCAACCTTTCTTTCATGAACGATAGCATCAAAAACTTCAGCTTTAGATAAACCATATGGTAGATCACCTAACGATGCCCTTTCCCTAACTTCATTAATATAATCAATGGCATCATCTTGTGTACCTACTTCATTTTCACACTCTGCCATCATTAACAATACATCAGCATAACGTAAATATTTAAAGTTGATACCGGATTCTTGATCTTCATTGGCATCCTTGTAATAGTTCTGATATTTTTTCCATCCGGCACGTCTTTCTTCACCGGCGGTCAACATTTCAGCAGTAACGGTACCACCGGCAAACGTATCGCCCACCGAGTAGAAATTATCCGCATATCTGGTATCTCCTGGCTCAAATTCATCCAATAGATCATCTGATGGAAAAACGTTGAACCAATCATTAAACCCGTATTCCTGACCTCTAAAAGTAGCTTCGTTAGGTCCGGCACCTGTAACAGATGAGTTCCATTTAGCGCTTGCTCCCAAGGCATCATCATACTCTATTTCAAAAATGGATTCTATACCATGCTCTGTCTCTTCCGTGAAATTGTCAAAATAGTTTGGTTCCAATGCATATCCTGAAAGCTTTTCAAACTCGGCCAACGCCAAGGCATGTTCACCTCTGAACAAATAGACTTTTCCCAATAATGCAATTGCCGCACCTTTGGTAGCCCTACCGTTATCCTCTTCGCTCTTAGGCAATAAACTTGCAGATGCCGCTTGTAAATCTGAAATGATCAAAGCATATACCTCACTAGCGGGAGATTTGCCAATACCTTCTGTGGTAGTAGGTATTTCAGTAATTAACGGCATATCACCAAATCTTGTTACCAATAGAAAGTTATAAAGTGCGCGCAAGAACTTTGCTTCGCCAATGAACTTCTGTTTTGTGGCACTGCTAACAATAGCATCATCTATGGCGTTGATGGCCTCTTCATTGCCAATGACGAAATTGGCCTTGTTGATACCTCTGTAGCAACTTTCCCAATAATCTGCGATGGGTCCATGGCTAGAATCAAATGAAAAATCCAGGTATTGTCTTTTATCCGCCTCCAATTGTGGGTTACCATCGTTCTCATGTGACATGTTGTCCTGTGAGAAAAACATATGCCTGGAATATAGGCCTCTTGTCTGTAAGTTGGCATAAACCGCATTTACTGCAGATTGTACCTGTGCTTCGGTCTTAAAAAATGTTTCGGGAGATAATCCATTGGGATTTACCAGCTCCAAATCATTTTCACTACACGCATTTATTACCACAAGTGCGGTAAAAAGCGCGAACATTGAAAAAATAATTTTTGTTGTTTTCATATTTCTTTTCTATTTAGCAATTAAAATGATACTTGTAAACCTATTAGGTAAGTTTTAGGTTGTGGATAGGCACCTCTATCGATACCATACTCAAATAAATCCCCATTTCCTACTTCTGGGTCTAGACCAGAGTATTCTGTAATGGTAATCAAGTTTTGACCACTAACATACACCCTAAACTTTGAGAACAACTCTTTGCCAAATGCGTTGCTTGGTATAGTATACCCTATAGTAAGGTTCTTAAGCCTTGAAAATGATCCATCCTCTACAAAACGATCGGATAATTGAAGGTTTTGTGGAGCTCCACCAGCTCTTGGAACCGTAGTAGAAGGATTGGTCGGCGTCCATCTATCCAATACACCAACTCCGGCGTTAAACAATCTTGGCATACCTTCTAGGTCATAAATGTTGGTATTGTACAAATCCCTACCGTAAATTCCGGTCCAGAACATATTAAAATCCCAATTCTTGTAATCTGCGCTTAAGTTAAGACCGTAGGTCAGGTCCGGAAGCGGATCACCTATAATGGCCCGATCTTCTGAAGTAATGTCACCATCATTGTTCAAATCCTTGAATCTAATGTCACCTGGCTGTACTGTGGTTTGACCTGGGTTGGCAGTAAATACTGCATCAACTTCGGCCTGGTTTTGATAAATACCATCTGTTACCAATCCGTAAAAGTGAAATAAGGATTCGCCTTCAACAACCCTTGTAATGTTCTGACTTTCAAAATTTCCGCCAATAAGTTCGTCTACTCCACCTAAAGAAAGAGCTGTGTTGGAACTAGTGGACAAGTTAACGTTGGCAGACCATTTAAAGTCACCTTCAAAATCATTATATCCTAAACTAAGTTCAAAACCTGTAGTCTCTACTGATCCCACATTTCTTACTTGACTGCCTTCATTGATACCCAGAGAGGTAGATGTAGGAACCCGTATTAAAAGATCATCACTTTGGTTTTCATAGTATTCTAGAGCTGCAGTGAACTTATCGTTAGCAAAACCTAAATCAACACCAATGTTCATCTGCTTGGTCTCCTCCCATTTTAAATCTGGATTAGCCAAACCAAAAGCGGTGGTACCTACTGCATTTGATCCTGCAATTGGGTAAAGGAAATCATTCACCAATGTTGCGCTATATAAATAATTGGCAATCCTATCATTACCGGAATACCCTAAACTACCTCTTAACTTCAACGTACTTACGTTGGTGTCTACCATGAAATTTTCTTTGGCAACGTTCCAACCCAAGGCATAAGAAGAGAACCATCCCCATCGGTTATTAGATCCAAACTTAGAAGAAGCATCACGTCTTAAGGATACCGCTGCAATATATTTGTCGTCATAGTTATAGTTCAACCTTCCCAAAAATCCTAATCTATTATACTCAAAAGAAGTACTCTGTAAGCTAGAATCTTCATTGGATAATTCGTCAATTTCATCTGAAACCGAATTACGGCTGTTGGCATTGATGCTTGTACCTTTACTTTCAAATTTTTCCGATAGTAAAAGGGCCTCAAAATTATGTGCCTCTCCAAAAGTTTTGTTATACGTTAGACTATTGGTGAAAATTAATGTTTGACCATCAGATGCATTTTTTGTGATTGATGCAAATGCTTGTTGGTGTGTTCCTCCTAAACTATCATCGTTGAAAGATGGGATAAACCTGTCACTGGTAGCCTTGTAATAATCCAAACCTACTTGTGATTTAAACTTTAGACCTTCAAAAATGTCATATTCGGCAAAAATATTCCCAACCAAGCTGAACGTATTGTTGACTGCATTTCCATGTTTTAAAACTCGAACAGGGTTTTCTGCATCTTGACCATCACCAGCACTGTTTGGTCCCTGAAAGCCACCAAGGTTGTTTTCATTGTAAACCGGTAAATATGGTGCAGCTTTTATAGCGTGCTCCAAAAGAGAACGACCACCTACACCAGTTGGGTCTGGGTTCTGTTTGTTAAAATTAACGGACATGTTTTGTCCAAGCTTTAATTTTCCGAAGGTGAAATCACTATTGGCCCTAAAGGAATATCTTTGGAAGCCAGTTTCTATAACGATACCTTCACGCTCAAAATATCCACCAGAAATTCTGAAGTTACTGGTTTCATTACCACCGGATGCAGCCATGTCATAGCTTCTTATAATTCCAGAGGTATATATTTCGTCTTGCCAGTTTGTATTTAGACCAGATGAGGACAATGGTGTATTAGGTACAATACCAAAGGCATCATTGGCATATTGTAAATATTGCTCCGTATTCAACACATCATATCTATTGGTATTTTGTTGAAAACCTGTATGGGCATTAAAGGATAATTGCGTTTTACCACTTTTACCTTTCTTAGTGGTAACGATGATTACCCCGTTTGATCCTTGGGCGCCATACACCGCGGTGGTAGAGGCATCCTTTAATACGTTTATGGTTTCAATGTCATTTTGGTTGATACCGGAAAGGTTGCCAACAATTACCCCATCTACTACAAATAATGGAGAGTTGTTACCAAATGTACCAAGACCCCTAATGGTTATTGATGGCTCTGAACCAGGTGTTCCCGTGTTTACAACGGATATACCCGCTGCACGTCCTTGCAATGCCTCTGTGGCATTTGCAACCGGAACAGCATTAAGGTCTTCAGATTTTACACTGGAAATGGCCCCTGTAACGGCAGCCCTACTTTGGGCACCATAACCTACAACGACCACTTCATCTAAAGTCTGTGCATCAATTTCCATTGACACATTAAAGGAAGTTTGTCCATTTACAGGTATTTGCTGTGTTAAATAGCCAATGTAACTGATGGTAAGGGTAGCGTCAGTAGGAACGTTCGCCAATGAAAAATTTCCATCAAAATCTGTCTGGGTTCCATTTGTGGTGCCAGAAACCACTACAGATGCACCGGGAAGCGGTGTACCCGTTTCATCAGAAACAACACCGGTGAGGGTAGTTGTTTGTGAAAAGGCAAATTGCCCCAACATTGCAATAAAGGCAATGAATGTAATTTTGAGTTTACTCATAATTAATTAAGTTTAAGTTGTTATTCGTTCGAGTCACATTTATGCTAAATAGTAACGAAACAAATATAATTTGGAGGTTATGTGGAGAGTAAAAGAAATGAAGCGAACACTGGTAATTTTGATGCAGCGCTTCTGTTATTATTAGTAATACGGCATTTTTAGCTATATTTTTTTATGAGTCTCTTTAAATACAAGGGGTAGATTTTTCATATTGATAAATAATCTGCATATCACTGACTTTGTTCAATAATGATGTATTACAATATTTTTGACAAATAGCATTTGGATAACTATATATTTGAACTAATATGTTACTTGGACCAAAGCGGGAAATACATATAAATTAAATTTATCTTTGAAGCTTTATCCTATACCTTGTTCATTATGAAAATGCGGTCTTATTTAATCATTACCTTATTATTTATAGGGTTTTTAAACTCATGTAAAGAAAGTAATAAGGAACATTCCCAAGATCTTTCTTCCAGTCATGAAAATGGCAATTATGAGTTTACGAATGAACTAATCCATGAGACTAGCCCATATCTTTTACAACATGCCCATAATCCGGTAAATTGGAAACCTTGGTCACAAGAAGCATTTAAGGAAGCTGAAAATAAGGGAGTACTGGTGGTTTTAAGTGTAGGGTATTCTACCTGTCATTGGTGCCATGTAATGGAAGAAGAGTCTTTTGAGGATTTGGAGGTGGCAAATTTGATGAACGCCAAATTTATAAGTATAAAGGTTGACCGTGAGGAAAGACCAGATTTGGATATGGTTTACCAAACGGCCCTGCAATTGGTCAATGGTACTGGTGGATGGCCTATGAACGCAATCATTTTGCCAGATGGTAGCCCTATATACCTAGGCACTTATAGCACAAAAGAGGAATGGAAAAATATTCTCACCAAGTTTAGTACCGAGTATGAGGCTAACCCAGAAAAAATGAAAGAATATGCTACCATGCTCGCCAATGGTGTACAAGAGGTTTATGAACAACCGGCAAAACAATTGGCCAATGAAATTTCCAAAACAAAAATTATAAACGGTATATCTACCTGGTCCAACTCGTGGGATAGGGAATGGGGAGGAAATACCGAACAGCAAAAATTCATTATTCCGGCAAATTTAAATATGTTATTGGAGTATGCGGTCTTGGAGCAGGATAAGAATGCACAAGATTTTGTTTTTAAAACATTGGATAAAGTATCTCAAGGAGGCATATATGACCATATTGGGGGAGGTTTTTTTAGATATAGCACGGATCCTAAATGGAAAGTGCCGCATTTTGAAAAAATGCTCTATGACAATGCACAAATGTTAAGCGTATTGTCCAATGCATATAAATTAAATGCAAATAATACCTACAAATCTTTAATAGAGGATACTTTTCATTTCTTGACTTCTGAAATGAAAAATCCGGAAGGTGGGTATTTTAGTGCAATGGATGCAGATACCAACGGAGAGGAAGGTATCTATTATATTTGGTCTATTGAGGAATTGAAATCGGTACTTAATACTGATTATGAGCTTTTTGCCAAGTTTTTCAATATAAACGATGGTGAGGTTTGGGAGCATTCAAGTTTCGTACTTTATACTACTGAATCCATAGCGGAATTCTCTAAGAACAATTCAATATCGCAATCTGAATTTTCTATTAAACTTAAAAAATGGAAAGAGGCTTTGTATGATGCTCGTCAATTACGGGATAAACCTTCAAGGGATTATAAGATCATAACTTCTTGGAATGCACTTTTAATCGATGGATTGGTAGATGCCTATAAAACCTTTAAAGATGAACGTTACCTTAATGAGGCAAAATTAATATTTAACAATCTAAAAGATCATAATTATAAAAACGGGGAATTGGTTCATTCCTATACTGCCAATAGCGATCAAAAAGAAGTTTTTTTGGAAGATTATGCGTTCTTGGCCAAGGCAGCAATTAGTCTGTATGAAGTGACCCTAAATATCGATTACCTTAAAGAGGCCAATAAATTAATTGGTAGTGCACTTACAACCTATAAGAGCAAGTCTGGTTTGTTTTATTATAATCTACCCAATGATTTGGTGCCAAGAATGATCAACACAACAGACGGAGTCATCCCCTCTGCCAATGCTATTATGGCTCAAAACTTATTTAAAATAGGACATTTGGAATATAATACGTCATATTTAAATGATGCCAAAAGCATGACCTCTTTGGTAGTGGATGATTTTGAGAATTATGCTCTTAATTATGGTTCATGGGGAACACTACTTTTAAACCATGCTTACCCTTATTATGAAATAGCTGTGGTAGGGGAGCAAGCTAAAAATCTGGTACAGGAATTAGGGGGTTTTTACCTAGCCAATACTTTAGTGGTCGGTAGTGAACGCTCAAGTGACATCTCTCTATTCAAGGATCGTTATGATGCCGATGGTACGTTTGTCTATGTTTGCCAAAACAACACGTGTAAATTGCCGGTAACGAGTACCATAGAGGCTATTGGGCAAATGAAATCATTTGGATACCAAGGATTGGAGACTACCCAAAAATTTAGTAAATAATAAAGGATCTGTTTAAAATCAAGCAGGTTACAATAGGTATTTGCTATTCATATTGACGAATGAATTTATTAATCTTAAAGCTGGCCAGAAAACTTTGCTATTACCAATTATTTGAACAAGATTTGTACAACAATAAAATGTAATAAAATGCCAGGGTTTGAACTGTTTGGGGAAAAAGAAAAAAGTCAAGTACAACAGGTATTGGATACCGGAGTTCTAATGCGTTATGGATTTGACGGTATGCGTAACGGTCAGTGGAAAGCGGTTGAGCTAGAACAGGCATTGGCTAAAAGAATGATGGTGAAACACGCTCAATTGGTGAGTAGTGGAACTGCGGCGTTAACGGTAGCCCTTGCCAGTGCCGGTGTTGGTGCGGGAGATGAAGTCATTATGCCCACATTTACTTTTGTTGCTAGTTTTGAATCTATTTTAGCAATAGGAGCAGTGCCTATTTTGGTAGATGTTGATGATACTTTAACTTTAGATCCTGCTGCGGTAGAAGAGGCAATTACCAGTAATACAAAGGTTATAATGCCTGTTCATATGTGCGGTTCCATGGCAGACTTGGGTGCGTTAAAATCCATTTGTGAAAAATACGGGTTATTGCTTTTGGAAGATGCATGCCAAGCAATTGGAGGTAGTTACGACGGTAAACCTTTAGGAAGTTATGGTGATTTAGGATGTTTTTCCTTTGATTATGTCAAAACCATTACTTGTGGAGAAGGTGGAGCGCTTATTACCAATAACGATGCTTTTAAATTGCATGCTGATCATTTCTCCGATCATGGCCATGATCATATTGGAACGAATAGGGGAGCGGAAAGCCATCCGTTTTTAGGATATAACTATAGAATATCCGAATTAAACGCTGCCGTGGGCTGTGCTCAAATTAAGCGTTTAGATGAGTTTTTGACAATTCAGGAAAAACATTATACACTTATAAAAACTATATTGGCTCCCATTGAGGGAATTACTTTTAGAAGAGTACCCCATGGTGGAGTTGAAAATTATTCTTTCTTGAATTTTTACATGCCGACAACCGAGTTGGCCAAAAAAGCGCATCAGGCGTTAACCAACGCTGGTTTGGATGCATGTTTTTATTGGTATGACAATAATTGGCATTATTACAAGAAATGGGAGCACCTTGCACATACCAAGTCGTTGGGGAAATTGCCTCAAGAAGTATTGGACCAATTACCGGATTATACCAAGGCCGACTTTTCAAAATCTGATGTTTGGGTAGGTAGAAATATATCTTGTCTCATTAAACTTAGCTGGACTGAAGAACAGGTAAAAGAACGAGCGGATAAAATGAAAGATGTATTAACCGGGCTGCTTTCGTAAATTAGTAGGATACATATTCTACTATTTCCAAACCGTATCCTATTATACCCACCCTTTTTGTCTGTAGACTATTGGTCATTAATTTCATTTTGTGAATACCAAGGTCATGTAGTATTTGGGCACCAATACCAAAATCCCTACTGTCCATCTCAATTTTTGGAGCCTTCATTTTTCCCTGTTTTTGCAATTCCTTGAGTTCCTTTAATCGAGATAGTAAATTAAGCGATTCTACATCTTGATTAATGAAAACAATGGCACCTTTACCTTCATCATTCACTTTTTTGAACATATCCTCCAATTTTTCATCGGGATTATGGGTCAAGGTTCCTAAAATATCATTGTTGATCAAGGTAGAGTTAATTCTAGTTAGAATTTTCTCATCTGCAGACCAAGTACCTTTGGTCAATGCTAGGTGAACATGGTTATTGGTTGTTTGCTTATAGGCTCTTAACCTATATTCGCCAAACCTCGTATTAATATTAAAATCTGTTTCTTTTTCAATTAAACTATCATGCTCCATTCTATAGGCTACCAAGTCTTCTATGGAAACGATCTTTAGGTCAAATTTTTTGGCCACTTCTATTAACTGTGGTAAACGCGCCATACTGCCATCATCGTTCATTATCTCAACGATATAACCGGCAGGTTTAAGACCGGCCAATCTAGCAAAATCAATTGCTGCCTCTGTATGTCCAGTTCTGCGAAGAACACCGCCTTCTTTTGCAACCAATGGGAAAATATGTCCAGGTCTTACCAGATCATGAGGTTTGGTATTAGGGTCGGTAAGGGCAAAAACGGTTTTAGAACGGTCAGAAGCCGATATACCAGTGGTTACTCCATTGCCCCTTAAATCTACGGAAACCGTAAAAGCTGTCTCAAACGGATCAGTATTGGTATTTACCATTAATTGAAGTCCTAATTCCTTACATCTACCTTCGGTCAACGGTGCACATATAAGTCCTTTGCCATGCGTAGCCATGAAATTTATGGTTTCTGGGGTTGCCAGCTCGGCTGCAGCCAAAAAATCCCCTTCATTTTCCCTATTTTCATCATCGACCACTATAATGACCTTTCCCAAACGGATGTCCTCAATAGCTTCCTCAATAGTGTTTAATTGTATTTTAATTTGATCTGTCATGATGTTAACAATCAGCTTTTGTCTTTTTTCTTAAATAATCTTTTGAAGAAATCGGTTATAAAACCAAAATCGACCATTCCTTTATCCTCCGTTGCCCTTTTAGTTAAAAATATTCCTAACGGCAGCATAATCAATGTAGCTATCCAGGCACCTAACATAGGGTGAATATTTCCTTCTTTGGAATAATTTCCGGCAAAAACACCTATAAAATAGTAGATAAGGAACAGCACTATGGCAATAACCATGGGTAAACCTAGTCCGCCTTTTCTAATAATTGCACCTAAAGGGGCACCCACAAAAAATAATATGATACAGGAAAATGCCAAGGCATACTTACTATGAAGTGAAAGTATGTGCATGTTATATATTTTATAACGCTTTTGCATTTCCTCTTTTTTACCGGTTACAGAACCTAAAATACTACTAGTTGCATTTTTAGCACTGCTTAGTATTTGCAACTGTTGCCATTCTGGGAAAAGCACAAGGAAATTTTCCTTTATAGAATCTTGCAGGGCCGTGTTTGCTCTGGCCAATTTTGCTTTTTCCGCGGTAATGGAATCTTTTTTGGAAACCATATCCGCTTTAACGGAATCTGTATTTTTAATGACCAAAGGAGCAAATAGGCCAATTCTACTCTCAATATTTTTTGAAAACGCACGTACTATCCTGTAATTGTCTCCCCGTAAGGAATCAATATCCTTGGACAACCTTGAAATGTTTTTCATTTTATCCGTACTGATGTCCCGTTCCTCTTCCAATTCATCATTGTTGATGTCGGGAATTTCAATATTCATGGTGTAGGTATCAAAATTGGCTTGTGCAAAGGGGAACTGCATTTTGCTGTCATTACTTTTAGTGACAATATCCTCATAGTAATGCCCGTCATGTAATACCAATTGAATTAAATCAGAATCTTCACTACTAATCAATTCTCCCGTTTTGGATTTAATGACCGTAGTATTCAAATTGGTTTTGGACTTTATATGGATAATGACGTTTTTTAAGAAGCGATCGTTCTCCCCATATTTTTCATCCACTTTAATGTTCATCCCTTCAAAATCACTAAAAACACCTTCTGCTACAACGGCGGCAGGTTTTACCTTGGCAATATTTCTCCTAAGATTGTATATTTTACGCTGGGATAGTGGAATGACATTGTTGGCAAAAAAGAAGGTGACACCCCCTAATAGGACCACAAATATTATCAAGCTCAACATTGAGCGCTGCAACGAAATACCCGAAGCCTTCATTGCTGCAAACTCATAATTTTCTGCAATGGACCCAAAAGTAAGTATAGAGGATAATAGTACCGTTAACGGTAAAACTTTTTCGGTAAGGTCTGGTAGTAGATAGAAAAGAAATTTTCCTATAATGATGATATCCAGACCTTTACCTGCAATATCGTCAATAAATAACCAGATCGTTTGAAATATGAAGATAAACATCAATATTACAAACGAACTGACAAAATTAAAGACGAACCTTGATAGGATATAACGGTCTAGAATTCTCAATAGATCTAATTTCTTAGAATGAAATAGCCTTCATCCTTATATTTAGCTTCATCAAAAGTAAATAAGGTTTTGGACAAATCTTGGTCTGTTTTAAAAGAATTAACAGTGATCGTTGTCTTTGTGCCATTCTTTCCGGTTTCAATTAGTTTATAGATATGCTTTGTACCCATATCTATTCCCAATAATCTTGATTTTATTTCGGTATCAGAATCTATTGGGGTCAATTTTACATATTGAATTTTTCTACCCTGCACATTCTGTAAAATATCCCATGCATAATTATGGCCCTCCTTATAAAATGTCAACATTTTAGAAGGGGTCATGGCGTTTTCGTCATCAGACTGGTCTTCAATGGTCACTTCTTCATTTTCAGGTACAATGGTATACACTTTCTTACCGTCATAGAGTTGTTGGGACCCTAAATAATTGAATATATATTTTTCGCCGGAAAGTGTTACATCACCTCTGGTCTCTTGATTTATTCCCGCTTCCGCATTTTTAAGGTCAAATTTAAAATCTACATATATATTGTCGTAGCTCTTTACTTTGGCATATACCTCATCCAATAATGATTTTGCCTTATCTGAACTTTGTGCGTTGGCCAAAGTTGTCATTAAAATAGCCGTAAATACAATAATAATTTTTTTCATCATGTTTTTAATATTATTCATTATCCAAAATTTGGTGAAGGGCGGCAATATCCGTTACATAAACCTGTCTTGCCTTACTGCCTTCAAATGGACCTACAATTCCTGCTGCCTCTAACTGATCAATAATTCTGCCAGCCCTGTTATATCCCAATTTCAACTTACGCTGAATCAATGAGGCGGAGCCTTGTTGGGCAATTACGATAACTTCTGCAGCTTCGCGAAATTTAGCGTCCCTTTCAGACACATTGTTATCAAGACTCGTGCCAGAATCCTCGCCAACATATTCAGGTAGCTCATGGGCATCTGGATATGCTCGTTGACTGCCTATGAACTCAACAATTTTAGCTACCTCTGGAGTATCTACAAAAGCACATTGAATACGGGTTACATCATTACCTTGGGTAAACAACATATCACCCCTACCAATTAATTGATCGGCACCGGCAGTATCCAATATAGTTCTTGAATCTATTTTGGAAGTTACCCTAAATGCGAGCCTTGCCGGGAAGTTAGCTTTAATGATACCTGTAATAACGTTCACGGATGGTCGTTGTGTTGCAATGATCAAATGGATACCAATGGCCCTTGCCAATTGCGCCAATCTTGCAACAGGGGTTTCTACTTCCTTGCCCGCGGTCATGATCAGATCTGCAAACTCATCGATCACCAAAACGATATAGGGCAAAAATTTATGTCCGTCATGCGGATTAAGTTTACGCGCTTTAAACTTAGTATTGTATTCTTTAAGGTTACGGACCATAGCCAATTTTAAGAGCTCATACCTATTATCCATTTCTATACAAAGGGAATTTAAGGTGTGGATTACCTTGGTATTGTCCGTAATTATCGCTTCTTCTGAATCGGGTAGTTTGGCCAAGAAATGGCGCTCAATTTTATTGTAAAGGGTTAATTCTACCTTCTTGGGATCAACAAGAATAAATTTGACCTCAGCTGGATGCCTTTTGTATAATAACGAGGTTAATACCGCATTTAAACCAACGGATTTACCTTGACCTGTGGCACCTGCCATTAACAAGTGTGGCATTTTAGCCAAATCAACTACAAAAGTTTCGTTACTGATCGTTTTTCCAAATGCAATGGGAAGTTCCATTTCGGCCTTTTGAAATTTGCTTGACGCAATTACCGAACGCATGGAGACTATAGTCGCGTTTTTATTGGGTACCTCAATACCAATGGTGCCCTTACCCGGTATGGGTGCTATGATACGTATGCCCAGGGCCGCCAACGACAGGGCAATATCATCTTCAAGGTTTTTTATCTTGGAAATTCGTATACCGGCTTCCGGTACTATTTCATATAAGGTAACGGTAGGTCCTATGGTTGCTTTAATCTGGGCAATCCCAATTTTGTAATTTTTAAGGGTTTCTACAATTTTGTTCTTGTTTTCCTCTAATTCTTCTTGATTTATGGTAATACCACCGGTTACCCCATGTTGATCCAATAATTCTATGGTTGGGAACTTATAATTACCCAGTTCTAGCGTAGGGTCAAATTCACCAAAGTCGTCGACCAATTTATTGGCCAATAAATCTAATTCCTCAGGTTCTTCAATAACCTGTTCCACTTCCATATCCAAGGTTTCCTCTTCTTCAGGGGCAACAACTTCAAAATCCTTGGATTCCGGTTCTGGTTCTAAGTGGGGAATTTCGGTTTTATGAGTGTAGGTATCAACTACAATAGGGGACTCTTCCTCTAAGGAAGAGGTTATCAGCTCTTCTTCCTCTGCAAGTGTTTTCTTCCGTTCCTTACTTGCCTTAAATTCTGATGAAATGGCCTCTTTTCTTGATTTAAAGAATGAGCCTATAGCTTCTGGCGTAAGCTCAAATAATCTGACCACAATGAAAATCAGTCCAAAGAGCAATAATAACAATACTCCTATTTTGCCGGCGTAGTCTTGCAGAAAGTCATTCATTTCATAGCCGATCAATCCACCTAATAAAGGGGTTTCAATGGCAAAGAACCCTAACGCGATTGAAATCCATATTACAAATAAAAGCCCCCATATCCATTTTTTGATCAGGGCTTTTAAAGGCAATCCTAAAAATAGATAAATGCCGGTTATACAAATTAAGAACGGGAAAATTAACGAGGCCAGTCCAAAGCCTTTATACATGAAAAAATGACTGATGCTAGCACCAAATTTGTTCAATAAATTCTTGGCAAGTTCATTACGGTCCTTAAATTCCGTCAATAGGCTTTGGTCATCTTGCCAATTAAAATAAAAGGATATAAATGAAAAAAACAATGCAATACTAAAAAGCATGAGTAAACTGCCCAAAATAATTTTATTCTGTTTGGACAATTTAAACGATGTTCCTTTTTTAGTAGGTTTTGGCTTTGATTTAGTTGCCTTCTTTGCCATTAAATCTTTTATTCTGGTGCTAAATTACAAATTTACGTTGAGCAATTGGAAATGTTGGCGCTTACTGGAAAATCTTAGGAATATAAATGATGAGCCCAATAATTGCCGAAGCTATTGAAACCAGCATAACGGCACCGGCAGAAATATCCTTGATGAAGCCTATCTTAACATCAAATTCTGGCTGTACATAATCTGATATTTTTTCAACGGCCGTATTTAAGCCTTCTAAACCTAAAACTAGGGCAATGGCAAAAATCTGCAGAATCCATTCCGTGCTTGAAATTTCAAAATAAAAACCGGCTATGGTAACCACTATGGCAATGACCACTTGGATTTTTATACTTGCTTCGGTGCGTACCAATAACCAGGCTCCTTTTAAGGCGAAACCAACACTTTTGATACGGTTGACCAAAAAGGATTCTTTGGGCATGGATTTATTTTTAATTCATCAACGCCTCCAATGCCGCCTTGTAATTAGGTTCTTCGGTTATTTCCGCTACTTGTTCCGTATAGATGACATTTCCTTTTTCATCCAGTACAACGACAGCTCTGGAATGTAGTGGTGTTAAAGGTCCATCAGAGAAATCCACGTTATACGCTTTACCGAAATTGCCATCCCTAAAATCTGAAAGCATTTCTACGTTTTCTATACCTTCCGCACCGCAAAATCTTGCTTGGGCAAATGGTAAATCCTTGGAAACACATAATACAATGGTATTGTCCAGCTCTGCAGCTTCTTGGTTAAATTGTCTTACGGATTGTGCGCAGGTGCCAGTGTCCACACTTGGAAAAATATTTAAAACTACCCTAGAACCTTCATAATCCGAAAGTTTAACGGTAGATAGGTCGTTTTTGGTCAATTGAAATTCTGGAGCCTTATTACCATTAGTTGGTAATGATCCTATAGTATGTACGGTATTGCCTTTTAGTGTTACGGAAGCCATGTTTTAAGTTTAAGATTTAAAGTTGTGAAATTATAAAATATAAAGCTTAAACGTAAATTAAAGGATAAAAAAAAGGTTCTTTCATGCATGAAAGAACCTTAAAAATTTATTTGGGTATTTTATTTATCAATGGAGCCAAGAACCCGTTGCATAAATTGGTTCATGGCATCTTTTTTTGGAATACCATCCTGTATGCTCTGCGCTACATCAAGAGCACCGTACATATTGGAAATCAATTCTCCTATAACATCAAGCTCTTCATCTTTTAATGAGGGTAATTCCGTAAGGGCTTCTAAGGTTTCAATGGTTTCCAGAACGTAATCACTGTCCTTTTCCTCAATAAATTCCGTCAGTAATTTAATTATAGGCAACCTCACTGATCAATTCTTTTAAAAGGTCATATTTATTGGTCTGGACCTGATTCTTTAATTTCCCTTTTTCGAAAGATGCAAACGTTGGCAAATTGTCAACATTGGCAAGTTTTCTTGAGGCAGGGAATTTTTCGGCATCGGCTATGACAAAGGTAATGTTCTCATTGGTTGAAGCCTCTTTTTTGAATTTAGGCTTCATGATTCTACAGTTACCACACCAAGTGGCCGAATACTGAACAACAACATTATCATTATTAGCTATAATTTCCTGTAGATTATCTTCTTCTAGTTCTAGTAACATAACTTCAATTGTTTAATGGATTAACAAGGGCATGAAATCATTCATGCCCTATGATAAAAATTGTTTAGTTAGCGTGTGCGGATAGATAGGATTTTACACCCTCCCTGTTGGCGGACATTGCTTCTTTGCCTTCTTCCCAGTTGGCAGGACATACTTCTCCTTTTTCCTGCACATGGGTGTAAGCGTCTATTAAACGAAGATATTCGTTTACATTTCTACCTAAAGGCATATGGTTGATACCCTCATGGAAAACGGTTCCTTCCTCATCTATTAAGTATGTGGCGCGGTAAGTAACATTATCGCCTTCAACGGTAATGATATCGTTGACCTCATCGTATTCTTTATTTGTTGTGTCAAGAATACCTAAAGTAGCCGCTAAATTTCTGTTGCTATCAGCTAAAATAGGGTAGGTAACACCTTCAATTCCTCCGTTGTCCTTATCTGTACTTAACCAAGCAAAATGAACTTCTGCAGTATCACATGACGCTCCAATTACCATTGTATTTCTTTTTTCGAACTCACCTAAAGCTGCTTGAAAAGCATGTAGTTCGGTAGGACAAACGAAAGTGAAATCCTTTGGGTACCAAAAAAGAACTACTTTTTTATTGTTTTTCTGAGCTTCTTCCAATACGTTGATCTTAAAAGTATCGCCCATTTCGTTCATTGCATTAACGCTTAGATTTGGGAATTTTTTTCCTACAAATGCCATAATATGTTTTCGTTTATTGATTTATTTGTAAGGCAAAATTAGTGCATGAAAACCTGTATTGCAGCATTCAAAATTAGAATTTTCAATGCAAGAATAACTATTTTGAATGGCGTAAGAATTTGTATGTTTTTCTTGTTGAAGTGTTAATTATAGGTGCCATAAATTATCAGATCGTTACTTTAACGACCGGGGTAGGAACTTATAAGCAAACTGCGCAAATGAGTTATTTGGTGAATATGCGTTTGATCTTAATATTGAGGGCGGCAAATATAAAAGTCATGATCGGGCTTAACCAATTAAAAATTGCATATACAAAGTATTCCGCTACACTAACACCTAATACACCGCTATGATATGCTCCACAGGTATTATAAGGAATAAGTACGGAAGTTACCGTTCCCGTATCTTCCAAGGTCCTGCTCAGGTTTTCAGGAGCTAGACCTTTATCCTTAAATGCTTTGGCGAACATTTTGCCCGGAACCACAATGGCCAAATACTGGTCAGATGCAGTACCGTTTAGCACAATACAGCTTATACCTGTACTAAAGAATAGACCAAATGTAGATTTAGCCAAACTTAATAAGGCCTTTGTAATACGGGACAATGCTCCAATACCATCCATAATTCCGCCAAAAACCATGGCGCAAACAATAAGCCAAATAGTACCCATCATACCGGCCATTCCCTTTGCGGAAAACAAATCGCTCAACACCTCATTGTCCGTTGGAATTTCAGTGCTAACAGTAATTGCCTGTAATATACCCTTGTAGGCCGAATGAAAATCTAGCTGTTTACTGTCCGTTATTCCTGCAACGACCTCAGGTTGAAAAATGACGGCAAATAATGCACCCAGCAAGGTACCAATGAGCAATGCGGCCAATGGAGGTGTTTTTTTTACTATCAATGCGACGACTACCACTGGAACTAAAAATAACCATCCGTTTATATTGAAGGTGGCGTCTATAGAGGATAAAATGGAGTCGATATCCGCAACACCGCTCGTATCTATGTTAAGTCCAATAATTATGAACACCAATAACGTAATTGAAATTGTTGGAACCGTTGTCCATAACATATATTTAATATGGGTAAATAATTCCCCACCGGCCATTGCCGGCGCTAAATTTGTAGTATCGCTTAAAGGAGATAATTTGTCTCCAAAATATGCACCGGATAATACGGCCCCTGCCGTCATTCCCAAGGAAACACCTAAGGCTTCACCAATACCTATAAGGGCAATACCAACTGTTGCAGAGGTGGTCCAGCTACTGCCGGTGGCCACGGATATGATTGCACAAATGATAACGCAGGCGGCCAAAAATATAGTGGGATTTAAGATTTGAAGACCATAATAGATCATAGCCGGTATTACACCACTTACCAGCCATGTACCGGCCAAGGCGCCAACCATTAATAAAATCAGTAATGCTCCGGTCGTAGCTTTTATATTTTCCGCAACTTCCGCAAACATTTGTTTATAGGAAACTTTATTAAAAAAACCTACAATTGCGGCTATGGCGCCTCCTAATAATAGTATGAATTGATTGGACCCGCTTAACGCATCATCCCCAAAAACATATACATTATAGGCTAGCATTCCTACTAAGGCTATAACCGGAATGAGAGCTTCTAAAATACTCAGTTCCCTGTTCTGTACAATATGTTCATTTTCTCTATGCTCATTGGTATTATGGTCGGCCATTAAAGATGAGTTTGGATTCTACGTAATATTACGATTTATGGGATTGATGTGCAAACCGTTTATAAAATCGATTATTAGGCTTTTATGCCGGTGGAATCCAATATCTTAAGGTCCATAAGGCATTTTTTCATCATAGAATACGTGCGTTCAATATCGTCATCAAGACCTATGGAAAATCTAATTAGGCCGTTTCCAAGGCCCATTTCTTCCTGTTCCTCAATAGGAATTTCTGAAGAGGTAGAACTTCCAGGCGCACTGAACAAGGTTTTGTAGAACCCTAAACTGACCGCTAAATAGCCTAATTTTCGTTCTTGCATTAATTCCATTAAGGTATTGGCATTTTCCAATGTACCTACATCTAAGGTCAATAATCCGCCATAGCCATATTCCGGATTCATTTGGTCTTCCATAATTAAATGACCTGGGTGAGATGATAGCCCAGGATATACGACCCTTAAACCGTCTTGTTCAAATTTTTTGGCCAAGTATAGTGCATTTGTACTATGTTGTTTCATTCTAATGTGTAAGGTGCGCATATTTTTAAGGATAGATGCTGCCCGCATACTGTCCAAAGTACTTCCTAATAACATTCCCGCTCCATTGTTCACATCCTTAAGGGCTAAACAAAATTCGGTTGAGCCGCAGACCACACCGGCAACGCAGTCACTGGTTCCGTTAATGAATTTGGTAAGACTGTGGATAACAATATCGGCACCAAGTCTTGCAGGAGATACGGTAAGCGGTGAAAACGTATTGTCAACCACTAATGGTAAGGTGTTCTGTTTGGCAATGCGCGAAAGCGCAGAAATATCGGCTACCTCCAATAGGGGATTGCTCACACTTTCACAATAGATCATTTTAGTATTTGGGGTTATGGCATTCTCCACCGCTTTTAAATCTGTGATATCCAAAAATGTGGTGGTTATCCCCAATTTGACCAAAAAGTTTTTCATGAACGCATAAGTACCTCCATAAATGGTCCTGCTACTAATAATGTGGTCACCGGTATTGCACAATTGTAGTATTACTGCGGTAATGGCACCCATGCCACTTGCCGTAACATTAGCGGTCTCCGTGCCTTCCAGTGCGGCCAAGGCTTCGCCCAGATATAGATTGGACGGTGAGGAATGCCTACTATATAGGTAACACCCTTCCGTATTACCTTCAAAGGTATCGAACATGGTTTTGGCCGAGATAAAGGTATAGGTAGATGAATCCGAAATAGATGGATTGACTCCACCATATTCTCCAAAATATTGAAGGTCCTGTAAGTTGTTACTATGCTTTGTGCTCATGAATAATATTTTAAGTAAATCTAGTCTATAGTAAAATAATTGTCAATGCATTTGTTCAATTGTAGATTTTAATTCTATAATATATATTTTTTTAGATTTTAAATTTATATTTACAGCTATTACATCTGTTATTTAGATAATTAATCAAAATGAAACTAGACGATAAGGATATTAAGCTATTGGCTCTTTTACAGGACAATAGCAAGAAAACCAATAAGGAATATGCACTGCAATTGGGTTTGTCAACCACCGCAATCTATGAACGTATAAAGCGTTTGGAACGTACCGGGGCCATTAGGAATTATGTAGCTTTAGTGGACAAGGCCAAGGTCAATAGAAATTTTACCGTTTTTTGCCATGTAAAACTAGTACAGCATGTCAAGGATAATATTGCTCAGTTTGAGGCTCAGGTATTACGATTACAAGAGGTAGTAGAGTGCCACCATTTAAGCGGTGACTATGATTATTTGTTGAAGATACATGTGCAGGATATGGATGCTTACCGTCATTTTATGGTCAATAAACTTACGGCTATGAGCCATATTGGTAGTACACAGAGTTCTTTTACCATAAAAGAGGTAAAGCATTCTACGGCTATACCCCTGTAAAACTAAAAATAGTATTAATTTTGTAAGACATTAGAAAACAAATATTTTATGGATCAATATGATGTAGCCATTATAGGCTCTGGACCTGGTGGATATGTAGCGGCAATACGTTGTGCACAGCTAGGAATGAAAACAGCAATAATTGAAAAATATTCCACTTTGGGCGGAACCTGTTTAAATGTTGGGTGTATACCCTCAAAAGCGTTGTTGGATTCTTCACATCATTATGAGGATGCCATTAAACATTTTGATGAGCACGGTATTGAAATACCAGGAGAAATAAAGGTCAATTTGGAAAAAATGATTGCCCGTAAACAAAGTGTCGTTGATCAGACTACTAAGGGTATTGAGTTTTTAATGGATAAAAACAAGATTACCGTTTATGAGGGTGTTGGGAGCTTTAAGGACGCAACACATGTCTCTATTAAAAAGAACGATGGTAAGTCAGAAGATATTGAAGCTAAACATATTATTATAGCAACAGGTTCCAAACCTTCTACCTTGCCCTTTATAAAATTGGATAAAGAACGTATCATTACTTCTACAGAGGCATTAAAGTTGAAAGAGGTACCCAAACACATGATCGTAATTGGCGGTGGGGTTATTGGCCTTGAATTAGGTCAGGTGTATAAGCGTCTTGGTGCGGAGGTTACGGTAGTGGAATTTATGGACCGTATTATTCCGGGAATGGACGGTGCCCTTTCCAAAGAATTGACCAAAGTGTTGAAAAAGCAAAAGATAAAGTTTGCATTATCCCATAAAGTTAAATCCGTTGAACGAAAAGGGGATACGGTAATAGTAAAGGCTGATGACAAAAAAGGGCAAGAGGTTGTTTTTGAAGGGGATTATTGTTTAGTGGCCGTTGGACGTAGACCATTTACAGATGGGTTGAACGTTGAGGCTGCAGGAGTTGCCTTGGATGATAGGGGCAAAGTGATCGTAGATGGGCATTTAAAGACCAATGTAGATAACATTTATGCTATAGGTGATGTTATAAAAGGTGCAATGTTGGCACATAAGGCAGAAGAGGAAGGTACTTTGGTTGCAGAACAATTGGCGGGCCAAAAACCCCATATTGATTATAATTTGATTCCTGGCGTTGTATATACATGGCCAGAGGTTGCCGCTGTAGGTAAGACCGAGGAAGAGTTGAAGGAAGCGGGCGTTGATTTTAAGGTTGGACAGTTTCCAATGCGTGCACTGGGCCGTTCCAGGGCCAGTATGGACACGGATGGATTTGTAAAAATATTGGCCGATAAAAAGACCGATGAGGTTTTAGGGGTTCATATGATCGGGGCACGTTGTGCGGATTTAATTGCAGAGGCGGTTACAGCTATGGAATTTAGGGCTTCAGCAGAAGATATCTCGCGTATGAGCCACGCACACCCAACTTATGCGGAAGCTGTTAAAGAGGCAGCGTTGGCCGCAACTGACGATCGCGCACTGCATATATAAATATTGATTGTAATAATTAAATAAAAAAGCAGTCCTTGAACAGGCTGCTTTTTTTATGAACAAAAATTAATTTTTAATTAGGCCTAAAGTGCGTAATACCTTTTCCGTAACGCTTTTTAAGACTTCAAAGGCTATTAGTGCAAATTGTTCCAAATAAATCCTTACTATGGATAAAAAGGAAGAAATACCGGCTTTAAATTCTATTTTATGGTCTTCATATTTCAGGGCCAAAAAAGAACAAATGAACATAAACATTATTGCCCCGGGAATGGCTATCCACGGAGTTAGGGAATGATGAAAAAACCTATATAGGCCTACTCCTGTAAAACTACCGTACAAAATGATAAAATGTATCACATAGATGGACAATGTACTCTGACCAATTTTTAACCACGTAGCGTTCATTAAGAAACTTCTAAGAAGAATAAATAGGGAAAAGACCAATAACACATCACCAAGTCTAATAAATAGGTAATTGTTAGAATATATCGCTTCAAATAAAGCTATACCGGTCATCTCGTGAACCGTATTGAAAAAATCCGATGAAAGAAAAATCAAAGTCAATCCAACACCAATATATGCTGGTATAAGAACGGTGTACAACTTTTTGTGTTCCTGAAACTTGGTGAAAATAACGGAAAGAAATCCACCTACAGAGGCATAGCCCAGCCATGGTATAATCGTAAATACCGAACCATGTGCTTTTGTAAAGTAATTGGCGAGAAATTGAGGTAATATCTCAAAGCTCATTGATTTATAAATCGGCTCAAAAATGAACAAAACCAACGTTGTGCCTGCCAATACACCAGGGAAAATCCATTTTTGTTTGGTAAACGTCAGTAAATAGCACGCTATAATAAATAGTAATGAAAGACCTATGCAGTGTAAAACATCCACCAAATAAAATGAATCATAAATTTCCCCTTTGAACAGGCCAAAAAGATTCATTCTTAGCAAATATGCGATTGCCAATAGCTCCAATCCTCTTTTTAAACCTTTTTTTACACGGGGATTGTTCCAGCCCGTTTGGGGCGAACGAATCAATAAGAACGTAAAAATGAATCCGGATACGGTAAAGAATACTGGCGCGGTAATACCCCTAAAATATTTCCAAGTGCTGAACACTAAATTTGAGCTATCCCTAAAGGCATTGTCTAAAAGTCCATCTATAAAATGCCCTTGTAGCATCATCAAAATGGCCCAAGCGCGTATGGCATCCAAAAAAAACAATCTGGTTCTAGCGTTGCTCATTACTTTTTATATATCCTATATACTTCTATAACAGTATGTTTGGATGTTCACTGGCGCAAAATTAGATAAAATAAATTAAGGTATTCCGTATTTAAAATAAATTCCTAATCTTCTATAAATTAGGGCTTTTGGGTTTGCTTTTAATATTTGTGGGTATCAAATTTTCAAAATCTAACAATCATAGGTTGGTCAAGTTAACTCTGTAGTTGGCATGAATAAATTTTAATGGTAGGTCATTTGACATATTTTAGGAATGTGCGGTATGGAGTTGTAACGGCATAACTGGCAACATTTATGTGATAGCTTTAAGAAGGAAAATGTAGTTGAAAAGAATTAAAGCGGATAAGAAGGTAATGTAGTCGTAGAAGTATAGTATATTTTAGTGAAAGTAAAGAAATCTAAAAAGAAATGACATGTCTTTTTAGGTAAAGCTTCTTTTTGGGCATTAATTCTATACCATTAAAATAGTAAGCTTAAAAATACTGGTATATGTTTTTAATAATCTTATGTGACTTCTGTACCTTTATCCCGTGTTAAAAGCCTTTAGGGAACATATTGAATTAGACTTTCCGGAGTTATTGACCAATCACTTTTTAATTGCCTGTAGTGGTGGATTGGACAGTGTGGTTCTTTGCGTACTTTGTAAGGAATTAGGTTTGCAGTTTTCAATGGCACATTGCAATTTTGGCCTACGTGGTCATGCCAGTGATGGAGATGAAGATTTTGTAAGATCATTGGCAAAATCACTTAATAGTCAAATATTTGTAACCCGTTTTGATACCTTGGGCTATGTCAACCAACATAAAGTTTCCATGCAAATGGCCTGTAGGGAATTGCGTTATGCCTGGTTTCTTAAAATTTTAGGCGAACAAGGCATTTCTTTACTGTTGACCGCACATCATGCCAACGATAATCTTGAAACATTTTTGATCAACCTATCAAGGGGAAGCGGTATTGAAGGCCTAACGGGAATACCGGCCAAAACAACATATTTAAGAAGGCCATTATTACCTTTTACACGGGAGCAGTTGGCTTCCTATGCACAGGACAATAATATACGTTGGAGGGAAGATAGTAGTAATGCGGATACCAAGTATCTTAGAAATAAAATTAGGATCGATCTTGTTCCAATTCTAAAGGAACTTCACCCAACCTTTTCGGAGAATTTTAAAAATACATTGCGGTATTTAGAACAAACCAACACGATAGCCAATGCATATCTAGAAGAATTAAAGAAAGAATTGTTCGTTCCACAGGGAAATGGATATCAAATCCCTATTATCAAATTAAAGAAGCTACATCCATTGTCTACTTACTTACATGGACTATTTTATGAATACGGATTTAGGGCACTGGAAAATCTTGAATCCATTTTGGACGGATTAAGCGGTAAATTTATACGGTCCAATACACATATTTTGGTAAAGAATCGTGAGTTTTTATTGCTCTCTCCTGTACAAACTCATAATGATAAACATTCTTATGATATTAGGGAGGATGCAGTAGTTGTTAAACACCCGGTATCACTTAAATTTTCAGAGGTCTCTCAACGTTATGATAATTCAAGAGACATAATTTACGTACAGAAAAATACGTTAAAATATCCTTTGACGTTAAGGAAATGGAAAAAGGGCGACTACTTTTATCCAATAGGGTTAAATGGCAAAAAAAAATTGGCCAAATTTTTTAAGGATGAAAAATTGGATATCCTATCAAAAGAGAATATTTGGTTGTTATGCTCGCAAGATCAGATTGTTTGGGTGGTAGGAATGCGTGCGGACAATAGATTTAAGGTCGTGGATAATGCCCAAAAGATTTTAAAAATAGAAATAACATGATAAAAAATTTAGTGCTCATTCTTTTTTTGTGTGTATGGCCATTTGCCGTAAAAGCACAGACAGATGAAAATCCGGTAGTTTGGGAACAGCAGGTCAATAAAATTTCAGAGACGGAATATGATTTGGTTATGAAAGCCAATATCATGGATGGATGGCATGTGTATTCCCAGTTTACTTCAGAAAATGGTTCCTTGCCAAGTGAATTTACTTATAATGGCAATGGAACGGTCTATGAGTTGATAGGGGGCACTAATGAAAGTGAAACTATTGTAGAGTATAGTGATATTTTTGAAGTGGACGAGACTTATTTTAAGGACAATGCCATTTTTACACAGCGTATAAAATTAAAGGATACCGTTGTTAATGAAATTGTGGTTGACTTGTTCTTTCAGGTATGTAAGGAGGTATGTATTCCTATGGACAAGCAATTTGTTTTTAGGTTGGATGGTTCCACGGCAGAAGCTAAGAAGGTAACTGTAGATGATAGGAGTTTGGCGTTGAGCAAGGAACTTCGGTTAGACTTAACGAACAAGGAACTTCTTGTTAAAGGGCAGGAGAATATTACGGCTGGCACCAATATTTGGGTAATTTTTGGACTGGGATTTCTTGGCGGATTAATTGCTTTATTGACACCTTGTGTATTTCCTATGATACCGCTTACGGTATCGTTCTTTACCAAACAGACCAAGAAAAAATCAAAGGGGATTATTAATGCACTTCTGTATGGCTTTTTTATTGTGCTGATTTACTTTTTGTTAAGCTTACCTTTTCATTTATTTGATTCTGTAGATTCGCAGATATTAAACTCCATAGCCACCAATGTATGGTTGAACCTTTTGTTTTTTATCATCTTTATATTTTTTGCGTTTTCGTTCTTCGGTTATTATGAATTAACACTGCCTAGCTCATGGGCCAATAAGATGGATGCTGCCTCATCAAAAGTTGGCGGGGTCTTGGGTATATTTTTTATGGCGGTCACCTTGGCCATTGTTTCCTTTTCGTGTACTGGACCAATATTGGGCGGTCTATTAGGTGGTACAACCTTGGCAGAGGGTGAAATTGCTACCAACCTTACTGCTGGAATGACCGGATTTGGTGTGGCATTGGCATTGCCTTTTGGACTTTTTGCATTGTTTCCGGCTTGGTTGAATTCCTTGCCCAAATCTGGTGGATGGATGACCACCGTAAAAGTGGTGCTTGGGTTTTTGGAAATAGGACTGGCTTTAAAGTTTCTTTCCAATGCAGATTTAGTAGGTCATTGGGGAATATTAAAGCGTGAAATTTTCCTAGGAATCTGGATTCTTCTTGGTGTTGCTATGACCTTATACTTGTTTGGGCTCTATAAATTTCCGCATGATGCACCGGTAAAAAAACTATCGCTTGGACGTAAATTTACTGGGGTGGTCAGTTTGGTATTTACCATGTATCTCGTATTGGGTATTGTTAAGGTTATTCCCTTAAAATTATTGAGCGGTTTTCCGCCACCGGAATTTTATAGCATTTTTGAACAAGAAAGTGATTGTCCCTTAGGTATAGATTGTTTTAAGGATTTTGAGAGTGGTCTGGCATATGCCAAAGAGGTCAATAAGCCCATTTTATTGGATTTTACCGGCTGGGCATGCGTGAATTGTAGAAAGATGGAGGAAAACGTATGGAGCGATGGTGAAATATATCCATTGCTTAAAAATGAATTTGTATTGATTTCATTATATACGGACGATAGAAAGGAATTACCGGAATCCGAAAAATTCAATTTCCAATTTGAAAGTGGTAGAGTTAAGAAAATCAATAATATTGCGCAAAAATGGGGTACGTTTCAGGAAGTAAATTTTAATTCAATTTCCCAACCTTATTATGTGCTGTTGTCCCCAGATTTGGAGGTTTTGAATACTGCTATACAGAATACCGATATTCCCACGTATAAAAATTGGCTTTTAGAAGGCCTAGGGAATGCAAAATAGACCTTTAATTTTGTAAGATGTTGACTACTTGTCAGTAAAAAGCAGAGTTGCGAGCCCTTTATGTTAAAAATAGTTATAACTTGGTGGAAATAACTTTCCCCGAAATAACTATGAAAACATTAAAAAAAATTGGCAAATTTTTGCTGGTCATCATTGTCTTGTTGCTTATAGCAGTAGGAATATTTACCTATACCCTTAAGCCTGATTATTCTGGCAATAAGGAACTTTCAGGTTTACAACAGGAGGTAAGTGTTTATTATGATGATTATGGTGTTCCCCATATTTACGGGTCCAACGAAAAAGATGCTTTCAGGGCATTGGGATACGTACATGCCCAGGACCGTTTATGGCAAATGGAGCTATTACGAAGAATAGCAAGTGGTGGACTTTCCGAAGTATTTGGTCCGGATTTGGTGGATACCGATAAATTTTTTCTGTCATTGGGTATTTCAGACGCCACTAAGCAAACGGTCGCCAATTTAGATGGACAAAATAAAGGAGTTGAATTGGCTTCGGCCTATTTATCGGGTATTAATCAATTTATCGCGGAAGGCCCAACCCCTATAGAGTTTTATTTGACCGGTATAGACAAGCGAGATTTTGTCCTGGAGGATATTTACAATACCATTGGTTATATGGCCTTTAGTTTTGCCATGGCACATAAAACAGATCCATTGTTAACCACTATTCATGCAAAATTAGGGCCGGAATATTTAATGGACCTTCAGGTGGGTTCCAATGTAGATACGGAATGGATAAAAAATTATAAGCCAACTCCTAATGATTCCGTTCAAAATCAATTAACTGCAATGGTTAATAATGCATTGGGCAATTTGGAAATTCCGTTGTTTGAAGGTAGTAATAGCTGGGTCATTGCTCCTGAAAAAACAAAAAACGGAAAAGTAATATTTGCGAATGATCCACATATAGGTTTTGCGCAACCATCTGTCTGGTATGAAGCACATATAGAAACACCATCGTATACTAAATACGGATATCATATAGCTGGTATTCCTTTTCCATTACTGGGTCACAATAGGGAAATTGCTTATGGGTTGACCATGTTTGAGAATGATGATGTAGACTTTTATTACGAACGGCCAAACCCTACGAATAAGGACCAATACTGGGCACAAGATGGGTTTGTCGATTATGAAATTGTAGAAAAGACCATTAAGGTCAAAGATGCACAAGCTGTAAATTTTAAGTATCGTAAAACGGTTCATGGGCCTGTCTTAAATGGAATTGCGGACCAAATAACCGGAGACAGGCCCATAGCCATGTCATGGGTTTATACGCAAACGGAAAACCAGGTTATAGATGCCTTGTTTAATTTAAGTTTTGCCACAAATATCACGCAGTTTAAATCTGCCTTGCCTAAAATTCATGCGCCTGGTCTAAATGTTATGTATGGCGATGCAAAAGGTAATATTGCCTGGTTCGCTACGGCAAAACTTTATCACATTCCTGATTCGGTCCATACAAAATTTATTTATGAAGAAGGGCAGGGGCTTCCAGTAGAAAAGGAATGGTTGCCCTTTCATGAAAATCCACAGGCCATAAACCCGCCTTCCCATTATGTGTATTCTGCCAATAATCAGCCGGATTCCATAGCGGGTATGCTTTATCCTGGTTACTATCTACCAGAGAACAGGGCTAAAAGAATCGTAGAATTATTGGAGCCTAAAAATGACTGGGACTTGAATTCGGCCACTCAAATGATTACAGATGTTACCTCTTCGGTAGAACCCGAAATCGTCTATAATCTAACGAAGTATATTGATATTTCTACCTTGAAGGAAAAGGAATTAAAGGTCATTGATTTATTAAATCTGTGGGATGGCAACTATGAGCTTTCATCTATTGAAGGAACGGTATATAACCGCTGGGTATATTATCTGTTAAAGCAAACTTTTAAAGATGAACTAGGTGATGAGTTGTTCTCTCAGTTCTTAAGTACCCATCTAATGAAAAGGATAATTGCACCTTTATCCAAAAATGACGCTTCTGTATGGTGGGATGATATTGCGACCAATGACCGTGAGGAAACAATAAACGATATTGTCAATAGTTCATTTGAACAGGCTCTTGTTTCGTTAAGGGATGATTTTGGTACCAATATTAATGAATGGCAATGGAAAAAAGTACATACTTTGGAGCACACCCATCCTATAGGTCAGATTGCTGCATTACGCTCATTTTTTAACGTAGGTCCCTTTGAGGTTGAGGGGTCTAGGGAAGTCATCAGTAATATGGCCTTTCCTTATGATGATACGGGATTGTACAAAACCAGTTCTGGACCATCTACCAGAAGAATAATAGATTTTTCTGATGTGGAGAACAGTGTAAGCATATTGCCCACTGGCCAATCAGGAAATCCTTTTAGTAGGCATTATCAAGACCAGGCGCAAATGTATGTGGATGGTAAGTTCAGGAAAATGATGATGAACAAGGAAGAAATTCAAAAAAGTAAAGAAATCCTTATTTTTAGACCAAAGGATTAAAAATGCTTACAAAAGTTTATGGGAGTGCAGTTTTTGGTGTAGAAGCCACAACGATAGTAGTTGAGGTAAATATTGATAAAGGAATTGAAATCTTACCATAACTTCAAAGACAAATTAAAGCAGGTAGGGACGGATTTAGGCTACATATAACGGAATACCTACTTCAAGAATAAGCAGAGCTTCATTCGTAAGTATATCAAGTGGATTAGCGTAAGCTTTAAAGATAATTGGTTTAGCCTAGATATTACCTTCAACATAACTGGTATGCCTGTTGTGACTTACTGGCTAGACCAAGACTATAAGGCTGCCGTACAAGTGGGGGACTCAGATAAGTATATCATAATCCATTTAAAGGTTGGGGAGGTAACCAACCATCTAAAGACGGACATTTGTTTTATGTAAATATAAATAATAAATCGATTTTTCTTATTTTGGTTTTTTCTATAATAAGCAATTGTTTTTATTAAAATATTAAAATTTTTATGGCTTCAAATAAAAAAGGTGGTTTAAATTCATTTATTTCAAGTATCATATTCATATTAATAATTCCAGCTGCACCAATTTTTATTGAGTTTATAGCTGAAGAATTAGAAGTAAAATCACTATTCCTTTTCGCCTCGGTATACCCAATTACCGTATGCGTAAGCTCAAGAAATAGCGGTGTTTTTTCAATGGCGATACTTCTTTCTTTATTATTTGGATTTCTATATAGTATCGATGAAAAATTAGAAATAACACAAGGCTTGATTAGTGCAGCTTATTATTCAATAATAGGAACTTGCCTAGTTCATATAATAGAGAGATTGAAGTACCATATTATTGATGGAAATGCATTTTTCAAATTTTAAACTATGAATAATCTTTTTTTTATTGTTATAATTTGTGTCATAACAACCTTTATGTTGTTATGGTCGATAATAAGCTATGTAAATGGCGCTAAAGATGAAAGTAGGTTGAGTGAAGAAGAACTAAAAATTAAATTTGAAAAAAAGGAAGTTGATTTATTATTAAAAGAAGAAGCTATGATGGAACGTGAAATGCTTCTTAAAGAGGCCAAAATGATTAAAGACAAGATACTTTTTGAATTGGAGGATGCGACTAAAACCCAAAGTAAAGATGAACGTCATAAATATCAAGAAAAAATGAAGCAGGAAATTAGGGAGCATTATTTTGATTTAACCCACAAGGTAATAAATACAATTGAGGAAACTTTTAAAGATGATATTTCTAAAGACGAAAAGAAAAATTTTTATAAAAAAGCAGAAAAACTACTAAAAAAAATCGAAGGTTATTCGGAAGAATTATTTTGAATTAAATATAGACATTAATTGAATATAGCTGAGATACCTTAGTATTACGCTAACGAATTCAGCAATTAGAAATACCTTTATAATCCACTTGCTTATTAGGCTGTATAATAGCCAAAACCTAGTGTTATTCTCATCTCCTCATTAGTGTTTTATAGATGTGATTTGTAATTTTCACGAACTATAAACCCATTAAATGGAATTCGACAGTATACCAACCGATTCAATATATTAATTTTTAACCGTTCTAGGAATAATCTTGATTATTGCACCCCTTATTATACTCAATTACAGAGTAGAATCAGAATATGAAATAGTTAGGGTAAGCGAATACCAAACAATTCAAATGTTTGTAGACAGTATATTTTTGGGTGGAGAGATCACGTCTCTAGAGAATAACGTCAAGACTAAAATAAATACGTCGAGGGCTAAGATTAAGACCGATAGGGCGGCAACAACTAATATTTATTCTCCCGAAAGAGTTAGGAAAGGTATCTATATTGAATTTGAAAAATACAATTCTATGGATTACCACCCTCTAAAAGGCTTTTTGTCTTTTTAGTGCGTAATTTATATCCCTACTGATCATACCACCACTATCCATTAGATAGCTCTAACATTTAGAATTCCGACACTATAGACATTACTAAATATAACAATATGTTATAAATATTATTTACGTTAATAATTAAAATACAATTGTTATATATATAATATTTGGTATCATTAACAAGTTGATCAAATCATGCAATATTTACCCCATTTTCACATTATAATTATTGGGCTATACTACCTAATTACGTTATTTTGAAGCTAAAAGAGACTATTTACGAGGTAAAACGGGACTATGCGAATAACAAGACCTTATATCTGTTCTTTGCCTATGCATTCTTGGTTTATGTTCTTTTGGCCATTAATATGGAGTATGATTCAAATATGGGAATTATTGGGATATTGCTAAAGCTAAGTACTATATTCCTAGTACCCCTTTACGGTGGTGCATTATACTTTCTCTATCTAATGGATATTTTTTTCTTTAAGGGGATGATAGGATGGTTCAAAGATTTAGGAGGAGATATATCAGATTACATTGGAACGGCCTTTGTAGTGTTTCTGGGAGCTTTGTTTTTAATCTACTGCTATTACGAGATACATGAGCTGATTGTGTGGACTCCTATCGAAATGGTTTTATCCGGTTTTGGGTACAAAGTTTAAAAATCTCTAAAACTTAATTACAGGGCTTGACTCTTTTAACATTCCCACTTTTTTAAAAAGGTCCGTACCCTGCTCTCTGGGATATTGTACTTTGCGAACGTTTTGACCTTGGCTATTTCTCAATTACTCCTATATTTTCGTATCAGATAAAAGCAGAGTATTTCGGCTACCTTTCTAAGCCCGAGGGTCATTGATTGCTTTCTATCGCGTTCAAGGTTCTGCATTAGTTTAATCCTGTTGTAAATTAGTGTATAATCTATTTTATAGCAAGATTTAAAATGAGTTGTATACAGATACAAAACTCTCCAGTATCCGGATTTTTGATTGTAAGTTGTCTGGTAGATTTAGTAAACTTTAACATTTTTGCCATTGGACGAGGTTTCCTATCCTTACTATAATTGGGATTCTATAAAAATACAATTATTATTAATAATATTTTAAGTGGTTAGGGGTTAAAGGTATAGCCTGTTAAGTTGCTTTTGTTAGGTTGATAACTATTAACAAAACAGGCAGTTAGGCTTTGTAGGATTAAGTAATTTTGTAGGATGTTTTAATCTAAATTTTATATAATGGCTAAAATGACAATAAGATTAATGGGCATTGATGAAGAGCGCAAAAAGATGGATATGATTATGCAAACTGTGAGCCGAGAGGGAAAATTGGTACTGGAAATAACAAACAATCCACAGCCTACCGATTTAATGGCCAATAGATTAGTTCAGTATAATGTGCTAAACCGAACGATTGAAAGGAATATGCCTATAAAGCACGATTGTTTTGTCTTTTTGGAGGGGAAGAATTTTGCGGAAGCAAAGATTAAAGGGGCGTATAAATTCGTTGAGGAGGAAAAGAAAAGGCTTAATCCGTCATATATGATGAATCTTTGGAATAAGATTAATAATAGCACTATAATTTCTGGCGCCATTGGTGCTGCGATAGGAGCAGTATTTACTTGGCTTCTTACGAGTTAAGCCTATTTTTTGTTATTTTAAGTTATGGAAAGTAAGGTAGAAGAACCCTCTAAAAAGTTAGAGAGCCTTTCCTTAAGATATCTAAAATTTGTTATAGAGCATTTAGCTCTCTTTGTCATAGTTTCGACTTTATGCGGGGGTATTTGTCAAGTCTTTTCTCTTTTATCTATTGGGATATCCTACAAAAGGTTTTTTTTATTATGTCTAAACTTGTTTCAGACGGTATTATTCTAATTGGAGCAATAACATTGGTTTCAATTTTTTCAATAGCAACATATTGGATAGGAAACAGAGTTTCAAGTAATATAAAGTATTCCAAATGTGATTTTAGTTCCGTAATTATACTTTTAATTTTTCATCTCTTTTCTTACTTGGATATGTTGTAGTATTAAATCGATATACACTAAATTGTTATAAGCAAAAACTATTTTTAATAATTTGTAATTAATATTCAATGATTTTTTATTTGATAGCTTAATATTATTATCAAAGAATTGAAATTATTTAAATATTCAATGAGCTTATATAAATGCGATTTTGTTCTAAAAAAAGATTGATGGAACGAAATTTATAAAAACAATATTGGCCTGGTAGTTTAAAAAAAAATATAATAGTAAGAATAACTATTATATTAGTTATACTTCATTCTTTTTAATTAGGTAAATTTTATAACTAATAAAATTTTAGGTAAAAAAGCATTTTAAAATCTACTATTTTTCTGATAAATATTACGAAAGTTATTATTAAAAAACATTAAGAATGGACGAATTAGGAATAGCACAATTAAAAGATAGAATATTAACATATGTAATGAATCATAATAATTCCAAGGCAGAAAATGTGTACAAGGCTCTTGGTAATCCTATGAACGACATAGACAAATTTAGAGATGTTGCCCAAAATATATTTACACACCACCATAAATATTTTAAAATTAGACAAGGCATACAATATGATCAAAACGATTCAGGAATAATATATTATAAGACTGATTTAACAAAATCCTTTTTAAAAATTGGTGGATTTACAAGTTTATATGAACAAAATGAAAAGGATTTGCACATGGAAAGGAAAGTAAAAAAGGCTTCTAATAAAAAAACTCTTTATTGGTGGGTACCAATTGTAATATCTTCCATGAGTTTATTATTTTCAAGTTACTCTATATTAACAAAAAAATCGGATATTACTCAAGAAGAGATAAATTCTATCAATAACAAAATCGATAGTTTGAAATCTGATTTTAAAAAGGAAAATAATAAATTAAAAGAACAATTATTGAAATCAGATTTATTGATAGCGGTTTACGAGGATTCTATATTTTAATCTAATCCAGTCCTATAATAACGAATTTAAAGTTTTCCTTCCAAATGAGTTATTTTCTATATTTAATTAGACTTACCTATATTTCTTTCCATCATAAAATGTTAGTAGATTTTTAAAGTGGCTAACAACATGGATTAACTGCTTTAAATTTAAATTGTTTTAAATGGGCTATATGGTGCTTGTGGTAATTTAATGGAAAGGTATTTTTGTAGTTTTAGATTCAATTAAATTCACTAAAATGAAAAAAGCCGTATTAATATTTCTTTTAATCTTAATATCCTGCGAATCAAAAGAAAAAATAGAAGAAGAAATTGCACTTTTAAAAGTTGAATTATTAGAATTACATTCTCATGATGCAATTTTAAATTATAATAATGCTGTCAATAATTTAAAAAATCAACAATGGGAGGTAGAATTTAATAAGAAAGAATTAGAAAAAGAAAGAATGCGAACACCTTCCATTGCAGCACTTATTGACTTATATTCAACAAAATTAAAAGGAGCCGAAAAAAGAGTTTTTACCGCAAGGAAAAGGGTTGAACATTTGAAAATTGCAAATGATGACGTGTTTGAACTTATAATTTTAAAGGAAAAGAAACTAGAAGAACTTAAATCTAAATTAAAGTAATGAGTATTCTAGGATTTTAATATGTTATTTAAAACGAAAGGATTGCATATTTTATCTATTTTTTTGAATAATAAATTTATGAACTTGAGCACTTTTATTTTAAGATCATTTATTATTAAGAGGTATTAGCGATACTAAATATAATTATTTGCTTTTAAGTAAAAATCTAGTTTTTATATTTTATCATGAACAAGTTAATCTATATTAATATAATTACAAGTAAGAGTTTAAAATTAATTATACTATATTTTTGTTATGGTAATTAGACATGAAGAGCTTTATATCCCGCAGGGAAAAGATTCTAAACCATTTCTTAATTGTAAGCTTGGTCGAGATAAATATGCAAAAATACTAACTTCAATAGTTGGTACTTATAATGATGGTTTTGTTTTAGCTATTAACAATCGATGGGGAAGTGGTAAGACTACATTTGTCAAAATGTGGCAACAACAATTGATGAACGAAAATTTCACTACTCTATATTTTAATGCTTGGGAAAATGATTTTCAAGAAGATGTTATAATCGCACTTTTAGCAGAATTAAAGGAAATAGTAGGAAAAGGAGAAGAGTTATTTAAAACTGTACTTTCAAAGGCACTTCCACTTATAAAGCAAGCCGTTCCAGAAATAATTAAACATACTGTAGAAAAAAGGTTAGGAGAATCTACAGCCGATTTGTTAAATGGTATTGGTAAATATTCTGTAAAAGAGCTTGAGGATAGTTTAAAAGAATATAATAACAAAAAAAAAGGCATAACAGAATTTAGAAATATTCTAGAACAATATGTAGCTACTATTGATTCTAATAAGCCTGTCATATTTATAATTGATGAATTGGATAGATGTAGACCTAATTATTCAGTTGAAGTTTTGGAACAAATAAAACATTTGTTCAGTGTAAAGGGTATTGTGTTTGTATTATCAATTGATAAAGAACAGTTGGAAAATGCTGTTAAAGGTTTTTATGGTAGCGAAAGTATAAATTCTGAAGAATATTTAAGAAGATTCATAGATGTAGAATATTCAATTCCTGAACCTGATAAAAATGCATTCTGTGATTATTTATTTAAATATTTCGGATTTAGTCATTTTTTCAACCTACCTGTTCGTAAGAATAATAATGATTTTAAAGGGGAGGAAGATACTTTTAAAGCCATTTCAAAAATAATTTTTTCAAATAATCATGTAATATTAAGGCAAATAGAAAAAATCTATGGTCATACAGCTATTGTACTAAATACATTTGAACAACATGAGAATATATTTCCTGTTAGCTTGCTGTTTTTAATTCATTGTAAAATAAACCACATAGTGTTTTATCAAAATCTATCAAGAGGTTCTCTATCACTACAGCAATTAGTAGTTAAAATTGAGGAAATAATACCATTAGGCAGTTCTAGAAGTGGTAATAGATATCAATCCTATCTAATGTCGAATATGTTGTGTTTGTATGATAATTTCTTAAAAACAAACAAGGATACACTGGGAATATTATCTTACATGGAAGATACAGGCGAACCAAAGTTAAATGTTAGTCTAAATAAATACCAAAGTTTAAATAAAAACATAATTTTAAGTGTTCAAGCATTCTTTCAAAAATTTAAATATAATCACGAATCAATAGATAAACTTATAAATAAAATAAACCTCTCTGATTCGTTTGTAATAAATTAAAATATTTGAATAAAAATATTGAGTTATAAATTAAATACCATCCAGAGCAGAAGTTTAGATAGGGAAGGATGGTTGGGCTAACGTTTTATTAAAAATATAAACCTTCGTTATTGATGTCATCTTCCTTATGTGGTTTGGAAGATGTAAATATATCTTTTAGGATATAACTGGTAACAATGGTAAGGCCAACCGTTAATGTAGGTATACTATAATCCCAGCTTAATAAGTGCATAAGTCCGCCCAAGATAATGGTCAGAACACCTACTACCATTACAAAATTCCAAATGATTTCTGCAAGGCTGTTTTTAATGCTTCGGTTTTTGTCCATAAAATAAGACGTGCCTTCCATGGCAAACCAGGCTATAAAGGTCAAGGCAGTGCCAATTTGGAATATTAGGGTATATGGAAATTTTAAGATCGTTAGGAGTCCATTGGTGGTCCAAAACAGGACCATAGCCATTTTTATCAGGTCTACAGGTTTTTTTTCCTCCTTTTTGTAAAACCTTACCGCATACAAGATTAGTATAGCGGCAAAAGATGTAAAGATAATTCCTGCTGCATAGGGCCAATGCAATACCCGCATTAGAAAACCTATTAGTAAGGTTGCCAATGCTGCCCTTATCTGGTTTTTATATACTTTTTTGGAATTCTCCATGGTCGTTGTATTAGTTGATTACCTTGATATTGGCCTTTAGGCCTTCCATGATTCCTATAATATTGTTTACGGTTTCGTTTAAATAATATCTTACTACAATATGCGGAATCCTTATGGTCGTAAAACCATTTCTAAAAGAATGCATGGCCTCTTCTAAATTATTGATCGCTTCATGTTCCGTAAGCTTATCATATTTGGAATCTATTTCTATATTTAACTTTACACGTGATATGGCGATATCTATAGATTTTTTACCGTCCCACCATTCTAACATAGAATTTACTCCTGCCTCTTTTAAGGCGTAATACAATTGTACGGCCTCTAGTGGGGTATCATGTTGTTTGATTAATAGTTCTATACGCTTGTAGTGTTTTGAGCATAGTTCAACACCCACAGTATCCATTGCATTTTTATGATCTATATAACCAAGTTCTTTCTTACATTCTAAACAAGTCATTAATAGGTTAAGTTTTAAGTTTTGGGATATGTATAACCGTGATATTTTAAGAATAGTATATTGTTTCGATGAATGACTCCCAACTTTTAGACGAACTGCAAATTTTTAGATTAACTGCATTTTAAAATGTTAAAATTGTGGTGAAATAGAAATTGAAAGAGGTGAGCGATTTTATATTTTTAAAATTATATTTACACAACCCATAATTATTCATATGTTTAAGAAATTAGGACCTGGTGTTCTTGTTGCGGCCGCTTTCATTGGTCCCGGTACCGTTACCGCATGTACCTTGGCGGGTGTAGACTTTGGATTTAGTTTGTTGTGGGCCATGGTGTTATCCATATTTGCAACTTATGTCTTACAGGAAATGTCGGCCAGGCTGGGTATTGTTACCCAAAAAGGTTTGGCAGATGTTATTAAGCAAGAACTGCATACGACTTGGGTTCGTAATAGTGTCATAGGTTTAATTCTATGCGCAATTATTATTGGCAATGCCTCATATGAAGCAGGAAATATCGGTGGTGCTACGTTAGGTATGCAAGCACTGTTTGGTATGTCATACAGTAATTGGTATCCTTATATTTTAGGTGGCCTCGCTTTTATTCTATTGTATTTTGGGAGTTATAAGACCTTGGAAAAGGTATTTATCTTCTTGGTATTGATCATGAGTTTGTCTTTCTTGGCAACTGCGCTACTCACAGGTCCCAATATTGCACAATTGTTAAAAGGTTTGTTTATACCATCAATTCCGGAAAAGGGAATTCTCACTATCATAGCACTGGTAGGAACAACCGTAGTACCCTATAACCTTTTTTTACATGCTGCATTGGTAAGTGAAAAGTGGAAGTTGAAAAGCGATTTGAATCTTGCCAAGCGAGATACGCTGATTTCTATTTTTCTTGGTGGCTTGGTGTCCATTAGTATCATGATTTCTGCTACTGCCATAACCACTACAGAAGTCAACAGTGTTATGGATATGGCCAAGGCCTTGGAACCGTTGTACGGTTCTGCGGCACTTTATTTTATGGGTATTGGTCTATTTGCGGCCGGAATTACATCTGCAATCACAGCGCCATTGGCGGCAGCATATGTTGCAAATAGTTGCTTTGGATGGAAGGCGAAATTAAACGACACCAGATTTAGATTGGTTTGGATGATCATCTTAATTCTTGGTGTATTCTTTTTGTCGTTTGGAATTAAACCCATACAGGTAATTAAGTTTGCCCAAATAACCAATGGATTGTTGTTGCCTATAATAGCAGTTTTCTTACTTTGGGTTGTCAATAGGGCTGGGGTAATGGGTAGCTATAAAAATAATCTGGTACAAAATTGTATTGGAATCTTTATCATCATATTGTCCATAATTTTAGGGGTTAAAAGTATATTAAGCGTTATAGGTCTGTTGTAATACATGGGGAAAAGCATAGATATAAATTGTGATGTTGGAGAAGGGGTAGGCAATGAGGAAAAATTGTTTCCCTTGATCAGTTCATGTAATATAGCATGTGGTGGTCACGCAGGTTCTGCGGAAAGTATAGCAATTTGTTTAGAATTGGCAAAAATTCATGAGGTAGCTATTGGTGCCCATCCTTCATATCCGGATAGGGAAAATTTTGGCAGGGTATCCATGACGATATCACATACCAACTTAATACGCCAAATTAGGGAGCAATTAAATGTATTTACGAACATCTGTAATAAGCTAGATATGCCATTGCATCATATTAAACCTCATGGTGCATTATATAATGATATTGCCAATAACAGGAATTTGGCATTGGTATTCTTGAACGCTGTTGAACCATATAGGGAGAATACGTATTTATATGTTCCTTATGGCAGTTTAATAGCGGAATTGGCCATTTCCGCTCATTGGAACATTAAACGGGAAGCCTTTGCGGATAGAAATTATCATACAGATTTAAGTTTGGTGTCAAGAAAGGAAGAGAATGCCTTAATTACCAATGCTAAGGATGTATGGGAACATTTACTATTAATGGTAAAAGAAAATCATGTAAAAACTATAGAAAACATGAATGTCCCCATTCATGCGGATACCTATTGTTTTCATGGAGATACCCCAGCCGCGTCTGATATTTTAACGTATATTACATCTAAATTACCAGAATTTAATTTACAACTCAAACCGTGAATTCCCCTAAAATCAAAATTAAACCGTTTGGTGTACATGCTATTTTAATAGAATGGCCACATACCGTCAATGAACAAATCCTAGAAATTATATTACAATATCAGGTCATATTGCAATCTAATGGTTTTGCCGATCCTGATTGGGAAATGGTACCGTCCTATAATTCATTGATGTTGGTCAATAGAAAGCATGAAATTGATCATAACAAGTTGACCTTGGAATTGGAAAATTATTATACTCAATTGGGTCATAAGGACAAAACAAGCAAATTTCTTTGGCGTTTGCCGGTATGCTATGATCAAGAATTTGGTTTGGACCTACAAGAAGTAGGTGCAAAATTGAATATCTCCATAGCAGATATTATAGCAATGCATACCGGTGCCCAATATACCGTTTTTGGTATTGGGTTTTTACCCGGATTTATGTATTTAGGAGGACTAAATGAAAAGTTAGAGGTCAACAGAAAAGTGTCACCCAGGGCAAAAGTAGAAAAAGGTGCAGTGGGTATTGCAGGTAAGCAGGCAGGGATATATCCCCAGGAATCTCCAGGAGGATGGAATATTATAGGAAATTGTCCCGTCCCAATTTTTGATGCATCCAAGGAAAATCCGTGTTTTGTCAATGTAGGTGATAAAATAGAATTTTTTGAAATTTCAAGAGCGGCCTATAAGCTTCATAAGATTGAGGCCGAAGTAGGAATTTATCAACCGGAAAAAATACAATTGAATGCTTAAAGTTTTAAAAGCGGGATTTTATACTACGGTCCAAGATGAAGGTAGGTTCTTTTATAGAAATAAAGGCGTGCCCGTTTCCGGAGTTATGGACGAAATGTCCGTTTTCAAGGTAAATTCCTTATTGGAAAACGAACGTACTGCGGCAGTCTTGGAAATTACCATGACGGGTCCAACGTTGGTATTTGAGGAAGAAACGTATATAGTGCTGGGAGGAGCAAAAATGTTAGCGACATTGAACAACTTGCCCATACAGAATTATAAGGTTTATCAAATAGAAGCCGGTGATATTGTTTCATTTGGCAAATTGGTCAAAGGTTTTAGATGTTACCTAGGGGTCAAGGGTGGTTTTACGGCTAAGAAAATATTGGGAAGTCGATCTTACTATAAACCTATTACAGAAAGCAATAGATTTAAGGATGGCGATGTTGTTGCCTATGAATACCAACAATTGTTTCAACCTAAAATTTCCGAGCTTAAAGTAGCCTCCTTCCTGGACGATACCATCCTTCATGTTTGTAAAGGACCGGAATTTGACCTTTTAACGGATAGGCAATTAGAGGAACTTTTTTCAAAAACATTTACCGTTGCACAAGAAAACAACAGAATGGCCTATCAGGTACATGAAACAATAACTCCCCATAACCTATCCATGCTCACTTCCGCAACACTTCCTGGAACGGTACAATTAACTCCCGCAGGAAAGTTGATTATCTTGATGAAGGATGGACAAACCACTGGGGGCTATCCTAGGGTATTGCAATTAACGGATAAGGCCATCTGTATTTTAGCACAGAAAAGGGTGGGTAATCCCATAAATTTTAAACTGGTGTAATCAATCAAACTATTATTTGGTAGTAGTCTTTATATCTTCAATTGTTATTTAACGAGAATCCGGTATAGTGTTATAATACAAACCAATATTGATTTTTATCCTATCATAAAATTATGTAGTATTGTAGTATGCTATCAATTAATATCTTTCATAATGTGGTCCGTGTCATTCCTTAAAGTAGGAATGATATAGCTTTTCATTATTGGAAAAAACCTGTATCAGATAAATTTGATACAGGTTTTTTTATAGAATCCATAGGAATTGTTAGTTGATTTGAAGTATTGAATATGGTATAAATTACCTATTTAATTAATTGAATTACAATTAGTTAAGTGATAATTAAATGAAATGAATTTATATTGTCCAATATTGTTAAAATTATAAACTTTTATAAACTTTTATCTTTGGTATACTAGCTGAACCTAATAAGATAAGCATACGAGAATTACATTATGGAATTGAACAAGCACAGTAAGAATGTAACCCAAGATCCAACACAACCAGCGGCACAAGCAATGCTATACGCCATAGGTCTAACGGAAGATGATTTAAAAAAGCCGTTAATAGGTATAGGGAGTACTGGTTATGAAGGAAACCCCTGTAATATGCACCTAAATGATTTGGCACAGGAAGTAAAGACCGGTGTAAATGATAGTGGGTTGGTAGGTCTTGTTTTTAATACTATTGGTGTTAGTGACGGTATATCCATGGGTACTTACGGAATGCGTTATTCATTACCTTCTAGGGATATAATTGCTGATTCTATGGAAACGGTAGTACAGGCCATGAACTATGATGGTTTGGTTACCGTTGTAGGTTGTGATAAAAATATGCCGGGAGCCTTAATGGCCATGATCCGTTTAAATAGACCATCTGTTTTGGTATATGGTGGTACTATAGCTTCTGGTTGTTTTAAGGATAAAAAGTTAGATGTCGTTTCCGCTTTTGAAGCTTGGGGAGAAAAAGTTGCTGGTACCATGAACGAAGAGGATTACAAGGGAGTTATCCAGAACGCATGTCCCGGAGCAGGTGCCTGTGGTGGTATGTATACGGCAAATACCATGGCATCCGCTATTGAGGCCTTAGGTATGGCCATGCCCTATAACTCTTCTAATCCGGCAATAGGAAAAGCAAAACAGAATGATGCCATACAATCAGGTAAGGCCTTGAGGACCTTGTTGGAAAAGGATATTAAACCAAGTGATATCATTACCCGTAAATCCCTTGAAAATGCAGTGCGTTTGCTAACGCTTTTAGGGGGGTCTACCAATGCCGTTCTCCACTTTTTGGCCATAGCCAAAGCCGCAGATGTAGAATTTACGCTTGATGATTTTCAGAAAATAAGTGACACCACCCCGTTTTTGGCAGATTTAAAGCCTAGCGGTAAATTTTTAATGGAAGATGTACACCGTGTGGGCGGGGTACCTGCGGTAATGAAATTTATGTTAGAAAACGGTATGCTGCATGGAGATTGCTTGACCGTTACTGGTAAGACCATTGCGGAGAATTTGACAGAGCTACCTGGATTATTGGAGCATCAGCAAGTAATTAAACCGTTGAACAACCCTATTAAACCTACTGGGCATTTGCGTATTCTTTACGGAAACCTTGCCACGGAAGGTGCCGTTGCCAAAATTACCGGAAAGGAAGGCCTGTACTTCTCTGGACCGGCAAAGGTATATAATGACGAGTTTTTGGCAAATGCAGGTATAGGTAGGGGCGAAGTCAAGAAAGGAGATGTTGTGGTTATCCGGTATGAAGGGCCAAAAGGTGGACCTGGAATGCCAGAAATGTTAAAACCAACGGCGGCCATAATGGGTGCCGGACTGGGTAAGGATGTAGCCTTGATTACAGATGGTCGTTTCTCTGGTGGTACCCATGGTTTTGTGGTTGGCCACGTTGCGCCTGAAGCCCAAGATGGAGGAACAATTGGTCTTTTGGAAAATGGTGATATCATTACCATAGATGCGGAAAAGAATGAAATATCCGTGAACCTTACCGATGCGCAATTGGCAGAGAGAAGAAAGAATTGGAAACAACCGGAATTGAAAGTGAAAAGGGGTAGTTTATATAAATATGCCCGCATGGTATCATCGGCCTCGCAAGGTTGTGTTACAGATGAATTTTAAACAATTAAAAGTAGTATACTTTTAATTAAGTACTAGATGCAATATAATGTCGGGCAGGGTAATCAGTAATGCAATGCTTGAATTTGATCATTAATTATGGAAACAGTAAAAGAGAAGAAGAAAGGTACAACTGCCAAGAAAACTATCAAGATTTCTGGGGCAGAGGCATTAATTCATTGTTTATTGGCCGAAGGTGTCGATACAATGTATGGTTACCCCGGTGGTGCAATTATGCCCGTCTATGATGAACTATATAAATTTCAGGATAAACTTACACACATTCTTACCAGACATGAACAGGGCGCTACACATGCGGCCCAAGGGTATGCACGTGTTTCGGGTAAAGTTGGTGTGGCTATTGCTACTTCTGGTCCTGGTGCAACTAATTTGGTCACGGGTCTTGCAGATGCGCAAATAGATTCTACTCCAATGGTCTGCATTACAGGTCAGGTTACCAGACACTTACTGGGAACAGATGCCTTTCAGGAAACGGATATTATCGGTATTTCCACACCGGTTACTAAATGGAACTATCAGATTACCGAGGCTTCTGAAATTCCTGAAGTTATGGCAAAGGCGTTCTATTTGGCAAAATCTGGTAGGCCAGGTCCGGTATTGGTAGATATTACTAAAAATGCACAAATAGATGAATTGGATTTCTCCTATGAAAAATGTACCGGTGTAAGAAGTTATAAACCGGTTCCAAAACCAAGTGCAAAGGCAATTGAGGCTGCTGCAGAATTGATAAATGGTGCCAAGAAACCTTTTATTGTTTGGGGACAGGGCATTATTTTGGGACAGGCGGAAGATGAATTGAAAAAATTGGTCGAAAAATCGGGTATTCCTGCTGCATGGACCATCATGGGGGCATCTGCGTTAGATACCGCACATCCTTTAAATGTGGGTATGGTTGGTATGCACGGCAATTATGGCCCTAATCTATTGACCAATGAATGTGATGTATTGATCGCCATAGGTATGCGTTTTGACGATCGTGTAACGGGTAGGCTAGAGGATTATGCAAAACAGGCCAAGGTCATACATTTTGAAATTGATCCCGCAGAAGTCAATAAAAATGTTCATGCAGATGTAGCGGTTTTAGGAAATTCAAAAGAAACCTTAGGATTGCTTCTACCTTTGTTGAACGAAAACAAGCATGATGCTTGGCATAACGAGTTCAAGGAGAAATATAAAATAGAGTTCGATACTATTATTAAGAACGATATCCACCCAACGAAGGAAGGACTGACCATGGGAGAGGTAATCGAAGAAATAAACCTGGCTTCCAATAATAAGGCCGTCATAGTATCAGACGTTGGTCAGCACCAAATGATTGCATGCAGATATGCCAAATTTTCACAATCCAAAAGTAATATTACTTCTGGCGGATTGGGTACTATGGGCTTTGCATTGCCCGCAGCCATAGGGGCAAAAATGGGTGCAATGGACAGGGAAGTGGTCGCAATTATAGGTGATGGAGGTTACCAAATGACTATTCAAGAACTTGGGGTGATCTTTCAGCATAATTTACCGGTCAAGATCGTTGTTTTGAACAATGAGCATTTGGGCATGGTTCGTCAATGGCAAGAATTGTTTTTTGATCGAAGATATGCGTCTACCGTAATGGTAAATCCAGATTTTGTAAAAATAGCGGAAGGTTATAGTATTGAGGCCAAACGAATCTCTGAACGTAAGGATTTAAAATCGACCATTCAGGAAATGATAGCTTCTGACAAACCTTACTTTTTGGAAGTGAAGGTAGAACAAGAGGATAATGTTTTTCCAATGATACCTTCCGGTGCTTCGGTATCTGAGGTTAGGTTAAAATAATAGGTAATAAACCTAACCATGATCGATACCAACATACAGGATATTCCAAAATTGCACGAAGAGATACAGCAAAAATCTAAGGAAATTGGTTTTACGATGCCGTCAGACCTTTTTGTGGGTAGTTTTCTTAAGACCTTGATATCTTCAAAACCTGGAGGTAGATTCTTGGAAATCGGTACAGGTATTGGTCTAAGTCTTTCATGGATGATAGACGGTATGGACGCTAATGCTACTTTATTGTCAATAGATAATGATCAAGAGTTGATTTCCATAGCCACCCAATATTTTGGGAAGGACAAAAGGGTACAGCTTGTATGTAAGGATGCCGCAATTTGGATAAAGGAACATCAAGAAGATCGGTTCGATTTGATTTTCGCTGATGCATGGCCGGGTAAATACAGTGAAATCAATGAGGTCCTACAAATGCTGAACGTTGGTGGTTTTTATATCATAGATGATATGATGGAACAACCTAATTGGCCAGAAGGTCATTCAGACAATGTAACAGCACTTATTGCATATCTAGAACAAAGAAAAGATATACAATTGACAAAAATGAATTGGTCTACAGGCTTGATTATGGCTGTAAAAAAATAATATATAATAATAACGATACCATAAAATCCTTTTTTAAAAGGAGTAGGTAATGAAAGCTTATGGAAAATAAATGGTTTACGATATCGGTATATTCAGAAAACAATGTTGGATTACTGAACAGGATATCAGGAATATTCTTAAAGAGACATATTAATATAGAAAGTTTAAACGTCTCCAAATCTGAGATAGACGATGTCTCCAAGTTTACGATCGTAGCGCATACTACAGAAAAATGGGTACATAACATCGTAGGGCAGATAGAGAAACAAATTGAGGTAATTAAGGCATATTATCATACAGATGATGAAACTATTTACCAAGAGTCCGCCTTGTTCAAAATTGCTTCTGGTCTTTTGTTCGATGAACGTCAAATACAGAATATAATTAAGGATAACAATGCCCAAATAGTAACGGTGTCAAGAGATTTTTTTGTTATCGCCAAAAGCGGAAGAAGAAATGAAATCGATGAAATGCACGATCAGCTAAAACCTTATGGAATAATGCAGTTTGTACGTTCAGGCAGAATATCCGTTACCAAGGATGAAATGAAAATTTCTACCATTCTAAAAGAATTTTAATTAATAGAATTTTATCAATAATCAAATAAAGTAAATACAAAATGGCCAATTATTTTAATACGCTATCATTAAGGGATAAATTAACGCAACTTGGAAAATGCCGCTTCATGGATTCGTCTGAGTTTGCAGATGGTGTAAATGCTTTAAAAGGCAAAAAAATTGTAATCGTAGGTTGCGGTGCTCAAGGATTGAACCAGGGCTTGAACATGAGAGACTCCGGACTTGATATTTCCTATACGCTTAGAGATGCTGCAATTAAGGAAAAAAGACAATCCTATGTCAATGCTACTGAAAACGGTTTTACCGTTGGGACTTATGAAGAATTGATTCCTAGTGCGGACGTAGTGATCAATCTTACTCCGGACAAGCAGCACACAGCTGTTGTTGGTGCGGTTATGCCATTGATGAAAAAAGGAGCCACATTATCATATTCTCACGGTTTTAATATCGTAGAGGAAGGAATGCAGATACGTGAGGACATAACAGTAATTATGGTGGCACCAAAATGTCCGGGTTCTGAGGTGCGCGAAGAATATAAAAGAGGTTTTGGGGTTCCTACATTAATTGCTGTTCATCCTAATAACGATCCTCAAGGAAAAGGTTTGGAGCAAGCCAAAGCATATGCAGTGGGTACGGGCGGTGATAGGGCCGGCGTATTAATGTCCTCTTTTGTTGCCGAGGTGAAATCAGATTTAATGGGAGAACAAACCATACTTTGTGGATTGTTACAGACCGGTTCAATTTTATGTTTTGATAAAATGATCGAAAAAGGTATAGACCCAGGTTATGCTTCTAAATTGATACAATACGGATGGGAGACTATCACGGAAGGTATGAAATATGGAGGTATCACCAATATGATGGACCGTCTTACCAACCCGGCCAAAATTAAGGCTTTTGAGTTGTCAGAGGAACTAAAGGATATAATGCGACCTTTATTTCAAAAACATATGGACGATATCATGACCGGTCATTATTCCAAAACCATGATGGAGGATTGGGCCAATGATGATAAAAATTTATTGACTTGGAGAGCTGCCACTGGAGAAACAGCTTTTGAAAAAACACCTGCAGGTGATCAAGAAATTACCGAGCAGGAATTTTATGATAATGGTGTCCTTATGGTGGCCATGGTCAGGGCAGGTGTAGAGTTGGCTTTCGAGGCAATGACAGAATCCGGTATAATTGCCGAATCTGCCTACTACGAATCCTTGCATGAGACCCCATTGATCGCCAATACTATTGCACGTAAGAAATTGTTTGAAATGAACCGTGTAATTTCTGATACTGCAGAATATGGTTGTTATCTTTTTGATCATGCCTGTAAACCTTTATTGACCGATTTTATGAAAGGCATAGAAACCAACGTAATCGGTAAAAATTTCTCAGAGGGTATGGACAATGATGTGGATAATGCACAACTAATTGCCGTAAACAAGGCTTTACGTGAGCATCCTGTTGAAATTGTAGGTGCACGTTTACGTGAATCAATGACTGCCATGAAGCCTATTGTTTAGGGTTGGTATAGGAATACTAAAATTTAGATTGTCCGGTTAGGTACATTCCAAGAGTTACGATCTTAAGTAGTTTTGTTAACTTTAAGGAAGTGTTCCTGAGCGGACAATTTAGTTCGTGCCCACAGATAAATGTTCAAATAAATTATTTAATTGTTTTATGAAATCAGCGCAACCATCCTATCTGCCTAAATTGGACGATGTTAGGCTTGCAGCCAAGGTAATCGCAGAGATAGCTGAAGAAACACCTTTAACCGAAAGTATTAGGCTGTCAAAGCAATATGGGTGTCAAATTAGGTTAAAACGTGAGGATCTACAACGGGTACGCTCTTATAAAATTAGGGGTGCGTTCAATAAAATAAGTGCATTATCAAATGAAGACAGAGCTAAAGGTGTCATTTGTGCAAGTGCCGGTAATCATGCACAAGGGGTGGCATTTGCCTGTTTTCATTTAAAGATACAGGGAACTATATATATGCCTTCGGTTACACCAAAACAGAAAGTTGAGCAAACTAAATTATTTGGTGGTGAGTGGGTGGAGATTGTTTTGGAAGGGGATACTTTTGATGATGCCTCGTTGGCAGCAAGTAAATATGGAGCACGAACGGGTAAAATATTCGTACATCCTTTTGATGATCCAAAAATTATTGAAGGTCAGGCTACGGTTGGTCTGGAACTGATATCTCAATCCAAAGCACCAATAGATTATCTGTTTGTTTGTATTGGAGGTGGCGGGTTGGCTTCTGGGCTAATTAGTGTTTTTAGCGAACTTTCACCTAATACCAAAATTATTGGCGTTGAACCAAAAGGAGCGCCTTCCATGAAAGCATCAATTGAGGCAGGAGAAATAATTGCGCTGGAAGATATAGATAAATTCATAGATGGTGCCGCGGTGAAAAAAGTGGGCCAGTTGACCTATCCTATTTGCAATTGGTATTTAGATGATATGATTACTGTTGATGAGGGTATGGTATGCCAGACCATTTTAGACCTTTACAATAGAGATGCCATTGTGGTAGAGCCTGCCGGTGCTTTGTCTATTGCGGCATTGGATCAGTATAAGGACAAAATTAGGGGTAAGAACGTAGTTTGTATCATTGGCGGCAGTAACAACGATATCACCAGGACAGCTGAAATAAAGGAGCGGGCGTTGTTATATGGTAAACTAAAGCATTATTTTATCATCCGATTTCCACAGCGACCGGGAGCGTTAAAGGAATTTGTTGTGGATATTTTAGGGCCTACGGATGATATCACACATTTTGAATATTCAAAAAAATCAAGCAGGGAAAATGCACCAGCGGTCGTTGGGATAGAGCTAAAGGACCCCAAAGACCTAAAGCCCTTAATAGAACGCATGAAAACTAACAATTTTTATGGAGATTATATAAATGATAAACCAGATTTGTTTGAATATTTGGTTTAAACTACATTTAATCTTCCATGTTCCTATATCGTTATATAGGTACTAAAAAGAAAAACATATTATCAATCATAGATAAATAAAAAGTAATGGGCGATATAAAAATTCCACAAGAATTTCAGATTACATCAACAATAGATCAACGACATTATTTGGTCAATGGAGAACTAAAGGAATGGAAAGGTGAAACAACGGAAGTCTACTCTACCATATCCTCAACTAAGGAATACAAACCCACTTTATTGGGTAGTATCCCAGATTTACAGGAAGCAGAAGCCTTAGATGCATTAAATGGCGCTCTAGGCGCCTACGATAAGGGACAGGGGGTTTGGCCGACCATGCATGTAAAAGATCGTATAGAATGTATGGAGGTTTTCGTAGAAAAAATGAAGACCAAAAGAGATGAGATCGTGAAATTGTTAATGTGGGAAATTGGTAAATCATTACCGGATTCGCAAAAAGAATTTGATCGTACGGTAGAGTATATTGAGGATACTATTGAAGATTATAAACAACTTGATCGCGATGCGGCAAAGTTCACCAAGCATGACGGGGTTTATGCACATATAAAAAGGGGACCGTTGGGCGTAGTCCTTTGTCTTGGGCCTTACAACTATCCGTTAAACGAAACCTTTGCTTTGCTTATTCCCGCAATTATCATGGGTAATACAACCATCTTTAAACCGGCAAAGCACGGTGTACTTTTAATAACCCCACTACTAGAAGCGTTCCAAACAAGTTTTCCTAAAGGTGTGGTCAATGTACTATTTGGCCGTGGTAGAACCGTTGCGGCTCCTATAATGCAAACCGGAAAGGTAGATGTGCTGGCTTTGATCGGTAATAGTAAATCTGCAAATGCTCTACAAGAGCAACACCCAAAAAGTAACAGGTTGAGACTGGTACTTGGGCTGGAAGCTAAAAACCCTGCCATAATATTGCCTGATGCAGATTTGGAACTGACCATAAATGAATGTTTGGCCGGTACGCTATCTTTTAACGGTCAACGTTGTACCGCTTTGAAAGTGGTCTATGTGCATGAGGATATTCGTGAAAAGTTCAATGATAGCTTTGCCAAAAAAGTCGATGAGCTTAAATTTGGAAACCCTTGGGAGAATGGTGTAAAATTAACGCCGCTACCAGAACCCGGAAAACCAGATTATATACAGGAATTGATTGATGACGCGCTATCTAAAGGAGCCAAAATTCTAAACAAGAAAGGTGGTAAACGATATGATAACTATATATGGCCAGCCGTTTTATATCCGGTAACCAAAGATATGCGCGTATATAAGGAGGAGCAGTTTGGTCCTATTATTCCAATTGTACCTTTTTCGGATATTGAAGAACCTTTGGACGATATGGCAGCCAGCAATTATGGGCAACAGGTAAGTCTTTTTGGAAAAGATGTGTATGCATTGTCTCCACTGATAGATACTTTGGTAAACCTTGTTTGTAGGGTAAACTTGAACAGTTCTTGTCAAAGAGGTCCGGATGTTTATCCGTTTACGGGCCGTAAAGATTCTGCCCAAGCTACCCTTAGTGTTCATGATGCCTTGCGTTCATTCTCTATACGGACTTTCGTGGCCTTTAAGGATAATGAACTGAATACGGAAATCGTAGAACAATTATTGGAAGCAAAGCTTTCTAATTTTGTAAGTACGGACTATATCTTATAGCCATTTCAAAATTGAATATAAAAACCTCTCCTATTCGGGAGAGGTTTCTTTTTTACAATTGGCACTTATTTCCTTTGCTCTGTCCAAGCCAGAGTATGGATAATACTTAATGGTCTGCTCTTCTTCTTGAAACAACCCAATTGCCCGTTCAATATCCGCACAGAAGGGAGCAATTGATTTTCCGAAGAATCTTGCCGACCCCATATCCCATTCAGCTTTGCTTAGGACTACCCTTGGGTTATTTGGAGCTATCTTTTGTGCTTTATCATAAATGGCGGCATTTTCTGCTGAAAGCGTCATTCCGTATTTTGCGCCATCAAATGCAATGTAAGCCGTATTTAATAGGGCATAGGAAATGAGTATTTCAGGATTGTTTTCAGATATTTCAGAAGCAGCATCCAAAAAAGTTTTGGCCCTTGTAAGTTTTGTGGTCAGTAAAGCTTCGTCCTTTAATCCAAAACTACTGACTATCTCAATAAGGCCAGCATAGTAAGGGGGTAACCAATTGTCGCTTTCAGCGGCTGCAATTCGTTCAAAGAGTTGAACGGCTTCAGTATTCTTTTGATCCTGCCAAAGGGCAAAGGCATTGTTCATCCCTGTTTCATAAGGCGTTTGTGCCGTTAATTGAAGAGTAAGGACGAATGCGCTAATTACTAATAAAGTTCTCATAATATTTAATGTTTAATTATTGTTTTGTTATTCAAATATCCAGGTATTCAAAGCTGTTTAATAATAACGTTGACCCAGTTGTTGATTAATGGTATTGAATTGTAATTATTACAGATTATCAAGTTGATTATCATTTTTATTCTTGCTAATGGTCCAGAAGAATCCTACGAAAAAGAAGCGGTCTGCTGCAGGCGTAATTGTTCTTCTTTCAAAAATGCCGTTCGTATTTGGTTGATCGGTATATTGATATCCATTAATATTTTTGGTGCCCAATACATTACTTACGGATAGGTAAAGTATCTTCTGTTGGTCAATTAAATAGGCATAATTCACATTTAACGAATTAAAGCTCTTTGCCTTCTCCAATAAGAATCCTCCTTTATTGGGGTCGGTATATGTACGGCCCGATGCAAAATTATAACTGAACCCAATCTGACTTTTCCATTTTTCTACCCATCTTTTCACTACAAGGGATGCATTGTGTTTGCTGGCAAAATTTGGAGTTGCGGTATTGGGGTAGTTTTGGTAGTTCCTTTCTGTGTCCAAAAATGAGTAGGACATCCAATATTCTGTGTTTTTAATTGTTTTATTGTCCCTCCAAAAGAGATCTAGACCCTTGGCAAAGCCATTACCATTGTTATTAAAAATAGATGAAGGCAAGGCAAACTCCGTATTATATTTTACCAAATTGCCATAATCTTTATAATAGGCTTCGGCCCTGAATATTTGTTTGTTTTTTACATATTGGTAGTTGGCAATATAATGAGACGTTTTTTCCGCAGTAAAATCAGCGTTGTATATGAGATACCCATTTTTTGGGTTCTGGAAAAATTCACCGTAGGCCAAAGAGAACTGTGCATTTTCTCCAGATTTATAAGCTAATGATACTCTAGGTGATAAATTAAATTCTTGTAATAATGATGAGTATTCAGCACGTAATCCAATTTTGGTCGCTAATCTTTTAGAGAAAAAAACATCCGTTTCCACAAAACTGGCCAAAAGGTTGTTGTTGAATGTATAGCTTGTATTTACGGTGTTGTCTCTATAATTTTCCTTGAAATCCGTTATAAAATATTCTGCTCCAAAATTTAATTTATACCTACTGGAAAAATATTTTTGCAATGCAATTTTTAAATGCGCGGAATTTTCTATATCCGTAATATTAGACGAGTTTAAGGTTATATCAGTTTGATCATTGGCAAAGCTTACCCCAGAAGAAAAGCTCCACTCTTTTTCCAGAAAGTCTTGATATGATGAATTAATGTAGAGGTTATTGTTTTTAAGACCAAACCTAACACCGTTAACCTCATTGATATCCGCTTGCGTCAATTCAAAATTTGAAGCACTGTAGGCTCCGTATACTTTTAATAGTCCCTCGTTTTGAAATCTATACCGGTAAACAGCTTCCCCGCCAAAAGATTCAACAGGTTTGTGCCATTCGTTATTGTCCGGATATAAATGTTGATATGGCGCTAGATTAATGTAGTTTGTATTTATGCTTAATGCACTTTTCTTCCATTTTTGCGTATTTCCAAGACCTACGCCTACTGTCATCAATGAAATTTCCGTTTTTTCCTCTTGCGGTTCATTGATACTATTTAAAAGTAATACACTGGACAAGGCTTGTCCGTATTCTGCAGAATAGCCCCCTGTGGAAAATGTAATCCCCTTAAAAAGAAAAGGGGAAAGTCTACCCCTTGCAGGAATATTGTTTGCAGAAGGGGAGTAGGGTGTAAATACGCGCATACCGTCTACAAAAATTTGGGTTTCTTCAGCATCACCACCTCGTACAAAGAGTCTGCCGTCTTCGGCAACATTAGAGGTTCCTGGTAATGTTTGTAATGCCCCCACAAAATCCCCAAGGGCACCTGCCGTGGTTACTATGTCCAATGGTTTTAACGCGGTAACCTTTGCATTGTCCCCGGCCTTGAACGTTCCGGCATTTACGGTAACGGCATCCAATGTGTTTACATCATCCCTTAATTTAATGGTGATGTTTGTAAATGTGGTTACATCCGCTGTTTTTGAAAAGGTCTCATAGGATATGGACGAAGCGATCAGTGTCTGCATACCTGTAACATTGGTATTAAAGGAGAATATGCCCGCTTCATTGGTGGCTGTACCATCATAGGTGCCACTGAGATAAATATTTACACCCATTATGGGCGTTTCGTTGTGGTCCAGCACTCTTCCGGATACCGTAGTCTGTGCGGTTAAGCTAATATGGACTAGTGTTAGTACACATAATAATAGTGTTCTCATGTTGATTGTTTTTTTTGATTGATACCGCAAATATGTATCGCAATGGATATTTTCTGGAAAATGATTTTCCCAGTTGTAGAAATTTTGGACTGAATTGTAGTTAGGGGAGGTATGTAATACTTAGGTAAGGGTAATTATTTACATAAATGTGGTAATTAATATGATTTCTTGACGACATATGCGTTCTAACTTTGTCCTTTTAATTATGAGCTTTAATTAGAATGTTGAAGTAAGAACTAAAATTAGAAGTATGGAAACAATAAAATCAAACAAAAAAGCATTGTTCGCTTTGGCCATCGGAGGTTTTGGAATAGGACTTACCGAATTTGTGATTATGGGAATTTTGACGGAGGTTTCCGGTTCTTTAGGTATTACTATACCGCAAGCCGGTCACTTTATTGCGGCCTATGCCTTAGGGGTAGTGGTAGGGGCGCCGTTGCTTACAGGTATGGGTGCCAAACTTAGCCCAAAGAAAATGCTGTTTTTATTGATGATTTGGTTTACGGTATTCAATACACTTTCTGGACTGGCTTCCGGTTATTCAAGTCTACTGTTTTTAAGATTTTTGTCCGGTATTCCCCATGGTGCTTTTTTTGGAATAGGAGCAGTAGTAGCTACAAAGCTTGCGAAAAAAGGAAAAGCGGCACAGGCCATATCCATCATGTTTTCAGGTTTAACGGTGGCCAATGTCATTGGTGTTCCCATAGGAACTTACTTAGGACAACAGTTTAGCTGGAGCGTATCATTTTACCTTGTTGGTTTTGTAGGCTTGTTAGCTTTGGGCAGTATATATTTATGGATGCCCAAAATTGAGGTTGAGGAATCAAGTGAAAAGGTTACTGTAGCACAAGGATTGAAAAATACGGAACTTTGGGCCTTAATTGCGCTTACCACTATTGGTACCGGAGGATTTTTTGCATGGTACAGCTATGTTGCTCCCCTTATCACCAATGTGGCCGGATTACCTGAACATTTTGTAGGGTACGCCATGATGTTGGCCGGTCTGGGAATGGTAGCAGGAAATTTTTTAGGTGCTAAAATGGCAGAGCTGCTTTCCCCTTTAAGAGCGGTTATAATAAGCCTTTCTATGATGTGCGCCATTTTATTGGCCAATATGGTCATTGCGACCAATCCGTATTTGTTAATGGTAATGACCTTTGTAATAGGTGCAATTTCGTTTACCGTGGCAACCCCTATACAAATGGCGATCATTAATACTTCTAAAGGGTCGGAAATGTTGGGTTCTTCTATGAACCAGAGTGCTTTTAATATGGGAAATGCATCTGGTGCCTATTTAGCGGGGCTTCCAATGGCATTTGGTTACGGCATTTTATATAGTAGTTTAGTTGGGGCTTTGCTAGCTTTTTCCGGGGTGATGATTGCAGTGGCAATTCTACTAGTAAGAAAAAGAAGGGCAATTAAATATAGAAAAATGGCTATTAGCTGTTGATATAAGATAATGCGAACAAGAAAAAGGAACTTAAAATATAAGTTCCTTTTTTTAATGCCCAATCATTTATAAATTTTATGTATTTTCTTTGACATTACCTATCAGGATTTCAGAAATGGTATGGTATAGTTCATTAGGATTAAAGGGTTTGCAAATTAGACCGTTCATTCCATGACTAAGTAAATCCTTTTTAATACTTTCTCCTGTAGATGCAGATAGTGCATAAATTGGTATGGTCTGATTATGAATACTTTCCGAAGCCCTAATGGCCAAACTAGCATCATAACCATTCATTACGGGCATCTGAAGGTCCATAAGAATAAGGTCGTATTCCTTTTTGAATGCGTATTGTACCGCAACTTTACCATCTATTGCCACATCATAATCAACCCCCCATTTTTTTAGGAATTTTTCAATTAGAAAGATATTGATCTTATTGTCCTCAACTACCAATATCTTATAACCATGAAGTTTTTTAGAATCTTCCAAGTCATTTGTTCCTAAAGCGGAATTGTTTTCTTCTTGAAGAATAGAAGCTATAGGATTTCCTTTTCTAAAGTCCAATTCAAAACTAAAACATGAGCCCACATTTGGTGTGCTCTCTACCTTAATAGATGTGCCCATAAGTTGTAATAGGCGTTGGCAGATGGCTAGGCCCAGACCTGTACCTCCATATAATCTAGTTGTACTTACATGTGCCTGTGCAAAGGATTCAAAGATTTTATCAATTTTATCGCTTTCAATCCCAATACCCGTATCGTTCACAGAAAATAAAAGTTTTGTATTATTCTCCGTTTCGTTAAGTACTTCAACTTCTAAAGAAACGGTTCCATATTCCGTAAACTTAATTGCATTGCTTACCAAATTGGTCAGTATTTGTGACAAGCGGGTACTGTCACCGATCATGGTATCCTGCAATAGGGAATCTTTTTTAATTTGAAATGAAATTCCTTTTTTGGACGCCTTATTGGTGAAAATACTTTGTACCGTATTCAATACTTGTTTTAAGCTAAAATTTGCTTTTTCCAGTTCTAGGGAACCTGCGGCAATTTTATCGTAATCAAGGATATCGTTTACAACCCCTAATAGGTGTTCAGAAGAATATTTAAGGGTACTCAGATTTTCTATTTGTTCTTGTTTTGGATTTTCAATGAGCAATAAATGGGCAATACCAATAACCGCATTAAGAGGTGTCCTGATTTCATGGGACATGGTGGACAAAAATTCGCTTTTAGCCTTATTGGCCTTTACTTCTTTCTCCCTAGCCTTGATCAGTTCATATTCCGTTAATTTAAGATTGGTAATATTTACGATGGTGCCTATGTATCCTTCTACTTTTCCGGAGTCAGATTTAATTCCCTTTATAGTGAATTCCAACCAAATTCTATCACCATTTTTACCTAGGGATTCCAATGTTTTATTAAATGTATTTGCTTCTGGATTATGAAGGTCCAACAAATTGGAATATGGTTTACCGTCTACATTCTTTAAACATTCCTCGATGGATTTACCAATAGATTCCTTTACGCTTAAACCGGTCATCTCTTCCCAAGCGGAATTTAGATAGGACCAACGTCCGGAAAGATCAATTTCAAAGATGACATCCTTAATGTTGCTTGCCACCTTGGTCAACTGACTGGTAACTTCTTCAACATTATTTTTTAATTGTAAGTTTCTTAGATACAATTCTTTTGAACTTTCTTCAAGAATGGTTTCTGCATGCTGCATATCTGCATCCATTACTTTATAGCTGTTATCAACCATATGAAGTAATGGTGCTATTTTGTCAAGAACCTTTTGGTCAAGATTCAGTTCACATAATTGTCTTTGTAGTCTTCTATGGTACTTCATAGTTCAGAAAATGTAGTGACACACATGGTCAAGTTATGTAAAGAGGTTTTTGGTTTTTCAAAAAAGGGTGATATTTCACCATAAGAATAAAATCCAATAGATTTTGTAGTGGAAGGAAATTGCTGAACAACGGCCTCCACTTCTTCTTTGGCCAATTTGCCCAAGACCTTTCTTCTGCCGGAGCAACTTATGAGGATGGCCAATTCATGCTCATGTTTATTTTGTTGCGCAATTGTTTTTGCTGCATTTTCCGCACCTAGGATTAGCCGATCAACATTGGCTTTCATAATACGCACATAGGAGCCGGCAGGAATCTCCTCTGCCATTATCAAACTTTTATTGGATTCGTCAATATCCAATAATGCTCTAATTACAGGATTGGAATGATCTTTGTTCCTAACTTTTATAGGATGTTTAAAACCAAGTTGTTTTACATCGGATAAAATATTTGGCTCTACCACAGATTTGTAAAAGTCAAGGGCTGGTAGGCCGTCTATTTCCAGGATTTGGTTCTTTTCTGATTTAGTGACCAGACACTCAACTCCATAACTGTCCCAACCGCCCTGTGCATTGTAATTTACCTGTAAACGGTCACCATACATGGCAAGGGCAATTACCCTATTTCGTTTTAATGAGCCCAGATCTATAATATAGTTGGAACCGATATAGGATTCCCTACCCGCTAATCCTCCGGTAACGCTTATGTGCGATTTTAATTTATGATTAATACCCTTTAGTAGGTTAGAGGCATGTAAGGTCTGCACATCTGAAATGAGAAAAATATGTTTTAAGTCTTCTTGGTCTATGTCCTGTACGAACTTATTGCCCACTTCAAAATACTGACTTACATCCGTTGGTAGGTCTTTGCCATAAAGTTTTACCTTAGTACCATTAAACTTCACTGCCGATAATACAATACTATCATCTATTACTTGCTGATCTATTATTTCTCCTGCAGTAGTGCCACCAATGATTATGGCCTGAGTATATTTTTGCTGAATACTGGTTAGTGCCTTATCTATATCCTCAAACTTCAATGAAGCAAATAAGAAGATTACATCTGGAACAAATGTTAGGGAAAGCGCCTCTATTTGCGCTTTTGATGTTATAAGTTGTTGAAAGATTCTCATATTTTGTAAGAAAATGACTACAATTTATATAACGTAACATTTTTAAAAATAATATGTAACACTCTTTTTTTTTTGAATTTCTAGCATATTGATTTAAGGATAGCTGTTTTAATTAAAATACATAGCATTGAATTATGTTTTGTGATTGTATCTAGAAATTTTTCTTATAAAAATTTTAATGTAAATGGAACACTTAATACTATTTGTTTATGTATGTTTATGCTATTGCCACCAATAAAATATAAGAAGTATTGTTATGGCAAAACCTGTTAAAATTTTCAATTAGCTAACTACAACGGTACTTAAAAGTAAATTTTTACGTTCTTAAAAAACCAAATCTTTACTATAGTGAAACAAACCAAACTGTTTTTAGGCGTTTTGACCTTCGTAATTATTCTAATGCTTTTGACCTCTTCATCGGTACAACCAAGCAATGTAGAAGTGATTGTTCCAATTGATAAATCTGTTAAAACCTTAGCGGAAAAGCGTGAAATAGAACTTTATATGTTTCAAAAAAATGCATTGAAGCAGGCTTTAAAAGATTATTTTGAAGAAGCTATCCGATCAGGGGATATTGTTGGGGTCGGCGTAAGTATTGTAAAAGGGGACTCCATTATCATTTCTGATGGTTTTGGAAAACGAAAGGTAGATGATTCCAAAGAAGTGGATGGGGAAACCTTATTTAGGCTAGGTTCCATTTCCAAAGGCTTTACCGGTATTCTTGCAGCGAATTTGAACAATGAGGGTATATTGCAATTAGATGATAGGGTAACCACATACCTGCCTGACTTTAAGTTTGGAAATCAACAGAATACACAACGAATTAAAATTGCACATTTGCTTTCCCATACAACGGGTACACCATATCATAGTTACACAGATTTGGTCGAAGCGGGTCTGCCCATGTCATCAATTAGTAAAAAATTCAGTTCCATTGATCCTATTAGTGTACCTGGTACGCAGTATAGTTACCAGAATGCCATGTTCTCTGTAGCTCAAGAAGTGATGCTGAAAGCAACAGGTAATGATATACAAACGTTGTTGACCAATAAATTTTTTGAACCTCTTGGTATGGATGCCATATCCATGGATCATGAAACGTTGATCTATACCAATAATATTGCTTTTCCACATATTAAAAGAGGACAAAAATGGAAAACCTTAACTCCCAGGGATAATTATTACAATGCTATAGCAGCTGGTGGAATCAATGCCAATTCCAAGGATATGGCAAAGTGGATGCAATTCTTGTTGGGACATAACCCAAATGTAATGACCAAAGCACAGATTAAAGCGGCATTTACCCCTTTCATTGAGTTAAAAGGACATCATAAATATTATCAGAAATGGCCTGGACATGTAAAATCTGCTTATGGATTTGGTTGGAGAATACATACCGTTAAAGAAAAGGATAATGCTCCCGAAGAAACCATTTGGCATCACGGTGGTAGCGTAAATAATTATAGAAATGAAATCGCACTTTTTCCTGATGCTGATTTGGGTATTTGTGTATTGATCAATGGACCGTCTAAATTGGTCAAAACCGTGGTGCCGGATTTACGCGCTATAGTTAAAGGTATTTACGAACAAAAAATAGAGAATGCTTCCAGTATTTAAGATATTCATTACTATTAATAAAAAAATCCCTTTGAAATTTTCAAAGGGATTTTTTTATTATGTGGGTATTTAATTTAAATGTTGCTTGCCAACCAGTCACCAACTTCACTGGTCTTATAGCTCTTGCCACCATCTGCAAGATCTTCTGTTACATAACCCTCGGCCAAAGATTTATTGACTACGCGCCTGATCTCTTCTGCTTCGGTTACAAGTTCTAAATCTTCGAACAACATAGCGGCAGAAAGAACAGTTGCCAATGGGTTGGCAATATCCTTACCGGCTGCTTGAGGGTAAGAACCATGTATAGGCTCATATAAAGATACTTTACTTCCTACGGAAGATGAGGGCATAAGACCCATGGAACCCGCAATGACAGAAGCTTCATCCGTTAGGATATCACCAAATAGATTTGCGGTAATGATTACATCATATCCTTTTGGCCATTGGATCAATCTCATGGCTACGGCATCAATAAATTCATAGGAAACTTCAACTTCTGGATATTCTTTTTCCAAACCTTGTACGGTTTCTCTCCAAAGTCTAGAGGATTCCAATACATTGGCCTTGTCCACACAACATAATTTTTTGGAACGTTTCATGGCCATATCAAAACCTTTCCTAGCCAAACGTTCTATTTCAAAACGTTGATAGGTCATGGTATCAAAGGCGGTATTTCCATCATCTTTTCGCCCTCGTTCCCCAAAATAGATTCCACCGGTCAATTCCCTTAGGATAATTAAATCCGTTCCTTCAATACGATCTCTTTTTAAAGGCGATTTGTCTATTAACGAAGGAAATGTAAACGTAGGCCTAACATTGGCAAACAGCCCTAATTTTTGCCTCATTTTTAACAATCCTTGTTCCGGACGTACTTTTGCCGATGGATCATTGTCAAAACGTGGATGGCCAATTGCGCCAAACAAGACGGCATCTGCACTGGCGCAAATTTCATGGGTCTCATCTGGGTAAGGTTCACCTACGGCATCAATAGCTGCAGCTCCTGTCAAAGCAGGTTTCCAGCTGATTTCATGGTCGTATTTTTTTGCAATGGCATCACATACCTTTACTGCTTGATCAATAACTTCTGGACCGATACCATCACCGGCCAATAAGGCAATATTTAATTTCATGGTCTAATTGCTTTTCGCTTTTCGCTATGCGCTACACGTTATACGGTCATCGTATTACGTTTAAGCTATTTATTATTAAATTATATTCAACATTTTTTCGGTGGCTTTAATGGCACTCACCGTTTGGTCGGAATCCAATCCTCTAGAGGTGAATTCCTTCCCGTCCAGTTCCCAGGTGATCACTGTTTCGCATAATGCATCTGAAGTACTTCCAGGTGGTATTCTTACTGCGTAATCCGTTAATTTTGGAAGGGGTATTTTTTTTGCAATGTATACTTTTTTAAGAGCATTCATAAAAGCATCATATTGTCCATCACCTTGGGCATGTGCCTCAATAACTTTTCCGTCAATTTCAACGGAAAGGGTAGTGGAGGGCATAAGTCCTTTGGCGTGGGTGAGCACATATGATTTTATAAATACTTTTTGCTTATAATCTGCTGTATCCAACACATCAGATATGATAAAAGGAAGATCGTCTTTGGTAACACGCTCTTTTTTATCGCCCAATTCAATAATTCTAGCGGTAACCTTTTTCAACTCTTCATTGTTCAAGGTCAAACCTAATTCCTGTAAATTCTTTTGAATATTTGCCTTACCGGACATTTTTCCTAATGCATATTTACGCTTTCTTCCAAAACGCTCAGGCATAAGGTCGCTAAAGTATAAATTCTTTTTACTGTCTCCATCTGCATGAATTCCGGCGGTTTGCGTAAATACATTATCGCCCACAATAGGCTTATTGGCAGGTATGGTGAAACCGGTGAAGGCAGAAACCAATTTACTCACTTTATATAATGAGGTTTCATTTACATTGATGGTAACCTCTGGTAAAAAATCGTTGATTACGGCAATGGCACTTGCCATAGGGGCATTGCCTGCTCGTTCTCCCATACCGTTTACGGTAAGGTGAAGCCCATGGCAGCCTGCTTTAACGGCCTCCATAATATTGGCTACTCCTAGGTCATAATCGTTATGGCCATGAAAATCAAAATGTAAATCTGGATATTTTTGTACAATTTCCGTTAAAAACGCATACGTTTCAGTATGTGTCAATATACCCAAAGTATCCGGTAAAAGAATTCTTTTTACGTTTTGTGTGGATAGAAAATCCAAAAACTGAAATACATATTCCTTTGAGTTGCGCATGCCGTTGCTCCAATCCTCCAGGTAGATATTGTTTATAATACCTCTTTCCGTAGCTTGATTGAAGATTTCCTCAATTTCGGCAAAATGTTGTTCAGGTGTTTTCTTTAATTGATACTTTAAATGGTTCATTGATCCTTTGGTCAACAAATTCTGGGATATTGCGCCAGATTTTTGCATCCAATCCAATGATATGCCACCATCAACAAAGGTTAGGACCTCTACACGCTCTAGATATCCACTAGCGGCAGCCCATTCCGTAATTTTCTGTACGGCTTCCAACTCACCATCAGATACACGTGCAGATGCAATTTCAATACGATCAACCTTTAATTCTTCCAATAGAAGTTTTGCCAAGGTCAATTTTTCCGATGCAGAAAAGGAAACGCCCGAGGTTTGTTCACCATCCCTTAGGGTGGTATCCATGATTTCCAATTTTCTTTTCATTAGTGTGTTCCGTTATGAAAATTGGATTATAGCGGGGTGTTTTCTGCAAAGGTCTCAATATCCTTTTTAATGTTTAAAAGGTAATCGATATCATCAAAACCATTTAACATATTGTTCTTCTTGTAGTCATTGATGTCAAAAGACTCGCTTTCCCCTGTTGGCAACAATGTTATTTTTTGTTCTGGCAAATTGATTTCTAATTGGGTAGAGGGGTCTGCCTCTATGGCGTCAAAGATTTTCTGTAAAAACTCTGCGCTTACCTGAACGGGTAAAACTCCAATATTTAAACAGTTGTTTCTGAAAATATCTGCAAAGAAACTAGATACTACACATCTGAAACCATAATCATAAACCGCCCAAGCAGCATGTTCACGAGATGAACCCGACCCAAAGTTTTTGCCGCCAATCAATATTTTACCACTGTATTTATCTTGGTTAAGGACAAAATCTTCCTTTAAGGTATTATCTTGATTATATCTCCAGTCCCTGAAAAGATTATCTCCAAAACCAACACGCTCAGTTGCCTTTAAAAATCGTGCAGGTATAATTTGATCCGTATCTACATTTTCAATAGGTAGGGGGACTGCTGTTGATGTTAATATGTTGAATTTATCGTATGCCATTTTTCTTTAATTTTTCGTTGATAGTTATTTGTTGTTGGTGAGCTGGTTTAGTATTTTAAAAATCCACAATTGACCAACAACCATTAACCTGCAACCATTTCTTCCATTAATTCCCTAGGGTCTGTTACTTTACCGGTTACGGCCGCTGCTGCTGCAACTAGCGGACTTGCCAATAATGTTCTTGATCCTGGGCCTTGTCTTCCTTCAAAATTTCTGTTGGATGTACTTACTGCCAATTTACCAGCAGGTACCTTATCATCATTCATAGCCAAACATGCTGAACAACCAGGCTCACGAAGCTCAAATCCGGCTTCTGTCAAAATATCCAATATACCCTCTTCCTTAATGGCGGTTTCTACTTTATGCGATCCGGGTACGAGCCAAGCGGTTACGTTGCTCGCTTTTTTTCTACCTTTTACAATAGAGGCAAAAGCCCTAAAATCCTCAATACGGCCATTGGTGCAACTTCCTAGGAACACAAAATCTATTGGTTTGCCCATCATGCTGTCTCCTTCATTGAAATCCATATATTTCAATGATTTTTGGTAGGTAGTAGCACCACCTTGTACAGCACTTGCCATTGGAATATCGTTAGAGATACCCATTCCCATACCTGGGTTGGTACCGTAGGTAATCATAGGTTCGATCAATGAGCCGTCAAAAGTCAATTCCTTATCAAAAATAGCATCCTCATCTGTATACAAAGTTTCCCAATAGGCCATTGCCTTGTCCCAATCCGCACCTTTTGGTGTAAACTCACGACCTTTTATATATTCAAACGTTTTTTCGTCAGGAGCGATCATACCGCCACGGGCACCCATTTCAATACTTAGGTTACAAACGGTCATACGACCTTCCATACTCATTTCCCTGAAAATTTCACCTGCATATTCTACAAAATAACCAGTTGCACCAGAAGTAGTCAGTTGAGAGATAATGAATAGAGCAACATCTTTAGGTGTAACCCCTTTACTCATTTTTCCGTTGATATTGATACGCATTCTCTTTGGCTTGGGCTGCATAATACACTGTGTAGCCAATACCATTTCAACTTCAGATGTACCAATACCAAAAGCAATTGCTCCAAAAGCACCATGGGTAGAGGTGTGTGAATCTCCACAAACTATGGTAGCGCCCGGCTGGGTAATACCATATTCAGGTCCTACAACGTGTACAATACCATTTTTTGCATGCCCCAATCCCCAATAGGAAATACCATATTCATTGGCATTTTCCTCCAGCATTTTTAATTGGTTTGCAGAAAGTGGATCTGCAACAGGTAGATGTTGGTTGATCGTAGGAGTATTATGGTCAGCTGTTGCAAACGTTTTTTCTGGGTGCATTACAGGAATGTTTCTGTTCTTAATGCCTAGAAAAGCAACCGGGCTGGTTACTTCATGTACCATATGTCTGTCAATGAACAGCACATCTGGACCATCTTGTATTTTATGTACTACGTGGGAATCCCACACTTTGTCAAATAATGTTTTTGTTGCGCTCATATTCTATATAATCTAAGTGCACAAATCTATTAAAACCAAGGGTTTTTTGGAAATTAACACCATCCTAAATTACGATGTTCAACGGTAAAAGTGTTAAGAATAAAACTAACTGATATATGTCCAGATATTTTTATGCTTTACCAATTGGGCGTACATATGTCTGATAATTAGATTTTCAGGTTTACTTAGCGTAGGGTCTTCCTTTAATAATTGAAGCGCATAGTAACGTGCAGTTTTAAGGATGTCATTATCTTTTACGATATCCGCAATCTTTAGGTTTAGCAGTCCGCTTTGTTGGGTGCCCATAATATCACCCGGACCACGGAGTTTAAGATCTACTTCTGCAATTTCGAACCCATCATTGGTGGCCACCATTGTTTCCAATCGGGTTTTGGAATCATTGGATAACTTATGTCCGGTCATTAGAATACAATAACTTTGATCGGCACCTCGCCCTACACGACCTCGTAACTGATGTAACTGTGATAGACCAAAACGTTCTGCGCTCTCAATTATCATAACAGATGCATTTGGTACGTTGACCCCAACTTCTATAACGGTCGTTGCCACCATAATTTGTGTCTCACCTTTTACAAAACGTTCCATCTCATAATCCTTGTCCGCCGGTTTCATTTGCCCGTGTACAATGCTTATCTGATATTTTGGTTGTGGAAAATCGCGCACAATACTTTCATAGCCATCCATTAAATCTTTATAATCCATTGCTTCGGATTCTTGTATTAATGGATATACCACATAAACCTGACGTCCTTTTTCAATTTCATCCCGTATAAAGCGGAATACCTTTAACCTGTTGCCATCATAACGATGAACGGTCTTGATAGGTTTACGGCCAGGAGGCAGTTCGTCAATGACGGAAATATCCAAATCGCCGTATAAACTCATGGCCAATGTTCTTGGTATTGGTGTAGCTGTCATGACTAGAATGTGTGGCGGAAATTCATTTTTATGCCAGAGTTTGGAACGTTGGGCAACGCCAAAACGATGTTGTTCGTCAATTATGGCCATACCCAGGTTTTTATACCTTACCTTATCTTCCAAGAGTGCATGGGTACCTATAAGAATGTTCAGTTCCCCATTTTCAAGTTGTTCATGAATAGGTTTTCTTGCCGACTTTTTAACCGATCCCGTAAGTAGGGAACATGTAATTTCGGTTCCTTTCAATAACTCTGAAATTCCTTGAAAATGTTGATTGGCCAAAATTTCGGTAGGCGCCATTAAGCAGGCTTGAAATCCGTTATCAATGGCCAAAAGCATGGTCATTACCGCCACAATAGTCTTACCTGAGCCCACATCGCCCTGTAATAATCTATTCATTTGGGCATTACTGCCAAGGTCTGCCCGTATTTCCTTAATTACCCGTTTCTGTGCTCCGGTTAGTTCAAAAGGTAGTTTATTGGTGTAGAAATCATTAAAATATTCACCGACTTCATGAAAGGGAAATCCTTTAATTTTCTTTTTACGTGAAACATTTTTTCCGATCAACTGTAATTGAATATAGAAGAGTTCCTCAAATTTTAGCCTAAACTGTGCCTTGGCCAGAAGCTCTTGACTTTTAGGAAAATGGATATTGAACATTGCTTCTGGTTTGGGCAATAATTTAAGCTCATCTAACAGTTTGTTGGACAGGCTTTCGGAGAATCTACCACCAATTTCCATAAACAGTTGCTGCATGAGTTTACTGACAACCTTATTTGTAATTCCCTTGTTGCTTAATTTTTCTGTGGAAGGATATACAGGCTGCATATATACTTTAGTACCTTGTTGATGTTCCTTTAAAGGCTCCATTTCCGGATGGGCCATAGAAAAAGTACCGTTATACCAATTACATTTACCAAAGATGACATAGGGTATGTTCAACTTAAGATTTTCGCGAATCCATTTTTGTCCCCTAAACCAAACCAGTTCCATTTCACCGGTCTCATCTATAAAGCGCGCAACCAATCTAGAACCCTTTTTTTGCTCTACGGTTTTTATATGAACGATTTTGCCAATTATCTGTACATCTGCATTGCTACGTTGTAATTGACCAATTTTATAATATTGGGTCTTATCAATATATCTGTTGGGGAAAAGGTTTAAAAGGTCTTGGTATGTAGAAACGCCAATTTCTGAAGCCAAAATTTCTGCCCTATTGGGTCCAACCCCCTTTAAATATACTATTGGCGTTTGCAGAAAACTGTTGTTCATAACACGAATTTAGATCTAAACACGTTTAAGTACAAGTAGCTATGCATTTTTGCTGAAAAGGTCTTTTGAATTACATTTTTTTATATAGCTAAAGCCAAATATATTTACATTATGAAACCTGTTGTTTTTCTTTTCTTGATTTTCACTTTTGCTTTGGGTAATGCCCAGAACAGGAATGTGGATTTTGTTAGGATTTCCGCAACCATTAGTCCAGATACGCTAGCTAAGGAAATACAAGGAAAGGTCCGTTATACTTTTCTTCAACATTCGGAAACAGATTCTATATTTATTGATGGTGTAAACATCAATGTCATTGAATTTAGGCTTAATGGTCGTAAGCGGCAAGTGTTCAATAATGGTAAAAAAATTGGATTTAGGGCCCCTAAAAAGAACGGGGAGCATCATGTAGAACTAGACTATGTAGCTCAGCCCGTACAAGCCTTATATTTTGTAGGATTCAATGATGCCATAAGTGGTAATGAACAAATATGGACACAGGGACAGGGAAAATATACCAGTCATTGGTTACCTTCTTTTGACGATATGAACGAGAAGGTAGAGGTTGACCTTAAAATAATATATTTTAAAAACAACGAAGTTATTGCGAATGGTTTATTGGTAGATAAGACTCCCATTGACGGTAAATTGGCATGGAGCTTTGATATGGAGAGACCAATGAGTAGCTATTTGATCGCTTTTGCAATTGGTAAGTATAAAAAACAAGTATTAAGGTCAGAGAGCGGTATTCCTATAGAGAATTATTATTACCCTCAAGAGGAATTAAAAGTAGAACCCACATATAGATATACTAAAAGGATATTTGATTTCTTGGAAAAAGAAATAGAATTTGACTACCCTTGGCAAAACTATAAACAGGTTCCTGTACATGATTTTCTATATGCAGGAATGGAAAATACGGGTGCAACATTATTTTCTGATAGTTATTTGATCGATAGTGTGGCCTTTAAAGATAGAAATTATGTAAATGTCAATGCCCATGAGCTTGCGCACCAGTGGTTCGGTAATTTGGTTACGGAAGAAAGTGGTAACCACCATTGGCTTCAGGAAGGTTTTGCTACCTACTACGCTTATTTGGCCGAACGGTCCATTTTTGGGGAGGATAAATTTTATTGGAAGTATTATGATACGGCTGCCTCGTTAAAAAATCTGTCAGAAGATGGCAAAGGACAATCATTACTTGATCCTAATGCAGATAGTTTAACCTTTTATGAAAAGGGCGCTTGGGCATTGTTGATGTTAAGGGAACAGTTGGGAGACCAGGCTTTTAGGCAGGGTATAGCTTCCTATTTGAAAAAGTATAGTTTTAGTAACGCTACCGTTACTGATTTTTTAAAGGAAATGGAGGCTGTAAGTGGACAAAATTTAAATTCCTTCAAAGAGGAATGGCTGGTTAATACTGCCTTTCCGTATGAAAAAGCCATGGCTTATTTATATGAAAAAAGTGCCTCAATACAGAGATATCAAGCTATAGCGGATGCAATTGATACAACAGAAACCTATTATAAAGATTCCATAATGACTTCATTCTGGAACGATTCTACTTCAGTTCATTTAAAAAAACAGTTTATTTTAGATTTTCATTCCAAAATCAGTGATGCTACTTTAAGTGAATTGTTGCAGGCAAAGGAAATAATGCCCAGGCAATATTTGGCCATTTCACGAGACCCTATCTTTAAAACTTTAAAACCTTTGTTCGAATCTATGTTAACTGACGATAGTTATGTGACTAAAGAAACTGTCTTTTATAAATTATGGGTTGAGTTTCCTGAGGAAAGGAGTAAATATTTAAATATACTCAAAGATGAAATTGGTTTGCCAAGTAAAAATATACGTACGCTTTGGTTAGCTTTGGCAATGGTTACACCAAGTTATAATTTGGTTAAAAAATCCGGTTATTTAAAAGAGCTTAAAAGTTATACTTCTTCCCGTTACAATACAGAGGTTAGGCAGAATGCATTTATGTATCTGGCCAATTTAAAAGTTTTGGAAGGGAAAGCTTTGGAAAATCTAATAAAGGCCACCAATCATCATTCTTGGCAATTTAGGACATTTGCAAGAAGAATGCTTGATGAGGAATTACAGGATGAAGATCAACGACAAAGAATAGATTCTTTATCAATGAGGATGGATACAAAGGATTTGCAGTACCTTAAGAAAAAAATGAAATAGCATGAGGGCTTTAGTAATTTCTGGTGGTGGTAGTAAAGGGGCTTTTGCTGGGGGCGTGGCCCAATACCTAATACAAGAAGGGGGTAAGACCTATGACCTATTTGTAGGTACTTCTACCGGTAGTCTTTTAATATCCCATCTAGCACTAGGAAAATTAGAAAAGATTAAGGAAATATATTCCAATGTCAATCAACAAAGTATATTTAATAATTGCCCTTTCTTAATAAAGAAAATACATGGCAATGAAGAAATTTCTATAAACCACTGGAAGGTTTTGGGAAATTTTTTAAAGGGGAAAAAAACGTTTGGCGAAAGTGAGAACTTACGAAAACTCATTAGAAAAAGTCTTACCGTAGAAGAATTTGAAACCCTAAAAAATGGCCCTAAGGATGTGGTCATTACCGTATCTAACCTTTCTTTGAACCAAGTGGAATATAAGTCTATAAAGGATTGCACATACGATGAATATTGTGATTGGATATGGATTTCGGCCAATTACACACCCTTTATGAGTTTGGTGCGTAAAAATGGATGTGAATATGCGGACGGGGGCCTTGGTAGTATTGTCCCTATAGAGGAGGCCATTAAAAGAGGGGCCACAGAGGTAGATGTGGTGGTATTGCATACAGAGGTAAATTATTTAAACCGAGTAGCCTCTAGAAATCCGTTTGAGTTGATAACGACGATGATGAGCTTTATCCTTGATCGTATAGAAAACCAAAATATCAGAATTGGAAAATTGGTGGCCAATCAAAAAAATGCCATTATTAACCTTTATTATACGCCTACAATTCTAACGACCAATTCCCTAATTTTCGACAAGCAAAAAATGACCTTATGGTGGAAAAGGGGATATTTGTACGCCAAGAACAAAAATGAGGAAACCAACCCCATTGAGCCAAATGTCAATGAGTAATTGGTTTAAGGAAAAATGAACAATTGCCCCTTTGGGCAATTACCATAAATCATTGATTTCCTTTTTAACGAATGAAAGTGCAGTTGCAGATGGAGAGGATTTTTCCATAGTTTCATTTAAAATATCCTCCCTTAATTTATGGGCAGAATCCGTTTCGCTCATTGCCGCTTTACGTATCATTTGAATAGTGGCACTTTTAGCGGCCTTTATAATGTTCCAACATTCATCTGTCATATAGATCTGCTGAGAAAGATTATGATCAAATTCCGTTTCTATACTTTTTATCAATAAACTTTCATAAGCGGCTTTATCCTTGGAATGTGGGGCAACACGAACTATTAGGTTAGGTATGGAAATGCGTTCTAAAAACAGGGCCATTCTTTCATATGCCTGCAGCCTAACAGGTAACGTATCTTTTTGTGAATCTTTATGAAGCAGAAAACGCCTTCTGCCTTCCTCGTTATTGGTATGCATCCTAAAGAAATAAAATGCAATTGCACCTGTTACTACTGAAGGCAATAGATAAGCAAAAAGTTGAAATATTTGGTCTGAGGTCATTTTTAGTGTTATTTAAATTTAATACCCCTATTAAACGGTGAATATGTTCAATTAGTATAAAGGCTAATCGATGAAATGCAAGTGATTAATTTTTTACATCTCCCTTTGCCATATCATAAAATGCCTTGTAATCCGGTTGAAATTTAATCTGTATGGCTTCCCGTAAATTACCATCCGCACCAACTGTGTTTATACGATCACCTTGAACACCATAATCCTTTATTAGAATACTTGCTACTGATGTTGCCTGTTGTAGGGCAAGGTCTAATTCTCCTGTAATATTCATGCTAGCAACGGTTATCATGCTCTTAGGATTGGCTTTAATGAGATTGGCAATATTTTCTAGCCAGGCACTGGCTTCCGTAGAGACTTTGTTTCCCAATCCGTCCGCAAAGAAAAAATCCAATTTTTCTGAAATGATAACTGTTCCATTGGCAACATTTACATTGGCATTTTCGCCTAAAGTCTGTTTTGCATGGGTTAGTACCATGATTGCGGTAGAGTCATTACTTGCAATGCCGTCAACAATACCTTTAATCTGTTCCTCTTTTCTTTTTAAGGTGGCCAAGGTTTTAGTAATGTTTTCCGAGTTTTGACTGGAAAGGGTGGCAAAACTGTTCAGATTTTTCATAAGGGTGGCATTCGCATCCTGTAGTTCCTTTACCTGAACTTGCATTTCCTCTGCCCTTAACAATCCTAATTTTTCATTGCGCTGTGCAGTGTTCACAATTCTTTTTATGGAATCTAGCTGAAATTTAAGTTCTTGGTTTTGTGCTATTAGGTCACTTTTTTTTTGGGCTTGTAGGTTGCTTAGACCAACCAAAAAAAGTAGTGAACATACATATAGTTTCATCATCTGTATTATGCTTTTATTATTTTGTCTTCAAATTTGCCGCCAAGATACGAACAGTCTTTTAATTCCTGAACACTTGTAAAGGCTACTTTGGCTTTATTATATCCATAGGTAGACGCCAGACTTCTATTAAGGTCGTTGTCATCAACGTTTACCTGTACATCGTCCATTGTAAATTGGCTAGGATGTTCATAGCCTGCCGCATGTGTTATTTCTGACAATTCTTTTCGGAACGTATTGAAATATTGTGCCAATCGGTCAGATTTAAGGGGAACATCTATTCCTTTCTGCAACCATTTGCTTTGTGTGGCGATCCCTGTTGGGCATCTGTTGGTATGACATACCTGTGCTTGAATACAGCCAATGCTCATCATTGCCTCACGTGCCACATTAATGCAGTCAACTCCCATGGCAAATGCCATGGCCGCTTTGGCGGGAAAGCCTAGTTTACCCGATCCTATGAATACAATTCTATCGGTCAGGCTTCTATTCAAAAATACTTTATAAAGACTGGAGAAACCATATACCCATGGTAGGGAAACATGGTCTGCAAATGATGGTGGTGCGGCACCCGTTCCCCCTTCGCCACCATCTACGGTAATAAAGTCGGGTCCTTTACCGGTTTTTATCATTAAATCCGCAAGTTCTTCCCATTGATCCAATTTTCCTATTGCCCCTTTGATCCCTACGGGTAATCCTGTTTCATTTGCAATGGCCTCTATTAATGCCAACAGTTCTTCTACGGTTGAAAAAGCTTTGTGGGTAGCAGGGGAGAGCACATCCTTACCTACTTCAACACCTCTTATTTCAGCAAGTTCTGGAGTAATTTTTGCACCGGGTAATACACCGCCTTTTCCGGGCTTTGCCCCTTGGGACAGCTTAATTTCAATAGCTTTAATGCAAGGATTGTCCGCAACCAACTTTTTCATCTTCTCCATGGAGAAATTACCATCTGGCGTCCTAACCCCAAAGTAACCGGTACCAAAATGGAATACAATATCACCTCCATGTTTATGATAGGGAGACAAACCGCCTTCACCCGTATTGTGGTAAGCACCTGCTTTTTTGACACCTCTGTTCATAGCCTCTACTGCCGCTGCGGATAGGGAGCCAAAACTCATGGCCGATACATTGACCACGCTTGCTGGCCTAAACGGTTTTTTACGTTTGTTGTATTGTCCCATTACCTTAGCGCAAGGAATAAAAGTTGGCTCTAATGCATTTGGGTGACCATTAGGTACTGAAAAGGCCATCATTCTATTTTTAATAAAAATATGTTGATGAGCATAAAGGTCGCGGTCAGAACCAAAACCTTCATAATTGTTCTCCTTTTTTGCAGAGGCATAGATCCAACCTCTTTCAATTCTGTTGAACGGTAGTTCTTCCCTGTTGTTCGCTACAAAATACTGGCGCATTTCCGGACCAATACTTTCTAACCAATATCTTAAATGGCCTACTATGGGAAAATTATGTTTTATGGTATGTCGCTTTTGAATAAAGATATCCCAAATAGCAACGATGAAAAGAAACAAAAAAATCCAAGTCCACCAGGGTAGACTTGGAATATAGTTTATAAAATTACGCATCAATATTATCCTTTTGGTTTTATGTCCAAACGAGGGGTTTTGTCACTATTTAAATAATCTAAACTCATTTCCGTCAGTGTACGTACGCCTAATAATAACCCACTATCATCTATCAAGAAATCTGGAGTATGGTGTGGGTAAGATTTCGTATTACCGGGAGTCATTCCTCCAAGAAAAAAGAAAAACCCTGGAGCCTCTCGCTGAAAATAGGAAAAATCTTCTGCACCGGTAACTGCCTTTTGTATACTTACATTGGGTTCTCCCGCAACGCGTTTAATGGTAGGAAGCATTTGTTCTACCAATTCAGGGTTGTTATAAGTAATATCGGTAGCATCTTTTATTTCACAGGTAGCTTCACCACCATATGCTTTGGCTATTGTGCTAACCATTTCAACCATACGTTTGTTCAATTTATCTTTCATATCATAGTCCAAGGTTCTGATCGTACCTATCATTTCAGCTGATTCTGGTATGATATTAAAGCGTACACCACTTTTTATTTTGCCAACCGTAATAACGGCGGCTTCATTGGTAAGGTCGGTTTCTCTACTGATGATGGTCTGTAAGCCATCAATAATTTTGGCACTGATCAAAATAGGGTCAACACCTGACCATGGCTGGGAGCCGTGAGATTGCTTGCCCATAACCTTTATCGTAAAACTTTGTGCAGCGGCCATTGTTCCGCCAGACTTATATTTAATGGTATTTACGGGTGTTTGGGAGTTAATGTGCAAACCAAATATGGCATCTACTTTAGGATTGTCCATAACACCTTCCTTTACCATTAATAGTGCACCACCTTCCTCACCTGGCGGCGGACCTTCCTCCGCAGGTTGGAAAATAAACTTTACGGTTCCTTTGATCTTATCCTTGTTCTTGGACATAACCTCCGCTACGCCCATTAAGATAGCCGTATGGGTATCATGGCCACAAGCGTGCATAACACCCACTTTTTCGCCCATGAATTCAGAGGTTACATTAGACTTATAAGGTAGGTCGTTCCTTTCCGTAACGGGCAAGGCATCTATATCTGCCCTTAAGGCAACTACCTTTCCTGGCAAATCTCCCTTTAAAATACCGACTACTCCGGTATGGGCAACACCAGTTTGTACTTCAATGCCCAGTGCCTTTAAATGCTTTGCAATTTTTTCTGCAGTTTTAAATTCCCGGTTGCCCAATTCTGGATTTTGATGGATTTCCCTTCTCCATTCTATAACCTTGTCCTCAATGGCTTTGTAGTCCTTGTCCAAATTTGGTCCTTGTGCATAGGCAGAATAACCAAATAGTATGAGGGCCAATAATCCTAGTTTTCTCATAATCAGTATTTAAATATTAATGATGGTTCCTTCATCATGTGGGGTGTCGACATCATTTTTACCGACCCTTAACCTGATAATAGGTAATAAAAGTTTAAATATATTCAAATTGAAAAGAAATACCATCCATTGTTTATAATTCTAAATGCGTTCACTTTTAGTATCCCCCAATAATGGCTAAATTCACGCTCTAAATACAAGTAGATTTGAGCTCATTTATAGATGAATTGAACGAGGCACAAAAAGCCCCTGTTTTACATAAGGACGGACCTTTAATGGTAATTGCGGGTGCAGGATCCGGAAAAACACGTGTTCTTACCTATAGAATTGCACACTTAATGGCGCAAGGTGTAGATTCCTTTAATATTTTGGCATTGACATTTACCAACAAGGCCGCTCGTGAAATGAAAGCGCGTATTGCAACAATAGTTGGTGCAAGTGAAGCAAAAAACCTTTGGATGGGTACATTTCATTCTGTTTTTGCAAAATTGTTACGTATAGATGGTAATAAGTTGGGGTACCCTGCAAATTTTACCATCTATGATACTCAGGATTCACAACGACTAATTTCTTCGATCATAAAGGAAATGGGGCTTGACAAGGACATCTATAAATACAAGCAGATTCAAAACAGGATATCGTCTTTCAAGAATAGTTTAATAACAGTAAAGGCCTATCGTAATAATCCGGAGTTGGTAGAGCAGGATGCCATGGCCAAAAAACCCAGGACAGGAGATATTTATGAAAATTATGTAGATCGCTGTTTTAAGGCAGGAGCTATGGATTTTGATGATTTGCTTTTACGGACCAATGAGCTGTTGACACGCTATCCAGATGTTCTTATGAAATATCAAGATCGGTTCAGGTACATTCTGGTAGATGAGTACCAAGATACCAACCACTCCCAATATTTGATCGTAAAGGCCTTGGCAGACCGTTTTCAGAATATTTGCGTAGTGGGCGATGATGCCCAGAGTATTTATTCATTTAGAGGGGCCAATATCAGTAATATTTTAAATTTTCAAAAAGATTACGAGAATGTGGGCATGTACCGTTTGGAACAGAATTACCGTTCTACACGTAACATCGTAAATGCGGCAAACTCTATTATTGGCAAAAATCAAAATCAAATAGAAAAAGTAGTTTGGACGGATAACGATGACGGCGCTGCCATAAAAATACATAGAAGCCCAACGGATGCAGAAGAGGGGAGGTTTGTGGCCAATTCTATATGGGAGCATAGAATGCAAGAGCAAATGTCCAATGGTGAATTTGCCGTTTTATATAGAACCAATTCACAATCCAGGGCCATAGAGGATGCTTTGAGAAAACGCGATATCCCTTATCGTATTTATGGCGGATTGTCATTTTATCAAAGAAAGGAAATCAAGGATGTGTTGTCCTACCTAAGATTGGTCATTAATCAGAAAGATGAAGAGGCCTTAAAAAGGGTCATAAATTTTCCTGCTAGGGGTATTGGGGGTACAACGTTGGACAAACTTGTTGTCGCTGCAAACCATTACAATCGCTCAATTTTTGAGGTGATGGAGAATATTGATAAAATTGACCTTAAGATAAATGCGGGCACCAAACGTAAACTTACTGATTTTGTAACTATGGTCAAGAGTTTTCAAGTCATGAGCGAATCTGCAGATGCTTTTACCTTGGCCGAACATGTAGCTAAGAAAACCGGTATACTTTTGGAATTTAAAAAAGACGGTACACCAGAGGGGATCGGTAAAATGGAGAATATAGAAGAATTGTTGAACGGTATCAAGGATTTTGTAGAAGGGCAAAAAGAGATAGATGAAGCTACTGGCAGTATTACAGAATTTCTTGAAGATGTTGCCTTGGCTACCGATTTGGACAATGATACTGGAGATGATGATAGGGTGGCCCTCATGACCATACACTTGGCAAAGGGACTGGAATTTCCTTACGTATATATCGTAGGTATGGAAGAAGATCTCTTTCCGTCCGGGATGAGCATGAGTACACGAAGCGAATTGGAAGAAGAAAGACGCTTATTTTACGTAGCGCTTACCAGGGCAGAAAAACAGGCTTATCTTACCTATACCCAAAACAGATATCGTTGGGGTAAGTTGATAGATGCGGAACCTAGTAGATTTTTGGAGGAAATCGATGAAAAATATGTTGAGAATTTAACTCCTGTAGATGGCGGGTACCGTTATAAGTCCCTCATCAATGCAGATATATTTGGTGAGGTGGACAAGAGTAGGTTAAGGCAGGTGAAACCCACTAGGGGCACACCACCAAGTATTGGCCAGCCTAATACAAATCAACTAAAAAAACTGAGAAAAATAAAGCCGCAATTGGCCGTTCCAGTAGGGAATACCAATAATATAGATCCCAATTTGGCGGTAGGTTCCCTGGTAAACCATAGTAGATTTGGCCGTGGTAAAGTGGTAAAGTTAGAAGGAGTGGGCAATGATAGAAAAGCAGAAATATTATTTGACAAAGGTGATATTAAAAAATTGTTATTGCGCTTTGCCAAATTAGAAGTATTGGGATAGTTTGGTATATTTAATAGTACATAACTATCTATAATTTAAAAGGTAATGGCTGAGTTTATAAAAATTTACGAGGAAAACCCTAACCCTAAAGAGATTAAAAGGGTAGTGGAAGTATTACGCAAAGGGGGCTTGGTCATTTATCCTACCGATACCGTTTATGGCCTTGGATGTGATATTACCAATACCCGCGCTTTGGAAAAAATTGCACGGATTAAAGGTATAAAATTAGCAAAAGCCAATTGGTCGTTTATCTGTACCGATTTAAGCAACCTGTCTGATTATGTACGTCAAATAGACACTGCAACCTTCAAAATACTAAAAAGGGCATTACCTGGGCCTTATACCTTTATTTTGCCGGGTAACAATAATTTGCCCAAAGAATTCAAGAAAAAGAAAACAGTAGGTATCCGTGTGCCCGATAATACCATTATAAAAACTTTGGTAGAGGCTTTGGGTAATCCTATAGTATCCACTTCTATTCGTGATGACGATGATGTATTGGAATATACTACCGATCCAGAATTGATTTTTGAAAAGTGGGATAATTTAGTGGATATCGTCATAGATGGTGGCTATGGTGGCAACATAGGTTCTACCATTATAGACCTGTCTACAGGAGAGCCGGAAATCATAAGGGAAGGGAAGGGTAGCTTGGATATCCTTTAATTGAATTATTGAAGATTATGCGCATAAAAAAAGCGGTCCAATTGGACCGCTTTTCCTATATTCTAAAATTAGAATTATTTATTGATTGCAGGATCTTTCATTCCTTCTTCGATCATGCTGTAGAATTGATCAATTTTTGGAAGAACAACAATACGCGTTCTTCTGTTCTTAGATTTTTCCGTAGCTGAAACAGGAACATACTCTGACCTACCTGCTGCTGTCATACGCTTAGGATCAACGTTGAAATCATTTTGTAAGATACGCACAACTGCAGTAGCACGCTTAACACTTAAATCCCAGTTGTCCAATAAAGAACCGTTACCTCTGTAAGGAACATTATCTGTATGACCTTCAACCATAAATTCAAAATCAGGTTTGTTGTTTACCACTTTGGCAACTTTACCTAAAACTTCCTTAGCTCTGCTAGTTACATTATAACTACCACTGCTAAACAATAATTTATCTGATATAGATACGAATACAACACCTTTTTCAACGCTGATTTCAATATCATCGTCATCCATATTGCCCAATACACCTTTTAAGCTCTGTACCAAAGAAAGGTTTACAGAGTCCCTACGGGTAATTGCATCGTTTAATTTACGAATGGTCAAATCTTTTTCCTGTAAACTTTCCAAAGATTTTTCCAAGTTCTCGGCACCCTTGGTAGTCAAGGTTGTCAAGTTCCCCATATTATTGATCAAATCTTGATTGTTCGCCTTTAAAAATGCATTTTGATCTTCTAATGTTTGAAGTCTTGAAGAAGCTGTAGCTTTTTCTTCCAAACAGTCATTTAATTTTACGGTTGCAGAATTCAATAAATCTTGAGTGTTCTTATGTTTTGCTTCAAGATCTGCATATTTCTTCTGTGAAACACATGAAGATAATAAAAGCGTTACTCCAAGACATCCTAAAAATATTTTCTTCATAATTTTAATCTATATTAATATTTAGTTATTTACTTAATTTTCGCATCTAAGCGAGTCCAAAATTATATAATTACCAACTCACTTATAAAGCTGCATAGTTAATCTTTTACTAAAATGTTAAAATTTCTAATGTTATGTACGAAATATGACCATACTATAGATGTCGTAAGGTAATATTTTCTTATAAATTTTGTTTTTTCACGCTTAGTATACATTTTTTTGAATTGCCTATAAAAGCTTAAATGCGCCCTAAAGATGGCCAGAAAATGTTTAAAACGAAATTGAAAGATAAAACGTAATGCTGCAATGCCATCTAAGAGCAATCTTAAAAAAATAATGATGAATGCTTTTCCTAAGGGTAGGTTTTTGGTAATGGAAAACAATGAATTTCTAAAATTTAAGTATGTTTTTTTAGGGTTCATATTGCTTAAGGTGGATCCACCCAGATGAAACACCTTAGAGGTACCTATGTAAAAAACTTTATACCCATGATTTTTGGCGCGCCAACAAAAATCAACTTCTTCTTGGTGGGCAAAATAATCTGGATCAAAACCATTTAGCTCATTAAATACTTTTCTTCTTACGAACATGCATGCGCCGGTGGCCCAAAATATTTCCTTAATATCATCATATTGACCATGATCACGTTCCAAGGTCTGAAATATACGTCCCCTGCAGAAAGGGTATCCCAACTGATCAATAAAACCGCCTGCGGCACCCGCATATTCAAAATAGTCCCTTTTTAGAAGATCAAGTATTTTGGGTTGAACAATCGCAATTTCCGGCCTTTCCAAAAAAGCTTTTTTTATAGGAGTGATCCAATAGGGCGTAACTTCTACATCAGAATTCAATAAACAAAAAATATCTGCATCCACTTGTGCCAGAGCATCATTATATCCTTTGGCGAACCCTCCGTTCTCTTTGTTTTGAATAATATGTACGGTAGGAAAATTTGCTTGTACATAGGCGACCGAATCGTCTGTAGATGCATTGTCCGCTACATAAATAACCGCATCCCCAGAATGTTCAACGACAGACGGCAAGTAACGCTCTAGCAGCACTTCCCCATTCCAGTTTAATATGACTATTGCAATTTTCAAAACGAAGGCAAATTAACGGCTAAAATCAGGAATCTCCCGCATAAATTCATATTTTTCCGCTTGGGCATCTGTTTGGCAGTAAAAATGGGATATGCCGTTCGTTACCATTAAGTAGCTAGCGTTTAATTGTATATTGTATTGTGCAATTTGGTCAAACGTATTTTGGGATATGCTCACTTCAGGAGCTTTGCACTCAACCAGTAAATGCAGTTCCCCGGTAGGGTTGAAAACAACGACGTCATATCTTTTGACCAAACCGTTCATCTTTATCTGTTTTTCTACGTTGATATGGCTTAACGGATAGTTTTTTTCCTGCATTAAAAATTGAACCACATGTTGCCTTACCCATTCTTCTGGTGTAAGCACCACAAATTTTTTACGTACATCGTCAAAGATCAAGGTTCTATTTTCGCTATTTTTGACCCTAAAGGTGTAGCTGGGAAAATTTAATGGCTGCATGGTACAAAGTTGATGAATTTTTCTGAATGGATGAAGCAATACAAATAGTCAATGCAATTAAGAAAGGGCAGATAAGTCCGATCTATTTTTTATTTGGGGAAGAGCCCTATTTTATAGATAAAATATCCGATTACATTGGTAATAAGGTCTTGGCGGAAGAGGAAAGGGATTTTAACCAAACCATACTCTATGGTAGGGATGTTTCTATTGATGATATCATTGGCAATGCCAAGCGTTATCCTATGATGGCAGAAAGACAAGTAGTTATCGTGAAAGAGGCACAGCACCTTTCCAGGACCATAGAGCAATTATGTAATTATGCGGAAAACCCACAGCAGACTACGGTATTGGTAATTTGCTATAAATACAAAAAGCTTGACAAGCGTAAAAAATTATATAAGATTGTAAAAAAGTCCGGTGTCATTTTTGAAAGTAAAAAACTTTATGAGAATAAAGTGGCAGATTGGATCAGAAAGAATTTGTTAAGCAATGGTTTCACTATTACCCATAAGGCGGCAGTTCTTTTGGTGGAATACTTAGGAACCGATTTAAGCAAAATAAGTAAAGAGTTGGATAAGTTGAAATTGGCCCTACCGCCACAGACCGATATTTCTCCACAACATATAGAGGAACATATTGGTATAAGTAAGGATTATAACAATTTTGAATTAAAAAAAGCCATTGGTGAGCGCGATATTGTAAAAGCTGCCAAGATCATCACTTATTTTGCCCATAACCCAAAGGATAACCCATTTGTGTTGACGGTAACGTTATTGAATTCATTTTTTACCCAACTTTTACAATATCACGGTCTCAGCGACCATTCTCCCAAAAATGTAGCTTCAACCTTAGGAATCAATCCTTATTTTGTAAGTGAGATACAGACTGCGGCCAGAAATTACCCTATGAAAAAGGTAAGTGCCATTATTTCCAATTTACGTGAAATGGATTTAAAGGGTAAAGGTGTGGGCACCACTAATATGAACGACGCAGACCTGTTAAAGGAATTGCTCTATAAAATCGTTTAAATTTATTTTTTGTCAATACTGTATTTTCCAGGGCCAACCAATACAAGGGTAATAAAGGCCACAAGGTATAACAAGGCCTTTTCTTTTGTGCCAAAAGGATCTGCACCGTGAGCTATGAAAGCTGCAACGGCCATTGTAATAGCGGCAGGAATCGCGGATAAACGGGTTTTAAAACCAATAATAATAAGTAAAGGACAAATAAATTCTCCAATAACCGCCAAAAATAATGATGGGGCGGCACCTATACCTATGGGATCACCAAATTCAAAGTTTCCAGATATAAGTTTTTGAAATTTTGGTAGACCATGAGTCAACATCATTGCAGATACGGCTATTCTAAAAAAAGCCAGGCCTACATCTTTAAATAGGGGGTTTTTCATGCGTTTTAATTATATACCTTAAAAGTATCGATTTTTTTTTGATTTTCTAAAATAATACGTAATTCACTCAATAACAAATTTGCGTTTTCCTTAGTAAAATACAGGGGAGGCTTAATTTTCAATACATTGTCATACGGCCCGTCCGTACTTATAAGAATATGTTTTTCCCGTAGTTCATTTTTAATTTTTTTTGCCAAAACCGTATTCGGTAGGTTTTTGTGGTCCAAAAGCTCTACACCTAAAAATAGCCCTTCCCCACGTATGTCCGCCAGTTCAGGAAACTCGACTTTTAATTTTTTTAGGCCATTTTTAAGATATTGCCCTACTTTATGGGCATTTTCCGGCAAATCTTCATTATCCAAGACATGTAATACCGCCTCGCCAATAGCACATGACACCGGATTACCGCCAAATGAACTGAAAAACTCCATACCATTATCAAAACTTTGGGCAATTTCAGTTGTGGTCACTACGGCAGCCATGGGATGGCCGTTGCCAATAGGTTTTCCCAATACAACAATGTCCGGTATTACGTCATACATTTGATATCCCCAAAAATACTTGCCCAACCTTCCAAAACCTACCTGTACTTCATCACTTATGCAAACCCCTCCTTGTTGTCTAATGCCTTTATATACTTCCATCAAGTAATATTGGGGTAATGGTACCTGGCCTCCGCAACCTACAATTGGTTCAGCAATAAAAGCGGCAATTTGACCTTTATTTTCATTAATGATTTGTATGGCATCTGCTATATAATACGCTGCCGCTTTTTTATCATTTCCTAGTTTGACATTAAAGAGTTTGGGAAGCATTGTTTGTAAAACATTTTCCTGTCTACCGTTTCCTCCCTTATGATGATACTTATAGTGACTGATTTCAATAGCATTCTGTGTATTTCCATGATACCCGTGCTCCAATACCAATGTTTTATGCTTTTTGGTATGTGTTTTTGCAAGGCGTATGGCAAGATCAGATGCGGCACTTCCTGAATTGACCAAAAATACTTTGTTCAATTCTGGTGGAAATTTGTTCAATAGCTTGTCCGTATAGGACAATAGTTCGTCGTAGATATAGCGCGTATTGGTATTTAGTTTTCCCATGGCCAGTTGTCCGGCCCTAACCACATCTGGGTGACAATGACCTACTTGAATGATATTGTTGTACGCATCCAGAAACGTATTGCCATCTGTATCATACATATACTGAAATGCAGCGCCATACATTTGAATTGGTTTTGTGTAGCTCAAAGAAAGAGCATCGCTTAAATTGTTCTTTCGCCTTTCTAATTGAGTTTGTAAAGGTTTTGTTTTGTTTTTTTCAAAACCACATGCATTCCTAAAAACATTTTTCGCCAATAAAGGGTTTATGGTAATCCATTTGTGCAGCAACTTCCATGCAGCTTTTTCACTTATGGTAATGTATGCAGAATCAGGTTTTTGTTTTTTTGTATGAGCGGAATTTAGAACGCTAGTGCATAATCTAGCCGCAATTAAATAATATATTATATCAATTTCTCTTTCCTCTAAGGGTAAAATTTTATGATATGCTTTTATTACCGTTGAGGCAACTTGCAATGGATGTTCTTTGTTCATTAATATATAGGTAAGACCTATGACCAGCTCATTGATCAGCCATGAATGGCACATGTCCCCAAAATCTATAATACCGGAGATATGGTCGTTATTTACCAATATATTCCAATCGTTTGCATCGTTATGTATGCAGCTTTGTCTTAACTCATATTGTAAAGGCATAACATGTTCCTTATACTGCACACAATAATAATATACCAAACTTCTATGTCTGGCTATTGTAATTTCTTCTAAGTATTTCCAATTCTTTTGAAAATGCTTAAGGTCCCATTGCGTTACTTTCGCTTTTATTTGTGGATGTTCATAGGTTGCTAAGCAATTGTCAAGTTTGGCCAACATGGTGCCAAATGAATTATATAGTTCCTTAGTGTGGTGAGACTCGGCCAAGAAATTTCCGTCCAAATAAGTGAGTAGTCTATAAATCCATTTATCGGTCCAACAAAATAAACTGCCAGTTAGGGTGGGTACAGGTTTGGAACTCTTTATTCCTTGTTCATTCAATAATGATAAAACTTCATTTTCCACATTAATTGAATGTACGTTCTGAGATTGGTTTTCGTATACCTTTAATACATACACATGGCCACTGGCAATAATCTTAAAATTTATACTGTCATATCCTTCTAAAGGTATAATAGAAGGTTCTTTAATTTCATATTCATGTCGTAATACAGATCTTATCTCTTTAGTGTTCATTCAAAAGTAGATTAGGTTTTTTGAAGTATGCTCTTGATAATTAGAAATTTAATGAAAGATATTCATAGTCCTATCCAAACATAATCTATTATATTTACGATAATCAAAAAAACATTCATCATGAAAAAATTTATTTTATGTATTTCCCTTGTGGTTTTTATAGCAGGTAAGAACGTTGCACAGGATTTTCAGTTCACAACAGACCAAATCGACCTAAAATATGAACGCTTTGTTTTGCCCAATGGATTGACGCTTTTGGTGCATGAAGACCATAAGGCACCTATTGCTGCGGTTAATGTCTGGTATCATGTAGGGTCCAAAAATGAAAAACTGGGCAAGAGTGGCTTTGCTCATTTATTTGAACACCTCATGTTCAATGGTAGTGAAAATTTCAACGATGACTATTTTCAAGCATTGGAACGTATTGGTGGTACGGACTTGAACGGTACTACAAATTCTGATCGCACAAACTATTTTCAAAATGTACCTACATCGGCACTTGATCAAGTGCTGTTTTTGGAATCTGATCGTATGGGGCATTTGTTAGGGGCTATTGACCAAGCAAAACTGGACGAACAACGTGGGGTCGTCCAAAATGAAAAGCGGCAAGGAGAGAACCAGCCTTATGGCAAACAGTGGGAATTGCTGACCAAAGCGCTATATCCTAAAGGTCATCCTTATTCGTGGACCGTTATTGGAGAAATGGAGGATTTGAACGCAGCTTCCTTAGAAGATGTACAGGAATGGTTTAAGGCTTATTATGGTGCCGCCAATGCGGTTATTGCAATTGCAGGGGATGTGGAGCCACAAGAGGTCTATAAGAAAGTGTTGAGTTATTTTGGGGATATACCCGCCGGACCAACGATTATGAGGCAAGAGGTCAATATTCCCGTAAAATCTACCGATTCGTATCAAGTCTATGAAGACAGGGTGCCAGAAGCACGTATATTACTTACTTGGAACACACCTGAATTTGGGAATAAAGAGGATATCCATTTTGATTTGATTTCGGCCATTTTGACCAGCGGTAAAAATTCCAGACTTTTTAAACGTTTGGTATATGACGAACAATTAGCAAGTTCTGTTGTGTCTTTTCAATCCTCTAGTGAAATTGCCAGTAATTTTGTAACCTGGGCCAATGTAAAACCTGGGGGCGATGAAAAGCGGGTTCAGGAAATCATGGAAGAGGAATTGGCCAGACTCATTGCTGAAGGTCCTACGGAAAAGGAATTGAAGAGGGTAAAAGCATCCTATTTTGCAAATTTTATCAAAGGGCTTGAGCGGATTGGTGGTTTTGGTGGCGTGTCAGATATTCTTGCCTCCAACCAGACCTACTTCGGTGACGCAGGATACTATAAAACGGTCTTGAAATATGTGGAAGAGGCCACAACGGCAGATGTACAGGCAACCGCTAAAAAATGGTTGACCAAAGGTAAACATGTATTATTGTGCAAGCCATTTCCAGAATATACGGTTACTGAAAGTACGGTGGATCGTAGTAAATTGCCAGAGGTAGGCGAAGCAAAAAGTTCGGTATTTCCAGAATTGCAAAGAGATAAATTGTCTAATGGATTAAACATTGTATTGGCAAAAAGGACCGGTGTTCCTACCGTAGTCATGAACCTTATGTTCGATGCCGGTTATAAGACCGATTATCTGTCCAGTCCGGGTACAGCGGAATTGGCCATGAATCTATTGGATGAGGGAACAAAGGAATTGAATTCATTGGAAATTAATGAACGCCTACAATTGTTGGGCGCAAGTTTATATAGTTATTCAAGTCAGGATAATTCCAATGTCTATTTAAATACGTTGAAACCAAGTCTTAACGCCAGTATAGATTTATTTGCGGATGTAATTTTGAACCCTGCCTTTCCGGAAAAGGAATTTGAAAGACTTAAAGAGGAACAAATCAACACAATAAACCAAGAAAAATCGCAACCAATTTCCATGGCATTAAGGGTAATGAACAAATATTTATATGGTGAAGGTCATCCGTACAGTAATCCATATACGGGAACGGGTTATGTGGAAACGGTTAATAAGTTGACCAAGAGTGATATAGAGTCATTTTATACTACCTGGATCAGGCCTAACAACGCAACATTGGTAGTTACGGGAGATGTGGAGATGAAAGATTTAAAATCTAAGTTGGAAAAAGCATTGGGTAAATGGAAAAAGGCAGATGTGCCCACCATAAACTTTGCTACACCAAAGGTAAATTCTAAGAACACCTTATATCTCATGGATAGACCAGAATCAGAACAGTCCGTAATCCTGGCCGGGCATTTGACCGAAAAATATGGGGATGTATCACAAATTGCACTGGAACAAATGGTGAGTATTCTTGGGGGCGATTTTACATCTAGAATAAACATGAACCTTAGGGAAGATAAACATTGGGCTTATGGAGCAAGTGGATTTGTAATGGGCGCTAAGGCAGAAAGACCGTTCATTATGTACGCACCCGTGCAAACGGACAAGTCTGCAGAATCGGTTACTGAACTTAGAAAGGAAATATCAGAATTTATTTCAACCAGGCCGGTAACCCAGGAGGAACTGGACAAAGTAAAGACCAATCAAATTTTAAGTTTACCAGGGCAATGGGAAACCAACAGTGCGGTAAACCAATCTATTGTCAATATTGTAAAGTATGATTTAGCGGACGATTATTATCAAACCTATGACAGTAATGTTCGTAACCTTTCCTTGGCAGAAGTAAGGGATGTTAGCAAAAAAGTTGTACACCCTGAAAAAGTAAATTGGTTCATGGTAGGGGATAGGGCAAAAATAGCCGAAAATTTAGATGCCCTTGGTTTTGATGCTATTATTGAAATTGATGCGGATGGTAACCCAAAAATGCCTGCGGTAAAAACGACCAAAACCGATATTAAAAATTGATTTTAGTAATTTTTAAAAAGAGCGCCCATCAAGTATTGATGGGCGCTCTTTTTATTTTAAAGGAATACTTATCTCAATTTAGGAAAACCCTTGGGATTTGCCTCGTGCATAATAGCATATACCTTTTCAAATATATCTTCCCTATTTGGTTTTGAAAAATAATCACCATCGGTACCGTATGCGGGTCTGTGGGCCATGGCGCTCAGCGTTTGGGGTGCACTGTCCAAATAATTAAAAGCCCCTTGCTTTTCTATAATCTCATTCATTAGATACGCAGAACAGCCACCCGGTACATCTTCATCTACAACCAATATCCTGTTCGTTTTTTTGATACTTTTAAGTACATCTTTTTCAATATCAAAAGGTAGTAAGGACTGCGCGTCAATGATTTCCACATCAATACCAACTTCAAGAAGCTCTTTTGCCGCTTTTTCAACAATTCTTAAGGTTGATCCATAGGAGACAATAGTAACATCATTACCTTCCCTAATGGTCTCTACTTTACCAATAGGTGTACAGAATTCTCCAAGATTACTCGGTTTAGGTTCCTTTAGTCGATATCCGTTTAAACTTTCAATTACCAAAGCAGGTTCATCGCTTTTAAGTAGTGTATTGTAAAACCCTGCCGCTTGGGTCATATTCCTTGGTGCCAAAATATAAATTCCCCTCAGCAAGTGGATCAATCCTCCCATTTCGGAACCAGAATGCCAAATACCTTCAAGTCTATGCCCTCTGGTCCTAATGATCAACGGAGCTTTTTGCTTACCGGCGGTACGGTAAAGCAATGACGCCAAATCATCTGTTAACGTTGGGAGCGCGTAGAAGATATAGTCCAGATATTGAATTTCGGCAATGGGCCTTAGGCCTCTTAATGCCATACCTATACCTTGGCCAATTATAGTAGTTTCTCGTATTCCTGTATCCGCTACCCTAATTTTGCCATATTTCTCCTGCATGCCTTCCAATCCTTGGTTGACATCACCAATGGCACCGGTATCTTCACCAAAAATTAAAGTATTTGGGTATTTTTCAAACAATTTATCAAAATTGTCCCTTAAAATGACACGGCCATCAACCTGTTCGTTTTCATTTTTATAGGTAGGCGGTATGGCTTTTATATTTGAAGCCTTGTTTTCATTTTCATTATAAAGATGTGCGCTGTAAACGTGTTGGGCATCATTTAGGAACTTTGTAGTCCATGTATTCAACGCATTTTTTTCAGCAGTTTGTTCGCCTAATAGATACCGTAATGACTTACGGGCGGCAATGGCCAAATCTTTTTTGATAGGTTCCTCTACGGCTATCAGGTCATTCTTAATTTTATTTAAAAAATTCTTGTTCGCACTTTTTGAGGCCGCTTGGTCAATTAAGTGAATCAAACTTTTTTTAGCATTGAGTAGACCTTGTAGATACTCGCTCCATGCTTCTTTTTTTGCTTCCCTGACCGTTCGTTTTATTCTTTTTTCTATAGTCTCCAGCTCCTCTACGGTTGCTATGCCAGACTCCAATATCCATTCCTTAAAACGTTTGTTACAGTCATTGTCCCGCTCCCATTCCAATCTGGCGTTATCCTTGTATCGTTCATGGGAACCAGAGGTGGAGTGACCTTGTGGTTGCGTAAGTTCCTTTACATGGATTAATACGGGTACATGTTCTTGACGTGCAATATCCGCAGCATTTTCATAGGCATGCATTAATGCGGTATAATCCCAACCATTGACCTTGAATATCTCAAATCCCTTATCGGTATCTGTGCGTTGAAAACCTGAAAGGACTTTTGAAATATCCTCTTTGGTGGTGTGGTATTTGGCCGGTACGGATATGCCATATTCGTCGTCCCATATGCTAATGACCATAGGTACTTGTAGCACCCCGGCCGCATTAATGGTTTCAAAGAACATACCTTCACTAGTACTGGCATTGCCAATAGTACCCCAAGCTATTTCATTTCCGTTGTTGGAAAATTTGGCACTATCCAATCCATCTAAATTTCTATATACCTTAGATGCCTGTGCCAATCCTAATAATCTGGGCATTTGTCCTGCCGTACACGATATGTCTGCACTACTATTCTTTTGTTTGGTAAGGTCTTTCCAGCTGCCATCTGCATTAAGACTATGGGTGAGATAATGACCGCCCATTTGTCTACCGGCGCTCATTGGTTCTTTTTCTATATCCGTTGTAGCATAAAGCGCATGGAAAAAGTGCTTTGGGTTCAATAGGCCCAAAGCCATCATAAATGTTTGGTCCCTGTAGTATCCACTTCTGAAATCCCCATTTTTGAAGGATCTGGCCATGGCCAATTGGGGCAGTTCCTTACCATCACCGAAAATTCCGAATTTGGCTTTGCCGGTAAGCACTTCCTTTCTGCCCAAAAGACTACAGGTCCTACTTAAAAAAGCAATTTCATAATCACTTATGATCTGCTCCTTAAAGTCGTCAAAAGAAATATCATTGCTTGTTTTTGATGAAACGTCCATGTGTGTTACCGATTTTTACAAAACTACCAATTCATGTAGATTATAGCAACGTCGTTGCTAGTTAATTTATTCCATATTTGTCAACAAAAAAGGTGGAAATCTGTATAATTTTTAATTTAATAACAAAAAAGAAGGTTCTGAATTAAAATTTGATAGTTTAAAACCATTTTCTTGTAAATAACCCAGTTAGGGTTTTGGGACTAACGGTAATAATGAACCGTATCTTTTCTCCGTAATTGGGCTGGGAGACTTCCCAACCGTTGTTGGAATATAAAGGAAGGTACAGTTCAAAATAATCCGTAACCAGGTTTAAACGTACACCGGAATCATACACAAACTTTTCACTAAACCCATTATTTTTTACCAAGCCTGCATCCCCATACAACTCAATCCATTTCCAAAGGTTAAAGCTTCCGTTCACCGTGGCCATCCAATTATTTGAAAACCGATATTCCTTATCCAAAAAGGATTTGAATCCGCCTTCGGCAATAATAATCTGTTGGCTATAAATACCTGAATCTTCAGACCTTCCTAAATAGCCGTAGTCAAACAAATAATCCGTAGGTCTATCCAGGGCAAAACTAAAAAAATCTGTCTGTGTCCTATTACTCAGAAATTTACCTGCAAAGAACCTAAGGTTGAGCTGTCTATTGTTCTCAAATAATTTACGATACTCGTATTCAAAGGAAAGTTTGCTAAAGTTTCCTGCCAATTGAAAATCCACGAACCAGGAATTATAATCCAAAATACCATTGTTCCTGTTTATATATCGCGCATTGAAGACACTATAATCCGGATTGTCCGGGTCATTGGCCAAATTTTGTAATGAAGGGTCAAAATCCCTTAAGATATTGACATACCTAAAAGATAAAAATTCCCTTTTATTACTAATTAAATCCGCAGGCCTAAAACCTAAACTAAAAGAGGGTGTTATGGAGGTATATCTGGAATTTACATTAAAATGCGATGTTGATGCGCCAATGGCGTAGTTGGCCACATAGAGACCACTCTTGCTCAAGTATTTTCTATAACTGAATTTGCCATATCCTACAAAGGCTTTTTCCTTAAACGAGTAGGAGGGGGAAAAATCATAGACAAATGGTCTTTCCAACAAGGTTTTGTTGTAAAGGCGCATGCCGGGTACCCAACCGTCATACACGTTGAAATTTAAGACCGGAACATAAAAAACCTGATTAAAATACGGGTTTTCAGCATCCTTAAAAAAAGTAAATTTCAATTTTTTGTTACTTGAAAGGAAACCTTTTAAGGATTTCCAGTTATCCCTTTGGTTAAATTCCGGTATTTTTTGATCATAGTTAAGAACCAATTTATCCTCTTGATTGTTGGCTATGGTAAACGTTTTTTCCAACGCAATATCACTGAACCAATATTCAGATATTACAGAATCGTTCTTTAAGCCAAATACTGATATAGGAACATTGGTACCTTCCTTGTTTTTGATCGTCACCAAAAGGGAATCTTCAGTTTTTTTGACTTTCTTTATTTTGAAATCTATCTTCCTATCCGTAGATACATAATCCTTAAAAAACCAATTGATATCCTGTGTGGTGGAACGTTTTAAAATAGATTCAAAATCAAGGACCTTAACCGTATTTAATTTATAATACTTATAAAAGGTCTTAATGCTCTCATCTACCTTTTCCTTTCCTATATAGTCTGCCAAATAGGCCAATCCCAGTCCTGCCTTATATTTATTCGCAATTTTTTGGTTGAACTTGATCAAAGAGTCGTTTGGTGTCTGTAAAGCTTGATCTAAATTCTTGCGTGCAGTTAAGTTATATAAAAAGGCATATTGATCATTAAAATCCATTTTGGCCAACTCAAAACTTCTAACACCCCAAATTCTGGATAATTTACCCAACAGTTTTTGATCAGGGTAGTATTGCTCCACATAGGCAATCATTAGATAATTTGCTATGGCACTGTTCAACCATTGCTCCTTTCTTGGATTTAAGAACATGGTTTCCTTTAATATACTGTTCAGGGCAGTTTTAAGGAACTTCATTTCAAACTGAAATTGCTCTTCATATGGTCTTATGAACGATGGAAGCTGGTTTAGACCATACAAAGGGTCCTTATTATAATCCAGCTCACTAACCAAAACCTTTTCGTGCGGATATTCCCCAAGGTTGTTGTAGATAAAATCCGCTACTTTATTGATAGACAAACCTTGACCAATTGGGCTATATCTTGGAGCCTTGATATTGGTCAAAAATGTCATGTACGGCGTGGTATGGGTGATAAACTCATCATTGGTCTTCAATATAATTTCACCGCCTCTCTGCAAGTTTCCCCGTAGTTGGGCAAATTGTCCATTGGGAAAGGAAGAAGATGAGGTAACGTTAAAATTTGAAGCCAAGTAAAGACTATCGGGAAATTTAAAATCAATTACCGTATTGGTGACATTGGTATGGAGGTCCTCAAGATTTTTATTGGAGTATAAAGCCCATTTGCCATCATATACCGCAGGGGTCAAATACCAATCCTTTAAATAATATCCACCTTTAGGGTCATAACCATAAGGTGTAAATTTATTGGGAGGTAATTTAACTTTATAGGTTATAAAAATTTTGGTCGTTTCCTTAGGCGGTAACATTTTGTTCAGGGTAACTTTCAAGATATCCTTACCTTCGGTACGGCCCCATTGTAACCCATTATAGGCATCATCTACAACGCTGACTATAGTAGTAATTCCTCTTTCGTCAGCTTTGGCTAGATGTAGGGATTTTTTGAATTCCTGAGCAAATCTTTTAGCAAGCCCCGTATTTTTATCCGAATAGGCATTGGCCCAATCGTTAAAATAGAGTACTCCCAAATTATAATTGGAATTGTTATAATAGGTAAATTCTTGTTTGATTTCCAGTTCTTTGGTATACTCGTTCAAGTTTACCGTTAGACTTGTCTCATATTGTGCATGACCCTTTATGCCCATAATAAGCATAAGGACAACAACGATATAAAAAAAAGATTTGAATTTAGAGGCCAAGGCTAGGATTAAAAATTAGGACTCATAGAATGACCTTTATAGAAAGAATCGATAATTTCTACAACTTCATCTTCAGTATCAACAATTTTTATCAAGTTTAAATCCTCTGGACTAATATTACCTACCTTCAGCATGGTGTTCTTTACCCAATCCATTAAACCTGTCCAAAAATCGCTCCCTACCAAAATAATTGGAAATTTGCCAATCTTATGGGTCTGTATTAAGGTTATTGCCTCAAAGAGTTCATCTAACGTACCAAAGCCGCCTGGCATAACCACAAAACCTTGTGAATATTTCACGAACATTACTTTTCTAACGAAGAAATAATCAAAGTCAAGACTTTTATCGCCATCTATATACGGATTGTCATGCTGTTCAAATGGTAAATCTATATTTAGACCTACAGAGGTGCCACCCGCAAGGCTGGCGCCTTTGTTACCAGCCTCCATAATTCCTGGGCCACCGCCTGTTATAACTCCATAACCTGCTTCTGCTATTGATTTTGCAATAGATACCGCCAATTCATAATATGGGTCTTCTTCCTTGGTTCTTGCCGATCCAAATATAGATACACAAGGCCCAATTTTACTCATGCGTTCAAAACCGTTGACAAATTCGCCCATAATCTTAAAAATGGCCCAAGAGTCATTTGTCTTAATTTCATTCCAGCCTTTGTGATGTTTCTCTGATCTCATATATATTTATGTATTCTTACCTTTTATTTAAATTGAACTTATGCCAATTCTCTTTTTAAGAACGTAGCTGTATAGCTTTTCTTATTCTTTGCCACTTCTTCTGGAGTTCCTTTTGCAACCAATTGCCCACCGGAACGCCCTCCTTCATACCCAATATCAATAATGTAATCTACCATTTTAATTACATCCATATTGTGTTCTATGACCAATACGGTATTTCCTTTATCGGCTAACTTGTTCAGCACATCCATTAATACACGTATGTCCTCAAAATGTAGGCCTGTGGTGGGCTCGTCCAATATATAAAAGGTGTTTCCCGTATCTCGCTTAGATAGTTCGGTTGCCAATTTTATACGTTGGGCCTCACCTCCCGACAAGGTGGTAGACTGTTGTCCCAAAGATATGTAACCTAGTCCAACATCTTGTATGGTCTTCAACTTACGATATATTTTAGGAATAGGTTTAAAAAAATCTACCGCTTCATTGATCGTCATTTCCAGTACATCGCTTATAGATTTACCTTTATACCTAATTTCCAAAGTTTCCCTGTTAAAACGTTTGCCGTTACACGTTTCACACTCTACGTAAACATCAGGTAAAAAATTCATTTCTATTACCCGAAGTCCACCTCCTTGACAGGTTTCACAACGACCACCTTTAACATTAAAACTAAACCTGCCGGGTTTATATCCCCTTATGGAGGCTTCTGTGGTTTTTGCAAATAAGGACCTTATTTCACTAAAAACTCCCGTGTATGTTGCCGGGTTTGATCTTGGTGTCCTGCCGATCGGCGATTGGTTAATATCTATTACCTTGTCTATATGCTCCAGTCCGGTAATTTTCTTGTAAGGCATTGGTTTTTTTACGCCATTAAAATAATGGGCGTTCATTATCGGGTAAAGCGTCTCGTTGATCAAAGTAGATTTACCACTTCCGGAAACACCGGTTACGCCTATCATTTTTCCTAATGGAAACTTGACCGTAATATTTTTTAAATTGTTGCCCGTGCAGCCGGACAGTACTATTTCATTGCCATTTCCTGGCCTTCTTTTTTTAGGGACCTTTATTTCCTTGACACCGGTCATATAATCCGCAGTCAATGTATGTACATGTTTAAGCTGCTCTGGTGTACCTTGTGAAATAATCTCTCCACCATTTTTACCGGCCTTTGGACCAATGTCTATCACATGGTCCGCCCGTTCTATCATATCTCGGTCATGTTCCACCACGATTACTGAGTTTCCAATATCCCTTAGAGACTCCAAGGATTTAATCAAACGTTCATTGTCCCTTTGGTGCAGACCAATACTTGGTTCATCCAATATATAAAGCACACCTACTAATTGGGAACCAATCTGGGTAGCCAACCTAATGCGTTGTGCCTCACCACCGGAAAGCGATTTGGAACTACGGTTCAAGGATAAATAATCCAACCCTACATCCAATAAAAACTGTATTCGCGTATTGATTTCCTTAATAATTTCCTCTGCTATCTTCTGTTGGTTGCCCTCTAGTTTTTGGTTCAACCCTAAAAAGAATGCCGATAACTCCACTATATCCAAATTGGCCAACTCCGCTATGTTCTTACCTTCCAATTTAAAATAAAGCGACTCCTTTTTAAGTCTAAAACCATTGCAGGACGGACAGGTTATTTTATCCATATAATCCTTGGCCCAGCGTTTAATGGAAGTTGATGCTGCTTCTTCAAATTGATTTTTTATGAAGTTGGATATTCCTTCATAATCAATTTTGTATGTTCTTTTAACCCCCAAGGTTTTGGAATCTACCTCAAAACTTTCCTTGCCTCCGTTCAAAAGGACATCAATCGCCTCGTTTGGTATGTCCGCAATTGCATCGGTCAGTTCAAAGTTGTACCGTTGGGCAATAGTTTCTATCTGTTTGAAGGCCCATGATTTTTTAAATTCTCCTAGTGGAGCAATTCCTCCCGCCTTTATGGATAATTTCTTGTTGGGAAAAATCTTCTTTTCATTGACCTCATATACATGTCCAAGACCACTGCAGTAGGGACACATGCCTTTTGGGGAATTGAAGGAAAAAGTATTTGGTTCTGGTGTAGGGTAGGAGATGCCGGTGGTTGGGCACATTAAGTCCCTGCTAAAATACCTTGGAACCTCTGTACCTTCTTCCAAGACCATTAATACATTGTTACCACTGTACATTGCGGTATTGATGGTTTCGGAAAGACGTTTATGAAAGTCTTCACTTTCAACGACCTTTAAGCGGTCAATTACTATTTCAATATCATGTGTTTTGTAACGGTCAACCTTCATGCCTTTGACCAGGTCCTTGATTTCCCCGTCTACCCTTACTTTTACAAAGCCCTGTTTGGCAATTTGCTCAAATAGTTCCCTATAGTGTCCTTTTCTGGATTTAATTATAGGTGCCAAAATATTGATTTTCTTATCGGCATAGGATGCAATAATTAGATTCTTGATCTGCTCATCACTATAACTTACCATTTTTTCGCCCGTATTATAACTATGCGCATCTGCGGCACGTGCAAAAAGTAAGCGTAAGAAATCATAAACTTCCGTAATAGTACCTACGGTTGATCTTGGAGATTTGGAAGTGGTTTTTTGTTCAATGGCGATAACCGGCGATAAACCGTCTATCTTATCTACATCCGGTCGTTCAAGACCTCCTAAAAATTGTCTGGCATAAGCCGAGAACGTTTCTATGTACCGTCGTTGTCCTTCGGCATAAATGGTATCAAAAGCTAGGGAAGATTTTCCACTGCCAGATAGCCCCGTTATGACTACAAGCTTATTTCTGGGTATGGTAACATCTATATTTTTAAGGTTGTGCACACGTGCGCCCTTGACCTCTATATTTTCTTCGTATTCAATCATGTATTCATAGCAAAGTTGCAAAAGTACGATTTTGAGTGCGAATTAAATACCCCTATAAGACTCTTTGAATGACCTTATTGCAAAGATAAATGTGTTAATAAACTTACATCTTACCATTGTTTGGATTTTTTATGGAACAATGAAGTGATTTGATGTAAACCATTATGTATTTGTTGACCTTTTTTTATAATGCCTGCCATACCATAAGAATGCACCCGTTACGGGTAATGTTGCCGTTAACAGGCTTATCAAAAATGCGATTGTTTTTCCTGCAAGTCCGCCTATGGCACCTATATGTATATCATAGTTCATCCTAAGTAATTTGTCCGCGGCCTTGGCGTTTTCATATTTTCCATACAGGCTTGGAGTTTCAATTTCTTCCAATGTGTGCTGGTCAAAAAATCTATAGTCGGCATTATAATACAAACCGTCACTATTAGAAATTTCAACATAAATACTTTCATTTTCCGTAGCAGGATAGTGCAGTTCTATACTTTTGGCATCTGGGGATTCTTGCCTTAATTTGGTAACCAGTGCATCCATTGGCAATATGTTGCCCAATTCTTGGCCGTTACTTTTATTGGCAGGAATAATGAACTCCACATCTTTTTGTCCGCCAATTGACTTATATACTGCATAATGAAACCATGTATAGGACATTATGGTACCTGTAAATGCAAGTAGTAGGGCCAGTGAACATATATAAAACCCAATAACGGTATGTAAGTCAAAGTTCTTACGTTTCCATCGGGTGGTTTGTTTCCAATCGAACGTTAATCGCTGTTTTAGGTTTTTTCGTTTTTTGGGAAGCCACAGGAATATTCCGGAGATGATTATTACCATAAAGACCAGTATAGAAATACCTACTACTTGAGCGCCTATTTTTTTAGGTAACCAAAGGTGCATATGGCCATCAAGGATAAAGGCAAAAAAACCGGAAAAATGGTCAACAACCTTTATAACTTTTCCTGTATACGGATCAAGGAATACACTTTGATAAAATTCTGGTTCAAGATCATAAAAAATAACCTCTATGGCATCATCCGCTTGTTGGTACAAGGTACCGTGTACATGATGTCCAGGCAATACTTTCATGGCTATATCCCTAGCTTTGCTTGGGGTAAGCATAGGAAGCTCTTGGGGCATTACTTTTTTGTAACCATCATAAAAACTTTCTATCTCTTCCCTAAATGACCAACAGCAACCGGTTATGGCCACAATAAAAACCACAACGCCCGTGACCAGACCCAAAATTTTGTGTAGTTGCAATATGAATTTTCTAATTGTCATTTCCTTTAGAAATTAAAGGGCAACTTTATATAAAAGTTGCCCTTGGTTAAATTCATTTCGTTTAGAAGGTATAGGTAAGGTTGGCCAGTAATGCTCTAGGTGTCTGTGGAGAAATAGTTGTCCATCCTTTATAATATTCCTTATTAAATGCGTTGTTCAATTTTACCCCCAGCCTGTAGTTGTTGGCTTGATAGAAGATGGATGCATTGGCAATGGTGTAGCTGGGCAAAATGAATTCACCGGTAGATGCATAATTAATTGCAAAACGCTCACTTGATCCATTTAAACCAAAACCTAGGCCAAAACCATCAAATTGGCCTGATTGGAATTCATAATTGGCCCAAAGGTTGTATAAAGTTTCCGGGCCTGCCTCCAAGGGTCTTCTGTTTAAAATTTCAGTATTGTCAGAGACCGTGGTCTCACTATCGTTATTGCTATATCCGGCCCTTATGTTCAATCCCTTTAGGGGATTTGCGTTCAATTCAATTTCTATGCCTTTGCTCACCACTTCTCCGCCTTGAATTTTATTGAAAGGAGAAGCTGGGTCGGTTATTACGCGGTCCTTCACCGTTATATCATAATAACTTACCGTTGCATTTAATCTGCCATTGAACATATTGGTCTTTACGCCGAACTCCAATTGATTGGCCTGCTCCGGGTCAAAGGTCTTTAGTGTCTGCTGTCCATCATTGGGGTCGCCAACCAATACGGGGGCAACATTGGTAAATCCATTTTGATAGTTGCCAAAAACAGTCAAACGATCCTTTATAGGTTGGTATAATAGACCAAATTTTGGGGAGATTGTGGTTTGAGTATAATCATCCTCTTCGTTAGAGAGGTTACCTTCGTTGTCAAAATGGTCTAATCGTAAACCGATCATTGCGGATAGATTGTCGGTTAAATTCAGAACATCTGAAGCATAAAGGCTATAGATATGAAACTTGGACTTAATGTTATTTACCCCTTGTGCAGCCAATACGGCATCTACGCCAGATGTTGAAAGGGGGTATGCATCTGTCTCTACCTCAGGCGTGAATGGATTATCACCATTAAAACCGCCATTTGGCATAACGTTGCCATAAAACCCATAACCCGTACTATTATCCGTTTGGGTCTGGTTAAAATAATCCACACCTATGACCATTCTATTACGAAGAGAGGCTATCTTAAAATCGCCAATAAAATTCTGTTGAATGTCAGTAGTCTGTGTATTGGCGTTTTGCTTGTTCAAGTAACGGGAAAAGGTATTTCCTTCTAAAATGCCGTAATCATAAAGATAGGTATAATACCCTGTGGTAGAAGTAGAGCTATTGGACAGTAAACTTTGGGATTGCCATGTGTCTGAAAGTTTATAATCCATTTCAACCCTATAATTCTGGGTGGGATTTTCCAAACTTAAGTCATTACTGGTAAACGATAGCTTATTGTTATACCCAAGTTCTTCAAGATTTGTGGCTACGGACGGTGCCGCCCTGTTCAAGAATAAAAAGGTAGGGTTGGTCTGTTCGGCCTGTGTTATTTCACCATAAAACGAGAATGAAAGCTTATTGTTCACCTTATAGGAAAGTGATGGGGCCACAAAAAAGGATTTTCTAAAACCTGCATCCTGAAAGCTTTGTTCCGTAGTATATGCCGTATTGATTCTAAAGTAGATGTCGTCCTTCTTGCTCAGAGCAGTGTTAAAATCACCAATAATTTGATTAAGACCATACGTTCCGGAAGTAAAGGTAAGTTCACCACCGGTACCTACATAAGGTTTTTTGGTAACTACATTGATCAAGCCTCCATAAGAACTAACAGCATTCCCGAACAATGTTGCAGATGGACCTTTTAAAACTTCTATCCGTTCTATATTGGCCGGATTTATGGTACCATTCGTTAGACCTGGCAGGCCATTAACCAGTTGGGGCTGTACGGAAAATCCCCTTAGGGAATAATATCCTGCACCGTCACCTCCACGACCCGTGGACGACCATAGACTTTCTACCCCAGTTGCGTTATTAAGGGCATCGTCAAAATTTACGACCAATTGGGATTTTAAAAGTTCTGTCGTTACTGTGCTATATACCTGTGTGTTTTCTATATCCTTTAGAGGTAACTTGGATACGTATGCAGTCTTTTTTCGAGAAAATTTATTTAGTCGTTCTCCTTCAACGATTACTTCGTTCAAAATTTCATTTCCTTCATAGAGGATAATGTTGCCCAAGTCTATGTGTTGATTACTGTTGGAGTCTAGCTTTATTTCTTTGCTTTTAAAACCTAAATATGAAAATTGCAGGGTGATTTTTTCGTTGGATGTAGGTTGAATGCTAAAATTTCCGTTTTCATCCGTTTGCGTACCCAAAGTGCTATTTTGTACCAGAACATTGACACCAAATAAGGGTGTTTGATTGATATCCGTAATGGTTCCAGTAATTTTTGATGATTGTCCATATGCACTATGCGTTATGAATATAATACCGAGTAATATGTATAGTTTGCTCATTGATTTTATTTAGACTAATTATAAATAATAATTTTGGCAAATATATTAGGACGGAATTGTTTTGCCAAATTATTTATATTAAATCTAAATAAGCAAATACTTAATTGTAATGTAGTATATTTTGATTCACTGTCTATATGCTAGTAATAGTTTGGATATCAGTGAAATATAGATTTATATAATTGGTGTCAAAAGGAATTTTTTCTATTGTAGTTAGGTGAATATAGCTTCATACGCCTAATTTAAATATGTAATTTTATGGGGATTTTTCTTTTTATAGGCCATAACAATTTTAGCGGTATGGTACGTATGGCGCTTGGGCATCAATAACCCTTCTAAGTCTTGGATGGATGCAATTGCCATGGAAGGGTCCAAAAAACCAAAGCCTTGATACACTCCATGGAGTACAAGTACAAAACTACGTTCTGATCGCGTTCTACCTTTTTCAAAAATCGCATAATTGTCATTTTCCCTATTTAAAAAGTCCAAAGCCTGGGATACTCTGGCATTATATACGGAGGGTTCCTCCAGTCCTTTACAGATTCCTTTGCAAGCATTATAACTTATGGGCGAGCATTTGCCCAATTTACTTGTTAAACCTGTTGCGGTAGGGCATAGGTTAAATTTTTCAGTAAGCTCAATTAATCGGTTAATGGCATCCCCACGTTTTAAAAAGATTTCCGTGGGTGTATGTTGATAAGGGCGCCGTTCTATCTTTAAACGTAAGACCCCCTTTTTGTCTTTTTGGGGTACAATATGATAGGTTATATATGCTTTCTTCTGAATGTAATTGTGCTCAGGATCCAATTTTTGAATTAAATCTGCCTCTCTTAACAAGGCCAGTAATTCACTGCCGGTAAGTTCAAAATCTATACTTTGTGTGGCCGTACATAATTGCAATTCTTTTTCCGAAGAATTATAAAAATGGCTTTGCACACGTTTTTTTATATTTTTGGCCTTCCCTACATAAATTACTTCCCCATGTATATCTTGAAATTTATATACGCCAGGTAAAGGGGGTAAATGTTCTACATACTTATATGCGGTAGACTTGGGAACAAATACTTCTTTTTTGTTTTTTTGATATAAGAATGTATCGATATAATTATCGTCTTCATCTAACCGTAACAGCCTTTGGAACAAAGTGGTTACCGCATCATTTTCTTCATGAATATCAAATCTGTCAAAAAAGGGAATGTTGAGTACATTACAGAGGTATGGCAACTCATAATTCACCATATGGGGCAGTAGTTTTTTTGAAAGTCGCTGCGTACAAATTTGTGGCATTTTAAATAGATGACCCAAAAATTTAAATTCTGATTGTAGCGCAAAATGTAGAAAAGAGACGTTATGTCCTACTAGGATACAATCTTCCAATTCTAACAGAATGGTTTCCGATACTTCCCTAAAAGTAGGGGCCTTTAACAATATTTCATCAGTAAGGCCGGTTCTTTGTTCTATATAAAAAGGGATTCTTTGCTCTGGGTTAATATAGGAGGAAAATGTTTTTGTACCATGTTCCCCGTTTACCTTTTGTATTTCTAGTTGTACTATTCGTAGCGGGTTAGGCTTTTTCCCAAAGACGGTCATGGAAATGACGGCAAAATTTTTATCTGGCATTGTTTACTAACTAAAATCCATTCCAGAGGAAAGATCTATTTGATTGGGTTCCGGTGCGTCCTTTACCTTATTGAAATCTTGGCCAATGGTTTGTTGTTCAACCAGTTTTTCCGGTAGTCCGGTAAGAAAATAGGTTTCGGCATCATCTGTAGCCTGTCCTGTATTGGACGGAATTGATTTACCGTGAATAGCGGCAATGGAAGCCGTATTTCTAGTGATGATCAATCTGTTTTTGGCTCTTGTAAGTGCTACATATAAGACCCGCCGGTCTTCTTCAATGGCATCCGTATCATCTAATGACCATGCTGACGGAAATGATTTTGGCGATACGTTCAATACAATGCATACATCTGCCTCAAGACCTTTGGCAGAATGAATGGTTGATATTATTACATGGTCCTTATTCTCGGAAGTTGCCAATTGAGATTCGCTCAACACAGGTGCACCGTTCATTTTTTCGGCATTGTCCAGAAGGCCCTCGCCAATAAACTCACCAAGGCTTGCATAACTATCCGCCAATAATTTTAACACAGGAAAATCACCCTTTCGTTTTTCCACCCAATCTTTTCTATATCTAAAGGCTAGGCCCAATGACATGGCCTCATATGCAATATCTACCATTTTTCCCACCTTGCCCTTTTCTTTTTGTACGGCATGGTACAATTGGGATATTTTTTGTCCATCCTTACCGGGTATCGCACTTTCCAACAAAGTTGGTATTTCGGTCTTACCTTCATCTGCAATGATAACGGCCATAATCCTAGATGCCCTTACCTCACCAATGCCTTCCCAAAAGGTTAAAAAGCGAACCCATGCAATCTCATCGTATGGATTGTTGACAATACGTAGCAAGGAGACCAAATCCTTTATGTGGGCGGCCTGCAAAAACTTACGCCCCCCATACGTGATGTAAGGTATTTTTCGTCTAATGAATACGGCCTGTAATGATTTGGTGTAAAATTGTGAACGGGACAATATGAGGTGGTCAGAAAATTTTCTGTCCTCATCCGTATAATTTTTTAAGACCTCATCGGCAACCCAATTGGCTTCTTGCCATTCATCACTTACATTTAATAAAATAGGCAGTTCACCGCTTCCTCTAATAGACTGTAATCTTTTATCATACGCAATTGGCGATTTATCCAATAACCAATTGGAAATATCCAATATCTCTTGGGTAGACCTGTAATTTTTCTCCAGTTTATAGACTTCAGATTCTTTTACACGTTCTTTAAATTGATGTACGTTCTTAAAGTCAGCTCCTCGAAAAGAGTAGATGGACTGCGCATCGTCTCCCACACAGAACAAACTGCAGATTTCAATGAAAGGTGATAACAGTTCCCATTGCAGCGGATTGGTATCCTGCATTTCATCTACCAAGAGATAATCCAGATCTTGGGAAAGTAGTTTTCTTGCCTCGGGATTCTTTTTTAGTTGTGTGGCCACAACCAACAACAGGTCGTCATAATCCAAATACCTTTGCTCCATTTTTTTCTTTTGATAAGCTCGGAGCAACAGTTCTACATTGGGCTTCATTGCCGTAATCTCATATTCGGTATCCTTGTCCTGTTTACCCTTATAAATCAAAGTGCGTAATGATTCCGTCAGATTTTTTTTGGTATTCCGGGCATAGGAATAGACATCCAGTAATTGTTGAGGTTTTATGCGTAGTTTTCCGTAAGCCTCATTATGATGACCGGCAACCATTTTCATGACTCCCAATTGATCGTCAGGATCTATTACGGTAAAACTGGCCGCCCCAAATAGATTGGGGTATTTAATGATCAATTGGTTACACCAAGAATGAAAGGTAGCTCCGTTCAATGTGCGTCCACTGGATTGTGGCAGGCCGGCCTTTACACGTTCAACAATTTCATTGGCCGCTTTCTTAGTAAAGGTCAGAATTTGAATTTTTGATGGATCGGCCCCATTTTCAATTAGATAGGATGCCCGTGCAATTATGGTACGCGTTTTTCCTGTACCTGCACCGGCAAGTACAAGTAAATGTTTACCTGCATAGGTTACGGCCTTTAATTGGCCCTTGTTTAATTCTTCCTTTAAATGCATTTAAGTTTGTTCAGTACATAAATGACCGCAGAGCAATATGCCCGTACGTTAAAACAAATGCTATCATAAACAGTGAAAACGTGCTCTGTTTAAATAGAATTGGTGAATTTTTTGGTGAGGTTGATTTGTTTACAAAATTAATTAAAATATACATGACGGGGTAGTGGTTAAAGGTTTGGTAAACTATGGACCTAATAATATAGTTTTAATTTGCTCATTATCTAAATTCTAATTCCGTCAATACCTTTGCCATATCAAATTCAGTATTGTTTATAAGATTAAATAAGTCTCCTTCTTGCTCCAGTCGTTTAGGGTAGGTCTTCATAACATAGCGTTGGGGGTTTAATTTGTCGTTCAATTCTTCCCAATAAATAGGTGCGGAAATAGGGGCATTGGCAATAGGCCTAACGGAATGTACAGAGGCGATCGTATGTCCCTTTCTATTTTGTAAATAGTCCAAATAAATTTTTCCTTCACGTTTTTTTATAGTACGCTCCATGGTAGTCAATGAGGGCAACCGTTCTTCAATGACATGGCACAATAGTTTTATGAAATTACGCACCTCTTCATAGGTGTAGGCAGCCTGCATGGGAATATAAATGTGAATGCCCCTTGATCCCGAAACTTTACAAAAACTTGGGGCGGCTATCCCGGTAAGTAGGTTTTTAAATTCTTTTGCCACCTTTACCACCTTCTTAAAATCCATTTCCTTAGGGGGGTCCAAATCAATTATTCCATAATCTGGATAATCCAAATGCTGTATTCTTGAACTCCAAGGATTAATTTCAATACAACCTAAATTGGCCATATATAGCAATGTAGCCGTGTTCTGGCATAATAGATAATTGATATCCCTATTGGATGATTTGGAATATATAGGGATAGTTTCTATCCAATCTGGCAAATTTTCATTGTCCTTTTGATAAAAACTTTCTTGTTGTATGCCATTGGGATGCCTGTGTAGACTTTGGGGCCTATCTTTCAAATGTGGTAGAATGTAGGTTGCAATCTGTACATAGTAATCAATTAGATCATACTTTTTTAATCCGGAATTAGGCCAATATATTTTATCCAAATTACTAATGGGTACTTTAAAGCCATCGACTACTAACGTCTCCTTTCCAACATTTTTGGGGCCAGTTGAACTATGTACGGCTTTTGGCTCCTGGCCCATTGTTGGTATTGTGCTCTTTATGCGCTTAAATACCGGATTTCTTAATAAACCATTTTTAGTACGTTCCGTAAATTTTACCTCACATTCTATAAGCGGTAGCACAAAATGTGCCTTTCGTCCCTTTAAAGATATTTTTTTATCAAACGGATATTCAGAGGTTTTCAGTGGTAAAAGTGCATTATATAATTCATTACGCTGTGCAGTGGAAAACCCAGAACCACAATTACCAACATAGATTAACCTGCCATCCTCTTCTGTTCCAAGAATAAGGGAGCCTACACGTTCCGCACTGTTAGATGATTCCGTATATCCGCAGATAAAGGCATCCAGGCTTTGAATTCCTTTTATCTTTAACCACTTGTCCGTTCTATAACCAAGGGTGTATGTAGAATTAGCTTCCTTAGCTATTACTCCTTCCATACCTACTTCAATAGCCTTTTGGTACAATGCAGTTCCCATTCCTTCCACATGGTCACAATACTTGCTGATCTTTAAATCTTCAAGTACTTCGGGTATCAGGCTTTTTCGTTCACGTAACGTTAAGTCCAACATACTGTGTCCGTTTAAATACAGCATATCAAATACATAATATCTTAATTCTCCTTTGGCATCAGGATAATTTTGAAGTTCCCCAAATTGCGACACACCGTTGTAATCAACCAAAACTACTTCACCATCTAAAATAACTTCATTGTCCAATAATTGAAGTTCATCATATAATTTGGAGAATTTGGTATTGTAGTTAATACCGTTTCTGGATTGTAAAAGGATACCACTTTCAGCTACATGAGCAATAACCCTATAACCATCCCATTTAAGTTCATAGATAAAATTGGGATCATTGAAAATGGTTTTGGTACTTGTAGCCAACATGGGTTGTACAACGCGACCAGGATGCAGATTTTGTGGGTATTCTTTTATATTGCGGTCCGTTACCGGAACCAATGTTTCTGCATTATAGAAAGCATCAATGGCATACGTATCTTTTTTCTTTAATAACAACCACTGCTCACTGCTTCCCTTTGGGGTAGTACGTACCAAAGCAAAGCGACCTTTAATTTTTTTTCCATGGAAGAATAATTTAAGATTGCCTATCGCCAATTGTTCCAAAAGCGGTTTATCAGTTTCCAGGTGATCAATCTCAAATATGCCATCATCCCATATTTTCATTATACCTGCACCATAATTACCTTTTGGAATTGTGCCTTGAAATTTAAGATAGGGTATAGGGTGATCCTCCGTTCTTACCGCCAATCGTTTATCTGACGGATTCATGGATGGCCCTTTGGGAATTGCCCAACTTTTTAAGGTGCCATCAATTTCCAATCGTAAGTCGTAGTGCAAATGAGAGGCTTGATGTCGTTGTATTACAAATCGTTGGGTGTGGGCACCACTTACTATTTCCCCTTTGGGTTCGGGGGTAGCGGTAAAGTCTCTTTTATCATTATATATCTTTAGACTCAAAGGTTATGATGCTTGTTTTTCACGTTTTTTCAAACTTGCTTTTAATTGTGCCATTAAATCTTTTGCAGGCGTTGGTTTTGCTTCGAATTTTTCTGCTTTACTTGTTTTACCGGTAGCTTTAGATTCAATAATTTTTAAAAGTTGCTCGTTGTATACATCCTTGAACTTTGCAAAATTGAACTCTTCCGTATATTGGTCTATTAATGAAATTGCCATGTCCAATTCCTTTTTGGCAATTTTGGTGTTGGGTAGCTCCAATTCCCCAGTATCCCTTATTTCATCCTCGAACCTAATTACATGTAGTACCAGCGCATCTTCATATACCCCAATTAGGGAAAGGTGCTCCTTTTGGCGCATTACAAAGGTGGCCACTCCTAATTTTTCTGTTTTTTTCAATGCATTTCGCAATAGTGTATAAGACTTTTCACCTCCCTTTTGCGGTTTAATGAAATACGGTTTTTTAAAAAGCACATCGGACACTTCGTCTTCCATGATGAACTGTTCAATATCAATAGTCTTACTTTTTTTCATATTGGCGTTCTCAAAATCCTCCTTTTCCAAAACGATATAGGTATCATCCTTTTTATATCCTTTGACTATATCTTTCCACTCAACTTCCTTTCCCGTATCCTCATTGACCCTTTTATATCGTATCCTTGCACCATCATGGCTGTCCAACATATCCAGATCCAATTTTCGGTCCTCAGACCCAGAAAATAATTTTATGGGGATAGATACCAGTCCAAAACTTATGGAACCATTCCAAATTGATCTCATATAGCATATATTTTATCTATTGAAAGCAGTGTATTGCTAACTTTTTTTACAACTAACATCTATTATTTTAGAGTTTAGTGAGATAATTCCCAAGAACGTATTTCTTCCGCAATGACCTGTGGAGATTGTTTTCTTTTTTGTGCTATACTTTGAATGAGCGCACCAATGTTCTCCGTTTTAAATTCCTCTTCCATTTCATTTAATTCCGGAAATTTGGCAAGGTATTCATCTCTTACCGCCAACCATTGTTTTTCTAGATGAACATCATCAGCATCAATATTTACTCCACCATTATTTACAGGATTACCTACCTCTTTTTTATTTGTGCTGTCCACATCCTCAGCTGTTTTTAATCCTTGATTTTGTTGAACTTCATTGGTTAAGCCTAATTCGTCATTTTTATATTTAGTACCCATAATTTTATTATTTATGTTTTATAGGTGAAGTTACTATTGTACCGTGGAGTAAACTACCTCTAACTATTTAATAATTAACCGTATCCGTTATGGGATTGTATAGTTCTACTTTAATTAAAATCAATTTATTTTAGTTTCCCTTATCAGGATTAGTGAATAACTCTTTATAAAAATAATTATATTATTTGGAATATATCCTTAATTTTGGAATAAATCCAAATATTTAGATAGTATTTTAAATTTTGCTAATGAGTCAGGAATTTTTATGAGGGACGAAGAATTACGGTTAGTCAAGAAAGCGGATAAAAGCTATAGGGTGCAGCGGCCTTCCCAAACGGGATTTTCAAGTCCTGCAACGCATTATAATGAACCCAGAATAGATTTGAACGAAACACTGGTAAGCAATTCGTCCGCCACCTTTTTTATTAGGGTGGCAGACGATTCCTTTCAAACTTTCGGTATTGCCAAGAACGATGTACTTATTGTAGATAAGTCCTTGGTTCCTAAACCGGCGCAGTTGATCTTGGCCAGTGTGGATGATGCATTTCATATCATGCGTGTAGGTAAAGCAGGAGATCCTTTAAACTTATGGGGCGTAATAACCTATATCATAAAATCGGTTATATGATTGCGTTGGTAGATTGTAATAGTTTTTACGCTTCTTGCGAACAGGTATTTAGGCCTGACCTTAAAAATAAACCTGTAGTAGTATTAAGTAATAATGACGGGTGTATTATTGCGGCCAATAAGGAGGCCAAGGCTTTGACGGAAATACCTATGTTTCAACCTATTTTTAAAATCAGGAAATTGTTAAATGCCCATAAGGTTACTTACTTCTCTTCCAATTACACGTTATATAGTGATATGTCAAAAAGGGTAATGCAGACCTTGCATCAATTTTCTCCTTTGGTAGAAGAGTACAGTATTGATGAAAGTTTTGTGGATTTGTCTCATTATGACCCAGCAGAGTTAACAGCATTGGCGCAAAGAATGAAGGATACCATTGTCAAAAACACCGGCATACTTGTAGGTGTAGGAATTGCAAAGACCAAATCCCTGTCCAAACTGGCAAACAAGTATGCCAAGAAAGTAGCATCCAACAATAATATCTACATTGTGGATTCTGAAGAAAAAAGAAAATATCTTTTACACAATCTTTTGGTACAGGATATATGGGGAATAGGCAAAAAGCATGCTATTCGATTGCAGAACAACCATATACGCACTGCATTGGATTTTGCCAATATGCCCGTAGCTTGGGTAAGGAAAGAGATGACGGTAATTGGAGAGCGCCTGTGGCGGGAGCTGAACAATATTCCGTGTCTGGAACTCGTGTTGCAACCCAATGCCAAGAAAGGTATAGGAACCGCAAAATCTTTTGGCTATAAATTGACTGATTATACTTTGATAGAGGAAGCATGTAGTTACTATGTTGCTGAGGTAGCTGATCTATTAAGGCAGCAACAAAGCGCTGCAGCACAGATTGAAGTATCCTTACAGACCAATGAGCATAGTGCGGTAGATAAGCAATACCGTAATAAAATCGTCATTACCTTGGATACCCCCACAGATAGTACCGCAAAATTAACCAAAGAAGCGCTTAAAGGTCTTCGCCAAATATTCCGGCAAGGATATCGCTATAAAAAAGTGGGCATCAACTTAACGCAGCTAGTACAAAAAAACGAAGTGCAGACTAATTTATTCCATACCCCCCATAAAAGTGAAAGTGAAGCAATTACCAATGTAATTGATAATCTGAACAATAGGTATGGAAAAAATAAGATTAAATTAGCCACTGTAGGTAACCGCGATAAGGAATGGGCACTTATCAAAGAGCACAGAAGTCCAAGATATACTACCCAATGGAATGAACTCTTAACCATTGGGCGTACCCTATAATATCTTCATTTTCATTGTAGTATACGGTTATTTTTTGGTGTTCCATAAATTCTAAAAGAATGCAAACCCACTTTCCTTAATGGGTCAATAAAACATTTTATAGGACAATGCAAAACCTAGGGTAAGGCTAATTTTATGCATCGTGCAAAACCATTGCTCAGCTTAGAATAAATAACATGTGGTGTGTAACTTATGATATCACAATTAATAAATTCTTCGTCCATGGTGGTTCTGTACTTTATCTAAAATATAGACCATGGGATTTTTAAGCGAAAATGATATTGAACTACACATTAATGGTAAAAAACATCAAATTACCATACCCATCAGTACTACTCTTTTGGACGCTCTACGGGAAGTCCTGAATTTAACAGGTACAAAGAAAGGGTGTGACCATGGCCAATGTGGAGCATGTACCGTCCTAGTAGATGGTAAAGCCATAAATTCTTGTCTTTCATTGGCGGTTATGAACGATGATAAGGAAATCGTAACTATAGAAGGTCTGGCCAACGATGATGGTTTACACCAAGTGCAGCAGGCTTTTATTGAAAACGATGCCTTTCAGTGCGGTTATTGTACTTCAGGACAAATATGTTCAATGGTAAGTATGCTCAAAATGGGCAAAGGAAAAACACCGGAGGAAATCAGGGACCTTATGAGCGGTAATTTATGCCGGTGCGGCGCCTATGCCAATATTTTTAAGGTAGCGGAAGCAATGGTAGCAAAAAATAACTGATATGAATGATTTTAACTATAGTAGGTTCGTGGATATAGGGCAAGCGGTAGATGACCTGACCAAAAAAAATTATGCAAAACCCATAGCTGGAGGCACCAATTTGTTGGACCTAATGAAATATAGGGTAGAGAATCCGCACTACCTGTTAGATGTCAATCGTTTGCCTTATCGAGAAATCGTAGAAGCATCTAACGGTGGATTACGTTTGGGCGCAATGGTGACCAATGCGGATACGGCGTACCATTCGTTAGTGGAAAAAAACTATCCTTTATTGTCCAAAGCCATCCTGTCCGGTGCTTCAGCGCAATTAAGAAATGCCGCAACCAATGGTGGAAATCTTATGCAGCGTACTCGTTGCTATTACTTCTATGATACGGCCACACCATGTAATAAGAGAGAACCAGGAAGCGGTTGTTCCGCATTTGGGGGTTTTAATAGAATTCACGCTATTTTAGGGACTAGCGACACCTGTATTGCTACACATCCATCGGATATGTGCGTGGCCTTGGCGGCCTTGGATGCGGAGATTGTTGTGCAAGGTGGGGAAGGGGAGCGCAGAATACCAATTTTGGAATTTCATAGACTACCTGGTGATACTCCGCAAAAGGATAACCATCTCAAGTCTAATGAAATAATCACCTTCATTGATTTACCTGCAGAAACATATAATCAAAATTTTGCCTATATCAAGGTCCGTGATAGACCTTCCTATGCATTTGCATTGGTTTCAGTAGCAGCGGCAATGAAACTTACGGATAATCGTATTGAGAACATAAGGGTAGCCTTAGGCGGTGTTTCCCATAAACCGTGGCGTTTGCCGCAAGTGGAAGAGAAATTTGTGGGTAAGGAGGCCAATAACGAAAATTTTGAACAACTAGCTGAAGAATTATTGGACGGGGCCCAAGGTTTTGGTGATAATGATTTTAAAATAAAGTTGGCGCATAAAACAATAATTAGGGCTTTGAACGAGGCCAGGACACTATAACACAATTGCAAATGGATACGGCATATATAGGAAAATCTAGGAAACGGGTAGATGGAGTAAAGAAGGTTACCGGGTCGGCAACCTATGCGGGCGAATTTAAACCTGAAGGATTGGTTCATGGCTATGTGGTGAACAGTACCATTGCCAATGGAAAAATTGTGGCTATACATACCGGTAAGGCAAAAATGATAGATGGCGTACTTGACATTTTCACCCACGAAAACCTACCGGATGATGTACGGCAAAATGTTGATTATACGGACCCGTTGTCCCCACCCGGTCATCCTTTTAGACCTTTGTATAACGACCAGGTACTATACAACGGTCAACCTATTGCATTGGTAGTAGCGGAAAGCTTTGAATTGGCACGTTATGCCGCCGGCTTGGTTGAGGTGGAGTATTTAGCAGAAGAATGTACTACGGACATTAAAAAAAATATGGGCAATGCAACCACGGAGGGTGTAGAGGATACCGCACCGGATAGAGGTAATGCAGAACTATCATATGCTAACGCTGCTGTAAAGATAGATGTGGAATACAGTCAGCCTAGACATTACCATAATCCTATGGAACCTCATGTTTCTATAGCGGAATGGAACGCAAAAACTCAATCCTTTAAAATATATGATAAAGTACAGGGTGTAAACAGTAGCCAGGAATATATATGCGGAATATTTAACTTGGATACGGAAAATGTTCAAATATTATCACCCTACGTGGGCGGAGGTTTTGGTTCTGGACTTCGTCCTCAGTATCAGCTGTTCTTGGCGGCCATGGCAGCACGTGAACTTCAAAGACCTGTAAAGGTTTCTTTGACAAGGCGACAAATGTTTTCCTTTGGTCATAGACCTGCCTGTATTCAACAACTACAAATGGGTGCTTCCAAGGAAGGTAAATTGAAATCCATTATTCATAAGGCATACGGGGAAACCTCAAAATTTGAAAAATATAATGAAACTATCGTAGATTGGTCCGGTATGATGTATCAGTGCGATAATGTTAAACTGGAATATCGTCTAATACCCGTAAATGTCTATACACCAATGGATATGAGGGCTCCAGGAGGAGCTACGGGTATGTTTGCCTTGGAATGTGCAATGGATGAGCTTGCCATAAAAGCAAATATAGACCCGTTGGAATTTAGGCTTTTAAATTATGCGGATAAGGACCAAAATGAGGACAAACCCTTTTCAAGCAAAGAATTAAGGGAATGTTACCGGCAGGCGGCATCGCATTTTGGCTGGTATAATAGACATACGAAAACACAAATAAAAGATGATTCCATATTGGTGGGTTACGGTATGGCAACAGGATGTTGGGAAGCTATGCAACAAAAATCATCTGCTAAGGCTGTACTTACTTCTTCGGGTAAATTAGTGGTCAGTTCAAGTACTGCGGATATTGGTACCGGAACTTATACGGTGATGTCACAGATTGCCGGGGATACCTTGGGTATTGCTATGGAAGAAATTACATTTCAATTAGGAGACACCTCATTGCCCAAAGCACCTATAGAAGGGGGTTCCTGGACGGTATCTTCAGTAGGCTCCGCGGTAAAGGCGGTCTGTAATCATTTAAAAAAACAATTGATAGATCTGGCAAAGGTAAACGTTGACGAAGATTTGGATCATGTTAATTATGATGAGGTATCCTGTACTGATGGAACATTGCTTTTTCCAAACGGTACATTGATCAATATGAGCACTTTATTGTTAACGGCCGGACTTGATTCTATTGAGGCTGAAAATGCATTAGAGCCTGAAGTACGCCAAGAACAATATTCTTCTTATGCACATTCATGTGTTATGGTTGAGGTCCATGTTGATAAGGATTTAGGTATGATTACTGTACCTAGGGTTACCAGTGCAATTGCAGGTGGACGAATCATTAATCCTAAAACGGCAGAGAGCCAAATTTTGGGTGCTATTACATGGGGCATAGGTATGGCCTTGGAAGAAGAGGGTATGATAGACGACCGCAGTGGTAGAATCATGAATGCCAATCTTGCGGAGTACCATATGGCAGTCCACGCCGATGTTCAACAGCTAAATGTACTTTTCGTGGAAGAGCATGATGATATAGTAAATCCGTTAGGGGCAAAAGGACTTGGGGAAATAGGGATTGTTGGAGTTGCCTCTGCAATTGCCAATGCCGTTTTTGATGCTTCTGGAAAACGGGTGCGCAACTTACCTATTACATTGGATAAGCTGTTGGAATAAGTGTGGAAAACTTTGTTTGATTTTAGTCCAGTTTTCCTTAGTTCATAATTTCGCTTTCCAACATATCCAATGTGGTGAGCATCTTATTCTTAAGTGTTTCCCCTTCTAAATTACACACTTGGGAAAATGTAAAAATAAAGGTTGCCAACCCTTCAATCCTATAATCATTTAAAATGGAAGGTACGTCTATAGCTTTTGGACTATTACCCAAGGTTAAAATTTTTGTATTCTGTCCTTGGTCCAAAAAGCCCATTCTTAATTCTTGTGCTTTCCAAAATACATGATTGGCGTTTCTCATTATACCAACTTCTTTCATAAACGGAATGATTTCGGAAATATAATGTTCATGTTGTATCTGTTCAGATTCACTATAGGCTTTAAAATCCGATGTCCAATGGGAGAGTAGTTGTTTTAAACTATCATTTCGAATCAATTTAATGTTTTCCAGATTCATTAAATCATTTTCTATGGGGTCAAAAGTGGGATCCATAAAAAAGGTGGCAAATATTTTTGAAAGGGAATCTTGACTTATGGAAATATTATTTGATGTGATATCCAAAATTGTAAGGCTTTCTGAAATCAACTTTCTTCTCATTTCAATCTTGTTTTCCAACTGTTGAAGGTTTGATCTGTAGTCTGCTCTAATTTGTTTTAAAATTACCTGTTCTTGTTCAATATTATTGTGCTCTTCATTTTTGTTGTTAATGGCTAACGCTATTAAAATACCAATGACCACCAATACTATTTCTCCAATAGCATAAATGATATACTTGCTGAATTTACTTTCTTCAAGTAATCGTTGTCTAAATTTTCTTAAAATTTTCATGTTTGGTATTTATACTGCTTTGGAACGAATGAAAAAGAGGTAGCACCTGATAAACTTTTTGATTCTCCCCATATACATAATCTGTACTATTTTCTGCTATTTTCTATGGATTAGGAAAGCTAAATCTTATAAAACATGACGTTCTATATATGCAAGACCATTAAATATAGCACATTTAATTACAGGTTGAAGAATATGATTCAACTGTTTTCATAACAGTACTTTAGAAGATGTAGTGCTGGAGCAATTATTCAAAAGCCGGAGTGCCCCTTAATCGTTTAAATTGCTCGTAGGCGTTGTCCACTTTTTCTTTAGGAGCTTTTTTAAATTCAGTTTCGGTAACCTTGTAATGTGTTTGTACGCTATCCAGTTTAATGCGCATTCTATGTAAGACCTGGGCATAATCGGTATTCATGATCAAATTCATTTTTTCATTTGGATCTTTTTCAAGGTCGTATAACTCCCAAGTATCTATATCATCATAAAAATGTATTAGTTTATAACGTTTTGTTCGTATACCGTAATGCTTCTTCACCATGTGAAATGCAGGGTAATCGTAATAATGATAGTAAACCACATCTCTGTAATCGTCTTCGTTAAGTGTCCCGTTCAATAATCCGAAAAAAGATTCTCCTTGCATGTCTTTACTTAAATTGGAAAACCCGGTAAGTTCTAAAAAAGTAGGGGCGAAATCTAGATTTTGCACCATGGCACTGATTTTATTTCCTGGTCTTATGGTACCAGGTAACTGCATTAGTAATGGCGTTTTAAAAGATTCTTCATACATAAAACGTTTATCGAACCAACCATTTTCACCCATCCAAAAACCTTGATCGGAAGTATAGACCACTAGTGTGTTTTTGTCAAGACCGCTTTCTTCCAAGTAATCAAGTATTTTGCCGACACCCTCATCTACTGCGGCAATAGTTGCCATATAATCTTGAAGGTAACGCTGACCCTTCCAGATGGCCAAATCTTTACCGGTTAAGTGAGCTTTATGAAAGTCGTTGTTTTTATCTAAGTAAGCGGCGTCCCAAGCGTCACGTTGCTTTGGGGTCATTCTATCAAAGTCCGTGGTCCATGGATTGTTCAGGAGTTGTATGCTCCCAAAAGATTGGGTCATTTTTAAATCATGCCCTTCGTACATGTCATTATATATGGTCTGTAGTTGCTCTTTAGAAGCCCATTGTTTATTAAAATCAGGAAAATAACTATCGGGTAATGGAAATTGTATAGAATCGTAAAGGTTTGCATGTCGCAGTGCGGGCATCCAATTTCTATGCGGGGCCTTATGCTGTACCATTAGAAAAAATGGAAGAGAATCTGTTCGGCCCTGTTGCAGCCACTGTAAGGCATCATTGGTAATAATATCGGTAGCATAGCCTTCTACACGGGTTGTATCGCCATGTTCAATAAAATCAGGATTATAATAGTTTCCTTGGTCTACAATAATTTTCCAATGATCAAATCCTTCCGGATAACCATGTAAATGCCACTTACCGAATACTGCGGTGTTATAACCGGATTGCTGTAGCATTTTGGGTAATGTGGGCTGACTACCCTTAAAGTGATCTCCGTTTTGTCTAAATCCGTTGATATGGCTATGTTTTCCGGTGAGGATAACTGCTCTGCTAGGACCACAAATGGAGTTGGTAACAAAACTGTTTTGGAATATGGCTCCATTCTCGGCAATCCTATCAATATTAGGGGTATTTGCCAATTTGCTGATGGGGTGGCCATAAGCACTTATTGCTTGAATGGCGTGATCATCTGCCATGATAAATACGATATTTGGTTTTTCAGCGGTTTTTTTACTCGTATTTATTTTGGTGTTACAAGCAATGGTCAATAAGCCTATAAGCGTTAGGATGCCTAGTCGCATAGTCGAATTCAATTTTATTCTAAATATTGGATCAAAGATTTATTCCAGTTCAAATTCAGTAGACATCTCAGCATTGGAATTTCCACCTACGAAAACAATAAACTTCCCTGGTTCAGCTACAAATTTTAATTCACTGTTATAGAATTTTAAATCATTTGCAGAAAGGGGGATAGTCACTCTTTGGCTTTCCCCTTTTTTCAGGAATATTTTTTTAAAACCTTTAAGCTGTCTTTTTGGAGGTGTTATACTGCGGACCTCATCTTTTAAGTAGAGTTGAACTACTTCTTCACCATCATAATTACCAGTGTTTTTTACGGTAAACGAGATATTTACAGCTTCATCTTGTGCTATTTTTTTCTTGTCAACAGCTATTGCACTATATTCAAATGTGGTATAACTCAGCCCATAACCAAAAGAGAAAAGGGGAGATAGTTCACTATCTAGGTAATTGGATTTGAACTTTTCAAATGTATGGGTAGGTGCTGGTCTTCCTGTATTTTTCATACTGTGGTATATGGGAATTTGCCCCACGTTTCTAGGCCAACTTGCCGTTAATTTACCTGACGGATTATAATCTCCAAAAAGCACATCTGCAATAGCGTTACCGGCTTCAACACCAGGGTTCCAAACTTGCAGAATACTTACCGGTAGGTTAAATTCTTCTGCGATGGTCAGTGGTCTTCCACTAAAAAGTACCAGTACCACAGGTTTGCCGGTCTCTGCCAAGGCATTGATTAATTTTTTTTGACTCTGAGGCATTGATATTTCGGTTCTACTAGCTGCTTCCCCTGCAAACTCAGAAGCTTCCCCGACCACGGCAACGATGACGTCTGCATTTTTAGTGTTTTGCAAAGCTTCTGCAATCATGGCATCTGGCGATCGTTTATCAATATCTACGCGTAGCCCAAAAACATTGGCACGTGAAGCCAGTTCATGGTCATTGGTGATATTAGCCCCTTTGGCGTACGTTATCTTAGCTTTTGGAGCTACATTTTTTAAACCTTCTAAAACAGGAATGGATAACTGAGGGTCTCCCGTAGGTGCCCATGTACCCAGCATATTGTTTTTATCATTTGCCAAAGGACCAACCAATGCGATTTTAGCATCTTTTTGTAAAGGAAGTACGTTGTTCTCGTTTTTGAGAAGTACAAAGGATTGTGTGGCAATTTTTCTGGCAGCTGCTCTGTTTTCTGCGGTAAGGATATCCTTTTTAGGTCTTGAAGTGTCCGAGTATTTATAAGGGTCATCAAACAGTCCCAATTGATGCTTTGCGGTTAAAATCCTTCTACAGGCAATTGTAATGGCTTCTTCGGTTACCTTGCCTTCTTGTACAGATTTCTTAAGTGTGGTCAAAAAACCTTCGCCCACCATATCCATATCAAGTCCCGCATTAATGGCTTGGGCAGAAACAGCTTGCAGGTCTCCCAATCCATGCGCGGTCATTTCATTTACAGAAGTATAATCAGAAACAACAAAACCTTTAAAGCCCCATTGCTTTCTTAATAGGTCCGTAATCAACCATTTATTCCCAGTAGCAGGTATACCGTCAATATCATTAAAAGATGTCATGGCGCTACCTACGCCGGCATCTACAGCTGCTTGGTACGGTGGTAGATATTGGTTGTACATTTTCACCTTACTCATATCAACCGAATTATAATCACGCCCAGCTTCAACGGCACCGTACAATGCCAAATGCTTAACCGTGGCCATCATGGTAAATTCATTTTTTAAATCTTTACCTTGGTAACCTTTCACCATTGCCTTTGCAATAGCCGATCCTAAGTATGGGTCTTCGCCAGAACCTTCAGAAATTCTTCCCCATCTGGCATCACGGGAAATATCTACCATTGGCGAAAAATTCCAGTTAATACCATCTGCGGTAGCTTCTTTTGCAGCCATTTTTGCGGCACTTTCAATTAGTTCCATATTCCAACTAGAAGCCACACCCAATGGAATAGGGTAGGTGGTCTTGTAACCGTGAATAATATCGGAACCTATTAATAAAGGGATTTTTAATCTAGAATTTTTTATCGCTATTTCTTGTGCCTGCCTAACTTTCTCTGGTCCTGATACACCAAATAAACCACCTACTTGACCAGCTTTTATTTTTGCTTCAACATTTTCACTTACAACAGACCCCGTAGCAATACCGCCACCAGGTGTCAATAGATTTAGCTGTCCTATCTTTTCATCTAAAGTCATTTTGCTCAATAAGGCTTCAACTTCAGGTATGGTTTCTTGCGCAGACATTTTAGAAATGGCAAAAGACAATAGGAGTAATGGTATTAATTTATAGGTATGAGACATAAATATCGGTTTTAATGACCTTTTATTCTTTGTTCAAGGAGTTAGAGAAAAGCCATGGTAATAAATCTGGTTCTGCAAAAGCAGGATCCCAACTATTATGGTTGGCAAAATCATATAAGGTAAGCCGGGGGAAAGCTCCCTCATGTAGTAAAGCACTAACCATTTCCATTGTTTGTAAAGGGGCAACAACGTTATCATGAGCACCATGAAATGCCCATACAGGAATTTTCTTCGCGTAATTTGTTGCGTAAGCTGGGTCGCCCGCTCCACATATTGCAATTGCGGCAGCAAAACGGTCTGGTTGTCTTGCTAAAAGTTCATAGGTGCCCATACCGCCCATAGAAAGCCCCATGACATAAGTTTTGTTTTTATCTACAAAGTCTTCTTTTTCATAATTTTCCAATAATTGCAGCACAAGGTCCATTGCCTTGGTTGGTCCTTTTTTAAATTGAAAGTCCAATTGAACAGGGTAGTTGCTACGATCTACGTTTACCTGAGCCCAATAATCATCTTTAGGGCATTGTGGCATAATAACAATTGCGGGAAATTTGGTTCTATTGTTTTGGTTAAGAAATAGAGCACTACCATGTGTTAATTGTTTTTGGTTGTCATTGCCTCTTTCACCCGCACCATGTAAAAATAAGATTAACGGATATGTTTTTTCCGCGTCAAAATTTTCAGGATATAGCATTCGATATGGCAATGTATCACCTTTTATGATCAATGCTTTCTTTTCAAAAGAACCGGTATCCTGTGCGAAAGCTGTAAAGCTGCATATAAAAATAAGGGCGAGAAGTAAGTGTTCATTTTTCATACGTAAAACCTAGTTTGTCAAGACCGTTTTGAATGTCTTCATTCTGCATGAAAAGATTCCAAAGTAAGCCTGTTCTGTAGTTTTCTATCATTATGATTTCAGGTCCTTGGTCAATCGCCAAATAAGCTTTAGCAACCCAAAAGTTGTTTTGCGGACTAAAAGCATCATAAAATCCTGCCGGTCCCAATAATTTATCTTTATGTTGATAAAAATAGCGTAGCGCTTTTAGAGATTCTTCTGGAGTGTAAGGAATGGAACTGATTGCCGCTGTTGGTGATATTACACCTATGTCATTACTTGGGCTATGTGCGTTATACCCTAAGGTACCATCAGTATTTCTAGAATAACTGGCTGTTAATCCCCAGCAATTTTCGCCATAATCGATGAAATTTTTAGGATTATCTACGCAGTACAGATAATTGATTTTAGCATGGTTGATGGCCGCAGCACCATAATCAACGAATTCGTCGTTCAAATTATGTGGCTTGAGTCCTAAATAAGAGTAGTGCGAAAAAAATAATGGTCCGCCATTAGTGGAGTTTCCTGCATGATCCACAATCAACGGAATAGTATAGGCACTAGTAGCATCTGTAATAGCTCCGTTAGATGCCCAGCCATTGGTATATACCTCTTTTTCAATAGAAAATTCTGGTGAAGCGGCAGCCATTACGTAAGTAATCATTACTTCATTATATCCTTTCAATTCTAGATTGATATCAAAACCAAAATTAGGACTCCAGTGCCAGTAAAGGCTATTTTTATCTTGCGTGTACCAGTTCCACTCAACCCCTTTCCATAGTGCATCTGCCTTATCGGCTAAAGATTTTTCGGTTTCGTCACCATCTTTAAAATATTCCTTAATACAGATCAAGCCCTGCACCAAAAATGCGGTTTCTACAAGGTCGCCACCATTGTCCATTTCACTAAAAGGTCTAACGGTACCATTGGTGCCGTCTAACCAGTGTGGCCATGCACCGTGAAAACGATCAGCAGTTTCCAAGAAACTTAAGATTTGATCAATACGTACTACAGATTCGTTTCTGCTTATAAAACCTCTTTCTACACCTACAATCAAAGCCATTAAACCAAAACCGGTACCGCCAACACTAACCGTATTTGGGTCGTTTGATGGTTCAATGGGGTGAAAACGTTCACGCGCAGCACCAGAGTTTGCCTCGGCAAAATCCCAAAAGTATTTGAAGGTTTCTCGTTGGGTAAGGTCTAAAAGTTCCTCATCTGTAATATCGGGTACTTCAGGGTCTGGTTCTGGTTCTGTAGGTATTTCCGGTAGCTCAGATTGCCCAGTTGGGGCATCGGGTTCCGATGTTGAACAGGCCACTATGGACATCGTCAGTACTCCAAAAAATACAACAAGTATCTTTTGGAAGTTATTCTTATTGCATCTATGTAGGTTTGTTACCTTCATTTTGGAGATACAACTGAAAACCCAAGTTTGTCCAATCCGTTACGAACATCGTCATTGGTCATAAAAAGCATCCAGAACAGTCCGCTTCTATGATTTTCGATCATCACCGGAATAGGTCCTTGATCAATGGCCAAATATCTGGGCAACACCCAATTTTCTTCTAAGCTAAACGCATCATATGGGCCGTATTTACCCACAAGCGTATCATGGTTGGTGTACAGGTTTCTTAAAAATGCCATGCTCTCTTTAGGTGCATATGGCATGGAAGAAAGTGCCGCAGTTGGCGAAATAACGCTAATATCCCTATCTGGTCTATGACCTGCGTAACCTTTCATGGAGTAACTTGATGTGAGGCCCCATAAATCTTCTCCGTAACCTTTATAATTCTTAGGGTTATCTACCGCATATTTGTACTGTATTATGGTATGGTTACGGTTCAATTCCCAGTAATCTGCATATTGATCTTTTAAGCCTTTAGGGTTTAAACCTGTAAAAGAATAGTGTGCCCAGAACATTGGGCCTACCGGAGAGGCATCATGCTCGTAATGATCTAAAACAGTGGGTAGACCATAAAATGTAGTATCTTTTGTTATAGCCCCATTTCTAGCCCAACCTTTGTCATAAACTTCTTTTTTTATTGGATGGGTGGGAGATGCCGCTGCCAAAATGTACATGATCAACGCTTCATTATAACCACCCACGGGGAAATTCATATCCCATTCATATTCTGGCGACCAGTGCCAGTACAATACGTTTTCACCTTTGGTATACCAATCCCATTCCACATCTTCCCATAATTGCTGTATTCGTTGGGCTAATTTTTGCTCTCGTTCATTACCGTTTTTGAAATATTCTTTAACGGTCAACAAGCCTTCTATAAGAAATGCGGTCTCTACAAGGTCTCCACCATTATCTTTTTTGCTGAACGGGGTCGTTTTGCCATCTGGGGTCAACCAGTGTGGCCATGCACCATGAAAACGATCGGCTTTATCAAGGAAATCTACCGCTTTTTCCAGTCGTTCCAAACCCATTTCGCGTGTTATGAATTCTCTTTCTATACCTACTAAAATGGCCATAACACCAAACCCTGATCCACCAATGGTTATAATATCCTTGTCATGTGACGGGTATATATTATCTAAATGAATTCTTTCCCTTGCCAGACCTGATGTGGGTTCTGCACCCTCCCAGAAATAATTGAAGGTCTGTTTTTGTACGGAATCCAATAATTGTTCATCCGTAATCTCCGTAAGTTTTTTGGACTCCTCTTGCCCATTGTCCTTGGACTTTGAGGATTGACCGTTACAGCCCACTAACAAAGCTGCAACGGTCATTGAAATTAAAAATAACCTCATAAAAATCTACTACATTAACTTAATTAAACTACACTATTTATTAAAGACCTGCTTGTCTTATATCTTGAATTTCCTGTTGGGTCAATGCCTTGTTGTATAATCTAAGCTCATCAATAAAACTTAGGTCGGCACCGTGTCCCCATTCCGTAAACCTTGGGGCTCCTGATCCAATGGAAAGGATATCGCACCCAGTCCAATCCACACCTGAAAAATTGCCTTGAGAAACAACCTCACCATCAAAATAGACCACACATTCGGTTCCAGAAATGGTAAAGGCCAAATGCACCCAGTCTGTGGTGGTAGGATCCAGTGCAGCGGCATCGCCACCATCAAACCATGAATCTGCTTCACCGTTACCCACGTTCAACTTAAATACTTGGCGTGTGGCATCGCCCTCTCTGAAAAACCTGAATCCGTTGGTACGTTTGTTCTGTACATCGGGATAAGCTGCGTTATCCACATCTTCTGGACCCATAACCAAAATTGCTCCACGGGTTGGGTCGGCATTTAGTTTGTACCAAAAAGTTGCACTAAATTCCTCTGTAGTAAGCGGTCCGGATTCATTCGTTGGAAACGTTAAATAGGAATCTGTTGCACCGGCATAGGCGTTATCACCTTCTACACTTTCACCGGCATAACCTGGTGTACCTATAACGGTAGCGTCAATGTTTCTAAAACGTTCGTTGTAAGTGCCATCAAAAGGCATGTAAAACATTTCACCGTTGAACGTAGGAGGGTAGGTTGATACAAATTCCCCAGAATCATCTGCCATTATTTGCTGAATTTCTTCTTGGGATATAGCCCTGTTGAAGATGCGTAGTTCATCCATTAAACTTTCGTCAGACCAGTGGTTCCATTGTGTAAAGTTAGGAGCGCCCGACATGATGGATAGCACATTGACATCCGTCCAATCAATTCCATTAAAAGCACCCTCGCTAGCAATTTGACCGTCAATATATACTACAGCTTTAGCACCGGAAATAGTAAAAGCGAAGTTTACCCATTCTCCGGTAGAAGGGTCTACGTCTGCAGCTTCACCACCGTATAACCAAGTACCGGCATCACCAGAACCAACATTTAATTTAAAGCGTTGATTGCCATTAGCGTTTTCACGGAAAAAACGAAATCCTTTGGTAAGGTCGTTATTGGTGCCATCCACTAAAGGTGGACTCATAGTCAATACACCTGCGCGATCGGGAGTACTGTTTATTTTCATCCAGAAGATAGCACTGAATTCTGCATTCTTGAAGCGTTCAGGGTCTAAGGTCAGATAGGTATCTGTTGCCCCTTGGTATGATCCGTCTCCGGCAATATTATCTTCACTAATAGAAGGACTTCCAAATTCCTGGGCTTCCTCAAAGCTGATCAGGTCAACGTAAGCGCCATCAAAGGGCATATATAAAATTTCTCCAGGATATTTAACGACATAGGCAGGTTCTTTTGTAAAATTGACCGTGCCATTTGTTGTTTTGCCTTCTAGGTCTGTTGCCGTTACGGTGAGCACATGATCACCGTCCGCCAGTTGGTCATAAACCAAATCATCTACCACAAGTCTCCTATAATCCAGAAAGTTTGAATAGGTCTTTAAAATAGTACCATCCAGGGCTACTTGTACCGAAGCCAATTCTATATCATCTTTTGCTTCAAATTTTATGGTAATCGTTGCCAGTTCTTCATTGACCTTTACCGCTAAACCTTCAGTAGGGGAGATAATTGTAATGCTGGGAGCCGTTTCATCCGCGCCTGGGTCAACCTCGGTTAGTGAATCAATACCATCTTCACAGGCAACCAAAAGAAAGGCGGCCATCAAGAGGGTAATTACGTATTTAAAATGTTTCATGGTTGTTTTTTTTAGTTTGCTATTTCACCTAATATTGGAAACTCGTCTATCTGATCTTGATGATAGGTTACAAAGGCCTTATCTTCCGTAAAGGTTCTTCCATCGTAACTTAGCTCATCATACCTGCCCAATCTTACCATATCGAAAAAGCGTTTTCCCCATTCCATTGAAAGCTCTGCATATTTTTCATCTACGATCTGATCTAGTGTAACACCACTTAATGGAGCCATATTGGCTCTTGCCCGTACTTGATTAACCGCCTCATCTGCAGTCATTACTGAGTTATTGGCTCCTTGAACCAAAGCTTCTGCATACATTAACAATGTTTCCGAGTAACGGAAAACAATATTGTTCTTGTTACTACCATAAGCCGTACGGCCCGGTATTAATTGATTGGTAGGTAAATAATGTTTACCACTGGAAAATATTGAACGAACCGTTGATGTATTTTCATCACCATCCCTAGTTACGGGAGATACAAACGAAGGAAGGGTTTCTGCCGTATACGACGTTGTGGCGATCAAACTGTCAATACCCTTTTGGCTAAAGAAAACCGAAGTTTCCAGACGATCGGTCTCGCCTCTGTCCAACATAAATTCAATATATTTTAAGGTAGGTTCAAAGAATCCCCATCCGTTACTGGAACCATCAACTTCTGGGTTCCATGAGTTAGGACCATAAGGAGCGTACAAGTGACTTACACGTTCACCTTCACCGTTGCCGAAATCCGAATATTGAAATTCAAATAAATTTTCGTTGCTTAGTTTACCGGGAGTTTTGAACAACTCATAATAATCTGGGAACAAACTGAACTTGCCCGAAGCTATAATTTCACCTGTAGCATCTGCTACGGCTTGGTAATTTTCTAATTCTTGATTGGCCTCTGCCTTTAGCATTAAAGCGGTGTATTTGGTAACCCCACCAGGTAAATCCGTATGCTCATTTGGTCTGAGGTCAAGTAAGAACGGAATTGCTTCGTCCATTTGGTCAGAGATATGTTGCATAACTTCATCCTTACTAGGTACCGATGTCACATCTGCAAAATCATTTAAATCTGATGAAGTTGGAATAAATACCGAACCATATACTTGGGATAATTGAAAGAGTAACACGGCGCGCAATACTTTTGCCTCTGCAATATATTGGTTACCTAAGGCAATGCCTTCATCATCTGCAAACTCCATATATCGTTCTATCTGCTCCATACCGGTATGTGCACCTATGATATCACCATAATAAGTTTCCCATAAGGTTCTTGATCCAAAGAATGAATTATCGTACACATAACGGTCTTGGTTTTTTAACCCTTGTTGATCACCGGCGGCATTGACATCATCACCTCTAGTGGAAACAACCAAGGGTTGTTCCCAACCTCTATCAGCGACAGATTGGTATACCCCGATCAATGAAAATATCATATCATCGGTTTGGGAGAAGTCCGTTCCTCCTGCGAAATTATTGTTCAGTTCCGGTTGGTCCAGCTCATCTGAACAACCCATTAGTACAGTACCTAGAAAGGCTAAAAGCACTGTTAGTTTGTTAACTTTTATATATTTCATAGCTGTATGTTTAAATTTTAATATTTACGCCAAATGTGTACACACCGGGTATAGGATACGTTTGGGTATCCCTACCATCTGAAACTTCTGGGGTAAATCCGTTATAGTTGAAGAATGTCAATGGACGCTCTGCGGTGATATAGAATCTAATATCAGGATTGAACTTGCTATTAAGCTTTGGTAGCGTATACCCTAGGGTTACGTTCTGTAATCTCACAAAATCTCCCTTTTCTACAAAAAAGCTGTTCAGAAACTGGTTGCTCCAAGGATTTCTAATTCCCCTTGCGGATGGGTAACTATTAGTGCTCCCTGGGCCGTTCCATCTATTTACGGCGAAATCCCTATCTATGTTGGCGTCCGGTGTTTGGCGAATGGCGAAACGTTTTTGGTTGGCGATGACATTACCGCCTTGACCAATTACATTTAAATTAAAATCCCATGCTTTGTAGTTCATTCCCAAATTGAACCCGAAGGAATACGTTGGAAGATAGGAGCCAAGGTCCACTCTATCTTGTGCATCGATTACCGTATCACCATTCTGATCTACGAACTTTAAATCGCCGGGCGCTACGGTCAATCCATTAGCAATTGCAGCTTGTGCTGCAGGATCTGATAGAATTTCTTCATCTGTTTGATAAACACCTTCTACTTGTAAACCAAAGAAGGGATTAATGGTGCCGCCAACAACTGTACGTTGGGCAGTGTCGCCACCTGAAGTTAGATTTTCTTGACCCGCTAAGTCAAGTACTTCATTATCAAGAGTTGAGAAGTTACCCCCAACACTAAAGCTAAAGTTGTCCGATACTTTCTGATTCCAATTGGCAACTATTTCGAAACCGGAGTTTCTAATGACGCCCACGTTCTGTCTGGTTTCGCCCGGTACTAACAATCTAGAGACCGGAATTACAGCATCACGGGTTTCCCTTACGAAGTAATCAGAATCTATGGTTAATTTATTATCGAATAATCTAGCGGTCAAACCTACATTGGTCTCGGCCGTTACCTCCCATTTTAAAGCTTCAAAATCACTACTGGTTACAAGTCCCGGATAGCGAACATCCCCAAAAGCGGCATCTACCTCTGTTGAAGTTATGCCACCGGTGCTTGCCGCTACGTTGGCATTACCTAACTCGCCCCAACTGGCTCTTAATTTCAAAAAGTCAATGATATTGCTGTTTTCCATGAACGATTCTTCCGAAACGACCCAGCCTACACCAACGGTTGGAAAATAGCCCCATTTCTCTTGGTATTTACTGGTGCCATCAGCCCTAAACGTACCATAAAGAAGGTATTTGCTATCAAAGTTATAGGCAATACGCCCAAAGTATGAGAAAAAATATTGTCTTAGACCATCATCTCCTACACCGTCTACATCAATAGTCTTTGCTAAATCCAAGAAATATGATTCATCGCCAATACCAGGACCATTAGGGAAGTTAAGACCTTTTGCCTCTAATTGTTCATACGATCTATTTCTATATGATGTACCTGCTAATGCGGTTAAATTATGTTTGCCAAAATTGTCATCATAAGTTAACGTATTGTCCCATGTTTGCTCGGAAAAAGTTTGGTTTCTTTTTACCAACTCTGCATTTTCCCTAAACGCATTTCCATTTCCAAAAAAGTACGGTAAGCGTACTTCCCTAGTTTCCGTAGTTTCAAAGTTGTGATAAAACGCAGTCTTGAGCGTTAGTTTATCCGGTATTAATTGATAGTTTAAATCTACTGTAGTCAAGGTATTTCTAATCTTATCCCTGTTTTCTGTATTTTCCATTACGGGAAAAGGATTCTGCGTGCCTCTGTATCCTAAATCCTGAGCATTTGCATATGGTCTGGGATATGCTTCCGTTTTTGATGGGTCAAGAACGGGCATGGTGGGGGTGGCATAATATGCCAAGGCAAAAGCCGTGTTTTCCGGTCTATATCTAGTAGCATTGCTAAAAAGGGTAGAGATACCTATATCCAAGCGATCGGTAATTTCCACATTGACCTTAGAGCGTATATTGAATCGCTCATAATCATTCTTCATTTTTAAAATACCTTCTTGCTCAAAATAGTTAAGTCCCAATGAGTAGGTTACGGACTCCGTACCACCGGCAACACCTATACTGTGGTTCTGCTGTAGGGCATGGCGTAAGATTAAATCGTACCAATCTGTATTGACATTAGGTACGTTAGGATTTATTCTACTTCTACCATACCGTTGTATGGCATTTTCTATTGACTGCGCTTCCGCGGCAGATCCAGATTCCCTTGCCACAGTTGCAAACTGTTCGGCATTGGAAAGGGTAACTACATTTTGCGCTATTTGAACCCCTTGGTACCCATTATAGGTAATTTCCGGTTTTTGGTTGATCTTACCCGATTTGGTTTCGATCAATACTACACCGTTTGCTGCACGGACCCCATAAATTGCGGAAGCAGATGCATCTTTAAGTACAGAGATGGTTTCTATATCCTCTGTATTAAGAAAATCGATGTCATCAAAAAAGGTACCGTCGACTACATATAAAGGGTCAGATGCGCCACCTACATAGGATCCAATACCACGAACCCTAATTGTTGGTCCGGTACCGGGAGCACCACTGCTTACAACTTGTAATCCGGCTACCTTACCTTGCAAGGATTGCATGGCCGCACTAGTAGGAGTTCTAGTGATATCTTCTGTTTTAATGGTCGTAATGGATCCAGTGAGATCCGCCTTTTTCTGTGTACCATAACCCACGACCACCACTTCATCCAAAGCTTGGGAATCCTCGGACAAGGAAATATTGATAGTTGTCTGACCGTTTACAGATATTTCTTGTGTTGCATATCCTATGTAACTGATAACAAGTGTACCATTTTCCGGTACATCTTTCAATGCATATAGACCGTCAAAATCAGTTTGGGTTCCTGTAGTAGTACCATTAATAATAATGCTGGCACCTGGCAATGGTTGACCATCATTGTCAGTTACAGTTCCCGAAACCGAAATTCCATTTTGCGCAAAAACCGCCAAGTGGGTCATTAAAATGCAGAATGTTAAAAATTTGATTCCTATTTTCATAATTGTTTAAAAATTGAGTTGTAAAATTATCAAGTTGTTAATTTCAGTAGCAAGTTATCAAAACAAGAAGCGGTTGAATTATATAGAACTACATAAAAAGTACATCAAGATAATGTGTAGCCTGAACACCCTTAATTATGGGCTTTTGCAGTAGTGGATACGTATTTTTACTAGTAAAAATTAACGTAATGATGTAGTAATGATGTAGATAATTAACGCACTCTTAATACCTGAAGTAGTTTTGATTAAGGAGTAATGTTGTTTTATTTAAACTTTATTAGATAGTTTGAAAGGTTTTGGGAGCTGTCAATGTTCAATTTTTTACGAAGACGGTACCTATGGATCTCAACACCACGAATGGATATTCCCATTAGTGGAGCTATCTCTTTTGTAGTATGGTTCATTTTGAGATAAGCGCATAACCGCAGATCTTTAGGGGTCAGCTTTGGATACTTCTTTAAAAGATTTTCGAAAAAATCTTCATGTAGTTCTTTAAAACTGACTTCAAAATGTTTCCAATCCTGATCTTCGTTCATGGAGCTATCCAATTTTTTGGATAGTGATCTAAAACGCTGTTTGTTGCTAAATGCTTCTTGATTTAATGCAATAAGGTCTTTAAGTTCTAAAATCAGTTCATTTTTCTTAGCCACACTCATGGTAGTCCTTGCAAGCTCGGTCTGTTTTCTTTTAATTTCTTTTTCTAATTTTTCTTTTTCCATTTGGGCCAAGCGCTCATCCTGTTCCCGCTGCATTTTAATTTTTAGTAGATTATGCTTTTTTGCCAATTTTCGCCTGTTATACCAACGAACTAAAAGAATACCGGCAATGATTAATACTAAATAGCCAAATAAGCTCCAATTGGAAAAATACCATGGTCTTAAAATTTTGAAATCTATTATTCTTGGAGCCGAAAGTTCATTTCCTATACTTACTGTATGTATTTGTAAGGTATATTCACCAAAAGGTAGATTTTGGAGATTTATGGAACCATTGTCCAAATAGTTGGATTGATCAATTGCACCCTTAAGTTCATAATAATAGGTATACTGTTTAAAACTACCGGCGGAAAAATTAATACCCAAGGATTTAGATTGGTTATAGGGAATTTTAAAATTGGAATTAGTTATTGTATAGGTGGTGTTTTCATCTTTGAATGAACTTAATCTGGGAGTTGGTAGCTCTACATTTTTTAGCTCATTTTCAAATTGGTTAAGATTTAGTTTTCCAAAGCCGTCCGTTAGGGTAAAATAATATATGGAATCATTGTAATTAACAATGGTCTTGGTTTCTATGGCCAATCTTTTTCTAAGTTGGGCATCATCCAAGGTAAATTGATTATCGATTAGGTCGGTATGGATTATTTTTTTCTGGTTATCATTATCAAAAAACCAATAGTTTGATGCATTGTAGTTTACAAGATCCATATTTTTAAACTCCTTAAACTCATCAAACTCCAAAATAACATCTGAGATAGGATCATATTTGTACCAATTGCCTTCGCTTGATAATACGATCTGATTTTTAATATTATATAATTTTATATTGTAGGTGTTGGGAATAGAACCTGTTTTTATTTCCGTAAACGACAATACTTTTGTGTGGGTATTGTCCATTTTTATTTTAAACAGACCTTTATATGGATGAGCGGCCCAAATATTTGTAGCATTTTCAAAACAAAATTGCTTAACGGGAAAATCTATACCAGAGACCCTACTAGTGATCCAATCTCCGTTTTCATCTTTCTTAAAGCTGGCCAGACCCGTATAAGTACCTTGAATATAGGAAGATCTTGTTTCGGGAACCTTTGCTATTTGGTAGCCCCCAGAAATATCTGACACTTTGGTCAACTTACCGTTTTTTAAAATGAAAGTACCCGTATTGTGCCCACAAAAGAGATCACCGTCAATAATTTCCAAATCCCAAACATGACCTTGGGAGCCGGGTACAAATTGTAATTGGTTTTCTTTAAAATAGTAAATACCTGTATTACTCCCTAAATAAAGTTGTCCATTATGGTCTACAAGATCATAAACTGTTCCTAAAACTCCAGAGTGGTCCGTGTAATAGGTAATTGGATTTTTCAATTGTATTTTGTCCAAGCCATTATCAAGGCCTAACCATAATTGTTCCTTAAACTGTAACATGGCCAAAACCGTATTATTCTGAAGCCCTAGCGCTTTATTCAGGTTTTGGAAGGTATTGTGCTTGATATTGTAGGTGTAGATTCCGTTTTTAATCGTACCAAAAGCTAGAGTGTTTTGGTCAATAACCAATACTTTATTTAATTGATGCTCTTTTAATTCTTTGTTTATAGAGTCATCCAATACTTGAACTTGACCATTTACAAGCAAAAAACATCCGTTCAGTTTGGTGCCAATCAATAAATTTTCTCCAAAGGAAACCATATCTATAATGGTCTTGCCTTCTAAAATATCGTGAGATACATAAGGGGCCAATTCATTATCCTTAATGTAAAAAAGTTTTCGTTGTTCGCCGGCAACTATAATCTGACCATTGTGCTTTGCAATATTGGTAACGACGAAGGGAGCATCCAATACTTGAATATCATTGTCCTTATACAGATAAATGGTTGAGAAAGACCTAAAAATTATGGCATTGTCCAGTTGTATAATTTGCCAAAATTCTTCGTTCGTAAATTCATGGTCAGTGATTAAATGGGTTAAAGAGGTATATTCCAAAGAGCCGTAAGCATTCATTTTCCAATACCCGAACTCTTCATAAGAGCCTGTAAAAATCTTACCATCTACATAAGCAGTTGAACGAATTATTGTCTTATTGGGTAATTTGTTCAAGGTCCAATTTTCCCCATTAAAATGTAAAAGGCCATTATTGTTGGCCACATATAACTCTCCATTATTATCCATTGTTATGCCCCAATTTTTACTAGCGGCATTGTATTCATAGCTACTGTAATGTTGTATTGGTGGAGATAGATTTTGTCCTATACTCCAAAAAGGAAACATATACATTAGTATGATAAAGAGTACACTGGTTTTCATCTTTTGGAAAAGCATTTTTTAAAAGAAGACTCTAAAGGTAAGTTAAACGAACTTTCATTAAAACTTTATGATTATAAAACCAACTGATTTTGGACCATAATTTTAAATAAACATATAATTAAGAATCACAGTAGGGAAATCTTCACATGTTATTTAGGATCGCCTGACCTAAAACAATAACTGAAAATGATAATATCACTTTTAAGTTGTAGAAAAGCTTATTACAAGTGACTCTTGGTTTAGCGGATTATAAGGTTGTAAGGATCAGTTCTATTATCAATACTAATTCTATGACCTATTATTTCTTAGTTGGTTTCGTTGTTTTGAGGGTTATGAAATGCCTTTAACTTTACCCATTAGGCATTACATTTCTAGTAAGGTTGGTTTTGCCTGGTAAAAATTAAGTTATTAGAAAAGGGCAAGCTAAAATCTGTAGAATTTTCCCTGTACCAACCGCATTAACCATTTTTCATAGCCCTAGATAAACTTCTTTTATTTTTCATTTAATTCGATATTAATAATCTCAATCATTCTTTTAATCTTCACTATAAGAGCTTGTTCATCTATTACATTCTCTTTTTTCCAAGCAAAAATATTGGCTGTTATATCTTCTACTTCACGATTATTAAAGAACCATTTATAATCTGATGGGTAAGTTCCTTTTGGAAATTCTTTATACGTTTCTGTTGATGAGATACTATTTAATGCGCTTATTTTACCATCCGTAGCTGGCCAAAAACGTTCATTTAGTAGTTTTCTAACGTAGCCATCTTCTTGATTAGCATCAATAACCATAGATTCAAAAGAAGAAATGTAGGATTTCAATTCTGCGTTTTGTAGATAATCAATTTTGTTTGATGCAATTAGAGATTTGATATACCCATCTTTTGCTTCAAAGGAATATCCTGCAAAAGCATTAGACATAAGGGAATCCAATGTTGATTCTGCAAAGGAAGAAATATCCGTACCAAATAATTTTAAAATAAAAAGACCATCTTCAAATTCAGATTTATGTTGTTTGTTTATATTTTCGAGGTCTTTAAGATTATATCTCAATTCCGTTTTTAGGTTTTGAAGAATTTCAATTTCCGCATTATTAATTTTACGTTTCTCATTCCAATTATTTATCTGAAGTGCGATTAAAATACCGATAACGACAAGCACAATTTCACCAATGGCATATTTAAGATACTTTTCCGTTTTGCCTTCTGAAAGTAAGTTTTGGCGAATTTTTCTAAAGAATTTTATCATGGGTTTAGTGGTTGTTCATAAGAAGTACAAAATTCTTGTTTAAGTATTGTTGATCGCTTATTTGTTAGGATTTATATTAACCAAAAAATTAATTGTAATTGCCTTGCAACTGCTTGTGGTTGAACCCAAAAATTGAGCGATTATCTTTATGTTTTAGACATTGTTTTATTATTTGTTGTAAACATTGGGGTCATGTTTCTCCATATAAAATTCTGGATGTGGTAATTCCTTAAAACCAAATTTTTTATAAAGCCATTCAGCTGTATTTGTTAATAGAATCCATCTCCTTAATCCTTGAAGATTAGGATGCTCCATAATTTCATTGATCAGCCATTTGCTTAATCCTTTTCCTCTATATTCCTTTAAAATATAGACATCGCCTAAATAGGCAATAGTTGCATAGTCAGAAATTATCCGCGCAAACCCTATTTGTTTGTTTTTGTAATATAGCCCAAAATTCAATGAGTTTTCAATAGAAGTTTTCAGGGTGTTCTTTGGAATATTATTACTCCAGTCCGTTTCCTTTGCAAGAAAATTGTGAATACTATCAATATCTAATTTCTTTCTGTCAGTAGAAATAGTAAAATCACTTTTATGGGCTTCTCTAATTTCCAATTTAGCTTTTTAAGTTAACTACAAAGGTTTATATGTAAAACATAGTGTACAACCAAACACTTATATCTAGAAAACAATATAATCAAATTAGAAATAAAAGCGGTTTAGATACAAATCTAAACCGCTATTTTTTAAACGTTTTGGGTGTATTTACTCATGTTTATGCTTTGGTTCCCATATTAGCCGTACAAAAGAACTGAATCTTTCATTTTCTCTATATACGGGTATTCCTGCAACAATACCAACCAGCAAGTTGTCCGCAATTCCCAACCTCATTTGAGGTCGTACTGTCATATCAAAGTCACCACTGTCCATTGTTTTATTAAATTCGACCCCTATGAAATTTCGGGTACCGGTTATCATATAATGAAAACTTGTATTGATATCATATGTCGTATGAAATTTATTGCTACTGAAATTCTGTTCTATCATTGGTCCAGTATAAATCAATGAATGAAAGTTATTTCCCCAACGTTTTGCAATTACCAAAAACGGATTGTAAACGTTACCTTTTATAAATGGACTCCCAAAATTCCTGAAGTCTGAAAGTTCAAACTCGTTGATGTATCCGATCGCCATAGATGTTGCCATAGGTTCACTAACGAAGAATGACCATTGTGTTGCTAGTTTAATACTATTTAATCTATTGGGAGGAATTGAATCTCTATCTATTCCACTTTGTGGTGCATAAAAAGTAAATGGTAATTCAATTTCTAACCCGAGCCTGTCAATAGGTGCCCATTCATATTCAATTAACGCTTCATAAGCATCAAATTTTACGTTATCAGTCAAACCTAGGCCTAAGTTCCATTCCTTTTCTCCTTTTCTAGCTCCTAAATCACGAATTAGGTCTATATAGAGCGGTTCAGCATGTAAAACTTTGTCGGGCTGCCGATTAGCTTCTGTTTGTTGAATATAGAGAATGTCTTTTTTAGTTTTTAAAATTTGTGCAATTGTTTTTGTTGTTGATGCCAATACTATAAAGAGCACCAATGATTTTTTTAAATACATTTTAATTTGTTTTTAAGCATTATAGGATTATCCCACTACTATTAAATAGGTGAGAATAAGTCAAGTCGTAAAACAAATCAAATCTTTGGTGGTGGAATATCGAGCTTGTAAAAGCCGGTTGTTAAATTGGTGGTATATTCTGGAAATTTTTGTCTTGCCGCTTTTAATAGCAAAGGATTAATAGTATTAACAACCATTGAATGCGTTGTTAAATCAATTTTAATGCTTGTTTTTTTGTTATGGTCCTCTGTATCTTGATCATCATATTCTTTAATAGCATCTTCATAACCCAGAACCTTCTCAATTACTATTTCAATAATACTTTCCTGGTCATTAAATGATAAATCTTCAGGTATATATTCAGGATTTGGGTCTGCATTGTCAACACTGATATTGAGCAAATGAAGTCCAATTAAGCTCCAAAGGATTTTGGAAAATACACTATTTCTTATTTGACTTAGCACAAGTCAAAGTTAATGTTCTTTCTTGATTTTTTCCTATGGTTGCCACCGGTAAATGTATAGTTTGCATCAGGTTTCTACTCACAGAAATTTTAAATTATGTACTTATCGTTACTTTAATGTTGTGGAAGAGACTTGTGTATAAACCTTAATATAAAAATGGCACTTGATTTACTGGCAAATGCAGAACCAAACATAAAAAACTTGGCGGTCTTTGTATTAAGCACTAAACTTTTTAATTAACAATTACTAAGTATGTCTTATTTACGTTATTGTGCTTTCGTTATTTTTTTTCTTCCAGTTCAGACTCAAGCAAATTTAATATCTCACTGGAGTATTCTAACATTTTAACATACAATTTTAATCTATTATTTTCAACACCTGTTTTCATAGCTAACGGGTGTAAAATATTTGGGTTTTGATATAACTCTATTAATTTTTTATCCTGTAACTCTATATTTTTTTTAACCTTGCTTAAACCAATAGTATTTCTAATTCTATTATCTAAAAATAACGTTCCAATTGATTTAAATTCATAATGTAGTGTATTCAGTAAATTCATGGATAATGTTTCATCTTCAAATCCTTGATTTATTTCAGATGAGAAGAACGCTAATTTTGATTTAAGAGTTTCGCTTTTTAATATTTTTAAATCTCCACTTCCGATCAAAGCTTGATAACTACCTAAGATAGGTTCTGCTCTATAATAATTAAAAGCTCCATAATAGATAAAGGAAATAATAGAATCTCTCTTGTATTTTAAATCTTTTCTTTCCAAACATTCTATAAGTGACTTACAGTTATCAACAACAAGCATCTGATTATCAACTATATCTGAATATATTTTTTTGTTCTCAATAAAGTCTTTTTGAAGAGATTTGAGTATTAATACTTCACTCTTTTCTTCTTTTTGGTTTTCATTCCAATTGTTAATATATAATGCAACTAGAATTCCAATTACGACAAGCATAATTTCGCCAACGGCATATTTAAGGTACTTTCCCGTTTTTCCTTCTGACAGTAAATTTTGCCTAATTTTTTTAAAGAATTTTATCATTGGTTTAGTGGTTGGTCAAAATGAAGGTTAACGATAATGTACAACGCTAGTTACGGAATAATAAACGTTAATTTTCGGTATGGACTGATATTGGCAATTCCGTGTGGAGTAGGGCGTAGTCAAATCCGAAGTCATTACGGTTATACATTATTGATAATTGTTATTTATATTTCCAGTTAGTTAAAATATCAGCTATTTCTTTTCCAACTTCTTTTTCTAATCGAGTTGTTAATTCCGAGTTACTGAAGGCTCTTGTTTTACTTAAGTCTGTATTTATTAAAAAATCTCGAAGTTTTATTAAAATCTCGGTCTTATTTGAATCCAAAATTAACTTTGCGTTTCGATAGAGTTGCATTTGATACCATTCATAGTTTTGAGGTGTTAGCTTTTGAACATATTTTTCTTCAAAATCTTTGAGAGTTTTAAATTCGGCCATTCTATCTCCCGATTGAATTACGAATTCAGGATACGCATTCATCAACTGATAAGATGGATTTGCTTTATCTTTTATGAAAGAATACATACTCAATGTCGCAAATAATTCTTGTAACCACTTTCTTTGAGGCTTAGTACCTTCTTTAAAATGATAAAGATGAGCTAATTCGTGAATTGATAAGGTCTCTCGATAAAATAGGTCTAAATTTATATTTTCTCCATAAACAGGTTTTAATAAAGCCAAATACTGTTCAGGTAATTGAAAAATCATTTTTTCTACTTCTAAAGAAACTATTGATTTATCCAGCCCTAGGATTACATTGCCTTTTCCAGCTTGTGGTAAACCAGGTGGAGGAAAATAAGCATGTTTATTCCACTTTCTATTTTCAATGAATAGGACAGCGAAATCTAAATCAGTCTGAAAAATTTTGTCAAAATATAGTTTAGCCTTGTATAAGTTCTTAAGAGTTTCTGCTGTGGTTTTAATTGAATCATTTGAAACCAAGGTTTTAAAAGTGTATTCTGTTTTTAATTCTATTAATCCACTATGAATAGAAGTGTCTATCCAAGATTCTTGACCTTGCAATTGAGTTGATAAAAAACACAGTAAAATTGCAATTAAATTTGTTAAGATCGATTTTTTCATAGTTCCGTTTAATAGTTTACAATGGTCCTGAGTATGAAAAGTAGACGATTTTACAACCTATCTTTTCAATTAAGCACAAAGTTTGATACAAGCCATAACCCTTTATATTACCTCAATACCGCTTATATTTTGTTTACACGGTTACATGCTGGCTCTATTCCTGAAGTTGTTTTAATCTATTAATTGCATTTTGATTTTCAGGATTTAGTACCAAAGACTTTTTATAATTGGAAATAGCATTTTCAAAATCATTATTATAGAAATAACCTTCAGCTAAACTATCATATAGATTTGCTGATTTCGGATATATGTATAAAGCTAACAAAAAGACATTAACACCTTGTTCTAACTTTTTAGGATTAAATGAAAGTCGTAAACCTAACGTGTTAAGCATTCCTTCTTGAAGTTCAAGATTTGGATGTATGGCAATTGTTCTTTTATATAACGGAATTAAATTTTGATACCCTTGGTCTAACGCCAAATCGTTAAAATCTTTATAATCGAACTCCTTCGTTACGGCTTGTTTCATTTTTTTTGAAAACAACGATTCAGAAAATCCATTTTTAACTGGGCTATTTTCAATATACTCCTTTGCATTCTTTTCATTTTTTAAAACCGCATTTAAAAACTGTAAGGTATGTTCCGACATTAGTTTATAGGAAACCATAATTTTATCATCGCTCTTGTCTTGTCTTTGATCTCTGTTAGCGAATAAAACACCGAAAGAGCTAAAATAAGAATGAGATAGGTCGTGAAATCTAAAGCTGTAAGCTTCACTATATTTCAAGGAGTCATATAATTGGAATTTGTAATTCAATTCGGCAGGAATTTTATCACTATTCAAAACTTCTTCAGGAATTTCTTTTTGTGCAAAATGGATATATGGAACAGAAAACTTTTCTAAATTAAAAAAAGGTGATTTTTCTAATATAGCGTAATTATATCTTTCCGTTCCATCTAAGCTCACAATTGCACTTACATTCTTGTTTTTCATAACCGTAATGACATTGGATAGGCCACCAAAGCTAAATCCCATAAGTGCTATTCTATCTACATCTATATTTTCGTATTTATTAATTTCTTTTAAAAGAACTTCCACATCTCTAGATTGTGTTTCCATATCTTTTGAAGATCCACCTTCTAACCATCTAGTTTCTGTTCCTCTTGAAGGACTTGATATGATTACAAAACCATTACTAGCTAAATATTCAAATAGTGCAAAATTTTCAATTGATGAGGCTTGGTAACTTGGTGCATAAACTATAACCGGGAAATTTCCGATTAAAAAATATGAATTTGAAAAAGCAGTAACTTTTTCAGAAAGATGAGCTTTATTTTCAGGTGTGTTCCATAAGTAAGGGAACCAATCCAATAAAAAATAATTTGGCAAGTCATTCCATTCTTCCTCTTCTTTTAAAATCTCTAAATAATTTAATACGGTTAGCTGTTTGGAACTATTATTTTCAATTTTCGATGGATACCAAATACTAATTGGAATTGGTCTCTCAATAAGTTGGTTATTGAAATCATTATGAATTCTGTATGTTCTCGTACAATCATTAATTGTATAGTGTTTGAAACCTACTTTATATTTTCCAGCTTTAAGGTTTATATTTTTTATAGAAGTCTGTCCATAAGATATAGTGGATAGAATAATACAAGTAATCAATATTGTTAATCGCTTTATTTTTGAATTAGTGTCCATGGTAATATGCACTAGTTTGATGATTGTTACAGGTGTTTTTTAGCTTACAGGTAACAGTTCATATTAAGATAAGCATATTAAAAATACGAAGATTTTCCGTTGAAAATTCGGTCAGCAAGGATTATACATATTATTAGCAAGCGTATTGGAACCCAGACCTAGGCAATGGCCACGAACCTTTTATATGTACCTTAAACTCTTTTAAAGTGGTTTCTATTTTTAAGTCCCAGTATATACAAGACATACATTTTCACATTTTTACTTTTTTTCGGTCACGGCCATACTTTAGATAAAAAGTCACAAATTGTTTTACGTAACAGCTGCGTTCGAGTGAAGTCTGTTCGAACGAGAACATTGGAGATTTTTTTTAATAAAACGCTTATGGATTGAGTAGGGGAGAACTTAATGGTAATTAAATTTGACTTATTTTTTATACGTCATTAGCGGGCGCCAAAGTTTTGATTGTTAAAACAAGTCCCCAACCACAGATTTTCACCGTTATCTTTTACAGTACATAATACATTATTATTACTTAGGCGCTTTCTCTGAAAATTCAGAAAAGGTTTTTCCATTGAAACGAAACAAACCTGTATTGTTGGTTCCTATCCAGATATTTCCTGCTTTATCCTCTACCATAGACCAAATCTGATAATCTTCAAACCCATCTTGGGTAAAATTTGTACATGATTTTCCATCATAACGCCATATTCCTCCTGAACCTCCAAACCTACTCATCTTTCCTGTGAACCAAATATTTCCTGCTTTGTCTTCTAACATTGGACCAAATCCGACTTTTTCTTCAAGACAAATCTTTTCAGCTTTATCTTCTTTAATTAAACTAAATCCAATATTCTCTGTAAAATCTGTAAAAGTTTTTCCATTATAACGAAAATAACCGTGACTTCTTCCCGAGAACCAAATGTTTCCTGTTTTGTCCTCTAATAAATATGGTACCCAAACATCACCATTTGGTTTATAATTGGTTATGAATTTTCCATCGTAACGGCTAATACCTTCTAAGCCTTCCATACCCGAACAGAACCAGATATTTCCGTTTCTATCTTCTAACATTCGCTCTACCGATGTAAGGTGCAGACCATTCTTATTTACAATGCTTTTATTATTGAGAAAAGCAGAGAACAAGTTCTCTTTATAATTATATACTCCTTTATTAGTGCCAAACCAAAGTGTTCCATTTTTACTCTGCATAATAGCCCCAATTGTAATTCTTGAATCTAAATTACCGGTTAATGTATTATTTGGGTCTGTTGTTTCTAATGGAACAGGTACAATATTCTCCCCATCAAACTTAGATATACCATCACTAGTTCCAAACCAAATATTTCCATCATTATCTTCTAAAATAGAGTAAACAAAATTATTACTTAGACCGTCTTTAATGGTAAATTGAGTGAAAAATTCGCCATCATAACAATAAACACCATCCCCAGTAGTGCCAAACCAAAGATTTCCTTGCTTATCCTTGAGGCTACAATGCACATTTTTACTTAATCCAGAACCTTGTATTTTTAAAAGTTTAGGTGATCCAATAGTACTTGTATCTGTTTTTTTTAAATCATTTACGGATTCAGTTTTGACTTGTCCATCACAAGAATTATAAAATACCAATATGAATAAACTATATACAATTTGTCTTTTAAAATGATATTTGGTCATAGATCATATTAGTTTTTAAATCTCTATTTGGAAGATAATTTATTTCGTTGTCGTTATTTATGGTTGCCAACAGTTACCTATTTGAGTAGTTGCGAATATATTCTCACACTCTTATCAGTTCTTGCACGAAATCATTTTTGAGGTCTAAGGGTTTCAATAATCTTGGCATCAACCCAATATTTATTGGATTCCCAATAGGTACTACCATTCTCCCTGACTTTTTCTTCATGCCTTGAAAAAAGCAAATACTTTCCATCCAACGTTAAAAAAGCTCCATTTTCTTCGAGCTCTGAATTTATCTTATCTCCCATATTAATGGCAGGGCCCCATGAATCATCTAGTTGCCGAAAACTAATATAGTTATCAGACTTGCCATATCCATCTTCTCGCTCACTACCCCATATTAAAAAGGATTCATCTGGTGCTATAAAGGGGTGGCATGTCCATTTACCTGTGTTGATATGCTTACCGAGTAATTTTGGTTCTTCACGCTTACCGTCTATAATTCTTGACATTCGGATTACGTCATTACTTTTATAGTCATCAAAGACAAAAGTGCCTTTAGAGGATACCGACATCACCATAATGCCCCAATCTTCCCTCTCAAACATTGGACCTAGACTTTTTATTTTTGACCAACCATTACCTGTACGTTCTATGTAATTCCATCTGGAATATAAGATATTACTATCGCTAGGATTATGTTTGAAACTATACTTGTTTACACGGTAAGAACTACCTTCATTTCTATACACAACTACAGGATCCTCAAACGGGTTGTTCCCTGTGTAAGTAAAGTAAAACTCATTCATATCCAAAGATTCCACATTTCCTAACGTCCAATCAGTAGAAGTACTCTTTTCAGGAATAAAAAGTTCAGGAACTAGTCCTGGTGGTTTGTATCCAAGGTATACGTTTTCTTCTGATGAAAAATCGTTCTCAGTAATTTCAGATTTCTCAGTTTTACAGGCATTTAAAAAAATCACACATATAAATACTGAGATTTTTAATATTTTATTTTTCATTGTTCAGTCTGTTTTATCTACGTTTTAAGTTTGATTCTCAGTAAATTGTTGATATAACTAGAATGAACAAAAGAGAGAATTAAGGTTACTATACGCGGTGAAGCTTCAGACTTCGACACCATTGAAAATACAAAAACTTCTCAAAAGAACATGTTCATTTTTTAGAGCATCTTTTTTGGTAATTGGGCCTCCAAGCAAAAAAAACACCAAGATTCTATAAAAAAAGTATTTCTAAACTGTCTAAATTTTTCGTACGGTTCTTAAGACTATCAGAAAAATAGACATAAAAAAAACGGTTTAGTGAACACTAAACCGCTGTTTGTAAAGAATTTAATCTTAGTAGCGAGAGGGGGGCACGATCCCCCGACCTCCGGGTTATGAACTCCCGTATAAGTTATGAAATCACCTATTTATAGGCTGTTTAAAGTCGCTCAACTTAAAAATTGTGTTCCAAAACGTGTTCAGTTTTGTGTTCACTTTGGTTAATAAATTTGAAGTTACTTAAAAAATATGAATTGTTTACTTATGGAGTTGCAATAATACACTTGCATTTAAATGATTACTTCCAGTTTTATAATTTTTCTTTTTATCAAATTCTAAATGTATGATTTCCCCAAAGTTTCCTCGTTTTTCTAATTCATATAATATTTTGAGAATATCAGTAAAATTACCGTCCAAATCAAAGCTGTATGTATATTCAATTGTATTTTCCAGTTGAAATTGATGTGGCGGATTCAAATCCATCACTTTTACGCTATATTTCTTTGCTTCTTGATTAATTGTCCTAATTAAATTATTTTGAATGGATGTGTCATTTAAATCCATTTTATCAAGGATTGAATCATAGAAGACTTTTTTCTGATTTAGAATACCAAGTTTTAATGGTATATTTTTAAATTGTTCTGATTTACGCTTCAGTATAGAATATTCATTTTTTAATTGAAATGTATTTTTTATTGCTAAATAATAGCTTGCTATTAATAGAATTCCAATACTCAACAACAAAAGTTTATTTTTTTTATTGATCATTGGTTTTTATTTCAATTAAAAATTTAGAAGTGTTGGAGTTTACGAATTCAAAATCTAAAGTTTCTACCGATAGAATCCAATGGAAAGATTCTAATTGTTCAATCCATTTAGAAAAACCATTGGCGTCTTTTGTTAGACCAGAGACTTCAATTATGTTTTTTTCAACAATAACGGGTTTTTTCTTCTGAACACTTTTTAAAATGGGTTGAAATTTGATATTGTTCAATAATATTGTTTGAGGAATTGATTGCCCTAATACATCTAAATAAAAGGTGCATTTAGAATTAGTAGAAATTGATAATGTTTCTACTCTATCTTGTATTTTATTAATTGAATTTTCTAATGTAATTAGATTTTCTTTCTGGGAACTATGGGCAATAATAGTCGAATCTAATTCAGCAATTTTATTAAAGTAATGCTGGTAAAAAACGAAATTAATTAATAAGATTACTGCAAAAAATATTAAAGTACTTTTAGTGACTTGTTGAAATATTCTTTCGTTAAATGTATGATTTCTTAATTGGTCATTTTTCTCCTTAAAATTAATCTGTTGTCTTTTATGATTAATGAATCCTAAAATTTGAGCAAACGATAACAAATGGGAATTGGGTATTTCCAAACCATTTATAGAGTAAAGAGTTTCTTCTATGCTCGGTATATTTTTAAATTCAATTATTCTTTGGTTATCAAATATTACCTTATAATTGTTTAAGAATACTGATTCATTTTTTATGAAGGGGGCTAAGTTTATTATACTGGATATTCCTAATGAGAATTGGAATGGTACAAGGTCTAATTGCTTTAAACTTAAAATAATTGATTCAACAATTTCTTTACGAACAATGGATATTACAGTGTTTTCAGATTTCTGTATTAGCTCCCAATAGAAATCATTACTGTCTAAGTTCGGAAAAGCTTGATTGACTTTTGCAGTATCCGTGGTGGTACTGGAGTTTGAGATTTGTTTAGTTAAAACGGAATTATTATTAATAGAAACAAAAAGAGGGGTTGTTTTTTTAAGATATAGTTTTATATCCTTCATTTTAAAAAACACATAACTTTTTGAAATTATCAGTTCAGAATTATATTTTTTAATTTCAATGAAGTTGTACGTTTCGCCTTTCTCAGAACTATTGATTTCCAAGCCTGCAAAAATTGAGCCTTCAATAATATGTTGTTTAATTTTATTTAGCATTAGTAGATTACTGTTGGCTTAATGAGGATAGTTAGTTTCTGCTTTACATCTTCTCTTTTTCTTTGACTAAAAAGCCACTTTATTACAGGAATTCTGGATAATAGGGGGACACCATTACCAGAATCATTCTTTACTTTTTCTTCTAATCCACCTAAAATTGCCAAATCTTGGTTCTGCATGCGTATAATTGAGCTAAATTCTCTTGATGTCAATCCAGGAGGTGCATCGTCTTCAATTCGTTCACCATTAAAATCTGATTGTATAACATTGATATCCAATGTTACTTGTCCATCACCAGAAACCAAGGGTTTTATACCAATAGCTAATTCTGCATCGATTGGCAAATAATTACGAACCTCAGATGTTGTAGGAATTTGTGAACCAAAAAAATTCTGGTTGGTAACTACGTAATAAGTAGTTTCGCCTATTGACAAATTTGCTCTGTGTCCATTTAACGTAGATAATTTTGGCGATGAGCGAATTTTTAAATTACCATTAGCTTCCATTGCTTTAATATTGGCAAAAAAATCAGGTATTACCTTACCCATGTTGAAAGACCCAAAACCATCAAATCCACCAATAATTTTATTAACGGTGTTTGCTCCTAAAGTTATATCTGTAGAAGGAAATAGTTTTCCTTGGGTATTTACCGGAGCCTCCCCAATTCCCCAACTTATTCCCGTTTCTACCGATGCGGATTTTTTAACTTCAATGATCATGACCTCTATAAGTACAACTGGTACAGGTTTGTCAATTTCTTTTAAAAATTTTTTAAAGCGATTAATATTAGAGGCAGGGCCACTTACCAAAAAACTATTCAGTTCGTAATCTACCTTAATATCCAAATCGGATTTAATTTCATCTGGTATAATGCTAACAATAGCTTCAGCACCATCTTGATATTGTCCAAAATTGCTTGATGATTGTGTATTGATATTACGTTGATTGCCTAAGGTATTCTGTTGATAGTTAGTATTTCCATTAGTTCCAAAATAATTAACGCTACCTTCATTTGTTCTACCTGAAGATCGAGAACCTTTTACTTGGGAAGGGTTGCCCAACAATTCAACTGAGCGGTGCATTAATTGAATGACTTCTACTTTTCTTAAACTTAATTGATCGGCGGTGCCTAAAAAATAAATATTGTCCTGTTTTTTAAATGTGAAATTTTTAGAATTGTCTTGCTGGGGCTGAACTTCAGTTTGTCTGGAATTTCTATTGGATAAACTATTGCCAGAAACCAGTTGTGTATTTGCTTGGGAAACTTTTCCTGTAAAAACATGATCTAAAAGTTCATCAAACGTAATATTTTTGGCATTAAAAGTAACATTGCCTGCTTCACTAAGTGGAGAAGCTGTATAAATGTTCAATTTAAGGTCTTGTTTTAGGCCCTTTATAAGAGCTGCAATTGATGTGTTTTTTAAGTCAACATCTAATTTTTGTCTTAAGGTATCTATAACTTGATACCCTAAATTATTAAATATCAAGCGTTGATTGGAATTTATAGCATTTGTAGATATTTCATCAATAGCGTCAAATAAGTAAAATCCGTCCTTTGTCTTACTAAATGCAAGGCCATTTGTTGCTGCTAATTTTTCCATAGCCATTTCAAATGGAACGTTTGAAAGGTAAATATTTAAAGGTTTTGTTTCTAAGCCATTTGAAAATAATAGATTCTTCCCAGACAGGTCCATGATTTTTCTAAATACCTTACCTAAGGGGTCTTTTTTCAAGTCTAAACTTATCAAATCATTGGCGTTATAAGCAACTTGAATAACCTTTTCTATAGGAGGTTCAATAGGTTCAAGATATTTTTTTATCGAAAGGATGTTACCTGTAAATTCAATATCTAAGTAGTACTCTTTGCATAGATACACCAAAAGGTCACTTACAGTAACATTACTGAAATTATTGACAATGGTAAGGTTTTGTATATCTGGTGAAATTGACATGTTTAGGTTATGAACCTTGGAAATGGCCAATAAGAAATTAGGAAGTGTAACATTGTTAACATTAAATTCCAGTTTTAAATTTTCATTTAATTCTGAATTGTCTATTGCCAATAATTCTAGCTGATTTTTAATACGCTCAATTCGATCAGACTTTTGGGCACACAATTGTATTGAGGCTATAAGCATGAGTATTGTTAGTAGGTTTTTCATGAATTGGGTATGTTTTATATAACTCAGTTTTCTAACTTTTCAATAATGAATAGGCTTCTTCTACTGAAGTCGTTCCATTCCTAATTAGTTTAATTGCATTATCCTTAAGTGTCAAAACGTTTAATTGTTTTAGGATGTTATGTATCTCTAAATGATTATCCCGTATTGGAATGCGTAACAGATGATTAATAGGTAATATTTCATAAACTGCTTCTCGCCCTAAATAACCTGTATAATGGCAGTCATTACAGCCGATAGCGGTATAGTGAAATTTTAAATCATTAGGAATTATAAATTCAGGAGGAAATACTATGGGTTCTATATCTGATTTAACTTTGCAGGTAGAACACAACTTTCTTACCAATCTTTGCGCTAAGCTCATGTTAAGGGTACTAGCTATTAAATATGAGGGAACCCCCATATCTATAAGCCTTGAAATAGTTCCCCATGCGGAATTGGTATGTATCGTTGAAAGTACCAATTGACCAGTCTGTGCAGCTTTAATTGCAACTTTAGCAGTTTCTGCATCCCTAATTTCACCGATCATAATGATATTAGGGTCTTGTCTTAAAAATGTTTTTAAGGTCTTTACGAAATCTAAACCTATATTTTCCTTTAGCTGTACTTGGTTAATTCCATCTAAAGTATATTCAATGGGGTCTTCTAATGTTAAGATATTATCCTCTTCTTTATTTAATTCTTTTAACGTAGCATACAGGGTTGTTGTTTTACCTGAACCCGTTGGGCCAGAGATTAAAATTATGCCGCTGGGTTTTTTTAACCCCTCACGATAGGTTTTTAATTCCCGTTCTGAAAATCCTAATTTATTCAAATCAATAATGGTGCTATCCTTGCTAAGTATTCTCAAAACAAGTTTCTCGCCATTAAGGACTGGTAAGCTAGAAACCCTAATATCAAATTCATTGCCATTAGTGTTAATGGATATACGTCCATCTTGTGGTAAGCGTTTCTCGGCTATATCCAAGTTGGCTTTTACCTTAACCTTATTGACCATTGTAGGATATTTATCAATAGGAATAACAAATTGCTCTATCAGTTTACCATCAATTCTAAAACGTACCCTACATCGTTTTTCGTAGGGTTCAAAATGAATATCACTACTGCCCATATGTTCGGCATCAATCAATATTTTTTCCAAAAAATCATCAGAATAGTTTAGTTTGTTAACCTCCTTATTGGTTGATTTTCTATAGTTTATGGTCAATAATTTCTGTAATTCTTCCGTATGACATTCCTCTAAGATTACTGAAGTATTAAGAACAATTTTTAGTTCTGATAATAGTTCATGCAATGCATTACTATCAGTTTTGAAAATTATTCCCTTATCCGTGTTTTGTACAGGTACAATTCTATAATGAAAGGCCTGTTCAGAAGAAATTTTCTGAAGGATATCGGCGGATATAGTAAAGTCTTCTTTAGATAGCATTAGAGAATATATAATGAGGGTGTAGAAGGTAATAGATCAATTGAAAGGATTATAGCCAGAAATAGACTCATCAAGCCTGCCAATGGCACGCCGGTAATGTTATAATCTTTTGAATTGAACAAGCTTATGACGAGAGAAAACATTATTGAGCAAGTAAATAAAACCAAGAAAGTGATAGTTGGGAAACCTAACGCAAAAGCATAGAAAAAAAGTACATCTCCTAGCCCAAAACTAACATTTAAAAACTTCATGCCTCTTATGTACTTTGTATATACAAATACGATACCTAAAATACTCGTTATCAAAATAATGTTCATGCATAAAAAGGGGAAACTAAACTGTAAAGAGGAATGACTTTGATAAAGAATAAACAGCATAATAGCGGATATTGGGAAAAAGACCCAATTCACTTTTTTATCCTTGATATCTTGAAAAGCTATCAAAGCTAAAATAACCAAAAGCGCTATTTTGACAGTAGTTATCAATCTTTTATTACTTGTTTAGGGTTACCTTGTTCATCAATTTCCCAAACATTAAAAACTCCATCTCCATCAAAATCAGTAATAGCAACAGCCTTTGCCTTAAAGGAAGTATTGTCTGCACTAATGATTTCATATGTATAGTTGGCCGTGCCATTTTCTTTAACCGTTTTGGGAGCCACAAAATCCAGTTCATTTAAATCATTGGAATATTTGCTGTACATATACCGGTGTGTTGTTTGGGTATTATATATAGCTTTTAATTGAGTTTGTGCTTCAATACTTTTAGCCTTGGTAATCAAAGGCATTAAATTAGGTAGGGCAAGTAATAAGAGAATACCTATTATAGCTAAAACTATAAGTGTTTCCTGTAAGTTTAATGCAGGAATTTTTCCTTTTAAGAGTGTTGAAATCTTATATTTTTTAAATTTCATTTTATTATAACGTTTTCAGTGGTAATAATTGTAATGGGAAACCTTTTAATTCATTCAAAAGCTTATGAAACTTAGTATTTTATACTGTTTTGGAATTAAATAAAACCTTTATTTCTGGCCACTTCCAGTAGTTGACCGTTACCTCCATTGGGAACACCCAATAATTTTTTTAATTCTTTTTTTCGCCGCTCAATTGTGGGTAAGGATAAAGGAATATAATTTGGTAATTCTTTCATTTTATATCCTAATGATAAATGATAAAGAATTTTTCTATTCCACACGTCTAAAAAAATATCCTCAAAATCAGTTGGGCTTAAAAGTTTAGATACCTTATTGCTGTAATAAGTATTATTGTTTAGTATAGTACAAACAGCAGTTATTAATACATCTTCATTGATGTCAGATTTTATTAAGAATCCTTCAGGTTTTATAGAGTAAAATATATTTGAAATACATTGAACATCATTCAATCCTGTTTGGACAATAATTTTAGTATCCGGGAACTTCTTTCTTAGATATATACCTAAATCCTCACCACCACTTGCCGCGTTGCATTTGGAGGCAGGTAATGATATATCCAATAAAATTAGCTGGTAAAAATCATCTTTATTAAACTCCATAAGTTTTAATACTGCATCACAGCTTAGGGCACTATCAAATTCTAAATTGAAATCATCTTGAATTTGTTGTAGTGTTAATTGATATCCTTTAATGACCATTGGGTGATCATCTACAATTAAGAGTTTGGTTGATTCAAACATTTAGTGTTGATTATTTCTTGATAACGGCAGAATTGTCTAAATGTTTTTTAAAATTGAATTTTTTTTATGGAATCTTCTTTTTTGTGCTGTTTCTATTAAATAATAAACATCAATTGTATTAAAAAACAGTATAAAATACATATTTGTAAGAATATTCTTATAAAATAACGGTAAAACCATCATCTAATTTTTGGTATAGTAATATTTCTTCAATCCTATTTTATGCACTTCATCGTCTGTATTAATCCGTTTATCGGATAACTGTGTAATATCCACATTTATTATGGTCGGTCATCGAAAAGCTGTTGATGTCAATTTGAATTTTTTTTTGATTTGATTAAGAAAATATTAAGAGTTGTACAATACTGAGATTATAGTGTTGGTTTTAAAAACCTAATATTTTAATTCGATTCAAAGTGATCAGAACTATAAATGAAATCATTAAAAATTTTAGACAAATCTAGTTTATGAAAAATTATATAAACAGCACAGTTCTCATAGTGACACTAATTAGTATACAAAATTCTTTTTCTCAATGTCCTAATACACTTGAAAACCAAGCTACAGGACCCAACGCGATTATAATAAGCTCACCAGAATTGGTTGCAGGAGCAGATTCCATAATTGGAATAAACGATAATGGTGAATGTGGTTTAACGGTTACCAATAATGATAATAATCAACCTTGGTCAAGGATACGAATTTCTATCAATTTAGCAGAAAATTCCTTACAGGCCGGGGACGAGCTGAATACGAGTATTGAAGTTGCACAAAGTAATGGACAACCAAGGGTAGAATATAATATGGATAATGCTGCCAATGAAGCATTAATTTATGAAAGTTTTACTAATTCCAATATACACAATCAAACCATTACAGTTCCTAGTGGTATAAGCTCTATAGATATTTGGCTTTACTCCAATTATACGGAAAATACCCCAGGTAGTAATACATATAAAAATTTAAGTATCTCAAAAGTTGTGAACGGTGGTGAAACCCCATCTTCAGAATCATCGGTGTGGTCAGAAAATAACAATATTGCAAGTTATTTCGGGAAAGTTGGTGTTGGTACTACATCACCAGGAGATTATGATCTAGCTGTAAACGGAGAAATAAGGGCAAAAGAAATAAAAGTGGAAACTGCCAATTGGCCCGATTACGTTTTTGCTGAATACTACACCTTACCAACTCTAAAAGAGGTTCAAAATCATATAGACCAAAAAGGTCATTTAATCAATATACCATCGGCAAAAGAAATTGAAGAAAATGGTTTAGAATTAGGAGAAATGAATCGGTTACTCTTAGAGAAAATAGAGGAGCTGACTCTTTATACGATTAAGCAACAAAACGAAATAAATTTATTAAAGAAACAGATTAATAAAATTGTAAAAAAATGAAGAATAGCTTATTAATATTATTAATAACGGTAGTTTGTTTTAGCACTGTAAAAGCTCAAAATTTAATTCATACCGATGATTGGGTTGCTGGTGAAACAGGTAGAACCGATAACTATCAGAATCAAGGTCTAGATACGCAAAATTCTAGAATAAATATGGTAGGGCCCTATGGAGAAACTATAGTGGTTTGGCAAGCATTAGCAGATGGAGATGCTGGATTTAATGGTGGTTTTTCTGAAAATGGAGTATTGTTGGATACAAATAAATCTTATAGGGTAAGTTTCTGGGTAAGGTCTAACGGTAATATGAATTGTCAAAATTACACAGGGTTTACACCTTATGATAGTAATGATAACTTGTTACAAAACTTTCAAACAGAGGATGGAGACCCAATAAGCTGGCCGTATTTTTCAGCGATGGATATGCCCAATGATAAATGGTATTTAATTGTAGGGCATATTAGACCAAATGGTGCTGTTGATTTAGGTACTTCTGGTATATATGACCCTTTAAATGGTTCAGAATCTTCAATACCACCTGCATCTTATGAAACCATGGATTACATATTTCCTACAGGTTATTCACAAATTAAAACTAGAATAAGGGCATTTATGTATGCTTGTGGGGCTGGTGAAAGTATGCATATAGCCATGCCCAGAATTGAAGAAATTAACGGGCAAGAATGGTCTTTAAGCGCGCTTCTGTATGGAGAAGATGGAGGAAGTACAGGTCCTGGTAACCAAGGTGGAACACTTTGGTCTGCTAATGGTCAGGATATAAACTATATGTCAGGTAAAGTTGGTATTGGTACAACCATGCCAGGTAATTATGAACTTGCCGTAAACGGAGAAATTAGGGCTAAAGAGATCAAGGTAGAAACAGCCAACTGGCCTGATTACGTTTTTACAAAAAACTATAAACTGCTGTCACTGGAAGAAGTTCAAAAACATATAGATAAAAATGGCCATTTGCCAAATATACCCTCTGCCACTGAAATTGAAACCAACGGAGTGGAGTTAGGTGAAATGAACCGATTGCTATTGGAGAAAATTGAAGAACTGACGCTTTATATAATTCGGCAGGAAGAAAGAATAAAAATATTAGAATCCAAGAATTAATTAACCCTAAATAATTACATCTAACCTATTAAAAACAAACAAATAAACAGATGAAAAAACTAATCATCCCCATTGTAAGCATAATAACAGTTGTATTGATCAGCTCATTTGTAGCCAATAGTTCCAAAAATGAATTGGTCTATGTAGATGTGAATAAATTGATTGAAGGTTATAAAAGAACCAAAGCAGAACGAGAGGCATTTACCAAAAAAACGGAAGTCATTAAAGGTAATGTGGACAGCTTGGTTACCAGCTGGCAAACGGAACTAAAATCCTACGAAAAAGAAAGGGCATCCATGACCAAAAAGGAAATGGAATTAAAGCAGGAATTGTTGGCAAACAAACAACAGCAAATCAATAATTACCAGCAAGCGGTTCAAAAGCAGGTCCAGGAAGAAGACCAGAAAATGACACAGACCCTCATAAACGATATTAATGATTATGTGCAAGAATATGGTAAGCAACATGGATACCCTATGATTTTTGGAGCTGGCGGAAATGGGAATATCATGTATGCGGAAGAGGCTTCTGATTTGACTAATAAAATACTAATTGGGTTAAATGAACAATATGAAGGTAAATAGGCAAATATTTTTTTTCAAGAGAGTCTTGTTGTCCTTTTTCGTGGTTTTATTGTTGTCATCCTGTAACCAAAATGTCTTTGATTCTAAGAAAGAACTACTCGCTCATTTGCAAGACCCAGATAATGGATATGTTCAAAAAAAGGAAATTAACGGATTGAACTTTACCCTAACCTATAGACCTACAGATATGCTGGTTCAGCAAGTAATTAACGAAAGAACAACACAAAAGGAACTGGATAGTGTTAGGAGTAAATATGGTAAGTACATGTACCTCAATATTTCAATATCGAACAACGGTAAAGAAGTTCTTAATAGTGTTATAAATAGGAAATCTGACTTTGGAGGTATGGTGAATGAATTAGCTTTTGGGATGGGACAAAAGGTACATCTAATTAGTCAATCCAGGGACACCCTTGAATTACTTGATTATATATACCCAAGGGAGTATGGTATGGGCAAAGCTACCAATATGATGTTTGTATATCCTCGAAACGATGAGTTTCTGAAAAATGACTATTTCCATCTTACAATTGAAGATATCGGACTAAAAACGGGAGAGGTTGGTTTTAAAATTCCTACCAATTTGCTTATCCATGAACCCAAACTTAATCTTTAAATATGAAATTTCTAAACTATAGGATTTTTCTGGTTTCCTTTTTCCTTTTTTCGATTAGTTACTCCCAAAAAGCACCGGTAAAGGTTGGTAAGAGAGATGGGTCTGTATTTACGGCTGTTGGCAAAATGAAGGATAACCGCATCAAAATTTGGGAAAGCACCAAACCAAAGGCCTATTATTTGGATTTAAGTGAAATCGAGTTTGTTCATTTTAGGTATGGAAAAAGAAAAGGGGATAAGATGTACCGTTCAGTTATTGTGGAGGGAAGGGATAATTCAATCTTTTTAGAGGAATTGGTAAAGGGAGAAATATCCTTGTATAAAGATTTTACGGCAAATATGGTTATGGGAGCGACCCCCATGGGTGCAGGAGGCCCAATGATTCAATCCTATAACATTATTGATTATTATGTAAAAAGAGGCAATCAAAAGTCTGCTACACATTTGGCCAGCAATGAGCTGTTTTCAAAAAACTTTAAAAAAGCTGCTTCCGATTTTTTTTCAGATTGCCCGCTACTTGTAGAAAAATTACATAAGAAGGAGTTTAATAAGAAGGACATAAAAGAGATTGTGACCTTCTATAACGAAAAATGTGATTAACTAGTTAAAACTAAACCATGACAAAGACAAAATTTTCACATAGGATATTGGCTACTTTCTTTATAATGGCATTTTTGCCGAGCCTATTTCCTGTTAACTATTTATTGGCATCTAATAATGGCCCAAATGCCCCAGAAGCTGCCTCTTTTGAACCAGTTGATGCCACTGACATGGTTAACCTAGTTACCGGGGATATGAGTTATGTTCTTCCCCTGTTAAACGTGCCTTCTCCAGAAGGCGGATATCCAATTTCCCTGGCCTATCATGCGGGCATTGCCATGGAGCAAGAAGCTTCTTGGGTGGGACTAGGCTGGAACCTTAACCCAGGCGCAATAAACCGTGGTGTTAATGGCTACCCGGATGACTGGGGAAAAACTAGTATTCATGAATTTTATTACGATACTGGAACGACCCAGAATTACTATAGTATAAGTGCAGGAGTGACTTTTAGTGACGCATTTAGTGTAGGGCTTGGAGCTTCTTGGGGTTCTAACCAATCCTTGGGGGGATATGTATCCGCAAGTGCTGGATTAGGTGGTGAAAATGTGGCTTCGATAGGGGGAAGTATTGGTACTAACGGTGTAGGAATAAACGGAGGTTTTGCTGGATATAGTGCTAATATTTCTACTAGTGGTGTAGGTGTAGGATATGGATTTGCATCAGGTGCGGGTAATAATGCTGTTGGATTAAATCTTAACTACAATTATAGTTCTGGTCTGTCCGGAGGAGTATCGGTGACTCAGATGGAATCATCTGATGGTAGTAAAATAGCATCTCATAAAAGATCGGGAATGGGTATTAATTTTAGTACGGATGGGTTATCCATCAATGGTAAAGTGAACGGTATTGGAGCGGGAATATCTACGTCTAGTCAAGATGTTAATTCGGGAGACTATGATGTAAATGTCGCTTCAACAGGTTTCTATTTACCGCTATATTATTTTTATATAGGGTATAACAAAACCAAGGTTACACATAGTCTTTTCAAGTATGATAATTTATTTACATCAGGTATGCTTTATCCAGTGAATTCAATTAAAACTAAGACTGGAAATGAAAAAAATGAGGTAATTGAAAATAACTTTATGGATGTAACCATCCTTCCAAGATATGACACTGAGACGGTAGGGAACGTGCTGCTGGATAGGAATGCCCAATTGAAATATAATAACCTAGTGCTTCCAGGTTACGATAATTATTCAGTTACAGCACAGGGATTATCAGGAACATTGAGTCCTTATTTTACTTCGGAATTAAACCTTTCAGGTAGAGGTCGCGAAGAAAAGAACGATGATGACCTTTATGCTCAATATATCAATAATGATTTGTCGGAATACGCTGATGTTAATCACTCGGAATCAAACAAGAGTGCCGTAAGCAAAGTCAATTTTACCATGAGCAATGCACACTCTTCCTTTTTGAGAACCCAAACCTCACAAGTTCTTAATACTAACAACAACAATGACCCTATAAATGCTGAAAATTTGCTGAATTATTATAAAACACAAAACCTAACGAATTATAATAATCAAAGCAGTTTGGTCAACGGAGAGCTTAATAGAAAAAGGGAAGGTAATTATATCAAGACCTTTACCAATGATGAAATTCGAAATGGCGTTTTTGGTTTTTTGGAAGCGGATGGAATCGATCGCTCGGATTTGGACACTTATGAAGGTGAAGGAATTGGCGCGTATCGTATAACTACAGTTGACGGAAGGACGTATCATTATTCGCTTCCGGTCTATAATTTTGAAACTTTTTATAGGTCATTCCGCGAAAACGAATTTGGTGTTCCTGATAAAGAGAGTAGTTTCTTCGAAATACAAAAGACCACGCCCTATGCTACTCACTGGCTATTAACAGCAGTGACTGGTCCCGATTATATCGATGAAAATAATGATGGCATTCCTAATGGAAATGACTACGGGTACTGGGTCAACTTAGAATATGGCAAATGGAGCGATGGATATATATGGCAAACTCCAAATGGTCGTTATGATGAGGAGATTGGAAATGATGGAACCACTAATTATTCGTATTCTTGGGGGCGTAAACAGTTATATTATCTCGATGCTATTAAAACGCGGACCCATACCGCTCTTTTTGTAAAAGATTTGCGAAAAGATAATGCCTCTGTTCCTAAATATAAATATGCTGAGAAATGGAATGGAGGAAGCTTTTGGGATGATAATTATAGTAGTATTTATGAACCACAACAGAACTATAAGGTTTACGGTCATCCAGGTGATACATTTTATTATTTGAATAGCAATAATGAAGATACTTCCTTTCTTTTTGAATCAGATTTAGGGCAACAGGGTTGTCACAATATAGATCGGTATTCCGCCCAGAGTACGGAGGATCAGAGCTATTTCGATATACCTAAAAGTTATCCATTACGATTGAAAAAAGTACTTCTTTTCAAAAATGAGGATTTAAATGGCTTCAGTAAACAAGCAGAAAATGCCTTTAGTATTCAGAAGACAGGTATATTATATAAAAATACCTACTTTAAAAATACAAATGCAGACAGCCCGGAAGGCACCTGTCTATTGGGACCGGGATATAATTTTTATCTAAGCCCTCCAAATAGTAGTTTAAACGTTTTTGAACTAAATACTTCGAACAAAGTTGTTGATATAAATGATTTCAATGGGCTAAATCTAGAATCTTCTGCACAACAGGTAATTGTACTTGGACATGACTACTCTTTGGCTTCTGCTAGCCCTAGTTCTGATGTTCTAAATAAAGGTCGTCTTACTTTGAATAGTATTAGTTTTAAGGGAAAAGGGGGGGCTAGCCTAATCCCACCCTATAAATTTTCCTATAAATCCAGTGCGGTAGCCTATGATTATGATAAAACTGATGACTGGGGCCATTACGAAAATTTCCCGGATGTATGGAGTTTAGATCAAATACAAACCCCTATAGGTTCTACAATTAATGTAGAATATGAGGAAGACTCGTATTACGCGGAAGCGGCCTACACAAAAAAAATTGCGTATAATTTAATTTCATCGGTAACAAGGAATGGACTTTCCTTAACAGTCAATTTTAATGGAAACGTTTCAAATATTGCCAGTGATTTTGAAGTAAATCGTTTTTATGATTTCAAATTTAATAAAACCACATACGAACAGTATCCTGATAATACTTGTTGCACTAGTACTTATACGACGGAATATGGAAGATATAAAGTACTTTCTGTATCATCATCTGCCGTAACATTTGATGCAGGTAGTGAATCTTGGCAGTATGACTTCTATAATAGCAATAATAATTGTACGCCAGTACCGAATGGTTTCTGTTTAACCAATCTAAGTGTTTTTGGGGAGCAGAATAATTATGCCCTTACCGATTTAAATGGACGTAAAGGAGGAGGCGTTCGTGTAACTAGCGTTTCCGTGAGTGATGGTATTAATAGTCTCGTTACTGAATACGACTATACTAATCCGGTAACAGGTCAGATTTCTGGTATAACTTCTTTTAGTCCTTCAAAAGATGAGCCTAGGGCCATGCCTTACTTTTCAGAACTTCCATCACCGGGGGTATTATATAGCCATGTTAAGATGGTCAATAAAGATTACAATGGCAATATTATGGGCTCTACTGCTTATGAATTTGAAACGTTGGAGCCTTACGATAGATTTTCTGCCTCCTTATTTAATCTAGGTAGCGCCTTTGAAGTTTGGGAAGAACAAAATTCTCAGTTGGAAACTAATGTCAAGGCTAATAAATATACCATTAAAAGTGCCTTGGCGAATATTGGTAGGCTAAAATCCGTAACTAGCTATAATCCCTATGCGCAAATTTTAGTAAAAAAAGAAAATACCTATAAAACGAATTTAGATGGGCAAGGCGAAATTGGGGTAACCCAAGAATCCCACAAAAGTCTTAAAAGGGTATTGAACAATGGAAATGAGTCCTATTTCGTTAGTTCAACGAGTAAAATTACCTACCCAAGTGTATTGGAGAAGACGATCACGATACAAGGGGATATTACAGTGGAAACAAGTTTGGACACCTATGACTTCCTAAGCGGTCAAGTACTTCAATCCACTACAAAGGATAGTAGGAATCGAGAAATTCGCACAACCATCATGCCTGCATACGAATTCTATCCAGCCATGGGAAGTGTACATGATACGCCATTGGGGGCTTCTGTGCCAAATGTGAATATGTTGGCTCAAGAAGCTTTGACCTTTACAGAAATCAACGAAAACAGTTCTTGGAAAAAGGTGGGTGCAGGACTAACAACCTGGGCCAATACATGGGGCAATAATATATGGCGCAAGCATAAATCGTTTACCTGGAACGGGACTAAGGATACAGATGGATTTTTCCAAAACTATGTTGGTTCTTCGGACAACTTTGATTGGAATACCGGAACTGGGACGAAATGGAAGCAGCTAACCGAAATAACTAGGTATGATGATTATTCCATGGCCATTGAGAGTAAAGATATTAATGGTAATTACCTCAGTACAAAAATGGGATATAGGGATTCAAAACCTATTGTTTCTTCGAATGCGGGATACAATGAAATTTTCTATTCTGGAGCTGAGGATGAAAATAATGGAGCCTATGGAGGCGAAGTACAAAAAGGTTCGGCAACCCCGTCCAATGATTCCCATACAGGGAGCTACGCACTTTCCTTGGCATCTGGACAAAATGCCTTTGTATCCACTGTAAATACGTCAGATGGTAACTCCAAAAAATTCAAGATATCTGTCTGGGTGAAAAATGGACAGGAAGGTAATGTAGCGTTCTATAATGGCTCCCAAAACGTTCAACCCAATAATGATGAAATGATTCGTGCAGGGGACTGGTGGTTACTAAATTTTTACACTTCAATAAATAATGGTGCGAATGTTTATATAACAGCTGTAGGAGGGGGGGGCATAATTGATGACTTCAGACTACACCCTATTGAATCATCAATGACCTCCTATGTGTACAATGAATGGGGCGAACTCTCCCATATAATAGGAGCTAATAACCTAGCCACGCATTATCTATATGATGCTATGGGAAGACTAAAAAGCACCGAGACAGAAATTGTTGATTTTGTTGGCGATTCAGGATCGGGAGGTTTTAAGAAATCAAGTGAAATAAATTATACCTATAAATACTAAGAAGATGAATAGGATACAAAATATAATTCGAATCTTAATTGTTGCGCTAACCTTAACATTTTCTTGGGAAGGTACTGCACAAGGAGGTTGTTATGCAGCTGGTACAAATTTATCATTCACGGCTACACCAAGTGGTTCCCAAAGCTCCTCTATCCAGGGTGGATGTTACGATGGCTCCTCATTCGACTGGCAAGTAGGCACAAAACCAAGTTGGCTAAGCGCCTACCGCTCTGGAAGTTCTGTTGTAGTCACGGTTTCCAACAACACTACTGGCTCATCACGCAGTGGAAGCGTCCAGTTGGTAAAAAATGGATCACAGATAGGTACATTTACTGTTTCCCAAGCCGCTGGAGCACCAGCAGCACCCCCAATGCCGAGTAAAGTTAACTATTGTGGTTATACGAGACTTACCCGGAATAATCCGCCAACTGGTATTACCTATTATTGGCAAAGTAGTTCATCAGGAACTTCAACTTCCAATTCAGGTAGTTATATTGACAGAACAAGCGGAAGTACTTATTATGTTCGAGCTAGACATAATAGTTCTGGATTATGGAGTTCATCTACTTCTGTATCCTATACTATTAATTATTTGCCCGGGACTCCACAGACCCCCACAGTGGATTCCCAGAACTGTAACAGCGTCACTTTGAAAAGAATTCTGTACGATCAATATTCAGGCAACGGTAATGTTTGGTATTGGCAGAGCAGTGCTTCAGGAACAAGTACTGCAAATTCGAACGAAACAATAACGCTCACAAGTGGTTCCGTTTATTACCTAAGGTCTAGAAATACTTCGACGGGTTGTTGGAGCGCCAATTCATCCTCGGTATCCTATACTATGACCACAGTATCCACACCACCGAGTGTTACAGTTACCAATAACTGCGGTAGTACATTACTTACAAGGGCCAAT
>NZ_FZNV01000003.1 GCF_900188415.1 Maribacter sedimenticola | reverse complement strand
ACATAGGTGGCACCGTTGTCGATACTGTACTCGTACCTCGTGTCGTCGCCCGCTGTGGACGTCGCCGTAACGGTGATCTCGCCCTCAGATCCGGGCGCACAGGTCTCCGTAGTGGTCACCGCAGCGGAAGCCCCGGTCATCTCGTCGAAAGGTAGTACCGTAGCGGTAGTGCTGCCGGAACATCCGTTATCGTCGTATACGTTTATCGTATAGCTCTCACCGGTTCTGTCCGTTACCGTCAGCACGTTGGAGGCGCCCGACTGTACAACGTTGGAGGCGCTATCGATGAACTCATAGATTACATAATTGCCGCTACCGCCCGTAATGCCGCCGTTGACCGTTACCGTGGCATTGTTATCGTTATTGCCGACACTACAGCCGAATTCAACAACACTAGCGCTTACGTTCAATATCTCGTCCGGCTCGGAAATGGTTACCGGTCTGTCCAAGAAACATCCTCTGTCAGAATAAACTCTTACATAATATGCATCGTTAGCTGAAAGATTATTGAAGATGTTGGATGATTGCGCCGCCCCTTGAGGTAACATTCGTAAAGCGTCATAAGGCAATACAGGAGTTGGATCAATCAGCAATTGATATGTATATGGAGGGTTATCCATAGTAGGGTCCAAACTAACAACAATACTGCCATCATTTCCTCCAAAACAAGTAACATCCGTTACGGAAGTAGTAAAGTCTACAGCCGTTGGTACTTCTAACTCAATATCTACCAATGCGCTACACCCTGTATATCTAGGGTCTAAATCATAAATTGCCGCAGTGTACATTCCTGGATCTAAACTAGAGAATAGCGGGGTTAGTTTACGCCCTTCAACAGATGCTCCGCCAAAGAAGAAAAGCTCATACTCATAGGCTCCTGAACCTCCATATGCCGTTATCAAGATAGCACCATCACCTCCTAAACAAGTTGGTTGCGCCTGAACCTCCGCAGTTATATTGGAAGGTTTAAAAATTTCCAAGGCAACCTGATTTCCACAACCGTTGAAATCACGTATATCAATAGTATAGTTGCCAGAACTCAAGTTTGAAAACTGATGGGTAGTACCCAATGTTGTCAGCGTTGAAGATTGGTAAGAACCACTATTAACACTTAGCGTATATGGTTGAATTCCTTCGCCGTCCAAAGTAACCTCTACGATAAACTCACCTTCATTTGCTGCACACTGGTTTACAACTACAGCAGATATAAGCGGTGAAGGATCTTCTGCTATTGTAATGTCTAAATGAGAGCTTGCAGCACATCCGTTTCCATCAATGACATAAACATCCCAATCTGTATTTACTGCAAGATCTAATTCTTTATAATTGCTTGTTTCATAATCTGAGGCTGCAGGTGTTACCCCATTTTCCATATAAGCATAAGTATACGAACCATTACCACCACCTGCAATAACAGTGATATTGGCATTTTCTGAACAATACCCATTATTTTGATCCACTAGGTTGAGGGTAACCGGATTAGGTTCTATAATCCTGAACTCAAATGTATTGGTACAGTCTGGAGCGCTATCCTCCCTAAAAAACAATACATAATCTCCCGGAGGAATAGCAGATACGGTTTCCACAGGTGTTGGTCCAGGTCCTGTAGTACCTGAAATTGTACCTGAATATGCACCTACTAAAGGCGTATTGGATATAGACTCCCTTATTTCATAGTAGATTGAACTAACCCCAGAATCAAAGCCTTCTATCTGAAATGCGATAGATCCATTGGTATCGCCATAACATGCGACATCATTGACTACTGGGTCTGCAACTACATCAATGGCAGAAAGTGGCGGTATGTCCACCTCTACGTAACTAGAACAATTAGTATCTGTATCAATAACCTGGAAAACATAGGACTGACCAGGATTAAGCCCATTATATGTAGCTGTTTCCTCCCCTGTTCCAGGTCCTGGGATTTCTGTTGTCGGAGCGGTTCCTGCCCCATAAATGGTAAAATCATAATTACCAGACCCGCCACTGGCCAATAATTCTACCGACCCACCTGTGGCACAGCTAACAGCAGGCACAAGTGCATCTACTGTTAAATATGGATTGGAAAGAACCCTAACAGGATTTTGATAAAACTCACAACCATTGGCATCCAATACCCTAACATAATAATCTCCAAAATCAAGTCCCTCAAACGAAGCGGTAGTTGCAGATGTATTTACTATTGGATTAGGACCTGTTGTAACTACAATATTATTCTGATTATCATATAACGTATAGGTAAAATTAGGTACCCCACCACTGGTTATATTAATATCAATTCTTCCGGGAATATCACCAGATCCACCACAACTAACATCCGTAGCTACAACATTGGCATCAAACAATACTGGGTCATTAACAGTAATGGTTTGGGTGTATGTACAACTCTTACTATCCCTAAGGGTATATGTATAAGTGCCAGCGGCCAATCCTGGATAAACCCTTTGACTGGTGAAGGGACTGCCGTTAAAACTAATCTCATAAGGAGAAGATCCGTAAGCAGGGTCAATATTAATTTCTACAATACCATTAGAGTCGCCGTTACATGTGGGGTCAGTAATCGTCTCCGTAGCCAAAGGATTAACGACTGCCGTTACAGTTACTTCATTTGATTCTGCAACACATCCTTGGCTATCCGTTACCCTAAATCTATATAATCCGGGAGTATTTGTGGTAAATGGAAAAGTACCTGTATATGAAGTGTAACCGCCGTTATCTATATTTAACTCATATGTAAATGGCGAATAACCTCCGTTTACCTGTAAATCCAAGATAGCATCAGGCGATACAGTACAATCAATATCCTTTGATAAAACTATGTTTGCCGTCAACTGAGGTTCTATGGTAAACATTAAATCATCCGTACATCCATTGGCATCCCTAATTTCAAATGTATAATTGCCAGGTGTTAAGTTCGCAAATGTATTGGAAGTTCTATAAGGGCCCGAATTCATTCTAAATACATAGGGGGCCAATCCTCCAGATCCACCGATAACCACGGTAGCCGAACCTGGGTTGGAAGAATCATAACATAAATCTGAACTAGGGTCAATACTGATAACAGGGTTCACCGGTGTGTTCAAGGTAAAGGTATCCGTAGCGGTACATCCATTAGTATCCGTAACGGTAATGGTATGTATTCCTATTTCATTAAGGCCAGTGAAGATATTTTCACTTTGTGGCCCTACAATATTTCCATTTGGTTCTTCAATTTGATACGTATAACCTGCCGTTCCGCCAGAAGCTGTTATGGTAACCGAACCACCATCTACACAAGTTGGCTGCACAACGGTTTCCGAAAAAGTAACGATGGCCGGCTCCGATATGGTTTGGGATATGGAAACCCTACATCCAGGATTTGTACTTCCGGCTTCCCTTACATATATAGTATAGTTGCCAGCAGCCAAACCTGTTATTGTGTATGGCGAAACGGTATCACTACCATCTATAGTGGCAAAACCGCTATCAAAACTATATTCAAATCCACCTATACCAAAGTTCTCTACCTCAAAAGTAATCGCACCAGAACCGTCCGCGTTACAGTCAAGGTCCTCATAGCCTATTATAGATGCCTCGAAAGCATTTCCGTCCTCTACGATTACGTCAATACTTGTTGTTCCCGGACATCTTGCCGGTGGCTGGGTTGCCAAAAGATCATCTATAGCAATATCATTTCCGTCAAGAACTGCAGAGTTCGTTCTGAAGATTATATCCAGGTTTGTATTTGCTCCGGGGTTTAGTGAGACAGAATAATTATGCCAATCATCCGGGCCATTATTTTTAGGAACACTGCCCGCCGTAGATGAGCTGGCAATAATATTTCCACTACCATCCACTAATTCTATTTGCATGCTAGGGTCTCCTCCAGAGGTGCCAGTGCGCAATAAGTTCAATGCCCAAAAGGAAATAGTAATATCCTGGTTAGGTAATACCTCAACGTTCCTTTTAGAATATACAATACCACCAACACCAACAACACCACCAACATTGATCGCCAAATATCGCCCATTGGCATTACCGGTATGGTCATTAGGACTGATCCATGTGGCATGTAAAGGTGCTAACGCACTTGTAACCGTATATTCTCCATCAAATAAACGAGCATCACCAATACTACAGGCGCTAGTACTTCCATCGCCAGGCTCGTAACAATAAGCAGGGTCTATCTGTGGTATACTGGTATTGGGTCCGGTACCAAAATCTTCAGTCAATAAGGTGCTTTCTGCTGGTGCAATGGTACTTAAATAAGTAACATCTATGGTGTGCGGACCTGCAGGTACGTTGTTGAATATATTGGAGGTAGCCGGACTGTTGGGGCTACCGTCGATACTATAGGTGTAGTCGAAATCGCTGCTGCTCGGGGTCACCGTTACCGTGCCGTCGCCGTCACAAAGGTAATCCACCGTTGCAGACAATGTGGGAGGTGCAGGGGCCGGGTCTACCGTAATGTCCATTGGGAACGTACAGTTGTTGGCGTCACGGACGTATACCGTATGGTTGCCCGCCAATAGGTATCCTATGGGACTGGAAGTATACGTTCCGCCACCGTCAAAGCTATAGCTGTACGGTGCGGTACCTCCATGGGCGTTAGTGATACGGACCTCCGCGCCCTGAGTAGGGTTGCACTCCACCAACTCGGCTACAGCGGCAGAGGCCGAAAGGTTAAGGGGCTCCGTAATCGTATGGATTTCCCCTATCTCGCAAAGGTTGGCGTCCCTGACACGGATGTTGTACGAACCGGCGCCAAGGTTGTTGAACGTGTTCTGCGAAACATAGCTTGCGCCGTTGTCTATACTATAGGTATACGGACCTTCCCCGCCACTTGCCATAATCGTCAAGGTGGACTGGCTGTCCCCGCTACAGAGTACCGCGGTGTTCGAGATCGTCAGTGCCAACGGCAGGTCCTGGTCGATCGTGATGGCGTATACGCTCTCGCAGAAATCGGCGCTGCCGCCGTTGTCCCTTACATAGACGTCGTAGTCGCCCGTACCCGTAACCGAGATTGTGCTGTTGGGCACAAAGTCGCCCGATGTGGGCGTAGTGCCGTTGTCCACTACCGCGTAGACATAGTTGCCGTGTGTACTGGGTGCCCGCACTGGCGGTAACCGTTAATTGAGGTTCTATGGTAATGGATTGAGATGCACTATCACAACCATAAGCATCTGTGACCTCTATCGTGTATGTTCCTTGTGATAATCCGTTAAATGTGTATGTAGTTGAATTGACTGGAGATGGTACCACCCATGTTCCTCCATTGATCCTAAATTGATAATCCCCATTACCATCCGTAACATTAACTTGAATAGTTGCATCATTACCACCACTATAGCAAGCTGTTTCATTTAAGGTAAAAACGGGAATAATTGGTGCCGTAATCGTGATAGGGTTATCTATTAGATCCGTACATCCGTTTGCGTCCATAACACGAACCCTATAGGTGCCTGCCGTTAATCCGCCAAAAGTTGTACCGGTTTGGTAAGCGGTCAATATGCTTCCAGCATTATTTTCTAATTGATATGTATATCCAGGTGTACCGCCCAATGCGCTAGCGGTTATAATTGCCCCTCCATTATTACAGGTATAGGGTTGTGTCTGAGATGCGTCCGCAACCACCACCGAAGGTTCGTTGATAACTTGACTTATACTTGTACTACAACCAGGATTAGTACTGCCTGCCTCCCTAACGTAAATGGTATAATTACCGGCAGAAAGTGATGATATCGTCTGTGGAGATACCGTAGTACTTCCAAGAATAGAACTAAAGTCACTTGTAAAACTATACTCAAACCCTCCAGGACCAAAGTTCTCTACCTCAAAAGTAATAGAGCCAGAACCGTCCGCGTTACAGTCAAGGTCCTCATAGCCTATTATAGATGCCTCGAAAGCATTTCCGTCCTCTACGATTACATCTATACTTGTGGTTCCCGGACATTGTTCTGGGATTTGGAAAGCAAGTATGTCATCAATTGCAATATCATTACCTTGAATTACAGCGGATTTGGTTCTTATAACAATATCCAAGTTTGTATTTGCACCGGGATCAAGTGTTACGCTATAATTATGCCAATCATCCGCATTATTGTTCTTAGGAATATTACCCGTTGCAGTACTAGCAATTACATTACCGCCCAAATCAACCAATTCGATTTCAATGGTTGGATCCCCTCCGGATTGTCCATTTCTAAATATATTGAATGCATATAATGAAACCGTTACATCTCTATTTGGGATAACTTCTACACCGCGTTTTGCATATACAATACCACCAACACCAGCTGCACCACCAACATTGATCGCCAAATATCGCCCATTGGCATTACCGGTATGGTCATTAGGACTTCTCCACGGATTGTAAGGATTGGTAATAACACTTGTTACGGAATACTCTCCATCTTGAATATGGGTGTCGGTTCCAAAACCACATAAGCTTGCGCTACCGTCTTGTGGTTCGTAACAATAAGCAGGGTCTATCTGTGGTATACTGGTATTGGGTCCGGAACCAAAATCTTCCTGTAATAGTATACTTTCTGCCGGAGCCAATGTACTTACATAGGTAACATCTATGGTGTGCGGACCAGCAGGTACGTTGTTGAATATATTGGAGGTAGCCGGACTATTGGGGCTACCGTCGATGCTATAGGTGTAGTCGAAATCGCTGCTGCTCGGGGTCACCGTAACCGTGCCGTCGCCGTCACAAAGGTAATCCACCGTTGCAGACAATGTGGGAGGTGCAGGGGCCGGGTCTACCGTAATGTCCATTGGGAACGTACAGTTGTTGGCGTCACGGACGTATACCGTATGGTTGCCTGCCAATAGGTATCCTATGGGACTGGAAGTATACGTTCCGCCACCGTCAAAGCTATAGCTGTACGGTGCGGTACCTCCCTGTGCGTTCGTGATACGGACCTCCGCGCCCTGTGTAGGGTTGCACTCCACCAATGCTGCTACAGCGGCAGAGGCGGACAGGTTGAAGGGCTCCGTGATCGTATGGATTTCCCCTATCTCGCAAAGGTTGGCGTCCCTGACACGGATGTTGTACGAACCGGCGCCAAGGTTGTTGAACGTGTTCTGCGAAACATAGCTTGCGCCGTTGTCTATACTATAGGTAAACGGACCTTCCCCGCCACTTGCCATAATCGTCAAGGTGGACTGGCTGTCCCCGCTACAGAGTACCGCGGTGTTCGAGATCGTCAGTGCCAACGGCAGGTCCTGGTCGATCGTAATGGCGTATACGCTCTCGCAGAAACCGGCGCTGCCGCCGTTGTCCCTTACATAGACGTCATAGTCGCCCGTACCCGTAACCGAGATTGTGCTGTTGGGCACAAAGTCGCCCGATGTGGGCGTAGTGCCGTTGTCCACTACCGCGTAGACATAGTTGCCGTCACCGCCCGCTCCGGCGATCGCCACATCAGTGGCAGAACCACAGGCGGTAATGTAGCCCGCACTGGCGGTAACCGTTAGCTCTGGATTGACAACGATTGTTTCTGTATCCGTACAGTTTTTACCATCCCTTACATCTATTGTATATGTTCCTGAAGATAAATTGGAGAATACGTTGTTTGTTGTAAAAGGTGCTCCGTTAATGCTATATTCAAAATTTCCGTCACCTCCTGAAGTTACATTTGCCGTCAAGGTCAAAAGTGTAGAACTATCAAAACAATCTTGGTTTGGAGTAACAACTAGGACAGGTGCTATTGCGGAATCTAATGTAAATGAGAACGGTATTGCGCAATTATTGGAATCCGTTAATGTTCCATTATACGTTCCCGGTTGGGTCAATCCGTTGAAATTACCTGTACCATTTGTACCAAACGATGAACCATCTGGGTTGTTCAATGAAAAGGAGTAACCACCCCATCCACCTGTAGCGGTAATACTAACACCACCATCTGTTAGACAAGTAGGTTGTGTTTCATTAATTGATGTAATAGCCAATGCAGATGCAGGTCCTTCCAGTTCATGGGTGGTAGTATACGTACAATTTGTAGCGGTATCCGTAATGTTTATTACATAGTCTCCAGCCTCCAAATTATTTAAATTGTTGATTACCGCTTGTGTTCCTCCATTGCTGGTAAAACCGGATGGGCCTGTAATGGAATATGTGAAGTTTTGTCCGCTTTGGAAAGTTACATTAAAACGAATGCTGCCATCTGTTGCTCCAAAACAAGAAACAGGTTGAACGGTAGTTCCAGAAGCCGATATGGGGTTTATACCGTTTATCGTATAATTTTCTTCATAGAAACAGCCATCAGTATCTGTAACCCTTACCGTATAGGTGTCTGGTGCCAGTCCGTCAAAATTAGCTTCATTGCCTACGGTACTTGTGGGGTTTATTACAGTTGGGGCAACAATGGCATACGTAAAAGGAGCTGAACCATTTGTAGCGGATACCCTAAGGTCTACCGTTTGATCAGGACAAGCAATCTGAGATGCCGTTATATTTAAATCCGTTGGCGGGTTTGGTGCATCTATTAGTATAACATTGGTTCTGAAAGTACATCCATTGGCGTCTCTAACGGTAATATAGTAATTGCCATCTACTAGATTTTCAAAACGATTTGCATTAGCTACCGTATCTGGAATAAAGTTTACGCCATCAATACTATACTCATAAGGGGCAACACCACCGGTTACGTTCTGTGCTTCAATAATCCCCTCTTGAACACAAGTATAATCTTGAATCAAAACAGCATCTCCCTGCACTGCCGAAGCGGGCGAACCAATGGTATAGTTTTCCTCATAATCACAAGAAGCACTACCTCTTCTTTGGTTGATCAATACACGATAATCCCCTGCCGGTAAATTTGAAAAATTACCCGTGCCGTTCTCGCCAAGAGGTTGGTCGTCGGCATCAAATAAGGAAAAGGTTAATTGATAACCGTTATTATCAATTAAATTATATTGTATTCTACCGCTAGCATCCCCAAAACAGTTAACATCCACTACAGTAGTGGCGTTAAATTCCGCTGCAGGTTGAAATTCTATTTCAACAGTGTTGGACACTTGGTAACACCCATTTCTATCTAACACTACAAACGTATAGTTCCCCGGGTCTAAAATGTCGAAAATTTGACTTGTCTGAAAATTGGTTGCAGGTATATCTGCATACGAAGGATATGAGGTTACCGTATTTCCTGATTCATCTACATATGACCAGATTGCATAGGTATGTGGCGTTGTGCCCCCATCAGAATCCATTTGGATATTACCTTCCCTACAAGTAATATGTTGAGAAACCCTTGCACTTAATGTTAGGTCATTGTTATCCACAATAGTAACATTCTCACTATATGAACAACCATCTGCGGTTGAAATTAAAGCAATATAGTCCCCTGCACTTAAATCCGTAAAGGTAAAATTGTTGTCCGTTTGTCCATTTTCACTGTCCAAAAGAGTGCCTAATCCTCCATTACTTCCATCATCTATTCTAATTTCGTAGTTATATACCGCATCCGCATTATTGATCTGTAAATTGATAGACCCTAGTTCGTAACAGAATTCTGGAGTTACATTAACATTATAGGTAACGTCTCTATCTAAAATACCTATTACTTCCGTAGTAAAAACACAGGCGTTTGGTATTACATCTCCATTGATGTCCGTAGGTGTAACCTCTACCCTATAAGAACCGTTCTCGCCAGAAGAAAAGTCAAAACTTGGACCATTGTTTGCGCTAAACGGAACAAGAATGTTATTGGTTTCATTGTCTATCAACTGGTAACCATATCCACTGCCCAAGTTGGTTATGGTAATATTACCGTCTGTATTACAAACAATATCCCTATTGGTGTAATCTATATCCAAATTGTTCTGGAACCCTTTAAAATAATAGCGGCTGATACATCCGTTTCTATTGATAACGGATAATCTATATTCTCCAGGAGCATTTAATAGGAAGTTACTTCCAGTGCCAACTTCCGTCCAATTACAGGTAAGTGCTTTATTGGCACAATCCTCGCCAACCGGAGCACAACTGCCTTCGTCCAACAATTCCCAGCTAACACTTTGGGCATCTACAATATTTACCGCTAATGGTTGAGAATCATTAATACCGCACAAGAAAATCTTTGGGATGAAAGAATTGTCTATAGTACAATTAACAATTTCTCCAGGTATGTCATTTGAAGGATCACTATCGTTATTAACTTCATTAAAATATTCGGTAACAGGATTGGGTATATTACCAGAACCAAAGGGTTCAACCGTAATGACTTCTTGGTAACCAATACAAGGTGCGGCAACAATTTTATCTACGATATAAACACCAGGAGTAGTAACTACTTGCGTACTTGGGTCATTATCTGGGTCACCATCATTAATTTCAACATCCAAACTGTCCAGTTCCCCATTACCATTGGTGTCCTGATACCATACGTAAGAGTCGAAACCTTGTCCCGCTGTCAAAATTGTATTTGCACCACATAAGGTAACCGTTCTGTCAAAGCTACAAGCACTAAGGTCGTCCAAAAGGAAATTAGTAGCACCTGGAACCGTAAAACCACATGAGTTAAATTCACTTACACTGGGGTCGTCCGTTACCATTGCAGAATTATTTTCTCCACGATAGGTACCATAGGCCACATTTTCAATTAAATCAGAACATGCGTTTACGAAGTCAAAACAGTTTTCCGCTACTTGTACACGAAAACGAATGGAATATTCAGAATCCTCATCTTCTACGTATCTGTCCGGGACAGAAAAAATAATCTCACGAGTTAAGGGGTCATACGTATAGGTAACTCCATCTGGGTACGAAAAATCAGAAGCATTGAAAAAACTACGTCCGTTTGGCGGAGAGACATTAACAGGAAGTACGTCTCTTATAGTATAGCCTACCCCATCATCGTTACCAATATTCTCAAAAGTCAGCACATAATCCAAGGTTTGACCTAAATTAACACCTTGACCTGTTATATCTACACCACCTGGCGTCTGAACCCTTTTTTCCAACACAATATTAGGTGCAATGATATCCACATCAAACGAAGCAAAAAAGATATCATATTTGTCTTGAGAGGAAGTGGCTCTTAGCGTAGCACTGGTTGATCCATTAGGAATAATGGTATTGTTGACTCCGCCGTTAGGAATTTCAAAATAATCTACATCCCAACCCAAGGTGTTTATACTATTTGGATTTCTGTTGGTGTAAGGAACATCGTTAATAGTGATACTTGAATTGAAGAAGTTGTTGGCAGGGTTCTCACCGTTCGATAAGGTGGTAAAAGACCCATTGGCATTGATCTGCAATGCATCTCCATCAATTACATTATCTCCTTCCAAAGCGGCCACACCCATATTGGCATACACAGGAAAAGGAGCGGGTAATGTTGTATATCCGCTGATAGGAATATCTACACTTTCGCCAGATTTTATTCCCGCATATCCATCAAAGGTGGTTATGAATTTATCCCCTGGTAAATTTGGGTTTTCATATACTACGACCATTTTCCAACCACCGGAAATACCACCACTGACCGTACGGCTATTATCTGCCCGTACATTGGCTACAAAATACTCCCCATTTGGGTTTGGCAATGCCGATACTATGGAGGTAATATCCTTATAATATGCGTAAGGCGCATAATATCCAAAATCTATATCATTATAACCGTCAAAAAGTTCATCGTCCGCTGCTATATCCTGATATGCACCACCTGGAACCCTAAATTTTATTTCATCAATATTACTACGGTCGGCGTTGGTATAAACCGCTGACCAATAAAGACCGGCATAACGTATCATTGAACATTCATAGTCCGGAATATTAAGTGTAGCGCTACTTGAGCTAAAGGTAGAAGAGTCCCCATCTACATCAATATAACGCATATCAAATGAGTCGTTTGCACTAGATGCACCTCGAGTATCGTTGTATGGATCATTAGGTGATACCTCTGGAATAGTAAAGTTTTCCCTTCTCCAACGGCCATTTCTCCATACCCACCTTCTACCTGAGGATTCTGGTATATAACGGTTGACGATGTTGTTCGCAATAAAAGTTATCTCTCCGCGAATATCAGCTTCATAACGCACCGCAAAATCTCTTTTTACTTGAGAATACGCTGTGTTGAAACCCAACAACAAGAATAAAATGAAAAACAAACCTTTGGAGAAAATTTTTCCCATAAGTGAAGAACGCTTAGTAAAATCAAAAAAAACAATCAGTTTGGTCATGTGCTATTTAATAGTGGGGAAGTTCACGCGCTGGTTTAACCCAAAATCTGTGGAATTCTCCAATAACAAATATTCACTATAGTAATTAGCTAGGAAATTTAATGTTGTGGTATGTTCTGTTTCTGTTGTGAAACCGCAATAAAAATGGGTTTGATTTTTAGTAAATACCCATTTTATGCCCTATTTAGTGCATTTGACCGATCATTAAGATTCTTCTTTTGAGGTAATTTATTTAAACCAACAATGTTCCAATAGCCATGGTAAAAGTTAAATTTAGCGACCTAAATGGAAGAAAATTGCAGTGCAAACACCAACTGTACATAAAACGCAATACAGGTAAAATGTACCTTTAAATCAGCAAAAAAAAGGGTTGATTTGATTAAAAAGCGCATGAATTATCAATTGTTTATTTTGGGGATTAAACACGAAAGTTTAAAGATTTGATACCTTTATGACCAAATATTCCATAGCATTAAACTCAACTAGTTTGAACCAAAAACTTTTTATTGTAATTTTTCTGGTTTCCATTTCAAATCTTTACTGCAAAAATTCTCTTGAAGGCAAGTGGTTTTGTCATAAAGTGGTCTACCAAGATGGAAAGGATTTAGAGGTTAATCATCCTTTGTTCGCATCTTTTCTATCTTATGAATTTACTTCGGGAAAAGCGTATATATCCATTAATTATGAAGAAAAGGGAGTTCCCAGTAAGTATACTGTTTTGAATTCTGAACTTCATATAGGATTTAGAAAGTTTAGCTTTTCATTTGATAATAAATTTTTAGTGTTAAAGGAGCATGGTGATGAATTAAGTTATTATTTTTTAAGAAAAAGTGATTTTTTGATTGAAAACAACTTGTATCAAGAAACCTATTTTATCAAAGGAAATGATACTATCTTTCATCGGTCGTTTAGCTTAAATCCTGAATTTTATTACGAAACCTCTTTTTCAAACTATCTGCGGAAATCTATATCTAACTACTCAAAGACTAGTGCACAAAGACATCAATTTAAGGGTTCGTTCGTTTTAACCAGAAATAATGAAATTCTGGATATTATGGTAGAGCAGGGAATAAACAAAAGCTTCGACAAATCCTTTAGGAAAGTCGTTCAGGATTCAGAAAAATATTGGAAAAACAGTACGGGAAAAGATATTTTAATTGTACAAAAGTTTAATTTTTTTGAACAAGGCAAATACTTTATAAAAAAAGAAAACTGGGACTTTTATCATCATGTAAAAAAAGCAGATGATTATTATAAAACCCTTGATTTCATTTCGGCAATTGATTTTTATGAACAAGCGTTGGATATAGCGATTTCGGAAAACGAATTTACCCATATAATGCTTAGGGACATGTCAAGAAATTTAGGGATTTCCTATTTGGCAACTGGAAAAATTGAAAAAGCTTGCGAAAGTTTTAGAATTGTAGGTGATGAACATGATTTTAACTTTAGAAATTTCCTGTTAAAGTTCTGCAAGTAACCTACCTACACTACATTGTGTTTTTTTGATTGATTAAAATAACGATCATATTATACAGGTAGGCGTTTTCCTTTGGAAAAGTCTACAGCTCATTATGCTTTAACCGATATCTTTCAATAAAAATGGAATTAATTAATGGAACGGGATATAACATAATTGGTTCAATTATTATTATTATAGCCTTAAATAACTCTTTTCAAAATATTGAAACTTGCTTCAAATTCGGTAATTAAATCAAAAACCATGTGCAAATAGTTAGTTAAACGTTTTACTACCAAATGTCCTTTTCATTAACATTTATTTAAATGTGCAATAATTGAATATTTCTAATCTCTCTGATAAGAATTATGAACCACCAAATGGAGCTCTATGAAGTACTTAAATAGTAAAACTATTGGTGTTGGAGTTGTTGTTATTGGTGTCATTTTATTGAATGAGCGTATTGTCCAATCTCCAAACAGATTTTAAGACCTGTATCAAAACATTATAGGAGTAGAACTGCAGGTTTATAAAAATCTTAATGATTTTAATTCTAAGTTGTGTAACGTGTTGTTGCACGTTACAATAATTTGGCGGGTTTAAAAGAGCCCTTTTAAACAACGCAATATACTATGCCCCAACATTATCTTTCTGCTATGATTAAAAAGGTGGTGAGCTGCCTTTTAGACCGTTAAATCAAAAGCATGTTAGAGTTATAATTACACCCTTACATTGCCTTTAAAAAAGCTTTTGAGCATCATAGGTCTTTGCACTAAAGTTATATAGCCAAAATGCGCAATTAAAGGTTAAATGACACGCTGCTATATAGTGGTGATATGGTAGTATCGTTTGGGATGTAAATTAACTCGCATAATAATTTATTAAACGGAATAGTACCAATCAAAAAGGTTTAAAAATATAAATATCCTTCTGATCACAACCTTTAACTATCAATAAATAATGATGTATAGGGTTAATTTATATTACTAAAATACGGTAGGAAATGGACCGTGATACTATACTGAGCATTCGCAATCTTAGTTCCCTGTAACTGAATTTTAGTATAAGGTCCTAAAGGTTGTGAACAGCTTTGATAAAGAGTGCTGTTTATAATTGGAAAAGAGTTAATTGTTTAGTGATAATGAAAATTATGCTTTGGAAGGTGTTGAACGTTCGGTTTAGATCTTTGTCAGGATCATGCCATATGTTCCTCGTTTACACGCATAATCCACATCTTTTCATTATACGCATCATTGAGTTTAGAATAGTATGAGATTAAAGCATTGGTCCATGAATCATGCTTTTTTAAATAGACATATCTATAATTATTCTCAGGATTGATGAAATAGCTGGCACTAAGACCAAAGGAATTTAAAAGTTGTACAAAACGTTTTGCATTGTTAGGGTTTGCAAAGACATTTGCAATTAGATAATAGCCAGACCCTGCACCTTCAATAACATAAGATTTGGATTTGATATCATTTGCCGCCACGTTATCTTTCACAACTACATTCTTTGAAAGAATAGTATCATCATACTTTGAGGATTTTTGCTGAATCTTTTTAACGTTACTAACATAAGCATCGTTTGTATATCTATTATCTACGTTCATTATCCACATCTTACCGTCATACCTTCCGTTTAAATTGGAATCATGGGCCGCCATGGCCTCCTCAAAAGTTTCAAATCGTTGTAGGTAAACATATTTAAGGCCGTTGTTGGGATTATCAATAACATCCGCATCTATACCTTGTTCGTTTAAAGAACCCAAAAACTTATCCATATACTTGCCCCCTTTATATACATTGGCAACTACATAATAGCCATCCTTAACATTGGGCAGGTCCTTGAACCTTCTGCTCTTTACCTTGTCCTGAGCGGATTCTTGGCGAGTGCCGGTTGTCGTAGTACGATTGTTGATCGCTACGGCATCTTTAGGTTGTGTATGTTGCAACTTGTTTACCTCGTTGGTCTGGGAACTAATTTCCTTTACAGGTTTAAGTACTTTTGGTGATGCTTCATTTTGAGAAAGCGCAGATTCCATACCGGTGGTAGTAGCCTCTTTTTCTTGTATAGAAGCCGGTTCCTGAACATTATCCTTAGGACTTTCCGCAAAAGCAACTCTATCCTCTTGAGGAGAAATAGGTTTATCAACAGAGGCTATATTGGTATTGTCCGTTTTATTCATAAATAGGTCCTTTGCCTTTTTCTCCAAGTCTGGTCTATTGCCATTGGTTTCGTTTCTTACCATACGCATGACCATTTCAAAACGACGCTCTAGGTCGCTTTGTCTTGCATTTTCAATTGAATCTTGACGAAACATCAATTCCTCTATAATGGCATCATTTTCTGCCAATTTTTGTTTTAGTATAGCTACCTCTTCATTGGTGGCAAGATTCTCGGGCTCCAGGTCGTTATTTACCAGTTCATCTTCAAAATCGTCCTCTAACATAACCCTGTCCTCGGTAAGGTTGGGGGTAAAGGAATAGGCAAAGGAAATCTCATGGGTCAATCCAAAATTATCAAAATTATTGGACAGCCCTTTTTCCATGGTATATCCTAAAGATACTCTTCGGTTTAAATTAAAACCTACACCTGCCGCTGCGCCATAGAAGCTATCATAGCCACCTTGAATCCACCCTAATTTTGGTAAATCCAATATTAAACTACCGCCTAATGTAACATCTTCTTCCCCTATCTTTCTAACACGTGCCAAAGGCAACAACCTACCTTCTTCCAAAATACCTGATTGATTTTGAAACTGATGGGTATATTGTAAATGGCCCGAAAAGGTTTTGTCTTTAAACGCTGTTAAGGACTCACTGGTCTTAATATTATAATCAAACAGATTTTCAGCAAACATTCCTACATCAAATTTACCATAGGACAAGTTGAAACCAGGTTGAAAAGAAATGAGATTTTGATCTTGTAAACCGGCCAAGAATGGATCTTCTTCTACCGTAGAAGCCCTACCTTGGTCAAAACCGCTATTATAGTAAGAAACATTGGCTCCAAAAGTAAAGTTGCTTTTATCGTTAAGTTTAATACCATAGGCATAGTTGGCCAAGACACCAAAGTTACTTAAGGTTCCCATTCTTTGGGAATATAGGCTCAATCCTAAACCAGTTCGATCACTAATACGACCACTATAGCTTAAAAAGTAGTTTTGGTTATTGTCATCAAACTGAACGGATTGATTTCTGTGCAGCAGGTTAATATAGGATTTATCTTCCCTAACCGTAGAAAACGTTGGGTTGATCAAAAACCTGTTATACTTCAATAAGTTCTGTGCAGGTACATCATAGGCCACAAATGGACTATCTTCCTGAGCAACCATTTTTACAACGGCGAACAAAAATAACAATAGGTATAAAACACTTTTCTTTAGCATGGTGGGCTTAACGTATTACTGTGATTGTTCCTTGTTTAAGGACATCACTGGCGTTTCTTATCTTATAATAAAACACCATATTTTGTTTGGTGAACGCAGTGGCTGACTGCGGCCAATTATTTTTATAGCCAAATTCATTAATTACTTCTTGGCCTTGTTCGTTATATATGATAACATTGATATCCGGTTTGTTAGAGTAGGAATTAGGAATTATCCATTGATCGTTGATACCATCTCCATTTACGGTAATTACGTTAGGAACCTTAAATGTATCCAATAAGGACACCTCCACTTGTTTTACAACGTCGCAATTATCTATGCTAGCAATTAAGGTATAACTGCCCGGCTCCGTAAGTGACAAGCTGTTGGATGCACTTAGTTCTTCATTGTTGGTGTTCAACCATCTATAACTTGTACCTCCGCTAGCGGTTATTGTTTTTGTTGATCCTTCCGTTAGCACAATATCTGAACCTTCATCAATGGTAATCAAGTTCTCGTCCATTGGTGAGATTGTTATTTCATTGGAGACCAAAGAACATCCATCGCGATCTAACACCAGTTGATATATGCCAGTTTCAGTCACGCTCAATGAAGTGTCGCTCGTATTTATGGAAGCGCCGTTTAATTGCCAGTTGAAATTCCCTTCACTCAGATCAGTGTCCGTAGATAACGTAATGGCTTCACCCATAGCACAAAATACTGTTCCCGAACTAGCTATGGACAAGGTTTCGTTGGTCAGTAGTTGTACTGTCAAGGAATTGGATGTAGCATTGAACGTTTCAATACTTGCCGAAAGTCCATAGACTCCGTTCTCACTATTAGAGCCAATACTAACCGTCTGCCCATTGGCTCCGTTAATCGCTACATTATCTTTTTCCCATTGGTAAGTAAATGCATCTATTAATGCTGAGGTTACATCTGTAGTAGAGCCATCCTCCGCAATTGCGTTGATACGCTCCACACCCAAATTAATGGAAGTAGATTCACATGCATTATAGGAATCGTTATAAGTAATTGTTATGCTAAATGATTCTGGACTTACCACGTTTACCATCTCAGAATTCTTGCTAGTGACCGCACAAGAACCACCTGTTTGGGTAACTTCAGCATAATATGAACCTGCTTGTGTTATCGTTAAGTTATCAGAAGTTTGGCCATTAAGTTCAACGCCGTCCTTAAACCACTTAAAGTTTGGAGTATTTGCCGTTGTAGCAACCGTTAAAGTATGGGTTTGTGAAGGTAATAATACCAGATCCGTATCGTTTTGTATGGTCACGGTGAATGCATCTGCATTGGAAATGGTAATAGGTGCCGATTGTTCGTTACAAATACCGGTTCCGGAAATTTCAACGACATAATCACCCTCAAACCCATTATTGGAAGCGTTTACGGAATAGGTAGATGCAATTGCACCGGTAATGGCCGTACCATCTTTATACCATTGATAATTCCAAGAGGGGTCGGTAGTATTAATACTTAGGGTTTCTATATCTGTACTACATAATGAAGTTTTTGTTGGTGCATTTATAGCAATTCCGTTACCAGATGCCCCAATACTAACATCAACAATGTTAGAATCTGTATTACCAGAACCTGTACAAGAAGGGCCATAATCAACATAGGCATTATACATACCGGATTGCGTAACGAATAAGGTATGTCCTTTTTCACCACTAATTTCGGTACCACTACGATACCAAATATACTGATAGGTTTCTGGATTGGGAATATTATCAACTTGTAATGTTATGGGTCCCGTACTGCAAACACTTCCGGGAGGAATACCATCGCCTATCTCACTAATGTTAAGACTACTGGTTACATCCATATAGTACATATTGAACGCTTCTGATTCTGCACCAACCTTAACCGGATCAGTACTTCTTACACGTAATTTGTACCCTTGTCCTCTAGTATCGGTAGGGATTGCAAAATTAACGTCAAAGTTTTTAACTGAATTTTTGTCGGTTATGACAAGCAATTCGGTTGCAGACCCAAAATTACCCGAAGCATCTGAAAGCTCCAATATAAATTGGTTGGCGGCATTTGCGGTACCGGCCCATGTGATATTCACATAATAATCATTAAATCCTCCATTTCCCGCACAAACGGATGTCCATGGGGAATTACCGGATAAATTTGGGTTATCCGCAGGTTCCGGTGCATTGATCACTATTGCCTGTGCTGATAGTTGGAGAGCTCCAAACAGCATTAGCAATGCGCTAAACATGTAATTTCTGGTCAAGTTTTTCATAAGTATTTGTAGTTTTGGGGGCCACTACGGTTGAAAAGTCGGTTAATAAATTATTTACTTCACCTACAATTCATAGTCAAATATGTCAATATTACCGACGAAATGGAATTTTATGTTGTCGGAAGGAACATTTCTGTTGTGAAAGTCATTTAAAATAAGGTCAGTTATATTTAAACCTTTAAGTTAAGTCAATTTTGCTACTTTTGTAGACTGAAATTAAACGACATGAACGAGACATCAAAGTCTTTGAATTTTATTGAACAAATAGTAGAGGAAGACCTTGCAAATGGCTATGGAAGAGAGGATCTACGTTTTAGATTTCCCCCAGAACCAAATGGATATTTGCACATTGGTCATGCAAGTTCCATTTGCTTAAATTTTGGTTTAGGTTTACGGTATAATGCACCTGTAAATCTGAGGTTTGACGATACCAATCCGGCAAAAGAAGAACAAGAGTATGTTGATGCCATTAAAAAAGATGTGGAATGGCTGGGCTTCTCGTGGGATACCGAACGGTATGCGTCTGATTATTTCCAACAATTATATGATTGGGCCATTATTTTAATCAAGGAAGGAAAAGCTTATGTAGATGATCAATCATCTGAAGAAATGGCCGACCAAAAAGGTACACCAACAGAACCTGGCACCAATAGTCCAAATAGAAATCGGTCCATTGAAGAAAATTTATCCCTTTTTGATCAAATGAAACGCGGTGAATTTGGTGAGGGCACTCATGTACTTAGAGCTAAAATAGATATGTCCTCATCAAATATGTTAATGAGAGACCCTATCATGTACCGGGTCTTACATAAGGCGCACCATAGGACAAATACCGATTGGTGTATTTACCCTATGTATGATTGGACCCATGGCGAAAGCGATTATATTGAGCAAGTATCCCACTCATTTTGTACGCTAGAGTTTGCAATGCACCGTGAATTATACAATTGGTTTTTGGACCAGGTTTATGAGCCTGGTAAGATACGGCCTAAACAGCGTGAATTTGCGCGTAGAAACCTTAGTCATACGGTTGTTAGCAAACGAAAGTTGTTACAATTGGTAGAGCAAGGTTTTGTAAACGGATGGGACGATCCAAGAATGCCGACGATTTCTGGATTGCGCAGAAGAGGATATACTCCTGAATCCATTCGCAACTTTGTGGACACTATCGGAATCGCCAAAAGAGACAATCTTATTGACGTTTCCTTGTTGGAATTTACAATAAGGGAACATTTAAATAAGACCACCCATAGGGTAATGGGGGTTTTAAATCCATTAAAATTGGTAATTACTAATTATCCTGAAGGACAAACGGAATGGTTAGAGGCCGAAAACTCTCCAGAAGACGAGCATGCCGGATCAAGGCAAGTACCATTTTCTAGGGAATTATATATTGAGCAGGACGATTTTAAAGAAGAAGCTAATAAAAAATTCTTCCGTTTAAAGTTGGGAGGAGAAGTTCGACTAAAAAACGGATATATTATTAAGGCGGAGAGCTGTACTAAAGATACCGACGGGAATATTGTAGAGGTACAATGTACTTACGACCCTAAAAGTAAAAGTGGAAGTGGTACCGAAGAAAGTTTAAGAAGGGTAAAGGGTACTTTGCACTGGGTGTCAATAGCACATGCAATTAAGACCGAAGTAAGGTTATATGACCGTTTATTTACCGATGAAAGTCCGGATACCCACAAGGATAAGGATTTTTTGGAATTTATTAATCCAGATTCCTTGAGCATTATTACAGGTTATGTAGAACCAGCTCTAAAAAATGCTGCTATAGGCGACCGTTTTCAGTTTCAACGTTTAGGTTATTTCTGTGTTGACCCAGATAGTAACGACAACCTATTGGTTTTTAATAGAACAGTAGGGCTTAGGGATTCATGGGCTAAAATACAGGATAAAAAATAGGTAGATTTCAAAACGTTTGCACTATAATAAAATGAAATGCAAGAGGCCATTAAGCATAATGTTTAATGGCCTCTTTCTATATGTGTACTTGTACGACCAACAAACTCTTTGAGTCTTTCTATTGTACAGGTATAATACTAATCCTTATTCCTTAGGCTTTGGCTTGTTCGTTTTTTTCATGCTTTCCCCTATCATATTACTTGCGGTAAAACTTGCCACCATATTGTTCAGCATATCACTTCCCGCTTGTGGGGAATTGGGCAATAAAATCAGGTTGGTATTTGTTTCTTCCCCAATACTCTGAAGCGTGTCATAATGTTGTGTTACCACGATCAGAGCAGAGGCTTCCTGTGAGTTTATACCCACTTTGTTCAATACTTCTACGGATTCTTCAAGTCCCCTTGCTATTTCCCTTCTTTGATCGGCTATACCTTGCCCTTGTAACCGCTTGCTTTCCGCTTCTGCCTTTGCTTTTTCTACAATTAAGATACGTGCGGCATCCCCTTCAAATTGCGCTGCTGTTTTTTGACGTTCAGAAGCGTTTATGCGGTTCATTGCTTCTTTAACCTGCGCATCCGGGTCAATATCCGTCACTAAGGTCTTTATAATATCATAACCATAATCTAGCATGGCATCCTGTAATTCTGATTTTACCGCTATGGCGATATCATCTTTGCGTACAAAAACATCATCCAACTTCATTTTAGGAACCTCGGCCCTTACTACATCAAATACATAGGAAGTAATTTGTTCATGTGGATATTCAAGCTTATAAAATGCATCGTATACCTTTTCCCTGATAACCACATACTGCACGGAAACCTTAAGTTTCACAAAAACATCGTCCAAGGTTTTTGTTTCTATAATCACATCAAGCTGCTGAATTTTTAGACCTATTCTTGCCGCTATCCTTTGTACGAATGGAATCTTAAACTGGATTCCGGAATGACGGACACTGGTAAACCTACCAAATGTCTCAATTAATACCGCTGTCTGCTGTTTTACAATAAATACACCGGATAGCACGGTGAAAATGACAAGAAACGCTATCGGAATCCAAATAAATGAGCCCATAATTATTAATTTTATAGTTAATACTGGAAGATACAGAAACCCTTCTTAATATAAGTAGCTAAATGTCCGTATTTGTTACACCCCTGTATTTCTTTAAGTTATATACTTGACATCTTATTTTGCCAGTTATAATTAAAACATCAAGCTAAACCACTTTAAACTATATTTAAAGTATCTTTTATCACTCACAATACCTGTACTTATGTTAATAACGGTTCATCCAAAGTTGCCCATGCGAAATAAGACAATGACCAAATCATACTATATAAAATCTCTTGGTTTTGAAGAAATAGGCACCCAAGAATATCCTGATTATCTTATGCTTAAGAAAGATGCGGTCGAATTACATTTTTTTCTATTTAAAGATTTAAATCCTAAAGATAATTATGGCCAAATCTACATCAGAACCAATGCAATAGACGAAATATACCGTTTGCTATTAGAGCGGCGAGTATCAATACATCCCAATGGAAAACTAGGGATAAGACCTTGGGGACAAAAGGAGTTTTCCCTTTTAGATCCGGATAATAATTTGTTGACATTTGGTCAAAGCAATATTTAATACCACTTAGTATAAATAGATAAGGCAGCTGTAACAGCTGCCTTATCCTACGGGGTTAAGTTTATTGTATTAAATATCAAAACGATCCAAGTTCATAATCTTGGTCCAAGTTCTTGTGAAATCTCGTACAAATTTTTGTTTTGCATCTTCTGTTCCATAAACCTCTGCAAGAGCACGTAATTCAGAATTTGAACCGAAAATAAGATCTGCCCTTGTGGCGGTCCATTTTACGTTACCGGTCTTGCGGTCACTTCCTTCAAATATCGTGTCATCCTCTGTAGTGGCTTTCCATGTAGTGCCCATATCCAATAAATTAACAAAAAAATCATTGGTCAATACCCCTGGATTATTAGTAAACACACCATGGTTAGAACCGTCATAATTAGTTCCCAACACACGCAATCCACCAACAAGAACGGTCATCTCTGGAGCGGTCAATGTTAGTAAGTTGGCTCTATCCACCAAAAGTTCTTCAGCATTAACAGAATATTTTTGTTTCGTAAAGTTTCTGAATCCGTCGGCAATTGGCTCTAGCGCTTCAAAAGCTTCTACGTCGGTCATTTCCTGTGTCGCATCGGTACGGCCCGGAGCGAATTCCACTTCTGTTTCAAAACCTGCCAAACGGGCGGCATTTTCAACTGCTGCAGTACCTGCCAAAACAACTAAATCGGCAAATGATACTTTTTTGTTGCCAGACTGCTTATCGTTGAATTCTTTTTGTATTCTCTCCAAGGTCTGAACAACTTTTGTCAATTGCGCGGGATTATTAACTTTCCAATCCTTTTGCGGTGCCAAACGGATTCTACCTCCATTGGCCCCTCCACGTTTATCAGAATCCCTGTAAGTAGAAGCGGACGCCCAAGCAGTAGCTACCAATTCTGAAGTTGAAAGTCCAGAAGATAAAATACTTTTTTTCAATTCTGCGATATCGCTATCATTTATCAATTCAAAATCAACAGATGGCACTGGGTCTTGCCATAATAGTTCCTCTTGTGGCACTTCAGGTCCTAAATACCTTTCCTTAGGTCCCATATCACGGTGGGTCAACTTAAACCAAGCACGAGCATACGCATCTTCAAATTCTTTTGGATTTTCCAAAAAGTGTCTGGATATTTTTTCATAATCCGGATCCATTCTTAGAGACATATCCGTCACCAACATAAACGGCTGGTGTGTTTTCCCTTCAATATGGGCATCTGGCACCGTTCCTGCGCCGGCATCACCAACAGGCTTAAACTGCCAAGCCCCTGCAGGACTTTTAGTAAGTTCCCATTCAAATCCAAATAAGTTTTCAAAATACTTATGGCTCCATTTAGTGGGTGTTTGGGTCCATGCCCCTTCTAATCCACTTGTAATTGTATCTGCACCTACACCAGAATTATAGTTGTTTTTCCATCCTAAGCCTTGGGCGGTTATATCTGCAGCTGCTGGTTCAACCTCAATATAGTCGTCCGGACTGGCAGCACCATGTGTTTTACCAAAAGAGTGCCCTCCTGCAATCAAGGCAACGGTCTCATAATCGTTCATTGCCATTCTTTTGAACGTTTGTCTTATATAGTGCGCTGCCTCCAAAGGATCAGGGTTTGCATTGTGCCCTTCTGGATTAACATAAATTAAACCCATATGTGCAGCACCAAGCGGATTTTCCAATTCGTTTCCGCCCTCGTCGTATCGAGATTTATTTCCTAACCATTCCGTTTCAGAGCCCCAGTAAATATCTTCTTCCGGCTGCCAGATATCCTCACGTCCTCCCGCAAAACCGAACATTGGTAATCCCATACTTTCATGAGCCACATTTCCGGTCAATATCATAAGATCCGCCCAAGATAATTTTCTACCATATTTCTGTTTAATAGGCCATAACAAAAGTCTTGCCTTATCTAGATTAGCATTGTCCGGCCAGCTGTTCAATGGTGCAAATCGTTGATTTCCAGAACTAGCGCCGCCCCTACCATCTGCAATACGGTAAGTACCAGCACTGTGCCAGGCCATACGGATAAAGAATGGTCCATAATGGCCATAATCCGCAGGCCACCAATCTTGACTCTTGGTCATTAAATCTGCAATGTCCTTTTTAACCTCTGCAAGATCTAATGTCTTAAACTCTTCAGCATAATTAAAGTCGTCATCCATTGGATCTGCCTTTTTAGAATGCAGTCTTAGGATGTTTAAATTCAGCATATTTGGCCACCAGTCTCTATTGCTGGTGCCGCCACCTGCAGCTTGGTTCAATTGGCCGTTCAAAAACGGGCAATCGGCAGCAGATGATTCATTCGTGTCCCAAGCTTCGCCTTTTCCATTAGTACTACTCATGATATAATTGATTTTTAAAGTTGTCCATATCTATCGAAAGTAAATTTATCAATATTTTATTTATGAAGTTTAGTATTTCAATAGATAAAAACTATGCAATATTTTTTATCTCAATACAATCCTTACTTTAATCCAATATGATTCATTTTATCTGGCATCCATCTTTTAACAATACCTTATATAGTGTCCTTTTACAAAACTAGCTATCTTGCGCAACAAGGCGTAGACACCAATTTAAGTTGAAAAATTGAATGGCAGTAAAAAAGAGGCAAAAGCAGGCCAAATGGTTACGTAGGTTTAGAAAGATACATAGGGCTACAGGGGCGGCACTTTTTATTTTTTTCTTTTTTATATCGATTACCGGCCTTTTATTGGGTTGGAAAAAACATAGCGGTGGGCTAATACTTTCAAAATCTTACCAAGGAACATCCACAGATTTAGCAGATTGGTTGCCACTTGATAGTCTTCAGGTTTTAGCAAACACCTATTTAATGGACAATGTATCGCCTAATTTATCTACGGAAATTGATAGAATAGATATTAGAAAAGACAAGGGAATGGTCAAATTCACGTATACCGATCATATTTGGGGCCTTCAACTAGATGGCACTACAGGTAAACTCTTACATACGGAAAAACGTTATTCTGATCTTATTGAAAGAATCCATGATGGATCTATACTGGACCAATATCTAGGAACTAGTAACAACCCCTTGAAAGTACTGTATACATCTATTATGGGCGTTGCTTTATTGATTTTTACAATCACAGGATTTTGGTTATGGTACGGCCCCAAACGAATGCGCCGAAACAATTAATTATCTTAAAACATTGGCTTTGTATGTAATTACGCAGCCTTATACCTATGCAAAAATCCACTAAAAAGAACGAGGAGAAACCACCTGTATTACACCCGCGAAATAAACACAAGGGTAGGTATGACCTAAAGGCACTTTGTGATTCGTCCCCAAACCTCAAAGAATTTATAATAAAAAACAAATACGGAAAGCAGTCTATAGATTTTTTTAATTCTACGGCAGTAAAAGCATTGAACACGGCATTGGTCAAAGTTCATTATGGAATAGAATATTGGGATATACCAAATGGTTTTCTTTGTCCGCCCATTCCCGGTAGGGCCGATTATATACATCATTTAGCCGATTTATTGGCTTCCACAAACAAAGGGGTCATTCCTGTAGGTAAACACATAAAAGGCCTGGACATAGGAGTTGGGGCCAATTGTATATATCCAATAATTGGAAATGCCGTTTACGGATGGTCGTTTGTTGGAACGGATATTGACCAAAAGAAGATAGATTCGGCGGTGCTTATCGTCACGAAAAATTCAACTTTACAAGATAAGGTAGAACTTAGGCTCCAAACTCATCCCGGGCAAATTTTTAAAGAAGTAGTGGATACAGATGAGAAAATTGATTTTTCCATCTGTAATCCCCCTTTTCATGCAAACCAAAAAGAGGCAGAAGCCGGCACATTGCGAAAATTAAGCAATCTTAAAAAGAAGCGAATAAAAAAACCCGAACTAAATTTTGGAGGTCAAGGTGGTGAGCTGTGGACGGACGGCGGAGAAAGGAAGTTTATTCTTAATATGATCAATGAAAGCAAATACTTTGCAAAACAATGTGCTTGGTTCACTACATTGGTGTCAAAGCAATCCAATCTTAGAACATTTTATAACCGTTTAGAGGAAATTGGGGCTGTTGAACACCGTACAATACCAATGGGACAAGGAAACAAACAAAGTAGAATAGTGGCTTGGACCTTTTTAACTGCACAAGAACAGCAATCTTGGGCAGCGAACCGATGGATAAATAAGACGGATAATTAAGTTATCATTCTTATTATTAATTTTTATAGATTGCCGAAAGACTTTGAGTACCCGGAAGTTTAAAAAATAATTTTATCATATAAGGCCATGCTACTTATTCTTAAAAAGGGAAATGATGTGCAAACCCATATGATTTATCTATAGCCTTTTTAAGGCTTATTTGACCCGTACATATCGTTTTGGGCGATTTTATTTTCCTTAAGCGTTAGGGCGGGCAAATTCTTTAAACACCCTCTTAAAAGCGTTCGTATGGCCGGAGAAAAAGATTTAAATTCCTTATTAAAAGATTTACATCCAAAATTAAATCCTGGAACCTATGTTTTCATCACTACTAAAGCACCTCTTGATGTAGACCGATCCCATATTATATTTGAATTTAAGGAGTTTGAAGGGGTAACCCATATCATTTCTAAAGAAAAAGCAGAAGAACTCGAATTGGAATATGCCTTTGTATCTTCTTGGATAACTTTAAACGTACATTCCTCATTAGAGGCTATTGGCTTAACCGCCGCGATAGCTGGGGCTTTGACCAAAATAATATTAGCTGTAACGTTGTTGCGGCCTTCTATCATGATCATCTTTTTGTTCCGGAAAACAAAACACGTTTGGCGATGGATGTTTTGGAAAAAATTACCGAACATTTATAACCACTATACCGGATGGTTCTTAAGAACGGATTAACCCAATTTACTTAACGCCATTTGAATTCTAGAAATACTTTCTTGTTTTCCTAGTAGTTCCATAATGTCGAAAATATGGGGGCCCTTCATGTCGCCCACTAAAAAAAGGCGTAACGGGGGCATAACCTTACCGAAAGAAAGCTCGGTTTCCGTGATCCAATCCTTGACCAACTGTTCCGTATTTTCCGAATCAAAATTGGAAATGGATTCGAGAACCGTAATCAATTGATTCATGATGTCGGCGGTATCTTCTTTCCATTGTTTCTTTACGGCCTTTTCATTGTAGGTAGATGGTGCAATAAAGAAGTAATCGCTCAGCTCCCAAAAATCCGATACAAATACGGCCCTTTCCTTGATTAAGGAAATGACTTTGGTGATATAGCCCAATTCTTTTCTGTTGGCGTCATCCGCATATTTATCCACCGTAGGAAAATACAGTTTAGCCAAATCCTCATTATTACTCTTTTGTAAATAATATTGATTGTACCATTTGGTTTTTTCTGGGTCAAAACGAGCACCACTTTTGTTAACGCGTTCTAAACTAAATGTTTCCACCAGGTCCGATAAAGTAAAAATCTCTTGTTCTGTTCCTGGATTCCAACCTAATAAAGCCAAGAAATTAATTACGGCTTCTGGAAAATACCCGGCTTCCTTATACCCTTCTGACTCTTGCCATGATAATGGAAAGACAGGGAAACCCATTTTTTCACCATCCCTTTTGCTCAATTTACCTTTGCCAACCGGTTTCATAATTAAAGGTAGGTGCGCAAAATTAGGAGCTTGCCACCCAAATGCATCATATAGTTGTTGGTGCAAGGCCAAGGATGGCAACCATTCCTCACCACGTATAACATGGCTTATTTCCATTAAATGGTCATCCACTATGTTGGCCAGATGATAGGTTGGCATTCCATCACTTTTAAATAAAACTTTATCATCAAGAATATTCGTATCAATTTCAATATCACCACGAATAATGTCCTTTAAGTGTAATTTTTCATCGGGTGGCGTTAAAAATCGAATAACATAATCCTCTCCATTATCCAAACGCTGCTGAACCTCCTCTGGCATTAATGAAAGGGAGTTGTCCAGTTTTAAACGGTTATGCCAATTATAGATAAAAGTTTTTCCTTTTTGTTCATGGTCCTTTCTGTGGAAATCCAATTTTTCGGCCGTATCAAAAGCATAATATGCCTTACCGTTATCTATCAGTTTTTGTGCGTATTCCTTATAAAGTGATTTACGTTCACTTTGTCTATAAGGTCCAAAACCTCCGTCTTTTCCTATTCCTTCATCAAAAGGAATACCACACCAATTAAGGGCATCGATAATATATTGTTCCGCACCTTCTACGTATCTATTCTGGTCCGTATCCTCTATTCGCAAAATAAATGTGCCTACATGTTTTTTGGCAAAAAGGTAATTGAACAAGGCCGTACGAACACCACCTATGTGTAAGGGGCCAGTAGGGCTGGGAGCAAAACGAACGCGAACTTTAGAAGACATAATTTGATATTAAGGGTGCAAAGATACATAACCCCATGTATTTTATTTGCTAAACAAAATCATATTCCCAATTTTGGACAAAACCTAAAATAAATATTCAAAACTGGTTGTCTCATGGGTTTTAACAATTTATTCCCAACAAACATAGGGTATAACCGTTATCTTGGTATAAAAAAGAACCATTGCAAGATTATAAATACATATTAGATAAGCTAAACCAGTTTATAAAAAAACATTATTCAAAGATTCTACTCAAAGGTTTGTTGCTGTTCATTGCCTTTGGATTACTGTTTTTTCTACTCATTATAGGTGTAGAATATTTCTTTTGGCTCAATACCACAGGAAGGTTTATTCTGTTCGGTATTTTTTTGTTGGTAGAATCAATTTTACTGTTCAAATATATCTTAACCCCCATATTTTACCTTTTTCGAATTAAAAAAGGAATAGGACCAAAAGATGCTGCGGTTCTTATTGGAAAGCACTTTCCTGAAGTTGGCGACAAACTAACCAATTTGATAGAACTTGCAGATGACAAACAACAATCAGAATTATTATTAGCCAGCATTGCCCAACGCTCCAAACAATTGAACCCGGTTCCCTTTACAAATGCTATAGACTATAAAGAAGCTTTTGGTTATAGTAAATATGCCATTATACCACTTTGTATTTTGGCAGTAGTCTACATATCCGGAAATTGGAATTCATTTTTTGGTACTTATGATAGGGTAGTGAATTATCAGTTAGCGTTTGAAAAGCCTGCTCCATTTCATTTTGAATTAATGAACAAAAATCTAAATGTATTGGAGGACCGCTCATTAACTGTTCATGTAACGACCAAAGGATCTATTAAACCAGAAAATGTATTTATAAATATTGAAGGGAAAGAGGTTTTGTTACCATATGAAAACGGATTTTACACGCATACCTTTAAACCTCCCTTAAAAAACACATCGTTTCATTTAACGGCGAACAATGTTACATCAGCTACCTACAACTTAACTTCTTTGGACACACCGTATATATTGGATTTTAGTTTACAGTTGAACTACCCTACATACTTAGGTAAAAAAAATGAAACAATAAAAGGAACGGGAAACGCTGTAATTCCAGAAGGTACCGAGGTTTCATGGAAAATTAACGCAAAAAATACCGAGAAGATTAATTTGATTACTAGTGATACATCATTAGTCTTACAAAATAATGAAGAACTATTTAATATCAATAAAAGAATTTATAACAATCTAAAATATCAATTAACTACCAGTAACGAAAATGTAAGTGATTATGAAGAGTTGTCCTATGCACTAACCGTTATAAAAGATGGTTATCCTACAATAGAGGTAACCCAAATCCTTGACTCCTTAAACCTGAACGTGTCCTATTTTACAGGAAATGCATCAGATGATTATGGATTGGACAATATTACTTTGGTCTACTACGAAACTGCAAATGAAAAAGAATCACAAACACTGGAATTGAGTAGACCCAAAAACAATTTTGAACAATTTTATTATACGTTTCCCTCCGGTTTAAACCTTGATGCGGGTAAAGATTATAGTTACTATTTTCAAGTTACGGACAATGATGCCATACATGCAGGTAAATCTGCTAAAACACAGGTTTTTCAACAAACTTTATTAGATGATGATGAATTAAGAAATAAGGATTTGGAATCACAACAAACATTGATTAAGGACTTGGATAAAACCTTACAACGCGCAAAAGAGCAAAAAGAATCTTTGGAAGAACTCAACCAAAACCAAAAAGAAAAAAACAGTCTCAATTTTAGTGATCAAAACGAAATAAAGGATTTTCTGAAAAAGCAAGAAAGACAAGAACAACAAATGCAAAAGTTCAGCAAAGAGTTGAAAGAAAATCTTAAAAAAAGTAACCAAGATAACAAATTAAACCAATTGTTACAAGAACGTTTGGAACGGCAAGAACTAGAAGCAAAAAAGAACGAAAAATTATTGGAAGAACTAAATAAGATAGCTGATAAAATCAACAAGGAGGAGTTAAAAAAGAAGTTGGAGGAACTAGCTAAAAATCAACAAAACAGTGAGCGCAGTCTGGAACAATTGTTAGAACTGACAAAGAGGTATTATGTTACCGAAAAAGCAGCGCAATTAGCTAAAGACCTTGAGGATTTGGCCAAAGAACAGGAAAAACTATCCACGGAAGTAAACGACAAAAACAAAGTTGAATCACAAGATAAATTGAACAAAAAATTTGATGCCATCGAAGCAGAGTTAGATGATTTGGAAAAGGACAATGAGGCATTAAAAAAACCAATTGATTTAAAAATAGAAAAAAGCAAAAAAGATGGTATTCAAAAAGACCAAGATGATGCTTTAAAAGAACTACAAAAAGAACAAGATATAAACCAATCTGAGAAAAATCCAGCAGCGGAAAAACAAAAATCCGCATCAGATAAAATGAAAGAAATGAGTGAAGATTTGTCGTCTTCATCTGCAGGTGGAGGGGGTGGTTCTTCCTTATCTGAAGATGCAGAAATGTTACGTCAGATATTGGATAATTTAATTATTTTTTCTTTTAAGCAAGAAAACCTTTATGATCGGTTAAGCGCCCAAAAAGATTATGATGCCAATCAATACTCTAAAACCGTAAAGGACCAAAATGAATTAAAAGGACTATTTGAACATGTAGACGATAGTCTTTTTGCGCTTTCCTTAAGACAGGCAGAATTATCTGAATTTGTAAATGAACAGATTACAGAAGTATATTATAATATTGACAAATCTCTACAAACATTGGCAGATGGTCAGGTTTACCAAGGTATATCACATCAAAAATATGTTCTTACAGCCGCAAACAGTCTAGCAGATTTTCTTGCAGAAGTAATGGACAATATGCAGCAAAACATGCAAATGGGAAAAGGGACCGGAAATAGTGAAAATGAATTTCAACTACCCGATATTATAGAAGGTCAAGAAAATATTGGTCAGAAAATGAATGGTCAAAAAGGAGCTGAAGGAGAGGGTAAAAATGGAAAGAGCGGGGAAGGGAACAAAGGAAAATCCGGAGAAAAAGGCAAAGATGGACAAGGAGGGGAACAGGGTGATAAAGGTGAAGAAGGTTCCGGTAAAAATAGCAAACAAGGAAAAGGCAAAGATGGACAAGGTGGACAAAATGGCCAGGGGGGACAAAATGGTCAAAATGGTAATGGAAATTCCACTTCTGGAAACGCTCAAGATCAAATGAGCGAGGAAGAGATGAAAGAACTTTTTGAAATCTATCAAAGTCAGCAAAAAATAAGGCAAGCTTTAGAAGATCAACTTAAAAACATGATTAACGGTGGTGACCAGAAATTAGGAGAAAAATTAGTACGCCAAATGGAAGATTTTGAGAATGATTTATTGGAAAACGGAATTACACAACGCACTATCAACAAAGCAAATAACATTCAATATGAGTTACTTAAGTTAGAAAATGCTGCGTTAAAACAAGGAAAAAAATCTGAACGGGAAAGTAATACAAACCTAAAAAACTTCACGAATCCTATTACTACTAAACCCTCATTATTAGATAATTATCGCAATGAAGTAGAAATTTTAAATAGGCAAAGCTTACCTTTGCGCCAAAATTTTAGAACAAAGGTAAAAGAGTACTTCAAAGCCCATGATAAACTTCAATTATCTAACTGATTTTCATTTAAACACAGAAGAATTATTTTCTAATTGGTTGTTTAACGTTTGTATTAGCGAAGGATTTTCAATAGGAGAGCTGAACTATATTTTTTGTGATGATGATTATCTTTTAAAAATTAATCAAGACTACCTTCAGCACGATTACCTTACGGATATAATTACGTTTGATTATGTGGAAGGAAAAACCTTATTTGGCGACCTATATATTTCCATAGATCGTATAAAGGATAATGCGAACGAGTTTAATGTTACTTTTGATAATGAATTAAAGCGTGTAATGGTACATGGTGTTTTACACTTAATGGGTTATTCAGATAAAACGCATTCGGCAAAAACAGAGATGCGTTTTAAAGAAGACGAAAAAATAAAGCTGTTCCACGTGGAACAATAAAGATATGTTTGGAGAAAAATATGATGTAATCGTAGTAGGAGGTGGTCATGCCGGCGCAGAAGCTGCAGCCGCAGCCGCCAACATGGGGTCAAAAACTCTTTTGGTCACCATGAATTTGCAAAATATTGGACAAATGTCCTGTAACCCCGCTATGGGTGGTATTGCAAAAGGTCAAATTGTTAGGGAAATTGACGCATTAGGTGGATATAGCGGAATTGTTTCCGATAAATCTGCCATACAATTTAAAATGCTCAACAAATCCAAGGGACCAGCAATGTGGAGTCCAAGAACCCAAAATGATAGAATGCTATTTGCAGAAGAGTGGAGACTAATGCTAGAAGGGACACCAAATGTTGATTTTTACCAAGAAATGGTATCCGGACTATTAGTTGAAAACGGTAAGATAGCCGGAGTCAAAACTTCTTTAGGTATTGAAATAAAATCTAAATCTGTTATTTTAACGAACGGTACCTTTTTAAACGGATTAATACATATTGGTGAAAAGCAATTTGGTGGAGGTAGGGCTGGAGAAAAAGCCGCTACCGGTATAACAGAGCAATTGGTAGAATTAGGGTTTGAAAGTGGTAGGATGAAAACTGGTACACCACCACGAGTAGATGGCAGGTCGTTAGATTATTCAAAAATGTCTGTTCAACCAGGTGATGCGCAACCAGAAAAATTTTCGTATACAAATACACAAGTACTACAACACCAAAGAGATTGCCACATGACACATACAAGTGCTTTGGTACATGATCTGTTACGGGAAGGATTTGACCGTTCCCCAATGTTCAATGGTAGAATAAAAAGTTTAGGACCTAGATATTGTCCTTCCATAGAAGATAAAATAAATCGATTTGCAGATAAGGATAGCCATCAAATGTTTGTTGAACCCGAAGGATGGAAAACGGTAGAAGTTTATGTTAATGGGTTTTCAACTTCACTACCGGAAGACGTACAATTTAAAGCATTGCGTTCTGTGGTAGGGTTTGAAAATGTGAAATTTTTTAGACCTGGTTATGCTATTGAATATGATTATTTTCCACCAACTCAATTAAGACACACGTTAGAAACTAAATTGGTAGAAAATCTTTATTTCGCAGGACAAATAAACGGAACAACAGGATATGAGGAAGCTGCATCCCAAGGATTAATGGCCGGTATAAATGCACATCTAAAAAATAATGAACAATCCCCATTAATATTAAAAAGAGATGAGGCCTACATTGGAGTTTTAATCGATGACCTAATTACAAAAGGGACTGAAGAGCCGTATAGAATGTTTACATCTAGAGCAGAATATAGAACATTATTAAGACAGGACAATGCAGACTTACGTCTCACTCCTTTAAGTTATGCTATAGGATTAGCTGATGAAGATAGGATGAAACGAATGGAAGAAAAACTTAATAAATCCGAAGCTTTAGTAAATTTCTTTAAGGAAACCAGTGTATTGCCAAAGGATATAAATCCCATTTTAAAAGAAGTAGATTCAGCACCTGTGAAACAATCCGATAAAATGTACAAACCTTTTTCCAGACCAAATGTTACTATGGACCACATGAAAACATTACCCATAGTATCTGACTACATTACCACTCATAATTTAGATAACGAGGTGCTGGAACAAGCAGAAATACAAATAAAATATTCTGGATATATAGCAAAGGAAAAAGTTAATGCTGATAAATTGCATAGACTGGAAGCTGTTAAAATTCCAGATAATTTTGACTACACCAAATTAAAATCATTATCCTTTGAAGCGCGCGAAAAATTATCCAAAATTAAACCGGTAACAATTTCGCAAGCATCAAGAATTAGTGGAGTTACTCCAAGCGACATCAGTGTACTTTTGGTTTTCTTAGGCCGGTAGGGGAAATTGTTCCACGTGGAACATTGATTAAAATTTGAAAATAAACAACAGCAATTTTATGTCCGAAAAAAAGGTTTATATTAAAACGAAGGACTATTCTATAAGTAAAGAATCGTTTATATTAGAATACGAACCCTCTTTAGATATGCTTATAACAACGCCTCAACCTAAAGATATTTCAAAATATTATAAAGAAGAATCTTACATTTCACATAAAGATGAATCAAAACTATTTTTAGATAAAATCTATTTTATTGTAAAAAAATACACACTAAATAAAAAAATTAAATTCATCTCACAATACCAAAATGAATCACAAACGTTATTGGATATTGGTACAGGAACAGGAGATTTTCTAAATGAAGCCAAAAGAAAAAACTGGACAACGACCGGAATTGAAATTAATCCTATTGCTAGAGAAAAAGCTCAAAGTAAAGAACTAGAAATTTTAAAATCCATAGAACATTTAGGTGATAAAAAATACAACGTTATTACCTTATGGCATGTACTAGAACATCTTCCTAATTTAGAGGAACAGATAGAAAAGCTAGATAATTTGCTTGAAGTAGGAGGTACCTTAATCATAGCTGTACCAAATTATAAATCCTATGATGCAAAGTATTACAAACATCATTGGGCCGCTTTTGATGTTCCCAGACATCTATGGCATTTTTCTAAAAACTCCATAAAAATACTTTTTAACAAAAAAGGGTTGAACATTAAAAAAATCACCCCTATGTATTTTGACTCCTATTACGTATCCATTTTATCCGAAAAATATAAAAATGGAAAAATTAATTATTTTAATGCTATGTACAGAGGATGGCAATCAAATTTAGAAGCTAGGCGCACAGGAGAGTATTCTTCATTAATTTATACCCTACAAAGAGTATAAAATCCATTTTAAAGCTATTTAAACGAATATTTATTAATAAAGTAGGTATTTATATAGCTAATTATAAAAAACCCATTAAAATACATTATATAACGTAAAATATTATCAGTATTACTTATATTAAAATAATTTATAATAACTAATATCAATAATTACTAAATTTCTAGTAGATATCTATTTAATATACAATTACCAATCTAAAAAGCTTTACTACTTTTGCAACATCTAAAAATGAAAAAAATGAAAAACGTAATTGTATTATTGGCAATTGTATTATTGGCATCTTGCCAGCAAGAAAAAATAGGATATGTCGATAATGTTAAATTGATGGACGAGTATCAACAAAAAATCGATGTTGAAGCTAAATTTAAAGAAAGGGCAGATGTACTTGCTAAAAGAAGAGATAGTATTTCACAGGCTTTCCAAATGGAAGCACAAGCCTTTCAAACTAAGGCACAATCTATGTCTCAAAGCAAGGCCCAAGAAGAATATGCAGCAATGCAGCAAAAAGGCCAAATGATAGGTCAACAATTACAGCAACAAGATCAACAACTTCAAATAGAAGGACAAACTGAAATGGATAGTATTGTATCTTCCGTAAAAAAAGAAATAAAGGCTTATGGTAAAGCCAATGGTTATTCCTATATATTAGGTGGCGGAGATGGTGGAAGTGTTCTTTATGGTACGGAAGCTAATGATTTAACCGATGAAATTGTTAAAATATTAAACGATAAATACAAGAAGTAATCTTCCAAAATATTTAAGAAAGCCGGTAATTCTACCGGCTTTTTTTATTCTACTATACTATATTCCAGATTTTCCAACCTCTTTTCTATATCAAATTGGTTTTTAGGTAAAAATCCTTTTACAATCAAAACTATACCACATATTATCAATATAATCCCAATTATCTTCTTTATCCATTTAATACGATTTACCGTAAGTTTTCTCTTTAACTGCTTGGCAAGTAATATTTTAAAAATATCCGTTACAAAATAAGACAACAATACGGTAGCAAAAAAAGTTATGAACCTATTAGGTTGGTTATCCAAATTAGGTCCAACTATTATGATGATACCTAGCCAAAATACCAGAACACCTATATTGATAAAATTTAAAAGAAAACCTTTAATAAACAATCCGAGAAAATCAGATTTTCTAATACGTTTAGACTCATCCGGTAAGGTAATATTACCCACTTTAAAAAAAGTAAATACACCATATATCAATAAAATAACACCGCCAAAAACGTATAGACCCGGTTGGTTACTTAAATTTTCAAGAAGCTGAAAACTACTAAAGTAAGCAAGTATTATAAATAAAACATCGGCCAAAAGAACACCTAAATCAAAGGTTATTGCAGCCCTAAATCCTTTTACCGCACTAGTCTGTAATAAAACAAAGAAAACAGGGCCTACCATAAAGCTTAGAAAAAAGCCTAAAGGAATTGCAGCCTGGATATCTTCTAACATGTAAGTTTACATTCTTTTTATAGTTCCACCAAAAACGGTTTTTTCCTCCAATTTCTTAGGATTGCCAAATACAAGTACCTCACCACCGGCCTTAACGGTAGCCTTTACATAGTCCCTTGCATTAATTTCTGCCCTAGAACCTGCATTTACATTAATGGTAGAAAAATTGGTTTCAAAATTTTTTCCTTCATAAACACCACCTGTATTTATTTGCACATCTTGTAGATTGGCATTTCCTGATGTTTTTATAATACCACCAGAAACGGACTTTATCAACATTTGTTCTACCTCTGCCTGAACAATAAGTTCACCGCCCTCTTGGGCCTTGAGTTCAAGAACATCTTGCTGTATGATATCTTCAGTAATAATTCTAGCATCCTCATTAACATCTATTACTACCAAAGGGTTGGAATAATAAACATCTATGAACGTTTTATAACCACTAAAAATTTTACCTATTTGCATTCTAATCTTTAGAACACCATTATTATTAACAATAGCCACACTGGATGTATTCTCACCAGTAATAACCGCTTTGTTTTCATTTGATTTTATCAGATTGATAGATAACCCATCAAAACCCTTAATTTCTTTAAAAGCATCAAGATTCTGGGTTACTTTATTATCCTGGCCATTTACCAAAATACAACCAAAGAGAAACACTATAATTGCTATTTGTTTCATTCTTTACGTATAAACTTGTTTAATAGGGATTTGTAAAAAAAATTCCCTTATTCAGCGACCTTATACCAAAATTCGTTCCAAATTATTTCTGTTCATCGGGAATCAAAGCAAAATCAAGGTGCCTTTTAATTAAATCGGTACTTTTTACCATTACAGTAACTTCATCACCTAATTGATATTTTCTTTTAGTTCTTTCTCCAATAATGGCATATTGCTTTTCATCAAAGATAAAATAATCTCCTTTTATGTCCCTGATTCTTATCATGCCCTCACATTTATTTGCAATGATTTCCACATAGATACCCCATTCGGTAACACCACTGATGACGCCCCTAAATTCTTCATCCTTATGATCTTGCATAAATTTGATCTGCATGTACTTTATAGAATCTCGCTCTGCACTTGAAGCTAAGTATTCCATATCTGAAGAATGTTTACATTTCTTTTGATATTCCTCATCCTTAACAGATTTACCACCATCTAGATAATGTTGTAACAATCTATGCACCATAACATCTGGATACCTACGTATTGGTGAAGTAAAATGGGTATAATAATCAAAAGCCAAACCATAATGACCAATATTATCTATGGTATATATAGCTTTGCTCATACTACGTATAGTCAAGGTATCTACCATATTTTGTTCCTTTTTACCCTTTACATCCTGTAAAAGTTGATTTAATGAAGAACTAATGGATTTTTTATCCTTAAAATCCAGTTTATGACCAAATTTAGATACAATACCGTTTAAAGCCATTAATTTATCCGGATCCGGATCATCATGAACCCTATATACAAAAGTCTTTTTAGGTTTTTGCTTACCTATAAATTCTGCCACTTTTCTATTGGCCAAGAGCATAAACTCTTCTATTAGTTTGTTGGCATCTTTAGATTCCTTGAAATATACCCCAACCGGATTGCTATTTTCGTCTAGGTTAAAACGAACTTCTACCTTATCAAAAGACAGAGCCCCTTTATCCATACGCTTTTCACGCATTATTTTAGCTAAACGGTCCATGGTCAATGTAGCCTCTACAACCTCATCAGAAACTTTGTAGGCACCATTTTCCCTTATAGAAACCTCTTTTGGAATGGCACCATTTCCATTTTCTATTATATACTGTGCCTCTTCATAAGCAAAACGTTCATTGGAATTGATTACCGTTCTACCAAACCACTGATTTCTTAAAACAGCCTTATCATCCAATTCAAAAATTGCCGAAAAAGTATACTTTTCTTCATTTGGCCGCAGCGAGCACGCATTATTGGATAATACTTCAGGTAACATAGGAACAACACGGTCTACTAAATATACAGAGGTAGCCCTATTATATGCTTCTTCATCCAGTATGGTATCTTTTTCAAGATAATGGGACACATCTGCTATATGTATTCCTATTTCAAAATTACCATTTTCCAATTTTTTAAAGGAAAGGGCATCATCAAAATCCTTGGCATCCTTGGGATCAATCGTAAATGTCAAAACATCCCTTAAATCCTTACGTTTTAAAATTTCCTCTCTTTTAATGGAAGTATCCAGTTGATCTGCAAAATGCTGAACTTCTGGAGGAAAAGAATAGGGAAGACCATATTCTGCAAGTATGGAATGAATTTCAGTATCATGTTCTCCAGGTACACCTAAAACTTCCGTTACCTTGCCAAAAGGTGAATCTACATCATCTGGCCAATCCGTAATTTCAACTAATACTTTCTCACCATCACTGGCACCACCCAATTTATCTTTGGATACAAATATATCCGTATACATTCTAAAATCAGAAGGTCTTACAAAAGCAAAGGTCTTTTGCATATCCACTATGCCAACAAAGGTTGTTTTAAAACGTTCTAAAATCTTAACAACCTCTCCTTCAAGTTTTTTACTTTTCTTTTTAGGATAGATATATACTTCAACCTTATCCTTATGAAAGGCTTTGTTTAATTTATGAGCAGGTATGAAAATATCATCGTCCATACCTTCTACAATAATATATGCATTACCCTTTCCGGTAACATCTACGGTACCTTCATGTACACTTTTTGAATTTTCCAATACCTTATATTGCCCACGATCAACCTCTTGAATACGCTTTTTTTCCTTTAATTGGGTTAATCTTTTTATAAGGGTATTTCTATCTTGGGCATCGGTAACATTTATCTTTGCAGCTATTTGCTTGTAATTAAAGCTTTTGTTCGGTTCATTTTCAAGAACAGTAAAAATACCTTTGGTAATTTCATTGGTCCTATGGTTCTTCGCCTTCTTATTTCTTTTCGACATTCATCTTTTTATTTGTTGGAAAATTACGAATTATAATCCACTACCAATAAACCAACTCTTATTGAAAGGATAAAGAACTTTACTGTTATCAACAATTATAATATAATAGACAGTTTTTCTTTTAAATTAAATTAAATATTAATGGTTATTATAGCTTGTTCATAACTGGTATAACTTATCGATAATTTTCTTGATTTTATGACATACCAAAAGTTGTTGACATGCTATCCATTTTAAATATAATTGGAAATCAGAATTTTGGGAAGTTATGAGTAAACGTTTATAACTACTATTAACATGAATTTTTTAATAACTAAATGTAAATTTTATGTTAACGTGAAGCTTATTTTTGGTGAAAATCCACTAACACTTTCTAAAAATTTATTTCGTCTTATTTATAATTAAAGTGTAAGCAGCTATCAAATCTTAAATGCAAGTTTTTGAGCATTTTTTTTTAAACAATTTATGCATGTACTAATCTTGCTTATAACGAAGTAATTAACAACGATTAAATTTAAGTTAGTAATAAATGTTGTGTAGTACTTAAATTTTGTTGTCAATAGCTGATTATCGTACCTTTAGCAAGGTTTTATCTTTCCCCTGAGGATATTATCTATGAACTTATTAACCTATAATGAATACGCTTATGAAAGTAGCTATTGGTAATGACCACGCGGGAACGGAATACAAATTAGCTATAATTGGTTTATTGAAATCAATGCAGATTGAAGTTATTAACCACGGTACGGACGGTACGGACAGTGTGGATTACCCTGATCATGCACATCCTGTAGCCTATGATGTGGAAAAAGGTAATGTAGATATGGGAATCATTATTTGTGGAAGCGGCAATGGGGCCTGTATGACAGCAAATAAACAGCAAAATGTAAGAGCTGCCCTATGTTGGAACAAAGAGATTACCCAATTGGCCAGGGAACATAACGATGCCAATATATTAAGTTTACCGGCCCGCTATATTTCCTTGCCCCAAGCTTTGGAAATGGTGAGGACTTTTTTAGCTACTTCTTTTAGTGGGGGTAGACATGAACGTAGGGTTGAAAAGATACCGGTATAGAAATTATTATGTTCATAACCTTGTTTGTTATTATATAAATAACTGAAATATAAACAGTTAATCTCTAAAGATATAAACACAACCCGTTAGTAGTCCTATATATGCTTCATATCCACATTAAAAAGTTCAATGAACTGAACACATCTGAACTTTATGAACTTTTGAAATTAAGGAGTGAGATATTTGTAGTGGAACAAAACTGTGTATATCAAGATTTGGATGATAAAGATAAAAAAGCACTTCATGTTATTGGTATTCGGGACAACATTATAGTGGCCTATACTAGAATATTTGGACCTGGAGATTATTTTAAGGAAGCTAGTATTGGCAGGGTAGCTGTAGATAAACGATATAGACGTTTTGGTTATGGAAAGGAAATAATGGAAAGTTCTATAAAGGGGGTACAGGAACATTTTAATATAGATACCATTCAATTATCTGCGCAGACCTATCTGATAAAATTCTATTCTTCTTTAGGATTTAAAAAGGTAGGCGAGGAATATTTAGAAGATGGTATACCTCATATTAAAATGATTATGAATTAAAAAAAAATGCCGCAACATTGCGGCATTTTAGTTGATATAAATTTTATTATTAAATTTTAATGGGTGTTTTATTACTTAGGTTAATATCTTCAAGCATTGTATCCGTAAACTTGTAATGCCCCCTGGTAGTTATTATTCTGAATCTATTGGAATTCATTCTACTTAATGTATCCAAAAAAAGCCATTTAGATTTTAATAATCTTGTACTGTGCGATTTTAGACTAATATCAAAATAATATTTTCTACCATTTTTAACAGCTACGATATCAGGTGTAATATTATCATCTTTTCCTTTTCTCGAATATGATTTAGGAGTTTCATAACCCTCTATATCTGCCTTGATATTTTCAAAACCTGTGGCTTCTAAATGTTGTATAGATTTTTCTAAAAATTCCGTGTTTTCTGACTTTTCTACTTTTACCATACCTTATAAGATATCATAATTTAGGAGAATTACAAATTTTATATACTGATTAACAATATGTTAAGATATATTAATGGCTTACACCAATCGTTTTGCCAAACCGTTTTCAATAAGAAAGTCTAATCTTAGAATAAGGTTTATTGGTTTTTCAACTTTGGTGTTCGTAGAAAAATAAAGGTAACCTTCCGTACGGTGGTCAAGTTCATTAATTATTAGTTTACCCTGAGTAACGTTGCTATTTTTAAAATAGGATGCTAAAGAAGTCTTGGTAATTTTCCGTGCTTCTAAAAAGGAGCAAAGTTTTTTACGATTTACCAATGTTATTTTACATGTTGTGTAAATAGAAGGTTCATCCTCATATATTGCAGTGACCAAGGCATAAAAATCCGTCTTTTTTCTTGTATCAAAAAGCCATCCTTCTTTATGGTAATTATTTTTGAAATAAGATAATTCAAAAGCAAATGTAGGCAGGTCATCATTAACGTAATCTAACTGGGCTTTTTCATCTATATAATAGACAGCCTTGGTTTTTTTATGGGTAAAGATAACATCTATACCGGCCAATTGTTGTTTATAATCAACTATACGTTTAGTGTTGTATTGGGTCAAATATTTAGTATAGTACACATCCAATAGAACTGAAAGTTTTCTTTCTTTGTTCAAATCAGATGTAAAAGTACTTTTCACGATAAATGAATTTTTTCTATAAGTGATTCTCCAATTTTTTCGACCACACCAACTATCAAGGCATTTCCCATGAAAAACACACGTTTGGTATTGGATATACCATCTAGTGCAGTATGGTTTTCAGGAAACATGTTTAAACGTTCAATTTCTTTTGGAGTTAATCTACGCAAACCATTATTGGTCTGTATTACATGTTTAAATCTAGACGGACTTTTACCTCCTTCACCCGTAATTATTGTGCGTGATGCATTGTCCAATGCATCGGGAAAAACCATACTACCTTCGCTATAGTTATATATAAAACCAGATTTGGCGGTACGCACTTCTTTTTTTGCACCTTTCAGGTATTCCCATTTTGCATAATCATTTTTAGGTATATAGAATTCTTCCGCTACGGGTTCTTCATCTAGAACATCGCCCAATACTGTTCGTTTACCTTCATAGGTAGGAGTTGTCTTTGTCGTATAAACTGTTCCGTTTACAAAGTAACCAGTATTTTTAAAGGGCGATAATTTTTCTCCTATATTAAAATTTTCTGAAAGTGAAACAAGGTCATCCGTAATTTCAAAGGAATCTATTTTAGAGGTAGTACTTGTAATAGGAAAAGCATTTACAATAGTACTAGATTTGAATATCCAATCCCATGCGCTCGCTTTTTTGAGCGTTTTATAGCGCAATGTAGATTTATGATATCCTAAAAAGAAAATACGCCTGCGCCTTTGGGGCATTCCATAATCTGCAGCGTTGATAACTCTCCATTCCACGGCGTAACCTAAATCATCCAGACTTTTTAGCATTATGGCAAAATCTCTTCCACGTTGTGTAGATGGCGATTTTAATAAACGATCTACATTTTCAAGAAAAAGATATTTTGGGGGATTCTTTTTTTCCGATAATATTTTATGGATGCTCCACCATAACACACCTTTTTTACCTATTAGACCTTTGGAATTCTGTAATGTGGTCGCAACGGAATAATCCTGACAAGGAAAACCGCCTACCAAAATATCTGCATCTGGAATTTTATGTGTTGGTACCTCTGATATATCTGTATTACTATGATTTTTTTTACCGAATCTAGCTTCATAGACCAAGGACGCATGTTGTTTCTTAGTACTCGGTTCCCATTGATTGCTCCACACCACCTCAAATTTACCGGTCGCTTCCAGTCCTAATCTAAAACCGCCTACACCGGCAAAAAGTTCTATAACCTTAAGTTTCTTCATTTGCGATAAAATTACATAAATTCACGAGGGAAATACTACCAAAATATAATGGGTATGAAGAAAATACAATTCCTTAAAGCATTTATACTGATTTTGATTACTGTACAAATGTCCTGTAATACAGGTAATGAAAAGGAAATGATTGAACAGGAGATTGCTGTTCTTAAAAAATATGCGGCACCTGATAAAAGAACCGCTCTTTTTGATATTGATGTTTTGGAGGGTTCACAAACGATAGTTTTAAAAGGGGAGAGCAACCAACCACAGGCAATAGATTCTTTAAGGTCTATCCTCCAATCCAAAGGAATAGATTTTAAGGATGAGATAATACGTTTGCCTTCTATAGATTTAGAGGGTTACAACCATGCCGTGGTCAATATTTCTGCAGCTAATTTAAGGAGTAGTCCCAAACATTCAGCAGAGCTTGCTACCCAAGCAATTATGGGTACAACGGTAAAGGTTTTAAAAAAAGAAGGAAGTTGGTATTTGGTACAGACACCAGACCAGTATTTGGCCTGGGTAGATGCTGGTGGTATCGTTCTATTGAATGAAACTGATTTAACCCAATGGACCAATAGTAACAAGATTATAGTTACCAACACTTATGCACATGCTATTGATACGGTAAACGGAACAAACCGGATATCTGATTTAGTTGCCGGTAGTTTACTTAAATTATTGGAAATGGATTCAGGGAATTACAAAGTTCAATTTCCTGATGGCAGAACGGCTTTTGTACCTATGACCCAAGCCCAGGAATATAATGTTTGGTTACGAAATTTAAATGTAGGGGAAGAAGCTCTGGTAGAAACTTCCAAAACACTAATGGGGGTCCCTTATTTATGGGGAGGTACATCTACTAAAGGAGTAGATTGCAGCGGTTTTACAAAAACAATTTATTTTTTGAACGGGATGGTTATTCCAAGAGATGCTTCTCAACAAGTGCATACAGGTAGTTCTGTAGATTCTTTGGCAAATTTTAATGCATTAAGGAAAGGTGATTTATTGTTCTTTGGAAAAAAGGCAACGGATTCCACTGCAGAAAAAGTGGTTCACGTAGGAATGTGGATAGGAGACCAACAATTCATACATTCATCGGATATGGTACGGGTAAGCAGTGTAGATGAAAATGCCCAAAATTATGATGCCTATAATGTTGGTAGATACCTAAGATCAAAAAGATTGCTTAAGGAAAAAGACCCCTTAATAATGAATTTAAAAGAGTTTAAAGATTAGTATAGTATAAAGCAAATGCACAAATGAAAATATAAATGGTAAAGAAAGATTTTTTATGTTCCGTATTGATGTTGGCTATAGGATGTACCACCTTACAATCTCAAAGTACAGATGGTTGGGAAACCATGTTCAATGGTAAAGATCTTGAAGGATGGACAACCAAGATCCACCATTATGAAGTAGGGGACAATTATGGGGATACCTTTAGGGCCGAGGACGGTATGGTTAAAGTAAGATACGATGGTTATGAAGGGGAATTCAACGACCGGTTTTCTCACCTGTATTACGATAAACCTTTTTCAGATTTTCATTTGACCTTGCAATATAGATTTGTGGGAGAATTACACCCAGGTGCTCCGGATTACACGTTGCTTAACAGTGGTATTATGTTCCACTCCCAAGACCCAAGAACAATGCTAAAAGAACAAGATTGGCCAATTTCCGTAGAAATGCAGTTTTTGGCGGGTATAGAAGAGGGTAAAGAGCGTCCTACAGGTAACATGTGCTCTCCGGGCACAGATGTGGTGTATGAAGGTAAAATAGACCCTAGGCACTGTATAAACTCTACCTCTGATACGTATTATGGGGATGAATGGGTAACAGCTGAACTGATAGTACTACATGATTCTTTGATTACCCATATCATTAATGGCAAGACGGTATTACAATATACTAAACCACAAATAGGTGGCGGGGTGGTCAATGGGTTTGATGCCAATTTAAAACAAGATGGGAAACCTTTAAAAGAAGGATTGATTGCTTTGCAGAGCGAAGGTCAACCAATAGATTTTAGGTCGATCAAGATCAAGAATCTAAAGGGGTGTACAGACCCTAAAGCAAAAAACTATAGGGACTATTATGTAATTGACGATGCGGCATCTTGCGCCTATTAGAATTAAATAGGCATTTATTTTAATATACTGGTATACTTGGAGGTATTTTGCAATAATTCCGTAGCGGCCAATATGGCATCATCGTTTTTAAGGTAATATTGATATAATCCATCCCTATAAAAATAGCGCTTAACGATTTCGTCTTCCAGGTTTTTTTGAATTTCGCTTTGGTATTTATCCAATGCGTTGATTTTTCCCTTTTCAATATTGGCCAGTAGTGTCTTGTAACTATCCTTGACATCAGTACCTAAAAAATCGTTTTCATCACCTGAGAGTGCTTTTTTGATGGCTATTTCCGCTTTTGTTTCAAAAGAAAAGTTACTTTGTTGTACATAGTTCTTGAACGCGTTAAAATCAGCATCGGTAAATTTAAAGTCGGTTACCTTATCAAACGTGTTCTGATAATGAAAATTAGTGGCATAATCAAAAATTACATTGTTTTGAAGCAAGGCCATGGTAAGGTCATTGGTTTTGACCGTAGCTATTTCAATATCAGGTAAGATACCTCCACCATCCTGTACTTTTCTACCGTTTCTGGTAAAGAAATCATTAAACTGTGTATTTCTAACTGCATTTCCGCCCTCATCCCTGTTCCAATAGTCAAGTGCCTGTATACAACGGCCGGATGCGGTATAATATCTAGAGATGGTAACCTTAAGTTGCGTACCGTATGTTAATTTTAATGGGCGCTGAACCAAGCCTTTTCCAAAGCTACGTGCTCCCATGACCACGGCCCTATCCAAATCTTGGAGACTTCCAGATACAATTTCGCTTGCAGATGCACTACTGCCGTTTACCAAAACCACCAATGGTATATTTTCGTCAACAGGTTGGTTTTTGGTATGGTACTCCCTGTTGAATTTTTTGACCTTGGATTTTGTGGTCACGACCAGTTCCCCTTTAGGAACAAATAAATTGGTTACGTTTATAGCTTCGGAAAGTAAACCGCCTGGATTGTCCCTTAGGTCCAAAATAATTTTTTTTGCCCCTTTTTCCTTTAAGTCCAACAAAGCGGCCTTGGTCTGTTCACTTGCTTTTGCATTAAATTTTGATAGGACAATATAACCCGTCTCGTCATTGATAAGTTTAAAGAAGGGAACGGCATCTACTTCTATTCCTTCTCGTGTAATGGTGGTCGTTTTTAAAGCTCCTTGTCTTTTATATGTAACGTCAATAGAAGACCCGTTAGCCCCTTTTAAAAGCTCACTTGCATTATCTTCAAAATCCGCCACTTTGACATCTCCGATCTGTATTATCTCGTCACCGGCCTTTAAACCGGCTTTATCCGCAGGATAACCTTCATGTGGCTCTATGATCAACAATTTATCTTTGTAGGTACGTACCAAGGCACCAATACCGGAATATTCCCCCGCATTGTTTATTCTATAAGTTTCAACATCCTGTTCATTTAGGAATTTGGTATAGGGGTCCAACTCTTCCAGCATATTTTTAATGGCGGTATCCATTAATTCTGCAGGGTTGGTCTCATCTACATAGTTCATGTTCAATTCTTTGAACAGTGTTGTAAAAATTTCTATTTGCTTGGCTATTTCAAAAAAATCACTTTTATAACTACTACCTATAAAAAGAAAGGCAACAGCAATAATGGGAACAAGTATTTTTTTACTGAGTATTTTTTTCATTGATCTGTAGCTTAAACTTATTTAAAACGAGCTTCATTTTATGATCTAATTGCTCAAAGGATGGCATTTCCTTACCAAGGTATAAAAATAGAAACGCATAGTTACCCTCCGTATTGTTAAAAACCAGCGCTTTATTACGCCTATAGGCCTCTCTAAGCAAACGCTTAATCCTATTTCTATCTACCGCACTTTTAAAGTTTCGTTTAGAAACGGTAACGCCAGTTTTAAAAGAAACGGAGTGGTTGGTAACGGGCAAATAAATCAACTTTAACGGAAAACTGGAAATACCCTTGCCCTCATCAAACAGTTTGGTGATAAGCACTTTACTTTTAAGCTTTTCCTTTTTACCGAAAGTTTGGTCCATTTATATAAATTAAAATCAAAGAATCGCCCCTAAATGCAGGGGCGTTCTTTATCTATGCTTATTATTCTGCTTGCCAAACGTTGTTTTCAAGGTCAACATCTGCCATGAGCTGAGAAGGATCTATAACAATGGCTTTAATGGACGACATTGGTTTCTCAATAGCAAAGGTATAAGTAGGATATGCCCAAGGCCAATCTTCCAGCACTGTTCGTTCAATACCGGAATAAGGATTGTCTTTTTCCCCACGCATCATTCTTAAAGGAGCATAAAATGTTTCTTTCGTATTATCCTCATATACCACTAGAATATCTAAAGGCATTGGCATAAGTCCAATTCTCTCTAGAGTAATTTGGGTACTCTTTTCCTTGTCCGCTACATTTTTGATACTATAATCTATAGTATTCGTTGTCTGGGTCCAATCTGTTAAATACCAGTCCAGTTCCATGTTGGATATTTTTTCTGCAACTCTTTTAAAATCATTTGGGACCGGATGTTTAAATTTAAAATCGGTATAATATTTACGAATGGTTTCCATTAATTTATCCTGACCAATGATATAACCCAATTGGGACAGAAATATGGAACCTTTACTATAGGCAGAAATACCATAGGCAAAATTAAGCGCATAGCGATCAGCATAGGTACTTTGGGGTTGTTCCTTACCTGAAAGCGCTAAGTTCCTGTATCCTTTGTACGTGCCCTCAAAAGGATTTTCCTTGTCAAGGTCCATTATCTCACCCATACAAAGTTTAGAGATAAAAGAGGTAAAGCCTTCATCCATCCATTCATGTTTGGCCTCATTAGTGGCAAGAATGTGCTGAAACCAGGAATGGGCCAATTCATGGGCCATAACGCCTACAAGACTACCAAATTTACGGTCACCGGTAATTAATGTGGACATGGCATATTCCATACCACCGTCACCACCTTGAATCACGGAATATTGGTCATACGGGTACTCACCTATGTTTTTACTAAAAAACTCCATAGCCTCAACCGTTTTGGGTTGAAGTTTTTTCCAGTTTTCCAATAATTTTGGATCGTCCTTATATAAAAAATGTAATGTTGGCCCATTAGGTACTTGTTGCACATCATGTATATATTCTGGATCGGCAGCCCACATAAAATCATGTACCATTGGGGCTTTAAAATGCCAAGTAAGTGTTTTCCCTTTTTGCTTTTTTATTTTTGTGCCCGGAGATTCATAACCATGGCCGATCTCATCTGCATTTTGAAGATAACCGGTACCGCCAACAGTGTAATTTTTATCTAAAGTCAATTTTACGTCATAATCTCCCCAGACACCATGAAATTCCCTTGCAATATATGGGTCTGCGTGCCACCCCTCAAAATCGTATTCCGCAAGTTTTGGATACCATTGGCTCATGGATAGGGCAATGTTTTCTTCACTATTTCTACCTGACCTTCTGATCTGTAAAGGCACCTGGCCTTTAAATTCCATATTAAAGGTAGTTTGTTTCCCCGGCGCAATAGGAGTAGCAAGGTTAACGACCAATACGGTACCTTCTTCTGAATAGTTTAATTGTTTGCCATCTTGGGTCAAAGACGTGGCATGAAGATATCCCATTTCGGAATCTGTAAGTGTGGATATTCTACTAACCTTTTCCTCGGTGATCATTCTACTATCTGGATCTGGAATGGTCTGTAACCTAATATCCATTTCACTACCGGGTTGAAAGGCATTGAAATATAAATGAAAATATACCCGGTTCAATTCATCTGGAGAATTATTGGTGTAGACCAATTTTTGGGTTCCGGTATATTGAAAGGTGTCTACGTCCATATTGACATCCATAGTATAATCTACATGTTGTTGCCAATAGTCGGTCTTGTTTTGAGCTGTTGCAAAAGCGAAACCAAAAACGGTCAATAAGGTAAAAAGTGATTTTATCATAACGTTGTATTCGTATTATAATTTAAGCTTTCCAGAAGCAACTTGTCCTGCCATTACCAATGCATTATAGGCATTGGCAATTTTTCCAGAAGTTGATATTTCCTTTAGAGAAGCATTTTTACTATTGTCCCCACCTAAAATTACTTTTGATTTTATAGGCAGGCCAGACTCTAATATGATTTGTTTTACCTGTGCCGCTGTCAATGACGGATATTGAGACATAACAAGGGCTGCAATACCTGCCACTGCCGGAGCTGCCATAGAGGTACCTGGTGAAAACTCGTATGAATTGTTGGGATAGGTTGAATAGATATCAGTGCCTGGAGCAAAAACATCTACATTGATATCGCCATAATTAGAGTATGAGGCTACCAGCTCGGAACCGTATTTTGGATTTAGGGCACCAACTGTCAATACATTATCCGCAATTTCTGGACCGTTGTTTATTTGGTCATTAGGATAATTTCCATTGTTTGGATCATCTAAATTAGCGCCATCATTACCTGCCGCATGTACGAAAAGCACATTGTTTTTCGCCGCATATTTGATAGCCTCATATACCCATTCTGCCTTGGGCGAAAATGATTTACCAAAACTACCGTTAATGATTCTGGCACCGTTGTCTACCGCATAGCGTATTCCACGTGCAATATCCTTATCATATTCATCCCCATTAGGAACCGCCCTAATACTCATAATAGCCACATTGTTGGCCACACCGTTGACACCAATGCCGTTGTTTCGTTCTGCAGCGATTATACCAGCAACATGCGTTCCATGGCTCTCGTCATCTACCCTATTTTGTGGGTTGCCGTTGCCATAATCTGTATCTGTAATATCATAAGCATCATCACCAACGACGGCTCTACCGTCAAAATCTTTGTTTAAATTATAATTAAGTTGTTCCGTATAATGCTTTATACCATTTTGCAATTCCTTTAATACCTCTGGTATGGAATCCTTAATACTGAACATTTGGTTTAGGATAGCCAAATTTCTTTGCATTGATTCGCTGTTTGCTTCAATACCCGCAAGGTCTTCTTTGGTATAGACATCTTTTTTTAAATATGTCCTGACCTCAGCATCCGCATTTTTTACGGCCTGATAGATTTGCTCATATTGTTGCTTGCCCTGTAGGGCTTCGTTATATTTTTTATCCAATTCTGCTTTTGCCTTGGACAAGGTTGCGGCGTCTCCAATATTTAAGCGGAGCATACGTACATACTCCAATTGTTCATTGTAAGATTCGCCCAGAAAATTATATCCATGAATATCATCTATATAACCATTACCGTCATCATCAATGTTATTTCCTGCCTTTTCTTTGGTATTGGTCCATAAAACACCATCCAAATCCTCATGGTTTAAATCAATTCCAGAATCAAGCACCGCAACAATTGTCTTGGTCCCTTTTCTATTTTTAATGATTTCATCGTAAGCCTTGTTGACGCTCATACCCGGTATGGTATCGGCTACAAGGTCTAAGTGTCCCCAATTTTTCTTTTCATCATCGGTTAGATTAGAAATTTTTAGAGGTGTAGCATCAATGTTTTCAACAGGGGTAAGAATTAATCCGCCACTGGAAGCAGGGCTGGTACTGCCACAACTTGTTAATAGGGCAACCAAGGAAGTAATTATCAGGGGTTTTAAATATGTATTTGTCATATATGGGTATTGAATTAGTTTTAAGATTTACAGTTAATTTTGACCAAATACTTCATTAAAAGTAAAAAGCTGGTCTAGGCGTATACCTCTTTCGGTATGTTTTAAAGTACATAATTGGTTGTGGGCATCGTGTTCAAAGAAAAGGTAATAATGGTTTTCCGCAGCTTCGTTTAAAAAACGTTCTTTTTCTTGCATGGTTAACAGCGGCCTGGTGTCATAACCCATTACATAAGGCAATGGAATATGTCCTACGGTAGGTATAAGATCAGCCATGAAGACCATGGTCTTTTCCTTATACGTAAATTGTGGCAACATTTGTTTTTCCGTATGCCCATTTACAAAGCGAATATCAAAATCCAACGAGTTGTTAGATGAAAAAGCGGTTTCCGTTTCTTTTATAAAATGTAATTGACCACTTTCTTGCAAAGGCATAAGGTTTTCCGTTAAAAAAGAAGCTTTTTCCCTAGGGTTTGGCTGTGTTGCCCACTTCCAATGCTTTTCATTGGACCAAAACCTTGCGTTTTTAAAGGCGGGCTCATAACCTGTTCTATCTTTGTTCCATTGTATGGCTCCTCCACAATGGTCAAAATGCAAGTGGGTCAAAAAGACATCCGTAATATCATCTCTGTGAAAACCAAGGTTGTTAAGTGACTTGTCCAGGGTAAAATCTCCCCAACGGTTATAGTAGCTAAAAAATTTATCGGACTGCTTGTTTCCCATACCTGTATCTACCAAAATCAGTTGGTCGCCATTTTCTATCAAAAGGCTTCGGGCGGCAATATCGATAAGGTTATTGGCATCGGCAGGATTTGTTTTCTGCCAAATAGTCTTGGGAACAACTCCGAACATGGCCCCTCCGTCCAATTTAAAGTTGCCGGTTTCTACAGGATAAATTTTCATAAAGGGCAAAATAATAAAAGCACATGAAATGATAGGATTATTAAGAATATATTATCATTTATGTATTTGGGCCAAAATTAAATTTGACATTGAAATGGCCGGGTTTATAAGTCCAAAATGTTTGCTATGCCTCCTTTAGTAAAAGTTCGGTAAGGTTATGATGTGCCAATGGTTTGGATAGATGGCCTTTTATAAAATCATATTTTTCCGCGTTTTCACTATCTACGGGATCCAATGAAGAACTTAAAATAAATATTTGTGGATGTTTTTTTAATTCTTCGGGCAGTTTTATATACTCGTCCAAGAATTCAAAGCCGTTCATTCTAGGCATTCTAATATCTAAAAATATAACATCCGGATGCGTATCTGGATTATCGGCAACACTGTTCAAATAAGCTAGGGCATCCATTCCAGAAGATTTGATTATTATAGAGTCCACACATTTTTCTTTTGAAATGATCGCCTTATTGATGAAGTTGTCGACATCGGAGTCATCAATTAACAATACCGAAAGTGCTTTATTAGTTTGTTCTTGATTCATTTGGTAATTTTAAAGTAAAAGTTGATCCTTCTCCCAAGGATGATGTAACATTGATCGTACCGTTTAGTTTCGTCATAATTTCCTTAACGATAAATAAGCCTATACCCGTACCCATGATTTGGGATGATATTCTATAGAACATATCAAAAATACGTTCTATTTGTGCTTCTTCCATTCCAAGGCCGTTATCCTTGATCACGATCACCGCTTCTTTTTTAGAGGTGGTGATATCTATCCATATCATTGGATGCTTTTTGGATAGGTCATGGTATTTAATGGCATTAGAAATAAAATTGTTCAATAAGATTGAAATTCTCTTTGTATCCGACACAAATGGGATTTCATCTTTAACACTAACGTTTATTTTTATGTTTTTCGTGTTTTCAAGGTACCAAAAAGTATCTATGGCACTTTCAATTAGTTGCTGGAAAGATATAGGTTCCTTGCTGATCTGTAAGTGTTTGTTTCTTGAGTATTCAATGATATCCCTTATGAAATCGTCCAATCTTTTAATTGATTTTTCCATCATTTGAAGATTGATCATCAAATCTTGATCAATATTTTCGGACATGCTAAGGTCAATAAGCCCTAAAACGGAAGTTAATGGAGCCCTTAGTTCATGAGAGGCACTGTACACGAAACTATCCAGTTCAGAATTCGTTTTCTTTAGTTGTACGTTTTGCAGGGCCAAAGCGTCTTCTGCATCTTTTCGTTTGGTATCGTCTATTAGTGTAACCAGATAATTTTCCTTGTGGTTATAAAATAGGGGTTCTATGGAGACAAGCAAGGTTATTCGTTGACCGTTGGCCAAGCTTACTTTAAACTCATAGTTCTTTAATCTACCCTCTTCTGTAAACTTTGACCATAATTTTGCTCTTTTATTATCGTCATAATCGTTCATAACAACAGCGCCGCTCTCCAATATAGTTTTACCTAAAAGGTCATTTTTATTAAGGTGAAAGAGTGTAAGCACTGTTGAGTTTACCTCTAGAACCCTTCTGTTGGAATCTATGATGAGCATACCCATTAGGTTTGTCTGAAAGGCCTTTTCAAACTTCTCTTGGCTTTCCTTTAATGCTCTTTCGGCCAAGACACTATTTGTTATATCCATAGCAGTACCATGGTACCGTATTGGTTTACCGTTTTTATCATAAATTAATTCAGAAAATGCCAGAATGTACTTAAACGTTTTATCCTTTAGTAAAATTCTATAAACACTTGGTGAATCTGTTTTTTCACCCATTTTTACATTTAACCTATTTTCTAGAATAGACCTATCATCTTCATATATGACGTTTTTGACCATATCAACGGTCATTGGGGTGTTGGGTTCAATATGATGAATGCTGTACATTTCTTGTGACCATTCTACAATATCACAGTCCATATTCCAATTCCAGTACCCAAATTTTCCTATTCTAATCGCGGCGTTCATTTTTGCCTGTAGGTCAATTATCTTATTATCTGATTCTTTCTGTTTTGTGATATCTATTACAGTTCCCCTATATCGAATGGGTTTGTTGTTTTCATCCTCTTCCACTTCCATCTCTACCAGCACATATTTAATTTTACCGGCAGCATTTATGGTTTTGTAGGTAAAAGAGCTACCTTCATTTTTTGGGCTTAACTGCTCCAAGATATTTTTATGGTGGTCAAGGTCATCTGGGTGAACTAATTTTTCAACCATATCTGCCGTAATTAAGGTCCCGGGGGTAACGTCATAAATTTCATACATCCTTGGCGACCAATCAATGATCCCGGTATCAAGGTTCCAATCCCAATACCCTATTTTGGCAATACGTATTGCCGTGTCCATTTTACTTTTAAGGTCAAGTATTTCATTTTGTGCTTTTTTATGCTCTGTAAGATCAAATGCAATACAGCCTATTGCTATAGGATTATTGGCGCTATCATGGATTAAAAAACTGGATAGTTCTAAGGGTATAGGTTCATTGGTTTTAAAATTTCTAAAAGCAATCTCACCGGTCCAAATACCGTTTTCAAGAACAGAGGGTAAATGACTGGAAGCAACAATATCCCTATATTCTATAGGAAAATAATCTAAAATATTTATTTGGGAAAGATCATCATCGGGAGCAATACTCACTAATTGTTTGCCGGCCTTGTTCACATAGATAGATTTCCCTTCTAAGGTTGCCAATCCAATAAAACCGGGACTGTTCTCAACCAAGGCTATTAATTGCTGTTTTTCAAGTTCTGCCTGTTTCTTTTTGGTGATATCCCTAAAGTATATGGATAGCCCATCTTCTGATGGATACAAATGGTTTTCGATCCAACTATCATGTGTGGCATGATATTGTACAAAATGGGTGTACTCTTGAGTTTCCATTGCGCCTGTAAAAACAGCATAAGCGTCAGAGTCTTTAAATTCGGGATACGTAGACCACAGATTTTTGCCGATCATTTTTTCGACCTTCATACCTACAATTTTTGCCGCCTTGGCATTGATGCTCTTAAACTTCCATTCCCTATTAAAAGAAACAAAGGCATCGGAAATTCGCTCGGTCAACTGTCTATACTCCTTTTCCCGTTGACGCAGGCTTATATGTGCTTTTTTGGTTTCTGTCCGATCTATAAAGGTAGAAAGACATAAGTTTCTGCCTTCAAACTCAAAAGGTTCTACAGAAGCCAGCACATGCAAAGTTTTGCCTGATTTATCAAAGATGTCGACCTCCATTTTGTCGATTTTATCCGCACTGGTCAAGGAATGGGCAGCAGTATTTTCCCTGTTCAAATCTTTGGTGTTGACCAGTCCCAGTTCAGATATGGATTTCCCCCTTATTTCCTCTAGGCTATACCCCGTTAATGTTAAAAAGCATGTATTGGCGTCCACTAAAAGATTGTTTTCGTCCCTAATGGTCATACCAATGGTACTATTGTTAAACGCCTTGCTGAAAATTTTTAGGTTGTTCTGCGCAATTTTTTCCAGATTTTTTCTTTCCGTAACGTCCCTTACTATGCCTTGTACGGTGTTGTCCGGTAAAACCTTGGAACTTATTTCGCCAGAAAATGTACTGCCATCTTTACGAATCATGTTCCGCTCGGACACAAAGGGCTTTTCCTTTGTAATTTTATGATAGCGTAGCGGTAGTTTGGCCAAATCTTCTGGGGACACCAGATCATTAAAGTTTTTTTCTAATATTTCTTTTTTGGTATACCCGAACATTGCGGTACCTGTTTCATTGATATCCAAAATATCTCCCGCTTTGTTAGAAACAATGATCCCGTCTGAAGCTTGCTCCACCAAGGTTTCATATTTGTGTTGGTTTTCTTTTAGCAAGAGCACCTTTTCTTGGACCATTTGGTTCAATTTTATAGGTTGGCGGGTAATAAACCAGATAAAAGCGCCACAGATGAAAGAAAAAACAAAACCAAGCATTGATATGGGCCAAAAAGCAGCAAAGGAATGGGGGTCGGTAGATATTACATATAACTTCCATTCTCCCTGTTGGGTAGTTATGGGTACATTAACTGCATTGTCCAGAGCAATATTTTTTGAAGAATAGAAGACCTCTTCTGTTTGATCTTCGTTTATTTTTGCTAGTTGGTACGAAAAAGCGGTTAGGTCTTCTGAAGCGGACTCCACTAGTTCCACTATAGTGGATAACCGTATAATAGCTGCGGCAAAACCTGCAAATTGATTTTCTTTATACAACGGTTTTCTAGATACAAAACCTACTCCGCCTTGTTTTAATCTAATTGGTCCAATGGTAAAGTGGTCATTTTTTTCCTTACTGTACAGGGCCCCTTTTTTGGCAACGGAATCCTTAAAGATATTGAACCCTAAAATTTCATTTCCCGCTAAAGGATAAATATGGGTTATGGTCCCCTCGCCATTAACCAATTCCAGTGCATCTACATAGGCATTGTTGTTGAGCAAAAGTTTGGAAATACTATCAAAGTTTTTCGGTATTCCATAATTTTCAACGATATAGGACAACGTTTGGGTGGTCAAATAACTTTGTCCCATGGCAAAATTAAGGTCGCCCTTTAATTTCAATGCCCTATTATGAACCCTCTGCTGCTCTTCTTTTAGTTGTAATTGAACCCTTTGATATATAAATGCTTGAATAATAATGAAGGAAAGCAGAAATACCAAGAACCCAATTAAGAGGGGTTTTTTAAATATGGAAAAATATTTTTTTTCAAACATTTAAGAATGTTTTGAAATATAATTTGGGTTCTGCCAACATATTAGTTCATAAGTATTAATTTTTATTATGTTGGGGAGAACATAAGTAAAGTTAAAAAATGATTTTTAACTACAGGTAATTTCTGCGAAATTTGTAAGACAAAGCGTATTATAAAATTTAAAACGAGGTGGGTGTTTTATTAGTGGTCTATAGGGGTTTAAAAATTATTGTTAAGTAGAATAATTGTATTAAAATCTACGGGCAATTAGCTGAATATCCCTGATAATTAACGCTATATTGAAAATCAAGTATTACGGTTGTAAGCTCGGGTAATGCCTCTAATAAATACGGTTTCTGGCTTCGTTATCTTCTATAGCCAATATTCTAATCTTCAGATGGGGAATTTTAATTATCAAGAGCGGTACTCCTTGGTAATGCCACTATTTTTGGTAATACAAACATTTTCTGTAAGAAAATTTACAATATGCGCGGTTTCCGAAAAAGTTGGTCTTATGTGAAGGTGAAGATAACCCGAATGGAAATGAACTATAAAGTTTTGTAAGTAAGGAGAGGAATGATTTAACGTCCTTTGATTCTTTTAAATTAGCAGACAAAATTGCTACAATTTTTCAAAGCGTCAAAAATGCTAGGTTTAGGATAAGACTTTATGGTGTTTAATACCGTTAAATTGTTATTTTTAACCAAAATACAGAATATGCTAGAACTGGCAGGAATCATTATTTTGGGAATACTTGCACAATGGGTGGCATGGCGTTTAAAGCTTCCTGCAATTTTACCGCTCATTCTTATAGGTCTTCTGGTAGGGCCTTTATCTACACTATATACGGAAGATGGTTCAAAAATCATAGCACCTATTTGGAATGGGGAAAAAGGATTGTTTCCCGGAGAAAGTCTGTATTATTTTGTCTCTTTGGCCATAAGTATAATTTTATTTGAGGGTGGACTCACCTTAAAGCGCTCAGAAATTAGAAGCATAGGCCCTGTAATTACGAAACTGATAACACTGGGTAGTGTAACAACCTTTTTTGGTGCAGCTTTGGCCGCCTATTTTCTTTTTGGCCTTTCATGGCAATTATGTTTTTTGTTCTCCGCCTTGATTATCGTGACCGGCCCAACGGTAATTACTCCCATATTAAGGAATATACCCCTTAAAAAGGATGTATCCGCTATATTAAAATGGGAAGGTATTCTTATAGACCCAATAGGTGCTTTGGCCGCGGTACTGGTGTATGAATTCATAAGTGTTGGCGAAGGGCAGGCCTATACTATGACGGCGTTAATAGAATTTGGTAAAATCCTGTTGTTCGGTTTTACGTTTGGTTTCACTTTTGCACATGCGTTGACTTTTTTAATCAAGAAGAATGCTATTCCTCATTACCTATTAAACGTTGCCACCCTATCCGTTGTCCTTGGGGTATTTGTCATGTCAGATTTATTTGCCCATGAATCCGGTTTATTGGCCGTTGTGGTCATGGGTATGGTTATGGGCAATACGGAACTGCCCAATATAAAGGAATTGCTTTACTTTAAGGAATCGTTGAGCATCCTGTTGATTTCCATACTTTTTATATTACTATCAGCCAATATAAATATTACGGACCTTCAATTAATATTTACATGGAAGACCATTGCCCTGTTCCTAAGTATTGTGTTGATTATTAGGCCGCTAGGGGTATTTTTAAGTTCCATAGGCTCTAACTTAAAGTTCAATGAAAAAATGTTCATTAGTTGGGTAGGACCGCGTGGTATCGTTGCAGCAGGTATTGCTTCTTTGTTCGGCTCCAAACTTTTGTCCAGAGGAGAGCCCGGTGCCGAGTACATTACCCCTCTGGTATTTATGATTGTTTTGGGAACTGTGCTTTTAAATGCCACCACTGCCCGTATCTTTGCCAAAATGGTGGGAGTGTTCTTAAACAAATCAGAAGGGATTTTGATATTAGGAGCTTCTAAGGCATCAAGGTTAATTGGGGAATATTTACACAAGAACGATAGGCATGTAGTGTTGATCGACAATAACCAGACAAACATTGACAAGGCCAGCAAGCTCGGTCTAGAAGCCTTTTCTGCGAACGTATATTCCGATAATTTGACGGACAATATTGAACTGAACGATATTGGATATTTAATGGCATTGACAGGAAATTCAGACATTAACAAATATGCCATCAATAAATTTCAGGATGCTTTTGGGGAAAATGGTTCTTTTAGACTGGTAGATGCAGATGAAATGAACGATCCCGAGAAAAACCCTAAGGAAGGATTGTTCTCCCATACAGATGATTTTATAAAACTTGCCGAGGCGGCCAGGAAATTTCCTGCCATTCATGAGATAGAACTTCATGATACGGAACACTATGAAGGCTTGATCGAGATTACCAAGGCGGATAACGACATTATTCCATTGTTCCTAAAGGATTTAGAGGGAGATATACAGATCATTACGGCTTTCAGCAAGGATTTTACCGATATTCAAAAAGGGTACAAATTGGCCTATTTAGGCAAAATGTTCCCTACAGATGATTCGGAAAAAAAGGACGATAACAAAGAAAAGCCTTAATCGTTAAGTTTTAAAACGGCCATAAAAGCTTCTTGTGGAATTTCCACATTACCCACTTGGCGCATACGTTTTTTACCTTTTTTCTGTTTTTCCAAAAGCTTTCTCTTACGTGAAATATCACCACCATAACATTTGGCGGTAACATCCTTACGAAGGGCCTTAATGGTTTCCCTGGAAATGATTTTAGATCCAATAGCCGCCTGTATAGGAATATCAAACTGCTGTCTTGGTATCAATTCTTTCAACTTTTCACACATCTTTTTACCAATAGTGGTAGCGCTATCAAAATGTATCAGCGCAGAGAGGGCATCCACGGTCTGGGCATTTAACAGGATATCCACACGTACCAATTTAGATTGGCGCATACCTATAGGGGTATAATCAAATGAGGCGTAACCTTTGGAAACTGTTTTTAGACGATCATAGAAATCAAAAACAATTTCGGCCAAGGGCATATCAAAATTAAGTTCCACCCGTTCTGTGGTCAAATAGGTCTGATTGGTAATTTGCCCACGCTTTTCAATACAAAGGGACATGACGTTGCCCACAAAATCAGACTTTGTTATTATGGTTGCCTTTATATAAGGCTCCTCTACACGATCAATGGTAGAAGGGTCTGGCAGGTCGCTGGGGTTGTTTACGATCAAAGGCACCGTAGGGTCTTTGCGGGTAAACGCATGATAACTTACGTTGGGTACCGTTGTAATAACGGTCATATCAAATTCACGCTCCAAGCGCTCCTGTATAATTTCCATGTGCAGCATTCCCAAGAATCCGCAACGAAATCCAAAACCGAGGGCAGCACTACTTTCTGCAGTAAATACCAAAGAGGCATCGTTCAGCTGTAGTTTTTCCATGGAGGACCTCAATTCTTCAAAATCTTCGGTATCCACTGGGTATATACCTGCAAATACCATAGGTTTTACATCTTCAAAACCACCAATGGGATTTTTTGTAGGATTGGCGGAATCCGTAATCGTATCACCCACCTTTACCTCCCTGGCATCCTTGATACCGGTGATCAAATAACCTACGTCACCAGCTTTAATTTCTTTTTTAGGGTGTTGTGTTAATTTTAGGGTACCTACCTCATCGGCAAAATAGCTTTTATCCGTAGCTACGAATTTTATCTTTTGCCCTTTTTTAATAGAACCGTTTACTACCCTAAAGTAAGTTTCCACTCCCCTGAACGGATTGTAAACGCTATCGAACACCAACGCTTGTAGTGCTTCGTCAGGATTACCTTTTGGAGCGGGAATACGTTCAATAATAGCGCTCAAAATTTCCTCTATACCTATACCGGTCTTTGCGCTGGCAGGTATGACCTCCTCTGCCTTACAACCTAACAGGTCAACGATATCGTCCGTAACTTCCTCTGGGTTGGCACTGGGCAAATCTACCTTGTTCAAAACCGGTATGATCTCCAGGTCGTTCTCCAACGCCAGATATAGGTTAGAAATGGTCTGTGCTTGTATACTCTGTGCCGCATCTACCACCAACAAAGCCCCTTCACAGGCAGCAATGGAGCGCGAAACTTCATAGGAAAAATCCACATGGCCCGGGGTATCTATCAGGTTCAACACGTATTGTTCACCTTTATAGATATAGTCCATTTGTATGGCATGGCTCTTAATGGTAATACCACGTTCCCTTTCAAGATCCATACTATCCAATAATTGCTCTTTCTTTTCACGGTCCGTAACAGAACCGGTAAACTCCAAAAGACGATCGGCCAAGGTGCTTTTACCATGGTCAATATGGGCAATTATGCAGAAATTTCTAATGTTTTTCATAGCGATTACGATAATAAAAAGGCCAAAACAACAACGGTACGATCGCTGTTGATATTGAGCGACTGCAAATATAATCTAAATTAAAGCGCTAAACTTTGCCGTATTGGTCTATTTAATGTATTTAAGTTTCTTTTTGGATTACAGTATTTGTAATTGAAAACATCAATTTTTTAATTAGATTTGATATATAACCCCAAGTTAGCATTGAAAATACTATTGACCACCTTGTTGTTTGTATTGGGTATAACCCAAAGTATTCTTGCACAAACCTATGAATTAAAGGGTAGTATCAAGGATCAAAACCAAGAACCCATTCCTTTTGCTTCAGTATTTCTATTACAAGTTTCTGACTCTACTATGGTCAAGGGAACTTCTGCAGATGAAGATGGAGCTTTCATAATGGACAATATCAATGAAGGCCTTTACTTTTTACAGGCCTCTTATATTGGTCAAACTTCAGAATATTTGGCATTGGAAATTTTTATGGACACCAGAATAGGTGCCATCCTTATACCCCAGCGTGCAGAAGAGTTAAATGAAGTTACGGTGGTGGGCAATAGACCAGCCGTTGAACGTAAGGTAGACCGTATAGTTTTTAACGTGGAAAACACGGCGTTGTCCCAAAACAGTTCTTGGGATATATTGCGCCAGACTCCAGGAGTAATCGTGAACAATGATGAATTAAAGGTTCGTAACCAAGCCACTACTGTATATATTAACAATAGAAAAGTACAACTATCGGCAGAAGAAGTACGTAGTCTCTTGGAAAACTATCAAGGGGAGCATATAAAATCGGTAGAGGTCATTCATAATCCGCCCGCAAGTTATGATGCGGAAGGGGGCTCAGTGCTGAACATCATTACCAGTAAAAATGTTTCATTGGGGTATAAAGGCAATGTTAGTGCAGGGTATACCCAAGGAGTATTTCCAAAGTATAATTTTGGCACATCGCACTTTTATAAGACCAATAAACTGAATGTGAATGCCAATTATAATTATGTACCAAAAAAGGAATATAAGGGTTTGTTGAATACCATTAATTTTAAGGATGAGAGAGGTGTTTTTTCCATTTGGCACACTGATTTTGACCAAATAATACGTACCCAGGCACATATTGCCGCACTGAACATTGATTATGAGATAGATGACAGAAATGTCTTAAGCCTTACGACCAATACCCAATTACAGCCCAAGCGGGATGCCGAGTATTTTCAAGAAACCATAATAAGGAACGGTGCCGGTATTATAGATTCCACATTTACTACAAACAGTTATTTGGACGAGAAAAAAACTAACCTTTCGGGTGATTTAACCTTTAAGCACACCTTTAAAGACCAGGGCAGTTTAAACGCAAATGCCCATTACACGTATTTTGATTTTAACCGTGGCCAGGATGTGGGTTCGGACTATTTTTTACCTGACGGGTCGTTTGTGCGCGAGTATAATTTTTTTACGATTGCGGACCAGCAAATAGATATAAAAACCGCACAATTGGATTATAGCAATTATTTTGGCAGTATTTCATTTGAAACCGGGGTCAAGGGATCGTTTATAGATTCAAAAAGTACCCTTGATTATTTTTTACAGAATAATGGCTCCCAGTTCATAGCCAATCTGTCAGATGATTACACGTATGATGAAAATGTGTATTCCGCTTATGTTAGTCTGTCCAAAGATTGGGAGAAATGGAGTATTAAATCTGGGTTACGTGCAGAGCAAACTAAAAGTACGGGCGTATCTGCAAGTGTTACCACAATTAATGATCTGGAATACCTGGAGTTTTTCCCTTCCGTGTTCGTATTACATACCATAAATGATGACCATAGTATTTCATTGGACTATTCCAGGAAGTTGAAACGGCCAAGATATGATGATTTAAACCCGTTCAGAACATATATCAACGAACGTACTTTTGAGGAGGGCAATCCTAACCTGACCCCAAATTTTAGCCATAATTTTAATCTTAACTATACCTTACAACAAGAATACTTTTTTGATTTTTATTACCGGGATAATGGTAGGTACATTTCAACATTGACCTTTCAGGACAATACCAATTTGGTGGTACGGGACGTAACCCAGAATGTGTTGAAAAGCACCTCTTACGGCATAGACTTCACCTATGGAAAGTCTATCAGCAACAATTGGTACTTGTACAGCTACATATCTCTCTTTCATGAGGACGAAACATTCTTGGCCGTACAGAGCAATGAAAATTCGTTCGCTCTTGATTATCAAGGAGCTTATGTAGATTTGACCAATTACCTAACGCTGTCCAAGGACGGCACCTTTAAGGGAGAATTGGGCTTTGTGTACTTATCGGGCTATTTGCAAGGGTCCTATATTCAAGATGAATTAATGAATTTGACCTTGGGACTTAGAAAATCCTTTAACAAAAATAGAATGGTTTTAAGTCTAAGCGCCAATGATCTTTTAAACAAGTACAATACCTATTTTACTTCCACTTACCTCAACCAGGACAATAGGTTTCTGTCTACCCCGGAAACCCAGTACGTTAAATTTGGGTTCACCTATAATTTTGGTAATTTCCGTTTAGAGGATAATCAAAGGGATATCGATAAAATAGAGCGTGATCGCCTGGATAATTGAGTACAGATTCAATTTTAAAAATTTAGTAATTTTTCCTGTTAATTTTTTAACATTTCTGTCAGACATTTCCGATTTACTTTCCTATTTTAGTGGTAAGAACCAACATAAATGAGGAGGGATTTAATTACCACACTATTACTACTTTTTACAACATCCCTAGCCTTTTCGCAAGATTTTACGATTACCGGTTTGATCATGGATTCCGAGGAGCAACCGGTTGTTTTGGCCAATATTATTCTATTGACCAATACTGGTGATTTCATTAAGGGCACCGTAACCGATGATAAGGGGTTTTACATGTTTAAATCTGTAACCGAAGGCGAGTATAGCATAGCGGCCAGTTACATAGAAAATACGGTTGAAAGCCCTGTATTTAAATTGACCAAAGACATGAAAATGCCTACGCTGAGGTTGAACAATGCCCAATTGTTGGATGAGGTAGTGGTAACCCATCAAAAACCTAAGATTGAACATTTGGCTGACCGGCATATTTTTAATATTGAAAACACCGCTTTGGCAGAGGGAGATATTTGGGACGTTTTAAAACGTACTCCCGGTGTAATGGTCATGAACAACAAACTGTATATTAACGGTAGTTCCAAAGTAAACATCATGATCAATGGCAAAAGGATCAATTTGCCGGAAGAGGATATTATTAATCTACTGACGGGCAATTCTGCAAGTAACGTAGAATCCATAGAGGTAATTACGAGTCCACCCGCCAAGTACAGTGCAGAAGGCGGATTGGTGCTTGATATTAAAATGAAAAAGAATTTGGTCTCAGGATATAACGGTGCCGTTTTTAATAGGTACACCCAAGGAGTCCTGCCAAAACATACAATAGGTATGGACCATTTCTTTAAGGGCAGAAAAATAGATTTTTCTACGAATTATAGTTTTAGTCATAACCGCAATTGGGCACGATATACGGATATCACCAGTTTTTTTGAAGATGGGCAGGAAAGTGAACAATGGACCGCCGAGCAAAAATCGGTCACTAAAGAAAAGAAACATAACCTTAATGTATTTTTAGATATTCAGCTGGATGAAAAAAACACCCTTAGCGTTACTTCAAATGGCAGTTTTACCCCCAATAGGGCAAGGCGTTTTTCTTCCCAGACCGCTATTGAGGACCTTGATGGGGAGTTGACCGCGCAATTGCAAGGATTGAATACATTGGACAATGATATGTTCAATAGTGCTAATTATATAGATTGGGTACATAAAATAAACGATAAAGGAGCCACACTATCCACCAATGCACACTTTACGTACTATGATAATAAAAGGGAGCAGGTTATAACGAATGACATTGTTCAGGGCGCATCAGTCTATACTTCAGAAAACACTTTAGAAGTGTCATCTGACCAGATCATTAACCTATACAGTTTGCAGACAGATCTAACGTACCCTTTTAACGACCACACAACCTTAGAGACAGGTTTAAGGCTGGCCACCATAAATTCTGAAGCAGGTATTGAACAAATAGGGTTTGATACTGCAGTAGAGGGGGTACAGCCTACGGAGTTTGGGGTTTTCAATTACGACGAACAGATTTATGCCGGTTATATAAGCCTAAATAACAACTGGGAAAATTGGAAAATGAACGTAGGTCTTAGAGGGGAATATACAGATTCTAAAGGTGAGTTGAATACTGGGGTCAATACAACTACAAGGTCATACTTTAACGTTTTCCCTTCATTGTCCGTGTCATACACCATAGATAAAAATGCCTTTTACCTAAAATCTTTTAGGCGCATTACCAGACCAAGATATGGGGATATAAACCCCTTTCAATTTTATTATTCGGCCAATTCCATTGAAGAGGGCAACCCAGAACTTAAACCGGCATATAGTGATTATCTCCAGTTAGATTATGTGTATGACAAAACCTATAAGCTAGTATTGTTTGCCAGTAAAAAATCAAATGAGCAATCCCAACAAGTGTTTCAGGATAATACCGCCAATATATTACGTACCCAATACATTAATCTGGAAACCAATTATTATTATGGCCTGGATGCCAGTATTTCCAAAAACCTGACTTCTTATTGGAACTTGTTCTTCCTCATTAGTCATTACTATGACAAGGATAGTTTTAGAGATCCGGGAACGGGTCTCATCGTAGAAAATGATATATGGACCACCCATACCCGAGCAACGAACAGTTTTACCTTGTTGAGTGATAAATCATTGTATGCAGATTTAACGTTTACCCATTTTACGCCTCGTATTAGTGGTAACGCCAAATTTGAGTCCTTTAGTAAATTGGGGCTTGCCTTTAGAAAGACATTATGGAACAAGGCGGCCAGTTTATCTCTGGCCGTGGAGGATATATTTAACAACGGTAATTATAATTCAACCAGAAATTATCTTGACCAACGAAACAGTATCAGTACCAGGTGGGAAAACAGGCTATTTGTATTTGGTTTTAGATATAAATTTGGCAATACCAAGATTCGTGATAATTACAAGCGCAAGAATACTGATGAGGGAAAACGATTATAAAGATTTAGGAGGACATCAATATACCACAGTATCCAATACTGATCAATAGATAGACCCCTGCTAAGATCATAAAAACCTTGCCGGCCTTTTTCTTTTTTTTGGCAAATAATATACTTCCAATGAGTATGAATAATAGGGCGGGACCAAACATGATCAAGAAGATCAGTATAAAGATGCCATCAAGGTTACCAACTTCCAATATCATAACACTTCTGTTTGTAGTTCTTTTAAACGCGCCACCTTTTCATCCCTGTAAAATAGGTTCATGGTTTCAAAAGGAATGATTTTGTAATCTTTGTTTACAATGTGCACGCATGACTTTTTAATGGCCCTAACGTCAAAGTTATGGGCATCTATAAATTGCATGATGATAATTCTGAACAGGTTGTCATATCCCAGTTCTGGGGCATCGATTTCCGGCAGGCAGCACATAATGCTTTTTAGGTTTTCAGATGCTGTTTCTACGGAATTGCCGGTACTGAACAGTTCGATCATTTTTCCGTGCAATTGTTCGTCCTGTTCATATATAATGGTGTTTTTTCCTTCGTTCAACAAATCATCAGGATTAATATAACGTGTTAGCGGACTAACCTCATTTCCCAGCTTTAAAGCATAGGCCATGACCAAGGCATCTGGATTACAGGGTACCGGGATAAGATCGTCTGCACTAAATAAAGGGGACTGTTCTAAAATTTTTCTTCGAACCTCGGTTAGGGTTATCCTATTTTCATCCACTTCAAAATTTTCTAACCTACCTGCAATCTGTGTGGGTTGAAAAGTGACCCCCCGAACACATTGTTGTTTTAAGGCGAAGTCTATGGTGCTGCCCATTTCATGGTCGTTAAGGCCTTTCTGCAGGGTAACCACCAAGGTAGTGGAAAGGTTTAACCGGTTTAAATGTTCCAGGGCCTGTAACCTTATATTCGCCAAATCTGCACCCCTTAAGGTTTGTAAAATAGTATCGTTCAAGGAATCGAACTGAAGGTAAATCTCAAAGTCAGGGGCATAGGTTGCCAATTGTTTGGCAAATTCAAAATCCTTGGCAATCTTTATTCCGTTGGTGTTCAACATTAAATGACGAATGGGCAATGTTTTTGCATAGTCCATGATTTCAAAGAATTGGGGGTGCATTGTAGGTTCGCCACCACTTAATTGAACCACATCCGGTTCGCCTTCATTTTTCACGATAACGTCAAGCATTTGTTTTACCTCCTCCACGGTCCTGTGACGGCCATAGGTGGGAGACGAGCCTGCATAACAGGTAGGGCAGGTTAAATTACAACGATCTGTAAGTTCAACGACCGTTAGGCACGAATGCTGTTCATGGTCAGGGCAGAGCCCGCAGTCATACGGACAACCAAAGTGGGTTTGGGTATTAAACGTTTTTGGGTATTCAGAAGCTTTGTTATAGTTTCTTATGTTCTTATAATATTCAATATCATCAGCAATCAAAACTTTGGACCTGCCGTGTTCTTTGCAGTGTTTAAGCATATATACCTTCTCGTTTTCAAAAACGATTTTGGCATCTACCCTTCTAAGACATTCTGGGCATAGGCTTATAGTAAAATCATAATACGTGTAACTTTTTTCGGGCATAGACAATTCCTTGAACAATGAACTTGTGGTAGTATAGGAAACAAATTAAACATAATATTTGAATGCTGCTTAGGCCAAGGATATAAAACTGGTTGGGTTTTAAGAATTCCACGGCAAAACGAAATACAAAATAGCTAACCATAAATAGTTTAAAATAGTCGCCGTTAGTAGGTAATGCGTTGTTTTTTTGTAGTTTTTTGATGACTATCAGAAGTACGGACAAAAAAAGAATTTCGTACAATGCGATAGGGTGCCTTGTAACCCCGTCACCCAAATCCATCCCCATAAAAAAAGAAGTTTCTTTACCATAGGTAAACTCTTTTACACCGGCCAGAAAACATCCTAACCGACCTATGATAATTCCAAAAAGTATAGGCAAGGTAAAAAGGTCCCCAGAAGAACGTTGTTCTCCAATTATCTTTTTAGCCAGTTCTACCCCCAACAATCCGCCAAAAAGGCCGCCCATAATGGTTTTGTTGTTCAGGTTAAAAAGTAGACCTTGCTCAAAATGTAAGTTGGGGTTTTCTAAAAAGGCTACCAGTCTTGATAGGAGCAAGGCCCCAAACACAGCACCGATTATTATGGAAAGCCTGTTTTCCGAAGAAATGGCATCCCCCTTTTTTTTGCGTAAGATGATATAATACCTAAAGGCGATAAAAAAGGCCAAATATTCCAAAATCAAATGCATGTTCAACGTAACGCCAAAAACGGTAGGCTCAAAAGGGATAGGGACAACAAGCAAGGAATTATTCATAGGAGTATTGTCCAATAAAAATGGATTCTAATAGTTGTACGCCCGGTTATGAGCAATTAGGAGTACTAATTTACACGCTTTCTTTTAAATTGAGCGTGCATGCTGCTCAAGTAGGGTTCTGGCAATTAGGGTAGTGGTCAAATCCTTTCCAAGGTGCATCTCGTAATTTTATATAACTTTGCATCCTTAAAATATAAGGTACCGTGCCAAAGATTGGAGACATACAATTACCGGAGTTCCCGTTGCTTTTAGCTCCTATGGAAGATGTAAGCGACCCCCCGTTTCGTGCCCTTTGCAAGGAGCAGGGAGCAGATGTCGTATATACGGAGTTCATATCGTCAGAAGGGTTGATACGTGATGCGGCAAAGAGCGTGATGAAGCTTGATATTTATGAAAAGGAACGCCCGGTAGGTATTCAAATTTTTGGTGCCAATCTGGAGAGTATGCTACAGTCCGTGGAAATTGTTGAAAAATCCAACCCGGACATTATAGACATTAATTTTGGTTGTCCTGTAAAGAAAGTAGTAAGTAGGGGCGCAGGTGCAGGTATTCTAAAGGATATTGATTTAATGGTATCCTTGACTAAGGCCATGGTAGAGCACAGCAATTTACCCATTACTGTGAAGACAAGATTGGGCTGGGACGATGATTCTATAAAAATCGTTGAGGTTGCAGAACGATTACAAGATGTAGGTTGTGCGGCAATTTCAATACATGGTAGAACCCGTGCGCAGATGTATAAGGGTAATGCGGATTGGAACCCCATTAGAGAGGTGAAGAACAACCCAAGAATGCATATTCCCGTTTTTGGCAATGGTGATGTGGATTCTCCGGAAGCGGCAATGAAAATGCGTGATGAATTTGGTCTGGACGGCGCTATGATCGGTCGCGCTAGTATTGGATATCCTTGGATATTTAGGGAAATTAAGCACTTTTTTGAAACGGGCACACATTTGGCCCCGCCAACCATGGAAGAACGTGTAGATGCCGCGCGCCGTCATTTACAGATGTCCATTGATTGGAAAGGAGAGACATTGGGTGTGTTCGAGACCAGAAGGCATTATACCAATTATTTCAAAGGAATTCCCAATTTTAAGGAGTATCGTATGAAAATGGTCACTAGTGACGATTCTGCTTCGGTATTTGAGGCCTTTGATGAGGTATTGGAAAAATTTGGAGACCACGAATTTACCCTTTCCTAGCTTTCAATTAGTTTTTTGTTGATGCGACTACTCGCCACCTTGGATGCAATGATGCCCAATACCACTATTGTAGTCAGTACAATGACGATATTGATAAACTCAAATTTAACCGGGTAGGCAAGAGAAGGTGTAATCATAAGCCAGCTAAAGGTTAGTTGGGACCATATTAGGAGCACTCCGATTAAAACTCCGATCAACCCTCCAAAACCGGTTACCAATATTCCCTGGACAAAATAAATGTGTCGCAATTCCTTTATCGTTGTTCCTAGACTGTATAATGTTTTAGAATTCTGTTGTTTGTCCAAGATCATCATGATAATGGCACCCACCACATTGAACAGGGCAATGATCAGTACAAGGGTGAAAATAAGGTATGTGGCAACATTTTCGGTATTCAGCATTTTATACAGCGTACTATTAAGTTCCTGCCTATCCTTCAACACCACATTAGGGCCTAAAACGGCACGTAATGCAGGGCGCACGGTATTGGGGTCAATACCCTCGTCCATTTTAAAATTTACCCCAGATACCTGTAGCGAATCTTTCTCCAATAAGGCCTGTGTAAGGCGTAAATCGGCAAAAACATATTTATTGTCCAGGTCTGCCTCCACCGCATATACCCCACCAATTACCATTGGCAGTTGATTATAGAGCGATGAAATGCGTTGTTGAGAAATAGAGCCCTTACCCGGTTTAAAGGCATAAATCTGTAATGGGCTTCTAAACTGGTTTATGGTTACCCCTAGGATATTGGCGATACCCAACCCAGATACCACTTGGGTGTCGTTAATTGTCCAGTCACCAATGTACAAGGTACTATCTACGCCCGTTACTTTGGTATAATTACTGTCTATTCCTTTTATGTACGCAATATGGTTCTTCCCTTTATGTTCCAAGGAAACTTTTTCCTCCAGTTCTTTGGAATAGTGTGCCAGGCCATCTATTGCCAGCAATTTTTGTTCCTGTTCCGGGGTCAATGAAAATGTCTTTCCCGTAATGGGTAAGGCTTTTAGTTGTGGATCAAAGGATTCGGTAAACGAAAGGCTAAAAGTTTTTAATCCGGCAAATGCGGACAGTACAATGAACAGTGCGGCAGAACCGATAACGATTACCAAAAAAGTAATAAAATTAATAATGTTGACCGCGTTCTGTGAGCTTTTGGAACGCACATATCGTTTGGCGATATATAAGGGAAAATTCAAACGATCAGGACTTTTTTCGCTTGGGCAATAAATCCCTGTTTTCAATAGGGTTTTCCTCGCGTTTTAACGATTTTTCAATATTTTCTATATAGTCCAAAGAATCATCAAGGTAGAACAATAGTTCTGGAACCCTGCGTAATTGATTTCGGGTACGCTGTGATAGTTCGTGCTTAATTAAAGGCTGGTTAGATTTTATGCCTTCCATAAGTTCACCGGCCTTATCATTGGGAAAAATGCTCAGGTAAATTTTTGCGATGGACAAATCTGTCGTAACGGAAACTTTGGAAACCGAAATAAGCGTATTTCGTAGTCCCCCATCTATGGCGGCCTTCTGTAGAATATCGACAATATCCTTTTGAATGACCCCAGCTATTTTACGTTGTCTTTGCGTTTCCATACTGCAAAAGTACATAGAAAAATGTATCTTAAGCCCTATAGAATGCACTCTGAAGCAATTTAGGCATGAAAAAGATAGAACATTTGGGAATTGCAGTGCACAACATGCAGGATTCCAATAAACTTTTTGAGAAATTATTGGGCGTTGCACCCTATAAACAGGAAGAAGTTGCCAGTGAAGGGGTAATGACCTCTTTCTTTCAAAACGGACCTAATAAGATCGAGCTTTTGGCAGCAACGGATCCTACCGGACCAATTGCCAAATTTTTGGAAAAGAAGGGCGAGGGTATACATCATGTTGCTTTTGAGGTAGATGATATTAAAGCGGAGATGGAACGTTTAAAGCACGAAGGATTTACATTGTTGAACGAGAAGCCCAAAAAAGGTGCGGATAATAAATGGGTAGCCTTTGTTCATCCTAAGAGCGCCAATGGGGTGCTGGTAGAGTTGTGCCAAGAAATTAAAGAGTAACGCTTATTTTGTTTGTGACAGTTAAAAATAAGTAGTAATATTGCATCCGCATTTCGCGGGTCCTATAGCTCAGCTGGTTAGAGCACCTGACTCATAATCAGGGGGTCCCTGGTTCGAGCCCAGGTGGGACCACTTCCTTCGAGGACAGCCCTTCAAGCAATTGAAGGGTTTTTTTGTTTTACATCCAGCCTTTTATATATCATCAACCCTATAAATTAAATGTGTTATTTAAGGGGTTTTTAAAATGTAGTAGAGGTTTAGTGGGTATGGCTCTTATAATGTTCCTTTAGGATATCCCTACCAAAATCACCATCAAAATCGCGCCATACGGTATGTATGTGGTTGGCATTGTTTTGACTATTATCAAACTCGATCATAAAGGTATTTCCCTGAATACGGTAATAATGTGCCTTACCAAGTTCGGTGGCACCGGCCCATGCAAACCGTAGGTTTTCAAGCTCCTCTTTGCGGATACTGCCCATACGTTGCATGGCCTGATCTGCAGGTATGGTAGAGGCATATTCGTAAATAATATCCATCAATAATTTTTTCTGTTTCTCCGTCATGTCTTGGACCAATATACCTTCTAAATCCGGTTTTTTGGCCACAGGGGTGTTAAAGCTAATAATGTCATTATAGGTCCTTTCGCTGACAATAGCTACCTTCTGCTGTTCATCGGTAAGCATATGTATCAGTTGCAGGCCCATATCCTCTTCGTTGATTAACGGACTAAAACCTTTGCGATCACCTTCCATGATCCTACCGGGGTTTGAACCAAAAAACCTTGGGGTATAGGAAACGGTATCACCAACGGTAGTGAATTGTAGCGCTACATGGTGGCCTTCAAAACTCCACATCCAAACATCATCTTGGGCCGGGTCTCCATAAATGGCAATATAGTACTGCTCGGGGTCCCTATAAACAGGGTCACCGGAACTTGCGGCCAATACATGCTCCAACGCAATAATTTCAGTTGTCTGTTGATAGCCGGTATCGCTAAGCGAAGATTGTAAAAGCTGATGCACCAAATCCTTCTGCGCCGTATTCAGTTCTTTTAGGGGGATGCCCTGGCGTTTATAGGAACTCCACGGTAAAAAATGCCAATCATCCCGATCTTCGGCCTTAAAATGATATACGGTTTGTTCTTTTTGAGAATGGGTCAAGGTGGATATAAACGTACTGGCGATGGATGCATCTTGGCCAACCACCAAACTGGGGGCCATGGCCAATACGACCCATACTAGCGTTTTGTTCATTAATTGATTCATGATTTCGTTTTTTAGTTGATACTTAATAAGTGATTTTAAATATGCTACCGCCAAAATCGTCACAGACATAAAGGGCGCCGTCGGGACCTTGAGCCAGTCCACAAGGTCTATGTAGCAAAGTTCCTCCCTCAGGGTTTTTTAGGTCATATCCTGCAAAATTATCCAGGAATATTTCCCATTTTCCGCTAGGTTTACCGTCTTTAAAGGGCACAAAAGCAACCAAAAAACCAATTTTAAGCTCTGGAGATTGGTTGTGGAAGGCTATAAAGGCGCCGTTCCTGTATTTTTCCGGAAACATATTCCCGGTGTAAAAAAGCAAATCATTGGGGCCTAGGTGAGCTGGAAAGGCCATTAGGGGTTCAATAGCGTCTATTTCTCCCTCTTTATCACCGTCCCCGCCATATTCCGGTGCCAGTACACGTTTGTTCTGTATTGGATCATAGTAGGTAGAAGGCCATCCGGCATTATCACCTTCCTTTATTTCGTACAAAGTTTCCGCCGGTAGTTCCCCATCCTGTTTTTTGGAATAGAGGTCCGGATAAAAATTGTGCAGGCCACCACGGCCGTGATCAGTGGCGAACAATGAATTTGTGCTTTGGTTCCATGTAATACCCACCGCATTTTTAAGTCCCGTTGCATACCGTTCCCCATCTGTAAAGGTTTGGTCAGGAACATTGGCCTGAAATTTCCAAATACCTCCGGCGGTTTCTAAAATGGGGCAAGGAATCATTCCCTCCTGTGTTTCGTTATCCCTACAGGCATCGTTCCAGGAACCAATGGTCACATAAAGGGTATTGTCCTTGTCTATGGTAAAAGGCTTAGCATTGTCCGCACCCATATCAATAAGGCCGTCCACTATTTTTTCAGGATTATCGGTATCCATTAGTTCTAGATCATCATTGAACGCATATCGGAATATGGCAGCATTTGAAGAAGCGTAGAGATATTTATCCGTAGCCAGTATTCCGGTACCGGGCAGGTCTGCGAATTCATGCTGTGTGTCCACGGTACCATCATCATCGGTATCTTTCAGAACAATAATGGCCTTACCTTCGTTAAGCACGGACCTATTGGCATAGATATCCCCGTTGCTGGCCACGGTCAAGTGGCGTACAGCTCCCAAATCTTTCCCTATCTCTTCTACTGAAAATCCGCTCGGAGCTTTAAGAATTGTGTTATTGGTTGCCTTTTTTTCAGGGGTTTTGGTTTCGTCCTTGCATCCTGTAAAGAATACCAGTATTGCAAAAGCACCTACATGAAGCAGGCTTTTGGTTTTGGTCTTTGTTGTCATTGGTTGGTTTTATGGTTGTTGGTACCGTTAAAAGTAAGATTTTATTTTAGGGTTGGTATAGGTTTTAACAATCTAGGACATATTAAAAGCTCAGGTATATGCAGTGGCAAGTCCTCTATCATCAATTTTTTTTAGGCCTTTAAAAAGATAAAATTACGTCTAAAGGGTGTATGGGCTTTGGTTGACAAAATGTTAATGAGGGGGGTTGACCTTTCAAATCGGCAATTAAACGCCCTTCAAATTACGCAGATGGAAATTAACAGTTCTTTTAACATTTTCTTGCTGAGTAATATTTAATTTCCTCTGTGGTAATGCTTAATTTACTAGTCCAAACAAACTACTCAAAGAAATGATTTCAAAAATTACAAGTTGCAAAGTCGAACTGTTGGCTGTTGTAATGGCCTTGTTTTGTGTATCCTTAGCGGTGGCGCAAAATGTCCCTGCTCCAAAAGATGTGTATGGTTTTAACGTAGGCGATGATTATAAGCTTGCGGATTATTCACAGATCGAAGATTATTTATCCCAGCTCGATGCGGCATCCAATAGGGTGCAAAAAATAGAGATTGGTACAACCGTTTTGGGCAGAAAAATGTACGTACTTTTTATATCTAGCGAAGAGAATCTGCAACAGTTGGATAAATGGAAGGATATCAGCACCAAACTGGCACGGGTACAGGTAAATGAACAGGAAGCCTTGCGTTTGTCCGAAGAGGGCAAGGCTATTGTCTGGATAGATGGTGGTATGCATTCTACCGAGTTGGCACACGGGCAAATGACCTCGGAACTGGCCTATACCTTGGCCACTTCGGAGTCTACAGAAATGAAAAAAATCAGGGAAAATGTCATTACATTGTTAATGCCGGTCATGAACCCAGATGGGTTGGATATAGTGGTGGACTGGTACAAAAAGAATCTGGGTACCGCCTATGAAACCTCTCGCCCACCCATTTTGTACCACTATTATATGGGCCATGACAACAATAGGGATTGGTTCATGAACACCATGCCGGAAACCTATAATGTAACCAAGATATTGTACAATGAATGGTATCCACAAATAGTATACAACCACCACCAGTCCTCGCCATCGTGGACCAAGATTTCCTTACCGCCCTATGCAGATCCCGTAAACCCAAAGATCCACCCGGCCATAACCGCTGCGGTAAGTGAGGTGGGTTCTGCCATGACCAAGCGTTTTTCATTGGAAAACATGCCGGGTGCCATAGCGGATAATTTCTATACCATGTTCTGGAACGGCGGTGGGCGTACCGTGCCTTACTACCATAATATGATCGGTATTTTGACCGAAACCGGACACACAACTCCAACTCCACGGTTCTATGACCCAAAGAAATTGCCCAAGACCGTAGCGGGGGGTACACCTACGGACGGTACGGATATCATGTATCCCGACCCATGGAAAGGTGGGGAATCACATTTTAGGGATGCGGTAGATTATATGTTGACCGCCACCTGGGCCACATTGGACCTGGCTGCGGACCGCAAGAGCAATTATCTACATAATATTTACAAAATGGGAGCTTCGGCCATTGAAAAGGCAAAAACGGAAGGTCCCTATGCCTATGTCATCGGTAAGGACCAATGGGATACTTTTGAGTCCGTTAATTTGGTGAACGTATTGTTGCGGGGCGGTATAGAGATTGAAAAAGCTACCAAACCTTTTGAAGTGGACGGCACCAAATATGATGCAGGGTCCTATGTAATCTATGGCGGACAGGCATTTAGACCCTATTTAATGGATCTTTTGGAAAAACAGAATTATCCTACCCGTTTTCAATATCCCGGTGGCCCACCGGATACCCCTTATGATTTGGCAGGGTGGACATTGCCCTTACAAATGGGCGTGTCTGTAGATAGAATTGCTACGGCCATGGATATTGCTACGGAGAAAGTGGACGGGTTGGTACCGTATTATGCACCGGACGGTCCTAAAAAGGCTGATTTTGGATATCTATTGAGCGCCAATTCCAATGCATCCGTCATTGCTACCAACAAAATTTTAAAAGGAGGAGGAACGGCATATAGGACCAAGGCAGCATTAAAGCTGGGCAAGACCACTCATCCGGCAGGTTCCTATGTAGTTTCTGGAGGTACGGCCTCTGTAGATGAATTGGCAAATACATACGGATTGGAGTTTACGGCCCTATCCTCAAAACCTAAGGTAGATATGGTCAAGATACACACCCCTAAAGTGGGACTGTATAAATCTTGGGTGTCCAATATGGATGAAGGCTGGACCCGCTTTGTAATGGACGAATATACCTTTGAGACGGATACCCTACATGACCGGGATATACAAACGGCGGACCTATCCAAGTATGATGTGCTGATATTACCGTCACAACGTGTAAAATCATTGTTACATGGGCATACGACCCTCTCCATGCCAGAAAAGTTTACTGGAGGCTTGGGTCTTGAAGGTTCCTTGGCACTGAGCAATTATGTAAAAAATGGAGGTACCCTTATGGCGTTCGATGAGGCCAGTAATTTTGTGATCGAGCAATTTGGACTGCCTTTAAAGGATGCTACGGAAGGCGCCAGTAGTAAGCAATTCTTTATACCGGGATCGTTGATCAAGACAGGTTTTGATACTTCGCACCCCTTGGCATTTGGTATGCAGGATACCGTTGCGGTATCGTTCAATAAAAGCCGTGCCTTTGAGATTATCAAGCAGAGGAAAAAGGGAGAAGGCGGCACCGAAGAAATAGCCGATGCTCCCGCACCGGAAATTGAGGTAATTGCCAATTATGCGGAAAAAGACCTGCTTATGAGCGGTTGGGCCATGGGCGAAAAGAAATATATTGCCAAGAAACCGGCCATGGTAAAGGCAAAATATGGCAAGGGCTCTGTAGTATTATTTGCTTTCAGGCCCCAGTTTAGGGCACAGCCCCGTGGTACGTACAAATTGATCTTCAACACCATTTATGAAGGAGCAGCGGAGTAGTACGTTATCTTAGATATGATAAAAAAAGCCCCTATCAAGAACTCTTGATAGGGGCTTTTTCTATGTGGTCTAAAAGTTTATTGCGATAAAGGGTTGTTGGTCAGTTGATTACTGTGTTTTCCGTTGTGATATATCCGGATAAAACATTAAATTGTTAATGAATTGAGTAGCAACGCCTATCATCCTTCCCCCTGCTTGATAGCTACTTTGTAGTGATGCCGTCTTTTTCATATTGATGAATGATAAGTACCGCGGTTTTAAAATACCCACTTATAGGGATGCTATTTCTTTATAATTTATTTCAATTTTAACCAAACCAAAAAACTAAGAATCACTAAAACACAAAAGCCATGAAAAAACTACAGACTTTAATTTCCTTCTTGCTTATTGTTAATCTTATTTGTGCTCAAGAAGAAACAATAAATTTGAACGGAACGCTAGTTATGAATTCAGAAGAGTTTCAGCCATTTATGTCAAGCCAGAACTATAATTCAAATTATGGAATTCATGGTAAATTAATATCAAAAGAAACTGATGAGGCTAGCGTCAGACAATTACTAGGAGCAGAATTCATTATAATGAATTATAAATCAAAAATTTTTATGGGAATAGAGAAAGCCGTTCTAGACAGTTGTTCTATTAAGAGCGATTCTTTAAAGTTTAAGATATATGTGAGAGCAAAAAAATTTAATAAAGCAATTACAAAAGTTTCATGCCAGATACCGTTAACTGACGAGATTATAAAGTTAAAACAAAACAGTATTGTAGTTACAGAAAAGTATCTGATGCCAATGTTCATTGAAAGTCAAGTAGAAGATTTTGAAAATGTTCAGGGAGATTTTACATTTAAAAATGATTTGGGAACATTTAAAATTAAACCTCACAATAATTTCATTGTAGATACGGAGTTTTTTGCATTTGATGGCCTAACCCATATTGTTCAAAAAGAAAATTATGAAGAAAGAAGTTCTCAAGTAAATATTGATTCTTTTTTTTTAAGACCAGGATTAAGGTGTAAAACAGGGTACAATAAATTGTATTGATAATGTGTAAAAGTCTAATCATTTTCTTGATGTTTATTTTTATTCAACAAGGTGAAAAAGACATTACAACGGAGACAGTTTTAGTAAATCTTAAAAACAGGCAATATGAAAACGCACTGAAAATTTCGGAAAAAATAAAGAACGATTCTGTAAGAAGCTATTGTATTAAATTATCTAATTTACGTATACACAAAAAGCCCGTCGATTTAGGTACCAATACATCTAAAAATAAAGATGTTTTATTTCTAAAAAAGATGATAGCTGGCTATAATGCTCAATTATTAGGCGGTGACTCAACGATTATTGCCTACCAAGAATTTTCAAAAGCTTTGGCTATCTCTGAAAGCTTAGGAAACATTGCTTATACCAAAACTGCACTTATTGGCATATTAGATTTATTGAAAGAGGAAATCTTTATCGGCAGTAAACAATTTGAACTATATCTAAATTATTTCGATGATATTAAGGCAGATATCGAAGATGAAATTATACTATTGCTTTATCAATTGGTTTTTTACTCGAAGGCAAACCAAGAATTAAAGGTGGATTTTAATTATTTTGATTATGTGCTGAAATTAGATTCTATTTTTAATCAATTGTCGGATACACATATACTTTATCCAGTTTATTTTCATGAAAAAGGAATTGAAGCTAAAATTAAAGGAGACTATAGTTTGGCGGAGTATTATTTCATTAAATCAAATAGTTTATGTAAAAGTAAACTTGATTTTAAGTCTTTGAAAAACTCAAACATTTGGCAATTGGCAGACACCAAACTTCTGCAAGGGGATTTAAGGGCGTCTAAAAAATACTTAGAGCAATCTAGAACTACAAGTAAAGATTTAAAAGATCAATTTTATGACGATAGACTAGCTGCAGATATTTTTGCAACTGAAGCTAAACATGACTCGGCTTATTTTTATTTAAATCGTTCATTAGTTGCCGAATATAACTTAGGGTATAAAAACAATACACTGGAATCCTCTTTGTTAGCAGTCGAAAATCAAACCGATAAATTAAAATTAGATCAAATTATTAGTGAGAACAAGCGAAAATCAACTCAGAATTGGCTAATAGTTACTACACTTGCATTGGTTTTTGGTGCTGGTTTTGCCCTATTACTTCAGAAGAACACGACCAAAAAACGGTTATTGGCAGAACAGGAAACCCAACTAAAACAAGAACGGGTAGACAACCTATTAAAGCAGCAAGAGCTCGTTAGTATAGATGCCATGATAGAGGGCCAGGAAAAGGAGCGACAACGGGTGGCCAATGAACTACATGATGATTTGGGCAGTCTAATGGCAACGATAAAACTGCATTTCAACACCGTGAAAAGCAAATTTAAGGACCCGGCCTTGCACCAAGCGGAAACCTTATTGGAAGAGGCCTATCAAAAAGTAAGGGGTATGGCCCATAGCAAAAACTCTGGCGTAATGAGCGACCAAGGTCTATTGCCCGCCATAAAAAAAATGGCCCAGGTAATTACCGAAACCAATGCGCTACAGGTAACCGTGGAAGATTTCGGCATGGGCGACCGACTTGAAAATTCATTGGAACTAAGCCTTTTTAGAACGGTACAGGAATTGGTGGCCAATGCCATTAAACATGCCGAAGCCACAACGTTAAATATACAATTAACCCAACATAAGGACACCTTGAACATCATTGTAGAAGACAATGGCAAAGGTTTTGACCGTACCAACGCCGTAAAGGGCAAAAACGGTATGGGATTGACCAATATAGAAAAGCGTATAGAACATTTAGAGGGCCATTTCACCATAGATAGTGTATTGGGCAAGGGCACTTCCATTTTAATAGATATACCCATATGATCACCGTAGCCATAGCCGAAGACCACCAAGCCCTAATAGACGGCATTAAATCCTATGTAAAATATGAGGATGACATTACGGTAATTGGCCATGCCAATAATGGAGAAGCGTTGTTGAAGTTGGTGAGGTTAAGGCAGCCCAAGGTTGTGCTCTGTGATATTCGTATGCCTAAACTAGATGGTATAGAGGCCACCAAAATTATATTAAAGGAGTTGCCCCATACCAAAGTAGTGGCCTTTACGATGTTTGACCAAGATGATGCCGTTAAACAGATGCTGGCGGCCGGGGCGCAAGGCTATATTTTAAAGAATAGTAGTTTAGAGGTGGTATTGGAAGCCATACGCACCGTTGCCGATGGCAGAACCTATTTCGATAAAAAGATTCACTTACCGGATGCGGAAAGGAACAGCTCTAAAAGTGTGCTTTCATCCCGTGAACGCGAAATTTTACAATTGGTTGCCAAAGGCCATACCAGCCATCAAATTGCGGACGAACTCTTTATTGGCAAAAGTACCGTAGACACCCACCGTAAGAACATGATCCGTAAATTGGGTTTGAGCGGTGCAGGGGAATTGTTGAGGTATGCGGTAGAGAAGAAGTATGAGTTTTAGAAAGTTAGCATAAATAGTAATCGTAATAAAACAGTATATGAGAATCAATAAGCAAGTGTATAACGTTCTTAGCGTAGTGGGTCTTTTGTTCATGTTCTCTTGTGCCAAAGATGAAGTAGCGGATATTGAAGAGCCTGTTCCGGTTAATGCTAGTCCTATAATGGCGGATCAGCAGTTTACTATTTATGAAAACCCTTTTGAGCTAACTTCCATTGGAAGCGTTACTGCGCAGGACCCTGAAGGGGATAAAATTACATATGCATTGGAATCGGATATTGAACTGACCGTCAGTGCTAACACAGGTGAGATTTGGACAAAAAGAACGCCCATTTTTGATTATGAAACCACACAATCAATATCGTTTAATGTAAGCGCTAAGGACATAAAAGGAAATAAGACTATTGCGACGGTTACCATAGATATATTGGACAAAGATGACGGACCATTGACCAATTTTCAAAAAAGTTTTATAAACGAATATATTTATTTAACGTATAAATTATCACCCACGGCCAGTGGTGGCAATCTCAGTGAAAAATGGCAAGGAGCGGTACAATTATATATTGAAGGAGATTTGCCAAGTGATTATGCCGCTACTGTTGAGAACTATTTGGAAGAATTTAGAGTATTGATGACAGATGGCACTACAATTGAATTGGTGGCTACTCCAGAAGAATCCAATGTACATCTAATTATGGGTCCAACTAGCGCTGTTGTGACCATTTGGCCCGATATGTACGACTTGATCAGTGATGGAAATTTTGGTGGTTATGCACTTTATAACACGGATAGTGATTACCAAATTTATAAAGGTAGAATATGGATGCGTGGTCCAGATGAAGGCCTCTTTAAACATGAGTTTGGCCATATAATTGGTTTGGGACATACCTCGGACCAATACTGCGACACCGAGGCAACCAGTGTTATGTGCTCCGGGCCGGCGGACCAATTTAACACCTTTGACCAGGAGATCATTAAGACCCTCTATCGTACCGAAACTCCGGTAGGCTTGGACCAGAACGCCATGCGCTCCTTGCTGACCGACTACCTCATACAAGGGGACATAGTTTTATAATAAGCGGACAACCTAAAATAAGGATAGAAAACCATTTTATTAAACACATCTATTTTTTACCCAAAGGGAGTTTCAGCGGCCTCTTTATAAAGACATTGTTTTTGGGCTATGCAAAGCAGAACTAAGTATAAAATTTGAGATTGTAAAATACTTCTCATCTCCCTTTTATTCTATGCCCAATTACTCATAGTTGATACGGTCTCGTATGGTGCCGTCCTCTCTATGGATAATCACATCTGCCTTGTATTTACGAGCCAATCGCTTGGCTTTGTTGATTGCCGTAAGCTGTAGCCTATGCTTGGAGGTAATACGTTTGTTCCCTTCGCGCCGTACGGCCCAAGCATTTTTATAAGGCACCACATGTTGGTGCCACGTTCTACCTCTTTTACTTTGGCGAAAACTGGTAAAAAAGACTTCCACCAGTTCAATTAATGTAGCAACCCAAGATTGCGATGTAGTGTTTTTGGGCATAATGCATTAGGTATGGCTCTCGAAGATACCGTTTTCGGGGAAAAGAATTTTGATTGCTTTTTGGTATTCGTGCTGGAGGTTTTATAAGCTACTAAAAATAAAAGCTCACAATTCATTTTTAATTGGCATTAAGCATTTCTTATGCAACTAACTAATTAACAGTTATTTGGATTAAAAATACCTATTAGTGGGTATTGTTAAAAAATATTGTTCAATATAATTTTAGCATAATAATTATTTAAATCAGTTATGGTTAAGCGTATAACAATTATCCTATTATTAATTCCCATTTTAATAGCGGCCCAATCTACAGAAGAAAAAGATGAGTATATAACCGTAGACAACATTTCATTAAACAAACGTGTATATAAGGTGAAAGTTAAAAATTTTCAAAGAGAATTTAAGGCGAAAATTTGCACTAGCACTATAGATAGTTGTCATGGTCCAACACAAGGCTTTAATCATAAAATACTTCCTCAAATGTTAGCTGATGCAATTATTGATTTTACAATTAAATCTGGTGTTGATAGCGCCTTCGATAATGACAGTTTGGTTAGACCAGAAGAAAGGGTTTATCTAGAACAATTATTGGATAAAGTAAATAGTCTAATAGAAAATGATAAATCAGAGGTCCAAAAAACTACAGAAGGCGTTGATAAATTTGTTGATGAAGATGCTGCAACCATAGTTTTAAAGGATAAAACGAAATTTCTAATTAATTCTCCCTCCAAATTCGAAAGGCAAAAATATTATCGAAATGTAGATACAACACATACTCATCAAAAAGAAAATCTAATTTTAAACAATGCCGTTATTGTATTTTTTAATAATAAAGCTTCTGCAATTTCAGTGGAGGCGACCATCGAATGTAAAAACAGCCAAGAACATGAGATAATTGAGTTATATAACTATAAGTATAGTATTCCATTGCGCGCCTTCAATTTTTATGACAATGCCAGTAAATTAGTAAGAGTTAAATATGTTTTAACAGGACAAGCCAAAAATGGTGAAGAGATTGAAGTACATGTAAATGATATTTTCGATTACAAAAATATCGGAGAAAAAAACAAAGGGAATTTTGGATTTTCGATAGCCAATCAGCGATTTAGACTTGCGAATGGAGAGAATGAGTCTAATTCTTATAAGGTGGTACAGCGACGTTTTTTTGACTTTTTTACCGCGATTATTTATTCTGATTTAATGGGATTTAATACTGAGAATAGTAATTCACTCATCAATGCTCAGGCAGATTTGATAATGCCATTGAATTTAGGTAATTGGGCAAAATTGACCGCATTAAAACAATTTAAGCTAACGGCTAATGTGGCTTTAAACAACAGTTTTGAAAATGATTCTCGTTTTATAAACTTTTCTGATACGGAGATGGTTTCTCATTTTGATTTAATGAAAAAGAACAATCTAAATGCTATGATAGGTGTGGATGTATTAAGTTTTGAGTCAAAAGGGTGGTTTTCAACCTATTCCTTAGGCTATAATTTAGGATTTTATCGTACAGGGTTTCAATATTCCAACACCCAATCTAGTGATCAAGATGTAATTACTAAAGGTCAAGTGCTTTCCATTTCGCATGGCCCATATGTTAATTTTGAGTTTCGTCCTCAAGATAATTTCGGTGCAGATATCATGTTGAGTTTAGAAGAATTTAATTTGAATGATCAGTTAGAAGTTAATGAACGAGATTTTAGAGATGATATAATTATTCAAGATCAATCTAATTCCTTTTTAGTTAAACATAATTTAGTTAATGTCTCTACCAATTTTTATTGGTTAACAAATCCAGGAAAAACTACTGGCGGTGTGTATGCTAGGGTTGGAGTCGCTTATCATACAGCGTCAGATGCTATTTTCCCTCAAGTTTTAGTAGGTTACGCAACCAACTTAACCTCATTTGTAAATCGTTTTAAGCCAAAATCAAGTACAACGCCAGATGAAAATAAATAAAATTTATCAACAAAGGTTGAACGAAATAGGGAATGAAAAATATTTTATAAACGCCCATACACACATATTTAATGCTAATGATACTCCTAACCATTTAGTAAAACGGTTTGTCATTTGGCCATTTTATTATTTACTAAATACACAATGGGCAATTTCTATTTTAAAAAAACATAGAAAACGACAGGCAAAAAAGTTTAGATATAGGGCTAAAAATAAAATCTGGCAAAAATATCGTTCTTCAAAGTCTCCTATATTTGAGTTGGCAAAAAGGGTGTTTTTAATTGTAGTAAATATAATTTTCTTTTTTTATGCTCTTTATATCATACAACCGATATTTACTTTTTGGCCCATAAAAGGCTGGTTGAATGGATTGTATGAAAATGAGATTTCACAGTATCTGTTGTTTTTTCCTAAAAGATTTTACTATATCTCTATCATATTGTTCATCTTTCTTTTCTTTAAGAAAATCAAGAATTGGTTTTTTTCGCTGATCTGGAAGAGCATCAAAAAAAGGCTAGGTAACGACTGGGTAGAGTTCATGTTAAGATATAGAAATATCCTGCTTTTTGCTGGATACGGTAATATGAAGGGGATTTTTAATAAACTCAAAAATCAATATCCACCTGGCACTAAGTTTGTTGCTTTGCCTATGGATATGGAATTCATGGCAGCAGGACCTGTTAAAAGGCCATATCGCATACAAATGGCCCAGCTTTTGAAAATAAAGAAAAGTAACAGCCAAGATATTTATCCATTCCTATTTGCGCATCCAAAAAGGATGATAGAAGTCCATAATGGCAAACCATACTTTAAGGGTAATTTAAATGGTAGTGGAAAATATATTTTAGGTACCTCAGAAGTGAAGGATTATTTTGAAAATGGATGTACAGGGGTTAAAATTTATCCAGCAATGGGTTATTATCCATTTGACGAAACTTTACTGCCCTTATGGTTATACTGCGCCCAAAATAATATCCCAATAACAACTCACTGTTCGGTAGGGCCAATTTTTTATAGAGGGAATTTAAAGGATTTAGAAAAAGGTAAAAAAAAGACCTTTAAAAGAGGAATTGACCGTCATCCAGTCTTCGACGAAATAATTGGTAAGAATTTGAAAGGAAAGAATAAGATTGAGCCATTTCGTCTACCCTTACATAAAAATAGAGTATTTCAAAGGAATTTTACACATCCTTTAAATTACGTCTGCTTGCTTAACGAAACATTTTTAAAAAGAGTTTTGGATTTTCACAACGATTCAAATCTGAACAAATTATTTGGCTATGACCCAGAAAATAATGAAAAAAAATTAGATAGAAATTTATCTAATTTAAAAATTAATTTAGCTCATTATGGAGGTTCTGAGAATTGGGATGAATTTTTAGCTAAAGATCGTTTCGATGAAGCTAATGCTATTATTAACAAACCTACCATTGGGTTAGATTTATTAAATAGAATGGACAACCTAACAATTTTATACAGCTTATGGCATTATGTTGATTGGTTTTCCATTATTTCTTCGATGATGCTTTCTTTTGATAATGTATATACCGATATCAGTTATACCGTACATGATTTAAAATATCTGAATTTATTATCCGAAATTATGGATAACAAAAAAATTGGAAAGCGTATTCTTTTTGGAACAGATTTTTACGTTGTTAGTAACCATAAAAGTGAAAAACAATATTGGATAGATATGCAAAATACGTTAGGACATGAAAAGTGGAACAGGTTGGCTCATACTAACCCGAAAAGATTTCTAAATTTTTAAAGTTTTTGCAGAACTTTAAAAATCTCTACCATAGCCCAAGTATCCAGTTTACAATATTCCAAGAGGTCTTGTCGTATCTGTTTTTTTTCTTTTTGGCTAACGGAATCAAAGGCGATCTTTCCCCATGTATCCATAGCCATAGTACCATCCTGTACATTTAGGTTTTTATAGCTCAATTTGGGCACTAAAACGGGCAAGACTTTTTTTATGGAAGAAGATCCTTTAAAACGGTAGTCCACATAGTCTTTCATAAACACTTTTTCTAAATCGAAAATATGGGTGTTAATATATTCAAGATACTGCTCATGTTCTGGCAACCATGAAATCATTCGATTGTTAGTGCCTATCTCGTAAGAAGCATGCCAAGACACAAAGGTGCCTTCCATTTTGGTAAAAGCTTGCATTTGTTTCAACATTGTTTTTGGAAACTCCAATTGATCGCATAAAAATTCAAAATGACTTAAAGAACCATCTTCTTGCATAGAATGTATGCTTACCTGAAACGGAATTTGTTCAAAAGGCTTTAAGCCATCTATTTTGGGTACAGCGCTACCATAAGCTTCATAATCAAAAAAATGTAGCGGGTATTCCAATTCGGTTAGTGTTTTTTTAATTGAATAAATGTTGATTATTGGTTCTTGTTGTACAAAAGAATTATATTGTAATTGCTGCCCTGCAGTAAGCTCAAAACCTTCGGGAACATCCACAAGGCCATAATTACTAGAGTCTACAAGCTCCTTTATTTTCTTTTCAAAAAGGCGTTTTAGCTCATAGATACTAGGTTGGGGCACATCGGGATTAAAAAAGTCAAAAGTCTCACAATGGTTGGCACGGGTTTTATACAAACAAGAACAGCCCTCATACGACAAGTTGGAAATCTTCAATAGTTGGAGTGCTGCATGAATCTTGTTTACTATATCAGAAAAGGCGTTTTCCACTTTTTCGGTAACATCTGTAATGGTCAGAAGATCTTCTGCTTTTATTTCCCCTTTCCTTATAAACTCTCCATTGAGATGAATTATGCTACATCTAGAAATAACTAAACCATTTTGTTCTAGCACATATTTTTGAAAACAGACATCGTATATATGGTTGTGTGCGGGTTTTTCACTAACCCTAACAGAAGATTTCACCTCGTATAAATGCCAACTACCATCGGCAAGTTTTTCCAATGCATCAATACGGGCAAATACTCCTTTTTCGGTTATGAAAGAAGGTTGTAGAAAGGTTTCTCCCCCTTTGTTTAGAGCTCCCTTTGTTTCTAATGGATTTGCAAAATTTGATAACACTATTGCGTTAGGGAATAATTCACCTACATAACTTTCTACCTCATAGCCCTCATTGATCAACTTTTGTAAAAAGAGTGAATACTCCCCTTTTGGATATTTCTCAGGTTCTTTTTTTGCCAACCAAAAACTTTCTGGACATTGTAGGTAATGTATAAAGTCGGTTTTGGTGAGTTGCATATTAGATACTTTTAAACTGTTCTAGATAAAGGTCAATATATTTTGTTTCTTGTTTTCTTTTATACTGAGCAATATATCTTGGGTGAGGCAAAGCTATTACTTGGTCAAATAAACCATACTCTTTGTTTAGATTGTATAGGTAATTGTAATTATCTCCATTTCCAAGGCAAAATACTTTGTCAGTGTAAATACCAAATTCAATTTGTTTTTTTAAGGTTTCGATGATGAAGGGAGTGGTAGAGACCATTAAATCAATATAGTCATAATAGTTCTTATTAATTTCTTCATTGTTTTCGTTTCTTTTGATGTAGCCTAAAGGACTAACATTACTTATAAAAAACTTACTGTAAAAGTCCTCAATAGTTCCATATTGTTTTATCATGCGGTATATAAAGGCACCCGAAACCTCATGGTGATTTTGTTCACAGAAAATGTTGCAAGATTCTTTTAAGTTTTGTGGAGAGGTAAAGGGTATACCGGTTACACCAGCGCCGTTTTTACCAGGGTTTACACCTAGAACTAGGTGACGTTTCTTATGATCTGAAAAATATCTCTTGTAGAACTCTGTAGATAATTTGACAGTCTCTTTACCATTATCCTTAAAAGGATTCATAATTGCAATGTTCTTTGGTAATTGAACCGTATCTGGCAAATTCAGCTCTTTATTGAAAGTAATAACCTTATCTGCAAAAGTCATAATATGAAGTTTTTATCAATTCAAAATTGAAATTATTGGTTCATATATTACAGGAGTTTTACCCCAGGTATAGAGGCCATCTCTAATCCAAGATGTTGAATTTTCTATGTTTTCGGGAATCATATTAATAGCATCATCATGGTAATATAATTTCACTTTTCCTTCTTCTATAAAGGCTATATACAAATCTTTGCCAATATATTTCTTGTCAATTGTAAAACGAGCTTTTAATTGAATTTTGAGTATATCCGCACCGGAAACATGAACGGATATAAAATCAGCTCCTTGCCAATCATCGTTTAGACGTAAAGAATTAAAACCATAGTCAGCTAACGTTGCGGCAACTTTATGAAAATTGTAGTTCTCTTTTTGTTTAGAATTAAGGGACGAATAGGATACTGGTTTATACTTTTCTTTAAAATTCATTTCTTATCCTTTCTGTTTTTATTAAAACCAACTTGCCAGAAATACATATCGACAAGCTTCATTTTTGGATATTCAGAGTATTTCTTTTGAAGCATTTTCATCTTCTCATTATTATCAGCATACTCAAATAATTTTTCTAAGCTATTCTTTTGAAGTGATTTGAACGCTTCTTCTTTTTTAATGACACCCTCAATAAAAAAGCGGTCAAACGCAGGAACGCAGCCAAGAGTTCCTAATAATATTTTACTGATTAATGTATCTGTAGGTGAAATGTTTTTGGTAACCCCTTTTAGGGTCTCGAACTGAAAAGAACGATAATGTTTTTTAAGAAGTGTGATTAATTTTTCAATTTCTGGTATTGATAATTTGTTTACTTCATGTTCTCCAGAACATCTTAAGTGTGAAAAACTCTTGAGTATTTCAACCGCACCTTCATGCACCAAATAGTCTTTTTGGAGCAAACCACTTGACCCTCTGTACATACCCCAACTGGCTAAATACATTCCTAAATATAGGGCAAGTGTATTGGTGTCTAAGTTTTTATTTTCAAAGGCACTATAACAGTGATTCCAAGAATTATAGCGATGGAATTTTTGATTGTTTTGAGCAATGTATTTTACAATAATTCCTTCCATAAGTAAATTTTAAATTGAATTGAATAACCCTTTTTTTCGACACTCTTCCAAAAACTGAGCTTTTAAAAAACCTTTGTCCGAAAGCGGGTATTTTTGCGCTTCCCTTAAGATGCGTTTATAGAAAACATCATAGTCAACAATATTTGCCAGCTCTTTTGCATTTTCGAATTCATCGATAGCTTTGTTGAACCAAACTTGACCATCATTAGGGCTACATAAAGTTGCTTTATAGCGTTCTTCTAAACCAAAAACTCTCATCCATGTTTCAATTTCTTCCTTATAACCAGAATCTGCATGTATTGTGATAGAAATATCATCTGGAGTAAGATTTAGGATATTAGAATTGGATATTTCAATTTTGAATGAAATTTCAGGATGATCATCTGCATAGGGATAAAAAGCCTTGGTTCTTGCATTTTTTCCTTTTAAGGGGTCAATAGGGTACAATGGACTTTTGGATAGTTTATATGTACTATTACACTCGTTGCACATGGGTGCTAAGTTTCTAAAATTTAGCACATTAAATGGATAAGAACCTTTAGGGATGTAATGGTCATAGGCCTCTCTATAGCTGTGGTTATTTGCTTTTAGGTGGGTTAAGGCACAAAAAGGACAAACTTGTTGATTGTTTTTTTCCATAAAAGCCATGTCATAATCCGTAATAAGATCCTTATTTAAAAACCCAAAATCTTCTAGATTAAAAGGAGAATTACTACCGTATAATTTTGAATAAAATGACTTTAGGGCTTTTGAAAGGTCAGGGTGTGATTGTGAAATTTCCTCATAGGTTATTGGTTCAATTGTTTTGTCGCAGCACAACCCTTCAATGTTGTTGTTATTTGCATACCTGACGGACAGAAAGGCTCTATATTTCGAGTCTAGCTTTAAAAATTCCCGATAAATATTTTCAATGGAGGAGTTAAAAAATTGGGCCCATTTACCCTCTTTATATCCTAAATCAATGTATATCTGCTGTAGCTCTGGATGACCAGACAATTTATCCGCATCGAAATCACCATCTGCCTTTAACCATACCTCATAAAACAAGAAATCTAAATATTCTTGTAGCTTTTCAATATTATGCGGTATGTAGGTAAATGTAAAGTGCATTTTTAGGCTGGCATTGGGTTAGGACTTTCGTCATCCATAGACTCTAGAATTTCATGTATAAGAAGAGTTCGCTCTACAGATTCTCCAAGCGATTCCTTTATTTTTTTGATAAGGTCCTCCTTTTCTTCATTATTTCTCAAATTAGAGCTTTTCTCTCTAAACTCCGTAACCTTGGCTTGAGCAAATTCTCCTATAGTATTAGGCATTGCAAACAATCTAATGCCAATTTTATTAACAGAGGTTCCAAAAGTTTGAAAGTCAGGTCTAAGAACCTCTTTTACCTTCCTTGTTTGCTCATCTTTATCAAATAGTAGAACATACTGCATTTCACTATCGGAAATCAAAAATGGAGAATGTGTGGTAATAAGCATTTCTCGCATCGTCATCGTACTATCCAATTCTTCTTTCTTAAAACTGTTTCTTATACTGGAAATGTATTTTGCCTTCCAATCAGGATTGAAGTGCGTTTCGGGTTCATCTAACAGAAATAAGCTCCTTGTATCTTTAAAAAGTAGACAGAGTCCTAGTGTGTGTAAAAACTGGTGTTCTCCATCGGACAGGTTTTTTGTATAAATTGAATTGGCTACCCCTTCCTTTTTAATATATAAGTCTTTAAATCGGAGAACCCTATCATTTTCTTTGGGTTGACGTTGCATGTCATTAACAAGAAAGATGTTTTTTGACCCTAGGGTTGCATGTTTTTCTTGGATGCTGAATTCATAATTATTGAAAATCAGTAAGAGCTGAAACAATTCAAATAGTTTAAGGGGGTCATGGTCAAAATGGAGTTGAAAGGCTTCCTTGGTTGCATCGTTCACTAAATAATCTAAATAAAGGTATTTGGTTTCATCTGCTTCAAATGTCAATTCACTATCATAAACCTCATTCTCTAAAAAGCTTTTCTCGCTATAGGCCGTAGCACAGCGTTTTAATTTTTCAAGATACGATTGAGTATAATTTTTCCTACTACCATCCACCCCCCTTAAACTCTCAAAAATATTATACTTTCTTATTTCATTACCATTATTCGGAATGCCGTCCTCATACGTTATTTCGCTATGAATTTCCGCTTTAACACTTGTTTTTATGATTAATCTAAAGGATTCAATATCCGATAGATTTACATAATTCTTAAAAGGACCTAGCACACTGTTTTCATCTTCCAAATTATTCATCAATAAATTGGATAACAGTATTGCCTGACTAAATGTATTGTCTAGAAAAACCAATGATGATTCGGGCCTTGGTGCTACATACTCCCCGGTTTTTAAATTTTCTAGGTAGGCATCGTATTGTAAAAATCGACTTTTAAAAAATGGCAAACTAAGCGTTTGGTTGAGACCAGAGGCATAGCCTACAACAAATTCAGGCAACAGGGCTTTTGATTCAGCCCTGGAAAGTTCTTTGACCTTGCGAAACGCTTCTTGGTTTACCCAGTTTATTTTCGGGCGTTCTTGTGCCTTTTTGGTAATATGAATTTCCGCTTTTTTTGAAACATCCAAATCAGAAAAGGTTTCGGAATCCAAAAATGTAAAGTACTCTAATTCATAGGCCTCTATTAAACTAGATTCCGGGTTAAAACCTTTCGGGTTTTCTTCTGTAGTGTCAAAATAGTCAGGTCGTTTAGACAGAAACATGCAGTCCAGATGATAGAAAATCTCTGCTAGTACTTCTAAAATGTTCGACTTACCACTACCATTCAGCCCCGCTAAAACATAAGGGTTAAACTCAGTTGCTTCATCATGATGAAAATCTCTGAGAAAATGTATTTCGAAACCCTCAGGAAGAGAACGAAAACCTCCTTGGCTATTTAATTTAAACCTGATTAACTTCATCTTTAAGTTTAAATTTTATACGGCCTTCTTCAGTGTCAAAACACTGCTCTATTTGGCTATTCTCTTTTTTCAGCAGACTAAAGAAATTCGTTTTCCAATAATCATAATTGTCTTGATAATCTTGAATCTTAGAATCTTGAAATAGCAAATCTTTAATATCATCAAAAACAAAGCTTTCTACACCAAAATTGCTTTTTATAAGATTTTCAAGGTATGTGTCTATTTCAGTTACGTCAAAAAGGGTATTGGAAAATATATTTGAATCTTTGGATTCTTTTTCTTCTATTAAGTTTTCTTTACTAGTTGATGATTCAAAATCTTCTAAAAACTCCTCCCTCAACACCACCTTACTCAAATCCAACTCCCCTTTAAAAGCATCTTGACTTAAACGACCGTAGAGGTTTTCCAATTCAAATAAGTGGTTTTGAAAGAGTTCATTTGCTTTTTCTATTTCTTTAACAATTTTTTCAAATTTGTTCTGAATTTCAAAAGGTGGAATGGGCACGGTAATATCTAAAATCATTGATTGATTTATAAAGGGTAAATCAAGTTGTTTAACTTTTTCTAGAATTGGTGAATTAGATAAAGCAAAAGAGAGATAAGTTATGTTAAGCTTTTCTTTGTTTAGAATTGTCAAAACAATAGCGTTGTCTGTAACCCAGCAAGGCTGATTAACTTTATGTATTACGCCACAATGTTGCCCAACTCTTCCCGCTATAATTATTGGCTTATTATATAATGGTTTTGTGGCCCAACCATTTGTGCCATTTCCACCATAAATCGGAAAATCAGTTTTTTCAATAGACTTAACCAACTTGCTTGACTTACCACTTTGAGCCTTTATATATGGCCGAAACTTCTCCCATTTATATGGTGATTTCTTCGCTCTTATATCCCCAAACATTTCCAAAAAAGTACTTTTCAACAACTCATCTAATAGGGCAATACTTTCTTTTCGCTTGGCAATGAGTTCTTCACAATCGGTCAGGACTTGCGCTATGCGTTTTTGGTCGTCAATTTTTTTTGGAATGGCAAGTTTACTTTCCTTTAAAAACTTAAAATGTCGACTATAACCAGCTTCAGGTAGCTTCAGATTTTTTAAAGTATAGTATACATATCGAGCATAATCGGTTTTTAATGTTAATGCTTTCGCCCCATCAGCACCTAGTGCGATTGGAAAATCTACATATTTTATTGCTTTAGTATGATCACCAAAAATTATAACAGGAAGATTTTGGCTATTCACAAGATTTTCATCGTTAGTATAACCTGCAATAAAATCTTTGGACTGGTCTATAATAGGGTAAAGGCCTTCCGACAGATATTCACCTTTAGGAATTTTTTTGAATTTTCTAGTGGAATCATCTAGAACCTTAGAAAATGGTTTTATTTGTATATCCATTAAAACAACTCTTTCAATTTGTTCAGTTTATCACTAATTTGTTGCTCTAGGCCCTTTTCTATAATTTCACCATCCTCTCCAAATGTTCCCAATAGTTTTTCCAAAATCACTTTGGGTTTTTCATATTCAATTTCCTCATATACTTCTTCTTTATAGCGGGAAAAACTCAAATCGTAACCTTCTGCAACAATCTCTTTTTTGGGTACGGTAAAACATTTGCGTTTCCGGTTGTTCTCAGAGGCCGGTTTAGCACTCTTGTATTTGGTGACAATATCTTGCAGGTCTCCGTAACCTTCTAACTTGGTCCTTTTATCATCCAAGCTATAGCCATCGCTTTCCATGTTATAGAACCACACATTTTCGGTCTCTCCGCCTTTGGTAAAAATCAGGAGAGCAGTACTAACCCCGGCATAAGGTTTAAAAACGCCACTGGGAACGGTAATCACTGCCTTAAGTTCACTTTTTTCGATCATCAGCTTTCGGGCCTCTTTAAAGGCCTTGCCACTTCCAAATAGCACCCCTTGGGGCACTACGATACCGGCCGTACCCCCCATGCGCAACATTTGGTAGATACGCTCAATAAACAGCAGCTCTGTTTTTGTGGTGCCTAATTGTAAGCTTTCGTTAATGTCACCTTTATCTATATTGCCTGTAAAGGGTGGGTTGGCCAATACCACATCGTACTGGCTGGTTTCATTATAACTTTTGCTCAGGGTATCGGTATAATCTATCTGGGGGCTTTCTATACCGTGCATCATTAGGTTCATCAGCCCCAAACGTACCATGGTCTGGTCTATATCATAGCCTTGTAAGCTTTTATCTAAAATGTCTTTAGTTTTTTTGTCATAACTAGATGCTTTGCTAGAGCGTATAAAACCGTCATCGTCTGGGTTAACCTTAACTTTATTACCGGGTAAGTTGGTAATTAAATACTGGTAAGCATCCAATAAAAAACCCCCAGTACCACAGGCAGGATCTGCAATACGGTTGCCCAATTGCGGCGCTACCAACTCTACCAATAATTTAATGATATGTCTTGGAGTTCTAAACTGTCCGTTTTTACCCGCACTTGCAATTTCGCTCAATAAGTATTCGTACACATCCCCTTGAATATCCTGAAAATCCTGTCCCTTTTCAGAGGCATCCCTTTCCATTTCTTCATATATCCCATCGATAATCTTTACCGCTTCTACCAACAAAGAAGGTTTGGGAATGATAAAGACCGCATTGCGCATATGTTTTACAAAAGGCGAGTCATCGGTGTCCAGTGTTTTGATAAAGGGAAAAACATATTGTTGAACCCGTTGCAGCATCTCCTCGCCGGGCAATCGCTTAAACTCGCTCCAGCGCAATTGTTGCTTTTCAATTTTCAGGTCACTATTTGGCAGTTGGAACACCCCTTCAAAACGAGATGTATAGGGTTCTTCGGTAAACTCAGCTTTTGATTGAGCGTCGCGATCGTTCTCGTCCAGTTTTTTCATAAAGAGCAAATAAGTAATCTGCTCAATGGCTGTTAATGGGTTTGAGATACCGCCACTCCAGAACTTGTTCCAGAGTTCCTGAATTTTCGATTTTATTTCTGGGTTACTTTGTAATAAGCTCATTTATGCTACCAATTGTTCTGTTAATGTTATTATTTCTTTAATTTCCTTAGGGTTAAATACTCCCTGTATCCCTTTTGGGTGAATGACCGTAAAGGGGGCTTCCATTAAATTACGTTTATGTATTTGGCCGCGTTCTATAATATAATCGCGCAAGAGATTTAAAAACTCAATTTGTCGGGTGCTCAAGGTAGTGTGTGTTTGTATAAATTCAGCAACTTTTTTGCTGACAGTTTCATCAAAGCTTTCCAATACCTCAATGCCCAAAATATGCTTTATAAATTGCAAGAAACTGGCACGTTGGTTTTTGTACACTTTTTGTAATAGGGTTTCGGTAATATGAGGGTCTTCCGAATGCAGTTCTTTGGCCAATTGCTCCGCTTCTTCGGCCGTAATTTGTTTCCCTTCCTTTATGCTTTGCAGTATAGGGTTGCGCTTTAAAAGCTCAGTGATTTTTTGCTCTACCATTTCTCGATATCGGGAAATACTAACCGATTCGTGCTGGGGCCCGAATTCCACGAACTCCTTTGTGGTGACAACATCCCTTAGATTCAAATGATCCATGCCACTACCCGTAACAGGTTTGTCAACATAGCGCATTAAGGGAGCGAGCTTTTGGGCAAGCACGTCAAACTCCAGGTCTGTAATAGTCGCCCAATAGTTATTGGTAAGCACTTTTTTGATATAACCCGCCTCTTTTTCGACCACGTTTACCGACAAGGGCAGAAGGGACACCTTTTCTTGAACATTTTCTTTGAGGATTGTTAACTGCTCAGCATTTTCCTCTAGATGTGCCAACGAAGTCTCCAATACGTCTTTTTTAAAGCGCATGGCCTTAAAATCAACTTGTGAGACCGTTCTGAATAAAGGAGTGATAATTTCTCTTAGGAAATCGAAGCTTTTAGCGTCTAAATTTTCCCAAAAATCGGCTTTCATGGCTTTGAGCAAAGGAGTTTGTGCATCTTGGATGACCACCGAATCTTTAGGTAGGTTCTTTAGCTGTGTTCGGAAGAGTTCAATTTCCTTTAAGGCAATGTCCATTTCATCCAACTCCAATGCCAATTCAATTTTATCTATCCTTAATCCCGCAAAACGGACGGGTAAAGGCACTTGTTTTTTGTTTTCTACGCCTTTTGGGTTGAGCTTAAAGTATTCGAAATTATCCCAACAGTCGATAATTCTAAAGACATCTTTTTCAACACACCAAGGTTTCATAGCCGTTGGTTCCAGCAGGCGAGTACCACGACCGATCATCTGCCAGAATTTGGTGTACGAGTACACAGGTTTGGCAAAAACTAAATTTACCAATTCGCGAACATCGATACCGGTATCCAACATATCTACGCTAATGGCCACTCTGGGCATATTGTTCAATTTAAACTGATCTAATAATCCCCCCTTACCATATACCCTAGGGTCATCGGATACTAAAACTTTGGCCAGTTCCCCGTTATATTCAGGATAAAGCTTATCGAAAACTTCCTCTACCTGCCTGGCTTGTGGAATCGATTGACAGAAGAATATACTTTTGCCTGGTAGTACGCCATTAGGGTCCTTTATGGATTCCTCCATAAATTCACGAACGATCAAGGCATTTGTTCCACGGTTTCTTACTGATTTTTCAAGTTGTGTCCCCTCATAATTGATTTCTTCAATATCACGTCCTTCCTTCAATAATTTTTTTTGGTCCTCTAAAGAAACAGTACGCTTACTAATGCCTTCATCTTGAAATTTGGTATGAATCTTCATCACTTCAAAATTGCAGAGATAAGGTGGAATATTATTCACAGCCTCTTCATAGGAATAAGCAAAAGTTGGTAGCCCATCTTCACATTCGAACAACTCAAATGTATTATGGTCAATAACATCGGTAGGGGTGGCGGTCAACCCAAGAGTTATGGTATTAAAATAACTTAAAACTTCTTGGTAGGTATTATAAATTGACCGGTGGCTTTCATCTATCACAATCAAATCAAAGAAATGAGGGGATAAGGTGTTCTCTTCATCTTTGACAATATTGAGCATTGTAGGATAGGTGGAAACGTAAATTCGTCTGTCCGTCGAAATTGATTTTTCACCTCTCTTGGGCCATGTTGGTTCGTTTGGCAAGTGGTCTTTGAAGGCATCCAAAGCCTGATCTCGTAAGGCGATTCTATCTACCAAGAACAAAACACGTTCAGCCCAGCTTGCACGCATCAAAGAATCGGTTAATGCAATGCAGGCTCTTGTTTTGCCAGTACCTGTTGCCATCACCAATAGAAACTTGGTTCTCTTACGTTCAATAGCTTCCATCACCGCACGAATCGCTTGTATCTGATAATCCCTTCCGGCTATTGCCGTATTGATTAATTCGGTTGCAAGAGGTTTTTTTCGTTTTCTTATATAGTCATACCTTTCTAAATCATCACGCGAAGGAAAACCAATAACTTTTTTCGGAGGATAATTGTTCAGGTCCCAAAAGAAGATATCCAACCCGTTCGTGTAAAAGCAAAAAGGCAAAACCCCGGTTTCTTTTTCAATGCCCAAACAGTATTGCTTGGCTTGTTCCTTACCTAATGCAGCGTCTTTCGAAGTCCGTTTTGCTTCTACCACTGCCAGAGGTTTGCCGTCTTTGCCCAAAAGAACATAATCGCTGAAGGTGGTGCCGTACTCAAGAGAAGGCTCATTAGATTTCGAGATTACTGAATACTCCGAGACCACTTGGGTAAAATCATTAATATTCCACCCTGCTGATTTCAAGTGGTGGTCAATTAGTTTTTTACGTGTTTGTTTCTCGTTTATCATTATTTCTAAATAGAAAACTCTATAAAGTAATCCAAATTAGCGGGGGAAGATCATTTCATACCACCAAATTAATCAATCCATCTGTAAAAAGCAGGGAAACCAGCAATACATCCCCCTTTTTTTAACCTTTGAAAAGTACTATTACTTTTAAACCATTCATTACGGAAAGCCGTAATGTTTTCCAGGAAAAGATGCTTAAAGACCAATTAATATTTTCTTAGGGGATAAAATTCACCTTACGGCTGTACTATTAGGCTAGGGTAGTGCAAAAAAACCAGTAACTTTGGCGCTCAATAAATGGGGCGTAGGCTTCATATACATTATCATTGAAAGAAAACTACTACATTTATAGCGTATAAACACGAGTACCTATCCATGGCAAAAATTGAAATTAAAGGTTCCCCAGAAGAGTTGGAAAGAGTAGCTACATTCTTGGCCAACAACAATATAAAGTTTAACGTGGTCAACGATTATGGCAACCATTCCTTAGAAGACATTGACAAGTATGCCTTGCTAATGAGTAAATATGCATAGATAATTTTGTAACTTACTTGTTTACAGATTTAAATTATGAAAGGGCTACAGGAAATAAAGCGTGCTATTGATCACTATGTGGAAACGAACAACAAAACGGCATTGGAGGTGGTAGCCGCACTTGAAAAACACTACTTCAACAAGGCGGTTACGGAAGAGATCAAACTGTACAAGAAGAAAAAGAAAAAGGTGGCCCAAATTACCAAGGACCTTAAGATAAGCCACCGGCGGTTTTATAAGATTCTGGAAGATAAAAAGGTGGCCTTTACCAAGTACAACAAGTCCAACGACAATACCAGTGATCAGTAAAGGGGGTTGTCATTAACATGGACAATGTGTATCCTAAAAAAGCAAACAGAATAGCAGTAGGCGCTATAGTTTGCATAGCATAATTAAAGAACACATGATGAGAAAAATAATACCTATTATAGGAATGGCAATTGCGTTGGTGGAAATTGGTTACAGTTTTTATACCATGAACGACACCGGACGATTCTTCGGTTTTGAATTTAACATTTGGGTCTTTCGCATCATTTGGGCAGCCTTATTCGGGTTAATGTTAAACAATTATCTTAAAGCACGAAAGGCTTCTGTATAAAATCGGTTTTGAACAATAATAACACTAATGTTGCATTTAAAGGTTGCAAGATGTAAAAATTGTACTAATTATGGGCATATTATCAAAATCTGCTAGTACACAAAAGATTCTTCCCTCAGCGTTCAAGAAACGAACAAATTTCAGTAAACTATCCGCACCTATTCCGACCAACGCCTTATATGAAAAAGCGAAAATTTAAAATTAGCGATATTCTATTTGGGGTATTCATTGTATTGTTATTGATTCCCCAGACCAGAACGCCTATTCAAGTAGCGGTCAACAAAGTAAAGGTGGCCATTTGGTCGCCCAGTATTGAGGATCAAGAGGACCAGCAAAAGATAGCGGCGTTTGATTATGCCGTTACGGATATGCAAGGGGCAACCCAACACATTGCTATAGGCCAGGGAAAAGTGGTTTTTTTGAGCTATTGGGCCACGTGGTGCCCTCCCTGCATTGCGGAATTGCCCGGTATTCAAGCATTGTACACTGATTATGGGGACAAGGTAATGTTTGTATTGCTGACCCAGGAGGAACCAGCTAAGGTGTTAAACTTTGTAGCCAGAAAGCAATACCATCTTCCCATTTATTTTCCGCAAATGCAGGCCCCGGAAGTACTTAACGAAAACAGTTTGCCCACCAATTATGTCATAGATGCCCAAGGAAAGATCATTGTTAAGGAAACAGGTGCGGCAGATTGGAACAGTACAAAAATACGTTCCCTGTTAGATGAATTGATCGCAGAACCTATGAAGTAGTTTGTATAGCATCGGGCATTGAAAATAGGTGCAAAAAAAGCCGGAAACATAGTTCCCGGCCTCTTCCACATTTCCCAATCAAAGAAACATCAATCATTCTTTTCGCGCAGTACCGTTCCATCGGCATTAAAAACTACGTCCTTTTCATTCATCCACCCTTTTTTTAACTCCACTTCATAGGTGGTGCTACCATTTTCCGTAGTCTTTTCTACCTCATCGACCTTAAAACCGGCATAGGTATTCGTAATTGCGGTGCGTATGGCCTGTGGCAAATCGGCTTCCGTGAGTTCTTGCTCCGTTTTTGTCGTTGTACCATCTGTGGCATACCATATTTCATGGTCCTGGGCATTGATTTCAAATTCTACCTTATAGGAAGTACCTTCCTTTTCCCACTCTACATCATTGGCTGTAGGGTAGCTTTGTTCAAAAGTATCCTTTAGATTTGTCGGCACCGTATTCCTGTCAATATCCTGTGCAGAGCCAATAAAAATCCCCAATGTGGCCAAGGCTCCCGTAAGTATATGCTTGTTTTTCATGTTGTATATTTTTTAGATTCCCTACAAATAAAAGGTACAATTCTAGAAGGAATTGGGAATGCCTATTTATCTTGGCCAAAGGCATTGGTTTCCCATTGGACTTTATTCCCATTTCTTTCTAGATTGTTGCTATATTGTTGTAACAAACCATAGCCCATGAAGATTCTGATTATTGAGGACGAACCGCAAATGTTGGAGAATATGCGCCAAACGTTGGAGCGCGAGCAGTATATTGTGGAAACGGCAACGGACTTTACCGCCGCCAATGACAAGATCGGGGCGTACGACTATGATTGTATTTTATTGGATATTACCTTGCCCGATGGTAATGGGTTAGAGCTGTTAAAGGAACTAAAGGCGCTGGGCAAAGAAGATGGGGTCATCATTGTATCGGCCAAGGATTCCTTGGATGACCGTATAAAAGGCTTGAACCTAGGGGCGGACGATTACCTGCCCAAACCGTTTCATATGGCAGAACTGCATGCTCGGGTAAAGGCCATTGTGCGCAGGCGTAATTTTGAGGGCAACAACCAAATCGAAATCGGCAATGTGAGCATAGACCCGGAAAGTAGAAGTGTTTTTGTTGCCGAAAAAGAGGTCGTTTTTAACCGTAAGGAGTTTGATGTCCTTACCTATATGATATCCAACAAGACCCGTTTGGTTACCAAGACCGCACTGGCAGAACACGTTTGGGGAGACCATATAGACCAAGCCGATAGTTTTGACTTTATCTATTCCCAAATAAAAAACGTACGCAAAAAATTGGCAGATGCGCGGGCAACGATAGAAATTGAGGCGGTATACGGGGTAGGATATAAATTACAGGTCGTCTAGCGGCAAACCATATCTACCGTTCGCCAATGTAATGCTTATTTTTAAGTGCTGATACGCCTATGAAACTGTTAAACCATACCACAAAATATTTTGCCATCCTGCTGGTCGTACTCATTTCGGTCTGGGCCGTAATATTCTATGTGGCCATGATCGATGAGGTCTATGATAGTCTGGACGACGGATTGGAAAATCAAAAGGAAATTATCATACAGGCAGTCAATGATAACCCAGAGTTATTAAACGATACGGAATTTGGGGTCAATAATTATACCATTAAAAAAACGCAAGTCCATAAGGAAACCAAGTTCAAGGACAGCTATAGAGATACCTTGATGTACATGCAGAACGAGGAAGATTATGAACCCGTGCGTATTCTTGAAAGTGTTTTTGAACAGGATGGTTCCTATTATAAACTAAAGTTGATTACCTCAATGGTAGAGGAAGATGACCAGATAGAAAACCTTTTTATCTATTTGGTTGGACTGTACCTGGCGCTGATCCTAAGTATTTTGGTACTGAACAATATTGTGATGAAAAGGATATGGAAGCCTTTTTATAGATTGATCGGCAGGTTAAAAACTTTCCGTATTGAAAAAGACGACCCTATTACCGCTGAACCTACGACCATAGATGAGTTTAACCTGCTCAACAAAAGTGTGGAGCGACTTACCGAAAAATCTAGGGATAGTTATTTGGCCCAAAAGGAGTTTATAGAAAATGCGGCCCATGAATTACAGACACCTTTGGCCATTGCAATCAATAAATTGGAGCTCCTGTTGGAAAAGAACGGAATGAGCATAGCACAATCTCAGGAAGTGGGAAGTGTTTTGGATAATTTGACAAGGTTGACCCGTTTGAACAAATCCTTATTGCTGCTTTCCAAAATTGACAACAAGCAATATGTTGATGCGGAACGAATAGATTTTACGGATCTGGTGAAAAAGATGGTGCAGGATTTTGCGGATTTTGCTACCCATAAAGACATAGAACTTAAGGTAGATGCCCATCAAAAACTGACCTATACCATGAACCCAGACCTAGCCGTGGTGCTCATGACCAATCTAATTAAAAATGCCATTGTACATGGGCAAGGTGGAAAACCCATACATATTGAGATTGTGGAGAACCAAATTCGTATTCAGAACTATGGGGAGAACTCCGCATTGCAGTCCGGCGGTCTCTTTGAACGCTTTCGTAAAGCTTCTGCAGATAGTCGTTCTACAGGATTGGGACTTTCCATTGCCAAGGCCATTGCAGATAAGTATGATGTTGCGTTGACCTATTCCTTTACGGACAGGCATGAGTTTACGCTTACCTTTCCTTAAGCGTTAAGGTTCTCCTAAAGTTGTTAAACACAAGCAAATTCCTGTTTCTTTCCAGTTTTGGAGCTTATTTTTATAAGTGCTTTCAAAAAGGAATTGAAGGATATGATATTGTTTTGAGCGAAAAAACAAAGGTTTGGGCAAATTTGTTCAACTAATATAAGTTTTGTATCCGGTTCATATTCCTTTTGGATTGCCGGTTAATAACCCTTTAAAAGTATTGGAACAATGAAAACAAATACGAACACTTTCAGCATGGCAAGAATACAATTCTGGACCGTGGCGGCATTGATTATCAGTATAGGGTTTCTATTTATGAACTTTAGGGACTGGTTACCGTATGATAGTGCCAAAAAAGTAACATATGAAATTGCAGGGCGTTGGGAACTGCCAATTGAGTTACGTGAAGTTTCTGGAATTGCGTGGTTAAGGGATAATACCATAGCCGCTGTTCAAGATGAGGACGGAATTATTTTTCTATACGATCTTCAACGGCAAAAGGTAACCCAAGAAATTAAATTTGGCCATGCCGGTGATTATGAAGGATTGGCCGTACACGATAAGGATGCCTATGTGTTGGAAAGTAACGGAACCATAACGATCGTTAAGAATTTTCAAGACCATGATAGAACCGTAACTTCTTTTGATACCGGTTTTGATATTGAAAATAATATGGAAAGTTTGGAGTATGATGCCCAAAATAACCGCTTGCTTATTATTCCAAAGGATAAGGATGCCGCTACGGATAGGGTAAAAAGTATATATGCCTTTTCCTTAAGGACGAATACGCTTGACCCAAAGCCTATTTATACGATTGATATGGGCGATGAGGTGTTAAAGAATTTTAGGGAAAAAAAACTGTACAAAACCTTTAGGCCTTCTGATATGGCCATACATCCACAAACCGGGGAAATGTATGTCTTGGAAGGCTCCAAGCCTAAATTATTGATTTTGGACAAGCAAGGTGCCGCACAACACGCCTATAAATTTGATAAACGAATATTTCCACAACCAGAGGGAATTACCTTTGATCCGGATGGAACACTTTATATTGCTAGCGAAGGTAAAAAGGACGGTATAGGTACCATCACCGAATTAAAATTATTACCCTAACGATGTCAGACGATTCCCCTAGCAAAAAGAGCAGGTTGCCCCTCTATAGTTCCATTGCTTTGTTGGTGGCAATTATAGCCGCATATTTTTTGGTTCCTTCCGTACAGGAATTTTTAGATGAAGCTTGGCGGGTACTTACCAGTGACGATGAGGAACAGATCAAGAATTGGGTTGCCGGCTTTGGTTGGTTTGGACCCATTGTATTGGTCTTGGCCATGATCGTGCAATTGTTCCTTTTGGTAATCCCATCCATTCTGCTCATGGTGGTATCCATATTGGCCTATGGTCCTATTTGGGGGAGTGTCATTATTTTTGCTTCGGTATTTGCGGCGTCATCCGTAGGATATTTTATAGGGAATTATTTTGGGGACAGTATCGTAACCAAGATTATTGGCAAAAAATCTGAGGATAAGGTGGAATCTTTTTTAGAGGACTACGGATTTTGGGCCGTTATCATTACCCGCTTTAATCCGTTTTTGTCCAATGACGCCATTAGCTTTGTGGGCGGACTATTGCGTATGGGCTATTGGAAATTTATAGGTGCAACCATGGTGGGGATAGCTCCCTTAACCCTATTTATTGCTATTTTCGGCAAAAGTACAGATGACCTTAAAATGGGTTTGCTATGGGGGTCTTTGGTCAGTTTACTAGCCTTTGGCGGATATGTTTGGTATGATAAGCGACATAAAAACAAAACGTAATCTGCGTGTATTATAGTTTATTAAGAATATAGTCGGTCATTATGTTTTTGTGCTGTAATGCTTTTTCCGCAAAGTTGAACAAGCTTAGGCAGCGGTCCAGATTTTGGTTTTCATAGGTTACTTTATAATATATATTGTTGTTCAGATAATCGGTCAATGCGCGTAAGCCATGTAAAAAGGGCATAAAAACCGCTCCAAGCGCTAAACTTTCCTTTTCCGCGTTGGTCAACAAATGTGGTTGGGTTGCCAGTCCGTCTATAAATGCATTGAACAAATTTTCATTGAAAACGATGTTGTCATGTTCTTTCTCATCTTCTGGAGCGGTATTGACCACCGTTCTTATAGCATCACCAAAGTCATAATAAAAATAGCCTTTCATTAAGGTGTCCAGGTCAATGAGGCACAGCGCCTTGTCCGAAGTTTTTGAAAATAGAATGTTGTTCAATTTGGTGTCGTTATGACAGATACGCACAGGTAACTCCTGGTCGTTGAGATGATTTAGCTCCTTTAAAAAAATAGTTGCTTGCTGTATGGCATATTTGGCTATAACCAATTTGCCCGGTTCAGCGGCATCAAGGGCTTGTTTAAACGCTTTGGTCCTATGGTCAAGGTTGTGGAATTTAGGTAAAGTGTCCTTGAACAAATTTTTCGGGACAGGGGCCAATAGGCTGTGAAATTTTCCTATGATGCGCCCCGCTTCAAAAGCAATGGTGTTATTAGTTGTAGTATTATAGGTGGTACTATTGGGGATAAAGGTCATCATCCGCCAAAAAGCACCATTATGCTTAATATAATTTTCCCCGTTATTATTGTTTATAAAAGTAATCGTTGCATAGGCCGGAGCAGATAAATGGGGCAGGGCAAGACCAATATTGCGCATGAGGACATCAACATTCTTAAATACCTTTTCATTTATTTTCTGAAGGATGAATTGACGGTTTTCCACATCCGTTACTAAAAAGGTATCATTGATTAGTCCCGCGGTTAAAGGAGTGTACTGAAACTCGTCACCGGTAAGGTCAAAGGCTTTAAGAATAGAGGTAATTTGATGTTGGGTCATAGGTTGTGTGGTGCGTACATGATCAATAAAGAATCTATGATGTTAACCTGTAAATGGTGGTTATAGATACTGTTCTAGGTGGCTAGTCACTAAGTTTTGGGTAATTTTTTCCTTAAAGTTAAATCGTTTTACTTCTTCAATCAACGCTTTTATCTCGCCCCTATACTTCGCATTTCCTACAATTACGGTGTTGTTTTCCTGGGCCTTATAGATTAAGATCATCACTTTGGAAAAGTAATAATAAGCAGCATATTGGTCATCCATGGACATTAACGGCTTAATATGCTCGCCTATCTCACCGAACAACCTATATATCGTGGAGAATTTTTTTTCGTTTGCATGAATTCCAGCCTCTGCAGCCACAACGGAATAGTAAACAGAGAAATCATCGATATTTTCATAACTGCCTTTATCATAAAAATGTTTTTTTAACCCTCTTAACAGACTAAGGCCTCTTCTGGGATTCTCCGGGCCAACTTTAGAGGATTCTGTAATAATGGTATAGGAATCATCGGGCATATTGCTTTGCGCACAAAGAAAAGAGGTCGTAAAGAACATAAGGCTTAGAGAAAGCAACAGGACCAATTTTACTGTTCCGGGATTCTTGCGGTACAAAGTCATATGTGTGGTGTTTGGTTGTGAAACACTAAAATAATCAATTAGCATTACTAGGCAGTATTGAATCTTTTTAGTGCAGTACATCCAAAAAATATACTTTTTGCGAATTTTAACAGTTAGTAGCATAGTTAAAATAAAGTTTCCCCAAATATGAAGCATAACAAAACCTACTTGGCTACAGCCCTGTTCATGGGTATGGCCTTTTTTTCCCAAGCACAATGTGAAGTTTTTAAAAGTGAGATTTCCGATGTACAGAAGTATATGGTACAGTTTGGTAAATTATCGGATTCCCTAAAGACTTCCGCGGAAATAGCGGCATTTGATGCGCGTTATAGCACCGCAAAAAACCATAGTAAAACGGTCATGTTGTTATTGGGCCAGGCAGTAACCGCTGCCGATGAAGCCGTAATATTGGTTTCTGACGCACAGTACGACTCGGAAAGTTGCGGTCTGGACGAGGCAATGAGCTACACGATCGATGCGGAAAGTCATGCAATAGATGCACGGGACTATGCCGCAGAGGCTTTTGAAAATGCCAAGAGTGCCGCAAAGGCCAATAATTTGGGCAACTTACAATTTCATATAAGAAAGGCACAGCGTTTAATGCGTGATGCACAAGATGCGGCGGATGCTTCTGCCTATGCTGCGGAAATAGCCCATTATAGTTGTAGTCACAATAAAGACCATGCTAGTAAAGACAGGTAAAGGCAACCGTTTCCTATTTAAGGAATGTTATTTTGCGGTGAGCACGCACAGCGATTTTTCCAAAATGGCGATGTCCAGGATATTGGTTGCCAATTCGTGGTGCTCCCCGTCTATTTGGGTATCAAAAAAGGACTCGTGATTACGGGTAAGTTGTAGTTTGGTGGTCTGGAAACTGGTAGACTCCTTGAGCCAGTGCACTTTTCTGATAATAATCAAAAACCCTAGCCAAAGCATTTTTAAACGGTTGATTTTTTTAATGACCAAAACATCCAACTTACCATCTTGTAATGATGCTTTTGGGGTTAAACTTAGTTTGTAGCCCATTTCATTGGAGTTGGAAATAAGAATTATAAACGGATTGATCATGGGTTGTTCCCCATTTACCGTAATGGACAATGGCTGGTTCTTTTTAATATCCCTGAAAGTTGTTACACATGCACTAATATAACCAAGGATGGTCCTTTTTTCGGAAGACTCATAATTCTTGATCAAACTGGCATCAAAGCCAACTCCCGTATTGCTGAAAAAATATCGACCGTTTATGGTGCCTACATCCATGCATTCCTCATGCCTTTCGCGTATGATCGTGAGTGCCTTTCTACGATTTTTCGGAATCTTTAAATTAGAGGCCAATCCGTTGCCGGACCCCATGGGTAAAATACCTAAGGCAACGTTGGTGCCTATAAGGCAAGCGGCTACTTCATTGATCGTACCATCTCCTCCGCAGGCCACAATAATATCTGCCTGTTCCGCAATGGACTCTTGTGCCAATTGGGTAGCATGGGCCTTATATTCCGATATTTTGACCGTAAGGTCATGGACATTGGTAATGAAATAAGGCTGTAATTCCTCTTTCGTCAATGGAGCGTTACCATGACCGGCAATAGGGTTTACTATAAAATGAATACGGATCACCTAATACATTGTGTTTATTGTTAAGCCCGACCGATAGACGGTTTGGCTTTCGCATAAAGCTATACAGTTAAACGATGTAAAAAAACAATACGTATACTTAAAACAGGTTTACATCAAAAATTTAACGCATTTTGACATTTGATTTCGTGGAAGATCATTTCTCCTTTTTGTTGACCAGCCCTTTGGTAAACTCGTTCAAGGTCTCCACTTTTTCTTCAAAATCACCTTTGATCGTTTTTCTGAATTCGTTGAGGTTCTTAACAAGGTCGTCTATATTTTCCGGGATAACATCTTCAAAAAATTGGCGCAATCTTTTGGCCGTTGTCGGAGATTTGCCATTGGTGGAAATAGCCACTTTTACATTGCCCTTGGTTACGATGCCACCCATATAAAAATCGCAAAACGGCGGATTGTCCGCTACGTTAACCAGTATTTGCCGTTCTCGACAATCATGATAAACCTGTTCGTTTACAGGCACATTGTCCGTTGTGGCAATGGCAATATGCTTCCCCTTTAAATAGGAAGGGTCGTAGGGCGCAACATGCATTTTAATATTAAACTCATTGGCCAAGGCAATGGTTTCTTCCCTGAACATGGGCGACACCATTTCCACTTGTGCATTAGGGCTGGATTTTAACAAAAAAGTCAATTTCTCCAAGGCCACATTACCACCGCCTACGATAAGGATATGTAGGTTGGATACTTTTAAGAAAACCGGGTAAAGTTCATTGCGTTCCATGTGTAATATATTATTCCGTTTTGTAGTTTATGGTGACCCTTGTACCTTTTCCCGGCTCGGAATTGATAAAGAGTCGGCCATTGATATAGTCAATACGTTCTTTCATAAAGAAAAGGCCCATACCCCCTTCACTGTTATTTTTGGGCAATTGGCCAAGGATACTATCATCAAAGCCGTTACCATCATCATCGATAACAACGCTTAGAACGGGGTGGGTATAGTTCAAGGTAACCAAAATGTAATTGGCATCGGCATATTTTATGGCATTGTTGACCGCTTCTTGGGTTACCCTGTAAATATTGGTCTCTGCCAATGAATCAAACCGGATATTACTATCGGTCTTGTTCTTAAAGAGGATATTCTTACCCGTAAGCTTGGATAATTCGGCAGTCATTTTATGAAGGGCCGGAAATATGCCATGATCACTTAGCTCAGGCGGTGTAAGGTTAAAAGTAGCCGTTCTTACCCCTTTAATAAGGTCTGATGTAAGTGCCTTTAAATATGCGATTTTCTCCCCTGTTTTTTCCTTGTTTTCCAAGTCTATGGATTCAATATTGAACTTTAGGGCAGTCAACATTTGTCCTATACCATCATGAATATCCTTGGCAATACGCTTGCGTTCCTCTTCCTGCCCTTCTACAATTTGGCTGGCCTGAGCTTTTTTCTGTTGTATGCGCTCCTCAAAGTTTTGCTTGGTCAGTTCGGCTACCTTTAACTGGTTTTCCTTACGTTCCGTAATATCCGAACATAAGATCAAAATGTCCTGCTCTAACGATGAGTGGTGCATTGGTACAATGGACATGTCTAACCATACCGTAGATCCGTTAACGGTACGCACCTGTAGCTCTTCTTTACGGATTATATTTTTTCGATTTACCTTCAGCACCTCTTTAAGATAGGCTTGTTGGCCTTCATCTATGGTAAGAATCTCTGAAAATGGCTTGTTGAGGGTAGATCGGGTATGGCCAAGCAATGCCAGGAATTTTTTACTGATGAACACTACGCTGCCATCTTTGCGTATACTTGCAAACAGGGCCGCATTGTCTATAACAAAATTAAGTTCTTGCAATTCCTTTAGCGAACGCTCTTTTTCATCATATAGGCTTTGAATTTTAGCAAGTTGATTTTTGGATTCTTCTTGGCTGCCAACAAGGTGCCCAATGGTCTTTTTAATCTGGATGGACAACGGTCTAAAAATAAAATAGATTTCCAACAGCAGAATCAAGAGCGAAAAAGCAAGCAACCAATATTCCTTTTGTTTTAATTTCTGTAATTGCTCATTGCTTCTATAATCGTATTCATTGACAATTTGATCCATTAAATTCAAAAAAGTCCGCTCATTGTTCAGTAAAATTTCCACATTGGATTTAAACAATTGGGTATTGTCCCCATGTAAATCGTATCGGTCTAGGATTTCTTGCAGGGCCTTTACCATTTTAGTATGGTGCGGATCTAGCTTGGAAAAAAGTTCCTGTACCTTTTCATCGTCCTCATAGGGTAGATTAAAGGATTTGTCACCTAAATGAAGTCCGGAATGTGAAGTTTTCCAAACGGTTAGGGTCTTGTCAATTTCGGCCAACAGCATTTGTTTGTCATCAATATTTGTAGCCCTGTTCAAAAGCAAGACCTCCTTGACCAGTTTTTGGCTAAAAGCACGTTGTCTACCGGCAACATTGATAACTTCAGAATCCCCGGATTGTGCCTTTAGGTGCAACTGAATTAATATTTGGGCGATTATAATTGTCAATGCAATTGCGGCAAAAGCCAAGAGGTACCATTTTCTTATGCGTAAAAATGTAGCAGTGTCTAATGGTATCTCGTGTCCTGCATTGGCCATAAAATTAAATTTAGTATTAGGCGCTCAAGGCCTTGGTAATCAAATTGGTGGAATATGATGATAAAGGCAAGGCCAATGCCGCCTCATGTCCCTTTGCGGACATTTTACGCCATGTCTTCTGTAGAATATCTATGGTTTTGTCCTCAGGATGTTTTAAGGCGAACGGTTCAAAATAATATTCCAGGAATACCAGGCATATTACATCTTCCAAACATTGGGTTTCCTCATTTTTCTTTAGTTGCTTTTTTTCCAGAAGAAACCGTACCTTATCTATGGTTTCTTGGTCATACCCCACTTCATGTAATAGGGTTGCCGCTTTATTGGCATGGAATTTTTTTAACTCTTGCCTCCATCTTAAATAACCTTCACGGTTCATTTCATAGGATTCTCTTGGAATTTCCCACCTGCAAATATGTTGGCAGCGGGCCGTTAGGCGCAACGCTTCAGATGCGTTAGGATTAAATTCATTTAAGCGTTTGGTCATCCTTTGGCCATAAAGTACTTCTTTTGGGTAAGTAGTGCCTTCAAAAACTTCTGTATTGGGATCTTGTTCATTGGCGGTGTCAAAAAGCTGAAAGGCAAGTTCTAATTTATTGGTGGTCGCCATACGTTTTGTGTTTCCTCAAAGCTATTCAGAAAAGCCAACATACACAAAGCCATTTTCAGTTTTTACCGGGTAGGTGGCAATAGCGTCCAAACTGCCGTTTAAATTCTCTCCGGTTTTCAAGGAGAACGTATTCTTGTGCAATGGACAAGCAACCTTTGGTTCCATATGCTCTTCTCCTATCATCCCTCTGGACAGGACCATTTCCATCTTATGGGGGCATAGGTTTTGACACGCATACCAAGAACCTTCACGGGTAAAATTAAAGACCGCTATCTGTTTGTCCTTGTATTTGATGCATGCGCCTCCATTTTTGGGAAATTTGGAAATAGGTGCAGCTTTAAACCAAACCTTTACTTCATTTGGGGAAACTGTTTCGTAAACATTAAGGTGAGCTATCATAATTTTATATGTTATTTAGGTCATTTTACCTTAGACCTATATTATACGTTATCCAAATACCAGCATTTTATACTTAGTACTTCATATTTTTAGCCTTGCATTATTTTATACCCATTCCTTAGGCATCTTCTGGTCTCTAAGTGCTACAAACTCTATAGTATTGTCCGTATCATCAGAATTGACAAAATGGGTGTATCGTTCCCTAATCTCAGGAGTTTCTACGGCTTCTTTCCATTCACACACGTAAGAATCTACCAGTGCTTGCATGGCATCGTCCAACTCTTTGACAATACCCAAGGAATCATTAATGACTACATTTTGCAAGTAAGTAATGCCACCTTCCAATTTTTCCAACCATGGTGCGGTTCTCTGTAGGGGTTGTGCCGTTTTTATATAGAACATGATAAAGCGATCTACATATTTAATGGCAGTTTCCTTGTCTACTTTTTCAGCCAGTAGTAGGGCATGTTTTGGATTTGCACCACCATTACCGCCAACATACACGTTCCACCCCCCTTCAACGGCTATAAAGCCAAAATCTTTCCCCCGTGCCTCGGCACATTCGCGAATACATCCAGATACGCCACCTTTAAACTTATGTGGGGAGCGTATGCCCTTATATCTATTTTCTATCTCAATGGCAAAGCTTACACTTTCATCCATTCCGTACCGGCACCATGTGGAGCCCACACAGCTTTTTACGGTACGTAACGATTTGCCGTACGCTTGTCCGGTTTCAAAACCTTCCTTAATAAGTTCTTCCCAGATCAAGGGCAGTTCGTGCAATTGTGCCCCGAACATATCTATACGTTGCCCACCGGTAATTTTGGTATACAGGTCATATTTTTGGGCAATACGGCCTATAGCCATAAGTTGTTTAGGGGTTATTTCACCACCGGCGACCCTTGGTACTACGGAGTACGTACCATTTCTTTGAATATTGGCAAGAAACCGGTCATTGCTATCCTGAATGGACTCTTGCCTGTTGGCCGTTTCATTATATAGACTTGCAAAAATAGAGGCTACAGCAGGTTTACAGACCTCACAACCGTTACCGTTACCTACTTCGTCCAATAAGTGATCATAATCCGTAATACCTTTTAATTTGATAAGGTCATACAGTTCCTGCCTAGAATAATTAAAATGTTCACAGATGCGCTCTTTAACTGTTTTGCCCAAGGTTTTGAGGCTTTCCTTAATAAGGTCGGTTACCATAGGTTTGCATCCTCCGCAACCTGTAGTCGCTTTTGTGGCCTTAGCCACATCTTTTACGGATTCAAGTCCGTCTTCAAGTACCGATTTACATACCGCACCTTTCGTCACTGCCTCACAGGAACAGATTACGGCGGTATCGGGCAAATCCATTGCGCTTCCAAATGCAGAACCGCCCTCTCCCCTAGAGCCTACTATAAGTTCTTCCGCATTATCGGGAAGGGGCATGTTATTGAGGTACATTTGATGAAGTATACTGTAATCTTCGGCATCGCCTACCATAATACCGCCAAGTAGGGTTTTGCCATCATGGCTAACATTAATCCTTTTGTAAATACCTTTTGTCTTGTTTTCATAGATGATGGACAAGCCTTTGTCTGCAGGCATGTAAGGAATTCCAAAACTGGCTACATCCACACCAATAAGCTTTAATTTGGTAGACATATCTATTTCCTGTTTCATGACGACATCAGATGCCCGTAATATTTGATTTACCGCTACTTCTGCCATTTCATACCCAGGAGCTACCAATCCATATATCATTTGGTTGTAAAGGGCCACTTCCCCAATAGCATAGATGTAGGGGTCAGAGGTCTGCATTTTGTCATTAACGACGATACCGCCCCTAATCCCCAACTCTAGGTTACATGTTTTGGCCAACTCATCCCTTGGACGTATACCGGCCGAAATAACCAACATATCAACTTCCAGTGTGTCATCTTCACCAAAGTCCATACCTGTAATGGCGCCATTTCCAAGAATGCTATTGGTGGCTTTGCCCGTATGAATGGAAATACCCATAGATTCCAAGGTAAGTTGTAGTACATTACTACTTCTTGCATCTAACTGCCTAGGCATTAATTTTGGCGCAAATTCTACTACATGGGGTTCCAAGCCCATGTCCATGACCGCTTTACCGGCTTCCAGGCCTAATAACCCACCTCCTAGCACGGCCGCTTTGCCATTGGGTTTTCTTTGTTTTATTTCTTCTGCATAATCCAGCATGGCTTCCAAGTCCTCAATGGTCCTATATACAAAAACCCCTTTTTTTTCGACCCCTTTAATGGGCGGTACAAAGGGAGCTGAACCTGTAGCCAACACCAAGTAATCATAAGCAAATTCCTTATCGTTGGCGGTGGTTATGGTTTTTTTTGTTTTATGGATATCCGTAACCCTTTCGTTAATAATAAGCTCAATGCCATTTTGTGCATACCATTCCATAGGAGCCATTTCCAATGCTTTGGCATCCCTATTGCCAAAAAAAGCACTTAAATGAACGCGATCATAGGCGGCACGGGGTTCTTCCCCAAAAACAAGGACCTTAAACCCTTTGCCTTTAATACGGTCCGCGATTTTTTCACAGAATTTATATCCGACCATTCCATTACCCACAACAATTATAGTTTTCATAGGATTATAATTTAGCTACGTAACAATATTACGTATAAATACGTATAAATGTATTAATTTTATCGAAATAATTACGTACTATTGTTAGTAAATTGATAATTATTAATACTTAATACTAAGGGAATGGAGGTTGAAAAAGAAGCAAAAATAAGTTTGGTAGGTGCCGGACCGGGAGCAAAAGACTTGATAACATTAAGGGGAATGAAGGTTTTGCAATCAGCCGATGTAATTTTACACGATGCATTGATAAGTAATGACCTGTTGCAAGAACTACGTAGTGATATCCCTAAAATATACATAGGTAAACGTTGTGGAAAACATTCCCACACCCAAGAAGAGATCAATGAACTTATGGTGGCATATGCATTACAATATGGTCATGTTGTGCGTTTAAAAGGGGGAGACCCCTTTGTTTTTGGACGGGCAAATGAAGAAATAGCCTATGCGGAAGCATTTGGTATTTCCGTTCATGTGGTACCCGGTATTTCAAGTTCGCTTGCGGTGCCTACCGGTCAAGGTATACCTATGACCAAAAGAGGTGTAAGTAGTAGCTTTTGGGTGATGACGGCTACAATGAAAGATGGTTCGTTTTCCCAAGATCTTGAATATGCTTCCCGTTCATCTACCACAATGGTCGTCTTAATGGGCATTAGGAAATTAGTTCAAATAGTAGATGAGGTCAATCAATACAGGGGGTCGTTAACGCCAATGGCTGTTATTCAAAATGGCACCCTGGGCAACGAGCAATGTATAGTGGCAACCTTGGGTACCATTAAGGATTATGTAGGCCGTATATCGATAGACATGCCGGGTATTATTGTAATTGGGGATGTGGTAGCGGAACATCCAGCTTTTTTTGAGGAAGAGGTGCAACGGGTATTATATTCTGGGTACTAGGTTATTTTCCCTGAATTATCTTTTGTGTTTACGGGGATTTTTATGAAAAACATTGGCATGTATTAACAGAGCTCAGGAAAATTGATATCACTATTGATAAAACCATAATATGTGCCTACGTGAATTTTGAAATACATAAAAGTACGTAGTATTTAGCAAAATTAACATAAAACTACGTATAATTACGTATAAATAATGGTAGGTTTGCGTATAACGTAAAATTAGCATCTTATGGACAACAATTCTAACAATTCTAACAAATCAACAACCATGGATTTATCCAATATAAAAAGTATGCCTATACGTACGTTTTGGATAACATCAATTGCATTTTTTATATGTTTTTTTGCTTGGTTTGGCATTGTACCTTTCATGCCAGATGTGGTCAAGGATTTGGGATTGACCCCAAATCAGAAATGGAATTCCATAATTCTGGCCGTTTCGGGAACGGTATTTGCCAGATTGCTAATCGGAAAATTATGTGATAAGTATGGTCCAAGAATATGCTATACCTATTTATTGATTTTAGGGGCCATACCTGTAATACTTATTGGCTTTGTACAAACGCCAGCACAGTTTTTGATCTGTAGATTGTTTATAGGTTTTATAGGAGCATCTTTTGTAATCACTCAATTTCACACATCAATTATGTTTGCCTCTAATATTGTAGGCACGGCAAATGCTACTTCTGCAGGCTGGGGAAATCTTGGCGGAGGTGCCAACCGGTTGGGAATGCCTTTGATTGCTGCGGCCGTAGTTAGCTTTGGGGTTGCAGATGAGGTCGCATGGCGTTATGCCATGGTCATCGCAGGAATCATTGCCATGGCTATGGGAGTCATATATTATTATTTTACCCAAGATACCCCCGAAGGGAATTTTAGTGAATTGAAAAAATTGGGCAAAATGCCTACCCTAAAGAAAGATGAGGAATCCTTTAAAAATGTGTTGAAGGATTACAGGGTCTGGATTCTTTTTATTGTATATGCAGCATCTTTTGGTATGGAACTGACCGTTTACGGTACTATGGACGATTATTTGCAGAATACATTTGGCCTCACTAGAAGTACGGCAGGTAATTTGGTTTTATCATTTGCCTTGATGAATATTTTTGCTCGTACTCTAGGAGGCTTTTTTGGCGACCGCTTTGGCCGACTAAAAGGGTTACGGGGCAGGGTTGTTTTTTTGACCATAATACTAGCATTGGAAGGACTTATGTTATCCATTTTTTCATTGACCACCAGTTTTACTATGGGTATCATCTTTCTTATAGCCTTTAGTCTCTCCGTTCAAATGGCAGAAGGGGCAACGTTTTCAGTAGTACCGTTTATCAATAAAAAGGCCATTGGCTCTATATCCGGAATTGTTGGTGCGGGAGGAAATGTAGGAGCCTTTCTTGCAGCGTTATTGTTAAAATCAAAATCTGCCATGGCAGAAACAAATGCATTGGCCTCAAGCACGGGTCTTGGGGAAGAAGCCATGCGCGCAGCCCAAGCCGCTGCGGCATCCAATGCGGTTTCCAGCGGATATTTCATGATCGGGGGCTTTGTTATTGTAGCCGCATTGGCTAGCCTGGCCATAAAATTTTCAACCGTAGATGAAAAAAGCGTACAGACAGAGACGGCCACTTCAGTATCTGCCCCCTACAAATTTTTGGGCACTAAGGTTTAAAAGGATACGTCATGCATTTACCTGTTCACCACATACATAATAAAAGGAGTAGCCCTATAGCGGGTAACTTGTGTACAAGATGCACAAATACTAATTGTCTGGTACAGAAACATGTATCTAATCCGGCAATAAGTGAGCTAATAAAATCGCGAAAAGAGATAAAATGTAAAAAAGGTCAACAGTTTATAATGGAAGGCGCTTCCGTAACCGGACTGTTTTTTCTTTTGAACGGCAAGGTAAAAGTAGTAAGAACGGGTTTGTTGGGCAGGGAACAGATTGTTCGTTTTGCCACACCGGGAGAAATTATAGGTCACCGCGGTTTTGGTACTGAAGAGACATATCCAATAAGCGCCATGGCATTGGTAGATAGTTCTTTGTGTTATTTTTCTAAAGACCTATTGCAAGAAATATTGAAGATTAGTCCGGAGCTTACCTATGATCTTATGTTGTTTTATGCCAATGAGCTTAATAGAAGTGAGATAAGGGTAAAATCGCTCTCACAGATGACCGTAAGGGAGCGGGTCATAGATACCTTATTATATATCAACAGAAAGTTTGGTCAAAACAATGGGTATACCGCTATAGTATTAAGTAGGAGGGAATATGCCAATTATGCCGGAACTACGGAAGAGCAGGTTATTAGAACCTTGTCCGCCCTTAAGAAAGAAGGGTTGGTGGCCACTAAAGGAAAAAGAATCGGCTTATTGAACATTCCTATGCTACAAAATGAAATTTCTGAGCACAACTTCTATTTAGATAGTTAGTACTACGTATTAATTTTTAGTCCATCACATTTCCTAAGTAATTATTCTTAATTCCAAATCAAGACACATAAGTCCTTATAAACTAATGATTTGTAATGATAACCTGTGAATTATCAGTTTTGTTCATGGTTATTTGCCATGCAAAAGTATGGTGTAAAAAGAGGTTCAAACCTAGGTAATCCCATAGGCTACAATTAGCGATACGTATATATTTGTCATGTATAAGTATAAATACGTAGAATTAAATTTTTGTACACTATGAGGAACATTGTAAAAAGAGCATCATTACTGGCAAGTGCGGCATTAGTGCTAATGGCTTGCGGAGGAAAGGAAGCAAAGAAGAATGCTGTAGAAGCCAAGGAAGTTTCACCAGTATCAAAGACCAAAATGCTGGATATTGAAAAACCACAATTGACCTTTGGATTTATAAAATTGACAGACATGGCACCTTTGGCCATTGCCAAGGAAAAAGGGTTTTTTGAGGATGAAGGATTATTTGTATCGGTAGAGGCGCAGTCCAACTGGAAAAATGTATTGGACCGTGTCATAGATGGTCAGTTAGATGGTTCCCATATGTTGGCAGGGCAACCTATTGCTGCCGGTGCTGGTTTTGGGAGACAGGCGGAGTTGGTAACACCATTTTCAATGGACCTGAACGGAAACGGCATTACGGTATCCAATGATGTCTGGTCCAAAATGAAACCAAATGTTCCTGCGGATAATGAAGGAAAGCCTATTCATCCTATTAAGGCAGATGCACTCAAACCCGTTATTACCGAATATAAAAATAGTGGTAAACCCTTTAAAATGGGTATGGTATTCCCGGTTTCTACCCATAACTATGAAATTCGTTATTGGTTGGCTGCAGCAGGCATTCACCCAGGTATGTATACCGCGGACAATGTTCAGGGACAAATAGATGCAGAGGTATTGCTATCCGTTACACCACCGCCACAAATGCCCGCAACCTTAGAGTCTGGAACCATTTATGGATACTGTGTAGGCGAACCTTGGAACCAGCAAGCGGTCTTTAAAGGTATAGGGGTGCCGGTTACTACCAATTATGATATCTGGAAGAACAATCCTGAAAAGGTATTTGTAATGACCAAGCAATTTGTTGAGCAAAACCCCAATACCGCCATTGCGGTTACCAAAGCATTGATCAGGGCGGGAAAATGGTTAGATGAACCTTCTAATAGGGCAGAAGCGGTAAAAATCCTTGCTATGTCGCAATATGTGGGTGCACCGGAAGAGGTTCTTGCGAATTCAATGACCGGTACATTTGAATTTGAAAAAGGAGATAAAAGGGAAATGCCGGATTTCAATGTATTCTATAAATACAATGCCACATATCCTTTCTATTCAGATGGTATTTGGTTCTTGACACAAATGCGTAGATGGGGTCAAATTCCGGAAACCAAACCAGCAGATTGGTACGGTGAAACCATCAAGGACATCTATCGTCCGGATATATGGAAAAAAGCGGCGGATTTATTGGTTGCGGAAGGGCAAATACCGGCTAGCGATATCCCTAACACCGATGGGTATAAGCCTGCTACAACAGATTTTATAGATGGCACATCTTACGATGCAAAAGACCCAATAGGGTATATCAATAGTTTTTCCATTGGTAACAAAGATTAAATGCACACAAATAGAATTAAAATTATAGTAATATGGAGCAGGAAATCGTATTAAAAAAAGAAGGACAGGGAGTTGCGTTTTTACGACCCTTCATTGCAAAAATAACCCCGAGTTTTAATAAAACCAAGGTGCTTTCATCATTGAAACAAACCGGGATTACCATAGTTTCGATACTATTGTTCTTGGCGCTTTGGCAATTAGGGTCAAAAGCGCTCTACAATAAAGAGGCCAATTATAAAATTGAAAAGGCCCTGACGGAAAGAGGTGAGGAAGCGGCCGCTGCAGAACGTGCCTGTATAGAATCTGGGGACAGTAGTTGCCAGCCCAATACGCTGCCTTCGCCATTACAGGTATGGGGCTCCTTGCAATCGTTGATCGCCGACCATAAAGTAATTACGGCAGATAAGGCCGCATTTGTGGAGAAAATGGCAGAAACCAATGCAAAGTTGATTGCCCAAGGTAAAGATGCTATAGTATATACAGGTAGGGCATCATTTATTGATATTGTCCTTACAAGTATAAAAACGGTTTTTGCAGGATTTTTATTAGCACTACTTATTGCCGTACCTATTGGCATTATCATTGGTTTAAGTCCATCGTTGCGTAGTGCGTTCAATTGGTTTATTCAAGTGTTCAAACCGGTATCACCCGTAGTATGGTACCTCCTGGTTTTCATGATCGTTAAAACACTATACATTGGGGATAGTTCTGACAATGCCTTTGTCATTTCCTTTATCAGTGTAGGGTTATGTGCCATGTGGGCCACATTGGTCAATACGGCCATGGGGGTATCGTCAGTGGACAAGGATTATATCAATGTGGCCAAAGTACTGAAATTAGGTACGTTCCAAAAAGTCTTTAAAGTAATCCTGCCGTCTTCCCTCCCATTAATATTTACCGGTTTGCGTATTACCCTATCGGTAGCTTGGATGGTATTGATAGCTATTGAGCTTTTGGCACAGAGTCAAGGATTGGGTCTTTTTGTTTGGGAGGAGTTTCAAAATGGCGCCAATGATTCCAATGCTAAGATTATCGTGGCCATGTTCGTCATAGGCATCATTGGTTTTCTGTTGGATAGAATAATGTTATCGGTACAAAATATAGTGTCGTTCAACAAGAATGAAATGGCCTAACCAAAAAATTCAAAGCAAATGGCATATTTAGAATTAAATAATATCTATAAGAGTTACGGCTATGGCGACAATGTTACGAACGTACTTTCTAACATTAACCTTACTATAGAAGAGGGTGAGTTCGTTGCTATAGTAGGTTTTACCGGCAGTGGCAAAACAACATTGGTAAATCTTATCAATGGGCTTTTAAAGCCAACTAGCGGTGAGGTACTTTTTAAGGGGGCCCCTGTTGTAGGCACCAGCCATGAGCGAGGTGTAATTTTTCAGAACTACTCGCTTTTGCCTTGGCTGACCGTGGGCCAAAATATTTATATGGCCGTGAAGGAAGCATTTCCCCAGGAGAATAAGATGGCTTTGAGGCAACGGGTAAAAGATTATGTCGCCATGGTAAGTCTAAGTCCGGCGATCAATAAAAGGCCCAAGGAATTATCAGGGGGTATGAGGCAACGTGTTGCCGTGGCCAGGGCCTTGGCCATGAATCCGGAGATGATTATCATGGACGAACCATTAGGGGCACTGGATGCTTTGACCCGAGGGAACCTACAGGATGAAATCCTGAACATTTGGAGTCAGGATAAGCGTACCGCACTATTGATTACCAATGATGTGGATGAGGGTATTTATATGGCAGATCGTATAATTCCACTTAAGCCGGGCCCAAATGCAACACTTGGTCCGGAATTTAAGATAGACATTGAGCGGCCACGCGATAAAACAGCGATGAACGACAATCCCAATTACAAGAAAACCAGGAATGAAATCATAGCATATCTTATGGATATTGGAAATCAAAGGAAAACGGTTTCACAAGAGGAATATGTATTACCGGATATACTTCCCAAAAGCTTTGTAGCCTAAAAATCAAAAAAATGAATACACTAATAGAACAAAATAAAACCTATACTGAAAACGGTATTGTGTATCCGTCCAAGGTTATGTTGGACCTATCTGAGCTTAAAAAGGTATATCCTACGCCAAAAGGCGATTATGTGGTTTTAGAGGATTTGAACCTTCAGATATTAAAGGAAGAATTTGTCACTATAATTGGGCATTCCGGCTGCGGAAAAACTACAATGTTGTCCATGATAGCTGGGTTGAACCCTATTTCCGGAGGAAATATATCCGTGCTGGGAAAACCTGTTACCGGACCGGGGCCTGACCGTGGGGTAATATTTCAGGCACCAAGTTTAATGCCATGGATGACCGCATTCCAAAATGTGCTTTTGGGCGTTGATCAGGTATTTCCACACGCCACAAAAAATCAACGACATGATATTGCAAAATACTATTTGCAAAAGGTAGGCCTTGAAAAGGATTTTCACAAAAAGGCATCTGAACTCTCTCAAGGTATGCAGCAAAGGGTAGGTATTGCCCGCGCATTTGCCATAAAACCAAAAGTATTGTTATTGGACGAACCCTTTGGAATGCTAGATTCCTTGACCCGCGGAGAACTTCAGGATATCCTCATAGAAATCTGGAATAAAGAAAAAATTACCGCCGTAATGATCACACATGATGTTGACGAAGCAATATTTCTTGCGGACCGTGTCGTTATGATGACCAGTGGGCCAAGGGCCAAAATTGGCGACATACTCGCTATAGATTTTGATAGGCCACGAACAAGGAAATCTGTTTTGGATCATGAGGATTACTACACCTATCGTAAACATTTAATAGACTTTTTAGAACACTAACCAGCAACACTTTTTATTATTTAAAGAATTAGAATATGAAAAAACAATACGTAATTATTGCCTTTTTGGTTATAGCCATCAATACAATTAATGCACAATTTACATTAGATGGGCAGTTTAGGCCAAGAACGGAATACAGACATGGTTTCGGCACATTAATAGCAGATGAGGCAGATGCCGGGTTTGCCATTTCTACACGCGCTAGGTTAAACGCCGCTTATGCACTTGATGCCTACCAGTTTTATTTGAGTATACAAGATGTAATGGTATGGGGGGAGAACAGGCAAATTTTACCAGATGACCAAAATGATTCCTTTGCGGTTTTTGAAGCTTGGGCCAATATTAACTTGGGAAAAGGCTGGTCCACTAAACTGGGAAGGCAAATTATTTCATATGATGACCAACGCATATTTGGCGGGTTAGATTGGGCACAGCAAGGTAGAAACCATGATGCCGCATTGTTGAAATATAAGAAAGATAAATTTTTACTTGATGTAGGTTTGGCATTTAGTCAGGATTTTGATAACCCTACAGGCTTTCAATCGGTTGGTACGGCATATAATACAGCAGGGTTCTTTACGTATAAAACCATGCAATACCTTTATGCCAAACAACAATGGACAGGTTTTTCGGCTAGTTTTCTGGCGCTCAATAACGGGTTTCAAAATTTTGATGGCCAAGGTGTGGCAGACGGGATAAGTAGCCTACAGACCTTGGGTACTCATTTGGCCTTTAAGGAAGGGAAGTTCAATGCCAGTGCCAATTTGTTTTTACAGACCGGGGAAAGGCAGAACAGTGTAAAAGTAGGCGGAGCTTATTTACTGGGGCTGGAACTGGGCTACAAAGCCAGTGACAAGATTATGTTAGGATTGGGAACTGAAATAATCAGTGGTAACAAAACCGATACTATTGATAAGACCGAAGCTTTTTTCCCCCTTTATGGCACGAATCATAAATTTAATGGATTTATGGATTACTTCTATGTGGGCAACCATGCAAATAGTGTAGGTTTAACCGATATCCACGCCAGTGCCAAGTTTAATTTAGGGAACAAATCTAGTTTATTGGTAAAGGCATTGAATTTTAGTGGGCAACAGGATTTGCCCAGCGGCGAAAAATCTTTGGGAACGGAAATAGATGTGGTATTCTCAAAAGGATTCAACGGCTATGGTTTGGCCATAGGATATTCACAGCTTTTTGCAGCGGACGGTATGTATGAACTTAAGGGCATTTCTGAAGACCTTGCGGCAAGTAGTCAAAATTGGGCATGGGTACAATTGACGATAAAGCCACAATTTTTGAACACCTCAAAGGAATAGTATTTTCAATACAGAATGAATAAAAAGCAAATGGTCCATGCAACAAAGAGTGTATGGACCATATTTTCATATGTAAAAATATATGTAATTTAGCGTATTACGTATAATTACCTATATTTTAAGTGAAATGACGAGAATTGTTTTGGTTGATGATCATGCTTTGGTGAGAGATGGTATACGCTCTTTATTGGAGTCTGAAAGTGATTTAAAGGTTATAGGAGAGGCATCAAACGGTAAGGAAGCCATAGAAATGGTTGGTCAACTAACCCCAGATTTATTGATTATAGATATACGAATGCCTGTTATGAACGGTATAGATGCGGTAGAGGAACTCACAAAAACCAATACCGATGTAAAATGCATTATATTGAGCATGCATGATTCTGAAGAATATATTTTAAAGTCCATCAGTGCCGGGGCCAATGGCTATTTGCTTAAGGATACGGACAAAACGGAATTTATAAAAGCCATACATACGGTAAGGGATGGCGGAAAGTATTTTAGTGGAGATATAAGTAATGTACTGGTCAATAATTTATTGGGAGCCAACAAGCCGTTGGTCAAAGAGGAATCGCCAAAGTCCAAAGGGGAAAATGTGTTTGATCTTACCAATAAAGAGCTTAAAGTTCTAGAACTTGTTCTCTCAGGTCTGACCAATCAACAGATTTCGGAAAAACTTCAAAATAGCAAGCGAACCATTGAAACCCACCGTTTTAATTTAATGCGTAAAATGGATGTGAAAAACCTGATAGACCTTTCTAAAAAATCACAGAAATATAATTTGATCTAATAAAGCTGTTACCAACATATTGTCTTACTAAACCATTTGCATAGTAGTGCAACAATAAAAGTTCAACGAGCCATTTTATGGACAGCGAATTGTTTAAATCTCAACAATTGATCATTTTAATTGCGAAATAAACGATTTAATGCCGAACAATTATGATAAAAAAGTACGTATTTATACGTACTTTTTTTAATTTGCATAAGAATTATCTACTGCATCTCATTTCATATACCATGAGTATAAAAAAGACACATAAGACAATTTGTTCCTATTGCGGGGTTGGCTGCGGTATGTTGGTCAATGTGGACAATAAGGGTACAATTTCCGTAGACGGAAATCCGGATTATCCTTCAAATAAGGGTATGCTTTGTACAAAAGGGCGTAACCTTAATTATGTAGCTCAGGATACGACAGATCGTATTATGTATCCAGAAATGAAATGGAGTCGCAATCATCCTTTACAACGAATAAATTGGGACACGGCTTTTGAGCGTGCTGCTGCGGTATTTAAAAGTATCATTGCCAAACATGGTCCGGATAGTGTTGGGTTTTATGTCTCCGGGCAATGCCTTACAGAGGAATATTATCTAGTGAATAAGTTAACGAAAGGGTTTATAGGTACCAATAATATCGACACCAATTCCAGGCTGTGTATGAGTTCGGCCGTGGTGGGCTATAAAAAGACCTTAGGGGAGGATTCTGTACCTATTTCATATGAGGATATAGAATTGGCGGACTGTTTTTTAATTGCCGGTGCAAATCCTGCCTGGTGCCATCCCATCTTGTATCGCAGGCTTGAAAAGCATAAGGAAGAAAATCCAAATGTAAAGATCATTGTAGTAGATCCCAGAAAAACGCAAACTTGCGCGGGCGCCGATCTTCATTTACAAATTTTACCCGGTACGGATGTAATATTATTCAATGCCATTGCACGTAGGCTCATAGAAAAGCGTAAAATAGATACGGCATTTATTAAAAAGCATACCGTTAACTATAACGCGGTGAAGGAGACGGCATTTGCGCTTAGTATTAAAGAGGCCGCAAAAAAGTGTGGCATTGGCGCATCAGATATCCGTAAGGCTGCCGAATATTTAGGCAATGCCAAAAAGTTCATTAGTATGTGGACCATGGGACTAAACCAAAGCGTGATCGGTGTGGCAAAAAATGTATCGTTATTGAACCTATCGCTATTGACCGGACAAATTGGAAAACCCGGTTGTGGTCCTTTTTCCCTAACGGGACAGCCAAATGCAATGGGTGGCAGGGAAGTGGGCGGTATGGCCAGTTTATTGGCCGCACACAAGGATTTGGCTAATGCGGCACACAGAAAGGAAGTTGCGGAATTTTGGGGTGGTGGAGAGATACAACCAGAGCCAGGGTATACCGCTACGGAAATGTTCGATGCCCTTGAGAGTGGAAAAATGAAGGCCGTATGGATTATTTGTACCAATCCTGTTGTTAGTATGCCCAACGTAAAAAAGGTAGAAAAGGCTCTTAAAAACGCAAAATTTGTAGTGGTACAGGATATTTCGCATAATTCCGAGACCACTAAATATGCAGATCTATTGCTACCGGCCGCTGGATGGTTGGAAAAAGAAGGTACCATGACCAATTCGGAAAGAAGAATCAGTTATTTGCCTAAAGTAATAGATGCCCCGGGCGAAGCCCTTCCGGACGCGGAAATTTTATGGCGATTTGCACAGGCAATGGGTTACCATGGTTTTGATTATAAAAACAGTAGTGAAGTCTATGATGAACATTGCCTGTTGACAAAAGGAACGGAAATAGATATTTCTGGATTATCATATGAACGGCTGATCAACGAAGGAAGCTTTCAATGGCCTGTTCCGCACAAAACACACAAGGGTACACCAAGACTATTTACGGACCTTAAGTTTTTTACAAACGATAAAAAGGCCCATTTCAACGCGCCTTCAACATTATATAATAAATCTGAAGAGACCAATGGGGACTACCCATTGATATTAAATTCCGGCAGGGTAAGGGATCAATGGCATACCAGGACAAAAACGGGCAAGGTAAAACGTCTGCTGACCCATATTCCCCACCCTTATTTGGAAATGAACGCGGTAGATGCTTACCTAAGAAAGATCAAGGAAGGAGACATTGCAGTGGTTAGGAGCAGAAGGGGCAGTGTACAGGTAAAGGTTCAATTAAACTATGATATAAAGGAATCGGTGGTATTCTTGCCCATGCACTGGGGCAAAGTATTGAACAATGATTTTGGCAGGGCCAACAACCTTACCAATGATTTGGTAGATCCGGTTTCCAAGGAGCCAGATTTTAAGTATTGTGCTGTAGAGGTCACCAAATTTGAAAAAGTAAGACAGAACATCATCGTCATTGGTGCAGGAGCCGCTGCGTATAGATTTATACAATCATATAGGGAAAAGAACTCAATTGATTCCCTTCATGTCTTTTCCAAGGAAAAAGACCCATTCTATAACAGGGTACTATTGCCGGAATATGTAAGTGATGAACTGTCTTGGGAGGCTTTGGAAAAATTAAAGGAAGGAGAATTGCAAAAACTTGATGTGGAACTGCACCCGGGTATAGGTATAGATAGTATCGATAGTACCAATAAGAAGGTTACGGATAGTATGGGAGTTCAGCATTCCTATGATCTATTGATCATGGCAACGGGTAGTAGGGCTTTTATACCAAGTGATGTGCAGATACAGCTACCAGGTCGTTTTACGATGCGCGAACGGGGAGATGCGGATAAATTGAGAAAATACCTTTTAGAAACTGGCTTGCCTGCAAAAGAACAAAATGTGGTGATCGTGGGCGGTGGACTATTGGGCCTGGAACTTGCCGCGGCACTCAAAAAAATAGACATTAACATCAGTATCATTCAGCGTGCACCAAGATTAATGGAACGGCAATTGGATAGTGTGGCAAGTCGGTTATTGGCAGAAGATGTTTCTGAAAGGGGCATCAATCTATATTTTGATAATGAGGTTAGTACCGTTTTTGAGGATAAAGGGCTAAAGCATACCCTTTTGGTAAACTTAAAGACAGGGCGTACCATTCAATGCAATGCCATTGTTTATGCCATTGGTACCCGGCCAAATATAGAATTGGCCAAACAGACCGGTATAAAAACACGTAGAGGTGTGGTGGTCAATTCGTATTTACAGAGCACAGACCCATCTATCTTTGCCTTGGGGGAAATTGCGGAATACAACAATTCTCTTTTTGGGATAACATCCGCTGCAGAGCAACAGGCAGATATAGCCGCCAATTTTATCCTAGGGGATTTTAGCAGTATATACAATGGGTCGGTATTAATGAATATTTTAAAATTTGAAAACCTTGATCTCTGTAGTATAGGTATGGTAAATGCTCCCATAGGAGATACCACTTATGAGGAAATTATATTGATGGATGTAAGCAAACGTTTTTATAAAAAATGCATCGTTAAGGACGATACCTTGAAAGGGGCTATTTTAATGGGGGACAAAAATGAATTTGCGGAGTTCAAGAGACTTATAGAAGAAGAAATTGAACTATCCGAAAAAAGGGACGAATTATTAAGGGGAGCTTCTACGTCAACTCCTTTAAAAGGTAAACTGGTCTGCTCTTGTAGTCAGGTAGGAGAAGGTAATATTAACGACGCCATTCATGGCGGCTGTACCGATTTCAACAAATTATGTTCAGAAACGGGCGCCGGTCTTGGGTGCGGTAGTTGTAAACCTGAAATAAAGGAATTATTAAAGGGTCAACTTGTACTGGCAAATTAAGCAATAATGTTATGAACGATGATCTTCATAGAATATTGATCAAAGGTGGCGTAACCTCACCGGGAGAATTAAAGGACATTATTACCATGCTGGAGTCCGCTGGGCTGACCCATGTTAATTTTGGTTCAAGACAGGATATTTTATTTCCGTTAAAGGACGCCAAGGAAGAGCAACTGGAAAGCATCTCAAAATTCAATACGGATATTATTGGGGAGCGGTCATTTCAAAATATTGTAAGTTCTTATGTTTCCGCAGATATTTTTGATATGACCCACTGGTTAAAAGGCTCTACCTACCTGTATATTTTGGAAGGTTTTGATTTTCAGCCCAAACTCAAGATCAACATCACGGATCCCAAACAGCGCTTGGTTCCCATATTCAATGGCAATCTTAATTTTATTGCTTCGGAAAGTGAAGATTATTGGTATTTAAATATAAAGCTTCCCCATTGGAAGTCCGCCGCCTTTTATCCTGTATTGATCTATAGTTGGGATATTAATTCTGTTTCAAGGCAAATAGAGGAGTTTCAGGAAGATATAGCAGATGTGGACGAGTTGTTTTATATCATGAACAAAAATCTTGAAACCAATAACAAAACCATGGAGAAAGAGCTTAAGGTGCCTTTTCAAACTTTTCCATATTACGAGGGAATGAACAGAATGGGACTGGATTCTTATTGGCTAGGGCTTTATTGGCGAAACAACAAATATGACCTCTCCTTTCTAAAAGAGTTCTGTGGGTTTTGCTTGGACAACAGCATTGGTAAAATATGCATTACCCCTTGGAAGTCCTTTGTTGTAAAAGGAATCAAAAAATCCAGTAGACCGGAACTGGAACGGTTTTTAGGTAAAAGGGGAATCAATGTAAGGCATTCACAGCTAGAGATGAACTGGCATGTTCCTATAGATGATGGGGAGGCGCTGGAGCTGAAGAAATATTTGGTACGTAGTTTTGACCAAAATGACATTAGTACTTATGGTCTTACCTTTGGTATTAGTAATGAAGTTGGTAAACGATCTCATTTTGCATCGGTAATTATAGAAAAAAATAATTTGCCGACATTGGTACAGGAATTTGAGGTAAGACCAACCTACAATGTGCTACATTTTGAGCATTTTGATCCCAATAGCCAGCATTATCTTACCTACGCCCAGGATATTGATAAAATTGAGCTCCCCGGTCTTTTAATGGAGTTGAGTAAAATGTATTTTGAACAATTGGGTACGGTGGTCAATGAAGAAGAAACTGCCCAAGTTGAAGTACAGGATAAGGAACGGAGCATTTTTCAATGTACGGACTGTTTTACCGTATATGATGAAACATTGGGTGATGAAATTAATGGAATACCGGCAGGAACACAATTTTTGGATATTAAGGAAACTTATTCTTGTCCGGTGTGCGATGCTCCTAAAAGTAGATTTAAGGAATCCATGATACAGTTTATATAAGCGAAAAAGGCTTTAATAGTGTTTTATATAGGCTAACTATATACCATTGATAGGAGGTATCCAGCGAATCTAGAAGTACAATATTCACAACCATTCTTACAATAAATAGGATTTATCTTACATTATGTCAATAAGTTAACGTATATTTAATACAGGCAACAATTTACTTTGTACAGTCAAAAAGTCTAAATGGTTGACTATAATTTTGTTACATATCAACCGTAAAATAACCACCTATGACCAGAGTAAATATAGACGAATCCAAGAAAGTTACCGCTCTTGAAAAAGCCATAAAATTCACCATAGTTATTGCTGCTATAGGCATTATCTTATGTTTTGTGTTTTTGGCACTTGATAAATAGATTTGCATACTACAGTATAAAAAATGAACGATAACGCGAACCGTTATATGCAAAGGGCCATTGAACTGGCCAAACTTGGCAAGGAAAACGAAGGTGGTTCTTTTGGTGCGGTCATTGTAAGGAATGGTACCGTTTTGGCCGAAGGGTTCAATAAGGTCAAAGCATTATCCGACTGTACTCAGCATGCGGAGCTTTTAGTGATTCAAGAAGCATGTAGAAAATTGAATTCAACAACACTTAAGGATTGTACGTTGTATACCAGCTGTGAACCTTGCATGATGTGCCTTGGAGCAATCTATTGGGCCAAATTCAAAAAAGTATATTATGGCAGTTCTGCACAAGATGCCAAAGAACATGGATTTATCTACTCCAATATGTTTTATGACTCCAATACAGAAGCACGGCAAAAAGAATTTAATCTGGAACAATTGATGGCGGAAGAGGCCGTTAAAGTATGGCAATAACCATAATGGATGGTTACGGTTGCATGACCGGTAGCTCCAATACTCTTTCTGGACCGTAGAATTTTAGTGCAATTCCAAAAACGATTACTGACAGTACCATGCCGATCATGAATACGGTATATGTCCACCGTAAAATTCTATACTTACGTTCTAAGACAATACCTAGAAAATAGAGGTCCTTGGTCAGGGAACTATAAATATAATCCTTGTCCTTTATGAGTTGGGACATTGCCCAATCATACTGTTCCAACTTCATTTTATGAAAATTCCCAAAGAATAAAAGGTTGACCTTTTTTAGGTTAACCTCTTCTTCTGTAAACTGACCTGAAGTAACATTTGGTTTAGTGGCCAAGATGGACATGACCATAGATACGATACTGAACGTTATGAATACGCATGTTGGATAAATGAGATAATCATTGGACGGGTTATCCAGTTTAGGTATTAGGTTGGATAATGCCATAGAAATGATAATTGCGTTGACGGATAATAGGATATTGGCCTTGGTATCTGCAATATCACTTAATTTTAAATGATTTCTTAAGGTTACCCTATACAATGTTTGTATGCCCCTATCGGGTAATTCTCCTTTATATTTAGCCTTTAATCGCTCTTTCTTGGCTAGTTTACTGTTCTTTTTTTTGTCCTTTATCAGTTTCTTGATATTCTTATCCTTGCCCTGTTGCCAGTTTTCCAAGGCATAATCCGTATAAAACCTATGCTTGGTACGTAATAGCCTAATATTCTCCTCTCGCCAATCTACCAAGGAATATTGGGCAATACCTAAAGACTCGAGCTCTTCGCGCAAAAGTTCTGAGGTAGCCAAAAAATCTTTCTCCGCAAAATGGGAAGAATCTGCGTCGCGCATTATCTGCTCAAGTATTGTTTTGGGCTCGTATTCCTTTTCCGTGGCCATGATCAGGCTACAAACCTGGGATAGTATTTCTTTACTACACCCATGTTCGGTTAAGAAATCCCTGGCCATACCACAACTGTTTTCCTCATGGTTACTGTATGAAACAGTATACCCCAAATCGTGAAACCATGCTGCCAATAATAGAACTTCCTCTTCCACTTCGCCAATTTGCTCTCCTTCAATTAGCTCTTTGGTGCTATTGACTACACGTTGGGTATGGCGTAAATTATGGTACAGGTAATTAGGATTGGTGTCCGACGCCAATTTATCGCTAACAAAACGTGCTGCCTTTGAAACTATTGAGGACATGGATAGGTTTTTATCATAATGAGGTTTTTAAGGTATGAATTTAAAATCTATTTGTTAGAATGATAGACCAAATCCTACTTGAATCAAATTACTTTCCTTTGAATTAAAGTAACCCAAATTGAATGTCAATGCCTTTAAGCTACTGATCCAAAGCCCACCACCTTGAGAGGTATGCCAAACATTGGAATCTTCATCCGGTTGCCATACCCTACCATAATCAAAACCTCCATAAACACCAATTGTAACCGGGGAAACAGCCGTAACATATCGTTTAACCTTTAGCTTAAGGTCAGAGGATTGAAAAAAATAGGATTTGCCGGTAAACCGCTCGTCCCTAAATCCTCGTAAGCCGTTACGGCCTCCTAGGGAAGGGGTGTGGTAGAAAAACACCGTATCATAATCAAACAATCCTTTATATTCTGCCATGGTACTGTAAACCAAATGACCGGAGGGTTCCAATTTGTGGTCAAAACCTACTTTTAAAGAAGCATATCCAAACTTATTGGCACTAAGATCAAGGTTCATTTTATAACCTGCGGCAAAGCCAAAATAAATGGCCTTGGTAGGAAAATCTCCAGCATCATCACGATCATACTCACCTGTAAGTTCCACACCACCATATTTTTGGCTATCAAAGAGCGCATTGTTCAAATTGGCGGGATTAAACAATCTGTTTTCATTGTCCGCTACTTTAAACGATTCATATAATGCCTTAAACCGTAAACTGTAATAGGCCAAACCTGCACTTGCCTTAAACTGTTGTATTCTGGCCCTGTAGAAGTCCCTACCTAGATTGTCCTCGTCGTTTAAGGTTTCATTACCATAATCAAAAAAGTTGCTTACGTAGCGATCATTGGTAAAATAGGCATCCACTTCCAAGTTCCAACCAGGAAAGATACTGCCATATGTACCGGAATATGCAACTTCCGCAGCTTGGAAATTAAAGAAATAATTGGCGCTTAACCTATGTTTTTGTCTAAAGGAATTTCCATTGATGCCATTTTTGGTATACGTGTTCGCAATACCTACAAAAGCACCATCATCCGTTCTAAATCCTGCATTGGGCACTAAAATATTGGAATTAGGTTCAAAGAATCTAAAATGAAAGGTATTGGTCTTGTAATTATCCGAAAGTAAATTTTTTGGAGTTTCTTCCTCAAAGGATATTTTTTCATGTTCCCAATCGTACACATGAACCTGCTTTTTGTTTTTTATGGTATATATATCCTCACCATAACCACCAATTATTTTTAACTTGATACGGGTTTTTTCCGTACCCTCAACAACAAAGATATCATCGTCCCCAAGGCCGTATATCCATAATTCCTTGGTGATGTCCGGGTCAAAGGTCCTGGAATACATTAATTCATTCTTTTCATCGGATAGAAGTCGTTTTACCACAACTTTGGTTTCACCGTTCTGCATTCTGGTTATGGTAAAAATATCATCTTTCTCGGTACCCCTAACCGCAACGATTTTGTTGAGGTAGGTGGCATATTCCCTTGCAACTTCCGGCAAGGTTTGTAAACGTTTGAGCAAACTCTTTTTGATATATTCAGAAGTCTCGTCCCGTACCTCTACCGGAAGACGTTTAAATGCATTTTCAACGACCTCTTCCGTCATACCTTTTTGAATGGCCTTGGCCTCCTCTACCCATGCCTCTGGACCATAAGAAGTAAGTAAGGTTCTATCTAACCTATTTCCAGATAGGTTTAGCCATTTTACGTTGTCCACATCCTCATCATAGGTTTCCCAGTTTCTTGAATTGGGCACGAACCAATTTATAAATGGTATGACCTTGCCATCAAATCTTGGAAATACATTGTCTCGATCACGGGGTACGGGCATAAATTCCTTTTCTCCGTCCGGACTTTCATATTCGATCCAACGCCATTGATCTTGGTGCCTGTCCCAATCACCAATGAGCATATCAAAAATTCGTGCACGGATCAAGTTTTTTTCATCGACCGTATAGGATTCGTCACTTTTTATTTTTTCGAGCATATCCGTAGTACTTTCATAATCGGTCACCTTGCCCGATTCATCAATAGTCCTTCTATACCCTTTATAATTGGCCTGTTCTTCTGATGGGCGCCTTTCTATATAATAAAGTTCATCTCCAAAATCCTCATTGTACTCTTTGAGCGCCTCTTGTTTGGGCACATAGAACAGATCGGTGTCCGAGTGGTTGATGGCTATGGAATTGGCCAAAGGATCTACCACTAATTGCATATACGGATGTGCAGTGGTAAAAAAATCCGAGATGGCTTTTTCTGCCCAAGTATCTTGATAATCTGCGGTATTGTAAGAAATACCGGGTAGCTTAAATTTTAAAAACTTGAGCGCACTTTTACGTAGGGAGCGCATGGCGTATTGTTTGCCGTTGGCGTCTTCCAAGCGTAAGGAGAAAGACTGGTGGCCGCCACCTTCCTTAACTACGTTTAACCCTCCGTACAATGTGTCTAGTTCAACAACCGGGGCATTGACCGGTTGACCGTAATAGGAGCGATAACGCTTGCCCCATAAAAATTCATAAAATCCACTTTTGGAATAATCCGCTGGGTCCTCCAGTATGTTGGTAGAAATATTGGTATCCGATGGTTCTGCAAAATCCGTAAATTGTTTTTTGGTTTTAAATTGTGGTAGAACGGCAAATGTTTTTTTCTCCTTTAGGTTATTTTCGGATATAAAAGTAACCTTGGAACTGCCATCCTCAAAATAATCCAAACGGGCAAAACCACGGTCTCCATACGCATATTTGCCATTGAAATCTATGGACCCGCCTATTGCGGTAATTTTACCAGGAACTAATTTTGTAGCACTTTTGGAACCTAGGGAACCACTAATAATTTGATGTAAACCACCTCCTTCAAGCAATTGAAGACTTTCCTCATGGCCTGAAACCAAGGTTATACGATCATTGGCCTGTGCCAAAGCACTTACTGCAATCCTTAGATAATTATACCTTCTGGAATTCACATGTTCAGGATTAAAAGCCCCAAGGTCCATAACCGCATTTTTAACCGTACCTACCAGAGGTAGTGGTTTCATATGGTCCTTTATGGTAGTTTTGCCGGCATAGATACCATTGGTAAAAACCGGATGGTGCATGGCAATTACGATATTTTTGCCCTGTCCGTCACCAATATACCCTTCAAGCTCTTCCATAAAGCGTCTACGGGTAATAATGTCTGTACATTTACTATTAATATCCTCTATCCTGGACCAATTGGAAACAAACCATTTGGAATCTATGAGGATAAGGTCTAAATCATCATTAATGACCTTGTGTTCTATAGGACAACCATTGTTGGGATCTACCTTAGTGCCTTCCCTATTGACTTCTTTCAGTAAGTTTTCAACTTTTTCAATTTTATCCAACTCATAACTCTTCCATTCATTATTTCCCGGCAAGAAAACCGTTTCTCCCTTAAAGCTGGCGGACAATAACAATTGTTGTTGAATAAGAAGACTATCAGTATTCCAATTCTTAATTTCTGGACTAATATTATCCCCCGTAAAAATTAGCGTACTATTTTTTGGGGCATTAGTTAGTTCCTCTTTAAATTGTTTTAAAAGATTGTCATTTGGGGTAGCGGAAAAATTACCCAACCCACCAGCAATATAGAACGAATGCGTAATCTTTTTATCCGCACGGATATCGTTCAAATCAGCGGCCTTATGCTCTTTAAAAGTTGCGCATGATGCAAGCAATAGCAAGGAGCCAAGAACAAAAGAGAATTTATAATTTTGCCACTGAATTGAATATGGTCGTTTGGTCATAAAATGATTTTAGTGAATACTTTGGTCGTAGGTATATTTAATTCGTAAAAAATACATTGGATACAATAATCCCGATTATAAGAAGAACAAGGAATGCAATGACAATAGTTGCCCCTAGTTTAGTTTTTTTATTTTTCTGTAAGATGAATTCCCTTGTTTCCTCTTCCGGTTCTTTTACAAATTTTGTTTCTTCAGTTTCTTTTTTCATAGCTTTTATTTGTTAATGTATACTGTTTTTTTATTGACGAACTCCAATATTCCTTCTCTTGATAACTCTCTACCATAACCCGATGCCTTTGTGCCCCCAAAAGGTAATCTAGGGTCAGATTTTACCATATCGTTTACAAAGAATGCACCGTCCGGAATATTGGAAATAACGGAATATGCAGCATCTATATCTTGTGTAAACAACATGCTGCCCAAACCAAATCTTGAATCTGTAGCCAACGCCAATGTTTCTGCTCTATCCTTGGCTTTTATAATGGCGGCAACGGGTCCAAAGGTCTCTTCTTTGAAAATGGGCATGTCTGGCGTAACTTCGGTAATGATGGTAGGTGAAAAATATGCCCCGCTCCTTTCGTTGCCAAGTACGTTCTTTGCTCCCATGGCAATGGAGTCATTTATTTGTTGTTGTAATGTTTCTGCGAGATCCTCACGGGCCATGACCCCTATATAGGTATCGTCCTTCATGGGGTCACCAGATTTTAAATCCTTTACTTTTGCGATAAATTGCTCCATGAATGTATCGTAGATGTCTTCACATACGATGAATCGTTTTGCGGCGATGCAACTTTGACCCGTATTTTGCATACGTGCCATTACCATGGTGTCTAAATGAGTTTCTAAGTCGGCATCTTCCCATATAATACAGGCATTGTTGCCACCCAATTCCAAAACTGATTTTTTAAGGTGCTCACCTGCCAGTTTAGCTATGGATTTACCCGCTTTTTCGCTCCCGGTCAAGGTAACCGCCTTAACGTGATCATTGGCGATTAATCGTTCAATTTCCTCATGACCTGCGATAATACTTTGAAAGCATCCTTCAGGATAACCTGCATCAAGAAACAATTGTTCAATAGCCTTGGAACAGCCGGAAACATTGGCCGCATGTTTTAAGAGTACGGTGTTGCCTGCCGTAAGTGTAGGTGCCGCAAAACGTATTACCTGCCAAAAAGGATAATTCCATGGCATAACGGCCAAAATACATCCTAAAGGGTCATAGCTTATGAAGCTTTCACTTGCATCGGTTTCAATAAGTTCATCTGCCAATAGATCCTCTGCATTGGTAGCATAGAAATCACAGGCCCAAGCACATTTTTCTATCTCTGATATACTTTGGGCAATAGGCTTTCCCATTTCTTGTGTAATAAGTTTGCCATAGACCTCCTTGCGTTCAACCAATAACGAAGAAACTTTGGAAAGTAATTTAGACCTTGATTTAATGGAAGTTTCTTGCCATTGGTTTTCAACGGATAAGGAACTTTGCAGCTTTATGTCCAAACTCTCCTGGGTATCCCTATTATAGGAATTAATTGATTCACCGTTATATGGGTTTGTTGAAGTATTCTTTTTCATGGTTACAAAATTAGATGTTCCAGTAAAAAGGGTTTAATGCGTTTCATTTAAATGTTAACCCTTTTAACCCTTTTAATCATTTGGTTACCGTTAATATTTAAAGGTTTTGAGTCAAGGTTATCTCCTTGATTTAATGACCTTTGTAAGGAACGATGTCGATTGTTCAAAATCAAAAAAATAGATAAATAAAAAACAATATCATGAATAACAGCGGAAATACATTATTGGCCATTATTGCAGGATCTGCCATAGGGGCCGCGTTAGGAATTCTTTATGCGCCGGACAAAGGTGAGAACACCAGAAAAATGATTGCGGACCAAGCTGCCGCAACCAAAAATAATTTGACCGAAAGTGCAGTGGAACTTAAAAATAGGGTAGCCTCCAAAGTTTTGGATGAGAAACAATCCTTGGATACACGAGTAGAATCTCTGGTAACGGATTTAAGTTATAAGACGGAAGACGTTATATCTACGCTAGAAAAGAAATTGGCGGAGCTAAAGTCAAAGAATAAGAAACTGCAGAAAACATCATAACTAATGGGAATTATTGAATCACTTAACGATACATCTAATAAAGCAATTGATGTAGGCGAAATTTACTATAAGAAAACTCAAGAGTATTATAGACTTAAAGTGTTTCAACAATTGACCATGACCACTGGTATGCTGCTTAAAATGGCTGTGATCGGTGGTCTTGGCTTTTTGGCTCTTATTTTTTTAAGCGTAGCCGGCATTATCTATTTAGGAAATGTATTGGGCAGCATGGTAATTTCATGTTTGATCGCTACCGCGATATTTATAATCCTGGTAATTCTTGCATATATGTTGCGAAGAAAATTGGATAACCTACTCGTAAGAAAACTTTCGGTCAAATTTTTTAATTAGAATAGACTTATGTACAAAAATTTTGATGAGATAGAATATAACCTTAAACGACTTAAACTGGAGCGACAAATAGCTTTGGAGGAAATAAAAGGCTTAAAACATGACGTTCAGGAAGATTTAAGTCCCTATAACTGGATTTCTACGATTTTGTCCGGAGTAAAAAAGTTTGGGTTTTTATATTTAATGAAGAAGATCGTAAAGTAGGTTGTTTAAAGCGTTGGTGTTTTTGTCTTGAGTAACCTGCAACTGACGCTCATTTATTCATTATATTGTTGTAATGTTCAAAATGCAAGTTTGTAGAGTGTAATACATATTTAAAACATTTTGTAGCTAGAAAACAAATAGGATAACACTATTATAAAACATAAAAAAACACCCCTAAATGGGGTGTTTTTAATATGGTATATATTGTTTTAGTCTCTAGAATCTTTGGTCCAGGCATCTAGCATCCAACTTACTTTTTCTATTTCACCAATATACCCGCCGATCATATCAATGGTTCCTTCATCACCGGCAGCTTCCGCTTTTTTGACCACTTTGCTCATTTGTTTTAAAATGGCTTCATGTTGTACAAGTATATTTTGGACCATTTCATGATCAGGGATCAATGAGGAGGTCTCTTTAATGGAAGACATTTTAAAGTATTTTGAAAATTCACTGGTAGGATGATGTCTTAAGGTTAGAATACGTTCCGCAATCTCATCAATTTTAATTCTGGCATCAGTGTATAATTCCTCAAATTTTATATGAAGATCAAAGAAGTTTTTGCCCAAAACGTTCCAATGATATCCTCTTAAATTTTGATAATATATGTTGTAATCTGCAAGTAAGGTGTTCAATTCCTCTACTATAGGTTCTATATCCTTAGATTTTATGTCTAAATAGCTCATGATTTTTGTTTAAAGTTTAACGGTACAAAGTTAACTATAAGCGGTGTTGCAACTTAACTCATTACCACTATTGATCAACGCAATTAAAACCTTATAAACTATCAATGGCGCCTATGGGTTTACCAAAGGTTTTAAATCAATATAGTAGTAATTTACTTCTCCAACATGATCGTAAGATGTTGACTTTTGTTTTAATGAAGCCCAGTCAAAATGATCATCTAAGTTGTTTTCTTTATAATGGTTCGCCAAGCCTTCCGTCAGTAGTAAATAATCGTTTATCTTAACCTTGTTCTTTAAAAGTTTATGGGCAACTATAAGGTCTTCGCCAAAAAGTTTAATACTGTTGCCAACTTTGGTAAGGGCAATTTCCTTACCATAATGTAAAATGATTTTAAGTCCTAAAATATCTGGAATAGAGGCCGCATCCGCGTTATCGTTGTGCTTCTTTCTTAATGCGTCCAATTCCTTGTAAAACTCCGTATAGAATACCCTACATTGATGAATTAGTTTTTCTAGGGATGGCATTTTGCCGGTTTTAAAAAAGAGAACGGCATCGCCCTCAATTTCTGAAACCTTTAAGCCAATTTCGTTGGTATAAATTATCTGATTTAAAAGTGCGGGAATAATTTTGGAACTAAGTTCAAAATCCGTCTCGCTCATAAATTCGGTAAAACCGCTTATATCCGGTATACAAATCAACATTGGGGACCCTTTCATAAATAGGTTTGTTTTAGGAGGTTAAGGTATGATAATGAAATTTTTAAAATAGGTCCGTTCCACTAAAATTGTACTCCTATAAAAAATAAATGGGTATTGTATAATTATTAAGGAGTCAATGGGGTTAGTTTTCCGTTGGATTGAAGTATTCTTGAAAAGACGATGTTGTTATTTTTGTTTATATTTTAATCTTAAATATTAAACATAAATTGATTTTTTAAATCAATTTTTTTAGAACATTGGTGTAACTAAGGATTGAGCAAATGGACTATACACAACTTATAGAAGGTGATCCCCAAGAAATTGCGGAACACATGCAACTAAAATATATAGAGCGTAATAAATTGTCCATTTTAAGAATTAAGGAAAAAGAAAAATTTCAGTACATATACAAGAATAAGCCTCTAAAGAAAAAGAAGGAAATTAACCGAATAGAAAAACTGGTAATACCGCCAGCGTGGCAGGAGGTCAGAATAGCATCAATTTCCAACGCACATTTGCAGGCGGTGGGCTATGACCTTAAAAAAAGATTACAATACAGGTATCATGATTTATGGTTAAAGGTCAGAAACAGGACAAAATTCTCCAGGATGGCCCAATTTGGTGAAGCGCTACCCGTCATAAGAAAGAAAGTGGACGAAGATTTACAATTAACCGGCTGGCCCAAGGATAAGGTATTGGCGTTGATCATACGGTTAATGGAAGAAACCCATATACGCATTGGAAATGAGCAATATGCCAAAAGAAACAAGACATATGGCCTTTCTACGCTAAGAACACGACATTTAAAGACGACCAAGAACAAGCTTAAATTTGAATTTACGGGCAAAAAAGGTAAAAAACACAGCATAACCTTGAATAACAAAAGGTTAAGAAGGTTGGTGTTACAATGTGAAGAGATACCTGGCTGGGAGCTATTTCAATTTTATGATGAAGATGGAATAAAAACCGGTGTGGAAAGTGGAATGGTCAATGAATATCTACAGCGAATAAGTGGGCAAATGTTCACAGCAAAAGATTTTAGGACTTGGGCCGGTACCATTATTTTCTTTGAATCCTTGGCAGAAAACGAACCTACGGATGATGAGGCTATTCTCAAAAAAAATATAATTAGTGCGTTTGACAGAACTGCGGATGCATTGGGCAATACTAGAAACGTTTGTAGAAAATATTACGTACATCCTTTTATTGTTAAGGAGTATGAGGAAAAACGGCTGTTTAAGACCTTGAGGACAATTGATTCTAAAGTACAAAAAGAATACCAAACAGCAGCGGAGCAGGTATTATTGGGTTGTATTCAACGTTATGATCCGTTCACGGATTTAAAGAAGACGTTCTAATTACAGAACTATATTTAGGAAGACATTTTAAAAAAGGTGGTTTTACGAACGTTCAACCTCATCTTCCAACTTCAATACGTGGTCCCCATCTTTTTGTTTAATATATAAGGCCTTGTTGCCATCTTCTCCGTTTCGGGTGACTTTATTACCTTTTATGGTCTTGGTAATTTTAGATGTATAGGTTTCCTGGACCTTGCCTTCTGCAGTACCATTTCCCCATGACCATTTAACTGTTGTACCTTTTCGTATCATTGGTTTATATTATAAGGTTTGCGCATTCCATCACCGCTGTAGTTTGGAGAACCGGTGATGGAATTTTATCCTGTTTAAGGAGCACAAACTAGAGAACTATTCTGTGGTATAAAGATCTTTAATTTGTTAAAAAACATCACGCTAAAACACGTTGTTTTTTTGATCCATTTACAAGAAAACTTAACCCAATTGAAAGGAGTTAAGCCTTGAATGAATCAAGGCAATAATTCATTTAAAAGAGAAGTAGTTTAGCTATGAAAATATGACATATATACCATGGTAGAATTAATTTCAGGTGTTTCTATATTATTAGCTTCAGGATGTATAGCCGTAGTAGTCAAGGATTATTACATGGCGGACAAACAAGAAGTTACACGAGTGCAAGAAAGGGATGATGAGGGTTTTTGCGATATTGATATGGAATATATAATGATGCAATCCAATAAAGGAGAAGCAAAAAATATCAATGAATTAAAGAAGAAGTTACAGGATTTTAAGGACAGGAATAGATTTTACAGGATGTAATTGTGATTGACATCTTTAAACAATTAATCACGTCATTTAAAAATAAAAACAATGAGTACATATACAGAAGAAGTAGGAGAAAAATTAAATGCATTATTGGAAAAAACATATGATGCGGAAAAAGGATTTAAAAAAGCGGCCGAGAATACTGAGCACATGCAATTGAAGTCATTCTTTCAAAGCAAGGCCCAACAACGTTATGATTTTGGACATGAGCTAAAATCTGAAATTAAATCTTTTGGTCAGGAAATTGACAAAGGAGATAGTTTTACCGGAAAGGCCCATAGGGCTTGGATGGACGTAAAGGCATTGTTTTCATTAGATGATGAGGAGTCTATGCTTGAAGAGGCCATTAGAGGAGAAAAGGCTGCATTGGAGGAATATGAGGAAGTTTTGAAGGATACTTCATTACCTTCTACCACTTCCACAGTGCTTAGAAGTCAAAAGCAGGCCATTGAAAATGGTTTGGCCAATATAAGGATGTTGGAAGATTTGAAATAAGAGGATGGTTAGGAGTTGAAAAGGAGGCACTTTGCCTCCTTTTTTTTTGCTCATTTTCAAGAAGACCCGCTAATTGTCAATAGTAATATCCTTCTATAATATGGGGTGGTCAAACACACGGATTTTATTGTAAAAAGTTAAATTAACCAACTTATTTTTAATGGATTAGCTTTTAGTTCTTATGAACAAAGAGTCAAGTATTTTCTTATCTACCTTGCCCATAAAAAAAGCTATTTCCATGTATTATAAACTCTCCAATACAGCTAAAATAGAGCAATTGGAACACGAGGCCGGCGCGCTGTTCAAATATCCAATTCTTTATGAACCACAAGTCGTTGTCAGCGGTTTGTCCGAAGTTTCCATACCTATAATTACAATGGAGCAACGAACTACCATTTCCCTGGCCATTTGGGGAATGTTACCCGGTGATTTTCAAGAAGATTGGGAGCTGTTTCAAAAATTGACCAATACCTTAAATGTTCATATAAATACACTACAATCAAATTTGTGGTTTAAGGATTCATTACTAGAGAAAAGATGTTTAATACCGGTAACAGGTTATTTTACATCATTATTAAGAGACGGAGAAATATATCCTTATTTTATCAAGACAGAGGATGATAGTATTTTATTTCTTGCTGGGATTTATACGGTATTGGAAGATGGGTTTAAAACCTGTGCAATAATTACAGGCCCCAGTAATGATTATGTAAAGAAATATCAAAATCTGGTAGATTTTATGCCGTTGACCATAGATAAAACGGAGAAAGATAGTTGGTTGGATCCAGAAATATCAAAGGAACAGGTTTTGGACTTATTAAAAACAGATGATGTTAAGAAATTATCGGCAAACCCTATTGCAAAAGGGTTGTTTGATCAAGATATATCCTATGACAGTATGCTTATGCCCAACGAACATCCGGATATCTAATTGAGTGAGGTATTTTTATTTTTTAATTGTTTTCTATACTCGGTAGGAAGAATTTCATAAGCTTCAAAGAAAATTTTTGAAAAATAGCTTCTACTCTTAATACCAATGGCGTAAACAATTTCGGAAACGGACAAATCCGTGTTTTTAAGATAGTCCCTTGATATTTCCAATTTAAGCTGCCTTATGTATTCATTTACGGTCTTGGAATAAAGTATCTTAAAACCTAACTGTAATTTTTTAGGGCTTAGGCCAGACACTGAACTTAAGGTTGTAATTGTAGTATTGTCCGCTAAGTGTTCTATGATATATTCTGTTAAGCGATGTATTTTAATAATCTCATTTTTAGAGATGGCTTCGGGCATATTCATGTTTTCTGTAAAATTATGATGTTCAACTAATTGCATGGACAATATCATGTACAGCCTACCCTCCAATGCCAAGGTTCTAAGAATGCCGTAATCCGGTATGTTGGACAACTGTTTTATTTCGTCCGCCAATTGCAAACTAAAGTTCCCAAGGTGTAGATAGGGCTGTGTTTCTTTGCTGCAAGTAAACAATGGCATTAAGGATTCATTGAGATAGGTGAGGTTGTTGTGTTTCTTCTTTTGATATTCTGCAGGCAAAACCTTTATTAAATTGATTTTTAATTTTTGGTCCTTAGGGTAGATAAATGTAGGTTGAGAGCTGCCAATAGGCGAAAAGATGATATTTTGAAACTGTTCTAATGAGATATGCTCCCCAGAATTGTCCTTGCTATATTTTAAACAACCTTGGGAAATAAAGATAAAATCAATAAAAGGGGTATGGCATTGATTAAAAACAATTTTAATGTCTTTATGCAATGTTATATCAAGGTCCAATAGGGTAATTCCCCAATCAAACCCTATGGTTCTAACAGCTCCATGGCCCAAATCATTGCTAAAATCAAATTGACGTTCTCCCCAAGCTTCGGTCAGGTCACCATTAAAAAAATAAAGCAGTTGGGAGAAAAAATCATTTGAACTACATATGGTTAACTCGTTCATGATGAAAATTTATAACACGGTACGGGGGTGTTACAAATGAACGGGAATCTCTATAATTACCTTAACAATTATGAAATGTTAATTAACAATATTGGGCGCATTTATATAAATACTAAGTTGTTATTAGGATAGTATTACAACAAGATTTTGGCAGAACGTTTTAAATGGTCTTCTTGTTCTCCAAGTTCATTGTACGAAGTTTTTGCATATACTGTTTGGGTGTCATGGCATAGCGCTGTTTAAATAATTTAGAAAAGTAACTTCTAGAGTTTATGCCGATCCTATATGTTATTTCAGTGCAATTTAATGTTGTGGTTTCCATTAAATGTTGAGCCATTTCCAAACGTTTGTTTTGGGCGTACTCTTTTACGGAAAGTTTAAAAAGACTTTGAAATCCATTTTGCAAGGTATTCTGATTAAGCCCTACCTTTTTGGCCAGTGCTATAATACTTATGGTGTGTTCCAAGTTCTGGCTTATAATATTGGCAGCTTCTTCAATCTTCACCACTGTAGATTGCCTTAAAATGGTACGTTTTTGATCTGGGGAGGTATCATCTACATATTGTCTTAAATGGTGGGCAAGTATTTCGTAGCATTTACCTTCTATGAACACACTTTTCGTAAAACCAGTATCTTCCGTTTCATTGATTTCCTCTATGCATTTTGCTATATCCAAAGAAAAATGGCCTTTATGAAAAAATAGATTAATTCCGTTTACATCCCTAAAAAGTCCTTCTAGGTCCTCATTCATTTCCGGTAAGAATGATTCAATTTTCTCCTCGAACAATTTTCTGTTGATTTCCAGATTAATAAAGCATACCGGTTCGTTTGCCTTTATGGTCAATACATTTCCATATTTGCTATTGCAGGAAAAAATAGCGCTTTCCAACCTCATGATTTCCGTCTGTTTATCCTGGCCGTTAAATTCATGAAAGATTGAACTTTCCCTGTTAAAAATAATCTCTAGGGGTTGTACCAAGGATTTGTTGAGGTCAAACCTTACTTCTTTTTTTAACCGTATATCAACTTCCATTAAACCTACACCGTGAGAAAAGCTAATGGCCCTAATGTGTCCTGTGCCGGCTTCATCTGGTATATCCAGGCAAATTTCATTGTTCTCTTCTTGATACTCTATGCGCAACCTAGCGGCAATATCCTTAACGACATCAACAATATTCAGTTCCTTAAGTTCTTTTTTACTGCTCATGAATTGTCCCCTGATTATATGCGCACAATATAAGATTAAAAAACATAGCTTTTAAGGCATAGTGTTTCGTTCGGCCAATTGGAATAAAGTATAGTTTATTGTAAATCAATCTAATAACCTTAAAATTCAGATGAGTCAATATTTGTTTTTTTACCATTAAGCTATGCTTGTCAATTGTTGCAACTTTGCTGGGAGCGATAGCTATATTGATAATTGTTTTTATTGATGTATCGTTTAAGAGTATTAACCTAATTAAAATCACTATTATGAGAAAATCGATATTAATGTTTGTCTTTGCACTTATGACTATTAGCGTTGCAATGAGTTGTAGGGAAGAAAAAACAGCTGGAGAAAAAATGGAAGAAGGAATAGAGGATGTTGGTGATGGCATTGAAGAAGGTGCGGAAGAAGTTGAAGATGCCGTTGAAGATGCAACTGATGACAACTAATACGTAGTATAGCGCATATAAGAGCCAGGCAAGTTAATTGTCTGGCTTTTTTAATTATGATAGTTACTCTTTTTTACCACTTCCGGTAAGAACGTCCAACAATCCGTCCTGTAGGCTTATCCACAAATAATTGAAGAATGATTTATGTTGTACGCGTTCTGTAGAAATTGTGCCATAACGAAAACCATCTTCATCTGCTTTGGAGCCATCGTTGATAAATAGGTTGCCAATAAAGGAAAGGATTTTTTTGACCCCTTTACGCTCCTTGTCCAATACCTGGAACTTAAAATCCTCATAGTTCATTTTAATATCTCCATTGGCCGTATAATCATCACCGGATATTGTAAAATACATTTGATCTATGGTTCCTGTTGTTTGGGTTCTAAGGTTTGGGGTAAGGAATTCATTTAATCTTTCGGTCTTAAAATTGGACAAGCCTCCACTAATTACAAATCTGTTGTGTTCGTCATGTACATTGAATTTCCAATTTAGGTTAAACTTGCCGGCGCCCATTAGGTCAGATTCAATGTTTATATTCACGTTATCTCCAGCGTTCTTTATGTTGGATAGATGGTCTATAGATGCATTTAATTGTTCAAAGCTCAAGGCACCGGCCTTTACTTCGTTGGGAATGTTTTCTTCATAAATAATGGTAGCCTCAGTAATGGTCGTTGCATCTATATTAATATGAAAAGGTAAATTGCGCAGCATTTCCGCGTATAAAGGTTTTCTGGTAAAATCCTCTAATTTGGATTTATCACGGTATACTTCTAAAATGGGGGTATTTAAGGACATGGTGGCAAAATTTACCTGTAGGGTATCATTTTGCCGGTTATAGGTATGATCGGTAATTTTAATACCAGGAATCTGTAAATCAATATGGTCCCGTTGAACTCTTATTTTTTGGCTCAAGGCTTTTTTTGACAAGGTGGTATTCAATACAATGTTAGCAACCTCTATGGTTGTACTGTTCAGTATCATTGAGCCCATATGCAACTGTTCAAAGTTACCTAAAGGTGCATTTAGCTCATTTACGGTTATATGGTAATCCGAAAATCTAAAAGGTATATATTCCGTAATTATTTCTGGATTCGTAGTAATTTCATTAAGCTGAACGTCTATGGCCGCTACGGATAACAGTTCTTTGTCCTCTTTGGCATTTAGAATGGATACCTTGCCAGATTTAAGAACTACCTCGTCAATATATATTTCCTTCAATAATTTTATAGGATTGGCTTGGTTAGTATTACCATCGCCATTATCCGTGGAACATGTTTTGAACTTCAGGTCGGGTTGTAATAGATGTAAGGATTTTACGTGTATTGATTTGTTTATAAATAGGTTCCAATAGCTAAACCCGCTAATGGATAATTGTTGGGCGCTAACCATTATTTCACAAGATGAAGTCTGTTTACCAAGGCTGACCACTTCAATTTCATTGAAATGTAGATTTCCTTTGAGTAGGTTGACCGTTAGGTTGTCATAAGCAAAATCTATATGGTTTGGAATTTTTTTATTGAGAAAGTCAATGACCTGCACTTTCATTTGCCATTGAGCGATCAAGTATCCCCCAATAATCAAAAAGCCTAACGCTATGGACCATTTTAAAAATTTGTTCATGCAAATTGCCAATTATTTTAACGTTAGGAATTTTTGGGCACCACAGGTTAAAATTAGCAATGCAATTTACGCCTAGGAAAGATGTCTACTCTTTTCTATATGGTTTCTCTAACCCGGCACTATCAGGTTTCATGTATTGCTTAAAGTCCGATGCACTTTCTAATTCAATAAACTTTTTGCCTTGTATCACTATAGGATATTTTAAAAGACTTGGATTCTTGTCCAGTACTTTTAACCATCCGTCATTGTCGAGATTGACCTCTTTCTCACCGTATATTTTTTTAAAGTCGGCATGATCTTGGTCTATCAATTCGGAAATATTCTTGTTCAGTCCATCGGCCAGTTCGGCCCATTGGGTGCCGGTAACGTTGGTTTTGGCAATATCTATGGTCAAATGTTCCATTTCAGAAGATTCAACATATGCATTTACCTGTTTCCCTAAAGAATTCAATGAGCTATAATATAGCGTTATCTGTTTTTTGTCCATAGCAATTGTTCCCATCACTTTTTTATAAAATTAGTCACAACTAAGTTCTATAATTAACTCGTATCAAATGAAAAGTATCTTAAACGATTATAGAGGTTTAGCTACACCTTAAAATACACTATCTTGTTGTAGAACAAAATTGTACTGATGACGACTCTTTTTTGGCTTGCATATATTACGGTTACTTTATGGAGTATTATCAATATCATTTTTAATGGTTCTAGGGCCACCAAGATGATCAGTTGGTCATTATCGGTCATAATATTACCGTTCTTGGGACCTCTTTTCTATTATCTTTTTGGTATCAATCGCCGAAAATTTAAACTGTTCAAATTAAAACAGACTGAAAAACGAAGGCTATATTCAGAAACTTACAAAGAATTAAAAGGGGGAAAGCAAAGTGTTCATGAATTTAAGGATTATAAGCAGAATAAACTTGCCTCGCTTATTAGGAAGAACAGCTATTTTGCACCTTATGAGGGCAATAAAATTACCTTGTTGAACAGTGGGGAAGAAACTTTTGGCGCCATATTTAAGGCCATAGAAGAAGCCAAGGAGTTTATACATATGCAGTATTATATTTTAGAGGACGGCATGCTCCTTGACCGGTTTTATGAACTTTTTCAACAAAAGGTAAAGGAAGGCGTGGAAATAAGAATGTTGTACGATTCATTAGGTAGTAATTCCATGCGGGGCAAGGTCGTTAAACGGTTTAGGAAGATAGGTGTTAAGGCGCATTCTACCCTGCCCATAAGATTTGGGAACCTGTTGTTTACCCTAAATTATAGAAACCACAGAAAGATTGTCATTGTGGATGGCAAAATTGGGTTCACCGGAGGGTTCAATGTATCCGATAAATATATGAAGCCGGTTTCTGAACTAGGTATATGGCAGGATTTGCATATACAGATTAACGGTCCGGCAGTAAACAGTTTACAACGCATATTTGTAAAGGATTATCATTTTGCAGGTAAGGAAGAACTGTTGTTACAGGATAAATATTTTCCAAAAATAGCACCCCAAGGAGAGACAGTTGCACAGGTAATCTCAAGCGGTCCTGATTCAAGATACCCCGCAATAATGCAACAATATTTGGCCATGATCAATATTGCCAAGGAAAGTATTTGTATAGCCAATCCTTATTTTATACCAGGTGAACCTGTCTTGGAGGCGTTAAGGATTGCAGCACTTAGTGGGGTTAAGGTAACATTGCTTACCCCAAGAAAATCTGATTCGCTTTTGGCACAATACAGCATGTTTTCAACCTTTGAAAATTTATTGGAAGTAGGAACGCATATTTATCTAAGACCTGATTTCTCCCATAGTAAAGTTATTATTATAGATAGTGAAATCGTATCCGTGGGGTCAGGAAATTTTGACTATAGAAGTTTTGAGCATAATTTTGAGACCAACGCCATTTTATATGACGATAAAAAGGCAGGGGAGATAGAAAAATTTTTTATGTCTCATTGCAAGGCAGAGGTAAAATTGGAATTGGATTCCTTTAAAAAAAGATCTGCATTCAGTAAATTTTTGGAAGGTCTTGCCAAATTCTTCAGTCCCTTATTATAACAAAGCAAATTATACAACTTGAAAATTTTATTCCTTTTAATATTAGGCATACCTATGGCGGCAAACGCACAGCACAAAATACCCAATGAAATACTAGAAGAAGCAAAAATTGCTTTGGCACATTATCCGGAACTGGAAGATACTGCAATAGAATTCAAGTTCAAGAAGAACATTAAAAAATCTACCATGCAGGCGCAACCTAAATTCTCCAGCATTTTCAAATCAAAAAAAAATAGGTCCTATAAAATATTGATCAGCGAAAAAATAAACATTGCCGATTCTGTGTATTATACCAAAGACATGCCGGCCAAGATAATGATCGGTTGGCTAGGCCATGAATTAGGACATATCATGGATTTTCAAAAGCGTAGTGGTTTTAATTTAATAGGTTTTGGATTTAGTTACCTCACCTCAAAAAAGTACATTAGGGAAGCGGAACGTAGGGCAGATTCGTTTGCGGTAAACCACGGTATGGAAACCTATATATTGGCCACTAAGGAGTTTATTCTTGAAAAAGCAGGGTTAGCACCAAAATATGTAGAGCGTATTAAAAACTTTTATCTTTCGCCAGAAGAGATAATGCTCTTGGTGGAAGAGCGCGATAAGGATGAAATAGTTGAATAAGGTTTGATTAGCTTTGCTTGTCCACAAAATCTTCCCATTGGGCAAATTTCTCCTCATTCATTACTCGCTCCATTTTTACCTGTCCGCCCTTCTTTTTATTAACATCGTTCCATTCGTAGAAAATTTCTGGTTCTACTATAAATACTTTTACTCCTTTCAATGCCTTTGACCGGGCTACTGTATAGTTTTTATTCGCTTCTTTTAAGGAGTCATCCAGTTTTTTGGCCACTTTCTTGGGATCTATGGTTGCGGTTGTCCCCAGATACCATGTATGATAAAAACCATCCTTATATTTTTTTGCGCATAACGTATATTCTGGAATTTCAATATCAAAGGTATGCATAACCTCCTGCAGGGCGTCATCCAATTTATTGACGGATAGTTGGGAACCTACGGTATTAAGAAAAAACTTGGTACGGCCGGTAATTTTGATTTCGGCACGTTCCACATCTGTAAATTCAATGGTATCACCAATTAAGTAGCGCCATGCGCCGCTTACGGTACTAATGATCAGTACATAGTTTTGTCCAGTGCGTACTTCGGAAAGGGATAATGACGGGGCATTTTGTGCCAACGAACCATCTTCCAAAATATAATCGGGATCAAAAGGAACAAATTCAAAATAAATTCCATTGTCCGTCACCAATTTCATGGCATCAGTTTCGGGTCTGGCTTGAAAAGCAATAAAACCTTCAGAAGCCAAATAGGTATCAATTACGGTAACAGGTTTACCCATTAAAGCATTAAAACTCTTTTCGTAGGGTCCAAATGCAACTCCGCCAGAGGTGTATACCTTTAGGTTGGGCCATATTTCATGAATGTTATTAAGCTTGTGTTTTTTTATGACTTCTTTCAACATCAATTCTATCCAGGAAGGAATTCCGCTTAACGCTCCTATATCCCAATCGGCAGCCTTTTCCGCAATCTTTGCAACACGTTCGTCCCAATCGTCTATTTGTGCAATTTCCTTTCCCGGCTTATAATATCCGCTGAACCAAGAGGGAATATTGCTTGCGCTGATACCGCTAATTTCACCTTCTAAATGGTCATTGTGCTCAACCAGATCAGTGGAACTGCCCAACATTAAGATACCTGTTTCAAAAAAATCTGCCGGAAGGTCAAAGTTGGATAATGCCAACACCTGTTTTATTCCTGCCTGTCTAATAGCATCGATCATTTCATTGGTTACCGGTATTCGTTTGCTGCTTTTGCCAGTGGTGCCTGAACTTAGCGCATAATAATCTGGGCGACCGGGCCATGTAACATCGGTCTGGCCTTCGTGTAGTTTTTGCCACCATTGGTCATTAATTTGGTTATAATCAAAATAGGGAACGCGATTTTTAAAGGTTTGCTGCATGTGCTCATCGTTCAGCATTTCATCGAACTTATATGCTTTGCCAAATGCGGTATCCTTAGCCGTTTCCAGTAATGTTTTCAGGATTTCCTGTTGATCTTGTACCGGGTTATCCTCACCGGTAATCTTGTCGGTTACGTTAATGACCCCCTTAATAAAATTACCTATAATATTCATAGCATATATATGGCTGGATTATGCTATAAAATTAAGGGTTCTATAGGGTAGGGAATGACTCGTTTCTCAAATAAACAGACGTTATTCAATTTTGTTTGTAATAAAAAAGGAAAGTTTAGCTCAACATTATTAAAATAGCCCCAACAGCGGTCAGGACCAAGATCATTTTTCTAAAGAATGCTTCTTTAATAACCTTAATAAATCGCACTCCCGCAAAAAACCCAAAAAGTATACCGGGCAAGAGCATGAGGTTCAAGGAAAGGGATTGGAACGAAATTGTTTCCCACACGAAAAAATGAAAGGGTAATTTCATAATGTTAATAATAAGGAACAACCAGGCTGCTGTACCTATAAAATGGTTTTTGGGTAAGCGCATGGCCAAAAAATAAATGTTGGAGAATGCCCCGGCCAGATTGCCAACCATGGTGGTTATACCAGCAACGGTACCTATAGAGCTGGCAAATGCCCAGTGTGTAGGTACGGATTTTGTTTTTTTACGGTCCCACCAATACATCATGAAAACGGTAATGATAATAATAATGGACATGCCTATCTTAAAGAATTTCTCGGGAAGGTCCTTGCCGATGAACACACCGATCAAAAGGCCCAGTACCATCCAAGGAAGCACTTTAAAAACATAGTTCCATTGGGTATATCTATTATAATAAATGACTGCGAAAATATCTGCCAATATCAATAGCGGAACTACCATACCGGTAGATTCCTTGGCTCCAAATGCCAAAGCCATAAAAGTTACGTTCAATACTGCAATTCCCTTTATGCCAGCTTTGGATAATCCTATGATAAATGTAGCCCCATAAGCAAGGATCCATGCGGTTGGGGTAATTTCAGAAGTCATTGATAGTAGCACGTAGTACGTTTAGCGTATTAGCGACAAAAATATCCTAAAAAAACATATCTTTAACAATCAACCAAAAACCATTTTATGGAACTCAGTACCTTGGACTATGCCTTTATCATAGTTTTTTTCTCACTTGTCTTGGGCATAGGCGTTTATGTATCTAAAAAATCAGGCAAAAATTCCTCTGAATTTTTTCTTTCTGGACGTACAATGCCATGGTGGTTATTGGGGCTATCCATGGTAGCAACGACATTTTCTACGGATACGCCCAATTTGGTAACGGATATCGTCCGTACCAATGGTGTTTCTGGTAATTGGGTATGGTGGTGTTTTTTGATTACAGGAATGTTAACCGTATTCGTATATGCCAAACTTTGGCGTAAGTCCAATGTAAATACCGATTTAGAATTTTATGAAATGCGATATGGTGGTAAACCTGCAAGTTTCTTAAGAAAATTCAGGGCGGTATACCTTGGGGTTATCTTTAATGTCATTACCATGTCTGCAGTTACCTTGGCAGCAATTAAGATCGGGAGTATTATGTTAGGGCTTGAGCCGTGGCAGACGGTCGTAAGTGCAGGGTTGATTACGGTAACTTTTAGTGCCCTTGGGGGGTTTAAAGGAGTGGTATACACGGATTTTCTATTGTTCTTTGTGGCTATGGCAGGAGCAATAGGAGCTGCTTATTATTTGGTTAATATTCCGGAAGTAGGCGGTATAGAAGCTTTAATGGCAAATGAAAATGTTACCGAGAAATTGAACATACTCCCCGATTTTAGTAACAAAAAAGCATTGATTACCTTATTTATAATCCCATTGGCGGTGCAGTGGTGGAGTTCCTGGTATCCTGGGGCAGAACCAGGTGGCGGGGGTTACATAGCCCAGCGTATGTTAGCTGCAAAAGATGAGAACCATGCTATTGGGGCAACATTCTTTTTTAATATTATGCATTATGCGTTAAGGCCATGGCCTTGGATTTTAGTTGCATTGGCCTCCATAGTCGTGTATCCGGATTTGGCGAGTATACAGGAAGCTTTCCCAAATGTAACTGCAGATAAATTAGGTCATGATTTAGCCTATTCGGCTATGTTGACAAAACTACCAAGCGGATTATTGGGAGTAGTTTTGGCTTCTTTGGTGGCAGCGTACATGAGTACCATTAGTACCCAGTTGAACTGGGGCTCTTCATACATTGTATATGATTTTTATAAACAACAGATCAATCCCAACGCTTCGGAAAAAAGGTTGGTAGCCGTAGGTAGAATTTCTACTGTGGTCTTAATGATATTTAGTGCGGTATTGGCTTTGTTGTTGCAAAATGCACTTCAATTATTTGATGTATTGTTGGCTTTTGGTGCGGGAACTGGATTAATTTTCATCCTTAGATGGTTTTGGTGGCGAATAAACGCTTGGAGTGAAATTACAGCGATGTTTGCATCAGGTATAATTTCCATTATATTGAAACTTACACCGGTAGGGGCTTTTCTATTTGCTGCGGACACCGGGGTGTTGCCAGATTGGTCAGAATATATCTTTATTGTAGTAGTGACCACTATTATTTGGTTAATAGCAACCTTTATGACACAACCGGAATCCAATGAAACATTACGTGGATTTTATAAAAAGATTCAGCCGGGCGGACCAGGTTGGGCCAAAGTGGTAACCGAAGCCAATGATGCATCTGTAGAAATCGTAAGAACAAAGGAAAAATGGAGTGTGCCAGCAGGCATCTCTGCCATGCTTCTGGGAGTAGTCCTTATTTATGCCATAATGTTTGCTACGGGGTATTGGATTTACGGTAGAACAACACAGGCAATGGTATTGACCGTAATATCAATTGTTGCCGGTCTGTTATTGGTCAAGGCATGGAACAAACTAAAAGGAAACATTCTATAATGGAGATATAATGCGCAATAGAATTTTATCGGTAGATATATTTAGGGGCGCAACCATTTTGCTCATGGTATTGGTAAATACCCCGGGCACATGGTCAAATGTATATGCCCCCCTCCTTCATGCAGATTGGCATGGGTATACCCCTACCGATTTGGTATTTCCTTTCTTTCTCTTCATTGTAGGAACATCTATTGCCTTTTCTTATAAAAACAGAACCGTTGATGCCAAAGCTTACAGAAAAATTGCGATAAGGGCCTTTAAGTTAGTAGCGTTGGGGCTTTTCTTGGGAGCATTTTTAATTCACTATCCATTTTTTAAAAATTTCAGTGACATTAGGTTTCCCGGCGTGTTGCAGCGTATAGGTGTGGTATTCTTCTTTACCGCGATTTTGTTCATTAACCTAAATTGGAAAAAGTTAATTTGGGTTACCGGAATATTGCTGATCGGGTATTGGTTATTAATGACCTTTGTTCCCGTAGAAGGTGTTGCTTCAACTTTAGATAGAGCACCCAATAATTTGGCAAATTGGATAGATGTAAAAGTATTTGGTTCCCATAACTATAAGGCGGATTATGACCCGGAAGGTTTGCTAAGTACCATACCTGCAATGGCCAGTGCATTATTGGGAGTATTTACGGGATTGATCCTTACCTCCGATCAAGAAAAGAAGGCTACAATATTAATGGGTCTAGGGGGCAGTTTTTTGATATTAGGTCATTTGTGGGATATTGTATTTCCAATAAACAAGGCTTTATGGACCAGTAGCTTTGTATTGGTCACCGCAGGTTGGGCTAACCTTATTCTTGCTCTTATTTACTATTTGACCGATGTAAAAAAATTAGAATTTGGGTCTATTTTTAGATATGCAGGTGCCAATGCCATCGTAATTTATTTTCTTTCTAGCTTTATCAGTAAGGTAATGGGCCAAATAAAAATAGGGGAGACCTCATTGCATGGTTGGTTGTTCCAGAATATATTTGTCCATGATTTCCTTGCCCTAAAAACCTCCTCGTTATTATATGGGTTAAGTGTGGTCCTATTCTATAGTTTAATAGGGTATATTCTATATCAAAGAAAAATTTTCATCAAGGTGTAATTACTTGAGCATCAATTTTGCCACATATTTTCCTATTACGTCAAACTCCAAATTAACGATAGTTCCTTCTTTATAGGTATTGAATCGGGTATGTTCATAGGTATACGGTATTATAGCAACATCAAAAGTATTTGTTCCTGAATTAACGACCGTTAAACTTGTTCCGTCTATAGTGATGGATCCTTTTTCTATGGTAGGGTTGCCGGTTGCGGCATCATAGCTAAAGGAAAAAATCCAACTACCGTTTTCTTCCTTAACACCGGTACATTTACCGGTTTGGTCCACATGGCCTTGAACAATATGGCCATCTAATCTTGACCCCAGGATCATAGCGCGTTCCAGGTTAACGAGGTCGTTTACCTTAAGGAATTCTAAATTTGTTTTTTTAAGGGTCTCCGCAATTGCGGTAACCGTATAGGTAGTATCCGTTAGGCTTACCACCGTAAGGCATACGCCGTTATGAGCAACACTTTGGTCAATTTTTAAGTCTTGGGCAAGGGTAGATTCTATGGTGATATCTAAATTGCCGCCTTTGGGATCAAGAGCGGTAACCTTACCTAATGTTTCAATAATACCAGTAAACATGTGTCGTTTAATTTAAGTAATTTTGGATATTCAAAATTCAGTACAAAGGTACAGATTATCATGGAGGAAAATAGTAAAATCAAGTTAGGGATTTCAATAGGAGACTTAAATGGAATAGGCTGTGAAGTGGCTTTGAAAACCTTTGAGGATAATAGAATGTTAGACTTCTGCACCCCGGTTATATTTGCATCGAACAAAACCGTTTCCCATCAGATGAAGGTGTTGGGGCTTAACATTGTATTTAATGGGGTACCCTCCGCATCCAAGGCAATTGATAATAAGTTGAATATTGTAAATGTATGGAAAGAAGTACCGAGAATTAATTTTGGACAAGCCACCGAAGACGGGGGAAAATATGCCTTAAAATCGTTGTTCGCTGCCGTAGATGCGCTTAAAAAAGGTGAAATAGATGTGCTGGTCACTGCCCCCATCAATAAGAACAATATACAATCAGATGATTTCAAATTTCCCGGTCATACAGATTATTTGGCTCAGGAGCTTGAAGGGGAAAGTTTAATGTTTATGGTTACCGATACTTTAAAAATTGGGCTACTTACAGACCACGTAGCGGTCAAGGATGTCTCCTCCGCGATTATACCAAGATTGATCAGGGATAAGGTGAACACCATTGAAAAATCGCTCATGGTAGATTTTGGTATTCGCAAACCTAAAATTGCATTGCTGGGCATAAATCCGCATAGTGGGGATAATGGGGTAATTGGCAAGGAAGATGATGAGGTGTTGAAACCGGTAATTAAGGAAATGGCCAATATGGGGCATCTGGTTTACGGGCCTTATTCTGCAGATAGCTTTTTTGGTTCTGACGGATATAAAAAATTTGATGCTATATTAGCTGCTTACCATGATCAAGGATTAATACCTTTTAAGACCATATCTTTTGGACAGGGGGTTAATTTTACGGCAGGACTAAATAAGGTTAGGACGTCTCCGGATCATGGTACCGCTTATGAAATTGCCGGTAAAGGAGTGGCAGATGCCAGTTCCTTCAAAGAGGCGGTATTTATGGCGTTAAAGATTTTCAAGAACAGGACGGAATATCAAGAGCTTACCAAGGATGTTTTAAAGAAACAACGATTAAAGAGAGAGCGGTAATTTTAAGGTTAAAAAGTTATAAAGATAAATAGTTGATAACTATTGCCTTTTATTAAAATAATAGTATCTTTGCACCCGCCTTTTATGGGCCAATATTGTTAAATTAAGTGTGTACGTGATGAAGCAAAAGGAGTTTAATATTCCTTTCTCAGGATTGAAGCAGGGAAAACACCACTTTAATTACCAGATTGATAATACGTTCTTTGATTCTTTTGGATACGATGAGTTCAATGCTGCAGATGTCAATTTAGACGTTGTACTTTATAAATCTAGTACAATGTTAGAGCTTGATTTAGAGGCATCTGGAACGGTAAATGTAAATTGTGATATTACTAGTGAGCCTTATGAGCAACCTATAGATGGAGAGTTACATCTGGTTGTAAAATTTGGGGAGGAGTTCAATGATGAGGATGATGAAATTTTGATACTTCCCCATGGGGAACACCAATTGAACATTGCGCAGTATGTGTATGAAATGCTTGTATTGGCAGTTCCGCAGAAAAGAATTCATCCTGGTATAGAAGATGGCACGTTACAGTCAGAGGTTTTAGACAGGTTAAATGAGCTTCGGCCAAAAGAGAAAAGAACAGATAAAGAAGAGAACGATCCCCGGTGGGATGAATTAAAAAAACTATTAACGGATAAATAAGGTTTAAATGGCACATCCTAAAAGAAAAATTTCCAAAACAAGGAGAGACAAGAGAAGAACACATTATAAGGCGGTAGCCCCAACATTGGCGCAAGATTCCACAACAGGAGAAATGCACTTGTATCATAGAGCTCACTGGCATGAAGGTAAACTTCACTATAGAGGTCAGGTTTTGGTAGATAAAACTGAAGAAGCAGAGGCTTAAGACCTTTTATAAAAATATAAAGCTCCCATTTCGTATGAAGTAGGGAGCTTTTTTTATCCTTTATTTGTTCTTTTGTGCTTTGTATTTCAAATGTTTAAGGTTTTAAGGCCAATTTCAATTAAGGGTGTAAATTTTCAAAAACAAGACAACTTTGGGCAAAAAGTCGTTGAAAATCATTAATTTTCATGACTTTTGTCTCGTTTTTTAAGTTTTTTTATAAGAAAGAAAATTAAGTATGACCAAAATAACAGCAGCTATTACCGCTGTAGGAGGCTATGTTCCCCAATTTGTAATGACAAACCAAAAACTCGAAGAGTTGGTAGATACCAATGACGAGTGGATTACCACGCGTACAGGTATTAAGGAGAGACGGGTTTTAAAGAAGGAAGAAGGAGAAGGCACATCATATTTAGCGATCAAGGCGGCAGAGGACCTAATAAGAAAAAAGAATATTGACCCTGCAGAGATAGATTTGGTAATCGTAGGAACGGCAACTCCAGATAGTTTGGTATCGTCAACAGCGGCGTTCGTTGCCTCTGAAATAGGTGCCGTAAATGCATTTGCCTATGATCTATTGGCAGCTTGTTCCAGTTTTTTGTTCGGGATGTCAACCGCTGCGGGCCACATTGAAACGGGGCGATATAAAAAGGTATTGTTGATCGGTGCGGATAAAATGTCCTCGATAATAGATTATACGGACCGTACCACATGTATTATTTTTGGGGATGGGGCCGGTGCGGCACTTTTTGAACCCAACATGGAAGGTTTGGGCCTACAGGACGAGTATTTGCGTGCAGACGGAAAAGGAAGAAAGTTCTTGGGAATGGAAGGCGGAGGTTCACTAATGCCTGCTACCATAGAAAGTGTAAAGAACAGAAAGCATTATATTTTTCAGGACGGTAAAACCGTATTCAAGTTTGCAGTATCCAATATGGCAGATGTTGCCGCCAAGATAATGGAGCGAAATAATTTGACCGAAACAGATGTAAAATGGTTGGTACCGCACCAAGCCAATAAACGTATTATTGATGCAACGGCTAAAAGAATGGGCTTGGACGACTCTAAGGTCATGATGAACATTCAACATTACGGCAACACTACATCGGCTACGTTGCCTTTATTGCTAAACGATTACGAAAGTCAGATTAAAAAAGGAGATAACTTGGTGTTCGCCGCCTTTGGAGGAGGCTTCACTTGGGGATCTATTTATTTAAAATGGGCTTACAACTAACATATAACTACCAATATAACTTAATTTACTATGGATATTAAAGAAATTCAAAGCCTTATCAAGTTCGTGGCCAAATCTGGTGCAAGCGAGGTAAAATTGGAAACGGACGATATTAAGATCACCATACGTACCGGTAGCCTTGGCAATGGCAGCTCAGAGCCTACTTACGTTCATACTATGCCTATGGCCCAGCCTGCCATGCAGGCTGCACCTGTACAGGCAGAACAGCCAAAACCGGTTGCAGACAGCACTGCGGAAGCCGATAAGAAGAAGGCAGAAGATGATAAATATATTACAATAAAATCGCCAATTATTGGAACCTTCTATAGGAAACCATCTCCGGACAAACCAGTTTTTGTTGAAGTAGGTGATACTATTGGGGCCGGTGATGTGCTTTGTGTTATAGAGGCTATGAAATTGTTCAACGATATCGAATCAGAGGTATCGGGAACCATTGTCAAGATTTTGGTTGATGATTCATCACCAGTTGAGTTTGATCAGCCATTGTTTTTGGTAGACCCTTCTTAACTAAATTTTGAGTAATAATTGTTAGATATCATTGTATTTAATGGTATGTAAGAATCATGTGGAACCTAGAACTTAAAATTTAAAAGATGTTTAAAAAAATACTGATTGCAAATAGGGGAGAAATTGCATTACGTGTTATACGTACCTGTAAGGAAATGGGTATAAAGACGGTAGCGGTGTATAGTAAGGCAGATGAAGAGAGCTTACACGTGCGTTTTGCAGATGAAGCTGTTTGTATAGGACCTGCCGCAAGTAGCGAATCTTATTTGAAAATACCCAATATAATTGCTGCAGCGGAAATTACCAATGCAGATGCCATACACCCTGGATATGGTTTTCTTTCTGAAAACTCAAAATTTTCCCGTATTTGTGCCGAGCATGATATAAAATTTATTGGTGCTTCCGGTGATCAAATCGATAAAATGGGAGACAAGGCTACGGCCAAGGAAACCATGAAACAAGCCGGTGTACCATGTGTTCCCGGATCGGACGGACTATTAAAGGATGTTGCACACGCAAAGAAGGTAGCCAAGAAAATGGGTTACCCGGTAATGATAAAAGCTACTGCCGGTGGTGGTGGTAAAGGAATGCGTGCCGTCTTGTCAGAGGACAAAATGGAAGAGCTGTTCAATAGTGCCGTAACGGAGGCTACAGCGGCCTTTGGTAACGGGGGTATGTATATGGAAAAGCTTATTGAGGAGCCAAGACATATTGAAATTCAAATCGTAGGTGACCAATTCGGTAAGGCATGTCATTTATCTGAAAGGGATTGTTCCATACAACGTCGTCATCAGAAATTAACGGAAGAAACTCCATCACCCTTCATGACCGATAAGCTACGGGAAGCAATGGGCGAAGCTGCGGTTAGAGCTGCTGAATATATTAAATACGAAGGTGCAGGTACTATAGAATTTTTGGTGGACAAACACCGTAAGTTTTATTTTATGGAGATGAACACACGTATTCAAGTAGAGCACCCTATTACAGAACAGGTCATAGATTATGATTTAATTCGTGAGCAAATTTTGGTTGCGGCAGGAGTGCCAATTTCCGGAAAAAACTATCTTCCAAAATTACATTCCATTGAATGTAGAATCAATGCGGAAGATCCATATAATAACTTTAGGCCATCGCCAGGTAAGATTACCACATTGCATACACCGGGAGGTCATGGGGTGCGTATGGATACCCATGTCTATAGTGGGTATAGCATTCCGCCAAACTATGATTCTATGATCGCAAAACTAATTACAACGGCCCAGACAAGGGAAGAAGCGATCAATAAAATGAAACGTGCCTTGGATGAATTTGTAATTGAGGGTATTAAGACCACTATTCCTTTTCATAGGCAGTTGATGGATCACCCGGATTATTTGGCCGGGAATTATACAACGGCATTTATGAACGACTGGAAAATGAATCCGCCAAAAGAAGATTAACAAAAAACTCCAACAGCAATGTTGGAGTTTTTTTATGGTTTATTTTACTGATCTTTGGTTGCATCAATAAAATACAGAGAATATGAACCTTAGTTACTGGGAGCGTAAATCTTGGTTTTCAAATATAGATTTTACTATTATAGGAAGTGGTATTGTAGGGTTAAATTGTGCCTTGGCCTTAAAAAATCGCTATCCCAAAGCTCGGATTCTGGTTTTGGAGAAAGGAAGTCTGCCACAAGGTGCCAGTACAAAAAATGCTGGTTTTGCCTGCTTTGGCAGTATTTCGGAAATTCTATCGGATTTAAAAAACCATACAGAACAAGAGGTGCAGGAATTGGTGTTCAATAGATGGCAAGGAATACAACTATTACGCAGCCTTTTGGGAGATACCGCATTAGGATTCAAGAATAATGGCGGTCATGAACTTTTCTTGGAAGATAGGGATGACTTGTTCCAAACTTGTAAGGAGCAGATAAAACGGGTCAATGAGTTGTTAAATCCTGTATTTCAAGATAATGCATTCAAAATTACTTCCAATCTTTTTAATTTTGGGGGAGTAAACGACCATTATATCACTCATGCGCATGAAGGGCAAATAGATACGGGGGGCATGATGAAATCCTTGGTGCATTTGGTATTAAAAAAGAATATAACGATAATCAATTCGGTTACTGTGCGTTCTTTTGAGGATCTAGGCACTAACGTGTTGGTACGTACAAGTGATATAGAATTCAACACTAAAAAACTTATTATAGCTACCAACGGATTCGCAAAACAATTGATACAAGAAGAGGTGCAACCTGCCCGTGCCCAAATAGTACTAACAAAACCTATACCCGGACTAACAATAAAAGGTACTTTTCATTTAGACGAAGGGTTTTACTATTTTAGAAATATTGATAATAGAATTCTTTTGGGCGGAGGTAGAAATTTAGATTTTAAAGCTGAGGAAACTACCAATTTTGGAATGACTAATTTGGTTGAACGTAAATTAATTCACTTATTGAAAACGGTCATATTGCCCAATACTTCTGTTGAAATTGATATGAAATGGAGCGGTATTATGGGCGTTGGTGCGCAAAAGAAACCAATTGTTAAAAAAATGACCGATAATGTAGCCTGTGGGGTACGTTTGGGAGGTATGGGAATCGCCATTGGAACAAGTATTGGGCATCAATTGGCAGACTTGTTTAAATAGGCGTTTATCCGTTCATCCCGTTTTTTTTGATCTTGTCCAAAAGAGCGTTGTACTCTATAAATTATATCTAAATTGTAGCGCTCCACAGCTTATCCAAGCGGATTATGATAGTTTATATGGAACAATAGGCTATGTATTGTGGAAAGCACTGGAAACTATATGAAAAAATTACTTGTAAGGTTTAATCTTGGTGTATTGTTGGCTGCCATTTTAAGTAGTGGTCTTTGGGGCTGTGGAGCGTCCAAGACACACTATCAAAGAGAATATGCCAAAGTCTGGAAAGAATTGATAAAATCACAGGCATGGAAAGAATCATTGATGACCAACGCTAGCAATGGTGCTACTGATTTTTATACTAGCGCGGAGGAAACTATTTCTTTGGCAGAAGATAATAGAGCTGCCCTTGATTTTGATAATAGATATCAAGAACTAGTTTCAAAAGCCTATTTTAAGATTATAACAGAGGCGGAAAAAGCTGATGCAATTATTACTGCCGAATACAAATTAATACAGTCAGAAGATTTGGCCAATGGCCATGATAAAAAAAGGGCACAGGAAATCACCAAGAAATATAATGCCCATAAAGCCATGTTGAGCGGATTAAAATCTTGGAATATCTTTAGTGAAGATCGCTCTGGAGATTTGAAGTATTTTAAGGCGGAGAACGAAAGGGCAATTCTTAAAATGATGCGTTCAGGTGAGCAGGACCACCAAATGGTCAATTATCTGATTTATAAATTGGCAGATTTATACCACGTTGAAGAAAACTAACGATTTCCAGGAACTAAAAGACAATGCATATCAATTTTGTGGTCAATTTGTGGCTGATAAATTTGATAAAATTCATTTGCAGATAACAGAATTAGAAACGGCTTTAACTACAGAGACCAAGAGTAGTGCGGGAGATAAACATGAAACGGGTAGGGCCATGATTCAATTGGAACGCGAAAAATTGGGCCAACGCTTGGCAGAATTGGAAAAAACAAAACAGGTACTTTCTAAAATTCCAAGAGACTCGGGGATTACAAATATTGGTCTAGGTAATTTGGTGGTTACCGATGCGGCCCTGTATTATATAGGAATTTCTGCCGGAGTATATAAGCAAGGTACATCGTTGGTCTATTGTATCTCTGCCGGAACACCTATTGGACAATTACTTTTTAGGAAATCTGTTGGGGAACACTTCAGTTTTAACGGTAAAACCATTACGATACTAACAATTCACTAATTTTTCGTATAAATTATTTCGCTATCTTAATCCCGGCATTCGTTTCATTGCCTAAATGATAATATGGATAAGAAGCAGAAATTACGTAGTAGCGAGTGGTTTGGTGGTAATGATAAAATGGGTTTTGTGCATAGATCTTGGTTAAGAAACCAAGGCTACCCAGATGATTATTTTGAAGGAAAACCCGTAATAGGTATTTGTAATACCTGGTCAGAATTGACACCGTGCAATGGTCATCTACGTGATTTTGCTGAAGTTGTAAAAAGGGGGGTGTTAGAAGCAGGGGGCTTTCCTTTGGAATTTCCGGTGATGTCTTTGGGCGAAACCATAATGAAACCCACCACCATGTTATTTCGCAATTTGGCAAGTATGGATACGGAAGAGTCCATACGTGCCAATCCTTTGGACGGTATCGTGTTATTGACGGGATGTGACAAAACAACTCCTTCTACAATCATGGGTGCCTGTAGCGTTGACCTGCCTACCATTGTGGTTCCAGGAGGGCCAATGTTGAGCGGTAGGTTTAGAGGGGAAAAAATAGGTTCCGGTTCCATGAACTGGATGATAAAGGAACGCCAGGAAATTGGGGGTTATACCACCAAGGATATACGCGAAGCCGAGGTTTGTGTTGCCAGAAGTATTGGGCATTGCAATACAATGGGCACTGCCTCTACCATGGCTACAATGTGTGAAGCCCTTGGACTGACCTTGCCAGGGTTTTCATCCATACCCGCTGTAGATTCCAGAAAAAAGCTACACGCACAATTATCCGGAAGAAGAATTGTGGAAATGGTTAAGGAAGACCTCACACTTTCTAAAATATTGACAAGAGAGGCATTTGAAAATGCTATTATTACCAATGCAGCGGTAGGGGGTTCTACCAACCTTATCATTCATCTTATAGCCATAGCGGGTAGAATTGGGGTACAATTAAACTTAGAAGATTTTGATCAAGTGGGCAGTAAGGTCCCTTTGTTGGTGAACTTAAAACCTTCGGGAACATATTTAATGGAAGATTTTTTCTACGCGGGAGGATTGCCGGTTGTTATGAAAGAATTACGTCCCTTATTACATCAAAGGGCCATTACGGTGAACGGAAAGAAAATTTCTGATAATTACGATGATGTAACTTGTTATGAGAGAGATGTAATTGCCACCTTGGACAAACCTTTTCAAGAAAAGGCCGGTATAGCTGTATTAAAAGGAAATCTTTGTGAAAACGGGGCCGTTATAAAACCATCTGCGGCTACGCCAAGGTTGATGCACCATCGTGGAGAAGCGGTAGTTTTTGAAAGCATGGAAGATTACCATGAACGTATAGACGACCCTAATCTAGAAATAGATGAGAACAGTGTTATTGTTCTAAAAGGAGTTGGACCAAAAGGATACCCAGGAATGCCTGAAGTAGGTAATGTGGACCTTCCCAAAAAATTATTGGCAAAGGGAATAACGGATCTTGTTCGTATATCAGATGGCAGAATGAGCGGAACGGCTGCAGGCACGGTCATTTTACATGTTTCACCGGAATCTACCATAGGGGGTACCTTGGCATTGGTTAAAAATGGCGATATGATAGAACTTAACGTTGCCAACCGTACCTTACATCTAGATGTAGAATTGGAAGAGCTGATCAAACGTAAAAAGGAATGGGTGGCTCCGGAACCTTTGGCAAAAAGAGGATACGTTAAAATGTATATAGACCACGTGGAACAAGCGGATAAGGGAGCAGATTTAGATTTTCTTGTGGGTGGTTCTGGGTCTAAAGTAGAACGTGATTTACACTAGACTATGGAAATATTTTATCTCATTATTGCTGTCGTTGCCATTATTATACTAACGACCAAATTAAAGATTCATGCTTTTTTGGCCTTGTTCGTCATTTCTATATTATACGGGGTTTTTGCCGGTATGCCGTATGCAGATATCATAGTTTCCATAAATGACGGATTTGGCGGAACGTTAGGTAAAATAGGCTTGATCATAGTCCTTGGCGTTATTATAGGTGCATTTTTGGAAAATACGGGTGGAGCATATGCCATTGCAGAAAAAGTACTAAAGGTTATTGGTAGTAAAAGAGTGCCAACCGCCATGGGCATAATTGGGTATATCGTTTCTATACCGGTATTTGCTGATAGTGGTTTTATGTTGTTACATCCATTGAACAAAAGCCTTTCCAAAAAAGCAAAAATTTCAATTGCCGGTCCGGCAATTGCCTTGGGCTTAGGTCTTATGGCCTCTCACACTATGGTGCCCCCAACTCCAGGTCCTATTGCGGCAGCTGGTATTTTGGAAGCAGATTTAGGATTGGTAATTGCCTTTGGTTTTCCAACAAGTATAATTGCATTGGTCGTAGGAATTATTTTTGCCAGGAAGTATGCCTCCAAAACCTATATAGAACCAGGATTAGAAATCGCAGAGGAAACCATAGCGGCATCAAAGGACACCCCAAGCGCATTTAAGGCCTCTATTCCTATTTTGGTCCCCATTGTACTAATTGTATTGAAGTCTGTTCTAAATCCTGTAAAAACTGGATTAAACAACGGTTTTGTTGAACTAATAAATTTTGTGGGAGAACCGGTAATTTCCCTATTGATCGGAATCCTGTTATGCCTGCTATTGCCTAAAAAATTAAATCAGGATATGTTGTCTTCTTCGGGTTGGGTAGGTAAGGCCATCAAAGATGCTGCATCTATTATTCTTATTACGGGTGCGGGAGGAATTTTTGGTAAAATTTTACAGAATTCCGGCATAGCGGATATTTTGGGACAGACCTTGACAGATTATAATATGGGTATTTTTCTGCCATTTGTTTTGGCAGCGGCCATAAAAACCGCCCAGGGTTCCTCAACGGTTGCTTTGGTCACAACAGCATCCATTATTATGCCTATGATGGGTTCGCTTGGTTTTGATTCTGAAATACAAAAGGCCCTAGTGGTTATTGTAATTGGTGCGGGATCGGCGGTCGTGTCCCACGCCAATGATAGTTTTTTTTGGGTAGTGACCCAAATGAGCGGCATGAATGTAAACACCGGGTATAGGCTATTTAGTTTAGGTAGTGGTCTACTTGGACTTACAGGAGCGATTGCCGTATTTATTTTCTATACAATTTTTGCATAATCTTAGTTAAATGAAGGTATATCATACACAAAAAGGAATATTGGTCGAGGAAAATGCCATGTTTCATTTACTTGAACAAGAAAATTGGGATTCGTTTATAAACGATGATCATATAATTGCCAATACCCGTTCAAAACTGAACGAAGGCAATAAGATTAACGAGGTGAATGCTATCCTGCTCAACCAATTGAAGGCACCGGTTAAAAGTCAAGAAATATGGGCAAGTGGAGTAACCTATTATAACAGTAAACTAGGTAGGGAAGAAGAATCCAAGGAGTCTGGTGGAAGTAGTTTTTATGCCCGGGTATATGAAGCGGACCGGCCAGAACTGTTCTTTAAGGCAACGGCCCACCGTACCGTAGGTAACGGGGGTACTGTGAGAATAAGGAAAGATTCAACTTGGAATGTGCCAGAACCGGAATTGAGTTTGGTCATTACATCCACAGGCAAAGTAATTGGATATACTATAGGTAATGACATGAGCTCTAGAAGTATTGAGGGCGAAAATCCTTTGTACCTGCCCCAAGCAAAAACGTATGATGGGTGTGCTGCATTAGGTCCTTGTGTATTGTTAAGCTATGACCCGCTACCTAAAAACACCCAAATTGGATTAATAATCAAAAGGGCAGGTACAATCGTATTCAAAAAGGAAATTGGAATAGATCAGATAAAGCGAGAATTAGGTGATATCGTAGCATATCTATATAGGGAATGTTCATTTCCAAACGGAAGTATATTGATGACCGGTACGGGTATTATTCCCCCAACCGAATTTACGCTGGCTATCGGTGATGAGGTAATTATTTCAATTGATGGAATAGGAAGTTTGGTAAATACGGTAGGTTAATATGTGGGCTTGCTCCTTTGTTCTTTTTTGAGCGAAGCTATTTTTTTGCTTTTTAGTCTTTTTTCAATTGAAGATCTTGTGGGTTTACTTTTTTTCCGGGGTTTTGGAATGGTTAAAGTACTGTTCAACAATTTAATAAAACGCTTTAAAACCAATTCCTTGTTCTTATGCTGGCTTCTAGTTTTATCGCATTGTAAAATTAACAAGCCATCATTGGTTAATCTACTCTTTAGTTTAAGTAAAATTCTTTTTTTCTCCTTATCCGTTAATCCGGCGGAAGCGTTTAAATTAAATGTAAGTTCAATTTTTGAAGAAACTTTGTTGGCATGTTGTCCACCCGGACCACCACTTCTTATAGCCTTGTATTGTATTTCGGTAAGAATTTGATTTTGGTCCACAATTTAATTTTCACAAAAGTACATAAAAACCAATGTTCCTAAATTTCATTGAAAAATAGGAACAGTAGTATATCTCAAAGACTTTTTATGGTCTATAACAGTGGTAAAAGCAGCATTGCAAAAACAACCAAGGCCAATACAAAGTGTAATTTTTTCATGGGATAAATTTAATATTCAGGACACTAACGCATTGCATTGAAAAATAGCGCTTTACAACAACAAAACGTATTAAATAGTAGATGTGGTCTTAAATATTAAATCGTTGTGGCTTCTTGAATTCGCTGGTTTATGGTTTCAATGGCAACATTTAAATAGACCACTTTGCCTTTGGGTAGTAATTGTTCTGCATTGAAGAAAACGGTTTCTCCATCTTCGTTCTTGCTTTCGGTTAAATAATGGCTTCCCATGGGGTATGCTTTTTCTACGGTAACCTGTAACCCTGAAGATGGTGACACCCTAAATTCATGGGCATATACAATAATTTTTCGTTTTGTGTTTGCGTAGGTTTTCAGCACGTCTATAGCGATCATACTGGCCTCACTAAATAAAGAAGCTACATAGAGAGACTTTGGATTGCGGTAAAGTTCCATAGGTCTGGCCCTAGCTATAATTTCTTTATTACGAAGAACAACGGCGCGGTCTGCAAACGGCAAAACGTCGTGCACATCATGGGTAGCAACGATAGTTGTAATCCTATTTTCCTTTAAGTAATTGAAAATATTCCGTCGTAAGCTGTTTTTTAGAAAATTGTCAATATGTCCAAAAGGTTCATCCAATAACAAAACTTCTGGCTTTTGTGCCAATACCCTTGCCAAGGCTACACGTTGTTGTTGCCCACCGCTTAAGGTCTTTACTTTTTTATTCGCAAAATCCGTAAGCTCTATCAATTCCAAAAGTTCCTGTGTTCTTTGTTTGAGCTCATCAGGATAAAAAACGGATAAATATTGACTAATGTTTTCTGCCACAGTAATGAAGGGCATCAGATCAAAGTCCTGGGAAAGATATTTCATAAAAGGTGCGCCTGGCACCAAATTATAGGCAGGTCCAAGAATCTGCTCATCTTCCCAAAATATTTCACCATGCTCCAGATCCATTAGACCATATATAAGTTTGAGCAATGTGCTCTTACCACAACCACTCTCCCCAATAATGGCAACATGTTCTCCACGTTGTATACGGATATCTATGGATGAAAGTACCTCTAATTCATCATAGGAAAAGGAAAGATTTTCTACTCGTAGCATGTATTTGATCTTTGATGTGCAAAATTGAAAAATCCGCTTCTATTTGAAACGGATTTTTCAATATTTTATTGATTCCTAGAAAAAAACTTACTCTTTAAAATCTTTAAGTACACTTTTGTTCGGCAGTTCGGTGTATCCCATATTGAACAAGGTAAAGCCATAAATATCGGCATATTGTTCAATGGTTTTGCTTACCGGAGTGCCTGCTCCGTGACCAGCATTGGTTTCAATACGGATCAAGGTAGGGTTTGTTCCTGTTTGTTTTTCCTGTAATTCTGCCGCAAATTTAAAACTATGGGCGGGTACTACCCTATCATCATGATCACCTGTGGTTACCAATGTAGCAGGATATTCAGTACCGGCCTTTACATTGTGTACGGGTGAATAACCCTTTAGATATTCAAACATTTCTTTATTGTCTTCTGCCGTACCATAGTCATAGGCCCAGCCTGCGCCGGCGGTAAATGTGTGGTAGCGTAACATATCCATAACACCAACAGCAGGCAATGCCACTTGCATTAAATCCGGTCTTTGTGTCATGGTTGCACCGACCAACAAACCACCATTGGATCCGCCCCTTATGGCCAAGTAATCCTTTGATGTATACTTGTTGGCAATAAGGTATTCCGCTGCGGCAATGAAGTCATTGAATACATTCTGTTTTTTAGTCTTGATACCCGCATTATGCCATTTTTTACCGTATTCTCCACCGCCTCGTAAATTAGGAACCGCATAAACACCTCCTTGCTCCATCCAGACGGCATTTGTAATGCTGAAAGAGGGGGTTAAACTTACATTGAATCCGCCATAACCATATAATATCGTTGGGTTTTTACCATTAAGTTCCAGACCTTTTTTATAGGTGATCATCATAGGAATCTTGGTGCCGTCCTTAGAATCGTAGAACACTTGTTTAGACTCATAGTCCTCTGGATTAAAATCTATTTCAGGTTTCCAATAAAGTTCATATGAACCGCTTTCAACATCATACTTATAGGTTGATCCGGGCGTATTGTAGTTCGTAAACGAAAAATAGAACTCCTTATCTTCTTTTTCTCCGCCAAAACCACTTGCGGAACCTAATCCCGGCAACTTTACCTCCCGTAAAAGTTTACCGTCATAATCATATTGAAAAACTTTTGAAATTGCATCTACCATATATTCTGCAAAGAAGTAGCCACCTCCCGTACTGGGACTAAGTACGTTTTCTGTTTCAGGGATAAAATCTTCCCAATGCTCCTCCTGTGGATTATTGGCATCTACGGTGACAATTTTTTTATTGGGTGCATTTCTATCGGTTACGATATAAAGCTTTGAGCCCACATTGTCAATAACATAGTTGTCAGAAGAGGTATCCTCTACAATAGGAATCAACAGTGCATTAGGGTCTTCCAAGTCTTGGATGAACAGCTTGTTGCCAGAAGTGGATACAGATGCGCTAATAATCAAATATTTATTGTCATCTGTAACGCTTGCCCCTATATATCTGTGTTTTTCCAAAGGTGTTCCACCAAATATTAATTTATCCGTCTGTTGTGAAGTGCCTAGTTTATGGTAATAAACCTTGTGCTGGTCAGTTTTTGCGGAGAGTTCACTTCCTTTGGGCTTATCATAGCTGGAATAATAGAAACCGTCGTTACCACGCCAGGAAATACCACTAAATTTGATATCTACAAGAGTATCCTCAATAATTTCCTTAGTTATGGCATTCATAACGATTGCCTTGCGCCAATCGCTTCCTCCTTCTGAAATTAAATAGGTTGCCAAAGAGCCATCCTTGGTAAAGGTCAACCCTGCCAGTGAAGTGGTCCCATCTTCTGAAAATGTATTGGGATCAAGAAAAACTTCTGGCTCCTCGTCATCTTTTTCCCTGTAGACTACATATTGGTTCTGCAATCCGTCATTTTTATAAAAATAGGTATAATCTCCCCTTTTTCTAGGAGAACCTAACTTCTCATAGTTCCATAATTTTTCCAGTCTTTTTTTTAAATCTTCCCTAAATGGAATTTGTTCCAAATAGCCAAAAGTTGTTTTGTTCTGGTCTTTTACCCAAGACTCTGTCTCTGGGCTTCTATCATCTTCTAACCAACGATAAGGGTCTTTTACTTCAGTTCCAAAATAGGTGTCCGTAGTATCTACTTTTGCAGTGGTGGGGTAATTCACGATAATAGGTTGTGGTTTGGCTTCATTTTTACATGAAGAAATTAAAATAAGGGTCAAAAGACCGGGTAGTATTATTTTCATTAGTAGTTGAGTTTCTACTAAATTAAGATAAAAAAACCTCCAAAACATATATGTTTTGAAGGTTTTAACGTTCTGTTAATAAGGTTTAGACCAAACCTTTTTCTACTAAATATTCTGAAATTTGAACGGCATTTGTTGCGGCACCTTTTCTTAGGTTGTCTGCAACTATCCACATATTCAATGTATTACGTTGGGTCTCATCTCTACGTATGCGTCCTACGAACACCTCGTCCTTATCATGCGCATAGATAGGCATTGGGTAGGTGTTTGTGTCTGGATTATCCTGTACCGTTACACCGGGCATATCATTTAAAAGTTGACGTACTTCATTTAGATCAAAATCATTTTCAAACTCTACGTTGACAGACTCTGAATGTCCTCCTGCGGTAGGAATACGTACTGCAGTTGCACTTACTGAAAACGTGCGGTCATCTAATATCTTTTGCGGTTCCCTGGCCAATTTCATTTCTTCTTTTGTATAACCGTTCTCTAAAAAGACATCGCAATGAGGGAGGGCATTTCTTCCAATAGGATAAGGATAGGCCATTTCCCCTTGTACACCGGCAACCTCATTTTCTAACTGTTTTACAGCTTTGACACCCGTACCGGAAACGGATTGGTATGTGGAAACGATTACACGCTTCATATGGTATTTTTGGTGTAATGGATGAAGGCACATAACCAATTGAATGGTAGAGCAATTAGGATTGGCTATAATCTTATCTTGTGCCGTTAATTCATGAGCATTGATTTCTGGTACGATCAACTTTTTTGTAGGGTCCATTCTCCAGGCAGAAGAATTGTCTACCACTGTTGTACCTACTTCCGCAAATTTTGGAGCCCATTCCAAAGAGGTGTCTCCACCTGCTGAAAATATGGCGATATTTGGTTTTGCCGCTACTGCATCCGCTAGCCCGATAACGGTATATTCCTTACCTTGAAAGTTCATTTTTTTACCTACGGAACGTTCAGACGCTACCAACAACAATTCGGTCAACGGAAAATTACGTTCTGCCAAGACTTTAAGCATTACTTCGCCAACCATACCTGTGGCACCGATTACAGCTACTTTCATTTTTTATACATTATAAATTATGCGGCAAAAATAACTAATACTTCTACCTCTACAAGCAAAAACACAAAGATTAATCAAAATATAACAAAATGTTTAATTTATAACATTTCATTATGTTGTATATATGGTATTGATTTAAAAAAAGAACCGTCAACGTTGTTAGCGAAACAGCGTTGACGGTTTAAGTTAAAATTTGTTGCAGTGCAACGGTTCCCTTAGAAAGGGTATGTTTTAAATTACTTTTTTAAAGCATCTCTAATCTCTGCCAATAATTCTTCGGCAGTAGGACCAGCTGGAGCCTCTTCTACTGGAGCAGGAGGAGTTTTGGTCTTATTGTAAGCTTTTACAATCATGAACAATACAAAACCAACGATAACCAAGTTGATGATCGCATTGATCCATTTTCCGTAAAGAATGGCATTTTCTGGTTTAGTAACCGTACCATCGGCAGCAACAACTGCTTCGTCCAATACAACTTTCATATCGGCAAAATCAAGACCACCGCTAAAATGACCAACAATTGGCATCATAACGTCGCTAACGAACCCGCTAACAACTAATCCCATAGCGCCGGCAAGTAATACGGCTACGGCTAAATCTATGACGTTACCCGTCATAATAAACTCCTTAAATTCTTTTAACATGTTTCTAGTGTTTTATTAATGGTTAATATTAAACTACGGCAAGGTACTAAAAATTTTCAATCCTTAAAATAATGTTAAATTAATTCTTGTATATAACACGTGGTATACGTTGGGATATTCCGGTCAATAGTTCATAGGAAATAGTATCCGCGGTACCAGAAAATTCCGTGGCCGGCAGTTTCTTCCCAAAAATTATGACTTCATCGCCTTCCTCACATTCAATTTCGGTAACATCTACCATAATCATGTCCATACAAACATTTCCCACTATTGGCGCTAATTGGCCATTAATAAGAACAAAAGTATTGCCTTGGCCGTATTGCCTACCTATACCATCCGCATGGCCTAGGGGCAAGGTGGCGGTGACAGTTGGTTTTTTGGATACATACTTTCGATTATAACCTACGGACTCTCCTGCCGGAATAGTATGTTTCTGGGCTATTATGGTCTTTAATGTTACCACGGGTATTAAATCCGCATCTATAGTTGCATCGTTTCCGTATCCGTAAAGGCCAATACCGCTACGTACCATATCCAATTGCGCGTTTGGGTAATTAATAATGCCAGAGGTATTTAGTACATGTTTGATTAGTTTATAGCCAAATAATGTTTCGGCCTTATTGCAAATGGCTTCAAATCGATTTAATTGTAATTGGGTATACTCGGTTTCATTACGGTCTTCCGTTGCGGCCAAATGAGATAAAATAGCCTTGACCTTTATAGCATGTTGTGCCTCTGTAGCGGTATAAATTTTTGGTAAATCCGCATAAGTAAAACCTAATCTGTTTAAACCGGTATTAAATTTCAAATGAATTGGATAAGCTAATTTGCCCAGTTCTTGTGCCGTTCTAATAAATTGTTCTAAAATGGCGTGGGAGTAAATGCTGGGTTCCAAATTATGTTCAATCAGCGTTTTAAAGTGTACTTTTTGGGGGTGAAGCACCAAAATAGGAATGGTTATACCTGCTTTTCTAAGTGCTATACCTTCATTTACATAAGCTACTGCAAAATAGTCCACTTGAGCCTGTTGTAGGCACATGGCTATTTCTTGGGCATCGCTCCCATAACCGTAGGCCTTGACGACAGCCATGAATTTGGTTTCTGGCCTTATGCGTGAGCGTAGATAACGGTAATTGTGCACTAATGCGTTCAAATCGATCTCTAAAACCGTTTCTGTTGCTTTAGCCATTTTTATGCTGTTTTGGGACTTTGATTTCTTGCGATTTGACCTCTAACGACTTTACACTTTCCTTAAGTTTTGCCTTATAGAATGCCCCACGGCTTAAAGGTTCATATTCATCTACTTCACCCAGCATAACCAAGTTGTCATTGCTGGATTTTCTAAAACTATAATTGGCCAAATTACCGGTACGCGTGCATATGGCATGTACTTTGGTAACATATTCTGCAGTTGCCATTAAAGCGGGCATTGGACCAAAAGGTTTACCTTTAAAGTCCATATCCAGTCCGGCCACGATAACTCTGACCCCTTTATTGGCCAGGTCATTGCAAACCGTAACGATTTCGTCATCGAAGAACTGAGCCTCATCTATTCCGATAACATCACAGGTATCTGCAAGAATCCTAATATTTGCGGCAGCTGGTACCGGTGTAGAACGAATTTCGTTTGCATCATGGGAGACAACCATTTCGTCATCATAACGTGTATCTACCATAGGCTTAAAGATTTCAACCTTTAGCTTGGCAAATTGGGCACGCTTTAGCCTTCTGATCAATTCTTCTGTCTTTCCAGAAAACATGGACCCGGCAATGACTTCTATCCATCCGAATTGTTCTTTCGGATTCACTGTGTTTTCAAGAAACATTTTGTAATTTTAGACGAAAATAAGGGGTTTTTCGTTTATTAGTTAAACGAGGATAAAGTTATTAAAAAAAGCCGCCTTCTTGGTCTTGACATAAAAAATTGTGAGATGAAAAATAAGTTGAAAAAGGAGTTAAGGAAATTATCTACCGATATTCTTACGGCAGATGATCTCGATGATATTGCAGGGCTTTATGAAAAGTCCCGATCACTTTATGAAAAATTGGCCGTCCTTAAGTTTATAGAAGTGGAACTTAATGACATGGAAGTAAATGTCTCCAAAAACGCCATTGCCGCCAAGTTTGAAGAATTGGCCAATGCCGTATTGGATTCCAACAAATCGGTTCCTGAAAACAATCCACATGAGGAAGATATCATGATTCCCGGCATGGATACCATAAAGGATATGGTGTCAGAAATGCCCAGTAATGGGGAGTTAGAGGATGTTTTGGCAGATTTTATGTCAAAGCCCAATTATATGAAAAACGATAAGGAGCTTTTTATGCCTTCAAATGAAGACTTGCAGAAAAAAGAGTTGGCACCTAAGTCACTGAACGATCGTTTGGGAAAAAGCAATGTCAAGGTAGATCTTAATGACCGTTTGGCATTTGTAAAACATTTGTTCAATAATAATATGGAAGACTACAACCGTGTACTATCCCAATTAAATACCATAGATACTGAAGAGCGATCTATTGCTTTTATACAAAACATGGTAAAACCCGATTATAACAATTGGGAGGGCAAGGAACCTTTTGAAGAGCGATTTTTAGAATTGGTATCACGTAGATTTGCTTAAAAATATTATTGAATCACTGTACACACCCGGCACTTGTGTTGGGTGTTTTACTTTAAAGTAGATGGGAAAACTGTATTTAGTGCCTACACCAATAGGTAATTTGGAAGATATGACCCTAAGGGCCATACGTGTTCTTAAGGAGGTGGATCTTATTCTTGCAGAAGATACCCGTACCAGTGGAAAGCTCTTGCAACATTTTGAAATTGCTACGCCAATGAAAAGTCACCATATGCACAATGAGCATAAAATGGTCGATTATTTAGTGGGAAAATTAAAAGGTGGTGAGCATATTGCATTGATTTCCGATGCTGGCACGCCGGCAATTTCAGACCCCGGATTCTTATTGACCCGTGCCTGTGTTGAAGCAGATGTTGAGGTAGAATGCTTGCCAGGAGCCACGGCTTTTGTACCCGCATTGGTCAACAGTGGTTTGCCAAATGATAAATTTGTTTTTGAAGGATTTCTTCCGGTAAAGAAGGGTAGGCAAACACGTTTAAAGTTATTGGCAGATGAACCGCGCACCATTATCTTTTATGAATCTCCACATAAACTTTTAAAGACATTAGGAAATTTTGTTGAATTTTTTGGGGCGGAAAGACCGGTTTCCGTATCAAGGGAATTAACTAAGTTGTACGAAGAAACCGTTCGTGGTACTGCCGAAGAAGTTTTAAAACATTTTACGGAAAAACCGCCAAAAGGTGAAATAGTTATTATTGTTGGGGGGAATAAATAGGAGTGATTCAAATCATTCAAAATAAAGAAAGTAAGTGTTAAATTGGAGAAATAAATAAGAAATTTTCAAAATGAGAATTACCTTTACTCCAGTTTAGCATGAATAAAACTCTCACATATACCTTTATTCTTCTTTACCTCACTGCAATGGTAAAGCCGGTATTGCCTGTGTTAGAGTATGTGTTAAATAAAGATTATATTGCTGAAGTACTGTGTATCAATAAAGACAAGCCCATGCTTAATTGTGATGGTAAATGTTACTTGGCACAAATGATCAAAGAACAACAAGAAAAAGATCATCAAGATATACCATCTGCCGATCTTCGCGAATATCCTATTGGCTTTGTAAATATTCTTGATGTTGATTTTGAAAGTGTATTGATCAAAACAGCTTTGGTTTCAATGCATCCTAACTTGAACGAACAACAGTTTATATCACCTGTTTTTCGTCCACCCAATTTCATCTCCTAAATAGCATTGTAGATTAGGCAAGCTTATTTGAAGTGATGCCCAGCTATGTGCTTTTACCACGGCTCAAATTCGGAAGTCGGGGGTAACTGATCAATTATTTTATTTAAAAACAACTTATGCCTGTGCATAAGGTGAAACCATTACAATGACAAGAATGTAACAAGCCAATTTTATATGGCTTCTGCATTCATAATAATATATCAACAGATGAAATCTATATATAAAATTTTAGCACTAACCTTAGTATTAACCGTATTTGTTAGTTGTAGCAGCGATGATGATACTGCTACGGAGTTAATTGGCGAGAACAGTGTAACACTTGAGTTTGATAACAGTGTGGGATCGGACGATCTTTTACTGGCGACATCTAGCTATACCAATTCCCAAAATGAAACATTGACAATTACAAGGCTCAATTATATTGTCAGTAATTTTCGTTTAACCAATGATCAAGGTGAAACCTTTACTTATGAAAAAGATGACAGCTACTTTGTTACCAGTGAAGAAACCGGTAATACAGAGGTAGTGTTAGAGAATATACCTGCGGGAACCTATGTATCTATCACTTTTGGTGTGGGTGTAGATCAAGAAAAGTACCTTCAAGGTGCTGAAGGCCAGGGCGATTTTTTAACCGTAGCCGAAGAGACCAATATGATGTGGTCATGGCAGGCAGGCTATAAGTTTTTGAATTTCGAAGGAACGTTTACTTCGGAAACCGTGACCGAAACAACAGATTTTAAAGTGCATATGGGTAGTCATGGTTCAAGCTTGGATAATTATAAGGAAGTTACCCTAAGCCTGGGTACAGATGCTTTGGTAAGTGATGAAATGTCTCCCATTGTTCACCTAGTGGCAGATGCCAATGCTATTTTAGACGGAGCGCATAAATTATCACTTTCTGAACAGTCGGTAATTATGGTTAGCGAAGAAAAGTCGCCATTGGTGGCCTTAAATACGGCAAGTATGTTTACGGTAGACCACGTTCATAACGGTACAGGACATTCACATTAAACACATAGGGGTCGCTTAATTTTAGCGGCCCTGTTTAAAAATTAAAAAAGATGAAATATCTATTTTGGGTATTACTGTCGGTGTGTTTGGTGTCCTGTAATAATGAGGAATATCTACCATTGGAGAATACCTTGTTGACCGTAGAAGTTCCTGAGAATTTTCCTGATTTGGTTTATGATATAGAAGCCAACCCGCCAACACAATTAGGTTTTGAGTTGGGTAAGAAATTATTCTATGATGGTAATCTCTCTTCTAACGGTTTTATCTCGTGCGGGTTCTGCCATGAGCAAAATTTTGCATTCACCCACCACGGTCATCAATTCAGTCACGGTGTAGATGATTTGGAAGGCACAAGAAATACGCCTACCATTTCTAACATGGCATTTTTTAATGAATTTGCTTGGGATGGCGCTACATCGCATTTAGACCTTTTTCCAATCATACCTATAACCAATGAGGTAGAAATGGGGGAGACCATGACGGGAGTCATCAATAAACTCATAGCGGACAGTGAATATCAGCAACAGTTTGAGAATGCTTTTGAAGAAGGTGGTGTAAACGCCGAGAATTTTTTAAAGGCCTTATCCCAGTTTATGGTCATGATGATTTCCTCAAATTCTAAGTATGACAAATTTGTACGGAATGAAGAGGGCGGCGAATTAACCGAAGTTGAAGCATATGGTTTATCGGTTTTTCAACAAAAGTGTACCACTTGCCATGCCACTGATCTATTTACCGATGGTAGTTTTAGAAACAATGGCTTGCCACCCAATCCTCAACTGAACGATGTTGGTAGGGCTGAGGTTAGCGGTAGTGTTAATGATAATTACAAGTTTAAAGTGCCCAGTTTACGTAATGTAGCGCTAACGGCTCCTTACATGCACGATGGTAGGTTCGGTAGCCTAGAATCCGTACTGAATTTTTATGCCAATGGCGTGGTAGATTCAGAAACATTGGATGATTCTTTAAGAACTGATAACGGACTTGGAATAGCATTAAGCGATGCGGAAAAAGAAGGGCTATTGGCCTTCTTTGAACTATTGACAGATGAGACTTTTATAAATGACGAACGATTTTCAGAATATTAAAAAATGAACAAGATTATAATATATATGTTTTTGCTTGGGGGACTATTTAGTGCCAAAGCAAATGATTTGCTAGAAGTAGAATCTGATTGTATTTGGAAAAATACCGATTTTGAATATTTCTGCGACACCTGTGGCTGCGGGGGTAATGGTGGTAGCATGGGTTTTGGCACAGGGTTGAACAATAATTTCATAGGGTTGAGATATATAGGTCAGAAGTATCGTTCAAGAGATGGTATTTTTGATAATTCGCCTTGGATCAACGAAAACTTCAATACGGTACAGGCCTGGGGTAAATTCCCGGTGAGTAAACGGGTATTGTTAAATGCTCTTTTACCTTATCATTTTCATAATAGGACCTTTGCGGATAATACCGAACAACGTATTGAAGGTGTTGGTGATGCTACGGTATTGGCGTATTATCTATTACTTAGCCAAACTCCGGATAGTTTGGTCTCCATAGGAGCGGAACACACTTTACAGATTGGTGGCGGGGTCAAGGTGCCCACGGGAAGTTTTGATGCTGCAAATATTGAAGGCACCGTAAACCCAAGTTTTCAATTAGGTACGGGTAGTTGGGATTATCTTTTTGCCACAAATTATGGGGTGGTACATAGAAATTGGGGTCTGTCCGCATCAGTAAATTATACGCTCAAGACAGAAAATAGTACAAATTATCAATTTGGAAATCAATGGAATTTAACACTAAACACCTATAAGACCTACTATGTGTCCAATACAATTTCACTTACACCGCAAGTAGGACTGGGAAGCGAAATTTTTTCCGAGAACAAGGAATTTGGTTTAAAGGTATCAGATACAGGTGGCGAAGTTTATTTTGCCCGATTGGGTTTTGAAACGAATTACAAGAGGTATTCATTTGGTATCTCAAGCATGTTGCCAATATCCCAAAACTTAAATAACGGAAAGGTGGAAGTAAAAAATAGGGTTTCCTTATATTTAAACATTAATATATGAAGAAGCATAATTAGATTAAATATAGAATTAATGACAATAGAAGAGTACAAGTTAAAATTGGCAATACGGCCTAAGGAGATATCATTTTCGGAAACCATGGATGTAATTGATGCCAATTATCAATTTACTCCAACATCATTTACCAATGGGGAATTAGATAACGAGGCCGGCCAAAATTCCGGTTCGTGCAAGGTTTTTGCTTTTGCCAAGAAAGCGGGGTTGTCCAAAGACGAAACTTTAGCCTGTTTCGGCTCTTATTATTTCGATGAAGTTTTAAAGGAACCTAATGGTGAAGGGCATCAAAATATTAGAAATTTCATGAAAACAGGATTTAAAGGATTGCATTTTAATGGTGAGCCTTTAATGCCGTTTTAGAAGTCAAGCGTAATTGTGACCCAATTAGCATCAAGGTTTTAAATCCGTAGGACTTCAGCAATTAAAAGTCAGGTTCTTGGGGTTTTGATACGATTTACAAGAGAACGATATGCAAGATTTATTAACTGAAATAAGAGGATGTCAAGTGTGTAAGGCCCATTTGCCTTTAGAACCACGACCAATTGTTGCAGGATCTATAAATTCTAAGATTATATTGGTAAGTCAGGCACCAGGTAGAAAAGCCCATGTCGAAAATAAAGCTTGGGATGACCCTAGTGGTAGAAAGTTACGGGAATGGCTAGGTGTTACGGACGATGAGTTCTATAATCCAGGTAATTTCGGAATATTACCAATGGGATTTTGTTATCCTGGAAAAGGAAAAACAGGTGATCTACCTCCAAGGAAAGAATGCGCCCCGTTGTGGCACACAAAAGTGTGGGAAGAGTTCAAGAATGTAAAACTCATTCTACTTATTGGCAAGTATTCGCAAGATCAATATTTGGGTCAAGAAGCTAAAAAGAACTTGACGGAGAATGTGTTGCACTACGAAGAGTTTTTGCCAAAGTATTTCCTTTTGCCACATCCATCACCAGTAAATCGTTTTTGGCGAAGTAAAAATCCTTGGTTCGAAGATGATGTTGTTGGAGAATTGCAGAAATTGGTTGCTGGTATTTTACAGAAAAGTTGACATAACTGCTTTTCTATAAAAAATTTCGAGAACCTTACATATTCCAAAAGGTTCTAGATACATTTTTTTCTTTTTGTTCTATTGTAAGCACTAACCACTCAAACTAACCTTAGTGAAAGCTAAGGGTTTTTATTCACAATTAAACAGATTGCGTCGTGCCATGCAATGACGAATTTTTTAATTTCCATCAACCATCAACCATCAACCATCAACCATCAACCATCAACTAATAAACCGACCCATCATGTTTTCCTTTTTCCCAGCCATGTTTACCTAGGTATTGGTCGGCACTTTCAACAGCTCCTGTTTCAATAGATGTCCCCATAGAATCGTTCCAGCGGTTAAGATATCCAAAGAGGGAGATTACTCCTAGCATTTCAACAATTTCACCTTCGTTCCAGTGTTGGTATAAACGTTCTTTTATTTCGGCATCAACACCGTTGGGTACTTGTGAGGCCTGTAAGGAGAAATCTAAAGCGGCACGCTCTGCATCGGAAAACGCAGGGTGTGTTCTGTATTCCCAAATATTATCTAGTTGTTCCTGTTCTGCACCATAGCGTTCTGCAGCGCGTATAGCATGAGCTTGGCAATATCTACAACCCGTAGTGTTGCTACTCACCCACGCAATCATTCTTTTTAAGGACGAAGTAACCCTGCCTTCATTGGCCATAACGGCTTTGTTAAGATTAATGAAAGCTTTGGATATTGCGGGTCGGTGCTGCATGGTCAAGACTGAATTAGGGCAAAATCCAAGTGTTTCGTTGAAAAATGCAGCCAGTTCTTTGGTCTCGGGATCATGATTTGGGTCAAGTGGTGTTACTAATGCCATAGTTGAATTTTAAGAAATTGTTTGTTAGTGATATCTCTAAATTGATGGGGCAACCCATGTTTTGGTGCTCAGAATAACCGCTTAGATTATCGTATTTTTGTATTCTACAAGAAACAAAAAATTATGAGCACAACAAATCATATTACCACGAAATGGTTAGGCAATATGGCCTTTGAAAGTAATAATCCGTCCGGACATGCTTTAAAAATTGATATCGCCAAAGAAGATGGTGGTGACAGTAGTGGGTTAAGACCAAAAGCACTCATGCTTTCTTCATTGGCCGGTTGTTCAGGACTGGATGTTGCGGCTATGTTTAAAAAGATGAAGTTAGAGGTAGATGAGTTTCATATTGAAACCATTGCGAATTTAACAGATGAGCATCCAAAGTTTTATGATAAGGTCGTGATAGAATATCATTTTCATGGAAGTAATTTAAATGAGAAAAAACTTCAAAGAGCGGTAGATTTATCTATTGAGAAGTATTGCGGAGTAATGGAAATGTTCAGACAATTTGCTGAACTGGAGATTAAGACTGTATTTCATTAGAAATAAAGTTCAAATACAAGTTTCAAGCTCAAGCTTAAAGATTAATTGATGGATAAAAAATTTGATTTAGAAGATAGATTAGTCGAATTTGCTGCCACTGTTGTTATTTTCTGTAAAGACTTACCTTCAGATTTAACGGGTCAATATTACGGAAATCAATTATTAAGTTCTGCCGGTAGCTCAGCTCTAAATTTTGGCGAAGCATAAGGAACAAATACAGATAGGGATTATATCAATAAGGCTTCCATCTCTTTAAAAGAGTTGAAGGAGTCGAGAGTCAATCTTAAGATACTATCCAAAGTTAATTATGGTAATGCTGTAAGAAGGGGTGAACTCCTAGATGAATTGGAACAATTAATTAGAATTATAGCAACAATTATTAAAAACAAAAAGCAGAATTGAGTTGATGTTTTTTGAACTTGAAACTTGTATTTGAACTTGATTTTTAAAGAACTGCCAACTGTTACTGAAAACTGATTACTAAAACCATGCGCTGGACAATTAAACCGAAACCAAAACAAGAAGATATCAATGCTTTAGCCGATGCGTTAAAGGTCGATGATTTGGTGGCGCAATTGTTGTTGCAAAGAGGTATATCTACCTATGATGAGGCAAAGCATTTTTTTCGACCACAGTTAAGTGATCTTCATGATCCTTTTTTAATGAAGGATATGGATATTGCCGTTCATAGAATTGAAGAAGCCATTGCCAATGGTGAGAATATTTTAGTGTATGGAGATTATGATGTTGATGGTACCACGGCCGTGGCTTTAATGTCATCCTATCTGTTAAGTTATTACCCAAATGTGGCAACCTATATTCCCGATCGCTATGATGAAGGGTATGGGGTTTCCTTTAAAGGTATCGACTTTGCCGAGGACAACGGTTTTTCACTGATCATTGCATTAGATTGTGGGGTAAAGGCGATAGATAAAGTTGCCTATGCTCAAAAAAAAGGAATTGATTTTATTATTTGTGACCACCATAGACCTGGTACAATATTACCAAGTGCTGTAGCTGTCTTAGACCCTAAAAGAGAAGATTGTTCATATCCGTATGATGAATTATGTGGTTGTGGTGTTGGTTTTAAGCTCATTCAGGCATTGGGCTCCCGTAGAGGTGAAACTATAGATGATGTAATCTATTACCTTGATTTAGTGGCAACTGCAATTGGAGCGGACATTGTACCGATAACCGGGGAGAATCGAATATTGGCTTTTTATGGCCTACAGGTTATCAATCAGCAACCTAGAATTGGTTTTAAAGCTATAATTGACCAAATCAATAAAAAGGAACTTACTATTACAGATGTTGTGTTCATTATTGCTCCTAGAATAAATGCTGCCGGTAGAATGAAACATGGGCAACATGCCGTAAATCTGTTGACAGAAACCGATATGGGACAGGCCTTAAGATTTGCTGCGGAAATAGAGAAATTCAATGCGGATAGAAAAGGTCTGGATAAATCCATAACTGAAGAAGCATTGGTCCAGATCAAGGAAAACGGAGAAATAGAAGGTTTTACATCTGTGGTATATCATGATTCGTGGCATAAGGGCGTAATTGGCATTGTTGCCTCACGTTTAATAGAAACCTATTACAGGCCTACATTGGTATTTACAAAAAGCGGGGACAAATTGGCGGCTTCCGCAAGATCTGTAAAAGGGTTTGATGTGTACAACGCATTGGAGGGGTGTGCAGATTATATAGAACAATTTGGAGGACATAAATACGCAGCGGGTCTCACTTTATTGGAAGAGCAGTACCATAATTTTAAACATCAGTTTGAGAAGGTGGTCAAGGAAACTATAGAGCCGCATTTACTTACCCCGGAAATAACTATTGATTCCAAAATTACCCTTAAGCAGATAACACCAAAATTAATGCGCATATTAAAGCAATTTGCTCCTTTCGGTCCAGGGAATATGTCACCTGTATTTATGGCGGAAAATGTGGCGGACACAGGTTATGCAAAAGGGGTCGGGGCCAATGGTGCACATTTAAAGGTAGCGGTAGTACAGCAGGACAGTTATAAAATTGACGGTATTGGTTTTAATTTAGGAGATAAATTATCGCTGGTAACGGGTAGAAAACCTTTTGATGTTGTTTTCTCCATTGATGAAAATGAGTGGCAAGGTACGGTAAGTCTACAATTAAAAATAAGGGATATTAAATAAGTCTGGCGCATTATAATTTTAAGAATACGCATAGTTTTACTATTAGCTATGGGTTATTTGCTGTTATTAATTTCAAAAATTCATCAATAAATTGCCGTTTATAGTTTATTAAGTAGGTCGATTATGGGAAATAAATCACACTATTTATATTGAGTCTAAATAAATTTAATATATTTATATGAAATATGTAGAAAATGATGAACGATATAACGCCCATTTACCAAAATGAATACGGTATTGCTTTTAAATGGAAACCGGAAAAACCCAGCAAAACCAATAAGGTCCAAATAATCTTTAGGGATACGGGTTTATTGCTTACCAAAAAGGAAATACACTATTTTTCAAAATGTATACATGATACGTTGCAGAGCGGTAACGGTAATTTGTGTAATGACTGCCAAATTAAAGGCGAATGCAGGTCGTTATTGCTGAACTCGCCGGCACATCAAGTGTCGTTTGCCGTAAGTTATACCGAAGCATTAAAAATAAAGGATTTAATAGACGGCACATTATTCAAAATACAACTAGATGCCTACTTCAACGATATAGGAATAAGCTAATTTCATTTGTTTTTTTAGAAAGCAAAATTGCATTAAATAAGTTTCAACTTCCTTAAACTGCACATTATTTATTAAATATCTTTGATGTTTAATTAGCGCTTACCCTATGAATGTAAATGACCCGTATGCTGCCTTAAGGTTTAGGGAATTCAATATTTTTCTTCTGGTTCGTTTTGCAATGGTTTTTGCATGGTCTATGCAATTCATTGTTATAGAATGGCAGGTCTATACCATTACCAAAGACCCCTTGTCCTTGGGGATTATAGGTTTAATGGAGGTAATACCTGCGGTGGGTATGGCACTTTTTGCAGGTCATATAGTAGATCAAAAAGAAAAGCGAAATCTACTGATGAAATGTATATTTGGTTTCTCCGTAATTAGTTTTGGGTTATTTATATTAAGTCTGCCTTCCGTCTTGGAAACCTATGAAACCAAGACCATTTTATATGGCATTTATACTTTAGTTTTTTTTGGTGGTTTGGTACGTGCTTTTTTAGGTCCCACAATATTTTCATTGATTGCCTTAATTGTTCCCAAGAAGATATATCCCAATGCTGCTACATGGAGTAGTACAACATGGCAAATGGCTGCGGTATTAGGCCCGGCCTTGGCAGGTTTTTCAATAAGTTTAATAGGTGTACATTGGTCTATGTGTGTCATATTCGGGTTTTCACTTTTGGCATTGACCGCATTGTTCAATATATCCAGGAAACCAATTTTAAATCCTAAAATTGGTGAGCCCGTCTTTGAAAGTTTAAAGGAAGGGTTGAGCTTTGTTTTTAAGACCAGGGCGGTATTGGGAGCTTTGACCTTGGATATGATCGCGGTTTTATTTGGTGGCGCGGTAGCCTTGTTACCAATTTTCGCCCAAGATATATTGCATGTAGGTTCTGAAGGTTTTGGGGTATTGAGGGCGGCACCTGCCGTAGGGGCGGCCATTACTATGCTTGGTTCCACACGTTTTCCTTTACACAAAAATGCGGGTAAAAAATTGCTATTGGCCGTATTTGGTTTTGGGGTCTGTATGATCGTTTTTGGCTTGTCTACCTATTTTTGGTTATCCGTTATTGCCTTGTTTATTAGTGGAGCGGTAGATGGGGTTTCCATGATTATTAGGCAAACGATCTTACAATTAAAAACACCTGACAATATGCGTGGTCGTGTAGCATCTGTAAATTCAATGTTTGTGGGTTCGTCCAATGAACTAGGTGCGTTTGAAAGTGGTGTTACAGCTAAATTAATGGGTACGGTTACCGCAGTTGTATTTGGAGGAACCATGACACTTTTGACCGTTGGTCTTACGGCAATTGTATCTCCAGGTTTTCGTAAACTGGACCTTCAAAAAGATATAGATGAGCATGAAAAATAAAAACTGAATTGTTAGTTATAAAAAAAGCCCTTTTTTACAGGGCTTTTTTTATTGTAGGTAGTGCTCAAGATTTGGGTACTTAAGCGGGGGAACTTGTAGGTAATTGAAGATTTGGGAATCAACCATTAAACTAACAACAAAGTAAAGATATAGGGTTGTGCCAATTTTATAAAACTATTGTTGTGAACACCTTAAATTATGTTGTAAGAAAAGGATTACACATTGTTTAGTGCTTTTGAAATGGACAGTAGGTTACTTTTTGTAAGAATACATATGTAAATAACTGTTGTATTTTATATAGTTTTCATATCGCTAGTTTGGGGTAAATATTTATAGGCATACCTGCAGGTTAACAATTCTGTGCCTCCTTTTTTCTGTAGTATTAGTCAAATTATTGAACAAAGAAAAGCCCCTATTTTAGGGACTTTTCTTTACTGTAGGTAATTTTTAAGATTTGGAATCTTAAACGGGGGAATTTGTAGGTAATAATTAGATTTGGAACATAAATACTTAAATAACAACACTGTAAATTTATGGAATAGATGTTTTTTTATAAAACTATTGTTGTGAACATGTAAGAATACGTTGTAAGAAAAGTATTACATGTTGTATGGGCAAATTTTCTGTGGGCAATATACTTATTCCGCAAACTTTTTTAAAGACAGGTGTATACCGTCAAACTCGGCATACGTATAAAAATTGACCCAATCACCAAGGTTGGTGTATGTAGCATTTTCATTTAAAGGTATCTCTAAAGGAAGGTGCCTGTGACCAAATATAAAATGATCAAAATGTTGGTTCTCCAGTTTTCTGTGGGCGTATTGTACCAGCCATTCTTTATCATCGCCCAAATACGTGGCATCATCATCACCGGAAATCAATTTATTCTTTACGGAAAAATATTGGGCCAATCGCACACCAATATCAGGATGTAGCCATTTAAAGAACCATTTGGCCAAGGGGTTGGTAAAAAGTTTTTTCATTCTTTTATAGCCTTTATCGTGTGGTCCCAGACCATCTCCATGCCCTATAAAAAATGAAGTATTATTGATTAGATATTGTTGGGGTGAATGATAGACCGGTATATTTAGTTCCTCCTCAAAATACCCGTTCATCCATAAATCATGGTTGCCAACAAAATAATGAATGGCTATGCCGGCATCGGATAATTCTGCCAATTTGCCCAGGGTTCTCGTAAAGCCTTTAGGGATAACGGTATTGTACTCAAACCAAAAATCGAATAAATCTCCCATTAGGAAAATTACTCGGGCATCAGCTTTAATGGTCTCCAGCCAATGAACAAATTTCAACTCCCTAACCTTGCTCTGCTCCATAGTAGGGGCACCAAGGTGGTTGTCACTCGCAAAATATACTTTTTTCCCTTTTGGAAGTTCAATGTTCGTCATGCGGATGTAAATATATAAAAACTGTTTTGCGTATAAATCAGGTATTTGTTTTTATATGCTACCAAGTTGACCAAAGCTGTCTTGCTACCAGGTTAAAGCTTTTTCACTGAGAACGATTTTTATGGGCAAGTGATCGCTATATCCATTTAGATTAAATTTTGAGGCATTGGGTCTGCCAAACTTAACGGGTTTATTGTAAGAGCCGGATGTAAGTTCCGGAAAATCTACTATAGCTGAGGAACTTAATTTAAATGGTAACGTCGGTTTTTCGGAAAGGATACTTTTTGAAACCATAAATTGGTCCAAAAGGTTATATTCATTACCAAAAACAAAAGTGCCTATTTGGTCATCCATAAACCTATGCATTACGTTATAAAAGTATTTAAGTCGCACACGGTTACTTTTGACCAAGGCCTTATTGTTAATTGCCATTAAGTAATTGGTAATAGATTTGTTAAAAGGATTATCGTTAAAGTCTCCCATTAAGAGAATTGCGGCATCATCTCCTTGTTCCTCATAGATGCGCTCTATCCAATAGGATAAATTTTCTGCAACCATGATCCTAAAGGGCTCACTGGTAAGTTCACCACCGGACCGTGATGGCCAATGGTTCAAAATACAGATTAACTTATTTCCGTTAGCGGTATTTATATGCACCTGAAATAAATCCCTGGTACTATTTCTTTTAATAATGCGTAGGCTGAAAGTAAGTTGTTCAGGACCGTATTTTTCGGTATCATAGATCAGGGCCGTATCTATTCCACGCTTGTCCTCACTTTCCGAAATAACAAAAGCGTATTGCCTGTTAAGGGCAACGTTCATTGCGGTGATCAACAATTCAATTACAAATTCGTTCTCTACCTCGCAGACACCCAAAATATCAGGGCCTTGGTTATCGTTAAACTGCGAAATAATAGAGGTGAGATTAGTAATTTTTTTGTTTAGGATATTGGTATTCCACCCATGGAGCTCAGACCCTAAATGATCGTTTAAAAATTGGCTTCTACGGGGTGAATTTTCAATGTCGAACAAATTTTCAAGATTCCACCAGTAAATATGATGTTTGACCATGTCATTGTAAATTAAGGGATTACCCTTAAAATAACACATTATTGAAAGATGAAAACAGTGTTTTGGATTAAATTTTGATAAAATTAATTATCACTGGCAAACCATTCTGCGAATGAAGAATCGGTTTCCTGTAATTTCAATGAGAACAATGTGATGTTTTCTGGAAGTCTTGATTTAATTTTTGCGGCAAAATCAATGACCATATTCTCACTGGTAGGTTGATAGTCTGCCAAGATAACGTTGTGCCCGCGATCCGTTAATTCCTTGGCCAACTCTACATGGGGTGTATTCTTATTGAAAACGGTAGCATGGTCAAATTTATCCACAATTTCCTCCTTTACGATTTTTTTCAGGTCGCCAAAATCAATGACCATTCCTAATTTAACGTGCGAAGTATCCGTAATGGGCGTACCTATAACGGTTACGGATAGTTTATAACTATGGCCATGTACATTTCTGCATTTACCATCATAACCAAAAAGCGCATGACCTGTTTCAAAATTAAACTGTTTGGTAATACGTATGTTGCTCATAGCCTACAATTAAATGGCAAAGGTAGGGAATCTTTAAAAGCAATTATAGTTTGGGATCAGTCAATGATAATATCCGTATTGCCCGAAATTAGAAGTACATGGCAGCAGTCCGCGCCTACTGTAAATTCTTCGTTTACAATTTCTTTATCAGCGTTATACCCTATAAAGGCAATGGTAGTGGTCTGGTTTTGGTAATCAAGTCTGTAGGCATCATTGAAAATAGGGTAATACCCGTCTTTGGCATAATCCTCAAATTCTTCTTGGTTTTGCACCAGGGTAATATCTTCATCTGTCTTTGTATCCACAACCTTAAAACGATCAAGCGGTACATTTACGCCAGACGCATCTTTTACGGTAACCCCTATCGTAACAAAATTTTGGGTACAAACTGTATTTTCACTACAATCCTCTTTTACAGTATCATCGGTATTGGAGCATGATGCAATGAAAATGAAAAAAGCAAAACTTAAGAATTTATAAACCATTGTCAAATTTTTATAAAAGATGCAATTTCTTATAAACGTTGCGTGTCTTTATCTTTTAAATTTTCTATTGGCACGTATTTTATTCACAAAATAGATAACCACTACTAGAAGTGCCAAAATTGGAAAAACTAGGTTTCCGTTTAATAATTGAAAAATTTCCATAAGAACTATTTTAGGGAAAGAACGAATGCGCGTGGCGCTTATTGTTTATTTTTTAAATTTTGATAATGCGTTTCTGGTAAATTCCGAAAGTGCCAATTTACCGGTTATAGCAGCTCTCTCCTTCAATAGAACGTCCCAATGGTCCGTTCCTTCCCATAACACGGTCTTCCACTCCGTTAATGCATCAGGATGATAGCTGGCTAATTTGTGGATATAAAATTCTAGTTCCTTATCCATTTCCTGTGCCGTTTCATAAACTTTGGAAAACAATCCTTTTTCTTGGGCCCAATATGCATTTTTCCAATCTGTAGGAGCCAAGGACAATTCTGCCAAGGCTGCTTTGCCTATTTTTCGTTCTACTGCTGGGGCAATTACCAAGGGCGCAATACCAATACTTAATTCCGATAGTTTTATGGATGAATCTACATTGGCAAAAACATAATCGCACGCTGCGGCCAGACCTACACCGCCCCCTACGGTCTTACCGTGAACACGGCCTACAATAATTTTTTTGCACTTGCGCATGGCGTTTATAACATGGGCGAAACCGCTAAAAAAAGCCTTACCTTCCTCTAGGGTGGTCACTTCCAATAATTCATCAAAAGAAGCACCTGCACAGAACGCTTTCTCACCTTCGGACTTTAAAAGAATTACGGAAATACCATCATTTTCAGATAGTTCGTCGATAGTATTCGTAAGTCGTTCCAACAACTCGGATACAAATGAATTACTAGCCGGATGGCCAAATTCCACTTCGGCGACCTTACCGTTTATTCGCGTATATAAGCTTCCATTCTTTCGTGTAGTGACCATAGCATTTTCTTTGTGATAAAATTACGGATTTTGCAATAAAGGTTTAAACTTGTTTCTAAACTTCCATACCAAGGCGCCGCCCCTTATCAGCATCCACACGGTGAATGCAAGCCATATTCCGGTAAGTCCCCAATTAAGATACTTTCCTAAGAAAAGCATAGGTACAAAACCTAAAAAGGTTGCCACCAATAGGGTATTTCGTAAATATTTCATTTCACCCAATCCTTTAAAAACACCATCCAATACAAAGGCAACGGTATTAATGGGCAATCCTAAAATAATGATATAAAATATACTATAGAACGTAGTGAGCACTAAAGTTTCATTTGTAAACAAACTTCCCAAGGGCCTATAAAATATACTGGCAAGCCCCATAATCAATACACTGACCCAAAGTCCGTACTTAATGATTTTTTTTGCCAAGGTCCAAAGTCCATCATAGTTTCGTTCCCCTAGAAGCCTACCGCCCATAATATTTCCTGCAGCACCATAACCATCTATAAAGAATGCCGAAAACAGCCATAGGTTTATGGCAATGGTGTGCGCACCTATAAACTGACCTCCAAGTGCCGTAGCCTCACGTGCTGCAAGAACAATGGCCGTGTTCAAGGCAATTGCACGTACAAATAAATTTAGGCTCATGACCACCAACCTCCCCAGTTCAGGATGTATGGGCAACCTTAATTTTAGGCTGATATCTGTCTTTGTCCATAGTAGGTAAAATGCCAAAATGGCCATAACGGCCTGTGCCAATAAACTAGCCCAAGCGGCACCTTCCAGAAACATAGGATCAATGAAACCCTCTATGCCGTACACAAAGGCAAAATCAAAAATTACGTTCAACACGGCACCTGTAATGGCAATTACCATGGGCCAATATGTATTTTGAAGACCCCTAAAGATTCCCATAACGGCAAATACAAAAAGAGTCAACGGAAAACCCCATACACGTATGGCGTAATAGCTAATACAGTATTCCAATATTTTGCCCGATGCATTTAATAGTTCAAAAATATCCCTGATAACAAAAACGGTGGATAACAATATGAGGACACTTAAACCAATGTTCAAGAAAATGGCCTGTGCCGGTAAGGTTTTGACTTCCGCTAATTTTCCAGCTCCCAAATATTGAGAAATTATGGCCGATATGGCGCTACGGGTCTGTCCCAAAATCCAGATAAGTGCAGAAAGAAAGGATCCCACAATTCCTGCCGCTGCCAAGGATTCAAGTCCATCTACGGGAATATTGCCTACAATTGCGGTATCCGTAATAGACAAAAGGGGTTCTGCTATACCTGCAATGGTAGCGGGTATGGCCAATTTATTGATTGCTTTGAAATTAACTGAAGTTTTCAAAAAAAGGGATTTTATAAGACGAGTTCATAGCAATGAAAAGGGTATGGGCTTTGTTGGGGAAAAAAGATATCTTCTAACCTTTTATAGCCACGCTGTTCGTAAAATTTCTGGTTACGTTTATTTTGGCTAAAGGTATCCAACCTAATGGAAAGGGCCTTGTTTTTTTTGGCAAAATCCTCTCCAAAATCCATAAGGCGCTGGGCAAAACCCTTACCTTGAAAGTTAGGATGTACCGCTAATCTATGGATGTAGTAATTTAATCCATTAGGGGTCAACCATGACACGGGTGAATATTCGGTATCCATGTAGGTTGATATTACAATGCATCCTATAATGGTTTGTTGGTTTTTTAGAGTAAAAAGTTCATTACGGTCTAGATCGTTCAAAAAAGCTTTTCGTGAGGGGTAATCAGTGGTCCATTGATAAATGCCTTTGTTTTCCATTGCAATTCTACAGGCATCCGTTAAATGTAAAATTTCATTTAATTCCGATATCTTTGCCAGCTCAATCATAAAACCGATTTATATAAATCGTAAATTTAGGGTAATAAACAACAATTCTTAATATGATGAACATTCTTGTACCAATTGGAACCTCTACGGACGCCCACGAAACATTGCAATATGCAGTAGATTTTGCAGCTGATTTTAACGCCCAGATTTATGTAATGGAGGTTTTTAACGTTACTGGAAAGACAGGCACCTTAACCAACATAACCCAAAAAATTGCGGAAAATAGCAGGGAGCGACTTAAGGATATTGTGGGGCAAGTGAAAGTTGACGGTAATGAAATCAAGATCGTTAATTTCAATGGCGAATTGGCGGACGGGTTAAGGGAATTGGACAAAGAATTGGGAATAGACCTTATTATCTTGGCCCCAAGAAGTAATGACGTACAGGAAGAATTTTATTTGGGCCAGACCTCAGGAGCTATTATTAAAAGAACCAATATACCTACCCTTATCGTGCCAAAGGGAACAACCTATAAAAAATTCAAGACCATTCTTGTGGCATTTAAATCTGGCATACTAAAAAGAAAACGTATTCTTGATCCTTTGATCGACATCAAGAAAAAACATAGTTCTGAGGTAAATCTATTATTGGTAAAAACCCCCGGTTATTCTGATGATGACCTCAAGGTCAATACCGCATTAATGGACATTAGTTCTCAAATGACGTTTACTCAGAACCAAACCACTTATTTAGGTGTGTTGGAACATTTCCAAGCTCAACATCCAGATTTGTTATGCGTTTTTAGAAGAAAAAGGGGATTCTTTAAAAAGTTATGGGAGAAAAGTACGATTTCCAAGGCCGAGTTTTATGCTCCGGTACCGGTATTGGTCCTTAGCGTAAAGAAAGATTAGATAGTTTTTTGATACTTTGCCAAAAAGTATTTCCTTTGACCCGTTCTAAAAATTGGGGGATTAGCTCAGTTGGCTAGAGCGCTTGCCTGGCAGGCAAGAGGTCACCGGTTCGAATCCGGTATTCTCCACATAGTTAACAAAAGCCTTCACAAATGTGGGGGCTTTTTCGTTTTTCCGCAATGCACATTTTGTGCACACTTTTGAAAATTTTTTCTTTTTCAGTTAAAATTTGATATAAATAGATTGAATTTAAGTCAAATGAGTGTGAAAATTAGTTTTATAAAACGTTCGTTTTACGTGACTTTTACATAAATAAATTTAAGATAGTCCTGTGATTCTGTATTTTTAAAAAACTAGTTGCTCGTAAAATGCAATTTATAATTTAAGCTTATTGGATGGATTTGGAGCTTACTTAGGTTAAATTTTAAGGAAAGGTAGTGATTTTAAAAAGTGTACAAATCGTGCAAGTAAATAAGAAAAAGCCTCCGTTTTCATGAAGGCCTCTGTTTATTAGATGGGTAATATCATCCCGAAATTTAGGTAGAACCAATAATTTCTAACCTTTCAGCTAGCCCAGCAGGATATAAAACTGGTTATTAGGTCGGTTCCAGAATAGTATCATTTTCCTCTATTAATAATTTCCAATAAATCATAAATTTATATTCCTAATCTTTTGGTTTAATATTTTGATTAACTCTAAACAGATTTTTAGGATCATACTTCTTTTTTATTTGGACCAAGCGCTCATAATTTTGTTTATAACTCGCTTTTATTCGCTCTTGACCCTCGTCCATAATGAAGTTCAAATAAGCTCCCCCTGTCGAATAGGGATGTAGTGCTTCCCAATACTCCTTGCACCAATTTGTAATCTTATTCGCATTTTTTGGGTCAGGGTCGACCCCTACGATTACACCAGCATATTTAGCATCCCTATTGGCCCAAGGAGTTTCTTCCTTTCCGACCCTGCTAGCCGCTCCACTGATAGGGTATAAGTGCATTTGTGAAAGAGGCGTGGGAATTTTGGATCCAAATTCCAAATGCTTGGCTCTAACTTCCGGACCTAGGTCATTGAAATAGTCGGCTCTCCAATACCATTGTAAGCCAGGGGGAAGCATCCCGTCGAACAAGGTCTGAATGGAAGGGTACGGCATTTCGCCGACATGGTAAAAGACCGGATTCATGTCAAGGACGGGTTTAAAAACTTCTTCCAGTTTCTCAGGTTCACCAAGATATGACCAAACAATACCACAGAACATTTTGTTGTGTAGCTCCTCCGGAAAAGGAGCCCCTGGAATGACCATTGTTGCAATAAATCCGTTCAGCTCATCCGGGGCATCGTTTAAGAATTTATGATACCATTCCATCACTTCATCTATTTTTTCAATAGGCCATAACGAAGGCCCTCCAATAATATTTTTTACAGGATGAGCTTGAAATTTAAAGGAAGTAACTATACCAAAATTACCACCCCCTCCGCGAATAGCCCAAAACAAATCTGTATTCTGTTTAGCGTTTACGGTCACAAATGAACCATCTGCCAATATCATGTCTGCTTCAAGTAAATTGTCAATAGTAAGGCCGTACATTCTCGAAAGATATCCTACACCACCGCCCAAGGTGAGACCTCCAACTCCAGTGGTGGAAATGATACCAGCTGGAACAGCAAGTCCAAACGGATGGGTTGCATGATCTACTTCTCCCCATAAATTTCCTCCGCCTACTCTAACTGTGCTATTCTCTACATCTACATGTACGAATTTTATGCCAGATAAATCTATGACCATTCCATCATCACAAAGACCTAGGCCACCACCATTATGACCGCCTCCCCTGACGGCAATTAAAAGGTTGTTCTCCCTTCCAAAATTTACCGCGTAGATAACATCCGCGGCATTCGTACACATTACGAACATTCCCGGTCGCTTATCGATCATGGCATTGTAAATTTTTCGCGTCTCGTCGTATGTATCATCATTTGGGAATATAACTTCCCCTCTGATCTGCGTTTTAAAGGCTTCCAAAATCGAATCTTCCAACTCCTTTACTTTAACTTTTGTTGACATAACTGTTCTTTTAAATTTATATTAATTGGTATGCTTTTAGCTTTTATTTATTTTTTAACCCTTACCCTTATGAATGCGTTGATTATGAATGTGCATGTGTTTTCATAGTATCTATCACAAAATTCAGCGCTTCATTCCAAGCTTCAATTGTTCGATTAGTTTTATTATCTCCCAAAACTTCATTAATAGTTTCAAGCATTGCTTGTTTGACAATAGGGTAGTATTCCGCCTTTACGCCATAATTGACATGGCTCTGACCGAGTTTAGCCAATCCTTTCATTAAATGTTCTGGTCTAGAAAGCGAATAAACGATGCCTCCGAGCATATGTGTAAGCAACCTCCCTTGGTCTGTCATGTTTTTACGAAATAGGGCCCGCACAAAAGGAGCTAACTTGAACACCTTATCATAGAAGATTTTTGCGAACCCCACCTCGTCCTCAAGCATTAAATTCATTGAAGCTTGCAATTCTAATTGAAGATCCATGGCTTTGAACCCTTTTAGTTCAAATAAATTCAAAGCATCTTCCTTACCTGCTACTTTGTTGCAGAATTTGCGTCCAATGACTATCGAATCTTTATCAACATTTTTCAAAACCGTATCTGATATTAGAATATCGGTATCCGTTGCCTTGGTTTCGTTCTGGATTCTACTCGCCACATTAACAGGGTCACCAATGACAGAAAACTGTTTATGTGTAGGATGTCCTAGATGACCTAAAAAAGCGGAGCCAAAGTTGATGCCTATTCCCGATTTTAGTTTAATGTCGATATCTTTAAGATCAGATCTGTTAAGTGATTCAAGTGAATACTGCATACCTAGTGCCGCCCGAATCGCATCTTCGCAATTTTTTTGGGCGGTGCCTCCCGTGGTACCAAATACACCCACTATCTCATCCCCTACATATTGATAAATAACACCATTGTTCATCAAAATTGGCTCTCCTAATGCCGTATAAAATTTGTTGAGCATATACGCAATATCAAAGTTGAGATTATGGGAAGAAAGGTTCGTAAAATTTCTAAGGTCACAGAAAAGAATGGCAATTGGTTTTTCTTCTGCACGTCCTCTAGGGACTAATTCTTTTTGTAGATTGTTAATTTCCCCACTAGACCATATTAAACGTTGTAGCGTAACATTTCCTTTAGGACGTGCCTGACATGCCAAACGAATAGATGGATCCCACTTTCTGACTTGGCAACTTGCATTTTCGAATTCTGTTTTAGGACTTAAATTATTTATCCCGTCCATTACCCTAACCCTACAGGTAGTACAGATGCCATTCCCTCCGCATTCATGTAAGTGAGGAATTCCATTCTTGATTGATATATCCAAAAGTGTATTGGCATTGGATTCGAAGTCTACCTGCCTGTTAATTGCTGAATATGTTATCTTGTTAACCATTTGAATTTGAATTAATGAAGCTTTTCCTATTGTATTTTTTGGCACTGGTCAAAGTTAGATTTGGACCTTCGTTTTTTTTACACCCTATTCTGTGATTTTAAAAAATCATACTTCTCTTTAAGGAGACATCACACAATTGTGTGATACTGATAATCATTGTTTTAGATGTTGTATGGGGCCTAGAATTCGATAACTTTGACCATATCAAATTTAAATTCCACTCAAAACACAAAAGGCTATCAAAATCTATGGTGGATTGATTTATTACTGTAAAAGTTATTAGCATGCTGGCAAAACGGCTATTCATTATTTTATTTATAATTGGTTTCAATTTGATGAACGGGCAATCAAAAGAATTAGATAGTTTACGAATCGTGGTAAAATCAATGCCTGAGGATTCAGTAAAATGTGAGGCATATCTGAGGATTGCTTACCTCCTATATGCCGGAGAAGAGTCTGAGTTGTACGCCAATAAGGCCTTGAAGCTTTCGAAAATCACTAAAAATCCAAGGCTAATCGGTAAATCATTTCATAGATTGGCCTGGTGCCTTGGTTTTGATCAGATGGATAAGAAAACTGCATATTTAGATAGTGCTGCGGCCAAGTTCTCAGTGATAGAAGATTACTATGGCTTGGGGAATGTGTCTGACACCAAGGCCGTATTCCTTACGGAGTACGGCTCACTAAATGAAGCCCTGCTCTCCTATCAACAGGCCTTTGATTACTTCTTAAAAATACCCGATGCTGAACGTCAAGCTGGTGTGCTCAACAACTGGGCTATTGCAGAATATACTAGCGGAAATACTAAAGGAGCACTCAATAAGTATGAAAAGGCTTTGAAATTTAGATTAAAAGAGCAACCGATATCACATATTGATATTGCCCGACTCTATCAAGGCATGGGGGAATGCCATAGAATAAACGGGGATTTGGATTTGGCCACTAAAAATTACCTCCAAGGGTACGACCACAGAAACGAAGCTAATAATATAGGGGTAGTTGAATCTATGCTCAGCATAGCCTCCATGATTTATGCAGCAGCAGAACAAAACATAGATACCACCTCGATATCAGAATTAATTCAAGGCCACGGGTTTAAAAGTGCAAGGCACCTTATTGAAATTGCAGAGCAGTTCAATGGAGTTGCTGAAAGAATCGGTTTTCAAAACAGCATAATGGACGTTAAACGACAGCTCTACGTATTGAACAAAGATTATAAAACCGCTTATCAATTGCTGGAGCAACAGAAAAAAATACAAGAAGAATACAAACTCAGTGAAAGTAGTTTGGAGGCGATGGCCGATATGAAGGTTAAGTTTGAAAAAGATCAATTAAAAATTCAGCTCTTAGAAGAAGAGGTGATAAATCAAAAAAGTCAAGATCGTATGACTACATTACTATTTTCCCTAGGAGGATTGCTTCTGGTTTCTTTAATAGCTCTACTTTATTACCAAAACCGGGTAAAGGCAGGGCAACTTGAACTTAATGAAGCCAATAGGGAGCAACAAATTATATCGATGCGTTCGATGCTAGAAGGACAGGAAAAGGAGCGCACAAGAATTGCTAGAGATTTGCATGACGGTTTAGGAAACTTACTTTCTAGTTTGAAAGTGAATATAGGCAGTTTACAGATTAATTTTGATGACAATAATTCTAAAAAAATCTACGGAACCGCTAGCCAGATGATTGATGAGGCCTGTACCGAAGTAAGAAAGATTGCCCATGAAATGATGCCTCAGTCCTTAAAAAAATTAGGACTTAGGAAAGCTCTAGATGACCTAGTACTAAAAATGGATGCGGTACATGATTTCGATGCCCAATTTCATGTTCACGGAACTGAAAAAATATTTGATAACAATACCAATATTATGTTATTCAGAATTGTTCAAGAAGGCTTGAATAACATCGTCAAATATGCCCAAGCGAAGGAAGTTCTGGTACAGATCACATACAGCGAAGAATGGTTCGACCTTACGATAGAAGATGATGGAAAAGGTTTTGAACCAGAGGCTATAGAGACAGGGAAAGGAATGGGGTTAAAAAGTATTGCATTTAGAACCGATTTCATTGGGGGAACTTTTGATCTTAATAGTCGTCCCGGTGTAGGAACTTTGGTAACCATAAACATTCCACTGGACAATAAACACAAAACCTAGTTAATACATGGAACTGATATGGAAAAGATAAAGGTACTGATAGCGGATGATCATCAGATATTGTTAGACGGTTTAAAGGCAATTTTGACCAAAGACAGGTCCTTAAACGTAATTGGCACTGCCTGTAACGGCCTTGAAGTATTGGAATTCCTTAAAACGGAAACAGTGGACGTATTATTGTTGGATCTTCAAATGCCCATTATGGATGGATTGGAAACTACCATGCATGTTAAAAAATCCTTTCCAAACGTAAAAATCATCATGCTTACTACAAACGATGAAGGCAGTATTATAACTTCGCTATTCAAGGTTGGTGCTATAGGGTATTTGCTGAAGAATACTTCAAAAAAATATTTAATACAGGGTATCAAGGATGCCCATGAAGGCAAAAAGGTCATAAGCTCTCATTTGACAGAAAAGATGATTGAAAGCCTTGTAGAAAACCCTAAGGTCAAAGAAGGAACAATCCCTAAGATTACCAAGCGGGAAATTGAGGTCATAAAACTTATAGCACAAGAATATACCACTCAAGAGATTGCAGATGCGTTATTTGTAAGCACCAATACAGTAGCAACGCACAAAAGAAATCTTTTTGTTAAAATGGAGGTGAAGAATTCTGTAGGAATGGTCAGAAAAGCTGTGGATTGGGGGCTCATATAGAGCAGTAGATAAACAAAGGAATTCAGCACAAGAGTACACAATTTTTTTCAATTGGTCTAGTCTTAAATCTTGATTATTATTGAATTTTATAAAAGCTTTTATTCCATTGAGATACCATAAGCTGAGCTTAGCTTATTTGTTTTCAGTTTTATGTCATTAATGACTTGCCTCCAAACTTTTAAAGTCAACCGTTTGATAGTTTACCTTTTATAGATAGGCTAATCTATACCTGCCATTTTTCTTTGATTTCTGATACTAGAGTATCTAAGTTTATATATTGGATAGCTTCTCCGAGTTTATTAATCAAGCTTCTCACAACATCAAGTTTGTCCATATAGAATTTGGTTGACTTTTGAGCAGTCAATACTTTTATTTACAAGAACAGAGCGTTTTAGACAGAATGAATTACAACCCATCAATTTTTTAAAGTTTCATATGGTAATTGAATAATTCTTGGCTTAGTTTGGAATAATTGTAATGCAATAGGATACAATTCAGAAATTGCATTTTTCGAAGATTTTCGAGTATCAAATATGAGTCTAACTTTAGCCCTTTTCATCTCTTAAACTACTTCAAATTAGAAATAAAAATGCACAGTCTGTGCACAGTTTTGTTGGTGTTCATATGATGTCATATGAATATAAATCTTATGAAAATTAATTTAATATTCTGTAAATCAACAAGTAGCGGATTATTTTGATGTATTAAGGAATTTCGGACTGGCAGGCAAGAGGTCACCGGTTCGAATCCGGTATTCTCCACAAAAAAGGCTTCCAAATTTGGAAGCCTTTTTTTATGCGTAGAGGTTTGGACTTTAACCTTATGGTATAATAATAGATGATTTTATGTTGGACAAAAGTGCACAATTGCTTCTTACAACGTAATTTCTTTTACAGTATCATCCAATTCAATTTCATAGGCTCCTCTAACCTTTTTATAGGGTAGAACTATACTGTCATCTACCCGCAAATAAGCCTTTGGCGTATGTTCGGTTTTTGGGTCCAAAACCAGGGTGACCTTTTCCGTAGAAGTATCGTATGCTATTTTATTTATGCTTCCCGCATCCAGAGTCATCCATAGTTTTTTGGGAGTAAGATATATTTTGGATTTAGCCGCTGTAGTAGGTATCACTTCAATGGAAGTTCCTTTTTGTGAAACATTGCCCCCAAAGGCCAACCAGCCCAATTTGTCGTTGTTGGTGATGTAGGTTGCCGAGTTTACCGCATATCCATAGAAGCCGGAACCATAATCACCGGATATTCCATCTATTTTTAATGATGAAGGATATGAATGGAATGCGGCAGGTCCAAATCCGTCTTGGGTAATATTTGAAATACTTCCCATAAGCCCTCCATACCCCACTTTGAGCAAATAAAAATCTGGAGTTTTTCGGTATTGCTTAAGCACCGGTATTGCATTAATTCCAGAGCCATAATGATGTATTTGGCGTTCTACCCTTGAGGTTTCCCCGGCCTTGCCACCATAAAGAAAATCCCAATATCTCCTGGCATTACCGTTATAGGCCCAATGTGGCATGGTTGGCATATAGGCCAGTATGGCATTTAAGGTAATATTGGCCTTATGTTCATAACCAAAATAGTCTGTCCAGGTATAGACTTCCTCCTGCCCTGTGGAATCCCATGGCATTTCACTGCCAAAAGGATAGTCAAGCGCTTTCCAATGGTCTGCGCGTTCTTTCATTCTTGCTTCTAGGTCAGTGGCCATTTCATCATAGTTTTCATTCTGCAGATCTTTAAGGATCGATAGGAACACGGAACCTTCCATTTGTCCAAATTGGGCATAATAGGGAGCCTGTTCCATCATAGCTATGGTAGTATGGTAAGCATTTTTCAGATACCAATCCCAATTTTTATTATCTACCAGTCCGTTATAATATCGTGCCAAGCGGTACATGACCCAATACGAGGCGGCTACATGCGGATAATTAAAAGATCTACCGCGATCATTGGCGTGCTTATGGTCCCAAGCTGCCCAGGTGGTATAATCAATATTTTTGTCATAGGTGCCTTTTGGCAATGAATCCGGTTCATAATAAAAAAGGCTTTTTTTGACCCCATATTTGTACGGTCCTTCGCTATATTGAATATTTCCCCATAGCACATGGTCTATAAATTCCTGAAGTTTTTGAATTTCTGTTCTGTTAGGTTGTACCAATTGTTTCATAATTGCCGCAAGCCAACTTCCCGCACCACCTTCATCACTAAGACCACTGATCCAAACCCTGCCGTCTTGGGTAACCTGTTCTTTTTTTTCATAGTCATAGGAGATGGGTGATGGACTTCTGCCAAAAGGATCATTGGGGTTATCATACCATTGCTCCGTGGTCAAAAAATTTCCAAAATCCTTAATGACTTCCGCTTCAGGCTTAATGACCTTATAGTTAACGGTCTGTTCAACACCGTTGTTATAGCTAATGGTCAACCTTGCCCTTCCCCATTTTTTACCGGAGACGAGGTACTTTTTTAAGCCGGTTGTAGTAGTACCGTCTTCCTTAATTTTCAATGCATTTTTTGGATAAACATCAAAAGACTTAATCTCACTTTTATAATTCACGTAAAGATGTGCCTTTACATCCATTGGTATTACATAACCAGGTACGCCTACAACAACGGGTCTTTCTTCCTTGATCAACGTTTCCTGAATATGCTTAACACCTTTGGACAGGACAAACTTTAAGGCATAATTTTTAGTGGTATTGGGTTGTAGTACTACAGATGTTGGTTTGTTCCATTGTTCTACGCCTTGCCATTCATTTTCCGCATAGGCCTTGCTATGTGCCATCCATTCATGAAAACCTTCAAATACAATGCTTTTTCTTGTGGGATCGTCCAATAGAGGACGGTATGCCTCAAAGGCCATGTGTTCTTTTGGTATGACCAATAAGGCAGGCCCTTTTCCACTTAGCCTTTTTACCTCTAAATATCCTGCATCCTTGCCAATATATGGATCAAAAAAAACATTTTGCTTATGGGCCTCAGTCAATGATTTACCTTCTAGAATATTGTTAAAAATCATGGGTACACCCAAAGCACCTATCTCTATTGGCGTATCCTGCATATTTGTAATTTCAAAACGCATGACCAATTGCCCTTTATCCAATTCATAGAAACGTTTTATGGAAACGGGTATATCCTTAGGTAGGGTATTGGCCAAATCTGCAGCTGCCAGCACACTATCCGTTATTGCCAGTGGGGTGACCGGAGCTCTATTGCTGGCCGTTGAATATGTTTTCCAATGGCCAGATGAAGTCTTGATCCTTAGATTGATATCCCCTAAATGGTAAAGGCTGTCCTTGTCCCTTACTTCCAACCTTTCGCCTGGGGTGTAGTCAAATGATAACTCGTCCATTGGTCTCAATGCCGCTACGGTTTGCGAAGCTTTTACCAATTTCAGCTGAAATTCTGGTGTGTTATGTTTTTGGAACACCTCCGCAACCCCTAATGTAGGCTCCCTATGCTCTACGTTGCTCCAATAGCTTTTTTGAGCGGATAGTTTACATGAGATAATTAGAACTAGTCCTGTTAATAACCAAAATTTTGTGTGCATCTTATTCATGGTAATTGTCTTTCATTATTGCCCTTAGGCATGGATATATTGTTTAATAGGAAAAACTGATTTATGTAATTGGGCCCCATCTTACAACAGGTTTTATTTTAGCGAAACATCCAGATAAACGGAATGTCGGCCATAAGTTTCATAAAAGGGTTTAAAGAGCGTACCGTCAATGGAAAATTCCAATTTTTTTGGGTCTCCTTTTATGGTCTTGCCTAAATCTTTCAAATCCAAGGTCACTTTTCTCCATTCTTTACGGGGCTCGGATTCCTGTGCGGCCAAAAGGATAGGTCCATAAAATAGACTTGCAATATTCTGCTGATCCATAATGGGCGATAAGTGAAATTGAAAAGGCATCTGTAATTCTATGATATCACCGTTTTTCCATTTGCGGTTAAGGGTAAGATAGCTGCCAGGGGTGGCCTTTACTTTTACGGGTTTACCGTTTATATGAACAAAGAATCCCTTGGTTGCCCAATATGGCACCCTTACATTCAGGTCAAATTTACCCTTGCCGGTTACGGTCAACCGTGTTCTGTCCTCATGTGGAAAATTGGTAGCTTGTTGTATACTGATATTTTTTTCGGTCCAGTCTAGTGTTGAAGGCACATAAAGATTTACATACAGCGCTTGGTTGTCCACGCTTCTAAAGTAAATGGAGTTTTGAAGTTTGGTATTGCTTTCCAACGCTGTGCCGTTGCAACAGGTAAAGCCCTTCATGTGGGGGTTTCCAAAGTGCTTTACGGAACTTGGCCTTAAGGGTACATGATATGTATTTGCAGGACTGTCCTCTGCCACAGAAGCCAAAATATGATTGTAAAGTCCGCGTTCATAATAATCCATTAGTTCTGCCCTATGGTCAAAAAGAAATAGGTTTCGGGATAACTTTAACATGTTATAGGTTGCACAGGTTTCATTTTGTCCACCGGAGGACAGCCCATTTTCATATAAGGTGGCCGGTTCTCCTATGAAGCATTCGGCGTTGGTGGGGTTTCGTGCTCCTGCGACCCCACCAATACTATACATATAATCATTGGTTGTTTTATACCAAAAATTATCTGCCACTTGGTAGTATTTATGATCGTTGGATGCTTGGTAAGTGGTCAATGCACCCATTATTTGGGGAATATGTTGGTTGGCGTGCAAACCGCGGAAAGTGTCTACATTTTTAGTGATTCCGTGGGTGTGTTCGGCATCGCCATAGAACATTTTTATATTATCGAACAATTGGGCAGTTTCTAAATAGCGGCTGTCGTTCGTAAGCTTGTATAGCCTGGCCATTGCTTCGTTCATACCACCATACTCACCGGCTATATAGGTGTTCCACATTTTAATAAGGGTTGCTTTCGGCAATTTACTTAGACGGGTATGAATCCAATTTCCCATTCCCTTGGTAATTTCAAGTGCTTTTTGGTTACCACTTATCTCATATACATCCATTAAACCGGCAAGTATCTTATGCAAGGTGTAATATGGGGCCCATATTTGTGTGTCGTTGGTACCATAGGTAGCACCTTTTTCCAACATGATAAATTGATCTGGTGGATAAGCGCTAATAAAGCCTCTTCCCCAATTCCAATAATCGGTACGTATACTGGTTTCGCGTATATCGGAATCGTACGCCGTCTTTCCGGGACCAAAGGGCACTTCGTTGGGATCCGCTACAAATGCTCCTCCGTTTTCCTTGGGTTGACCGGACATTTGGGAAAGTTTATACAGCGTATTCACCATATATTCCATTTTACGGCCAAAATTGTTTTGTAATTCCTTATCGTAACCGGTACTTGCATAGGCTTGGGCAATTGCCGTAAGGTAATGCCCGGTGGCATGCCCCCTCAATTTAGTTTCTTGACTGTCCCAAACACCAAGAGGTTCGGCACCACTAGGTTGGGCTATTCCAAATGCGTTTCTAAACATATAGAGAAAGGCATCTGGATCGGTCTGTGCCAATGTGGATATAAATTTGTCCCTGTTTTCTATGAACTTGGTATCGTTACCCGCCAAGTCTTTGGTCAGGGAAACCTGTTCCAAGGTAAAGGAGGCCAACCGTTGATCAGGGCGTTTAATTTCCATGTTTTCTTTTACGGTTACCGTGGCCTTTGCTTTTAGCGGTGATCCCGGTATATTTCCTAGTATTTGATAGGTGCCAGGGCTTAGCACTTGTGCATTATCTTTAGGGGCTGGCCAGAGAATGCGTACTGCCGGCCCCTGTATATTATTGGTATATGTGCCCTTAACAAAACGGGGCAATCGTGGTAAGTGTCCCACCTGGGTGGTTACCTGAACATCTTCTATATTTTGTAAATAGGCGTTGTATAACTGCGGAACAGTATCGGGAAATTTTTGAAGGTCATCTTCGCTATCTTTTTTAGGTTTATTATTGGATGTTTCTGAGTTACCGGCACTCTCATAAATTCTTGAAACTTGTTTATGGCTTAAGGGAATGCGGTAGATTCTAAAATCATGTAACAGGCCAAAAAGGTAAGAATCATTGCCCGTTATTGATTTACCGATATATAATTTATTTTTTTGGTTGGATGCTTGATCAAATAACTGTTCCAAGGCCACTGTTACATCATTGGCCGTATCCACAAGCTCACCATTTAGGTAGGTGCTAATTACTTTTGATGGGGTGTTGTTAACCATAGCTATATGGTACCATTGACCCGTTTCAAAAGCTTTTGACCCTATTCTGTACGAATGGCCGTTGCTTGTGTTGAGCACATTTTGTAACCCTTCCGTATCCATAGTGCCCATTGGTGCCAGATACATACGGGATGCATTGTTCTTACCAAAATCAAAGAAAAATTGACCTAATTTGTTCGTATGTAGCTTTACCCATCCGGTAATACTAAGGGATTCTTCTTGCAAAATGGCGTCATGGGGCAGGGAAATAAAGTTTTTGCCGCTTTTGTTCAATGATAGTACCTTGCCAAATGTTTCGTCATGAACAAAAGAAGCGCCCGATCCTTCTATGGAGGCATGTAAATTGTTCCTGGACCAATCTTTTGCATCGCCATTAAAGAGATAGCGTGCTATGAGTCCGGTTTCACCTATTCCGTCCAAAATTTGGTTGCCGTCCTGTGCAGACGTTAAAAAAGAGGACAGGAATGAGACTACACTTAAAAAATAAATGATTGTACGGGTAAATATCATTTTGTCAATTTCAATTTTCATGATAGCCTTGCCTTAAGGTTTTATTATATCTAATAGCTTGTAAATTTGACCTGAACGAGATTCATACAAGCGGTAAATTAGGTTTTATATACAGCTAGATTATTTCTTTGGCGTAGCCATAACAAGTACAGATTGTATGAAGCATAATAAATAAATGTATAAAACGCACTTATTTGTTTTTTATAAAGCCACCAAGAATAATTTAGAATAAAACTATTGATATTCTTGCGCCTTTTTATAATCCATATTAACAGATACTGATACTATATTATCCTTAAACTGGAAATGTCAAATAAAAAAGTGAATTTTGAATAGAATTCAATTTTATGGATCCATATTTGATCCGTGTAGAGAACATTATGGATTATGAGGGTATTGGTATGATAACATATCTAAAATATACCTGTAGCGTATACCCTTGGTAGTGTTTACTTGATGATGTTGACGATAAGATTGGAATCTATCTAGAGTTGATTAACTTAAAATTTAAATATTGAAAGTTTTACCGTTTAAAATTCCTAAACCTAGAAATGAAGCCCTTGTTTACCAAGTGGATAGGGAAGAGGCATTTTATGACCAACTGCATCAACATGGAGAAATACAGATAAGTTATATTCCCCAAGGCGAAGGTACTTTGATAGTCGGAGATTCAATAAATGAATACAAAGCACACGATATTCTAGTCATTGGGGGCTTTGTGCCCCACGTTTTTAAGAGCGATACGGTTGCTTCTCCCAGATCGGAAATGCATACGCTCTTTTTTGATTTACATTCCTTTGGGAAGGATTTTTTTGAAATTGCGGACCTTTCTCTGACCAAAGAATTTTTTAAAAAATCTGAGTTGGGCATGAGGGTGCTTAGCAATACACAACAGATTATAGGAGAATTCCATAAACTAGCTTCCCAGAACAAAGTGGAACAGATAGCTACGTTGCTAACGATTATCAGTCTTGTAACAAAATCGAAAACGTCTCCCTTATCTTCTTTTGTCTATAAAAAATCTTTTTCCGATGATGAGGGAAAACGAATGAACAATGTGTACAAATATGCAATGGAACAGTATAGCGAGCCTATTAGTCTGGAAGAAATTTCAAGTGTGGCCAACATGAGTCGCAATGCATTTTGTCGCTATTTTAAGAAGCGAACCAATAAAACATTTTTTCAATTTTTAATTGAAATACGGATAGAGAATGCTTGTAAGCTAATTGTAAATAAACCAGAACTATCCATCTCATTGGTTTCCGAAGAATGCGGGTTCAATAATATTGCCAATTTCAACAGAAAGTTCAAGGAACTAAAGGGGTGTTCCCCAACACAGTACCGGTCACGGTTTTAAGGGAACTACCTTGGCATAAGTGATATCTATTGTCTTATTGGTGCAAAGTTCCTTTTCAAGGATATGCAAAAAAAGCGAACGGTATACCGTTCGCTTTCCTCACTCACACTAAAATAACTCAAACAAATAAAACTATTTTTAATATCCAGGGTTTTGGCTTAAGTTAGAATTGGTATTCAATTCTTCTAAACCAATTGGGAATATGGTGGTATAGTCTCCTTTTGGAGTATGGTTATACCAACTTTTGGTTTGGTATACCCCAAATCTTATCAAGTCTGTTCTTCTTCTGGCCTCACCGGCAAATTCCCATCCCAATTCATCCAAAAAACGTCCGTAAGGTACGGTTGCTTGGTCTCCGGCATCGGCTATAGTGCCGTCCTCTGCCAAGGTTCCGTATTGTACCGTTGTGTCCCCTTCCAGTTCTGCACCCGTTACGGTTGCATCGGCAAGGTCGTCAAATGAACGTGCACGTACTTGGGTGACAATTGCTGCAGCCTCATCACTACTGCCCGTCCTAAGCAATGCCTCTGCTTTCATCATCAACACATCGGTATACCTTAAAAACGGAAAATCTACGCTAAGCCCCCCGGTAGCACCAGGTTCTATCTCATACTTGCCACATCTAAAACCATCTGTAAAATCACAATCGTAAATACTGGGCATTTCCTTTACCAATGTCATGACCACGCTACCGTCAGAGGCACTTAACTGATCGCCCATTAACCAAGTATCGGACAAACGTTTATCGGTCGGGGAATAGCTATCAATGAATTGTGGATTACAGCTAGAACCGCCCCAAGGTTGTGCTTGCATACCAAAGACCAGTCTGTGGTCCGGAAGTAACATCTTCATATGGGCGTTCCATTGTCCCGCAAATATTTGATCGTAGGGAATGGCAAAGACCAATTCGCTATTGCTCTCATTATCGGTGCTAAAAATATCGGAATAACTTTCGGACAATTGGAAAGCGCCACTGTCTATTATTTCGTTGCACGCATCTATGACCTTGTCCCAATTAGTAGTACCGGCATATACTTCCGAGTTTAGGTAAACCCTTGCCAGTACATGATATGCTGCCCATTTGGTCATACGGCCATAGGTACTGGTATCCACTGTTTCAGTAAGGCTTGGGATAACTTCCGTCAGCTCATTTACAATAAAGTTATATACTTCTTCACGTGAGCTTTGAACGGGCAGGTCGTCCCCATAACTGGCTATGATGGGCACGTTGCCGTGAGAATCTACCAACATAGAATAGTATAGTGCCCTTAGGGCCCTCATTTCAGAAATAATGGAAGTAGCCTGCTCTGCACTAACCGGCAGTTGTTCTGATTCTATTTGTAAAATTACCCTGTTGGCGCTATTGATACCGTTAAAACAGTTGATCCATGTATTTCTAGGCTGCCATTGTGTTGAACTCCATTCATGAAAATGCATTCTTTTATAGGTGCCGCCATCGTCCCAACCGTTAGGTCGTGTAGGGGTAATGAACATATCGGCTGGTTCTTCCTGTAGGTCAAACCAACCTTGCCAGCCCATTACATAGCGCATTGGGGTATAGGCCGATGCCATGACCGATACTATATCAGATTCCGAGGGAACAAATGATGATTCCGTCACTTCTGAGAATACTTCCTCCTCCAAATCGGTACACCCTATGGGTACAAACAATGCACAAACCGCTAGGATCGATATTTTAGTTTTAAGTGTAGCCACTTTGTTTCTTATATTTTTCATAGTCGTTTAGTTTAGAATGTAAAATTGATACCTAGGGAAAAAGTTGTAATAGATGGGTACTTGTCCCGTTCATCATTACCGGGAGCCAATCCTTCCCTATTCACTTCGGGGTCAATACCCTTGTAGTCCGTGATGGTGGCCAAGTTCAGTCCAGAAGCATAGATCCGGAAGGTTTCTGCAAATTTAATGGCATCTTTCGGTAAAGTGTACCCTAGGGTAATGTTATCTATTTTAAGAAAATCTCCATCCTCTACATAATAGCTTACAAAACGCTGTACATCTTGTAGTTCTGTCTTGCCATAGACAAGATCATAAGCAGAATCCAAGGTATTGTAACTAACGGTTGGGTTTTCATAGAACATACGCGAAAAGTTGAGAATTTGATAATCCAGGGCACCCCTTAAGTTTACCATCAAATCCCAATTCTTGTAGCTAAGGGTATTGTTCCAGCTATAGTAGGCTTTTGGTAATCCGTTTCCTAAAACTTGTCGGTCGTCCGTAGTAGCTTCCGTTGCAGGAACCAAGGACCCGTCCGGTCGTTCAATGATCCAAATGCCGTCATTTGTTATGTCCACACTTTTAAGGCCAAAGAAATTACCTATAGGTTGCCCTTCCTGAACCCTATGGGTACTTATTTGTATAGGCTCACCGGTATATCCTTGATCAAAGAAATCGTTGGTCAATTGAAAGGCGTCATTGGAAAGTGAAACAATTTCGTTGGTATTGGTTGAATAGGTCAGGTTTGCCGTCCAATTAAAATTTTCCGTTTGTACCGGAGTAACGTTCAACAAGAATTCAAGCCCCGTGTTTTTAATCTCTGCAACGTTGGCCGCTATGGTTCCAAAAAAGTATGGAGGTGTTGGCACGCTATAATTGAACAAGGCATCTTTAGTGGTTCTGTTATAGTAATCGATAGATCCGTTTATACGACCGTCAAGGATGCCAAAATCAAGACCAACGTTGAACTCTTCTTTCTTTTCCCATCTCAAATCTGGGTTTGCGTTACGTGATGGCACCAACTCCCTTACCCATTGCCCATTGTTTAAAAAGTAAGATCCGTAGGTCAGGCCACTCAATGCTTGATAATTGGCACCGGCATTAATACCCGTTACCCCAAAACCAGTTCTTAATTTTAGATTTGATAACCAGTCCCAATCTTCTGCAAAGGATTCTTGATCTATACGCCAACCCAATGAAATACCCGGAAAATTACCCCATTTGTTATCCTCGCCAAAGCGAGACGAACCTTCACGCCGTATACTTGCCATTAGAAGATAACGGTCATCATAGTTATAGGTTACCCTAGAAAAGAATGCGATCAACTTATCCGAGTTTTTGTAGCTCCCCATGCCAGCTTCTCCCAATTGCAAACCTTGTCCACTTCCTAGATTGTTATATGTAAATCCATCTGTAGGGAAACGACGATTGGTGGCATAGAAACCTTCATTGGTATTGTCCTCATAATTATAACCCACCAAACCGGTTACTTTATGTTTTCCAAATGTATTGTCATAATCTAAAGTAAATTGGCCGTAGTTGCCCACATAGTCATCCGTACCTCTAGACGCATATCCTTCTTGTCCGTTCTTTGTAGTGGAAACATGGTTTTTGGTCTGATAAAACCCGCGAATGTTAGACTCACCTTTACGGGTATATAACCCTTTAAGGGTAACATGATCGCCAAAATCATAGCTTAATGAAAAATCAAGCCTAGTATTCCTTAGTTTGTTTTCCCCAATTGTTTCTTCAATGTAACCTACAGGGTTATCATAGAAATATACATCCCTTTCGTACCAATTGCCATCCACGTCCCGTACCGGTTCCGTAGGGTTTCTAATAACGGCTTGTCTATAGATGTAAGGGTTAAAGCTAGTGCCGTCTCCTAAGGCATTGTACATTTGTTCACTTAATATAATACCCACATTGGCCTTTAATCGGTTATCGAACATGGCATGGTTACCACTTACCCTTGCCGTATATTTTTCGCTATTGGATTTAAGAAAAATACCTTCTAGGTCACGATAGTTTAAGGATGCGGTCATATTAGAAGTTGCATTACCGCCCCTAAAGATGAGGTTGTGTACTTGACTATAGGCATCTCGTGTTATTTCATCTACCCAATCTGTATTGGAGCCAAAATCCTCCAAATTTGCCCCGTTGAATGTGTAACCTTCGTCAAATTTCTGCCGTAGTTCGTCCGCATTTAAAAAGTTCAACCTATTTGCTATGCTGGAGATAGACATGTAACCATTGTATTCTATGGTAGACTTCATGTCATTGCTTCCTTTTTTCGTTGTAATTATAATTACCCCATTGGTACCACGGGTTCCGTAAATGGCCGTTGCGGAACCATCTTTTAACACATCTATGGAAGCAATATCTTCCGGTGCCACTGTATTCAGGCTTCCGGGAACGCCGTCAACCAATACTAAAGGATTTGTGCCCCCTAGAATAGAGGAAGTACCCCTTAAGCTAATCTGTGTTCCTTCTGTTGGATCTCCAGAAGGGGCAGATACGGATAAGCCGGCTACCTTACCCTGTATAAGTTGTGCGGCATCCTTAACATTGCCCTGTACAAAATCTTCTGATTTGACCGTAGCGACGGAGCTGGTTACATCTGCACGTTTTTGTGTTCCATAGCCTATTACTACAACCTCAGAAAGTTGTTCCAAATCTTCTTGTAGTACTACGTTAACGGTAGATGAATTTGCAGGGATTTCGGTAGTTTTAAAACCCAAATATGAAAAAACCAACATGGCATCTGCTTTTGTGGTGGTCATCGTATAATTTCCATCAAAATCAGATACCACACCGTTTGTGGTGTTTTTTTCCATAACGGTAGCCCCGGAGATCGGTATACCTTGCTGGTCCGTGATAGTTCCGGAAACTTCCTGCTGTGCAAGGGCTACCTGAACAATCAAAAAGCAAAGGCTGGATAACAGTGTTCTTTTTGTGAGACAATTTGGTCCCCAAAGAATTTTTGGTAGTAATTTGATCATCTTCATAATACGTTGTTGTTTGGATTGTTTGTTGTAAAATGTGTTATGTTTTAACGTAAGAATTACGAAAAGTTTATTAAACGTATATTTTACACTTGTAAACTTAAATATTTAATCAACTGTACTTTTTTAGATAATTATCCTGTTTTTATACTATATTACCCATATTAGGCATTTAACAGATTTGGAAAGGATAAAATGAATCATTTTATTAATAAAATAGATGAAGAAGTAATATTGGATTTGTAACGAAAACCCGGAATTAGAGAAGTAAAGTGTTTTAGTAGGTGGCTTATAATAGCAATCTTGTTCAATTTTTATTATCTACAAGTTATTAGATAATCTTTGCGTTGATGCTAGGGTAATATAATCTAAAGCAAAAGCCTGTAAACTTATGTTTACAGGCTTTTTATAAAATTATGTGTAATGGAGAAGACAAAACTAGTCCTTGCAGTTTAAACTACGGAATTCTTTAATACTCCAATACCTTCAATTTCTAATTCAACAACATCTCCGGGTTGTAGAGGTCTGTGAACTGAAAAGTTATTTTCTATTAAACTTCCCCAACCTACAGTACCACTGCCTAATATATCACCAGGCATAAGATTTACACTGTTTTCAGAAGCACGCTCTATCATTTGTGGAAAAGTCCAATGAACGGTTTTATAATTACCCTCACACATAGTTTCTCCATTAATGCGCGCAGTCATTTTTAAGTCAAATCGCCCATTTGTGGTTAAAGGCATTGCTAAATGTTCCGGATGGGTATCCCTGGAAATAGTGCAACGATATTTTTCGAACTCGTCTTTGGTTACAATACAAGGGCCAATTGCATTGGCAAAATCCTTTCCTTTATGCGGTCCTAGTGGCACGGTCATCTCTTGTCTTTGTATTGCCCTCGCGGTCCAATCATTAAATACTGTATAACCAAAAATATGGTCATCTGCATTTTCGGCTTTAATATCCGCGCCTTTTTTACCCATGACGACGGCCATTTCTAGTTCAATGTCAAATTTGGTTTCTTTCTCAGGTCTCTTTATCTCATCTTCTGGGCCATAAATGGCTTGGTGATTGGTGAAATAGAAAATAGGAATGTTATACCATTCTGGACTAACGGTATGTCCGAAAGAATTGGATGCATTCAACATATGCTGTTCAAAGGCAACATAGTCTCTAAAGCTTCTCGGGTTGGGTAGTGGCGCTAATAATTTTATTTCCTCTAAATTATAGTGTGGGTCAATTTCCTCTAGATTATTATCCTTTATTATGTTGAAATAGCTTTCATGGTCATCTATAAAACTAAGCATATCATTAGGAAGGCGGTCATCTGCCTTTTGCATACCGACAACGCCATCTGCTTTTAACCATCCGGTCTGTATAGACCCTTCTTTATTTTGGAATGTTACTAATTTCATTTGTGTTTTATTAAAATGGAGCCATTAAAGTACCTACTGCTTGGCCTATTACTTTACCTAAATTAGCTCCTTCTGGTAACGGTTTTCCTTCAAATTCCATTAGCTCCCATTTGGCCAATGTCTCAGAAGCATTTACAATGGCCATACAACGGTCGTACCGTCTTTTCATAAAGGCTCTAAAAGCTTCGTCAACTGTAGAAGCTTTTTCTAATTCTTCTGCTAAAACAACCCCATCTTCAAGAGCCAAAGCGGCACCTGAACCTAGTTGTGGTACAGTTGCATGTGCACCATCGCCTATAACAATCGCCCTATTTTTAAACCAAGGGTCTGGTAAGTGGCTTGCTTCGATTGGGCGATAATTTACCAGGTTTGGATCTGTAATCTGTTCTCTTGCATCTTGGGCAATTTTAACCGGGAACTCAGCTAAATAATCTTTCAACATAGGTATATAGGCCGATTTTTCTATCCAAGGATTGTCGGCACCTTCTGCCGATACCAAGAACATATACATTGTTTCATCACACATTGGAATAAAACCGATTTTACTTCGCTTACCATAATACATATAAGCAGTATCTAAGTCCTCATGCTTTTTAAACGCATATCTCCAAACCGAAACACCCATATAACGAGGTTTAAATTCACCAAAAATTAAAGCACGCATATCAGAGTTTATTCCATCCGATGCTATTAAAATATCATAGGTACCTTGGGTATTGTCTGTAAAGGTTACCGTTACATCATTTTCATTGTTATCTATTTTTGTAACTGTAGTTCCCATTTTGTAAATCACTCCGATTTTTATGGCCTCTTCATACATGATTTCATGAAGTGTTCTACGAGAAATACCATTATGGCTAGGATATTTCTCTACAGGAGGTGCACCGGCAAGTCCTAAAAAATGCCCACCTGCAGTGAACATTTTCAACTGTCCGTATGGGTAGCCTTCTTCCATGGTCTTATCAGCAAGACCAATTCTATCTAATGCTCTAAGGGCATTAGATTGTTGGATAATACCAACTCCATATACATTAAATGCATCCAAGCGTTCTGCAATTTCAACCTCTACACCTTTTTTTGCCAATGCTATCGCTACAGATTGACCTCCTATTCCTCCACCAACTACAAGTACCTTTTTAACTGCTGACATATTGTGAATTTTATGAATTAAACAAAAATGAACGTTAGGCGTGAATTTTCTCTGCAATCCAATCGAACATGTCTAGAGCAGGCATAAAATTATCTACTTGACAATGTTGAGAACCACTTTCTCCTTCAGGTACGATTTTCATTTTGTGTTCGCATGTTAAATGTTTTTCTAATGTAATTGCATGCTCCACAAAATTCTGTTTATCACCACCGCCATGCATTATAAATGTTGGTATAGATATTTTTTCGGCTACGCCGTTCTCCAAGGTATATCCTTCCAATTTTTTAAGAACATCTTCATAACTATCAACACCCATAATATGTTGAACGATTTCTGCTAAAGGATGTTTACCACTTCTACCGGCCCAAACGGAATAGTAAGACCAAACAGCTCCAAATATCATGCATACTTTAAAACGAGGTTCAAAAGCTGCACAACGTGCGGCCATGTATCCTCCCATGGATACCCCTGCAATACCTACGCTAGTGGTATCAACTTCATCTTTCAGGTTTTCTAAAACCCAATCCAAAACTGCGGTACCAGCAACATTATAATCATGTCTAGAGTGAATATGGTTTAACCGTAAAGCGGCTCCTTGGCCTGGACCGTCCATAGCTAACAAGGCAACACCCCTTTCCATTAAGTGGTCACCAATTCCAAAATAAAGTTCTTCGGCCAAACTATCCAATCCGCCAAACATCACCATTACTGGTGGATTTTTCACGCCTTTTGGCTTAAATAGATATCCCGGTAAAAAGGAACCTTCAAAAGGAACTTCTACCTGAATTGGTTTTTCTTCAAAATATTTGGTCGCCTTTATAAAAGCCTCTCTTGCTTTAAGGTAAGTTGGTATTTTTCGATCATCTTGTAGATTCATGAAAAATTCCGCCGTGCGTAAATAATTGAATGCTCTTAAATAGGTTCTTCTAGCAGATACAAAAGCATTTTTGTTTTCATAATCTTCTGCCCAACCATAAACCTCATTTCCTTTATTTAGCCAAGCTATATTAAAGGTTTCTCTATTATCTGGGTCAATATTACCCGCTGCTTCTAATATTTCTGCAAACTCGCCACCACCATAATGTGCTTGGGTCAATGCTCTATTAACTTGATAAGAAGGCATGTATTTGCCTGGAAAAAAATGCCACATAATACGTGTGTGTTTTAAAAATTGTTATCTCTACTTAAATAAAGTAGCTTAAATATCTACAGGTTTCACTGTACCATCATCAGATAGTCCAAGTTTTTTACCTTTTGCCATTTCTGCAAACGGATTTACAGAACCCCATGCATCATTTGGATTATCTTTTAAATAATGAACGTCTAAATGATCTGGTGCAAAAACTAATCTTGCACAAGCATAGTATTCAAATAAGATTCCACTTCCTGGGTCAACAATGTAGATAAAGAAACCTTCATCTGCTTTGTGTCTTGTTGGTGCCCCCATAACACTTTTGTAACCCTTTTCTATGAAATAGTCCAAAGCTAAAAGTACTTCTTCACGGCTGTCAACGTTCCAGCAAATATGGTTTAAAACTGCTTGGTTAGGTTCTATATTCGGGTCTGTAAATATGGCTATGTCATGAGATAGGTTCGCAAGGGTATGTAAACCTCCAATTGGAGGTATTTCATCTGAAATACGAATCTCATCCGGATTTTTAAACCCTAAAGCTTTCCAAAATGCTTTTTCAGCAGGGTAAGCGCCTTTAGATACCATATATGTTACGTGGTCAAATCTTCTTGGATTTGCCCCTTGTAGTCGGTTGCTGGAATAACGGTCTGCATACACGCTACCACGTTCCCCTTCTTCGCGAAGCCATTGCACATCCCAAAAAACTTCATGCATATGACCTTCAGGAGATTGAAATTTAAAAGCTTTACCATGGCCTTGGTCACCATCATACCAACCTCTACCGGCACCAATACTTTCCAAATATTCAACGGCTTCTTCTAAAGCCTCTGGGCTATCCGCTCTCCACCCAATATGTCCAAGTCCAGACTTGTCGCTTTGTGTCAATTTTAAGGTATGATGAAAATAATCTCCCCAAGCTCTTAAATAAACAGAACCTTCTTCTCTTCCTGTAATATCCATTCCAACAATATCACCAAAAAAATGTACCGATTTTTCAAGGTCCTTGGTTAAGACCTCAACATGGGCCATTTGCGAAAAATAATGTGGGTTTTTTGCCATTTCTATAATTTTTTTTATTCTTTCTTTAATATTACAAATTTACTTTATACTCACTCAAATTCTGAATCATTAAGAGGGATGTACTATTCTAAATCAATTATTTTTATATTTATTACAAGGTTTATTTGGTTTAAATCATTCATTTTAAGCTAAAATCTACTTAAGATTAAAAGGTGACTGATTTAGTGTTTAGACCAATTTTACATATTAGGTCTCAATTACACTGAACTATTACCAATTATCTGCTTTTCGTTATTAAAACCTATTTTATTTGTTCGTATTGACTCAATTCCATTCCACTTCCAATAGGCAATAATACCGAAGTGAAAACTCCTGTATTACGTATTCGGTTTTGATAGCGTTTTGTTTCTTCAATTGATTGCGGCGGGAATATCATATTATCTGCAATTACCCAAGCCTTATTTTTTAATTTAGGATAAAACAACTCAAAGCAAGGCAGGTATAATTCTTTCCAAACATCTACTAAAACAAAATCAAAAGACTCTTTTGCCTCTTTCATAAGCGCTAAAGCATCACCCACTCTAAAATCAACATATTCCGAAAGACCCGCTTCATTCAATTTATGTTTAGCGTATGTTACTTTGCTTTCATCAGCCTCTAACGTAATTACAAGGCCGTCATTTTCTCTTGCGGCCTCTGCCAACCATAGGGTAGAATAGCCGTAAGATGTTCCTATTTCTAATATTGTTTTCGATTTAGCAGATTTTAATAAGGTATTCATAAAAACGGCAGCATCTTCACCTACCGATAACAAAAACTCATCTCGCCGTTTCATACCTTCAACAACAGGCAAAGACTTCATAATCTCATCCTCTGACTGCATGCGCTCATCATAAGCCGCTAAAACTTGAAGAAATTTCGAATCCTTTTTCATGTATACTTATTCCGCTGATTTTAATTTTTTCATCATAGCACCAAAAGCTGGTCTAAAGTCTTCAAATAGTGGATTGTCTTTATTCCTTAACATTACCTCGCTAAATAGTTTTAAGCCGATAGCAAATTCAATCGAATCTTGTTCCGTTTTAAATCGATTTCGCTTTTTCATGCGTTCAATAATCTCGAAAATATTGTCATGATTTCCGAACTCTAATTCTATAGGCTCATAAATGGTGTCATTTGGCCTAAGTAGTTCTAAAAGCTCAAGTTTCAGTTTGTATTTATTTGCCTTTTTTTCCATAATATCAATATTGCTATTCCATAACTTCAGGTAAACATTTGCCATCAACTTTAAAAGGTTTTGCCTCTATTAAGACAAAAAGTATTCTACAAATATTTGTAATACTAGGGTTTCTCCATTTATGAATTGTACCACGTTGCACTATAATTTCTTGTGGACCTACCGTTTTAATTATTTGGTCGTCTAATTCTAGTTCAATGGTACCGCTCAATACAATACCATAATCTATACTATTACTACGATGCATAGGTGAGCTTGCACCCGGTAACATGTCAACAATTCGTATTACCGAACCTCCATTTAGTGTTGTACCCACATCGTTAAACCTACCATCGGTTTCATCATTACAGTCTGCAGGTACAGTTAACGTACTCCAAATGGTGGCCATTGCTGCATCACCGCTTGTTATGATTAAAGGCTCAATAGAATTATCCGAACTAAAAATAGCTTTGCCATTTTTGGTATGACCAGTAACAATTCTACGAATTGAGTTTTTCATTTACCCCACAGCATTTTCTGTAAATACCTTTCCTTTTGTTTCTTCTAATTTGGATAAGAAAAATAAGGCTAGAACAGCCAATACAGCAGCAACCCATAAAAAGGCTGATTCATGAACAATATCAGAAAGTGCGCCTGAAATAGCAGGAACAATAACCCCACCTATAATTTCGGCGACTGCAGTTACAAAGCCAATAGCTTTTGCCTTTAAATGATTTGGAACGGCTTCAGAAGGTACAATTGCAGCAACCAAGGGTATGGCGCCTACCATAGCATAACTAAAAAACATAGCGGGTAAATGTATGTCAGATCCGTTTAGGTAATATACCGCAAAAGGGTAAAAAATGCCCAAAATTACTGCGATATACAATGCTTTTTTTCTTCCTATTTTATCTGAAATTCCAGGGAAAAACAAGGAGGATATTAGCATTGCTACCCCTAATAGCCCCATTGTCTTTTGCATATCATTGGCGGCCATACCTTGTACATCTGTAAAGTATTTGGTAATAAAAGGAATGGTCGCAAACCACCAGCCAAATACACAACATGCCAATGCCGTACCCCATTTAATGTTTTTATATGCCCAAATTTCTTTGAGGGCAAATCCCGTATCCTTTTTGGCTCCCCTACTTTCAGTAGTCGATTTTTTTAAATAGAAAACTGCAATGAGCCCTAGTAATAGACCCGGCACACCTGCTACATAAAAAGCAGTACGCCAACCCATATTTTCAGCTATCTGAATAAGAATTACAGGGGCTAGAATAGAACCAAATAATGCACCGCCAACGGCTTGTAATATGCCTACATTAAGACCAAGTCTGCTTGGTGTAGATTCTCGTTCCACAAAAACTTGTGCTAATGGAATTACCGGACCTTCTGCTAAACCCATTATTAACCGGGCAACAAATAAAGTACCAAAACCAATAGCCATACCTGAACCAAATGAACATACCGAAAAAATAACGATGGCAATTAGAAAGGTGATTTTGTTCTTGTTTTTGGACTCTGACCAAGCCGTGGTATAATAACTGGAAAATGCCCAAGCCAAGGATAAAATTCCTGCTAAGAGCCCTATTTGTGTATTATTTAAATTAAGGTCTTTGGCTACGAATGGTACTAAATAATTTAGCGCTAATCGGTCAAAAAATAGTACTCCAAAGGTCAAGGCCATTAGTGTAACTATTCCATTTTCATAAGAGAATATTTTTTTCATTGCTACAATTATTTAATGTGGAGATTTTCTAAACTGTGTTTTTTTACCCATCTCATCTGACCATTCGATAACTCCATTTGTATTTGCCCAAACGTTATAAATCGAATCCATTTTAGCAATGATTTCTGGTTTGGAAGCAGCAATATCATTAGATTCTGTCCTATCGGTAGAAAGGTCATACAGTTCCCACTCTTTTTGGTACTGATGAACACCCTTTAAATCTCCCAGCCAAACTGCACGGTCTCCAAACCATTCAAAACAAATGGGTTGTTCCCTGTTCCAATCTTCACCTTGTAATAAGGGCAGAAAACTTTCACCAGCTAGGGCGTTAGCTTTAATGCCATTGTAGGTTTCAGGATATTCAATACCGGCGATATCTAATAAAGTGGGCATGATATCTACCACGTGGCTACCACCCTTCATTACCTTTCCCGTTTCTTTTTGATTTGGATAACGTATAATAAACGGTGTTGCTAGGCCCCCTTCATAAGGAGATGATTTATAACTTCTTAATGGACTGTTAGATACCTGTGCCCATTTTTTGGAATACGATTCCATTGAACCCGCGGTACCCACAGGGCCTTCATTTCGTTTAACCGTAAAAGGCATTTTACCAACATCCATATTTTCAGCGCCATTGTCAGATAGAAAAACAACTACCGTATTATCCAATTGACCAGTTGTACCTAAATAATTCAGTAGTTTTCCTATATTTTGATCCAAATTGTCTACCATAGCCGCATAAACTTCCATTTTCAAAGTCCATTCGCTTTTTTCTTCTGCGGTTAAGCTATCCCAAGGTGGTAATAATTCATCTTTAAAGAGATTCCAGTCTTCATTAGCAAGTCCTAGTTTTTTGATGTTCTCAAAACGGAGTTTACGTAGTTCATCCCAACCTGCGTCATATTTTCCTTTATACTTGGCAATATCTTCCGGTTTTGCATGTAAAGGCCAATGCGGAGAATTATAGGCCATATAAAGTAGAAATGGTTTTTCTGCTGAATTGTTCTTTACAAAATTAATGGCTCTTGTAGTGAGTTCATCGGTTAAGTAAAAATCTTCCTTTTCTATAGTATAAACCTCATTACCTTCATATAAGAAAGCTGTTGATGGTGGACCTTTTAGCAAAGGCTTAGTATCAAAATAACTGGCGCCACCATCCAAAAACCCAAAGAAATTATCAAAACCACGCTGCAGTGGCCAATGTGGTCTCTCATTACCTACATGCCATTTACCGGCCATATAGGTGGAATAGCCACCTTCTTTAAATACCTCGCCCAGGGTCAAAGATTCTTTATTAATATAACCTTCATAACCTTTTACCCCAAAATCTTCATTAAAGAAGCCCATACCTGCTTTGTGCGGATATTGTCCAGTAAGTAAACTAGTACGTGAAGGAGCGCAGATGGTATTGGTGTAAAAGCGCGTTAACCGTGTTCCTTCAGAGGCAAGACGATCAAGACTTGGCGTATTTATTTCTGATCCATAGTTTCCCAAATCAGAAAAGCCCATATCATCTGCCAAGATTAAAACGATGTTCGGTTTTTTTTCTGGCTGGGGATCCTCTTTTTTGTTTATAGCGGCGTCTTTGCAACTAAGACAGAAAAGGGTAAAAACTCCTAAAATCAGTATTCTCATAAAACAATTTTTAAAATTATAAAGCGCTCATTTTTAGTTAGTAAAATATAAAATGGGGTTTGTCTTTTGAAAGAAACTAAGGATATAGAATTTGAAATTCAATATCCTTAGCGTAAAACACTTATTCAATAAACAAAAACAAAAATTAGAATCTATAAGTGGCCGTTAAGAAATAAGCTCTTGGCATGCTTCCTTGGGTCGAAAAAATAGCATTAGGATTATTGGCGATAAAATCTGGTGGAAAACCATCTCTGTTTAGTGCGGCAGGGAAACCTCCAGGTCCTTGCCATCCTAAAATTCCGTACTTATCCAAAACGTTGTTAATGTTCAATTGCAAACCGAATTTTTTGGAAAAATCGTAACCGAAGGCTAAATCTACACTACCGAATGCTGGTAATAGAAATGAATTGGGTACGTTGGCCTGTCTTGCTCCCATATAACTATAGTTTAAAGAGCCATAGAATTTTTCACCGTTGTAAATTGGGTTAATATTGAATATTACGTTTGCACTGTTATCTGCTTCATTGCCCGAGTAGTCAATAATGGTATCGTCTGCCGGCCCATCTCTTCCTTCATCCCAAGTCGTGTATTTGTCGGCTTTAGCATATTGAATTACCGCATTACTTCTTACCATCCATTTATCGGTTAAATTAATGGTTGTTTCTAACTCAAATCCAAGAGTTGTATACTCGGCAAATTGAAAAGGAGGTGAATATCTAGTACCATCTTCGTTTGAAAAGGTTTGAATATTAGGCACATTATTAAGATTGCTGTAAAAAGGTGTTGCTACCAATTGTAGTTTCTCGGTATTTACTTTATAGCCTATTTCAACTTGAGTTATTTCTTCCAATAATGCTGGTGTATTTTCTACCAATGCATCGTCATTTAAATCAAGGTAGAAGAAAGTTGACGGTGCTTTGTTGCCGCGAGCATATCTGGCATAAATTGCTTGCTGGTCACTGAATTTATAGTTAAGACCTGCGGTGTAAGAAAAGCTATTTAATTTATAATCGTAATTAACGGGGGCACCTGCGGTACCACCACCATTGTCCCAAAGCGTAAGCGGATTTCCATCAAGCCCACCAAAAGATGGATCATTTTGTCGTGGATTTGGAACACCGATAGAATTAAAACCTTCAGAGGTTACATCTTCATATCGCATACCATAATCCAATGTAAGTTTTTCCGTAATCTTCCAATTATGACCAAAGAAAAGCGCAAAAATACCCTGTGTGGTTTGGCCATCATCAGAACCTGTCCACCCAACATTCATAAAGCCTTCTGGACTAGTAACCTCATACGTTTGACCATTGTCCGCATCTAATGTAATTTGTGCAGGAACCGGTTGGTTTTGAATTAGACCACCACTTAGACCCATACCTTTGCTCCAGTTGGTAATATCTAATTTAGAGCGGCTATAAAAACTACCTAAATTAAAACTACTTTTCTCTGTTTTTTTAGTAAACACCAATTGATTGGCAATTTCATTTCTGTCAATATCTTGATAGAACAATGGCATGAACAACAGTGAATTTGGTTGAATGTTAGATCCTGGAAAATTATTGTTAGGTCCTGGCGTAAGAATTGCTGGAGGTCCTGGGACGGCATTTGGACCTACATTCGGCGCTAAATTAACAGTACCAAATTCCTGTCCTGTTCTTGGATCTGCAAAACGATATGTTCCTGTTCTGGCAGGATTTGGACCTGCGAACAAACCAGGTATCGCATAAAAGAGAAAACTGGTAGTGCTTATTGGCGTAACCACTGCTGTAGCGTTTCTTTCATCATCTTTTCTTGAATATTTAAAATCGTTCTTTAAAGAAAAACCATTGCCCAGATCCTGTTTCCAATTAAAACCAACAGAACGGTCTATGTTGTGTAATAAATCCGTAGAATTAATGGTTCTTGAACCCGTCTCATTAAAAGGCACTTCCATTGAAAAGTCATATAAAGCATAAGAATCGTATTTAGAAAAGCCATCTGCAATTTGCGGGTCTTCCCAATTGGTAGATGGTATAAACGCCATTCTATCATTCTTATCATTTAGATATTTTAAGTTCAATTGAAAGAATCCTGTTTTATATTTTTTTATCAAGTTAGCTCTTAACTGACCACCTTTGTTTACAGGATATCCACGATCTCTTGCACCGTCCGACTGGCGGAAGAAACCTCCAACATTATAAGTCCAACCATTACTCATTGGTCCGCCAATATTAAAGTCAGCCCTATAATATGGGTTTTTTCCATTGCCTTCAAGACCATACTTAGCACGTACTTCACCAGCAAATTCATTACCTCCTGTTTTGGATACGTAATTAAAAATACCACCTGGAGCATTTGCGCCCAAAATAGATGCGGTACCACCTCTAACGGCTTCTACTCTTGCCGTCATGGCATCAGCTCTCAAAAATAGATCTGGAAATAATTCCACATTTGTAACCGGTAGACCATCCTCTTGTAAGGATACATATCTATACCCATTAATATTATCAATTGAGTTTGCCGAAAGTCCTCTTGAATAAACAGAGTTCCAAATTTCTCCCCGTGCTTGGTTTACAAATACCCCCGGTATATTTTTCAATAAATCCGCTGAACTTGTAGGTGCAACTCTTGCCAATTGTTTGGCGCCAATAGTTGTAATCGCCACAGATGCATCCATACGACTACGTGAATCAAAAACACCGGTTACAATAACATCATCTAATTGTGTGGCATCTTCGGTTAACGTAACGGACAATGGTTGGGATTGAGGTACGGATACCGTAATTTTTTGTCTTGAAAATCCAACGTAGGAAACAATTAATTGATATTCTCCAGAATCCAAACCACTAAGGGTAAATTTTCCGTCAAAATCTGTCATTGTGCCATTTTTTGTGCCTTCAATCAAAACAGAGGCGCCGGGTAAAACGGCACCAGCTTCGTCCTGTACTTGACCAGAAATTTCACCCGTTTGTGCTTGGGTAAAACCAATCAATAAGAATCCTAAACAAGTTAAAAGTAGTCTAGCGTGATTTTTCATTTGAGTTAGTTTAAGTTGGATAAAAAATGATATTTATCATTTTAATATTTAAATTTTATTAATATATCAAAAATGATGTCTCCAAATTTCCAATATAATAACGGTAATTGTGAATCAAAAAAAGAACTATACTATTCAAAATCAATTCTTTTTGATGTTTTTTTAATTTAGGGTTTGATTAAACACAATCCAATTAGATATAATTTTTCTACAAAATCATTTAGCAGAATCAATACCGGAAAGTGGCAAAATGTAAAATGGGAATACAGAGTAATTTGAAATGGAATACACTAGTTGGTTTGTGCGTATTCTTTTGGTGAAAGGCCGGTTTGTTTTTTAAAAAAACGGGCAAAATTACTTGGGGTCTGATTACAAAGTTTCACGGCGATTTCCGAGATGTTAAGTTCAGAATGTTTGATCAAAGTTTTTGCTTCTAAGATGAGCATTTCTTTAAGAAGATCCTGTGCGGTTTTATCAATTGCGGTTTTAACACATTTATTAAGGTAGTTTGGTGTAACGTTCAACAAATCTGCATAGTCGGTTATATTTTGATAATCATAAATATGTTTTGCAAGGGCATGTTTGTACCGTTTTGTAATTTCAAAATTAGATTTTCTATTTTTTGTTCTTACCTCTGGCATTTCAGATTTCAGTTCCTCGAAAATGGTCATAAGGTATAAGGAAATTAAGTTTTTACTAGAACTCTCTCCTCTATATATAGTAAATAATCGCTCTAAAATAGTGGCAATAATTTCCTGTGTTCTTGTATTTAATTGGACGATAGGATTAGACTGGTATTGAAAAAACACAAAGCGTTCGGTCAAAATTCCTTTTGGGAATATATCAAGGATACGTTCATGAAAATGGCAGTAAAAACCTTGGGCATCTTCACTGATCATATCATGCTCCGTAATTTGGTATGCGGGTAAAAAGAAAATAGCAGGAGCCTTAATTTCATAACTATTTAAACCCTTACTTCTTCTAGAGGTTCCTTTGGTTAAAAAAAAGAAATCGTGAAAAGTTTTACGATGCGGTAGTACATGAAAACGTTTCTTGTCACTTATATCATCAATCCTATTGATATGGAAATCATCATGTCTTGTGTTGGATATTATGGGCAACCAATCAATAGAATGCATATGAAAATTAGATATTTCATATGAACTTAACGTTGGTATGTTCTTTTCGTTTCCCATTAATACTAAACAAATAAATACTACAGATTAATTATCTAAAATAGCAACAGCTCTGGTCCATCCTGCGCTGGCTTTTTCAATTTTTGCCGGAAAACAGGCCACTTTAAATCCAAAAGGGGGAAGTTTATCCAAGTTAGCCAATTTTTCTATTTGGCAGTATTCTTTTTCAATACCCACGTAGTGTGCTTGCCAAATGATCCCTGGTCTAGGATTAGATCTGTAATCCTTAGCTTGTAGGTGTAGAGGAATGTCCCAACTCCATCCATCTGTACCCATAACCTTTATACCTTGGTCTATTAGCCAATGGGTTGCTTTTGCAGAAGCACCAACATGCCTGCTGGTAAAATCTTCTTCATGTAAATGTTTGGAAGCATCACAACGAATTAAAACAATATCGTAAGGTTTTAAGGTGTATTTAATGGCGGCTAATTTCTCTTTTAAATCGTTTGGTTCAAACATATAACCGGCGGGCTTATCCGTAAAGTCCAACACAACTCCATCTCTAAAAAACCAATCCAGGGGCATTTCATCAATTGTTCTTGATGGTTCGCCATTACAGGTTGGGTAATAATGGTAGGGAGCATCAACATGAGTCCCCGCATGACTATTTACCGTTAAAAATTCTCCGGCAGGGCCATTTCCATCCGGGAATACATTACCTAAACCGTCGAATAAAATCTTACCCATGGTTTTGGCCCCTTCTTTGTGGTCTTCATAATTAATGGCGGTAGGGAAAGGCTCTTTTACTTTGTCTGAAATGGTTACGGATAAGTCAATTATCTTCATATTCTATTGGTGATAATACATTTTTAGTATGAGCTTTATAAATAAATCCTATTTTTTGGAGGATACTTTTGTAAAGTTGATAAAAAGAATTAATAAAATTGAATCATTTGTACGCTAAATATATTCAATATCAATCCTTTATTGTGAAATTTATTAAAAATGTGTCAAATTGTATTCTAAATCATAAGGTTTAGCTGATAATCCTATAAAATAACATCATGTCTACACATACTTTTACCATGAACGAATCTTTCCCCATGAACGCTTGGTATGCGGTTGCTTGGGATGTGGAACTGAAGCATAAATTATTGCCTCGAACTATTTGTAACAAGCCTTTGGTGTTATATCGAAAAAAAGATGGAACGCCAATAGCTTTGGAGGATGCTTGCTGGCATAGGCTTTTGCCCTTGTCCAAAGGTAGTTTAAGGGATGATACGGTTGTTTGTGGCTATCATGGGCTTGAGTATAATAGTGATGGGCGTTGTTCGTATATGCCATCGCAAGAAACCATAAACCCAACGGCATGTGTTCGCTCCTATCCTGTAATTCAGAAATATCGTTTTATTTGGGTATGGATGGGCAACCCGGCATTGGCCGATGAATCAAAAATTCCGGATATGCATTGGAACGATGATCCGGACTGGGCAGGTGACGGACAAATGATCAAAGTGCACTGTAATTACAGGTTGGTGGTTGATAATTTGATGGACCTTACCCACGAAACCTTTGTACATTCAGAAACTATTGGTGACCGTAATGTGGCAGAAGCACCTTTTGATGTGCACTATGATGAGAAAACGGCTACCGTTACGCGTTGGATGAAAGATATACAGCCACCACCGTTTTGGAAAGGGCAATTGAACAAAGTATTTGACCATGATGGTACCGTAGATCGCTGGCAGATCATAAAATTTGAAGCTCCCTGTACCGTAAATATAGATGTTGGCGTAGCCATAGCGAATACGGGCGCTCAAGAAGGTGATAGGTCTAAAGGGGTCAATGGCTACGTATTAAATACCATAACACCATCTACGAACCAGACCTGTCTTTATTTCTGGGCGTTCAGCAGAAATTATAACCTAAAGGACCAAAGTAATACCACCGAACTTAAAAATGGGGTCGCCCATATTTTTTCTCAGGATGAAGATATTTTAGAGGCCCAACAAAAGGCAATCAATGAAAACCCGGATCGTGAATTTTATAATTTGAACATAGATGCCGGGGCCATGTGGGCAAGAAGAATTACGGATAATATGGTCGCAAAAGAAAAGAAGGACTAATGAGATATAGGAATACTTGGGAAGATGCCGTGGTGGGTAAAATGGAAAAAGTTGCGGATAATGTAATGCAAATTCAAATTATCCCTGCAGGTGATACAGCGGCCTTTACAGTGGGATCACATTTAGATATTGCTGTTTTGATCAATGACTTGCCAGAAATCAGGAGTTACTCTTTGGTTGGGCGGTACGGTCCAAATAAACCCTATACCATAGCGGTAAAACGTTTGCCCGCAAGCCGTGGCGGGTCCAAATATATGTGGGGATTAAAAGAAGGTAGCAAGTTGCGCATTTCACAACCCACCAATCATTTTGAACTTGGTTTTAATACGTCAAATTATCTACTTATTGCAGGAGGTATTGGAATTACGCCCATTCTAGGCATGGCAGAAGAGTTGATAGCAAAAACTGACAAGAATGTACGCATGTTGTATTTGGGCAGGTCTGCCCAAGAAATGCCTTATATAGAAGCGTTACAAAAGGTATTAGGGCAACGCTTAATAGTGCATTTTAGCGATATTGATGGTTTTTTTGATACGTCAAAGATTTTAAATCTTTGCGATATTGAAACGCAAGTATACTTATGTGGACCCATTGGCTTAATGAATGCGGTTCGTAAGACATGGGAAAATGGACCTTTCAACAATCAAAATTTACGGTTCGAGACTTTTGGGGCTTCGGGTTTGTTTGCTCCCCAGGCATACACTGTAAAGATACCGAGGTTTAATAGAGAAGTACAGGTAAATGAAAATCAAACCTTATTGTCAGCTTTGCTTGATGCAAAAATTGATGTCATGTATGATTGTAAAAAAGGGGAGTGCGGACTTTGTCAATTAGATATTCTCGATTATTCTGGCGATATTGATCATCGCGATTTCTTTTTCAGCGAAGAAGAAAAAGGTGAAAATAAAAAAATGTGTGCCTGTGTAAGCAGGGTTGCCAATGGTAATATTACCATAGACACTGCTTATAGGGGATAGTTACAACGTCTAATACCTAATAAAATGTCTAAACCAATTGCACTGCAGTTAGATGAGCGTGCCATCTCTACCTTGCAATACGCTACCATATTCGTTTGTTTTTTAATGAACATTTTAGATGGTATGGATGTGCTGGTCATTTCATATTGTGCCCCTGCAATCGCTAAATCTTGGGCCGTTGGTCCAGAAGCCTTAGGTATGGTATTTAGTGCAGGTCTTGCAGGAATGGCATTGGGGGCATTGTTGCTGGCGCCATATGCGGATAAGATTGGCCGAAAAAAAATGATTTTGATAAGTGCCTTTTTAATGGGTACAAGTATATTTTTAACAGGTTACACAGAAACAGTACCGCAATTGATTTTTCTTCGTTTTATTAGTGGTTTGGGCATTGGTAGCATGCTCGCCAGTACCGCATCTTTAACGGCAGAATACACACCAAACAGATCAAAGGACTTTTGGGTGAGTTTTGTATTGTCTGGTTACCCTGTAGGAGCTATAATAGCGGGGTATGTTGCTGCTGCTGTAGTACCATCAAGTGGGTGGCAAATGATGTTTAAAATTGCCGGTTTTGCTTCGTTCATAACCATTCCGTTAATTTTTATATTCCTTTCGGAATCCATTGAATATTATATAAAGAAGCAACCAAAACATGCACTTGGAAAGGTCAACCGAATATTGGCTAAATTAAAAATACCTGAAATTTCGACCTTGCCAGAAAAACCGGCTAAATCGTTGGGAATTCCTGTAAATCAATTGCTTTCTAAAAAATATAAACGGTCTACCATTCAGTTATGGGTAGCCTTATTTTTTGCCTTCGGATGTTTGTATTTTCTCATCAGTTGGATTCCAAAACTGGCTACGAATGCGGGCTTGTCTATGGAACTGGCCATTTACTCGGGTACGGTTTTTAATGTAGGTGCATTTTTCGGTATTGTCATACAAGGGTATATTTCATCTAAAATGGGACTTAAAAAAACCATTGCCCTGTTCTTGGGGATAACAGCTGTTTTAATGGCAATGTTCAGTGTATTTGTGGGGTCAGATTTTATACTGTTAGTCTTTGGCCTACTAGGTTTTACCCTACAAGGTGGTTTTGTTGGGCTGTATGCCGTGGCTGCCCGTATGTATCCTACGGAATTTAGAACTACAGGTGTGGGCTGGGCCATTGGTGCAGGTAGACTGGGAGGTGTATTGGGTCCTGCACTTGGCGGTGTACTCGTAGGTATGGGGCTTTCGATGTCCGCCAATTTTATGATTTTTGCCGTTCCTGCGCTTTTGGCAGGGGTGGTTACCTATTTTATTTCATCAAAGGAAATTTCTTAGAAAAACAGAGCATAAACAAATATTACTCAAAGCGATCAACAATGAACAATTTAAAATCACTTCTTACAGGAAAATATATGCTTTGGCTTCTATTGGCCATACCGGGCGTTATGATGACCTTAGATTACGCAAAAGGACAATTTAAGTATGAAGATATCATGCATATTACCGGAGAATTTGCTGCTCGTATGTTGATTATAAGTCTTATTGCAACGCCAATACGTTTAATGTTCCCTAAAACGAAAGTAGCGCAATGGTTATTAAGAAACAGACGCTTTTTTGGTGTGGCGGCATTTGCCTATACCTTACTCCATACCATTTTTTATGTGCTGGAATTTCCAATTTCTAAAATAGTAAATGAATCAATAGAGCTATCAATACTTACGGGGTGGATTGCCTTTTTTGTGTTTATTCCTTTAGCTATGACGAGCACCAATGCAGCAGTCAAAAGAATGGGGCGCAATTGGAAAAAGTTACAACAATGGGTGTATCTGGCTGCTATTATGGCTTTCGCTCATTGGGCACTTCTTGGGCTACAAGGAGAAGAAGGTAGTATGGCCGGAGCTTTGGCCCATTTTGTACCTGTAATGCTTTTACAGCTGTACCGGATTTATAAGCAGAAGTTTTCAAAGTAATCAGCAAGCTTTTTAGGTTTCTGTCTTTGTTGAATTATGCTTTAATTTTCATGCTGAAATCTGTAAAATTGAACTTCCCAGTTTTGCTAGCCAAGGGGATTACTCTTATCCTTGAAATAAAACTCCAGTGACTGGTAGACCCAATGACTGAATACGCTCTTTGCTGTATTGCATTTACACTGCCCTAAATACCAATTCTGGAACAATAGTTTTAACAATAAATCGTTGTAATACGGTTATAAAAGGCTATTTGCAGTAATTAAACTGAACGTTTTGTGAGATGTGGTGGTTTACATTGGCCATTTTTTAAAAACTACACTTGGCTTTTATTTAATTAAACCTTTAGCGCATAAAGTAGTCAGAAAAATAAAATTAATGATGAATAGATACTTTATACTAGTGGTCTTATTTATTTTGGCAAGTTGTCAATCTGATGATGCCATAGACCCCATTATAGAAGATGATACGGATACACCTAGTGCACCAGATGTTTCCTTGTATTTTCCGTCAACTTCTACCAACGAATGGGAAACGATAGCTCCTAATGAAATAAACTGGGATACGGACAAATTGGAAGAGCTCAGGAATTTTCTGATCGGTGAGAACACAAAATCATTTATGGTATTGCTCAATGGAAGAATTGTAGTTGAGGATTATTACAATGGCCATACGGCTAGCGATACTTGGCAGTGGAACAGCGCGGGCAAAACACTTGTTACCGCTACCGTTGGTATTGCGCAACAAAATAGTTTAATCAATATTGATAATAAGGTTTCTGATTATTTAGGTACCGATTGGACAAGTACAACACCCCAGCAAGAAGATTTGATTACCGTTAAGAACCTGTTGTCTATGACTTCTGGTTTGGACGACGAGCCACAAGTAGTAATCAAAAGAAATTTAACCTATCTGGCCGATGCAGGTACAAGATGGGCCTATGGCAATGTTTTTCAGCGTTTAATGAATGTTGTAGAAGATGCCAGCGGAACGGAATTTGAAACGTATTTCAACAATGAGTTAGGCGATAGAATAGGAATGAACGGCTTTTGGAACAATGGTCTAATCTACCGCATTTATAATAGTGATACCAGGAGCATGGCTAAATTTGGATTATTGGCTTCACAAAATGGAAATTGGGACGGAACGCAAATCGTTGATGAGAACTTCTTTATTGAAAGCAAAACAACTTCGCAAAATATCAATCCCTCGTACGGCTATCTCTGGTGGCTAAATGGAAAAAATAAATACATGCTACCAGCAAGTCAAACGGAATATGACGGAACCCTTGTACCCAATGCTCCCAATGACATGGTTGCCGCTATGGGAAAAGATGAACAGCGCATCTATATTGTACCTAGTAGCAATCTGGTAATTCTAAGAATGGGTGAGGCTACGGTATCGGGTGATAATTTTGCCCTATCGTCTTTTGACAATATGTTTTGGGAAAAATTCAATGAAGTTATTAAGTAATAAATACAGCCATTAACTGCTGTTCCTAAGTTTAGAATGCAATACCAATGAAAAGTGAACTTAAAGTTTCAAAAGGGATTTCATTCTTAGAAAATCTTTTATTCAACCCTAGTATGAAGTTTAAAATGTTCTTTTGGCTTTGTTGCGCAATACTACTAATCAGTTGCTCAAAAGAAGGGGATGCTGTCATTTCTGAAAATGAACAGCAATTGGAAATTCCGCTATCAAGTGTGGACTACGGTTCTATGGATAATTGGTATTTTCATCCTGATCAACCATTAAATTTTCTGAAAACCTATGATTTGGATATTGCTGTCATTGATGAAAATTTAAACATTAGTTCTACCGTTGAGGTTAGCAATAATGCCGCTATAAATACAGGTATTGATGTATTTTGGGTACATCCTACCCATCTTATAAATCCGCCTACATCCCCAGGTACGGTAGCAATTGAAAATCAGGATACCAATTTTATCGGGCTATCCATTTTGGCCCAGGGAGCATTATTGGCAAAGTATGGCCGTTTTTACGCACCAAAATATAGGCAAGCCACACCTGCATCGTTCTTAAGCGCTTTTTATACGGAAGAAGAAAGGGCTGCAGCTTTATTGGAAACCTATTCCGACATTAAGGCATCTTTTCAAAATTATTTGGACAACCATAATAATGGAAATAAAATTATTCTTGCCGGGCACTCTCAAGGGTCATTTCTTTTGGCAATGTTAGTGAGAGACCTCTTTGATACGAATCCGGAATTACGGGAAAAACTAGTAACGGCTGCCCTAGGAGGAATGGGCTATGTTTATGCGCTCGATAATTCCACCTTAGGGGGTTGGTGGCAAAACATAGGTCTTTGTAAGACTACGAGTGAGTGTGGGTGTATTCATTACTGGAGAAGTTATGAAAATGATGAGACCATACCGGAGCCTGAAACAACCTTCCCGTCATACAGCGAGACTTTGGTAAATAGTGGATTGGTATATCGCACAACGGATGAAAACAAGGACACGTTTTATCAGGACAATCTAATTTTTGACTCCCAGAGTAGTCCATTGCGCTATATAACACCAGGTGTTCCATATAGTTTTAGTAATGGGGCAAATTTTATAGCCTTTGACAATATGTACACAGCTCGTTTTAAAAGAGCATCTAGTCAAAGAACAGGTTTGGCCGTTGATTACATTGCAAACGAATCTGACCAACGACCAAACGAACTAGAAAATTTAGAAAGTCCTATAATATTTTCGGACGGAGATTATCACGTTAAAGATTATCATATTTATATCTGGGCATTAATGCAGCAAATAGATGTAAAGATTACGAATTGCCCCTAATAATCAGCGCCTGAATTTATATCCTAAAATTTAAAATAGGCACTAAGATAAACGCATGATATGAAAAAAATAACCCTTCTTCTTTTAGCCCTAGTCATTTTTAGTTGTTCAGATGATAACGTGATAACATCACCAGAAATCAGCATTGATGATGAAGATGAAAAGGAAGTTGAAATGGACGATCCTGTTGATGAAACAGTTAGTATCGAAGATTTACGAATAGGTGACCTTACCGTAAATTACGTAAATCCTGAGATCTCACCCAAAGACAACTATATGCTTTGGATAGAACTGAACACAGACAATGGCTTTACGGGGAAAGTATGGCATTGCGGCATTGACCCTGCAACCGGAGATTTGATTCCCGAAGACGGGAAAGGCTTTAGTCCGTTTACAAGTAATATTTACGCAAGACCGGCAGATTGGGGAGTTGATGAATTGGGTGTTTTCTATATTGGTGCCAACCTAGAAGGTGCCGTGAAATTAGTACGCCCCGTTACCCCAACCACAGGTACTGTAGAAGATATTGCCATTGAAAGTAGCAATAAAAGACGCGTATTTTACCCTTCGCAATTACCCAATAGCAATGAACGTTTTGTGAGTTTTATTGAGAATGATGTTATCAATGGATTTTCTTCTAGCACCCCTCAAAACACAAATTTTCAATTACGTCTTTTAGATTTGAAAAATCCTGAGAATAATTATTTAATTAAGGAGGAAGCTAGTGCTATTCCCAACCCCATTGCAATGGATGTTCTCGTTCCAAGATGGATTAAAGGGAGTCCCTATTTAACATTTGGCTCACAAGATGCCAATGGACAGGTACAAGCAACTGAGATTAATGCTTTTGAACCTGCGAATGCCCCGCTTATAATAACTAATGATGCTGCTAATAAAGTAGACGGACATCCAATACGCAACAGTGATACGGGAGAGCAATATTTCTTTAGCGGAAACAATGGTACGGATAAGGCAAACGTATACCAACGAATGGCATTTGGTGAAGCATTTACCTCGCTGAAGGAAATAGCACCCGTTAGCGTTCATTTAGAGAATCCTGCTTTAAATCAATCTCATGAACCTTTTATTTTTAATGGTGAAGTGTATACCACCTTTCAAATCAACGAAGAAGGAGTAGATTTTTTTGAAACAACTTTTAATAAACCCGGTGAAATTTGGATGGCCAAAGTGAGTGGCGCTACTACCGAATTTACCTTACTAAGTGACTTTGATGCTGAACTTTGCGTTTCTGAACCAGAACCCTACAAAGGCACCGATAGCGTATGGATTTTTTATTCAGCAGTAGACGTTGACCCAGATACTCCGTATTTGAAAAGACAGTTTCAATTAAGACGTTCTACGGCAATTCGGCCATAGTATTTTAGTGACATCTTAGAATGGAAATTTGAGTGTAATTAATGTTGTTAAATCAGCAATATCTAAAACCTGATTTTTAAGTCTTTTAGCCCAAAAGTTTTGGTAGGTTTCAGTTTGGGGTATAGTTGTAAATGTAGAAGTGCAAACTACGGATATCGATTTTAAACTGTGCCATTCTACAGCTGAAAAAATCATCCTTTTTTATGCGCTGGGTTTCAATACAGTAAACAACATTATATAAATCGTATCGTTATTTTTTAATAGCGGTAGGTAACCAAAAGTGCTCACATAGGGGTATAATATAACACTATGTGGCATATATTGAGAAAACTATAAAAGAACAGGTGTAATATGGTAACGAAGAGCGTAGTATCCAATTTTAAGCATATCATGAGCGGAAAAATGTATTTCTTCTTTAAGAAAAGTGTGTGGCGCTACCTTTTGGCAACCCTAATGATTGCTGTTGTGGTGCCTGTAAAGCAGTATAATTTCATCACTTCATTTCTGATCTATTTTTTTGGTTTACTGCTGATCGTATTTCCAATAATGATCATGGCCGCCAGGGTTCAGGGTAAAAAAATGGAATTTGATGCGGAGGTAACATTTGCTGAAGAAAAGATAACAATTAGGCATAGGAATAAAGACTTGGTAGAAACCAAGGATTGGAATTGGATCAAGAAGATAAGTGCTACAAAAGATAGGTTTGTGTTGGTAGTAAACCAAAGACAGCAATTTGTAATTTCTTTAGCTAAAGATGCGCTAACACAAGATGAAATAGCGTTTTTTGAACGAAAAAAATAAACAACTCCTAACTACCCTATAGAATCCAACAACCTACAACCAACAACGATCAACTAACAACCAACCTTTACGCTTTCCCGTAATCTAGTACCATTAAGTTTATCTACCTTTCCAATAAATACTAAAGTATACTTCCCTCTACTGCTTTAGAAATTAAAACTGCTTGTAACGTGGTTAATGTTTGATTACATATATCTGTACGCTAGCTTTCATATACAAAAATGAAATTTAAATATTTGAAAATAGAAACTATTATTAATGCCCTTAGGGGCGCTTATAATAATGAAAATCAATCTTTTGAAGCATTTAGTTACAATGAAATAAAATATGTTTTATTATCTCATTTACATACTTCTAAAAATATAAGCCGAACAGGGCGAGAACAGTTTATTGAATCCTTTTTAAGAAAATTTCATAAAGAAGAAATTAATGAGGTAAACTTCAATGCTTTTTTTGAAGAAGCTAAAACAAAGTATTTTCGAAAAAAGGAGGTTAACTACACATTGATTACATCTTTATCAATCGACTATTTACCATTTCGAAAAATAAAAATCAATAGGTCTATATTAAGGATACATGGTAAAAAATTCCCTAAAAAGTTCTTAAAGAGCAGAAAAGCTGTGCTGGCAGATTCTCGCAAAGAAGAATCCTTAAACGATTTTTTAAAAGTTTCGGTCGAATTAAAAGGAAAAAGCTTTTACGATGCCTTCGAAGAAGCTTACTTCGACTTGAATATTTTGCGTGGTATACTATGTCTAAATATAAACTCAACTTCCGAAATACCTTTAACAAATGATAGCCATCGGGCAATAAATAAAGTTCAATTCGGTGAATATCATACTTTGCACATCTCAGAATCTGGAGAAAGTATTGACAGTAGAAGCCATTGGTTTGAAACGAACTTTGGAGAAAAAGTAACTCAATTTTCAAATGAAAACAAAGAGGTTAGAAAAAAGAATATACTTTTTTGGCTAAGTAAGCTTAATAGTTGTCAAAAGGAACACAAAAATAAATTAAGTGAAGTATTTAATCTTTACGCTGGTGCTTTTGATGAAAAAGATAAACAAACTTGCTTTTTAAAAAGTTGGGTGGCATTGGAAAGCCTATTAGGAACACACGGAAATGAAACAATCATAAAAAGATGTTCTTCGATATATAAAAAGCAAGATAGAAATTTTCAAAACGAAATATTAAAAGGTTTACAACTGCAACGTAATCAAATTGTTCATGAAAATGATGATAAAATTAATTCAATTGTTAATTGCTATCACATCCAAAGATATATAAAAGGTATTTTGCTTTATAATAACTTGAGATATTCGAAAATTATAAAAAACAATGAAGAAGCTCTGAAACTTTTAGATTACAGACTACAATCCGAAAGCAGCTTGGAAAGTGAAATAAAAGTTTTAAGTGCTATTAAAAAAATAAAGAAATACGAAAGCTAAGACAACTTATAAACAATAAGGGCTTAGGGGTTAAGCGCAGGGTTTGCGTATTTTATAAAGTCGTAAAATCTTTGAGATTTTCTTTAAATAAGAAAAATTAAAACAAAAAGATTTTGCTATTGCAGAAAGCAAATGCCAGTTTGCTTCCGTACTGTTCATAGCTCAACCGTTGGCAACAAGTTCCAAATAATGAACTCTAAGAAATCATAAGAAATGCCAAAAAGTCGAAAAAGAAATAAAAAAGTAAAGAACAAAAAGGCAAAGAAACGGAATTACAAACCTTATGAAGTCGTTAAACAAGGATTTGTAAGGTTTGAAAATCCTTTTCCAAAAGATATTCCTTTCGAAAAAAGATTGGAGATAATTGTTGAAGTTGGGAAAAAATCTGAAATTAAATACAAAGAAGAATACAGCAAATTAATTGATTACTTTAATGAATATGACCCATTATACCTTGGTTCGTTTTGCGCTTACTATTTTGTCAGACAAGAAGAAGGTATAGATAGAGAAGCTATAGATGGACATCTTGAATTTCCTCCTTTTTTTCTTGAAATATTGCAATGTCTTTCATTGACTAAAGAAAGAACAATATCTGGGAAGCCATTAAATGATAAGGTGTTAGACTTCAAAACAACAATTCAAGATTTAAATACAGCACAATCTGGAAAATATTATGTTTTAGGTGAGAAAGCCAAAAATAAAGATGATATTGGAGTAGTGATGTTGAGGACTGAAATGATGGTTAATACTCTCGCTGTTAGAAACTGGGCTTATGTTCATCAAATGGAAATTATTGCCTATGAATTAGCAAATTTTGTTGAACCTTTATTTTCTAATACTACAGGCTTTAAATCACATAATCTTTTAGACGTACTGTTGGGAATTGTATCCTTAACAGAAAACAAGCTCAATATTCATCATAGAAAAACTCACTCATTCGTAAAGACTAAAACCTATAATGATACTTTCAATAAATATGAACAATCATTTCCTCAAGTTTTAAAAAGTGAAAAAGTTCAAAGAGAAAAAACTTGGAGTCTTGTAAACAAAAATTTAAAAAATCTTAAAGCTATATTTTTAGCACATTCTGATTACTTTCTAACGGATATTCATTCTCATAGTGTAGATGAAGTTTATAATCATTTGCGAAAAAAAGTACCTAAAAATGAAATTTCCAGCATATTAGAAAATTTAAGCCTAAAGTTTGGAGAGCTATCAGATAAAAATAAAGACCATATCTTTTTAGACAATCCTATTCATTCTAAACCATTCGTAAGGTTAGAAAATGACAAATATTATTCAATCATTCCACATATGTTTAATCATATCTCAATTGATGTGCTTGAAACATTTTTAACTCTACAACCCAAACTTAGAAGCCAGTACATTAAAAAGAAAGGCAAATATCTTGAAGACAAAGTTGAAGTGTTGTTTAGAAAATCATTTCCAAAAGCACATATATTTTCAGGTAGTTTATGGAGCAATAATGAGGATGATAAAATTTATGAAAACGACCTAATTGTATTAGTTGAGGAATTTGCGATTATAGTTGAGTGTAAATCTGGAACTATTTCTCCTCCAGCAAAGCGTGGTGCTCCAGAACGCTTATTCAGAACAATGAAAGAACTTGTAGTGGAACCATCTGAGCAGGCTATACGTTTTCAAAATTTTTTAAATGAAAATCCAAATCAACATAAGTTTAAAACAAAGTCCGGAAAAATAAACAATATTGATAGTTCTAAAATTAAATATTATGTGCCATTAGGTATCACTCTTTCTAATTTAGGCTCTATTGGTTGTAACTTAAAGAAACTCATTTCTGCAAAAATAATCTCACATAAAATAGAGGAACTAGCACCATCTATTAGCTATACAGATTTAGAAATAATTTTTGAAATTTTATCTACACAGGCAGAAAAAATACATTACTTATCTCGGAGAAGAGAATTTGAAGCGCATATTGATTTCCAAGGCGATGAAATGGATTTATTTGGCTTCTATCTCGATAATGGTTTTAACATTGGGGAAACTGAATATGATGAAGGTTTTCATATTAATTTAACTCTAAAATCAAAAGAGCTTGATCCATATTTCATCGGGAAACATAGAAATGTAAAGGTTAAGAAACCTGCATTGAAAAAAACTAAATATTGGATTGATTTATTAAAAAGAATTGAATCAATTTCTCAAAATTGGCTTGCTTCTTCATTTATTTTATTAAATCTACCAATTGAAGACCAGATTAAATATGAAAAGAACTTGAAGAAGCTGAAAGGAATGATTCTTAACGATGAATGTGAAAAAAAGCATAATTATTTAGTGATGAATTTCGGTCCAAAGAGAAGGGAATATATACTGGTAGGTTACCCTTATAAAAATACAGATAGAGAAACAAGAAATGGAGTTATGAATGATATTGTTGGTTCCATAGAAAAACGAAAAAATATAAGAGGATATTTAATTATAGGTTACAATCTAAATACGGAAAATTATCCTTATTCAGTAATTGCAGGAAGTCTTGAAACAAAATTTTTCGATAAATTAGACAAATAGCAAAAACCACCAACCAAAAATCATCCCTTCCTAAATTCCCCAGGTGCTACGCCCACCCGTTTTTTGAACAAGCGGCTAAAATAGGCAGGGTCGTTAAAATTTAAAAAGTAAGCTACTTCGGCAATGGAGTATGAGGTGTTTAAAAGGTATTTTTTAGCCTCGTTCATGGTGAAATCTTGTACCACTTTAAGGGCAGATTTTCCGGTTACGGTATGGCAAACACGGTTGAGGTGGGTTTGGGTGATGCCTAGGGCATCGGCAAATTTCTTTATACTCAGCAAGTTTTGTGCATGTTGTCGTATCAATTCTTGAAATTGCTGATAATACGCCAAGTTTTTATTGTTGGAAAGTAGGGCATCTGCCGTATTTCTGAATTTTTCACGAAAAAGCGCTAGGTACACCAATTCAAAATACTTTCTTAAAGCTAAAAGTTTTTCTGGAGTATCTTCAAAAATTTCGTTTTGTATTTTGTCTTTAAGGTACTGCACATCAGAAAAAGTAGTGGTGTTCCCTAAAAATGAAAAACAGTTCAATTGGTTACTCTGCTTTTTTATACTGGCTTTATCCTGTAAAAGTGTGTCATAAAAAGATACGGAGAGGGTAATGACCTCCCCGACAATAGAAGGCTCAAAATGAAACCCATGTAATACGTTGGCAGGTACCGTAACCACGCAGGGAGCAGCAAGTTCAATACGGTTACCTTCAGAAAGTAAAAAACCGCTACCTACTTCTATGACAAACATCTGCACCAAATCTGTATGAATATGCTCGGCAATCTCCCATTCATAAATTTTACTGCGATCCTCCAAGGGTTCAATATGTATAAAGTCGGTCACCAAGGGCTGTTGATGCTCGCCGTACAATCCCTTATAACGTAGTAAATCGTTCATTATGTTTATTTATAACTGATGTTATTATGTTTTAAATATAGTATAAAGTAATGTATTACAGTATTTTAATAAAAAATATTGTCTTATTTGAACATTTTAAGGTATATATATTGTTTATTTTGTCCTATTATTATTTAAAATTGTCCTAAGGGTTAAAAATTACTTGTACTAGCTTTGGAAGACAGTAGTTTAATACATTGAACATGAGCATTACAACGGACTCCAAATTTGATATCGAAGTACAACCGCCCTATTTAGACGAAGCCTATAAATCGACTATTTTAAGAGCGCCATTGCAACCCTTGGTCGTCCCTAAAAAGAAAGACATTACCTTATCAGGTCCGCTTTTTAAAGATTTTAAATTAGGGGCTTTAGATCATGATCTTACCAAGAATTCTGTAAAAGATGGAGAACCTATTGGCGAGCGTATTGTGGTGCATGGCAAAGTCACCAATGAACATGGACACCCTTTACCACATACGTTAATTGAGTTGTGGCAGGCAAATTCTGCTGGGCGTTATGTACATAAGGTAGATCAACATGACGCACCCTTGGACCCTAATTTTTTAGGTACGGGACGTTGTATGACAGATGCACATGGCTATTATAAATTCTACACCATAAAACCGGGTGCTTACCCTTGGGGAAACCACCCCAATGCATGGCGGCCAAATCATATACATTTTTCGTTGTTCGGGGGCGATATTGCCAGTAGGTTGATTACTCAAATGTACTTTCCTGGCGATCCGCTCTTTGAGCATGACCCTATTTTTAAGGCTGTCCCCCCAAAAGGCAGGGAATTGTTGGTGTCAGCTTTTGACCTATCGGTTACCGAGGCCAATTTTGCACTGGGCTATCGGTTCGATATTGTTTTACGTGGAAAAAATGCAACCCCATTTGAAAATTTGTAAACAAGTATGAAGACATCAGCAGTTAAAAAACAGACTCCTTCACAAACTATAGGGCCTTATTTTGCCTACGGGTTAACGCCACAACAGTATGGCTATGATTTTGATAGTTGGGTAGACCATGATATGGTTAAAGGGTTAAATAATGTGGAAACCATTACCATAACGGGTACCGTTTACGATGGTAATGCACAGCCCGTAGATGATGCCATGATAGAACTTTGGCAGGATGATGGAGTGCATAAATTGTTTGGACGCTACGGCTCGGGTACGGATGAAGGAAATACATTTACCTTTAAGACAATAAAACCAAAATCGGTTAATGGTCAGGCACCATTTATTCATGTAATACTATTTATGCGTGGTCAATTATTGCATTCATATACACGTATTTATTTTGCCGATGAACAGCAACTTAATGAAACCGATGCTAATTTAAATGCTGTTGACGCCGATAGAAAGTACACGTTGATCGCGGAGAAGAAAGGCGATTCATATGTATTCAATATTCACATGCAGGGCCCCAATGAAACCGTTTTTTTTGAAATTTAATACATAGCAGTACATGTCGCTCTACACTGAGACTTTTTACGCCAATGAACTCACTGAACTTTTTTCTGATCGCGAGTCCGTCACCAAACTTTTAAACGTAGAAGCTGCCTTGGCACAGGCACAAGCTGAGGTAGGGTTGATCCCATCAACGGCATCAAAAATAATATCAGAATGTTGTGTGGTAGATGCTATTGACATTAATGCTTTAAAATCTGATATTGTTTTAGGGGGTAATGTTGCCATTCCTTTAGTAAAGCAATTAACAAAGGCCATAAAAAATCGTGATTTTGAGGCCTCTAAATATGTGCATTTAGGAGCTACCAGTCAAGATATTATAGACACTGCAACGATACTAACGATTAAGGAATACGTTGTTTGGTTAGAGGGCAAATTAGAAGTTTTACAGCATGCATTGGTACAACTCACCAAAGACCATGTGCACACGATAATGATGGGTAGAACCTTGTTGCAGCAAGCAAAACCCATGACGTTCGGTATGAAATCTGCCGGATGGCTAGAAGGTATTTCGCGCACTAGAACACGATTGAACGAACTAAAAAGTCGTTTGTTTTGCATTCAGTTGGGTGGCGCTGTTGGTAGTGGTAATGCCAATATTACAACCGAGGTTCAAATGGCCTTCGCTAAAAACCTTGACTTGAATGCATCTTTTCCATGGCAGTCACAGCGAGATTCCTTAGCGGAATTTGCTTCTGTTTTAGGAGTTTTGTCAGGTTCTTTGGGTAAAATAGCAAAGGATATCTCCTTACTCATGCAAACAGAAGTTGGGGAGGTTTTTGAAGGTGCCGAAGAAGGCAAAGGCGGTTCCAGTACCATGCCACATAAACGCAATCCTGTTGGCTGTGCGCTTATTTTAAGCAACGCCACCCGCACACCCGGTTTAGTGGCTACAATGCTTACCGCTATGCCCCAAGAACATGAACGTTCTGCCGGATTATGGCATGCGGAATGGGAAACATTAACGCAGCTCATGAATTTAACGGGCGGTTCTTTAGAAAAGTCCGTCGATTTAATAACGAATCTAGAAGTTAATAAAGACCGGATGCTTCAGAATATGGAGATTACGAACGGACTCATTTATGCCGAAAAGGTGTCATTGTATCTGTCCAAATCCTTAGGAAAAATGCAAGCGCACGAATCGGTAAAGAAGGCGTGTACCTTGGCGTTGCAACAACGAAAGCACTTAAAAGAGGTAGTTCAAGAAATGCACCCTCAAATAGAGTCTATAGAAGATTTGTTCAAACCTGAAAATGCCATAGGCAATAGTGTGGTCTGGACAGAAAACATATTAAAAAAGTATTCATAAGGTTATGAAAACAAACTATAAATTACAGGGAACACCCAACAGTCCCGTACTGATGTTCTCCAATTCCTTAGGGGCAGATTTAACCATGTGGGATGAATTGGTGCCGTATTTACTACCTTATTTTAGGGTTTTACAATATGATACAAGGGGGCATGGGCAAAGCGAACTTACGGATGGACCTTACACAATAGAACAATTGGGCCAAGATGTAATTGACCTATTGGATACATTAAAAATAGATAAAGTGTATTTCTGCGGCTTGTCCATGGGCGGGTTGATCGGTCAGTACTTGGGCATCAACCATCCAGACCGTTTGCACAAACTCATTATCAGTAATACAGATACTAAGATTGGTACTGTAGAACGATGGAACGATCGTATTAAAACCATCAACGAACAAGGCATGCAAGCTATCGTAGATGCCACAATGGAAAAATGGTTTACCGAAAGCTATCACCAAACGCATCCATCCCGCGTAGCGGAAATGAAAAAAATATTCTTGGCGAACAGACCAGAAGGATATACCGCTTGTTGTTCTGCAATTGGTAATGCCGATTTTAGGGCGGATATTAAACAAATTCAGCCAGAGACTTTAATCATTACAGGTGATGAAGATGCCGTTACCAATGTGGCGCAAGCCGAAAACATGCAAAAAGAAATAGCAGGTGCTGAGCTAAAAGTGTTTCATGCCAGACATTTACCAAGCACCGAATTACCGGCATATTACGCTGAAACACTTATCAATTTTATAGTCGGCGAAGATACTTTTGACAGGGGCATGCATGTGCGTAGAACCGTTTTAGGTGATGCCCACGTGGATAGGGCCAACGGAAACAAGAATGAATTCAATACCGATTTTCAAGAATTTATTTCGCATTACGCATGGGGAGAAATTTGGACCCGACCGGGTTTGCCCAAACACAGCAGAAGTCTAATTACACTGGCTATGTTGATACCGCTCAATAAAAAAGCGGAGTTTAAAATGCATGTAAAAGCGGCATTCAACAATGGTGTAACCAAAGATGAAATCAAAGAAGTGATTCTACAATCAGGTATTTACTGTGGTTTACCCGCGGCCAACGATGCCATGCATTCGGCAGAAGAAGTATTTACAGATTTAGGAATAGAATACTAACCGGATGATACATATTAAAACACAAGTAGGAATAATAGGTGCCGGACCTTCTGGGATGGTCTTGGCCAATTGGTTAAGAAAGCACGGTATAGATGCCGTAGTCATAGAACTGCGTTCACGGGAATATGTTGAAGGTAGGGTTCGTGCCGGTTTGGTAGAACAGAACACCAAAGATATCTTGAAGGAATTGGGTCTTGATGCCCGAATGAAAAAAGAAGGCATTGTTCATGATGGCGTATACCTTAGCTTTGATGAGGAACGTGTTCATATCCCTTTTGGCGAATTGACTGGCGGCAGAACCATAACTATTTACGGTCAGCAGGAAATTACCAAAGACCTTACGGATGCTTGGTTGCAAGAGGGCGGAGAACTGCACTTTGAAACTAGGGCGACCAAAATAGTAGATTTTGATACGAAGCGTCCTAAAATACATTTTGAAAAAGACGGCGAAGAAGGAATTCTGGAATGCGATTTTGTGGCGGCCTGTGATGGTTTTCATGGTATTGGAAGAAAGACCTTGCCAAAGAAAAGTTTCCAGTCCTATGATATTACCTATCCGTTCAGCTGGTTGGGCATATTGGCAAATGTAGCGCCTTCAACAGATGAATTAATATATGCATATCACGAGAATGGTTTTGCATTAAATAGTTTACGTTCAGAAACCGTAAGTAGATTATATGTTCAGGTAGACAATGATGAATCGGTAGATAATTGGTCTGATGATAGAATTTGGAGCGAACTTTCCCAACGTCTTGCGGCCCCTGGTTTTGACTTGGAAGAAGGTCCTATTTTTGAAAAAGGAATAACGCCAATGCGCAGCCATATGATTGATAGTTTACGAAGTGGGAGATTATTATTGGCTGGCGATGCTGCACATATCGTTCCACCAACAGGGGGTAAAGGAATGAACTTGGCCATTGCCGATGTAAAACATATGGTTGACGCCTTTGTGGCCTATTATAAAACGAATTCTGAAACGTTACTGGACACCTATACCGATGATGCCCTTCGCAGAATATGGAGAGCGCAGGACTTCTCTAATTTTATGACCAAATTATTTCACAAACAAGACGCTCATGGGTCATTTACCTATCGCTTACAAAAAGCAAAATTTGATTATCTAAAAGTATCTAGAGCATATAAAACCACCATAGCAGAGAACTATGTAGGGCTACCGTTTGAATCGTTTAAAAATTAAATTCCAATGAAAACAGTTCCAATAATAAGTGCTGAAAAAGCAGCAAGTTTAGTGAAAGATGGCGACATCATTTTAGGGGGTGGCTTTGGTATGACGGGTAACCCCGTGAATATTATTCATGAATTGGCAAAGACCAAGACCAAAGACCTCACCTTTATCGCAAACAATGTAGGCGAACCTAATATGGGCGGTGGTCGCTTGTTGAACAATGGTCAATTAAAGAAAATGATCGGCTCTTTTTTCACTTCGAATAGAGAAGCCGTTTTAGCGGCACAAGAAGGTCGTGTGGAATATGAATTATTGCCTCAAGGAACTTTGGCAGAAGCTATAAGGGCAGGTGGTGCAGGTATTGGCGGATTTTATACGCCCACATCGGCAGGAACCTTAATCGCTGAAGGACGAGAAACCAAAATGCTTAATGGAAAAGAGCAAGTTTTTATAGAAGGTATTAGAGGAAATGTAGCCATCATAAGAGCTTGGAAAGCAGATACGGCAGGAAATCTGCAATACCGCATGACGGAACAAAATTTCAATAGAGCCATGGCAACAGCTGCTGATATTGTAATTGCCGAAGTACAAGAAATTGTTCCTAACGGGGAAATTGACCCTAACGAAATTCATACTCCAGGTTGTTTTGTAGACTATTTGGTGGAGCGAAAACTAACAGAAGAAGATTTGGGTTCGTCAGCATCGGTAGGTTCGTCAAAAGTAATTGATGAAAAACGGATGAATATGGCCAAACGTGCGTTTGCGGAATTGGAAAAAGGCGATGTGGTGAATCTTGGAATTGGCATCCCAACTTTAGTAGCCGATTTGATAAAACCAGAAGACGGCATCATTCTACATACCGAAAACGGAATGCTAGGTGTAGGTCCCGAACCAAAAGATGGTGGCGGCGCTATGTATTATCCTGTAAATGCAGGTAAAGTACCCGTTACGGCGTTGCCTGGAAGCAGTTATTTTGATAGTGCCGATAGTTTTGCCATGATTCGTGGCGGGCATATTGATGTGGCCATTATGGGCGGATTGGAAGTAGATGCGCAAGGAAATCTGGCCAACTGGTCCGTACCCGGAAAACCTTTATTAGGAGTAGGCGGTGCGATGGATTTAGCATCGGGCGCCAAAAAATTAATTATTACATTACGCCATACGGATAGAGATGGCGGTTCAAAAGTAGTTGAAAATTGCACGTTGCCCATTACGGATTTTAGCTGTGTAGATATGTTAATTACGGAATTGGCCGTGTTCAAATTTATTGACGGACAGTTGACCCTTATAGAGATTTTACCAGGTAGTACCTTGGAAGAAGTCCGTGAAAAAACCGAAGCCAAATTTGTAGAACAGTTATCAAAGTAAAAAATCAAGTTCAAGTTCTCTGAGCTTACGGTAAGGAACTAAAAGAAAAAGTTAATCTATAAAATCCAACAACGAAAAATGAACAACTAACAACGACTTAAGAATGAAAGAAGCATATATAGTTGACGCGATAAGAACCCCAATAGGAAGTTTTAGAGGTGCTTTGGCACAAGTGAGAGCAGATGATTTGGCGGCAATTCCCATCAAGGCCTTACTCGAAAAATATCCGAATCTACCCAAAGATGCGATTGATGATGTTATACTAGGATGTCATAATCAAGCTGGGGAAGACAATAGAAATGTGGCGCGTATGGCGCTACTCTTGGCAGGATTACCATATACCGTTCCCGGTGAAACGATCAATAGATTATGCTCATCAGGTATGTCTGCCGTGGTGCAAGCAAATCGTGCTATTAAAGCTGGTGATGGCGATGTATTTATTGCCGGAGGAATGGAACATATGTCTAGAGGGCCTTTGGTGATTTCAAAACCATCAACGGCGTTTGGTAACGACTCTAAAATGGAAGACTCTAGCTTTGGATGGCGTTTTGTGAATAAAAAGTTACATGAAATGTATGGTACGGATGCCATGGGAATTACCGCAGAGAATCTAGCCGAGATGTTTAGCATAAGTAGGGAAGACCAAGATTTATTTGCATATAATTCTCAAATGAAAGCTGCAAAAGCACAGCAAAATGGAATTCTTGGGGAAGAGATTTGTCCGGTTGAAATTCCGCAACGAAAAGGAGACCCAATTATCGTGAGTCAAGATGAATTCATAAGACCGAGTACAACGATAGAAAAATTAGCCACTTTAAGAACCGTCTTCAAAAAAGATGGAACGGTAACCGCAGGTAATGCATCAGGATTAAATGACGGTGCGGCAGCCATGTTAGTTGTTTCAGAAGATGCCTTGAAAAAATACAATCTCACGCCAAAAGCTAGAATAGTAGCTTCAGCTGTAGTGGGTGTAGAACCAAAAATAATGGGTATTGGTCCTGTCTACGCCACTAGAAAAGTTTTGGCAAAAGCAGGCTTGGAATTAAAGGACATGGATGTACTGGAATTCAACGAAGCCTTTTCCGCTCAAGCGTTGGCCTGTACACGCGAGTTAGGATTAAAGGATGATGACCCAAGAATAAACCCTAACGGCGGGGCGATTGCTATCGGTCACCCATTAGGAATGTCCGGTACACGAATACTTCAAGCGGCAACGAACGAATTAGTTCGCTCCGGAGGAAAATATGGTTTGGCTACCATGTGTGTGGGTGTAGGCATGGGGTATGCTACTATTATTGAGCGTATATAATACAGCATATAAAAGCGCATATTCATTACTTTTTTTAACTGAATATGCGCTTTTTTTGAATTACTTTTCGGTAAGTTTTTTACTTAATTCTTCTAAAGAAACCCCTTTTGTCTCCGGCATCATAAAATGTACCCAAAGCAATTGTAAAACCATCATAAAGGCAAAGAAAAGGAATACGGTACCTGCGCCAATGGTTGAGAACAGGAACGGTACTGCCGCCGGAATGGCCGCAGCCAATATCCAGTGTACGGAACTACCGAACGCTTGTCCGCTACCCCGTAAGTGGTTGGGGAATATTTCGGAAATAAAGACCCAAATAACACTTCCCTGGCCAATAGCGTGCGAGGCTATGAACACGAACAAAAATATAGGAACGGCCATACCCTGCCATTCAAAGAAAAATGCACAGGCTACAAGGGATAACGAAACAATATAGCCAAGAGAACCAATATACATTAACTGTTTACGTCCTAACCTATCTATTAAATTGATGCCCAATAAGGTAAAAAGCATGTTGGTTACCCCAATACCCACACTGCTTAATAAAGCTGTACTTGCACCAAGACCGGCCTCCTCAAATATTCTTGGGGCGTAGTATAAAAACGCGTTTATACCGGACACCTGGTTGAAAAATGCAATAAGAAAAGCCAATATCAACGGAAAACGATATTTCTTCATAAAAATGGATTCCCCAACTTCCGTATCATTGTCATCTTGCTGTATTAGGTTGATTGCTTCATCAACATCTTGATCAGGATTGATCATTTTCAATACCTTACGTGCCTCATCAATTCGTCCTTGGGTAATCAACCAACGGGGACTCTTGGGTACGGTCAAAACAAACAAGGTATAGATTATGGCCGGAATGCCTTCTACACCAACCATCCATCTCCAAGAATTTTCGCCCAAGCCGCTAAGCATATAATTGGAAAGAAAGGCAATAAGAATACCGAATACCAAACTGAATTGATAAAACCCTACTAGTTTACCACGGCTATTGGCAGGAGAAATTTCAGAAATATAAGCAGGTGCTGCAATGGTTGAAACCCCAACACCAATACCTCCAATAAACCTAAAAATGGCAAATGTTATGGGGTCATTGGCCAAGGCAGAGCCAATGGCGGAAACACTGAATAAGACACCTATCCAAATCAATGTATTTTTTCTTCCAAATTTATTGGTAGGTATTCCTGCAAACAATGCACCAAGAACAGTACCCCATAATGCACCGGAAATGACTACCCAACCATGAAATGAATCAGAACTGTCCCATAACGCTTGTAATTGTTTATCTGCACCTGAAATAACAACGGTATCAAATCCAAATAAAAAACCTGCTAAAGCTACGGTAATAGACCAAACGAGTATCCTGTTCATTTTAATGTTTTTTTAAGATTTGCTAAATATAATAAATCAAAATCGTTAATTCTTGTTCTTTATCAGCTACATTAATTTCATATAAGCAGTAACTTGTTATAATTTTTAAAATGATATAATGAAAGATTTGAAAAATAAGGTAGTGTATATTACCGGTGGAACAAAAGGAATAGGGTTGGGTGTAGCCAAGTCGCTTTTGGCAGAAGGCATGAAGGTGGCAATTAGTGGCAGAACACAACAAAGTGTGGACCAAGCGTTAAAAGAGTTTAATAACGATGCGGTATTGGGTGTGGTATCTAATGTTGCAAAAATGGAAGATGAAAAAAATGCCGTTTCCAAGATTTTGGATAAATGGGGACAATTAGATGCAGTTTTGGCCAATGCAGGTGTAGGTAATTTTGCACCCATAGATGAAATGACGGACGAAGCGTGGCACCAAATGATAGATACCAATTTAAATGGGGTTTTTCATACTCTTAAGGCATCTGTAGAGGCATTGAAAAAATCTAAGGGTTATTATATTACATTGGCAAGTTTGGCGGGAACCAATTTCTTTGCTCAAGGTGCGGGTTACAATGCGTCTAAATTTGGGGTAGTTGGTTTTACCCAGGCCGCAATGCTTGATCTACGTAAATATGATATAAAGGTATCTACAATAATGCCGGGATCGGTAGCTTCACAGTTTAACAATAATGAACCAAGTGAAAAAGATGCATGGAAAATTCAACCAGAGGATATTGGGGAACTGGTGTTGAATCTATTAAAAATGAATCCAAGGACCCTACCAAGTAAAATAGAGGTTAGACCAACCAGACCTGATAAAAAATAGGTTATACTTCTTTTTCTGTGAACGGAATTTCAGGATTACATATTTCTGTAATTAATTGACCAAGAATCTGCTCGAAATCTGAAATTACATCATGGGTAATGATGTGGTTCTTTGCTCCTCGAGCAGATTCTTTTTGTGCAAAAAGCAAGGTGCCATCGGTAAAGTTTTTTAATGAAATGATTCCTGCTTGTACCGCTAAATTAGGTGTAGGGTTGGTCTTAAAATACATAAGGCCATAACAAAGTAACTGAAATGCTTTGCTGTACTGATAATCTTGTGTCAGTACATCCCAATCCATTAGTTCAACATTTCTGCGGTCCACCCGGCCTGTTTTGTAATCTATAATTCTTGTTACCCCATCAAATTCATCAATACGATCTAATTTTCCCTTTAAGATAATAGGGATGTCCAAACCATCTATATGAAGGGGAACCTGTAAATCTTGCTCCAAACCTATAATCTTAATGGTATGATGGGTTAGTTGGTCAATTTCAACATCAATAAATGTTTGAATATATTTAAGGATGACGTGAAAGGTAATGTAGTTTTTCCCTGATTCTATATTACCTTCCTTAAAGGTCTTTTTAAAATTAAAGAGCACCGTTTTATGGATATCTTTTTTTATAGCGGTTAATCCCTCCTTGGTAAGGTTGGTGTTGATCAAAGGGGTGTATAGCGCTTCTAAGGAATCATGTACAATAGTTCCAAAAGTATTAGGGGCCAAAGTCTCTTCTACCTCTAGAACATCGTTAATGTTCAATAGGTTTTGTTTATAAAAATCTATGGGGTTCCTAATATAATTACTAAGTGAACTTGGCGAAAATCCTTTTGCTGCTTTAGAATGTATAAGCGTCAGTAGACTTTCGGTTTTAGGAATGGTCTCTTTGGTATAAGGATACGACTGTATCTGGGGAGTAGCAATATATTCGGTAATGCCGGTTCTTTGTTCATCCGTTAATAACTGGGTTATCAACCTACTTTTTTCTCCCCCTTCCAAAGCGTCCGGTTCCGTATTATATAGGATATACACATTTTTGGCCCGTTGCAACAATCTATAAAAGTGATAGGTATATACCGCATCTTTTTCTTTATAGGTTGGTAGATCGTTTTTGGTTTTAAGGTCAAAGGGGATAAAGGAATTATTTGATTTACCTGAAGGTAAAATTCCTTCGTTCACTGAAGTAAGTATAACGGTCTCAAAATCTAACAACCTACTTTCCAGCATTCCCATAATTTGAATACCTTCTGTAGGATTACCTTGAAAATCCAACGTTTCCGTACTTAATAATTGTCTAAATAGTTGTTTTAAACTCTTAAGGCTATTTATATAGGTAAACGTATTGCATAAGTCCTTAAGTTGGTTAAATAGCGTATAAAACTTATATAATTGCTCAAGTATTAGAACATCAGTGCTCAAGGAATCTATTGTCCTAAAGACTTGCACCAGGGATAAAAAATGATCAATTAAAATTTTTGGGTCGTTCTGTACATCCTTAAAAAGTAAATCTATGGTATTATGTTGGCCAATAAGGGATGCAATTTGGGCCATGGTAATATAGGACCAGTTATTGGTCTTAATTTTGATGATAAGCTCCTGTGCGGAGATGTTTTCTGCATTTAATAGTGTAACGGTATAGGAATGGGTTAGTAGGTTTAAGAGGTGTTTGTAAAACCATCCTTTTTCTGTTCGTTGCTCATGAAATTCAATTACATGTAAAAAGAAACTAGCCAATGTGGTCAATTCCAATTTTTGACCCATGGTAATATTGGTAGCCGTTATTTCTTTGGGTATAAAATGTAATAACGGATTCAATAATTCTTCATTGCCCAGTACTATAGCTGCATTTTTAAGTTGTTCCGGATTTTTAGTCTTGATGTTTTTCAGTAAATGACCCACATAATTTACCTGTGATATATTTTTGGGAACACCTATAATTTCAATGTTCTTTTGGGATAGATAATGATTGGAAACGCCCTGCAAATCCTTGTTTTTTAATACGGGCCATGTGTTTTGATAAGTTCTAATAAAGTATCCTGCATCGTGAATGGGATCCTTTAAAAAATAGGTATCAATATCCCAATATGCAGATGCATTGGTTTGCTGCAGAATGGACTGTATTAGCAGGCTTTCTGCTTTATTTAAGGCGTTGAATCCTAAAAAGACATGTTTTTTGGTATTGTTTTCTAAATACTGTGGTAGTTTTTCAACAGATGTCTTGTAGATTAGTCCTTGGTGGCCTAAACCTTGTTGAATTAAATTTTTATTAAAGTGTTGGTATATATCCTCTAAATGTCTCCAGAAATGTAGGTAATTTTCTATCATTTCAGACTTATCCGCATTTAATGACCAATGATTTACTTCTTGAATGGCGGCTACATTTTGGTATAATGTTTTGGCATTGACAAGGTAACGGTCAATTTCATTAAAATCCTGTAGTAGTATCTGACCCCATTTTAAAAAAGAATCAAAGGATTCCTTTTCATATTCCCCAACTTGTAGATAGGCTTTATAAAGTTCAAAAAGTTGTGTCGTGGCATTTGCGGTTACCAGACCAGAAATATGCGCTATGAAATCTTCTATGCTATAAATTTCCGGAGCTAAAACGGTTTGGTTAATGTTCTTGCTTAATTCCCTTTTTAGAAAAACTCCAGCACGTTTACTGGGTAAAACAAATATGATTTCCTGAATACGTTGTTCCGTATTCAATACCTCTTTGACCACATCCTTTATGAAACTTTGCATAGGGTAAAAATAAAAAAGCTCCGCATATAATGCGGAGCTTTTATTAAAACACTTAAGGTTTGTGTAAACTTATTTTACTAAGTTAATTTCTACCCTTCTGTTTTGAGTTCTACCAGCTCTTGTGTTGTTAGTAGCGATAGGCTTAGACTCACCGTAACCAACTGCAGATAATCTGAACTCTTCAATTCCTTTGTCAACTAAGAATTCTTTTACAGAAAGAGCTCTTGACTCAGAAAGACTCTGATTTAATTTTTCACTACCTACGCTATCAGTATGACCTTCAACGGTAAACTTAGCGTTAGGATATTCTTTAAGGATTGTAATAATATCAACCATTACAGAAGTAGACTCAGCTTTGATAGAAGATTTACCAGTATCGAACAAGATAGTTCTAGCGTAATCGTTCAATTGCTTTTGTACTTCAGCAGTTACTTCAGGACAACCAGCGTTAGCTACTGTACCGGCAACATCTGGACATTGATCATCTTTGTCAAGAACACCGTCACCATCAGTATCTGGCCATGGGCAACCTTTGTTTTCAGCAGGACCAGCTTCAGAAGGACAAGAATCATCCTTATCTGCAACACCATCGCTATCAGCATCAGGACAACCAGCTAAAGCAGGAAGACCAGCTTCGTTAGGACAAGCATCATCTTTATCTGCAACACCATCACCGTCAGCATCCGGACATCCGTTCATTTCTTTAGAACCAGCTTCGTTAGGACAGCTATCTTTGCTATCTTCAATACCGTCACCGTCAGCATCTGGACAACCGTTGAAAGCTTCAAGACCAGCAACTTCTGGACAAGCATCATCTTTGTCATAGATACCATCACCATCAGTATCAGTACCACCAAATTTAACTGAAATACCAGCTAAGTGTTGGAAATGCTTAACACCGTAATCTTCAAAAGCATGCTTGTAGTTAGATTGTAATGTAAGACCTAAGTTGTCAGAGAACCAAATGTTCAAACCAAGACCACCATTTACAGTACCAGCACCAATTTCATCAACCCAGGTATAACCACCACCTATCTCAACGAAAGGATCAATTACGGTTTCTCTTTTGATGAAATCATATTTTATTGTACCATCTATAGCATAGTGAGAAAGATCGTCAACACTAACGTCACCTAATTTGCTAATTTTATTAAGAGAACCTCTTGCTCCAATAGAGAAGCCGTCACCAACGTGCTTAGATACACCTACGTAAGAAATAGAAGGTAAAATGTTCCAGTGGTCGTTCACATTAAAGAATTCGTTACCGAAAGAACTCATATCTCCAGTTGGGTATGGGTCAATGGCATTAACCCCGAACTGTACTTGCCAAGGATTATTCTCGTCTTGCGCTTGTATGCTGTTAATACCTACAACAAGTAGGGCAGCAACCAATAATTTGCTAAGATGTTTCATGTATTAATTTTTAAGTTTAAGTGTTTATTAGCTGCAAATGTAACTTGTTAAATATTATTAACAAAATCAATTTCCTATTTTTTTTAACGCATTTAATAGATTAAAAGGCGCATTTAAACGATTTTTAGCTCTTTTCCGACTTCGGTAAATGCGTTAATGGCAGCATCTAGATGTTCCTTTGAATGTGCTGCCGATAGTTGAACCCGTATACGTGCTTTTCCTTTTGGTACTACCGGATAGAAAAAACCAATGACGTAAATACCTTTTTCCAAAAGTTTGTTCGCCATATCTTGGGAGAGCTTTGCGTCATATAGCATTACGGGTACAATGGCGGAATCTCCATCTACGATATCAAAACCAGCCTGTTTGATGCCTTTTTTAAAGTATGCCGTATTTTCCTGCAATTTATCCCTTAGGGAAGTATCGTTCTTCAACATATCGAACACCTTAATGGAAGCCCCCACAATGGCCGGTGCCAACGAGTTAGAAAAAAGGTAGGGTCTGGACCGTTGTCTAAGCAAGGTGATAATTTCTTTTTTTCCTGTAGTATAACCACCCATTGCACCGCCCAAGGCTTTACCCAATGTTCCTGTTATGATGTCTATTCTGCCAATAACACCTTTTTCCTCTAACGTACCCTTTCCTTTTTCACCTATAAATCCGGTGGCATGGCATTCATCTATCATCACTAGGGCATCATATTTATCGGCCAGGTCACATATTTTATCCAAGGGAGCAACCAGTCCATCCATGGAGAACACACCGTCCGTAACAATTATTTTAAACCGGGCCTTGTCTTCATTGGCCTTGATCAACTGAGCCTCTAAGTCTGCCATATCGCTGTTGGCATACCGATAGCGCTTTGCTTTGCACAACCGTACGCCATCGATGATAGAGGCATGGTTCAATGAATCTGATATAATGGCATCTTCGGCAGTGAACAAAGGCTCAAACACACCACCATTGGCATCAAATGCCGCGGCATACAGTATGGTGTCTTCGGTTTCATAGAAATCGGCAATTTTTTTTTCCAGTTCTTTATGGATGTCCTGCGTACCACAGATAAACCTTACCGATGACATTCCAAAGCCGTGGGTGTCCATTGCATCTTTGGCAGCTTGTATGACATCTGGGTGGGAAGAAAGCCCTAAATAATTATTGGCACAAAAATTTATTACCTCTTGACCTGTATCTATCTTAATAACGGCATCTTGCGGAGAAACGATTATCCGTTCTTCTTTAAAAAGTCCGTCATTCTTAATGGATTGAATTTCCTGTTCTAAATATTCCTTTATTTTTCCGTACATATGATTAGATATATTCTAGTTCTATTTTGGTATTAATATACACAATGATTTTTTGTTCAATTGTATAGCCCATGCTTGCAAATCCTTGTCCGTAGCTAGTTATTTGGTTGTGGTATGCAGTACTGCGCTCACCGGTTTTGTAATCTATTATAACTGCACCTTTATTTTTGATGACAACACGATCGGGCCTTAGTACAGTACCATCAGGTAATAGGAGGTCTCTTTCGTTAAGTACTTCCCAGTCCTCTTCATAAAAATGTTTGAGGCCCTTATGAAAAATTACTTGTTGTACCTTTTTTTTATAATCGTCCCGCTCTATTTCTTTGATCAATCCTTTTTGTACGGCCAGTTGCATGGCACGGTCAAGGTCAGAGGCTTTGTGAATCATGCTTAAAATAAAATGAACAACATTTCCTTGGTCAATAGCCGTATCCATACCCTCGTTCCAAAGAATTCCGGATGTGGCTAAAATTTTAAATTCTGGTCGGTCTTTAAAGGTATATATATAAGGTATGGTTTTTTGCCTAGGATTTACGGTGTCAATTTTAGTACAATCTTGCAATGAGCCAAAGGCATAGGTAAATTGATTTGGTTGCCAAATTCCGGCATTCTTAAGAAAATGCATGAATAATCCTGAATAATAATTGACGTTATGGTCCCCTTTCCTGTCGATCATATGGGCACTTATAATAAATAAGGCATTAACCGCTCTGGTCAATACCACATATAAAAGATTGTACGCATCTAATTGTAGTTTTTGGTGGTCGGTATCATATAGCATGGATTCTAACAGACCATAATGCCTTACTTCCTGTTTTTTATTGATCAATAGTTCATTGAAACCTAAATATTCATTACTATCTACCGGAAGCCATAATTTAGGGTCAATTTCCTCATAAATGTTAGAATTGGCATAGGGAAAAATGACTACGGGAAACTCCAAACCTTTTGATTTGTGAATGGTCATGATCTGAACTGATTCCAGATTTTCTGGAGTACTAATGCTCGTAGAGTTTCCTTTCTTGTCCCAATAATCTAAAAAGGATTGCATATCTGACCCATATTTTTGTTCAATATCAAAAACCAGGTCCATGAATGCGGAAAGATGCGCATCTGAATCAGCATTTAAATTAAACACCTTAATGGCATAGGCCAGCCCGTCAAAAACCGAAACTTGGCGTAGTTTTCCACTATCAAAACCGTAGGCCTCCAATAAGTGGGCATCTAAATGATTAAGGTTTTGATAGATGTAGGTATGTTTGTCCTGTTTGCCTTGTGACAGAAAATCTAAGAGTCCATATTGGATATCCAATTCTGCAGGTTGAACCATATAGCGTACCAGTTGGACCAAAAATATGGTTTTGGGGCTACCGCTCAATAATAGGGAGTCTGATGAAACAACGGGAATGTTATGTTCCATGAGGTAATTGGCAAGTATTAACCCATGTTTCTTTTTTCTGATAATGATACAAATATCACTATAGGTATAGCCCTTAGATAGACACGTGGCAATGGTTTGCAAGGTTTGTTCTGCATACGCCTCGTCCTCTTCTTCTTCTAGAAAGGAAATGTTTACATATCCGCCATCTTTGCCTGAAGTTTCCTGTTGGTTTCCCAGCTTAAAAAAATCTTGATAAAGTGTATTTTCCAAGAACGGGCTAATACTTTGAAAGAATGTATTGTTGAAATTGATGATTTCTGCGCAACTTCTATAATTTTTAGGAAGGGTGACCAAGGTTGATGCTATGGTAAAGGGGTGTGTTTGCTGTGTTGCCAAATCTAAAAATTGCTCGGCCTTTCCACCTCTCCACCTATATATGGCCTGTTTTGGGTCACCGACCAAAAATAGGGAACCGGTACCTCCCAGTTCATCTTGGCCTTCCATGGCATTTCCTATTAAAGGGACTAGGTTTTCCCATTGCATTTGGGAAGTGTCCTGAAATTCATCTATAAAATAATGACGGTATTTTTCACCAAGACGCTCATATATAAATGGTGCCGGCTGATCTTTTACCTCATTGGCAATTAAAGTATTGAATTCAGAAATTGATAATTGATCCTTTTCTTCCTGTATTATTTTTAGTTCTTTTTGTATGGCATTCAATAGGGCAAAGGGTATAATGTTTCTGTTGACATTACTATATAGGCCCATTTTATAAATACTGTCCTTTATTTGAAGATAGTCTTGAAGTATTTGGGCGGACAGCTCTTGCGGAACATTTTTAATGGATGATTTTAAAATCTTACCCTCCGCTAAGTTCTCTTCAAGCTTATTGTTATATAATTGGCTTGGCTTAAAATTACCATCTATAATTTTTTTGAAATGATTGGGCAATGTCTCTCTTGGAAAATCCTTATGATCCAAACCTTGGTTTATGATATAATCCAAAACTTTGGCCGCAATCTCTTTTACTTGTTTTTCAAGTGTATTGACTTTGGTTTTTAATAAGTCTTGTAGCTTAAGAAAATCACCAATGTCATGGTCTTTCAGGTTTTTAAGATGTTCGGCATTGTTTTCGTCAAAAAGAAGTTTGCCAATTTTTAATAGGTCAAACGCAATGTCCCAGCTGCGGTCATCGTCTATTTTTTCTAGGGCAAAGTCCAACAAGACTTTGGTAAACTCGGCATTTTCACCAGCTTTGTCTATTACGCGTTCAACCGCTTCTTGTAAGAGCAGGTCCACATCCAGCACAACTTCAAAGTTTTGGGGAATTTTCAAATCCTTGGCAAATGTTCTAATAAGCCTGTGCGTAAATTTATCTATGGTAGAGATGTCGAAAAAAGCATAATTGTGCAATATTTGCTTTAGACGCAGAGAACTTAATTTTGTAAGTTCTTCAAAGGTATAGTCCGTTTCATTGAGAATATCCTTTAATAACGGATTGGCCTGATCAATTGAGGGCGTTCTCGAAAATTCATAAAGGCTGTTTAATATACGATGCTTCATTTCATTTACCGCTTTGTTGGTAAATGTTATGGCCAATATTTTTCTGAAGTTTTGAGGAGATGCCAGAATAATTTTCAAATATACTTTAGCAAGGGCATAGGTTTTGCCGGAACCTGCTGAAGCATTATATATGGTAAAAGAATTACTGGGCACGGATTTTTACCGCAAATTAAGGATTCCTGTACAGTTCTTAACAAATTATTTAGTGAATATAAATGTTAAAATTCGTAGCTTTGATAGACAATTAATATTAACATAAAAATAAATAAATTATGGCTTTTCAATTACCGAAATTGCCTTACGCCTATGATGCTTTAGAGCCTCATATAGATGCTAGGACAATGGAAATACATCATACAAAACATCATAATGGATATACTTCTAAATTAAACGCTGCCATAGAAGGTACTGATTTGGAAAAAAAATCTATTGAGGATATTTTAACTGGGTTGGACATGGATAACGGTGCTGTTAGAAATAACGGTGGTGGTTTTTACAACCATTCTTTGTTCTGGACCATTTTATCTCCTAACGGAGGAGGTAAACCAAGTGGGGAACTTGCAGGGGCCATAGATAGTGCTTTTGGCTCTTTTGATGCGTTTAAGGATAAATTTTCAAGTGCCGCTGGTACCAGATTTGGTTCAGGTTGGGCGTGGCTATGTGTTCATAAAGGGGGTAAATTAGAAATTTGCTCAACTCCTAATCAAGACAATCCAATTATGCCAGGCGTAGGTTGTGGCGGTTTTCCAATCTTGGGCTTAGATGTTTGGGAACACGCTTATTACCTAAATTATCAAAATAAAAGACCGGAATATATTGAGGCCTTTTTTAACCTGATCAACTGGGAAGAAGTTTCTAACTTATATGCGGCAAATAAATAAATAGATGCTGTAAAAGTTTATTGTAATACTTTAAAGACCACCTAAAAATTACTTAGGTGGTTTTTTTGTGGATGTAAAATAGAAAAGGGCGGAGAAATCTCCACCCTTTTCGTCCCAAATCTTACCATAAACTTAACCTACTTATGCTATGGCAATACTAAATTACTGGTATTGAGTAAATAAAAAAAGAAAATTTAAGAAAAATAATTGCATTTATTGCTTTGCTCTTTTTCAATAAATGCCGTTCATCTAAGGTAATATAAGGGTTTAGCGCAAAAATAGGTGCAAAATAAAAAGACGGAGCATAGCCCCGCCTTTTCCCCAAATCTTACCATGAACTTAACCTACTTATGCTATGGTCCTCCAAATATATTGTTGGTTTGGTTTGTTATAAAAGTTTTGCGTTGAACTCCCCAAACATTGGTCAAACGGTAAGTTTACTTTATAATTCGTGCTATAATCGTCCAGTGGAAATACAAAAGGGTGTAAAATAAAAAGACGGAGCATAGCCCCGTCTTTTCCCCAAATCTTACCATGAACTTAACCTACTTATGCTATGGTCCTTCAAAGATATAATCCTTGACCAAACTGGTAAAAGGTATTTGTTAAACGCCCCTTAAAGACGTTAAAAGGTCATCTTTAATTAAAAATAGTAGTTGAACGTTATTTTAAAATAGAGCAGAAAATAAAAAAGGCGGAGAGTTCTCCACCTTTTTTGCCCCAAATCTTACCATGAACTTAACCTACTTATGCTATGGTAAGTTTAAATGTAAAGCCATGGAGTTCATTCTGACTATTCAGTCGATGAAATACACTTTTTGTCGATGAAATACACAATTAGAGTGCATTTCATCGAAAATTTTATTAATACGCCCTTTCGTTATTTCCTTCGTAAAAATTAATAAAGGCTCTATTTACAACTCTATTTCCACCAGGGGTAGGATAATTGCCGGTAAAATACCAATCCCCAAGATTTTTAGGGCAGGCTTGGTGTAAACTAGAAATGGTTTGGTATATAATAGAGACTTCTGCATTTATACCTTCCGGACTTAATAACTCTCCAATTTTAGCGGATATTTGATTGGCGCTAAAGGGTTTGTAAAAATCCTTTACATAATTAATGACATCCTTATCCTTGCTTTTAACCTGAGTTAAACATTTTTGATAAATTTCCTCAACAATATGTAGGGTATTGTGTTCTTCATGGAGGGCCAAAGCAGCTTTAAATGCGATAAAATCTTCCAATTTGGCCATATCTATACCATAACAATCAGGATATCTAATCTGGGGTGCAGATGAAACAACAATTATTTTTTTGGGTGAAAGACGATCTAAAATCCTTAAAATACTCTTCTTTAAAGTGGTACCCCTAACAATACTGTCATCTATGATGACAAGATTATCTCCTTTTTTAACTGAACCGTAGGAAATATCGTAGACGTGCGCCACTAAGTCGTCCCTACTACTATCTTGGGTTATAAACGTACGCAGTTTGGCATCTTTAATGGCCACTTTTTCAATCCTTGGCCTTACTTCCAGTATTTCGTGTAATTGCTCACCTGTAATTTTAGGCCCTAAGGCTAAGATCTGTTCTTCTTTTTTCTTGTTCAGATAGTTTTGGGCCTCTTTGACCATGCCGTAGAAAGAGGTTTCTGCCGTGTTTGGTATATAAGAAAAAACAGTGTTTTTGATATCTTCTTGAATGGCATCCAGGATTTGGGGAAACACAAGCTTGCCCAATGCTTTACGTTCTTGATAAATTTCCTTATCGCTTCCTCTTGAAAAATAGATACGTTCAAAAGAACAAGCTTTACGCTCTTTGGGTTCCTGTATTTGTTTTATGGCACTTGTACCGTTCTTTTTAATGATTATGGCGGCACCGGGATCTAATTCTTTTACCTCATCATAAGGTACGTTGAATACAGTCTGTATTGCCGGTCGTTCAGACGCGACCACCACGACCTCATCATCTTTGTAGTAATAAGCAGGTCTTATTCCGCTTGGATCCCTAAGAACAAAAGCATCTCCATGGCCCAGTAAACCGGCCATAGCATAACCACCATCAAAATTTTTAGCGGCCCTTTTAAGTATTTTGGAAATTTTTAAGCGTTCTGCAATTATAGGTGAAGCCTGCTGTTTGGTATAGCCTTCTTTTTTAATCTGTTTATAGAGTTTGGCAACGGCATCATCAAGAAAATGGCCTATTTTCTCCATAACGGTAACGGTATCTGCCATTTCCTTGGGGTGTTGGCCTAACTGCACCAAATTGTCAAAAAGTTCATGGACATTGGTCATGTTGAAGTTACCTGCAACAATAAGGTTACGGTGCATCCAGTTATTCTGTCTTAAAAATGGATGAACACTTTCTATACTGTTCTTGCCAAAAGTGCCATAGCGAACATGGCCCAATAACAATTCACCTATATAGGGAATATTCTTTTTCTGCAAAGCAACATCATGTTCATATTCAGGATGTTCTTTCAGCTCAGAATTGATGCGATCGTTTATTTGGGCAAAAATATCCTGTATTGGCTGTTGCTGGCATGACCTTACACGGCTCATATAACGTTCCCCGGCTTTTACATCTAATTTAATACTGGCAAAACCTGCACCATCCTGTCCACGATTGTGCTGCTTTTCCATCATCAGGTACATTTTGTTTACACCATAGAAAGCCGTTCCGTATTTTTCCTTGTAATATTCCAAGGGTTTTAACAACCGTATTACGGAAATACCACATTCATGCTTAATTGCGTCACTCATTGCGTATTGGTATTAAAAAAACCCCAAAAAATTGGGGCTAGGGGTTTATTGTAATTCTATATCAAACTGCGTTAATTTTTTAAATTGATGCAGTCTTTCTCTTATTTCTTTTCGATCAAGTTTCAGCATTCTTTCTGCGCCAAACTTTTCAACACTAAATGATGCTAGATTAGACCCATGGATAACGGCCTTCTTCATATTTTCAAAAGAACTATCGTTGCTAGCTGCCAAGTATCCTGCAAAACCACCGGCAAAAGTATCACCTGCACCAGTTGGATCAAAAACTTCCTCTAGGGGCAAAGCAGGGGCAAAAAATATTTGACTTTCATTGAACAGCAAGGCACCATGTTCGCCTTTTTTGATTACCACAAATTTAGGGCCCATAGTAAATATTTTCTGTGCTGCCCTTACCAATGAATATTCTCCTGTAAGCTGTCTTGCCTCTTCATCATTAATGGTAAGTACATCAATATGTTTGATCACTTCCATTAAATCCTCCAAGGCATTGTCCATCCAAAAGTTCATGGTATCCAATATGATCAACTTTGGTCGTTTTTTCATTTGGTTAATTACACCTAATTGAACTATAGGGTGAAGATTTCCTAGCATAACAACATCTGCATCATTATAATCTTGGGGCACTACCGGGTTAAAATCCTCTAATGTATTTAATTCGGTAACCAGTGTATCCCTTGTATTCAGGTCATTATGATATTTTCCTTTCCAATAAAAGGTCTTGCCACCTTTTACGATCTCTAGGGCAGAGATATCAATATCCCTATCGGTCAAAAGATCTAAATATTCTTGGGGCAAATCATCACCTACAATAGAAACAATGGCAGAATCTACTTCAAATTGAGATGCAGCAAGTGCAATATAGGTAGCTGCGCCGCCCAAAATTTTATCCGTTTTGCCGAACGGAGTTTCTATAGCATCAAAAGCGACAGTACCAACAATTAAAAGTTTGCCCATAAAGTTTAAAAAATTTAAGCTGCAAATATACGGTTTTGGTAAGCTAATTAAAATGGTTTTACGATTACTCCTTACATTAATTATCAAACAAAGGTTGATAAAATTTTTTGCAAATTATTTCCTACCAAAATCAGCAGGAATTTCACCCCACGCCTTTGTTTCCCATTTTACGATTACGGTAGTGTACTGATTGTTCTTCAACCACTCCTCAGCTCTTTTGATCAGGTTAAATAGCGATGCGTTTTTAGCGGATGCGGCCAGTTTTGTATTGCATTTTTTTTTGCGGACCCAGCTCATGGCCGTTCTGGAATCGGTATAAATCATCCGGTCACTTTTACGTTCTTTTAAGAATGCTAGTCCGTGGACAATGGCCAAAAACTCCCCAATATTGTTAGTGCCTTGGGGAAAAGGGCCTTGTTTGAACAATTTTTTGCCGGTTTTGGTATCTACGCCTTGGTATTCCATAACCCCGGGATTTCCACTAGATGCGGCATCTACGGAAATAGAATTGTAATTTGGCTGTCCTATTCTAAGCAATTCTTCTTTAGACAGGGTAGTTGTTGCCTTCTTTTTTCCTTTAAAGTCTGCATAAGTGCCATTATACGCTTTTTTGGCGATCTCAAAAGATTCAAATGATTTGTATTCGGCACCTGCATAACCATCAATAGATTTTTTACAATCTTTCCATGACTCGTATATACCTGGCTTTTTTCCTTTCCAGACCACATAAAACTTTTTCTTTGCCATTATAATAACGATGATAGTAAATTATCGATGACTTTTGGAAAATATTCGTATTCCAATTGGTGAACTTTAGCGGCAATGTCTTCTGGGCTATCATTGGGCAAAAGTTCAACGTTTACCTGCTTTATGATTGCGCCTTCATCATAGTTGGCATTGACATAATGTATGGTAATACCGGTTTCCTGTTCGTTGTGTTCCTTTACGGCATTATGAACGTTCATGCCATACATTCCCTTACCGCCGTATTTGGGTAATAGGGCAGGGTGAATATTAATGATCTTATTGGGAAATGATTGGGTAATAGCTTCCGGTATTTTCCATAGAAATCCGGCCAATACAATTAAATCAGGTTCTAACGAACGTAACATATTAAGAATGAAATCGCTTTTAGAAAAGGCTTGTCGGTTAAAATAAAGGGCGTTTAATCCTAATCTATTGCAACGGTCAATGACTTTGGCATCGCTTTTGTTAGTAAGTACACAGCATATAGTAACATCATTGCGGAGTTTAAAATAATTGGCAATGTTCTCTACATTAGATCCGGAACCGGAGGCAAAAAGAATAATTTTTTTGGTTTTCAATAGTTGTGGTCTTTATAAGGGGGCTAACGGTTAAATTAAATTCGGCAAAAAAAAGCAAATAAAAAGCTTGTCAGCGATTAGAAAAAAACGATTATCAATTTATAGTTCTATTACCTCACTACTTTTCACTACCTTTTTTAATGGTTACCGAAACAAAATATTAATATGGTAAAATTACAGCACATGTCCTTAATTTTATTAAATTACAATACATTTTAACGACAATTAGTGGTTTTAATCCAAAGTTTTTTATTTTTGCCTTCAATTTAAATTTTTAAAACAAATATTATTATGTCAGACATTGCATCAAGAGTTAAAGCTATCATCGTTGATAAATTAGGAGTTGATGAGAACGAAGTGGTAACCGAAGCTAGCTTTACTAACGATTTAGGCGCAGATTCATTGGACACGGTAGAGTTGATAATGGAGTTCGAAAAAGAATTTGATATTCAGATTCCAGACGACCAAGCCGAAAATATCGCAACTGTTGGTCAAGCCATCAGCTATATAGAAGAAGCGAAGTAAAACATGTTTTCTTAAATAGAATCCAAATTATCCATGTGGTAAATGCTCCGCATGGATAATTTTTTTTAATTTACGCTTGGTTTAGATTTAAACAAATAAGAAGTTAAATGCAGTTAAAGCGAGTTGTAGTTACAGGTTTGGGGGCACTTACCCCAATTGGTAATAATATAGAGGAGTATTGGGATGCATTGGTTAGCGGTAAAAGCGGCTCTGCACCAATAACTTATTACGATACGGAAAAATTTAAGGTAAAGTTCGCTTGCGAGCTCAAGAATTATAACACAGAAGATCATTTCGATAGAAAGGAAGGGCGTAAGCTGGATAGATTTGCACAATATGCATTGGTATCTTCAGATGAGGCTATTCGCGATTCTAAATTAGATTTGGACAAACTGGATAAGTTTCGAGTAGGTGTTATTTGGGGAGCAGGTATTGGCGGGTTGGAAACTTTCCAGAACGAAGTGATGAATTTTGCCAATGGTGATGGTACTCCCAGGTTCAATCCATTCTTTATTCCAAAGATGATCGCTGATATTGCACCGGGCAATATTTCCATAAAGCATGGTTTTATGGGTCCAAATTATACCACGGTTTCCGCTTGTGCATCATCTGCCAATGCAATGATAGATGCCTTGAACTATATTAGGTTGGGACATTGTGATGTCATTGTCACAGGAGGTAGCGAGGCAGCCGTAACCATAGCAGGTATGGGCGGTTTTGGAGCAATGCATGCATTATCTACAAGAAATGAAAGTCCGGAAACGGCATCTAGACCATTTGATGCTACCAGGGACGGTTTTGTGCTTGGAGAAGGAGCAGGTGCCTTGGTTCTAGAGGAATATGAACATGCAGTTGCAAGAGGAGCAAAGATTTATGCAGAAGTTGCTGGTGGCGGTATGTCAAGTGATGCATACCATATGACCGCACCACATCCAGACGGAATTGGGGTGGTAAGGGTAATGGAGAATTGTCTTAGGGATGCCCAAATGTCCATAGAGGATGTAGATACCATAAATACACATGGTACGTCTACACCTTTAGGTGATGTGGCAGAACTAAAGGCAATTACCAAGGTATTTGGAGAACATGCCAAAACAATAAACATCAATTCTACAAAATCAATGACCGGTCATTTACTGGGTGCTGCCGGGGCTATTGAGGCCATTGCATCCATTTTATCAATGGAGCATGGTATAGTACCCCCTACGATCAATCATACCACTGTAGATGAAAATATAGACCCAAGCCTCAACCTTACGTTGAACAAGGCCCAAAAACGGGATGTAAAGGTTGCCATGAGCAATACGTTCGGTTTTGGAGGTCACAATGCTTGTGTGGTTTTTAAAAAATTAGATTAATTTAATTTTTATGACCTTTCCAAAAAATTTATTTAATTCCCATTCTAAAGAGGATGGGGATTTTTTTTTGGGAATAACCAAAATACTTGGGTTTAAGCCTAAAACATTGTCTGTATATAAAAAGGCATTCTTACATAGGTCCATGAACAAGAAGGACGCTAATGGTAATGCAATGAATTATGAGCGGTTAGAGTTTTTGGGAGATTCTATGCTGGGAACCATTATATCCAAACATCTTTACAGTGAAGTCCCGGATGGGGATGAAGGGTATCTTACTAAAATGCGATCAAAGATCGTAAGCAGGGAACATCTTAATGAATTGGGGAAAGACCTTGGACTCATCAATTTTGTGGAAAGCAGAATTCCTAAATCGCATTTTGGACAAAATATTCATGGTAATGTCTTTGAGGCATTGGTAGGTGCCATTTATTTGGACAGGGGGTATAAGTATTGCGAAAAGTTCATTCAACATAGGGTTATTGGACCTTATGTGGATATAGAACAATTGGAAGGTAGGGTTATCAGCTATAAAAGTTTGGTCATTGAATGGTGTCAAAAAAAGAAAAAATCGTTTGATTTTGATGTTTACGAGGACACGGGCAACGACCCATTGAAACATTTTGCGGTAAAACTTTCAATAGGGGACAGCGTGGTGGCCAAAGCAAGGGCAACATCAAAAAAAAAGGCAGAGGAAAGAGCCGCAAAAAGGGCATTTTTTGCGCTACAGGATAAGATGGAAAATTAAAATGGTTACAGCGGTAACAAATGCTAACATTTTAATAACTTTTATACTATTTATATCAAAAAGGTACGCTAGGCTTTAAAGCTTTTAAGTTCTATATTTACCCCTTTTCCAAAAGTATGGCAGCTATTTATAAAATAAACGATGATTTCTATGATGAATCCTTTATTTTAATAGCTTTGCATACTACATTAGATGATTATGCCTTGGTATACGGTTTAAATCAAAGTATAAAATCAAAATTTAAAAGAGCTAAAAAAAATTTTAACCTTGCTGAAAACAAATCGTTTCCAATTTTTGAATGGGAAGATGAATTTCATGACATGTATTGGGTGCTTGTTGCAAACCACAGTAGTGAACAAGAAGTAATTAGCAACAACGATTTATTTCAGAACGAATCAACATTTACAAAACCAAGGCTAATACCGGAATATAAGGATGTGGATTATCTATTAAAGATAGAGACAGAGAAAGATTTCGATACCAATTCGTTGATTAAGAATATACTTATGCTGCCTAGGGTTATGGCCGCATATGAAATAAGTACAGAAAAACTAAAGTCAAAGAACAATTTAATATTTTAAAAATGCCAACTGTAAAAAAGACGAAAATTGTAGCCACATTAGGGCCTGCAACTAGCAAGAAAGAGGTACTCAGGAGCATGATCAATGCAGGAGTAGATGTCTTTAGAATAAATTTTTCCCATGCGGATTATGAAGATGTAAAGGAACGTGTAAAAATGATTCGTGAACTGAATGCGGAATTGGATACAAATACATCGATTTTGGCCGATTTACAAGGTCCAAAATTGCGTGTAGGAGTAATGGCCGGTGATGTAGTGGTAAGCCCAGGTGATGAAATTACCTTTGTTACGGGAACACCTTTTGAAGGTACTGCCAAACGTGTTTACATGAACTATAAGGAATTTCCTAGGGATGTTAAGGCTGGGGAGCGTATTCTTTTGGATGATGGTAAATTAATGTTTGAAGTGGTAAATACCAACGGTGAAGACGAAGTTTTGGCCAAAGTTATCCAAGGTGGACCCCTAAAATCCAAAAAAGGTGTAAATCTACCTAACACCAATATTTCCTTACCGGCACTTACCAAAAAGGATATTAAGGATGCAGAATTTGCTATTGGTCTTGAAGTAGATTGGTTGGCTTTATCATTTGTACGTTTTAGTCAGGATTTAATTGATCTTCAGAATATCATTAACAAACATTCCGATCATAAAATTCCTATTATTGCCAAAATAGAAAAGCCAGAAGCCGTAGAAAATATAGACAAGATTGTTGCCTATTGTGACGGCTTAATGGTGGCCCGTGGAGATTTAGGTGTTGAGGTACCTGCACATGAAGTGCCGCTAATTCAAAAGCAGTTGGTATTACGTGCCAAAAAAGCTAGAATACCGGTGATCATTGCCACGCAAATGATGGAAACCATGATTACCAGTCTAACACCTACTAGGGCAGAGGTCAATGATGTTGCCAATTCCGTTATGGATGGTGCAGATGCCGTTATGTTATCCGGGGAAACTTCCGTAGGTAATTATCCGGTACAGGTAATTGAGAAAATGTCAAGTATTTTACAGAGTGTAGAGGGATCGGAACTTATACATGTACCGCATGACCCACCGCACATTCGCACCAAAAGATTTATTACAAAATCCATTTGTTACCATGCGGCCTTAATGGCCAATGAAATTAAGGCAAAGGCTATTTCTACCTTGACCAATAGTGGGTATACCGCATTTCAAATTTCGGCATGGAGGCCAAGTGCGCACATTTTGGTGTTTACATCAAATAAAAGAATACTTTCCCAATTAAACTTACTTTGGGGGGTTAAAGCGTTTTATTATGATCGCTTTGTTTCTACGGATGATACTATTGATGACGTAAACAGAATTGCATTCAATAAAGGATTTTTGGAAGTGGGAGATATGTTGGTTAGTTTAGCTGCAATGCCAATAAAGGATAAGGGCATGGTAAATACCTTAAGGGTTACGGAAATAGAATCTGAAGATATTTAGTATTTAGAATATTGTATAAAAAAAGGGACCGTTGAAGAACGGTCCCTTTTTTATGTAGCTTACCCCTTGTTAAGCTACTTCTTTTTCAAAAGCAATAAAATTAACGACCTTTCCTTTGGTGTTGAATATAGGAGCACCCTTAATACAACAATTATAGATAGAACCGTCTTTTCTGTAATTGACCACGGTAACCTCAAATGGTTGTTGTTCCTTAACAGCCTTTGATATTATCTTAAGAGGTGCCGTAGTGGTCAGTTTACCTTGAAACATTTTAGGAGATTTTCCAATGATTTCATCAGGATGATATTGGCTCATATCCCACATATTCCTAGTGGCAAAAACGATATTTAAATTAGTATCGGTAATAACAATTATATTCTTGTCCGTTTTTAGCTTTTTGTCAAGTATCTTGGTGTCAATAGACCAGGAATTTATTGAACTTAAGGACAATAGGGAATTCATGTCATCTTCAGCATTATTAATGGCTTCATAGTTTTTGCCATAAAAATCCCAAGAGATTACCGGCAAAATAGATTGTTTTAAACTTTTTCTGAATTTGACAATGGCATCATCATAATCTTTCAACTCGTTCATAAATGATATTTATGGTGATACATTAAATTTCTTTTCATAGCAATTTTTGTTAAAACTATAAAAACCGAAGGGCGATTAAAAATTTTGCCAGTGGATTAACAAAAGTGTTTAACAATTGGAGTGTATTTTAGTTGCTTAACTGTTAAAAGTATCAACATAAAATTGTGTAAAGTGCTGAAAAATAGGTGTGTTTGCCGGTCTTAAATATACTTATCACCAAAGTTTTTTCTTTTTAGTATATAAATAACGAAACAACTCCTTTAAAAAAAGGAGTTGTAATGTTCTTTTAATGTATGGACTAAAACCAACCACCTCCCAAAGCTTGGTACATTTGAACCCTTGCCATAAGTTGTTCTTTCTTGGTCTCAACAAGTTCCATTCTAGATTCCAATGCCTCACGTTGAGTAAACAATACTTCCGTATATTCAATTCTAGCAGATTGAAACAGCCGTGTAGACAAATCGATTGAAGCGGTTAAGGATTCTACTTGGTCCTCTTTCAACATATAACGCTGCTTAAGATTTTCAATTTTTGAAAGCATACTTACAACTTCAATATATCCGCCTAAAACAGCTTTTTCATATTCATAGACTGCCTGTATTTGTTTGGAATTTGCGGTATTGTAATCTGCTTTAATGGCATTTCTATTGATCAATGGCCCTACAATATCTCCAACGGCGCTATAAATCAAAGATTCTGGGGTATGTGTCAGGTATTTTGGTTTAAATGCCTGTAGCCCAACGCCAGCCTTTAATGTTATTGAAGGATAAAAATTTGCCCTAGCAACCTTTATATTCAATTTTGCCGCTTCCAGTTCAAATTCCGCTTGCCTAATATCCGGCCTATTTAAAAGCAACTGTGATGGTATACCGGCATCAATAGTATTTATTACTGTTGCTGTAAAATCATCGGAATTACGGGCAATATGCTGTGGTTGTCTACCTACCAAAAAATTCAGCTTATTTTCCATTTCAACAATTTCTTGTTGAACTTCAAATTTGTGACTTTTATTCTTGGCTACCTCGGCCTCAAATCTTTTTACCGCTAATTCGGTAGCTCTAGCTGCTTGCTTTTGTAGCCGGACCATAGTTAGGGCATTACCTTGTAATTCTAGATTTTGCTCAATGATTGCCAATTGATTATCCAATGCGATCAATTCGTAATATGATTGGGCTATTTCCGCAATTAACCTGGTAACCATAAAGTTTTTGCCTTCAATAGTAGATAGGTATTCTAAGGTGGCGGCCTTTTTGGAATTGCGTAGTTTTTTCCAAACATCCAATTCCCAGGTAGCAAATAGACCGGCGGAGTAATCTGTTAAAGGCTCAGGAAATTCTTCGCCTTCCCTGATATCCAAGTTTTTTTCAACAGCACCGTTACGGGTATATTCGCCAACTTTTTCTACTTCAGCTCCGGCACCATAATTTATAAAAGGCAAATATTCTCCTTTTCTTGCTTTCACTTCGTTCTGGGCAACATCAATTTGCTGCATCATAATGCGCAACTCTTGGTTATTTGCCAAGGCGGTATCTATCAATGCAACAAGATGCTCATCTTCAAAGAAATGGCTCCATTTTAATTGTGCACTATTTAAAGTATCTACGGGCAAACCATTAAAATTTGCAGGTAAGTCCGTATTTGCCGATTTTAATTGCTTTGTGGGCACACAAGAATAGAAGAGACCCATTAGTATTAAAAATAGCAATAGGATCTTTCCATGCTTCATGGTGTTGTTTATCTTAATCATTATCTTCTTTTTTGGTTAGTTTTTTAATCATTTGCTTTAATTCGCGTAGCTTTTGGCGTGTTTTACTTTCACCTTCGCTTAGTCTCATAAACTCTTCTGATACGGGTTCGTCCGACTCCCCTTTAATAAGTCCACGACCATCTGCCATTTTTGCGAAAATGTAATACAGGCCAGGGATAATAAGTACACCTATTAATGTACCCATAAGCATACCGCCCATTGCCGACCCACCAATGGTTCTATTGCCTATTGCCCCTGCGCCATGTGCAATAACCAAAGGAATTAGTCCAGCTATAAAAGCAAAGGAAGTCATTAGAATAGGTCTAAAACGCACCTTTGCACCTTCAATGGCGGCTTCTAGAATAGTGCTCCCCTGTCTTCTTTTTTGAACTGCGAATTCAACGATAAGCACGGCATTTTTACCCAGTAGGCCAACAAGCATAATGAGTCCGATTTGTGCATAAACATCATTTGCTAGTCCCATTGCCTTTAGCATAAAGAAAGACCCAAGAACACCTACCGGTAGTGATAGAATGATGGCGAACGGAAGTAGGAAACTTTCATACTGGGCCGCCAAAACAAAGTATACGAAGATCAATACCACCATAAAAATGTAGAGCGATTCATTTCCTCTTTGCGCCTCATCATATGAAAGACCTTCCCAAGCCACATCAAAGCCTCTAGGTAAGGTTTGCTCTGCAACTTCGTTAATAGCTTGTATGGCATCGCCACTGGTATAACCGCTAGCCGGAAGCCCTCTTATCGAAGCAGAATTGTATAAATTATATCTGGTGATTTCATTAGGTCCCAGTCTCTTTTCCATGGACATAAAGGCGGAATATGGAACCATTTCTCCCTCTTCATTTTTTACGAATAGTTTTTCTAGGTCAGAAGGCAATGCCCTGTATTCAGGAGCTGCTTGGGTGTACACTTTGAAAAATCTACCAAAGCGAATAAAACCTTGTTCATAGGTACTACCAATTAATATATTCAGGTTTTCCATGGCTTTATCAATGGAAACCCCTTTTTGCATGGCAATCTTATTGTTGATTTTTAATTCATATTGGGGGTAATTTGCAGAGTAAAAAGTAAACAGTCCGGTAAGCTCATCTCGTTTAGACAACGCTTCCATAAAATCATTGTTGATTTTTTCAAATTCGTGATAATCGGTTCCGTCCGTTTTATCTAAAAGACGCATGGAGAATCCGCCAGAAGATCCAAAACCGGGTACCGCAGGTGGTTCAAAGTATTCAATTACCGCACCTAGATCTTTGGTTTCTTCCTCTAGCTCTTCCATGATTTCATGAACGGAATGATGACGCTGGCTCCAGGGTTTAAGGTTGATCAACACCGTACCGGCATTTGATCCACGCCCTTCGGTCATGATTTCATAACCAGCCAATGAAGAGGCGGACTCCACACCTTCAGTCTCTTCACAGATTTGCTGTAATTTATGGGCTACATCATTGGTACGTTCCAAGGTAGAACCTGGTGGTGTTTGTATAATGGCATAGATCATACCTTGATCCTCGTTTGGTATAAAACCAGCAGGTAAACTTTTGTTGGTGAAAAATATGGCGACACAAAAAGCACCCAGAATACCAAAGGTCAATACTCTTCTTGCAACAATTTTATTTAGGATGTTACCATACCTACCCGTAAGTTTTTCAAAACCTCTATTAAACCAATCAATGAATTTATCTACAATTGTTTTTTTACGTTGTTTACCATGGTTGTTTTTAAGAATCATGGCACAGAGCACAGGTGTTAAGGTTAGGGCTACAATAGCCGATAAAATTATTGAGCCGGCCATGGTTATAGAAAACTGACGGTAGAAAACCCCAACAGGTCCCGTCATAAAAGCAATAGGAATGAACACCGAAACCATTACCAAAGTAATGGCAATTATGGCACCCCCTATTTCGTTGACTACTAATTTTACGGCTTCATAAGGACCCACATGGGTTTCTTCCATTTTGGCATGTACGGCTTCAACCACTACTATAGCATCATCAACCACAATACCAATGGCCAGTACCAATGCAAAAAGGGTAATTAGGTTAATGGAGAGTCCAAATAACTGCATAATAAAAAATGCCCCGATCAAGGAAACGGGTACGGCAATAATGGGAATTAAGGTAGAGCGCCAATCGCCCAAAAAGAGAAATACAACTATGGCAACCAGAATAAAGGCATCTCGTAGTGTGTGTATTACCTGTTCTATGGATGCATTTAAAAAGTTGGAAACGTCATAACTAATTTTGTAATCCAGACCCGTGGGTAGGTCTTTTTTAAGCTCGTTCAACTTGGATTTAACTTCATCGATAACATCACTGGCATTACTACCAAAAGTTTGTTTCAATACTATAGATGCTGATGGTTTTCCATCTAGATTGGAGTAGATATCAAAAAATTCGCTACCAAGCTCCACGTCTGCTACATCACCAAGCGTTAAAATTTCGCCTTCTGCATTTGCCTTAAGAATAATGTCCTTGTATTGTTGAGGTTCATCATACCTATCTTGGTACATGAGAACATATTCTAAGGACTGTGAGGTTTTGCCGGAACTTTGCCCAATTCTACCGGGACGTGCCAAAATACTTTGCTCTTCCATAGCCTCAAGAATTTCTTCGGCAGAAATATTATAGGCCCGCATACGATCAGGCTTTAACCATACGCGCATGGCAAACTTACGGCTACCTAAGATCTGTGCACTTGCAATACCATCTATTCGTTGAATTTCAGGAATCATTTTGGTGTATGCGTAGTTGTATAGAAACAGCTCGTGATCATCTGCATTGTCACTATACAGGTTTACGTACATAAGCATACTTGGCTGTACAGGAGTAATGATAACACCTTCACGTTGTACCAGTTCCGGTAATAACGGCATTACTTGATCCACTCTTGTTTTGACCCTCACAACTGCTTGGTCAGGGTCTGTGCCAGGCTCAAAGATGATACGGATGGTACCTTCACCGGCACTTGTAGCATCAGAAGCAATATAGCGCATATCTTGTACACCATTAATTGCGGTTTCTAATGGAATAAGCGTTGATTTTACCAGTACGTCTGCACTAGAGCCCGGGTAGGCTATAAAGATATTGACCGTTGTGGGCGCAATATCCGGGAACTGTGAAATAGGTAATTGCTTTATGGAGAGCAACCCTACGAATACTATGATTACCGATATGACGATAGCCAATACCGGTCTTTTTATAAACTTACTGAACATGTTCTTTGATTTTTGGTTATTCGGCGTAAACGGCCAATTTTGACATTACCTCGGTAGGTTCGGCAAATAGGGTTTCAATCTTTTCATTGTTTTTAACCATTCTGATACCGTCTACCAAAATTCTGTCTTTAGGTTGAAGACCTTTGCTGACTACAAAAAGGTGAGGTAGTTCAGCGGCAACCGAAATTTCGGTTTGGTGAACAACATTATCATTATCAAGAACAAAAACATAGCGTTTGTCCAATACCTCAAAAGTTGCTTTTTGTGGTATAATCAAAGCGTCATTGAAAGGAATGGTCATGAGTACGCTACCGGTTTCACCGTGTCTTAAAATCTGATCTGGGTTAGGGAAAGTGGCCCTAAAGGCAATGTTACCGGTTTCATTATTGAATTCTCCTTCAATGGTTTCAACAATTCCCTTTTGGTTGAACCTTTTATTGTTGGCCATTAACAGTTGAACCTCTTTTTTAGAGTCTTTGTCCGTACTCATGATATAGTCTAGATACTCTGCTTCGGGTACATTGAAATAGACCCACATTTTAGAATTATCGGATAAGGTGGTAAGTAGTTCGCCCTCGTCTAAAAGGCTACCTTCCCTAACATGTAAATGGTCCATGATACCATCAAAAGGAGCGCGAATATTGGTAAAGCCTAAATGGGTCTGTGCGAGCGAAACTTCTGCGTTGGCCTTATCAAAATTAGCTTTTGCCATGGATAATTCGTTTTCAGAAACCACATTTCCATCAGCTAAAAGTTGGGTATTTTGTAGTTCTATTTCGGCAATTTTAGCCTCTGCCTTTGCTTTTTGTAAATCTGCTTCATAAATGTTGGGCATTATATTGAACATTTTTTGCCCTTTTTTCAATAACTGTCCTTCGTCTACATGAATTTCGTTCAAATATCCTTTTTCAAGGGCCCTAAGTTCAATGTGTTTAAATGAATGTATTTGACATACATAATCTTTGGTAATAGAAGTGTCTTTTTTAATTGGACTGGTTATTAAGAATTTGGTGTGCTCTTCTTTTTTTTCTTTTTTAGAATTACAGCTTGCCACAATGAACAAAGTGCATGCGGTAGCGATCAGGAGTACGCTCTTGGTCATAAGTATAATATTTAATTGATTGGAAAATGAAATGTGAATATGTGGAGACACGCACAATTTTTAAAGCAGAAGATGATTACATCTTAAAATTGGCTGCTGCTAAAAAAATGTAGACGTGTTTTGGGTCAAATAGAGATTTGACCTGGAGAAATTTTAAATACGAAATACCTGATATAGGACAAAGCGCCTATTTGCTTTGGGTAGAAAAGTAAATAGCTTTTTTTGTGTGCTGCTATTTGTAAAATAGCTGAATAAGAATAAAACAGCTAATAAATAAAATGACGCAGAAGCTTGTTGGTGCTCTACATCTTTTTGATAGTGAGATTGTTTGCTCTCTTCTTCTTCAATTTCTATAGCCTCAATAGCCATTGCCTTATCTAGGTCGCCAAATGAGTTTTTAAGTACAGTTTTGTGTAAAGCAACCGTTTCTTGGGTATTGGCTATCGCATGTTGAAATTGCTGAATGTTATGAAAAGAGGTATGCTCTATATTGTAGTTACCGTATAGAGGGCTGTATATACCGGTTAGTAGTATACAGATGGAAAGAAGGAATTTTAATAAACTCTTTTTCATTTGAGGAGCCAAAATTATTCTAGCCATAATTGCTGCACAACTAATAGCCGTTAATTTTTGTTAACATTTACAATTATTGATCAAAAGGCTAAAAACGGGTGTAAATAATTAAAAATCAAACTTTAATTGCACTAAAATTGATTTATCGTCAGTTTTTTTCACCTTTTTATCATCTGTATTTAAGTTAGATAAAGAAATACCCAACAGTCTAACCGAATTCTGAAGCTCTTCTTGATAAAGTAACTCTTTGGCAGTCTCCAGGATCAAGGCTTTATCAGAAATAAAATAAGGTATGGTCTTGCTTCTGGTATTCAGGGTAAAATCACTGTATTTTATTTTGAGTGTTATGGTTTTTCCGGCAATGGTAGATTTTTTTAATCTTCGCTCCAATTCTTGCGCAATATGCTCTAACCTTTCCAGCATAAAAATTTCACTGCTGAGGTTTTCGTTGAATGTACGTTCCGCTCCAACAGATTTTGGTATGCGGTGCGGTTTAACTTCACTATTATGAATACCACGAACTACATGATAATAGTATGGTCCGCTTTTGCCAAAATTTTCGGCAAGAAATTCAATGGATTTCGATTTTAAGTCCTTGCCAGTAAAAATGCCCAGCTTATACATTTTTTCTGCAGTAACCTTACCAACGCCATAAAACTTACGTATATCTAAATTTTCTAAAAACGGAATTACCTCTTCTGGATTAACCGTTTTTTGTCCGTTAGGTTTATTGATATCACTTGCTACTTTGGCTATAAATTTATTGATCGAGATTCCTGCGGATGCATTTAAGCCTGTTTTTTCTAGAATACGTTGCCGAATTTCTGTGGCAAGCATAGTGGCAGAAGGGTTTCCTTTTTTATTTACGGTTACATCTAGGTATGCTTCATCAAGCGACAATGGTTCTACCAAATCTGTGTATTCAAAGAAAATGGCCCGTATTTGTTTTGAGATTTCCTTATAACGATCAAACCGTGGTTTTACAAAAGTAAGGTGAGGGCAGTTTTTTCTAGCTTGAAATCCGCTCATGGCACTACGCACACCATACTTACGGGCTTCATAATTAGCTGCCGATACCACGCCTCTTTTCTCACTGCCACCAACGGCCAAGGGTTTGCCCTTTAATTCTGGGTTGTCCAACTCTTCTACGGACGCATAAAATGCATCCATATCCACATGGATAATTTTTCGAAGAGGCATTTCATTGGGCATAAGCAAATTTAAGACTTATCTTAGTTTATGGATAGAAGTTTTACCCATTCAAATGATAGAAATAGAACGTAAGTTTTTGGTCAGATCAGAAGATTATAAATCTGAAGCAAGGTCTAAAACTAGAATAGTACAAGGCTTTTTAAATACAGACCCCAACAGAACGGTTAGAATTAGAATAAAGGGAGATTTAGGCTTTATTACCGTAAAGGGGAAATCCAATGCTTCGGGCACATCCAGATTTGAATGGGAAAAGGAAATTTCTGTAGTAGATGCTGAAGAGTTATTGAAATTGTGTGAAAAAGGAGTACTTGAAAAATGCCGATATGACGTTCCTTTAGGTAAGCATATATATGAAGTGGATGAGTTTTTTGGGGATAATGAGGGTTTAACCATTGCAGAGGTAGAACTGGAATCGGAAAACGAATCATTTAAAAAACCCAGTTGGTTGGGTGAAGAGGTTACGGGCATAATTAAATATTATAATTCCCAATTGAGTAAAAACCCTTTTAAGAAATGGCACTAAAGGTTATTTAATAACACTTATCTTTTCAAAACCATTGTCCATTTGTATTATGTTTTTCTGTTTTTGATTATAACTAACTTTCTCTATAATAGGTAGGGCGGTACAACATTGATTTATGTTTGTTGTAGGTTCAACCGTTGTCAAGACCAAGGTATCGGTTTCGTTTGGGTTTAGCTTTATGGAATAGCTGGTTTCACCAATAGCACCAACGATTATGAAAGTCACTAGTTTGGTAGAATCCAGCGGAATTAACTCTAAACTGGTTCCATCAGTTGTAATTTCAATGGTATCTAGTTTATAGGTTTCGTTGGTAATTAAATTAGTTCCTTCTTCATCCAGAAATTCAATGGAAAATAATTGTTCGGTAGCACAATCAATTACGGTACAATCTAATCCGTCATCAATTTTACAGTTATATAGGAAAGCTAAAAGAAATAGGGAAACGAATAATTTAAAGCTCATATTCTTTTTCTCTAAGACGTGTAAACAAAAAATGGTTGCTTTGGAAAAGTACTATTTTGCAAGAACTCCCTCTTTTTCAATAAGGGGTATGGTTACCAAATTTTGAATGTTTACGGTATTCTTCTCAAAAATGAACTTTCTTTCAAATAATTTTTGGTCAGCAAAATAGGTTACATAAAACTCGTTGTGCAGGCCTAGTACATCTTCCTGCACTACTTCTATTTTTTTATAGGATTTGGCATGGACCACATCTACGGCATGTCTCATGATAGAAGTTTTACGATCCCCATCATATCCTTTAGAAACGACCATGGTCATTTCTATGGCATTGGGGCGGTCATTAATAATGTAGGCATTCCAATCCTTATCCAAAAATTCATCGTTCCATTCATGGACAATGGCTATATATACATCTTTGGAAATAGGTATTTCAATATCTTTTTTCACCAAGGAATTTTATAGGGTACTTTTAAACTGCTCTAGAAAACGAAGGTCGTTCTCGCTCAATAATCGGATATCTGAAATTTGATGCAGTAAAAGTGCAATACGGTCAATACCCATCCCAAAGGCAAATCCGGAATATATATCTGGGTCTATGCCACAGTTCTTAAGCACGTTGGGGTCTACCATACCACAGCCCATAATCTCTAACCAACCGGTACCCTTGGTCATTTTATAATCCGTTTCAGTTTCCAGTCCCCAATAAACATCTACTTCTGCACTTGGTTCGGTAAAAGGAAAATAAGAAGGTCTAAGTCTAATTTTGGATTTCCCAAAAAGTTCTGTCGTAAAATATTGTAGTGTTTGTTTTAAATCTGCAAAAGAAACATCCTTGTCAATATAAAGCCCTTCTACTTGATGAAAGAAACAGTGAGATCTAGCGGAAATAGCCTCGTTCCTATAAACTCTACCAGGTGATATGGTTCTTATGGGAGGTTGGTTGTTTTCCATGTAGCGTACTTGTACCGATGAAGTATGGGTACGCAACAATATATCTGGATCTGTTTGAACAAAAAAAGTATCCTGCATATCTCTTGCCGGATGGTATTCTGGTAGGTTTAATGCGGTAAAATTATGCCAGTCGTCCTCTATTTCCGGTCCTTCTGATACATTGAAACCTATTCTGGAAAAAACATCTATGATTTTATTTTTTACGATAGAAATAGGATGTCGCGCACCAAGTTCAATTGGGTTGCCCGGTCTGGTTAAATCCCCATACACTTGCTCGTTAGTAGTTACACTTTCTAAAACCTCTTTTAAAGATTCAACTTTTTCTGTAGCAGCTTGCTTTAATTCGTTTATCGTTTGGCCAAATTCTTTTTTTTGTTCGTTCGGCACATTTTTGAACTCAGCAAAGAAGTCATTTAATATTCCTTTTTTACCTAAATATTTAATTCTAAACGTTTCTACAGCTTCTAAATTATCGGCTGTAAACGAGTTAACTTCAGCAATCTTTTCCTTTATCTTATCAATCATACATGTTGATTAAAGACGCAAATTTAAAACTTTTAAAAAAGGTAGAATATGTTTTTCTGCCTTTTGATGGTTACATTGACGGTATTTTGTCCTTAACGTTCTCTTTGACCCAAACCAGACATTCCTTAAAATTATCAAATATATGTTCCTCTGGAATTAAATCTGGAATGACGCCAACACGTTCCATCATATACCTTGGTTGTTTTAGGACATCAACGAATAATATGGTAATCCCAGATTTTTTAAGGCTGATAAGTACATCTTCCAAAGTATAAAGCCCGGATTGATCCATATATTGCATTCTTCCCATCCTAATGATTACTGTAGATGCCGTTCGTGGAATTTGATCTGCCATTTGCTGGAAATCACTGGTAGATCCAAAGAATAGAGGTCCTTTTAAATGTTTAATAAAAACCTCTTCCTGTAAATTTTTGGGAAACCCTGCTTCGTCCGGCCAATTCACTTCCTTTTCCAACGTTTTGACATCTGACCGTTCCGCGGTCAAATCTCCCATTTTTTTCATGAACATTAAAGATGCGATCACTAAACCGATACCTACTGCATAAACCAAGTTCCATACTGATGAAAGTACCAATACCACTAACATGATCACCACTTCTGAACTAAATTTAAAAGGACCCAAACTCATATCTTTGGGAAGGCTGGGTATGGCCTTTAAGCCTTTATAATCCATTACACCTATACCCACTGTTACCAATATTCCCGCTAGTACGGCCGCAGGAATCTGTGAAGCAACCGGACCTAAAGCTAGTAGAATAATCAACAGTAGAACTCCGGCTACCATTCCGGATAATTTGGTTTTTCCGCCTGCATTGATATTGACTACGGTTCTAATGGTTGCACCGGCACCTGGTATACCACCAAAAACTGCGGCAATACTGTTCCCTATACCTTGACCCACAAGTTCTTTGTTTGGTTGGTGCTTTGTCTTTGTCATATTATCCGCAACTACAGAAGTTAAAAGGGAATCTATGGCACCTAAAAGTGCTAGGGTCAATGCCGTAAATATGTATGGTGTAACAGATGAAAGTTCAAATTGGGTAAATATACCAAGGTTTGGAATCGGGAAACCACTGGGTATCTGCTCTATGGGCCTATAGTCCAGGCCCAAACCATAGGCCACCCCAGAAACTACCACCAAAGCCACTAGTGCACTTGGTATAGTTGTCGTAATGCGTTTAAATCCATAAATGATGATAATGGTAGAAAGTGCCAAGATCAATTCTAACCAATTTATATTTTTCAAGGCCCTTGGCATTACTTTAATTGCACCGATAACTCCAGAAGCTTCGGATTTTGCCAAAGTTTGGGCTTCTTTGAGCATGTCCTCATCGGTAATATGCTCGGCCCGTGCTATGGTTTCCTTAAAATTTTCAAGAACCAAAATACCTTCGCCCGCTTCTTCCTTTAAAATATTGTCAAGGATGATTTCTTCGGCAATGGGTTTGTATTGTGCTACAAATTCGGAATCTTCCTTAGGGTAATACCCTATGGCAGGTAAAATTTGGGTAACCAAGATTATGACACCAATTGCCGTCATAAAGCCGGATACTACAGGATAGGGTATGTAACGTATATATTTACCAATTCCCAATAGTCCGAGACCTATTTGCATAAGTCCGGCAAGTAGAAAAACAATTAATATGGCGGGCAGGGCTTTTTCTAAGCTACCATCGTTAATGGCAACGATACCGGCAATGACGACCATACTAACTGCTGTCATTGGAGCGGTAGGTCCTGAAATTTGGGTATTGGTACCTCCAAATAGTGCAGCAAAAAAGCTAATGAAAATTGCTCCGTACAGACCGGCACTGGGACCCATTCCGGAACTTACACCAAATGCCAATGCCAATGGCAATGCTACGATTCCAGCGGTAATACCGCCAAATAAATCTCCCTTAAAATTTGAAAACAGATTCTTCATATATTTTAATTATATTTTAATGAAATAGCATCAAATTTGTTAGAAGTGATTCTTGCTTCTTAGTGAAAGTTAAATTACAAAATTCCAGTAGTAAACAGTGGTGTATTGGTTCTTTAACATACTGGTTTAAAAAAACCGATGAAGTATTCATCGGTTTTTCATAATTGATTAAACCAAGGATTATTATTGTTCGAAAAATTCCACGGCACCTGTAGAAATATCATACATGGCGCCCACGATCAAAACTTCTCCGTTTTTTTCCATTTCTGCCAATACCGGACTGTCCTTTTTTATATTGGCAATGGTCATTTCTACATTTTTAGCGGCAACTTTATCAACGAAATCAAGATTCTTAGAATTTCTCAGGCTTTCGTCCTTTGGTTCTTTAACGGCATCTACTGCAGGTTCTATCTTGTTGATCAATGCAGTTAGGTTACCCAACCTTGCGTGATCACACGCCCCTTTTATTGCGCCACAACTTGTGTGTCCCAAAACTACTATAAGTTTGGTGCCTGCAAGTTTACAGCCAAATTCCATACTGCCCAAGATATCCTCGTTCACAAAGTTACCTGCAATCCTTACACTGAAAATATCTCCCAAGCCTTGGTCAAACACCAACTCAGCAGAGACCCTAGAGTCTATACAGCTCAATATCGTAGCAAAAGGAAATTGTCCTTCACTAGTATCATTTACTTGTTCTAAAAGATTTCTATTGGCCTTAAGGTTATTTTGAAACCTTAAATTTCCTTCCTTAAGAAAGTCCAATGACTTTTGCGGGGTCATTGTGGCTTGTGTTTCCTTAGTATGTGCTTTCATATGTTTTTAATTTTTAGTTATTTGTCCTGTTAATAATAAAGGAATATTAAGGTTATCTAAAATATCGGTAATATTGGTGGTCGTTGAAAAAGATTTTCCTTTTTTATCCGTGTTTAATTCACCTCTATCCACACATAGTAGATTTACCTTGTTGAAGGTTATATAGTTGGAAATGGTTTTTGAGGTATTGTCGTTTTTATCAAATACAAATTCAATATTTTTAGTGCCAATTTCCTCTTTTTCACTACTTTTTGGTATACTGTTTTTGGAAATTTTAAACGATTTCAATGGTTTTTGAGTATGTGTTACCAACCGTGTTACCAATTCTGTCAATGAATTTTCCTCAGATTCGCTTAACATACCCAAAGAAAGGTCTCCATTTAATTCCAGAACATTTTTTTGATCGGTAAAAAATACCGGTCCATGATGTTTTTTCAGGACAAAAGGTATGATATGGTCACCTAATAGATTAAATAGTTTAGGCTTTCTTTTGCCCATGACTATAAAATCCGGTTTCTCATTATCTATATAATGTTCAATTTCATGTTTTACGTTACCTATGGCACAGGAATAGGATAATGGAACACCAAATTTTTTAGAATAGGTGTTTACTATGGCATTTATTTGCTTTTCCATTTCCATATACCCTGCATTTAGATTGCGCATGGCAGATAACTGACTTTCTTTTTTTACAACATCGGTTGCTTTTTTTACATGAAACAAGGCAATTTCACCTTTAAATACCTTTGCCAAGCTTAATGTGCTTTTAAGGGTATTTTCCAAGGAATCCTTTAATTCTGTAAAAATGACAATTTTATATTTTTTAGTTTTCATAATTACAAGTTTATAGACCGTAAGAAACGGTCATTTTAATTAACTAAGGCTCAATTTTGACTTGGGCCTTTCTTCAAAGAATCCTATGTAGCTTGGAGGATTTTCTACCACCCCACGTTTAGAAACCAATTTTATATCTATGTTTCTTTCTTTGGCCTTTAGGCTGAAATCTTCTAAAATTTCAACGATATCATGATCTAAATATCTCGTTTTCATAATATCTATTTCTAAATAGGTATCTCGTGGTAAACTATCCAATTCGTTCAAAATAGCACCTTTGTTAAAAAAGGTCACTTCTTCTGCCAAGGTCATCTTAATCTTGTGTTTACCATTACTATTGTCCTCAATATGTAAGAAATGCGAGTTTTGGTAACTCTTTAAAAGAATAACTACAATACCAACCGCTAATCCTAAACTTATACCTATTAGAAGATCGGTAAATACAATACCAAGTACAGTTACGAAAAATGGCACGGATTGTTTCCACCCTAGTTTATACATCTTTTTGAAAAGGGCAGGTTTTGCCAATTTGTACCCTACTATGAACAGAATTGCTGCCAAGACCGATAATGGAATCATGTTCAACAATCTTGGAATAAGAATTACCGAAATCAATAAAAGGAAACCATGTATTATGGCAGATAATTTAGTTCTACCCCCAGACTGTATATTGGCAGAACTCCTAACGATTACCTGTGTAATTGGTAAACCACCGATCAAACCAGATATAATGTTACCTGTACCTTGCGCCAAAAGTTCCCTATTGGTTGGGGTAACATTTTTGTGGGGATCCAATTTATCCGTAGCCTCAACACAAAGCAAGGTTTCAAGACTGGCTACCAAAGCTATAGTAAACGCAGTAACCCATACTTGTGGGTTAGTTATGGCGCTGAAATTAGGAAAGCTAAATTGTCCCAAAAACGATGCGGCATCTTCTGGCACAGGTACACTTACCAAATGGTCAGAGGATATTGCCAGTACATCACTGTCCTTGGTCAGCAAATAAAACAAAATACCTACGGCCACGGCCACCAATGGTCCTTGGATCAGTTGAAATATTTTGCCTTTTTTGGATAAAACCTTGTCCCATAATAGCAAAATTGAGAACCCTATAATTGCAATTAGTGTAGCTCCTGGACTTATATTGTTAACGGTATTAATTATTTCTGAAAAAGTGTTTTCACCATCAACCTGGAAAAAGGCCCAATCTCCTTCCGGATCAGGGTCATAACCAAAAAAATGAGGTATTTGTTTCAAAATAATGATAATACCAATACCGGTAAGCATTCCTTTAATAACGGAAGAAGGAAAATAATATCCAATGACACCGGCCTTTAAAACACCAAAAATAATTTGGATTATACCACCTAAAACAACGGCAACCAAAAAATTCTGGTAACCGCCCAAAGCTCCAATTGCTGTTAATACAATTGCCGCCAAACCTGCTGCTGGTCCACTGACCCCAATTTTAGAGCCACTTAAACCTCCTACTACTATACCGCCAATAATACCGGCGATTAATCCTGAAAACAATGGGGCCCCACTGGCCAATGCAATACCTAAACATAAAGGTAGTGCTACGAAAAATACTACGATACTCGATGGAATATCGCTCTTAATGTGCTTAAACATAAAATAATGAAATTATATCCTAGCGCTCTGCTTAGGATTGATTAGTTACTTAATAAAAATTAAAATGGTAAACTAACCTAGGTATTCCGGTGGGGGAGAGATAACTTCTAAAGCAAAATCAAAACAGCCTAGTAAATAATGCTTACGGCTGTTGGTGTTTTGGGTAAGCGCAATTAAGGAAAAATCAATAGCATTTTCCTTTACATATTTTTCTTCGCCCATTGACTTTTTACCGGTCTCTTGTTGTTCCTCTTCATTAAGATTGGTAACCACAATAGGGTTTTCGGTATCGCACAAGGTTATTATGCTAGGTGCAGTAATTGCAAAAAGCCATAATAATAACAAAGAAATGCGCGCTATATGTTTCATTTTTTTGAATCGATGACAAAGATAAGCCCGAGTCTTTAAATATCTGTTAAATTATATCTAAAAATCTTTCAACAGCCTTAAATCTTCCTTATTGGCCCACCCTGTCTTACCATCGGTCAATTGTATTTTGTTCCATTGCTCCAATTCATCCAACACATTCACTTTGGTTCCCGAATGGAGAATAAATAATTGTTGGCCGGCAGTATTGGGTTCGGACTTTATGACACTTTCTTCAGCAAAAATGATGGCCGGTTGCCAAGCGTTGAAATCGCTCTGTTGAATATAGGCGAATACAATGGCCACCAAACTAACGAACAATGCTAAAAGGCTACCAATAAAGGTCCACCTTTTTCGTGTGGAATAATTTGAAAAATAAAATAGGATGTACAGAATTACAAATGCCAACATAGCGGCAATTGCTAGGTATGCCCATTGATCAAAGGTTAGCTTGCCGGTTATATTCTTATATAATTTGGATAGTCCGGTTTCTGGCAGGGTATCTATAGCGTCCAAGGTCATATTTTGGGCATAACTGAGATTGGTCTTTATTTCTTGGTCATTTGGCGCCAGTAACAAAGCTTTTTCGTAGTAATATATGCTTTCGGCAATTTTATTAAGTTTATAATAGGCGTTGCCCATATTAAAATAAACCGCGGCAGAATGCTTGCCGTTATCCAATATTTGGGTATAATACTCTATGGCACTATCATATTCACCGGCATTATAGGCTGTGGTAGCTTGATCGAACAATTTATTGTTCTGGGCGCTACAGCAAATAACCGTAAAAAGACCAATGATGAATGCTATCTTTTTAAACATGATTATAATTGTTTATCCATTAATGAAATTACCTCACTGGCCTTTTCATAATCGGCCTGCATTTGAACATCGGAAAATGGACTATATCTTGCGGCTTCGCAACTTTGCAATAAGGATATGAAATTGGTAATGGTGCTTTCTTCAATGCCTTTTTTGTCCAATAACACGGCAATTTTATCTTTACTGAATTCTGAGGTCTCAATTTTAAGCTTGGCCTTTAAATAATTATGCAATGCCCTTTCCAATGCCACATAAAAGGAATCTTTGTTACCCAATTCCTTTTTGGCCGCCGACAAATATTTACGAGCCAATTTATTGGCCTTTCTGACCTTGTTTCCGGCAACGTCTCCTGCTATGGCGTCTCTCTTTTTCCTAAAAATGATTGCCAAGGGTATTAATAACAAAGGTAGTAGCAACCAAAGATAAAATTTGGTGGACCTAAAAAAGTATGAAACTGTTTTGTCGGATAGGTTAGGGGTCAGTTTTATAAAATTGAACTTTGTACCACTGGCGATCACGGCCTGTTTGCTATTCGCTACATTTGGAGATGGGGTATTCAATCCATTTAAAGGACCTTCTATGACATTGATGATAATTTCATCAGAGGTTAAGGTAGTGTACTTTTCTGTTGAAGGGTTGAAATAGCTAAAACTCATTGGGGCAATTGGGTATTTTCCCCTAAAGGCCGGTACAATGGTATATTGGTTACTGATTTTTCCCTGCATGCCGCTCAACGTAGTTCTTACCCCTTCCGTAAATTCAGGTTCGTATACTTCTAAAGCACTAGGTAATTCAGGTTCTGGAAGTTTAAAAAGTTTAAGGTTTCCCTTACCGCTGACCTCTACGGTAGCCTGTAATGATTCCGTAGCGTTTAAACTTGTTTTACTGGTAGACACGTTAAAATTGAATTCCCCTACGGCACCGTTAAAATTTGCCGGTTGGTTTTCAACCGGTAACGGCTTTACATTTATGGTCCTACTGCCTGCGGAAACCGTTTTGTTGGTTTGGGCGTACATACGGCTACCAAAAAAATCGCGTCTTCCTGTGGGAACGTCCACGGTTACATCCAAGGATAAGGGTTCAATGTCTAGCTTACCGGATTTTTGGGGATACAGCACTACACGTTTTAAAGTTACGTATCTATAAGGTTTGCCCTTATAAGTTCCATTTTGGGCACTTAACGCGGATACCTTAATATCTTGGCTCCAGAAATTATTATAGGTAGGATTGTCCAAGGGTTGATAATTGGATACACTAATATTTGGACTTACATATAATTTGTAGACCACTGTAATGGCCTCGTTCAAATAGGGGTTGGTTTTGGAAATCTCAGCAACTAAATGTAAGTTTTCATCGGCAATGTCATCTGCCGTCATTTGATCACTTGGTTTATCTACCGCAGCGGTCACTTCAACTTCTTTTGCCAAGGATTTGTAGGTTTCTCCCCCAATTGATATGGATGCCTGCTTAATGGTAAATTTTCCCTTTGCTGTAGGGGCCAATGTATAGGAATAGGATTTGGAGTAACTCCTTACCCCATTTATCCATGAAGAACTTATGGATTGTGACGGACCCATGATGACCCTAAATCCTTCAAAATCCGGGGGATTAAAATTATCGCCGTCACGGTTCATGACAAAATCTACCCGCAAACGTTCATTTAAGCCTAATTTGGGTTTGCTTAATTTCATTTCAAACGTTACTCCACTATTGTCCTGTGCCATCACCATAGAGGACGATAGCAAAAACAATAGTGCCAATGAGTATTTTAAAATGCCCTTAATCTTTACCAATCTTTTTCGTTTTTAATCTTAACACCTTTAACTTTTTTGGCGTCAATTTTATCTTGAACTTTTTTCTCGGCGTTTTGCATTGCCCTTAATAAATTTTCAACTTGCTGTTTGGAAAGTTGATTTGGCCTAGGTTGCTGCTGTTGCTCCTTATCCCCTTGTTCAGGTTGTTTCTTTTGATTTTTTTTATCGCCTTCACCATCTTTGTTCTCGTCTTTTTGCTCTTCATTTTTATCGCCTTCCTCACCTTTGTCCCCTTCATCTCCTTGGTCTTTTTTGTCCTCGTTTTCCCCTTCGTCTTTTTTGTCCTGGTCCTTGTTTTCGTCCTTGTCCTTTTTGTCCTCGTCCTTATCGTCTTGGTTCTGTTGTTTGTTTTCCTCGTCTTTTTTAAGTAGTTCTTTTGCTAGGGCAAGGTTGTACCTTGTCTCTTCGTCCGTAGGGTCATTTCTTAAAGCTTCCTTATAAGCTTCAACAGCTTTTTCATATTCCTTACGTTTCATAAAAACGTTGCCCATATTATGGTAAGCGCTGTGCTTGTCTTTTTTGGAGGTCGATGTTTCTCCTGCTTCCTTAAATCTACTGAAAGCTTCGTTATAGGTCTCGTTCAAATAATAGGCATTGCCCAAATTATAAGGAGCGGCACTATTTTCCGGACTTTCTGATATGGCTTTTCTATAATTGACCTCTGCGGCAATAAAATCATCTTCGGATAAGGCTTTATTGCCTTCCCATGTAAGATTAGTAGAGGTTTTCAATGCCTTTTCCTTTTCTTGCTCGTTCATTTCCTGAGCAATACTATTAGCAGACAAAGAAACAAAAACCGATAGGGTGATAATTCTGATTTTATTCATGTCTTTTTTCGTTGAACAGGTTTAATTTCTTTAACCAGCTTGTTTTACGGTCCAATATAAAAATATCTAAAAAGAGAAGCAAAAGGGCCGCCCCAATGAACCATTGAAACTGATCTTTGTATTCTGCAAATTGTTTGGCCTCAAACTCTTTTTTGTCCATTTTCAACAATTCCTCTTTAATGAATTCCACAGCTGCATCTGTGTTGGATCCATCTATATATTGTCCTTTGCCTTCATTGGCAATATCAACTAATACAGCTTCATTTAACCTGGTTATTACGGTTTCCCCTTGATTATCTTTCTTTAAGCTCTCTAAAATTCCGTTTCTTTTGATAGGAATTGGTGCACCTTTTGCTTTTCCGACACCAATGGTATAAATGGTTATGCCCTCATCTACGGCATCCTCTACGGCATCTATAGTAGAACCCTCGGAATGGTCTTCTCCATCAGAAATAATGAACAGTACCCTGTTTGTTTGCTCCGCATCATCGTAATACGTGCTGGCAAGTTCAATGGCTTGGTCTATAGCGGTACCTTGTGAGGTCAACATATCTGTGTTCATACCTTGCAAGAACATTTTTGCCGCTCCGTAATCCGTAGTTATGGGCAGTTGTGGATATGCTTGCCCGGCATATGCAATAATCCCTATACGATCACTGGCCAATTGATTGATTATTTCCGAAACCAGTCTTTTTGCTTTTTCCAATCGGTTTGGGGCTATATCTTCGGCCAACATACTTTTAGAAACATCAACAGCAAATACAATATCTACCCCTTCACGTTTAACGGTCTCTAATTTTGTACCAATTTTGGGATTGACCAAACCTACGATCAATAATCCTAAGCTTAAGATGAAGAGTATTAGCTTTAAAGCACTTTTATTTGTGGAGTAGCTTGGGGTAAGTCTTTTAAGCAGTGCGGTATCCGCAAATTTTCTTTGGGTTCTTTTTTTCCAAATCAAGACCATTAGGTACAGTACCACAATTACCGGAATGATAATGAGCAAGTAGAAATATATTTTTTCGTCTAACTGTACCATATTATACAAAACTTCTAAAAAGAGTGTTCCTTAAAATCCATTCAAATAATAGAAGCGCTCCTGCTAATAAAATCCAAGGTCTAAATTTCTCTTCATAACGATAATATTTGAATTCTTCAACTTCGGTTTTTTCCAATTTGTTGATCTCATCATAGATTTCTTCTAGAGACTCATTATCCGTAGCCCTAAAATATCTTCCGCCTGTGGCCTGTGCAATTTCCTTTAAAAGTGCTTCATCTATTTCTACTTGTCTCATACCGTATCTAAACGAACCGTCTGCGTTATAGGATACCGGGGACAATGCATTGCCATTGGTGCCAAGGCCAATAGTATACGTCTTAATTCCGAATTCAATTGCCAAATCCGCTGCGGTCTGTGGTTCTATGAACCCAGAGTTGTTTACACCGTCCGTAAGTAAAATGATTATTTTACTCTTTGCCTTGCTTTCCTTTAGTCTATTGACAGAAGTTGCCAGTCCCATACCAATAGCCGTACCATCTTCCAATTGACCATAACTAATTTCTGAAAGTGCATTGATGACAATAGCTTTATCCGTAGTAATTGGCGTCTTGGTATATCCTTCACCAGCATAGGCTACCAGTCCTATACGGTCATTTGGTCTTTTCTTTATAAAATCTGCGGCTACTTCTTTTAAAGCTGATAATCTGTTTGGCTTAAGATCACGGGCCAACATACTTGAAGACACATCTATTGCCATAACGATATCTATACCCTTGGTCGTTTTGGTACGTGTTGATATGTCTTCTGTCTGGGGTCTTGCCATTGCTACGATAATAGCACTCAAAGCCATAAGACGCAAGAAGAACAACAAGGGTTTAAGTTTTGGCAATAAGCTATTTTGACCGAACCCTTTTAAACTTGATATACGAAGAGACGCAGTCTGTTCTTTTTGCTTAAAGATATACCATGCAATGGCTAATGGCAGTAGTAGAAACAGCCAAAAGAATCCTGGATTTGCAAAAGATATATTTTCTAACATTTATACTTCTGTTTTAACTTCTACCGATGCTAAAATTCGGTCAACTATTTCTTGTGCGTAATCATCATCTTCTAACCAAGTTAAGATTACATACTGTTGAAAACCCTTGCCGCCAAATAATAAAACAGTGTATTTGCCGTCTAACGATTCGGTTACTTTTGGCGTAGAAAATTTGCCGCTACCAAAAACCTTAACACCGGTAACACCGCTTATCGTAGAGAATTCTTCTTGTTTGGTAATAATGTTTTTCGCCCCTTGGGCCTCAAAATTGGATAAAATCTGCTCAATGGTCTTATCAAAATCGGGCTCTGCATTGGGATCGTTCAATGTAATGGAAGTAGCGGCAACACTAAACAGACCAATTTGGCTTGAGTAGGTAAAAGCTTGTATGTCCGCTATGGCAGCTTTGGCTTCTGGCGGTAATTTTACCTCTTGCCTGACCATTACTTTGGGCGTTTCCAGTTCAATAGGTGGAAAACCATATGAACTACGTACCCAATCCCCTTCAAGCAATTCCATGGTAGGATGTCCAAGAACGGTATCCTTTACATATCCAAATCCAAATTTTATACCGGCAATAGTAGTAGCAACGAGTAGTAATGCCACTAGCGATGCAATACCAAGGATGATTTTTTTCTTTTTCTGTTTTCTTTCCAGCTCTTCTTGGTATTCCGCTTGCTCCAGTAATTCCTCTTCAGTAGGTTCAGGTAGGGCTTCATGTGTTTTCTCCACAATTTGCTCTACTAATTTGCGATCTTGTTCCGCTACTTGGGTAGATGGTTTGTTTCTTGCAAATTTCACCAAATCTGCCGTTTGCAATATCTGTTGAAACTGTTTTATGGTATCGTCATCCAAATTTAGCTCACCGGCATCCTTTAAAAGTTCCAGTTTTTCAATCAGTTGGCCAGTAGTACTTTCCAGTGCCGTAACATGCACATCTTCTTCTAAATAAGAACGTACTATAGTCGTTAGTTCAGAGTAATATTCCTTGTATTCATCCTGTATTAAGTATTTGGAATTCTCCAATCGCTTAAGTTCCAAAATAGCTCTATCATATGGGGGCAAAAGCGCTACTTTTTCTTCCTCTGTCAATGGTTTTTTTCTAAGAACGAACCAATAGAACATACCGCCCAAAAGAATTAAAATCAGTATTCCGTAAAGTATAAATTTTAAAATTTCCGTATTGCTCTTTTCGACATTTATAATGGGTTTAATGTCGTACATTTTTTGATTTAAGGTGTCTACGGGCACAGTTGCAACATTGATCAACATTGAATCCGTCATATAGCCGGTACCATTAATTTCAATTCGTTGTGAAGGCAATTTATATGCACCGGAATCAAACTGGGTAAGGGCATAAATTTTTTGCAAGGTCAGGCGGTCTTTTTTTCTAGTAGTATCGGTAGCAAATGCCTCAACGGTCTCTAGTGGTGAAAATGTTTGTCCTTCAGGAAAAATGACTTGTGCAGTGGTATCCACCTCAACGGTAACGGTCCATTGAACCTGCTCGCCAATTTTTATGGAAGTCGTATCTACTGAAGTTTGTAAAATTGGTTTTTCCTGTGCGGACAGCTGAAGTAAACAGCTTAAAAAAACCAATACCGGCACATATCGTTTATAGAACGAAAAGCTTATTTTAAGTAAGTACTTATCATTAATCATTCGTTTCAACCTCTTCTTTTAAAATAGCCCAATAATTTCTTTACATAACTTTCATCTACCCTACAGTCCAATGTGCCACAACCGGCCTTTGTAAAAGCCTCTTTGAAGTAGGTAACACGTTCCTTGTTGAATTGGGCGTACGCATTACGTACTTTTTTAGATTGTGTATTGACCAATTGTAATTTACCTGTTTCTACATCTTCTAGTTGAACCATTCCCAAATTAGGAATAGTCTGCTCCCTTTCATCATAAATCCTTATTCCGGTAACGTCGTGCTTGTTTCCGGTAATTTTTAATGTTTTTTCGTAGTCATCGCCAATAAAATCAGAAAGAACAAAGACAATGGCCTTCTTTTTCATGACACTGCTCAAAAATTTTAGTGCCTGGCCAATATCCGTTTTGTTGCTTTTTGGTTTAAATTCCAATAGTTCCCTAATGATGCGTAGTGCATGGGTCTTTCCTTTTTTTGGAGGTATGAACAGTTCAACTTGGTCAGAGAACAGGATCAATCCTACCTTATCGTTGTTTTGCAATGCACTGAATGCCAATGTTGCCGTAATTTCAGTTATGATCTCATTTTTGAACTGGTTGGTGGTACCGAACAGTTCAGAACCGCTTATATCCACAAGAAGCATCATGGTCAGTTCCCGTTCTTCCTCAAACACCTTTATGAACGGTTCATTGTACCGGGCCGTTACGTTCCAATCTATATTTCTGACATCATCCCCAAATTGGTACTGGCGTACTTCACTAAACGTCATTCCCCTACCCTTAAAGGTAGAGTGGTATTCCCCACCAAATATATGGTCGGAAAGACGCCTGGTCTTTATCTCTATCTTTCGTACTTTTTTGAGTAGTTCTTTGGTATCCATTTTGTTATTGAAACAGCCGTTATTTCTAAAATTGTCAGCATAAAATAAATGCAATTGGGTTTACATACGCCAATTGTACGCTGAACGCCAACGAATAACGTTATGGTACTTCTATCTCGTTTACGATTTTATTGATAATATCTACAGAGGTGATATTTTCTGCTTCCGCTTCATAGGTAATACCAATTCTATGCCTTAATACATCGTGTACAACGGCCCTTACATCCTCGGGTACCACATAGCCCCTTCTTTTAATGAACGCATAACACTTGGCGGCAACACCTAAGTTTATACTACCCCTTGGAGAAGCACCAAAACTTATCAACGGTTTTAAACTTTCAAGGTTGTATTTTTCTGGATACCTGGTAGCAAATACGATATCTAGAATATACTTTTCTATTTTTTCGTCCATATATACTTCTCTAACTGCTTTTTGGGCACTAAGAATCTGATCTATGGATACTACGGCGTTGACCGCTTCATAATTACCAAGTAAATTTTGGCGCATTATGAGTTGCTCCTCATTGATTTTTGGATAATCAATAACCGTTTTCAACATAAAACGATCTACCTGTGCTTCAGGTAAAGGGTAAGTACCTTCCTGTTCTACCGGGTTTTGGGTAGCCATTACCAAAAAAGGCTTGTCCAAGGTAAACGTTTCATCACCAATGGTTACCTGTTTTTCCTGCATGGCCTCCAAAAGGGCGGACTGTACTTTTGCCGGGGCACGGTTAATTTCATCTGCCAAAACAAAATTGGCGAAAATGGGACCTTTCTTAATAGAAAAATCGTTCACTTTCATATTGTATATCATAGTACCTACAACATCCGCTGGAAGCAGGTCTGGGGTAAACTGTATTCTGCTAAAACTTCCTTTAACGGCTTTGGAGAGGGTGTTTATTGCTAATGTTTTTGCCAGCCCGGGTACACCTTCCAATAAAATATGTCCCTGGCCCAGAAGACCTATCAATAACCGTTCTACCATATATTTTTGGCCCACGATTACCTTGTTCATTTCAAGCATCAATAAATCGATAAAAGCACTTTCACGAGTAATTTTCTCATTTACGGCACTAATGTCAACTGAAGTATTTTCTTCCATTTAAATCGTTATATAATTGGTTATTAGCCTTCTGAATTTTAACAGTCATGCAAATTGAAAATTAAATCACTCAGTAGCTGTTAATGATAGGTTAAAAATAACGAAAACCCTATATTTTTATGAAGCCTTTAAGGGATTTCTTTTTAAATTCATCGACCTATGAACAACACGACCACGTATTCTAGAATTATAGCAGGTACCATGACATGGGGTAATTGGGGCAAACAACTTTCTATTACGGAAATGGTTTCTTTAATGAACCAATGTATGGAGAATAAAATTACCTCTTTTGACCATGCCGATATTTATGGGGATTATACGAACGAGGACCAATTTGGTAAAGCCTTTGCACAAAGCGGTATTGCCAGGGAGAACGTACAATTGATCAGTAAGTGTGGTATACAGTTTAATGTAAAGGATAGAACCAATAGGGTAAAACACTATGAGTATGGAAAGGATTATATCATAGCATCTGTGGAAAGGTCCTTAAAACTCTTACGAACAGATTTTTTGGACCTATTGTTATTGCACAGGCCAAGTCCGCTCATGGATCCGTTTGAGATTGCAGAGGCTATTGATCATTTAAAGCAACAAGGAAAGATCAAACAATTTGGGGTCTCAAATTTTACACCGTCCCAAATAAAGCTTATTGAAAAGAAGGTTCCGGTAGAGGCCAATCAGACAGAGTATTCATTGACTTCCAATGAAGCAATGAACAATGGTGTTTTAGATGATTGTATCGTTCATGATAGGCTTGCCATGTCATGGAGTCCCTTAGGTTCTTATTTTAGAAATGATACCCCTGTAAACCAAAGAATTGGTAAATTGTTAAAAGAATTTACCAAGAAATATAATGCTACTGAAGATCAGTTGTTATTAGCATGGATACTTAAACACCCTTCTAAAATACATCCTGTGGTAGGTACGGCAACTCCGGAGCGATTAAAATTAGCTATGGAGGCAGTACGTATAGAGATGGATTTACAAGATTGGTTTATCTTACTTGAAGCCAACGAAGGTCATGAAGTCGCATAAAAAAGTTGAAGATGAAAAAAACAGCATTTATAACGGGAGCTACCAGTGGTATAGGTAAAGCAACCGCCGTACTTTTTGCCAAAAATGGAATAAACTTGGTAATCTGCGGTAGGCGTCAAGAGCGGTTGGACCAACTTAAAAATGAATTGGAAAAAGAAGTTGATATCCATACCTTAAATTTTGATATAAGGGATAAAACCATGGTTAACAAGGCAATAGATGGCTTGCCGGAAGAATTTTCCCAAATAGATATTCTTATCAATAATGCGGGAAATGCGCATGGGTTAGACCCCGTTCATGAAGGGAATCTAGAAGATTGGGACGCCATGTTGGATATAAACGTAAAAGGCTTATTGTATGTTTCCAAGGCACTTATACCACAGATGGTACAGAGAAAATCCGGGCACATTATCAACATAGGGTCCACCGCCGGTAAGGAAGTGTACCCTAAAGGAAATGTTTATTGTGCAAGTAAACATGCCGTAGACGCCATAAACCAAGGCATGAGAATAGACCTTAACCCATTTGGAATTAGGGTTGGGGCCATAAACCCTGGTTTGGTGGAAACGGAGTTCAGTAATGTGCGCTTTAAGGGAGATGAAAATCGTGCGGATAATGTATATAAAGGTTTTCAGCCACTAAATCCGGAAGATATTGCGGACATTATCCATTTTGTGGTAACAAGACCCTATCATGTAAATATTGCAGATTTAATTGTCATGCCCACGGCACAGGCATCCAGTACCATTGTAAATAAATCTTAGGTATTGAAAACATTATAACAAATGATTAATAAACGCCTACTGGTTAAAAACTTGCTCGCCCATAACGACGAGAATAGTTTTTACGATAAAAAGCGTTTTATATCCATTGGGGAAAAAGAGGGAAAGGCAAAATTTTTAAAGCATGTCTGTGCTTTGGCCAATAGCAATCCTTCCAATAATTCTTTTATAGTAATAGGTGTAGAGGATGAGGACAATAACATTGTAGGGGTAGATTTTTTTGATGATAGTAAAATCCAAAATCTGGTCAATGCATATTTAAACAACCCTCCCTTGATCTCATATGAGAATATACCGTTTCCGCATTTGCCGGACGGCAAGGTTGTAGGGTTGGTCACCATAAAATCCATAGGTAAGGTATGTTCCCTAAGAAAGACCATCTGGAAATATTACGCAGGTTCTGTATTTTTTAGGGAAGGGAGCATTAGTTTGCCAAAAGCGTATGATATAGAACTTAAGGAAATAAATAATGAGGCTGTCGCTACCATAGAGCAACATGCAAAGAACAATATAAAATTAACCTTAGACGGAGTAATTGACTTTTTAAACAATAGGCATAAAGATTTAGAAAGTGATTATAAGGTTTTTAAAGAGCAATTTGTAGTTTGTTGGGCCGGCAATAAAAAAGTAGTTAACGGGGAAACCTTTTATTATAGGGTAGATATTGAATTGATTAACGAACAGGTGAAATTGTTCTACTCTAATTTAGATGAGGTAAAAATCAGTATTGATGAAAATTCATTTACAACAATAGAATTTGTGCAATTGGGACTAGGGGCCAAACAAAAATATTATCCATTAGAAAAAGTGGTAATTAATTTTAATGAAAATGGCACTTATCAAATTAACAGTGATTTGCTTTTTAATCCGCCTAAATACAATCAAAAGAAACTGGGGGAGATTTATAAAAACAATAATTTAATTATAGAGAAGGCCAAAGCTAACATTGCATTTAGTCCTATGGAGGTCAAAAGTTTAAAATATTTGGCAGATACTTATCTTATTTGTTATTTAAATGGATTTGAACAGGCCAAGGAACAGATGGAAATAGCAAGGGGGCTTTTAAAACATGCCTACCCCAAGGTAAATACCTCAATAAAAGAGGCACTGAGAATACTTAGGAAGGTTAGGTACAATTAAAGTTCCATGATATAAAAACCACTTTTTGGTCTATAAGTTAGAATTTTATTTTTGGTATACTGATGTTTTAATATGGCTTCATCAAAACCATAATGACCAAACAATTTACAAATAGAAAGGTTGCCCAAATGCATTTTTTTAATGATTAGGTATTCGTTATTATTTAACGACCATTAACTATTTTTAATCCACAGTTGTTGAAAAGGTTTTAAGGGCAGCTCATTATTTATAAGCTCAAGAGGATGATCGGTTAGAAGATCAATAGTCGTTTTACCGGTTTGAATGCCAATGGAATGCAGCCAGCCAATATCTAATTTTTCCGTTACCTCGTTAAAATTTGAAAGGATATAGATGTTGCATTCACCCTCTGTACGTTTGTAAACGAATATATGCGGATTGGGACATCCATATATTTTAAGGTTATTGGTGTCTTTGAAGACAGTATGATCTTTCCTTATACGGATCATATTTTTTAATCCTTTAAATATAATTGTTGGGGGGCTATCTGGTGTTTTGTTCAATGTGGAAATAGTATTCCAATCTTGAAGTGGCCTATTCACCCAACGGTTATCGTTTACATGATCGGCATCTTGCTCAAAAGTATAGTCGTTCAAGGTACCTATTTCATCACCGGCGTAGATCATAGGTATGCCGCCAATCGTTAAGATGATACCGTGCATCATTAAAATTTTGGCAATGGCGTAATCGATTATGTTTTTGTTATTTTGTGCCAATGCGGTTTCTAGACCCAAAAGGGATGCGGCACTACCGGTAATTCTTCCGTCTCCATTTTTAGGATTGTACATAAACATTAATCCTTTGGCCGGTGACCATGCTAATTTACCACAATAGTAATTTAATAAAAACTCTTTGTGTGCCCTTGGGTCCCAGCCCATAGAGGCTATAAAATTATCGTCATATCCAAGACCGATATCATCATGGCACCTAATATAATTTATCCAAGTAGCGTCTTTGGGTTTGGTTGGTATCTCGGTTAAGCTCTTTAGCATGAGAGATGCCTGTTTGGTTGCAATGGAGTTCCACAGTAACGCCATCAAAGAAGCATTATAGGCAATTTCACATTCATTGCCCTCTAACATTCCTTCGCCAAAATACTTGAGAATGTTTCTTGGAGCTACAATGGCCTCGGCCAAAAGTATTACTCCTGGCGCAATAACCTGAAGGCACATTCTAAAAAGGGAGATTAAGGCGTGGGCCTCCGGTAAGTTCTGTGATTGGGTGCCGAGCTTTTTCCATAGAAAGGCCAAGGCATCAAAACGGATTACGTCAACGCCCAAATTGGCCAAGGACATTAAATTGGTCAACATTTCTATAAAAACTTCGGGGTTTCTATAGTTTAGATCCCATTGGTAATGATTAAAACAGGTCATTACCCATTTTTCCATTTCTTTGTTATAGGTAAAATTACCCGGTGCGGACTGTGGAAAGATTTCGGGGAGCGTTTTTTCAAATTCATCTGGAATATGGCGTGTTGGGTATGTGTAATAATACCCTTGATACTTAGCATTGCCCGCTTTTGCTTTTTTGGCCCATTCAAACTCATCGCTCGTATGGTTGACCACAAAATCCAGCATTAGGAAAATTCCTTTTTTACGGGCATTTTTGGTCAAGGCAACAAACTCGTCCTTAGTGCCATATCTGGGGTCTATTTCATGATAGCTGTTTACTGCATACCCACCGTCATTTTCCCCGGCTGGCCTGGTGGTTACAGGCATTAGGTGTAAAAAATTGATTCCTAAATCTTTGAAATAGGGCAATTTTTCATTTAGACCGCTAATGTTTTTGTTAAAACGGTCCACATAAAGTTGCATGCCGACCATTTGTTCGCTCTGGTACCAGTTACCCGCCCTTAAGCGTTCAATATCCTGTTGTTGTAACGCCAAGGAACGTTGACCGTAAAGAGTTTCAAGCTGATCAATGAGCACATAGAACTGATCTACATATTCCTTTTCGTTATAAAGTGAAAAAAACAAAGATTTTATTAATGAGAGATTGGTTGCCAGCCTCAGGTCAAAATAGGTTTTGAGCTGTTGTGCATCATCTATCTTTGGTTCTTTGGAAACCAAATAACGATGTAGTTCCGCTTGGTTCATTTTAAGCGTCTAGTTGTTGCATAGTTGGCAAAGATTCTATGGCTCCAAAATTGGTCGTGGTAATAGCACCCGCTTTATTGGCTTTAGTTACCATATTGGTAAGTACCTCTTCATTATCCAATAATGCTTCAATAGTAGGATATTTGGCTATTTGATACAATAGGCAGCCTATGAAGGCATCACCTGCACCCGTAGTATCTTTGGGGGTTACAGGAATACTCGCTATATTTTTTTGAAATTTTTTAGTACTTAACCAGGTCCCTTCACTTCCTAAGGTCACTACTATGATTTCCGTTCCCATTTCATGTAAAACTTCACAGGCTTCCTCTACGTTCTCTTTACCGGAAAGCAATAGTGCTTCTTCCAAACTAAATTTACATAATTGTGATTTTTCTATGAAAGTTTCGCACTTACGTTTGAATACATCCACCTTGTTTTTCCATAGGTCAACCCTATAATTGGGGTCAAAACTTATAAATGCGTTTTTGGTAAGGCCGTCAAATAAATATCTGCTATATGCTTCTTCTAAAGGGCCGCCCAATAATGCAGTAGCGGCTCCAAAATGTACAATGTTGTGTTCAAAATAAGTTTTATGGGAGGAGTCATAAACCAATTCCCTGTCTGCCCCTCTACTGAAAACAAAATCCCTTTCACCATCCTCGTCCAATGAAACAAAGGCCAAGGTCGTAAAGATGTCAGATTCTTGGGCCATGGATATATCTACCTTTTCATCCTCTAATATCCTTAACAGAAATTTTCCAAAAGGGTCGTTTCCTACACAGCCTATAAAGAAGCTGTCCCCTCCTAATTTACTGATGGCACAAGCCACATTTGCCGGTGCTCCGCCTGCTTTTTTTGAGAATTCATTTGCTTTAGATAAATCGTTCCCCTGATTTTCGGCAACAAAATCAATCAATAATTCCCCAATACAAAATATCTTTTTCATAAATCTAAACCGTAATTAGAAATTCTAAGTTAATTAGAAAATATACCTATTTCCTAAAAATTCTTAATGAAATATTAAAATACCACTATGGGCCGCATTATTAACGATTATTATTCCGTGATATTTTGGCTCTGCTCTTGAAATGCATATCTTGAATTGCACAAAATAAAATTAGCTGACCATGAGCATATTCGATGAAATTAAAAAGAAACTTAGCCACGAATTTATAGATATAATAGAGTGGCTAGATGCTAACAATGAAACAATAGTCCATCGTTTTGAGCGCTATCAGAACGAAATTAAAAATAACGCACAATTAATTGTTCGTGAAGGGCAAGTGGCGGTATTTATTAATGAGGGGCAATTGGCAGATGTGTTTAAACCTGGCACCTATACATTGAACACTAAAAACCTGCCTATTCTTACCACACTAAAAGGTTGGAAATATGGTTTTGATAGTCCGTTCAAGGCTGAGGTATACTTTGTAAATACGAGACTTTTTACTGATGAGAAGTGGGGAACCAAAAACCCTTTCATGCTAAGTGACGACAGGTTTGGGTTGGTAGAGATCCGGGCTTTTGGTACCTATAGCTTTAGAATAAATGACCCAGGAAAATTTGTGATCGATGTGGTAGGTACAGATGGTAATTTTACCAACTATGAAGTCAATGAGCACTTAAAAAGTTTGATCGTAACCCGTTTTACCGATACCGTAGGCGAGGCAAACCTTCCTATAGAACTATATGCTGCAAATACTAGTGAATTGTCGGAAACTTGCCAAGAGGTCATGCAACCGGAATTTAATAGGGTAGGTATAGAATTGGAAAAATTCTATATTGAAAATGTTTCCATGCCGGAAGAACTTAAAAAGGAAATATTTGAATATAGTAGGTTAGATAAGTTGGATATGGGCAAGTTGGCTCAGTTCAAGGCGGCCAAAGCAATGGAGCTCGCTGCAAAGAATGAAGGTGGTACCGCCGGTGCGGGTATGGGCATGGGTATGGGTTTTGTGTTGGCGCAACAGATGGGCGGTATGATGGGGCAACCTAGTGGACAACCTTTTGGTGGGCAACAGGTCCAACCGCCAAGTCCACCACCAATACCGGTTGCCGTAGGATATTTTTATGCCGTTGGTGGGCAGCAATCCGGTCCGGTACCTATAGATAAATTAAAGGAATTGTTTGCTAGCAGGACTATCAATAGAGATTCTCTTATTTGGAAACAGGGAATGGAGCAATGGGCACCATTAAAGGAAATAGAGGAGCTTAAATCATTTTTAGGAGGAAATACCCCGCCACCTTTACCCTCCGCCTAAACAAGATTATAAGTAGGTCACTACCCTTTAACCACAAGGGAATTTACTATGGACGAAATTCAAAAGTCAGAATACAAAAAAGCATGTGCCAATTGTGGGGCAGAGTTAAAGTTTAAACCTGGTTCGCATCAGTTAACTTGTGATTATTGTGGGTACGAGGAGTTTATAGAACAATCCAAAAGCAGTTTTGAGGAGCTTGAACTGGAACACTATTTACGGATAGTTGGGGAAAATGCATATACCCAGACGATTGAACTGCTACATTGTAAAAATTGTGGTGCAAACCAACATGTAGAAGAAAATTATAAATCGTTACAATGTGTGTATTGTAGTGAACCTTTAATACGTGAAGATGTAGAAAAAGAAGGATGGATATTGCCCGGAGCCCTGATACCTTTTCAATTAGATGCAAGAAAAGCCCAGACAGTGTTCAGGAATTGGGTAGCAAAACTTTGGTTTGCCCCCAATAAATTAAAAAGGGCCGCTCTGGATCCAGAAGGGTTACATGGCCTTTATGTGCCCTATTGGACTTTTGATGCCAATCTAAAAGCATCCTATCAAGGGCAGCGTGGAGATTATTATTATGAAACGCAAACCTATAACAGTAATAAAGGTAAAAGGACAAGGCAGGTAAGAAAAACCAAATGGACATATGTTTCCGGAAATATCAGTGGCTTTGTAGATGATATTCTTATAAACGCATCAGAAAAAAAACAAAGGGAAATTCCACCAAAAGTAGGCCATTGGAATTTAAAGGAATTAGTTGCATTCAATTCAAAATATTTATCTGGATTTGTAACTGAAAAATATTCCGTTTCATTAAAGGAAGGTCATCATCGTTCTTTTCAAGAAGCCAAAAACAGGGCTTATAACTGGATTAGAAGGGATATAGGTGGGGATACCCAAAGAATTTCCAATGCGGACATTAAATTGTTCAACGAAACCTTTAAACATATTTTGGTACCGGTGTATATAAGCTCTTATAGATATGACGGTAAGGAGTATAGTTTTTATATAAACGGGCAAACCGGTGTGTTAAGTGGTAGAAGGCCATATTCTTTCTGGAAAATTTTCTTTTTAGTGGTTTTTATCATTGTTGTAATTGCGGTATTTGCGATTTTTGCTAAATGAGTACAAAACGAACATTGGTTGTAGGGGATATCCACTCAGGATTAAAAGGTTTAGAGCAGGTATTAGATAGGGCCGCTGTAACAACAAACGATACCCTTGTATTTTTAGGGGATTATATTGACGGATGGAGCCAGGCGGTAGAAACCATTAATTTCCTTTTGTCGTTAAGGGAACAGTACCACTGCATATTTTTACGGGGAAATCATGACGAGCTTTGTTACGAATGGCTAAGGGGTGCCGCAGACAATCCTACTTGGTTCATGCACGGTGGTGAAGCAACCGTTAATTCATATAACAAGATAACGGAGGCCGCTAAGGAAATTCATATGAATTTCTATGAAGGGCTAAACAATTATCATTTGGATAATAATAACAGGTTGTTCCTGCATGCAGGTTTTACCAATTTAAAAGGTATTGAGCATGAGTATTTCCAAAAAACATTTTATTGGGACCGTACCCTATGGGAACTTGCCCTGTCCTTGGACCGTAAATTGGATGAGGAACATATTCATTATCCAAAAAGGCTAAAGAACTATAATGAGATTTATATAGGCCATACCCCAGTTACAAGAATTGGTAAGACTACACCACAAAATGCGGCCAATGTTTGGAACATAGATACTGGAGCCGCCTTTAAGGGGCCGTTGACCATTATGGATATAGATACCAAGGAATATTGGCAAAGTGAGCCGGTTTATACGTTTTATCCCAATGAAATGGGTAGGAATTGATAAAACCTGTAACTTTACCTTAAAAGAGAGGGTTTTATTGACGAACTTTGAAAAAAAAGATACTATGCCGATTAAAAATATAAGATTGGAAGTGATGCAGGCATTGGAGCCTAAGGTTGAGGGATTTATGGATTCTTTCCTTATAAAACCTGAAGATATATGGCAGCCAACGGATTTTCTTCCAAATTCAGAAAAAGATACGTTTTTGCAAGAAGTAAAGGAATTGCGTGAGGAGTCCAAGGATTTGGGATATGACTTTTGGGTGACCATGGTTGCAGATACAATTACAGAAGAAGCTTTACCAACCTATGAATCTTGGTTAATGGATGTTGTAGGTATTGACCAACATGGTGATTATAAGACCAATGGCTGGGCCAAGTGGGTACGTGCATGGACTGCAGAGGAAAACAGGCATGGTGATGTATTGAACAAATATTTATACCTGTCCGGTAGGGTAAATATGAGAGAGGTTGAACTTACGACCCAACACTTAATTTCAGATGGTTTTGATATTGGAACCGATCGCGATCCCTATAAGAACTTTGTATATACTTCTTTTCAGGAATTGGCTACCAATATTTCGCACAAACGTGTTGGTCAATTGGCCAAGAAAAAAGGAAATGCACTATTAGGAAAAATGTGTACTATTATTGCAGGTGATGAAATGAGGCATCATTTGGCCTATAGGGAATTTGTGAAAACTATTTTTGGTGAAGACCCATCAGGTATGATGATCGCATTTGCCGATATGATGAAGAAAAAAATTGTAATGCCCGCCCATTTCTTAAGGGAGTCTGGCGGTACCATTGGTTCTGCATTTGAGAATTTTTCAAATTGTGCCCAACGTTTAGGAGTATATACGGCACAGGATTATGTAGATATTTTGGCTAAGCTAAATGCATTTTGGGAGCTGGAAAGCATGCGTTCCTTGAACGAGGAAGCAGAAAAAGCCAGGGATTATCTATTGAAGTTGCCAGCAAGGTTGGAACGAATTGCGGAACGCATGAAGTTTCCGGAAGACCAATACCATTTTAAATGGGTAGAGGCCAATGGTGCACTATAGGATATAAAAAATCCCGATTCAATGAATCGGGATTTTTTTATTATCGCTATTGAACAGTGGTTACAGTTTGCCATGTTTATGTTCTTCTTGCCATTTGGCAAGTTCTTTCCATTTACCTTCATAACACATTTTTGCCTGCATAGGCCAAGAGGCAGGGTCATGAATTTTATATCTTTTACCGCCGGTGTCCAATACTTTCTGGCAGTCCGCTACGGTAGATTCAGATAGTGCTTTCCATGTTTTAATACCATGGTCCTTGAACATGCCTTCAATTTTAGGACCAATACCCTCAACAATTTTTAAATCGTCCTGTTTAATGGTTTTTCCATATACAGCCTTGGCCGCAGCAGCATCAAAAGCAATGGAACTTGTTGCTGCCCCAGCTGCAAAAGAAGCTGCAGTGGCACCTAAATTGGTGCTTGGAGCACTTTTGGCCACCGGTGACGGTTCTACTGTTTTACTGGCGGCAATGACTTTTTTGTTGCACGCATCCAAGTCTGCTTGTAATTTGCTGTTACTTGCTTTTAGCGTTGAGATTTCTGCAGAATTATCAATTTCGTTGTTTGAACCTTTGCCGATCAAATAGCCCAGGATACCACAGATGATTCCAACTAAAGCTGGAATGATCCAGCACCAAATATTCATAGTTTCAAAATTCATTTTTAATTTAATTTAGGAGATTAGTGTATGTTTATTTTAAAGTAATAACGGTTCTTCTGTTTTTGTCCCTGCCCTCTTCAGTGGCATTATCGGCAATTGGATCAGTTTGACCTTTTGAGGATGTTATGATCTTATCTTCAGATATACCATTTTTTAATAGGTAGTCTTTGGCAAAATTTGCGCGGTCCAAACCTAATCTCATATTGGTGCTGGCTTTTCCGGTGTTATCGGTATGGCCTACAATGTCAACTTGTGCTCCCTTTACTCTATCAAGATATTTAGAGATATCGGCAATTTTTTGACGCTGTGCCGCATCTAGCGTAATTGATGCTTGAGCGGTGTTGAAATATAGGATAAGGGGATCGGCCTGGATAGCATCATAAAGAGCTTTAAGTTCATCATCCGCCGTTTCTGATTTAGTGTCAAGATCAAATGAAACCGGACCATAATATATACCGTCTTTAGCGACCATATCATCCATAAGTTTGCCCAAAGTATTGATTTGGCTTGTTGAGACGCCTTTAGAAGCCAAGTCGTTTTTAACGGAATTGGCCCTTGCAAGTCCTAAATTTGGAAAAGCTGTATTGTTTTCTTCATCACTGGTATAATACCCGGTGATATTAAGAATTTGATTTTCGTTACCGTCCAAATATGATTTTAGTTCTGAAATTCCCGTGTTAACTTCAGCACTTAAAGGTTGAACAAAATCATTGGATGAAAGGTTGAAGTTATAATTATCGTTCGAGGAAAAATTGAGACCTTCTCCCTGAATGGCAAAGGGAAAAGAAGTGGCTTTAGGAGTTACCACGGTTGCCGGTGTTTCCGTAACGGTTTTGGCTGGCTCTTTGGTAAATGAACCACATTCGCTGCAAAAATAAATATACAGGAACGTACCGGCTACAATGGTAATCAACATCAATAATAAATTGGTGGTTGTTTTAGACATTATATATAGTGTTTAGTGTTTGATGTACAATGTATTAAAAAAATCTTAACAATGTTAAAATTTTAAAAGCTAATTGCCTTATAGTCAATCTATAGGTTATTTTCCAGATATACTTAAAAGATGACTATTTGTACAATCTTGGGGTTTATACATGAAAAGTTGAAATGTATACCCCTTTAATTATTGCATTTTTGCAATATAGTTTTCAGGTATATATCTCCCCACAAAGATTGGGCATTGATATGACCTTTAAAGTTTTGAGTTAGTTGGTTAAAAAATCTTGTCTTCTATCATGTCGACAAGATTTTTTTATGCAAACTATTCAGGTAGCAAAAATCCAATTATACAATTTTTACGGTGAGTTGTACAGATTTTAAAACACTATAAAATATAAAATGCTAGCTTTCTAAAGCACTATAAATGAAGGAGTGGAATGAAAAAAAGGATAAGAAATATATTTAATTTCCTCTGCATGTTCTTCCTACTTGGGCTTCAAACCCTGCTACAAGGAAGCTGGTCCAATGAGCCAGCAAACGGTAAGACCGCTTAAAACATGCAAAGGAATTAATCTACTATTTTAAAGGTCGAACTTTATACCTTGGGCCAATGGCAGTTCCGTGGTATAATTAATGGTATTGGTTTGTCTTCTCATATACACTTTCCATGCATCTGAGCCACTTTCCCTACCGCCACCTGTTTCTTTTTCTCCACCAAAAGCACCGCCAATTTCAGCACCTGAAGTACCTATATTTACATTGGCAATTCCACAATCACTTCCCCAAGCGGAAAGAAATTGTTCCGCTTCACGAAGGTTATTGGTCATTATTGCTGAAGATAGTCCCTGTAACACACCATTTTGTATGGCAATGGCATTTTCCACGTCACCGGAATATTTTATTAGATATAGAACTGGAGCAAATGTTTCATGCTGCACAATTTTAAAGTGGTTTTCTGCCTCTGCTATGGCCGGACGTACATAGCAACCGCTTTCATACCCTTGTTCTTCCAATACTCCACCTTCTACAATGAGGTTGCCGCCCTCGTTGACCACTTGTTGCAATGCTTTATTATATTGTAATACGGCATCCGTATCAATCAATGGCCCCACATGATTATTTTCATCTAAGGGATTTCCTATTCTTAATTGGTTATAGGCAGCGACTATGGCATTCTTTACTTTATCATACATAGATTCATGTATAATCAATCTTCTGGTAGATGTACAACGTTGCCCTGCTGTTCCTACTGCACCAAAAACTGCTCCGATTACCGTCATTTTAATATCGGCATCTGGAGTTACGATAATGGCATTGTTGCCACCTAACTCCAATAACGATTTACCCAACCGCGCCGCGACGGCCTGGGCAACAATTTTGCCCATTCGTATAGATCCCGTTGCTGATACCAATGGAATACGGGCATCACCGGTCATTAATTCACCTACGGTATAATCCCCGTTGATCAAACATGAAATTCCTTCCGGTAAATTATTCTCTTTGAAGACCGTAGCCGCTATATGTTGACAAGCAATGCCGCACAGGGGTGTTTTTTCTGAAGGTTTCCAAATACAAACATCTCCACAGATCCATGCCAATGCAGTATTCCAGGCCCAAACGGCTACTGGAAAATTAAATGCGGATATTATGCCCACCACACCTAGGGGGTGATATTGTTCATACATTCTATGTCCCGGTCTTTCCGAATGCATGGTCAAACCATGCAATTGCCTGGATAGGCCAACCGCAAAATCGCAGATGTCTATCATTTCCTGTACTTCTCCCAAACCTTCTTGGTAGCTTTTACCCATTTCATAAGAGACCAATTTCCCTAGCGGTTCCTTGAGTTCACGAAGTTTATCGCCAAATTGCCTGACAATTTCACCTCTTTGTGGTGCAGGTTTGGTCCTCCATTCCTTATAAGCGGCAGTTGCGGTGCCCATTACTTGTTCATAATCTTCTTTAGTAGTGGTTTTAACCTTGGCGATCAAAGAACCGTCTACGGGTGAAAATGACGCTATAGTTTCACCGGATGAAAAATTGTTGGTACCTGTAGAGGAACCTTCGTTGATCTCCTTTATTCCTAAAACTTTTAGGGCATCGTAAATACCGAAATCTGAGGCTATTTTTGACATTTTATAACTTTTAAAGCAATTAATGTTAGATATATTACAAAAATACAAAGAATATCATGTAATATAGACGGGTAGAATTTATAAAAAATATTTTATGACTGCCCATAGAACAAAACCTATCAATGCGGGCATACCTTGAACAATAAATATTTTTTTAGCAACGGAATATGCCCCATATACCCCTGCAACAACTACACAGCCCAAAAAGAACAACGCTATATTTGCTGACCATTCTGGGTCGTTAATGAATAAGGACCATAGTAGGCCGGCCGCCAAAAATCCATTATAGAGGCCTTGATTTGCGGCCATTTGTTTAGTGGGTTCAAAAAGGTCACTAGGAAAATTTCTAAAAACCTTTTTGCCTTTTGTTGTCCAAGCAAACATTTCCAGATATAAAAAATAGATATGCATAGTGGCTACCACAATCGTTATGACCTTAGCTAGGAAAATCATTCTTCTTTTGCAATAAAACGTTCATCTACAGGCATTACCGTACCACAATTATCACATGTTCGCAATGCTTTAGAGCTATAGAAGTGTTTAAAATGAGATAAAAAATCCTTTTCAATATCGGTCAGGGTAAAGTACGCTTCATATAATTTGTGGTTGCAATTATCACAGAACCAGAGCAAGCCGTCATCAACATTCATATCTGCTCTTTTTCGTTCTATCACTAAGCCAATGGATCCTTCCTTACGCACCGGGGAATGAGGTATTTTTGCAGGATGTAGATACATATCTCCCGGCCCTAGGTGCATGGTTCTTTTTTTACCATCTTCTTGAATATGCACTTCAATATTTCCTTCTAATTGATAAAAAAGCTCTTCCGTTTCGTTATAGTGGTAATCTTTTCTTGCGTTGGGTCCCGCTACGATCATGACAATATAATCTCCGGCATCTTTGTAAAGGTTTTTATTGCCTACGGGAGGTTTTAAGGAAGCTCTATTTTCTTCAATCCATTTATTAAGATTAAAGGGTGCTCTGATACTCATAGTTATAATTTTAATTGAAAGTTATAAAAACGGATGGCGCTTACCTAAAACTTGGACATAAAAAAAGCCTTTGTTCAACAAAGGCTTTTTAAAAACTATATTATTTGACTATCTAAAGAACAATTGTGTAAAATATAGATCTCCATTGTTGTTTTCCTTAATGCTTATGGCAGAGTAATCATAATCTCCTTCTATATTGACTCTATGTCCCGGGCTATCGATCCAAGCTTCAAAAGCTTCTTGTACCGTATCATAATTTCTTGCTACATTCTCCGCAACGTATACGGCGCCTGTTCTTTTTGAGATTTTTTCTGCACGTTCCCCAAATTTAGCATGGCTTGTGTTTCCTTTTTGTATCATATAGTCTGTATGAAGACCCGCATAATAATAGGTAGTACCTTCAAAAGTCATCTCGTTTAGGCCAATACTTACTCTATAGGTATTGATTATATCAAACAGTTCAGCTTCCAAAGCATTGTGTTTATCAGAACTGACTAAGGTAACCTTTGTTGCCGGCTCTTCGTTTACTTCTTCATAGCCTGCAAAATTTTCATATTTGGAACATGAGGACATTAAGATGATGAACAATGCTAAAGTAGGTAAGGATAATTTCATTTTTGGGAAACTTTAATTTTAATTACAATTCAAAAGTACTCCCAAGAATCATGTTAGGAAGAAATATATCCATAGAGGTGCCAAAAAACTCGATAAGCTGTAAATTTAGCATTAATGGGCGCTTATCGACCAAGTGCATGGGTCATTTCATCGTAAAAAAGTGTATTTCGTATGGTTTTTCGCACTTCATCCGCTAAATAAAACGGATGAACGGAAATATCTATATGTAAGAAATCTCTTAGGGTTCATTTTATCCCAAAAAGTGTATAAATTATCTGCAATTAGGTTATTGCTTATAAAAAAGCTGCGTAAAATAATAATTCCCTAAATCATCCTTTTTGACGCTAACACCGGTATGGGTAAAATCTCCTTCCATTGTTTTTTTGTGACTACTGCTTAAATACCACCCTTCAAAGGCCTCTATGGCAGACTTATAATCCTTGGCCACGTTCTCTGCCACCATTTTCACTTCTATCTCAGAATTGATCTTAGCGGCCCTGGAACTAAAATTATCATGGCTTATGCTGCCTTTTGCAATCATATAGTCAGTGTGAACATTGGCGTATTTATAGGCCACTTCACTAAATTCAAGCGCATTGATGTTTAAACCAATTCTATGCTTGTTTACAATCTCCAATAGGTCGAGTTCTATATCAAGTACATTCTCTGTTTCTACATAGGGCAAACCTTCTACAGGGTCACTGGTGCAAGAACCAAGAATTACTACAAATAGGACAGCGACCGCATAATGCAATCTCATTTTCATATAGTGTCATTTTGTAATAAAGCCTTTTTGGCGTAGCGAAGTAGGTTTGTAAGATGAGAATGTTCTAAGTTCTCTATCGATAGGGGATATCGATAAGTAATATTAAAGAAATCTTGGCATTGTACGGTATACTTGGTTCTTTATTCGTTAAAAGGTCAAAATTAAGGGAATAAGTGCTTTAATTACACTAAATGACAACAGGCTCGTTAGTAGATTCTTTGGGATGTTCGTTATTGTTAAGGACTTGATCGAACAATAAGGCGCCAATTTCCTTTATGGGCTGGTACAGTATTGAATTTTTTTTTGTTTGTTCATCAAGAAGGTTAAGGGTATTGTCCACACGGTCAAAAAAAATGAATGCAGCACCTAATATGATGGCTATTTTTAAGGCGCCAAAAATAGCTCCTGCTATTTTATTCAAAAGGCCCAACATGGCCAAGTTGGCCACTTTGGTCAGTAATTTACCCGCTAGGTTTACTAAAATGATGATTAGGATAAATGTAATGATGAACGCCAAAATACTCATGTTGCGTTCATTCCATTCTAAATGGGTAGATAAATAGTTTCCGGTAATATATGAAAAGTGTATGGCCCCAAATATGCCTGCTATTAGTGCTACTATGGAAGCCAATTCCATAAAAAGTCCATTTTTAAAGCCTTTGTAAAGACCCCAGACCAATGGTAATAGTAGTAAAATATCTAAAAGGCCCATTTGTAATGTGTTTTCACAAATATAGAACTTTGAGTTGTACCTTTGAAATGTCCAAAAAGTACGATAGAAATTAAATATTATGGCCAGGGATATACAATTAAAGGAACGTTGGGAGAATTTGGTAGAAAAGCTTTCCGTGAAATTTTCTGATGGGGACCCATTGGAACTGGATGCCATTATTTATTTAGTTGGTGTCCAAGAGTTGGGCCAATACCATAGAAAGTATAAGAAAGATGATAAATTAGATTTAATGCATATTGCCATCTGTAGGCTGTTGGAACCTTATGGATTTTATGAATTTAGTTTTTTTGATGAAGATGGTTGGCCCCATTATACCATTAACGAAGAGTTGCCCCCTTTAAAAGCAGGTGAACAAACCGTATTGATGAAGGAGGCGATTGTAAATTATTTTTTGGAAAAAGAGTTTATTAAGTAGGGACTTCAAAAACTTTTTAAAGTTAAAAGTATAGAAAATTGTACGCTAATTTGGTATTATATAGGAGCAGAATATTTACTGTAGCATAGAATAGCATAAGTTAGTTTTTATCTTCTTTGAAATCGATATTAAATCTGCTATATTTAAAAAAATATCGTAAAAAATGTCAAGGAAATTTATTATATCATTAGATCAGGGTACCACAAGCTCTAGAGCTTTATTGGTTGACCATGCAGGTACCATTAAGGGAATGGTCCAAAAAGAGTTCAAGCAAATATTTCCACATTCTGGTTGGGTAGAACATGATGCAGAGGAAATTTTGACCACGCAAATGGGTGTGTTAAAGGAACTTTTGGACAATGAAAATGTATTGCCATCTGAAATAGTGGGTATAGGTATTACCAATCAGCGTGAAACTACGGTGGTTTGGGACAAAAATACCGGCAAACCTGTATATAATGCCATTGTTTGGCAGGACAAGCGTACAGCGGATATCTGTGAACATTTAAAGAAGACAGGCTTAACGGAACATGTAAGGAAAACTACCGGTCTGGTAATAGATTCTTATTTTTCAGGTACTAAGGTAAAATGGATATTGGACAATGTTGAGGGAGCCAAGAAAAAAGCAGAAGCAGGGGACCTGTTAATGGGGACCATAGATACGTGGCTGGTGTGGAATATGACCAAGGACCATAAGCATTGTACCGATTATACCAATGCATCACGTACCATGATATATGATATCGTAAATTTAAAATGGGACGATAAAATGTTGAAAGCTCTGGGTATTCCAAAAAGTATGTTGCCAGAAGTAAAGCCATCTTCTGCCCATTTTGGGGACTATGAAATCGATGGTGTTAAGATACCTATAGCCGGTATAGCCGGTGATCAGCAGGCGGCTTTGTTCGGTCAGGCTTGTTTTAAGAAAGGTTCGGCAAAAAACACCTATGGGACAGGGTGCTTTATGCTAATGAACACAGGCGAAGAACCGCAATTCTCAAAAAATGGATTATTGACCACAATTGCCTATGGTTTAAACGGTAAAGTAAATTATGCCTTGGAAGGTAGTATTTTCATTGCCGGGGCAGCGGTACAATGGTTAAGAGATGGCTTAGAGCTTATAGCGCATGCTAAGGAGACAGAGGAATTGGCCAATTCAATTGAAGGTGAAAATTCTGTGTATGTAGTACCGGCTTTTGCAGGTTTAGGCGCCCCTTATTGGGATATGTATGCCAGAGGTGCCATATTTGGATTAACACGTGATACCGGTAAGGCCCATATAGCCAAGGCCACTTTAGAGGCCCTTGCCTATCAGACCAAGGATATTCTAAAGGCCATGGAAGATGATTCCGGTATTCAACTTAAAAATCTTAGGGTAGACGGCGGCGCATGTGCCAATAACCATTTAATGCAATTTCAGGCCGATATTTTGGATTCGGAGGTGCATAGGCCGGAAATTATTGAATCTACCGCAATGGGAGCCGCTTTTTTGGCGGGCATACAAGTTGGCTTTTGGGAGCAATCTGATATTGATGAGAACAGACCCATGGACCGTATTTTTAAACCCACATTTGATCGCGTAAAGAGAAAGCGCCTCTATAAGAAATGGCAGAAGGCGGTTGAACGTACAAAAGGTTGGGAAGACGAAGAATAGTTTTAAAACATCAATTTTACAATTAAATAATTTTATCGAGCATATTTAAATGTGGTCCTAACCATATCTTTGGGCTGCTTAGGGTTGTAACAGTACAAAGTTGGAAATCAACTTTTTAATAGCAAATAAACATCTTTGATGAAAAATATAAAATTTACCAATTTAGAACGTCAAAAAACAATAGCATCACTGCAGGGAGAAGAATTTGATCTTGTGGTCATAGGTGGCGGTATAACAGGCGGTGGTATTGCATTGGATGCGGCATCACGTGGACTAAAGGTTGCCCTTTTGGAAAAAGGTGATTTTGCATCGGGCACCAGCAGTAAATCGACCAAATTGATACATGGCGGATTGCGATACCTCAAACAATTTGATTTTTGGTTGGTAAAGGAAGTAGGCTCGGAAAGGGCCATTGTGCATAAATTGGCTCCACATTTGGTCCTACCGGAAAAGATGTTGCTTCCGTTAATAGAAAATGGATCGTATGGTAAGTGGCTAACTTCTATTGGACTTAAAGTCTATGATATACTTGCACAGGTAACGGGTGATGATAAACGAAAAATGCTTGAAAAGAAGGAAGCCCTTAAATTGGAACCTTTATTACCTAAAAAGATATTGAACGGGGCGGGCTACTATGCGGAATATAGAACGGATGATGCAAGGCTTACCATTGAAAATATAAAGACCAGTCTGCTTTTTGGTGCTCAAGCCTTGAACTATGCCAAGGTGAACGATTTTCTATATGAAAATGATAAAGTTGCGGGGGTAAAGGCTGTAGATATGATTTCAGGCAGTGAATTTACCATTAATTCTAAATATGTAATCAGTGCTGCGGGACCTTGGGTAGATGAGTTAAGGAGCCTGAACAATTCCAAGAAGGGAAAACAATTACATTTGACCAAAGGTGTCCATTTAGTTTTTCCATATGAGAAACTTCCCGTAAAGCAATCAGTATATTTTGATATACCCGATGGGCGAATGATGTTCGCTATTCCAAGAGGTAAAATTACTTATGTAGGCACTACGGATACCAATTATAATGATAGTAAAGATGAGGTAAGGACAGATATTGCCGATGCGATCTATTTAATATCGGCCGTAAATAATATGTTTCCTGATATTAATTTGGAACTGGAGGATATAGTTTCTTCTTGGGCAGGTCTACGCCCACTGATACATGAGGAAGGTAAGTCCGCTTCTGAACTTTCCAGGAAAGATGAAATCTTTGTTTCCGCAACGGGGTTGATCAGTATTGCCGGCGGTAAATTGACTGGTTATCGCAAAATGGCCGAAAGGGTAGTTGATCGTATTGCAAAAAAAATGGATGAGGAATATAATATTGAACTCAAGGAATGTTATACAGAAAAAATATATCTGTGCGGAAATGATGATTTTAAAAAATTCAAGCATGTAAAAAAATACATTGCCCAAGTGTATGATAAGATAAAAGACGACGGTTTTACACAGCATGACGCTTGGTTTTTGGTAACCAACTATGGCAAACAGACAGAAGTTATTTTAGATACCTACACAAAATTGGTAGAAGAAGATAAATATATTAGGTTGGCCAAAGCGGAACTTACCTTTGGTATTGATTATGAAATGGTACAAAACCCAATGGATTTCTTTATAAGAAGAACCGGTAGGTTATATTTTGATATTGACAGCATCAGATCGCTTATGGAGCCTATCTTAAAGGAATTCCAGAACAAATTTGGAGTGACCGATGAAATAGTTCAAGGTTGGAGAACAATCTTAGAGGCAGAATTAAAGGAACATTCAGATTTTTCCCTTACCAGAAACTAGTCCAGCTTATCCGTCAGGGCAAGAAACACCTTTTTAGGGTTTTTATTTTCGTAAAGAACTTGGTAAACGGCGTCTATGATTGGCGTCTTTACTTTTTTCTTGAATTTTTCTTTTATGACATATGCACTTTTGGCGGCATAATATCCTTCTGCCACCATGTTCATTTCCATTTGGGCACTCTTTACCGTATAACCTTTACCGATCATATTGCCGAACATGCGGTTACGGCTAAAAATGGAATATCCTGTGACCAACAGATCACCTAAATAAGCAGATTTGTTAATGTTGCGGTCAATGTTGTGTATTCTTTTGGTATAGCGTTTCATTTCCCTTATGGCATTACTCATCAAAACACTTTGAAAATTATCCCCATAGCCCAGTCCGTGAGCAATACCCGCTGCAATGGCATAAATATTCTTTAACATTGCCGCATATTCCGTACCTATAATATCCTTGCTGATATTTGTTTTTATATAATTGCCGGACAGGTTTTTGGCTACGTACTCCGCTTTTTGCTTATCGGCACAGGCAATGGTCAAATAGGATAAACGTTCCATGGCAACTTCCTCTGCATGGCATGGTCCGGTAATTACACCAATATGGTCAAAAGGTATGTTGTATACCTCATGAAAATGTTCACCTACGATTAATCCGGATTCTGGTACGATCCCTTTTATGGCAGAAAAAATAATTTTATCCTTAATGGATTCATTTAATTTTTCCAACTCGGATACCAAAAAGGCAGAGGGTATGGCAAAAATTAATATATCGGCATTATTTACCGCATCGTTAATATCGTTAGTTAACAGTAATTGTTCTGTTTTAAATTCAACTGAAGTGAGGTAATTGGGATTATGCTTTTGTATTTTAATATAACCAATAGCATCGGAATTTCGCATATACCATCCTACTCGTTCTTGGTTTTCGGTCAACATCTTCACTATGGCGGTAGCCCAGCTACCACCTCCCAATACTGCAAATTTAGCGTCCTTTTTCATGCCTATGTTTATGGTACAAATTTACTATTTATTTAGATGCTTGTAATACGTTGGTTTATAGGGTTATGATGATTTTGGCATAGAGATTGTTTATCAGTACATAACCTTTAAATAAAATTGTATGAAAACATTAAAACTACTTACAGGATATGTTCTTTTGGCCACGCTTATGGTTTCTTGTTATGCAGATGTAATCATAGAAGATAATTTTATTGAGGAATCTGCCTATAATACCGATCAAGTATTGCAAGACTATGATTTGTGGTATGTAGATATCAATGAAACGCGTGGATATGGGGAAGTACCATTTTTGCAACGTGCCTTTACCATTTCCTTTGACCGTGGCATCGTTTATGCCAACAATAACATTGTAGGCATTGGTAAAACCGGTGGCGGCTACGGTATTGATGTAGGTACGTATAGTACGTTAAGGGGCATAGTAGAAATTGATCATGATATCGATGGGCGTTGGGCCTTGGAAGTCTATGCGGTTAATAGAAATACTATTGAGCTTTATGATGCAAGTACGGATACATCCTATTTTTTAAAAGGATACCAGACCAATTCATTTGATTATAATATGGTATTCTATGACAACATCAATTATTTTATACAGGAATATGATGCTTGGGAGAAAATTTATACAAGTCAGACAGGTGCTATAAATGATTTTGACAATGAAAATTATATACAGTTTCTACCCGATTTTTTCAGGTCTTCCTTAGATGCTCCTAATACAAGGGTTTCAAATCTGCAATGGGATTATGAAGGAAATTATGTGGTATATGATGTACAGGGAGATAATACCTTAAAGGCCTTAACGCTGGATTATGATTTTTTTGGTGATGATTATTTTGAGTTATATGTCATTAACGATAGCACTATTGAGCTTTATCACCCTAGTAGTGGAACTACTTATGAATTTAGTGGCAGAGGATATCAGCAATATTTAAAAACCGGTAAGGATATCCTAACCAAGAAAAGAACAAAGACTTCTAACCCTATCATGAAAGTGGAGAGAAAGAAGGTAAAATAGTTTTTAGGTTGATTGTCTTAAGAATGCCCTGGTCTTTTAGAACGGGGTATTTTTATATAGTGGCAGCTACATCGGTCATTATAATATCATCAATTTCTACAGGAGAATCTGTATGTAATACGGAAATATCTCCAGTGGTTTCAAAAACTACCGCTTTTACTTGTGAAAGCTGCAATACGTTCGCCTCTCTTAATTTACCCATAAGGTCGGCTTGGCTTACCAGAGCCTTATTTAGGTTCTCCTTGAAAATTTTTCCGTCTTTCATCAATAAAATAGGTGTGTTCGTGATTATTTTTTGAGCTTTGTCAGAAGAAGATAATATTTTGGCGAACAGCGCTTGTAACCCTGCAAGCAAGGCCAGGGAAACAATTGCGGGCATAAGGCTTGACACTGGTTTGTTTACCGCATCCGCTAAAATGGAGCCCATTGCTATGGTTACGGCAAAATCAAAGCTGGTCATTTTTGCAAAGGTTCGTTTGCCCGTAACCCGGGTAATGAGCATGATATAAAGATAAATACAAATTGCGGCAATGCACATTTGCAATACGGTCTGTAGTGTTAATGGTTCAAAAATTTCCATGTGTTCTAGGTTATGAGGTATGTTTTACAATGCCTGTATCTTGGCATAATAAAGGTAATCCGTTAGTACACAATTACTTTCCTCTATTACCTATAATACTACTTCATTTAAACGGTAAGCAATCTTTTTTTAAATGCCGAAGGATTTTCTCCCGTAACTTTTTTAAACGTTCTATTAAAGTATGATAGGCTTTCAAAGCCACATTCAAAACAGGTTTCACTAACGTTCTTACCGCTTAAGAGCAAACGTTTAGACTGGCTTATACGGTACTGGTTCAGGAATTCTATAAAAGTACTACCTGTAGCTTTTTTGAAGTATCGGCAAAATGCAGGTTTGGTCAAATTACAAAATTGAGCCACTTCATCTACAGAAATCTTACCTTGGTAGCGTTCATCGATCAAGGCATAAATTTCACGAATTCTACTTTGTTCTTTTTTACTGTACCTGTTTTTGTACGGCTTTTTGTGCAGTAATTGAAATTCATTACTTTGAGAAAGCCTTTTTAGAATATTCATTATAGCCATAAAATATTCAAAAGGTTTTAAGGTATGAAGTTCCTTAAGCAATTTACCTACCGTTTTTTTTGTCTCGCCATGAAATGCTATGCCATAACGGGACAAATCAAGTAACCTGTTAAGGCTCTGTAATTCTGGCATTGGTTCAACAAAGGTATTTTTGAACGAAGGTTTAATATGTAATACTTCTTCCCTATAGGTCGTCTTTACCCCATAGTCAAAATTTAAGTGGGGTATATTAGAGCCAATTAGCACCAAATCTGTCTCTTCATATTCAGAAATATGATCACCAACATGTCTTGTTCCATTGGCACCTTCAATGTAGACCAATTCATATTCTGGGTGAAAGTGCCAATAAAAAAGATGACTTAATTTTGGGTCATGTAGCAATCTAAAAAGACTTTTAGATTCAGGTTCTATAGTTTCCAGTTCAATTTTCATAGGGATAAATGTAACAAAATTGCACATATATTTAAATGTAGCCGGCTTAAAAATCAATATAGTTCAAATTGTGGTTAATATCAAGGTGGTGTAAGGGCTTAAAGGTCAGTAGATTTATATCATAGATTCAACTTAAATTTTAAGACCATGAAACATTTAAACAAGGTAGAGCTTGGAAATAAAGGCCATAAGGATATACCGGGAAATCCGTCTACGGCAACTAGTAGCAAACAGCAATTAAATGATCGATCTAACGGTGTTCCACTTCGTGTACTCAGCGAGGATGATTGGCAATTTTGGATAGAGAACGGGTATATTGTAATTAAAAATGCCGTGCCTTTGGAGCAGGCAAAAGCAACCGCTGATTTTCTTTGGGAGTTCGATGAAAAAGACCCAAATGATAAATCCTCTTGGTATGCTGCACCGAGAGCGGAAATGAAAATGAAAGAACTTACAGGAACTGGAATGGTTGAGGTATATAATCATCAGCACTTATGGAATAACAGGCAAACACAAAAAGTCTATGATGCCTTTGTAGATGTGTGGGGAACTGAAAAATTATGGGTAACCATTGACCGTGCCAATTTAAATTTTCCATTGCCGGAAGGAGTGGATAAGAAAGGATTTATTCATTGGGATTATGATCCGGAAACTAAGCCACAGAATGTTCAAGGTGTACTGGCCCTTGCAGATCAAGATGATGAGCAAATGGGCGGTTTTCAATGTATTCCATGGTTATATAGAAATTATGATTCTTGGAAATTGACCCAACCTAATGACCGTGACCGTTTTCAACCAAACTTAAAAGGTTTAGAAGGTAAAATTGTTAAGGTAAAAATGAAAGCGGGTGATCTTTTAATTTTTAATAGTACCGAACCCCATGGTATAAGACCTAATAAATCTAAGGACAAAGTAAGAATTGCACAATATATTTCCATGATGCCTGCAGAGCCTGAGAATACTCCGTTAAAAAAATGGAGAATCAATTCTTGGAAAAATAGGATTGCACCGGAAGGCTATGCTTTTCCTGGTGATCCCCGTAATTGGGAACAAACCAAATACGATACTGCCAAATTATCTCCTTTGGGAGAGAAGTTATTGGGATTAAAGGACTGGTAAACAGATAATTTGGTAATAATCTACATGTTTGTGGCAGGGCCGGTAAATATTACTATTTTTGCGCCCTTTAAAGGTTTTGATACATGGCGAAGATTTTCAATTTATTTGATTTTAAGCAAAAGGTAGATTATAAGACAGAAATTTTATCTGGACTTACCGTAGCGTTGGCCTTGGTGCCAGAAGCAATAGCATTTGCATTAATACCAGGGTTTTCTCCCTTAACCGGTTTATATGCCGCTTTTGTTCTGGCATTGATTACCTCAATTTTTGGTGGTAGGCCGGGTATGATTTCGGGTGCAACGGGAGCAGTTGCTGTCGTATTCATTGGTTTAATACTTGAATTAAAGAGAAACTTTCCGGGTATAGCGCCAGAAACTATTTTAAACTATGTGTTTGCAACCGTAATTATTGCGGGGATATTACAAATACTGGCCGGAGTTTTAAAATTAGGAAAGTTTATCAGGTTGGTGCCTCACCCGGTTATGTTCGGCTTTGTCAATGGTTTGGCAATCATCATTTTTATGGCGCAGTTCCCAAATTTTTATCAGAAAGGGACCGATCAGTTGTTGACAGGAACAAATATGGCAATGATGTTGGGACTTACCTTATTGACCATGTTGATCATATGGGGCTTACCCAAATTGACCAAAGCGGTGCCTTCATCATTGGTGGCCATTGTAGTGGTTTCTGCCATTGTATTGGGTTTTGGAATAGATACTCTTACCGTTGCGGATACAATGCGTGAAGGTGAATCTATTAAGGGAGGTTTTCCACCATTGTCCATACCACAGATACCCCTAACTTTTGAATCTTTTAAAATAATTTTTCCATATGCAGCCATTGTTGCCGGTGTAGGACTTATAGAAAGTTTGCTTACCCTAAATATTATTGATGAAATAACTGAAACTAGGGGTAACAGTAATAGGGAATGTGTTGCGCAAGGTTCGGCGAACATACTTTCTGGATTTTTATCGGGCATGGGAGGTTGTGCAATGATCGGTCAAAGTTTGATCAATACCTCTTCTGGTGCAAGGGCTAGGTTATCCGGTATTACTGCGGCCGTAATGTTATTGGTATTTATTATGTTTGGATCTAGTGTTATAGAGCGTTTGCCTATGGCGGCTTTGGTAGGACTTATGTTCATGGTTGCCATTGGGACTTTTGAATGGGCAAGTTTTAAGACCTTTCGGAAAATGCCAAATTCAGATGTTGTGGTTATGATTTTGGTGACATTGATTACCGCTATTACTCATAATTTGGCCATTGCTGTGCTTTTAGGGGTTGTCATTTCTGCATTGGCCTATTCATGGGAAAATGCCAAAAGAATCCGTGCAAGAAAGCATATAGATGAAAACGGAGTTAAGCATTATGAAATCTATGGTCCGTTATTTTTTGGTTCTACTACGTTATTTAGTGAAAAATTTGATGTACCTGGAGATCCAGAACAAGTTATTATAGACTTTAAGGAGAGTAGGGTGGCAGATATGAGTGGTATTGAAGCTTTGAACAAAATTACGGAACGGTATGCCAAGCTTGGTAAAAAAGTTCATTTGCGCCATTTAAGTAAAGACTGTATTCGCTTATTGGAAAATGCCGAGGAAATAATTGATGTGAACGTAATGGAGGATCCCACATATAAGGTTATGATAGACAAGCCCATAAAAAATAACGATTCAGCAAACAACCCTTTTAAACTCTGGGGCTTATAAGGCTAGGTAGTTAGGACCGGGCAAAATAGTAAATGGCATATAGCAAACAGATGGTCCCTATCAGTGCCATGATATAATAAATTACTTCTTGAGTACGGTTTTTTCTTACCTGTGCAATAATAGCTGCCCTTATTTTTTTACGTTCACCCTCAGTAAGCTCCTTGAATTGAAGTTTTGTTTTATGGGTATGGTCCATATAGTCTTTGCGTAGCTCCCTAAAGCTTCTACTTTTTTTAAGTAGCGCCCTATTGACCTTGATTACCTTCATTGATTGTACACCATAACCGCCCATATCATCACTTTATATATTAGTGCCATAAAAGTGTAAATGTTACATTCCTGTGCAAATTCATACGAATAGACGAATACTTTCCTATTTTTAATAGAAGTAATTATATAGGTATATGAATCATATTTAATTATAGTATTCTGATAAATTTATTTCAACATGAAAAGTAAAATATTTTTGTTACCAATGTTTTTTGGTTTCATTTTTTTGATTGGCTGTGATATGGATAAAAATACAAATGATGCAATACTTTTTGTAGGCACGTATACAAAGAATGGAAGTGAGGGAATTTATAGGTTTAACTTTAATGTGGATACGGGAAGGCTTAGTGACCAAACTTTGGCTGCCCAAATAGAAAATCCTTCCTTTATAACGTTTTCACCGGATAAAAAAACGTTGTATGCAGTTGGTGAGGTAGATAATTATAAGGATGGTAGTGGAGTAATTACCACTTTTGATGTCAAGGATACGGTACTTACCAAATTGGATATGATGTCCACATTTGGGGCAAATCCTTGCTATGTTGGTGTTAGTGGCAATGGTCGTCATGTTGCAGTGGCAAATTATACAGGAGGCAATTTTACAATTTATAATACCCAAGAAAATGGAGCTTTGCTTCCATCTCCACAAGTAATTGACCATAAGGTATTAGATACAAGTAAGACGGCCCATGCCCATATGGCCAAGTTTTTCGACGATGAACTGTTCGTTGCCGATCTAGGTTTGGACCGTATTAAAAAATATAGTAAACAGGAGAATGTTTTTGTTCCCAGCGAACAGAAAGAACTTGTATTGGCAAGCGGTGCAGGCCCAAGGCATTTTGTGGCTTCTGCCAATGGTATTTTTTTATATGTCATTAATGAGCTGAACTCTACGATTACCTTGTTTAAAAAAATAGGGGGGAGTTATGAAACCATAGCGGTTTATAATACCCTGTCTGATAATTTTAAAGGCGAGAGTTTCTGTGCCGATATTCATTTGTCCCCAGACGGTAAATATCTTTATGGATCTAATCGTGGAGAAAATACCATCGTAATTTTCAAGGTAAATGAAACTAGCGGAAAATTAGCTTTGGTGGCAAGAGAACCTGTAAAGGGTGATTGGCCTAGGAATTTTACTATTGACCCCAGTGGGTCATACGTACTTGTGGCAAATCAACGCAGTAATAATATTGTGGTTTTCAAAAGGGATATTGAAAAAGGCACCTTAAGTTTTATCAACGAGGTTGATTTGCCAAGTCCTGTATGTTTAAAATTTTATTAATGGGATTTTATGATTTCAACCAAATCCCGTTTCTGTATTACACCAGATTGTCTCCAAACTTGTTTTCCGTTCTTGTACAATATCATGGTAGGCACCCCTCTTACTTGATAGGTAGTGGCAAGGGATTGATTTTTATCGACATCGATTTTTACTATTTTAATTGCATCGCCCAGTTCATCCTTGACATCTTTAAGGATAGGGGCCAATGTTTTACAAGGGCCGCACCAGTCGGCAAAAAAGTCTACCAGTACCGGAGTATCACCGGCTATAATGTTTGAAAATGATGTTTTCATAATAGCTTACTTTTTATAGGTTTATAGCTTAACAAATACCTGTTGTGGAATCACAATGGTCACCTTCGCTCAAAATGGTCAAAGGTGCCACTTGCTCAAATGCCTCTAAAAAAGCAGTGGCAGGTTGTGCTCCGCTAATTCCATATTTATCATTTATGATAAAAAACGGTACACTGTTTACGCCACGTTGCTGATAATGTGCAATTTCTTGTTTTACACTATAGGCAATGTCTTCGTTCTTTAAAATTTCTTTTGTTTTTTCCTCTGGCCAGCCGTATTCTTCCATAATGGTAGTGAGTACTTCCGGTTTGTTCAAATGGAGATTTTCATCAAAATATGCCTTCATCAATCGCTCTTTCAATACATCCTTGAATCCTTCTTCACCGGCAACATGTAGTAATTGGTGAAGCGGTAGCGTATTTACTGCGCGCCATTCTGGTCCAAAGTTAAAGGTAATTCCTTCCTCTTTGCCGTTTTCTACCAAACGCTTGGTCATTTCCAAAGGGCCTTCCAAATTGCCGAACTTATTTATAAGATAGGTGTCTCTGTCCAAGCCTTCCTTAGGCATATTGGCATCTAATTGAAAAGGGTGCCATTCTATATCTATTGGAGCTCCTTTCCATTGTGCAATGGCTTTTTCCAATCTTTTTTTTCCGACATAGCACCAAGGGCAGGCGACATCAGAAACTATATCTATTTTTATTTTATCATTTTGCATAGTAATGTTCATTATCTTAGGTTACATTGGTCGTAAGGCAATACCCTTTCATTACATTTTTCTCTTATACTTCACCCGATTGGAGGAGTAATGGATTACAAAAAAAGCATAAAAAAACCCTTTCAAGACTGTTGAAAGGGTTTGCGTATAATTTCAATGGAAGTTATAGAGTACGTAAATACTCCGCTAGGTTGCGAGCTTCTTCCTCATTTAGGTTTTGATTCAGCATAATGGCATTGTTGTATTCTTTCAACAAAGCTTTGGCAATTGGGTCTTCTTTCAACATTTTGTCTGGATTAATGATCATGTTCATTACCCATTCTGGACTTCTTCTTTCATAAACACCTTTTAACGCAGGTCCTATCATACGTTGTTCTGCCATATGGCAAGCGGTACAAATAGCTTGGAATTTTTCTTTTCCTGCAGCGGCCATTTCCTCGTTTATAGTATCATCGAACTTTACACTGGTTATTGGACCAACACCTTTATTGTCCAAATCAACCGGAACACCTTCAGTTGCAGTTTCTGTTTTAGCTTCCTTCTTGGTTCTGTTCATTTCAAAACCTTCCTTCTTCTCTTCCTTTTTCTCACCACAACCTATAATCATTGTGCCAAGAGCTAATAAGGTTAATAATTTGCGCATACGTTTACGATATTTTAAAAGTTGTCTCTCAATTTAGGGTCTAAGATATGAATTTTTAATGGTGACCCTAGCTTTTAAACGCAATGTACGTATAGATTTAGGGAATATATTTAGACGGTTAACATTTTTGTAAAAATTTATGAAAAATTGCACGTATAAATGTTCATGTTCAGGAAAGATTCTCGAAAAATTCTAATGTGCGTCTTTCGGCATACGTTTGGTTTTTTGCACCATGAAAACCAACATGACCACCATATTTTGGAGTCTCCAAAAACAAGTGTGTATGGTTTTTTGCAATTTCTATAGGGTAACATTCAGGACCTAAAAAGGAATCGTTCAAGGCATTGATGATTAAAGTAGGAACATTAATATGTTTTAAAAATTGTAGACTGCTGCTCTTTGCATAATAGTCCATAGCATCTTTGAAACCATGGGCCCTACTGGTATAGATATCATCAAAATCCTTAAGATTTTTTATGTTTCTAATGTCATCATTAGAGATCAGGTCAGGAAATACTTGTTGCTTTTGTTTTAATTTTTCTAAAAGGTTTCCTTTAAACCTTCTTGCATAAAGTACGTTCTTATATTGCAATAGTTGATAAAGGGAGTCTGCTAGTTGACAGGGTACAGAAATGGCGGATGCACCTTTTATTTGGTCCGGAACGCTTCTTTTTTCCCCTAAATATTTTAGTAAAAGATTGCCTCCAAGGCTAAAACCATGGAGGAATATTTGCTGGTATACTTTTAAGTTCAGGACATGGTCCATTACATATTGTAAGTCCTCCGTAGCACCAGAATGGTAGGATCTAAAAAGATTGTTGGCCGTTCCGCTACAGCCTCTTAGATTAATGGCGCAGATATCAAAACCTTTTTGTGAGAGTAATTTAGCACTGCCTTTTACATAGGCCCTTTGGGAGCTTCCTTCCAGTCCATGAATGATAATGACCAATTTTTTGGAGGTTTCAGCGGCATAGCTCCAATCCGTATCCAAAAAATCTTCATCGGGCAGGTTAATTCTAATACGTTTCTGTTCTAAATCATCAACCTTTCTAAATAGACCGTTATATATGGTAGAGAAATGTCCGTTCCTAAATATTGGGGAAGGATGGTATGATGAATCTATTATGGGCATTTATGAGGTTAACTTTTAAATACAAATTTATTTAGGATAGGTTTCCAAAACTTTTATTTGTTCCTGGATAGCCTCTTTAAATTCCGTTTTTAAATTTGATACTAAGGTTGAAACAGGTACGGTATCATTTATAAGAGCGGAACCTTGCCCTGCAGACCAAATGGTTTTCCATGCCTTGGCTTCGGTATCCAATTCTTTTCCAAAATCTATCTTTACATCCTTTTTTAAATCCTCCTCGGTAATACCTGCGGCTTTAAGGCTTGCTCCTAGAAAGTTGGCGTGAACTCCAGAGATTGCTGCGGTATATACGACATCGCTAGCGCCAGCTTCAATAATCATTTTTCTATACTCCGGTGTAGCCTTACTTTCTTCCGTATTTATAAATCGTGTTCCCATGTAGGCAAGGTCGGCTCCCATTTGAAGTGCAGATGCAACATCTCTACCGGTACTGATACAGCCGGAAAGTAAGATGGTCTTGTGAAAGAATTTTTTTATTTCTGCTACCAATGGCATGGGATTAATGGTACCCGCATGACCCCCTGCACCCGCAGCAACAAGAATTAATCCGTCAACCCCGGCCTCTGCCGCTTTTTCCGCATGTCTTTTCTTAATGATATCATGGAATACGAGTCCGCCATAACTATGAATGGCATCTACTACTTGCGACACTGCCCCTAAGGAAGTAATTATCAATGGTACTTGATGTTTTACGCACAGTTTAATATCCGCCTCTAATCTAGGATTGGTAGGATGTACTATTAAATTTACGCCGAAGGGTGCTGCTTTTTTGCCGGTTTCCGCTTCATATTTCTTCAATGCGGTCTTTATTTCTATCAGCCATTCTTCAAAACCTTCGCTAGTTCGTTGGTTTAGCGCAGGAAAAGTACCTACGATACCATTTTTACAACATTCTATGACCAATTTAGGCCCCGATATTAAAAACATGGGTGCAGCAACGATCGGTAATGCCAATTCATTAATGAAAGCAGGTTTGATAGACATAATATGTAATTTTTTAACTAGAATTAAAATTAAGGATAAAAAACCGTGTTCTTTATTCCATACGAATCAAAACTATGTTATTTTTAGGGAGTATTATGCATGCATAGCAAAAAAATAATTTTATGTACTTAAAAGAATTTGAAGTTAGGTGGAGTGATGTTGATGCAAACCGGCATTTGGCTAATTCGGCCTATGTGAATTTTATGAGTCATACCAGAATGGCATTTTTAATGGAATTGGGGTTTGACCATAGGGCAATGGCAATTCATGAAATAGGACCAGTGGTATTCTATGAGCATATTTATTATTTCAAGGAAGTGTTTCCTGGAAAGCCAGTGAAGGTTTCGTTGGAAATTGTTGGGATGAGCGAAGATGCCAAGTTTTTTGAATTTGAACATAATTTTTATAATCATAAAGGAGAAAATGTAGCCCGTTGTGAAATGATGGGCGCTTGGATGGATTTGAAAACTAGAAAATTGACCGGCTTGACCAATGATTTGTTGAAAACATTCAGCGCAGTAGAAAAAGGGGCCAATTTTAAAGTGCTTACCAAAGAGGATTCAAGAAAGTTTGCACGTGTACCCAATAAAGGGTTATAAAATTACAGAAAGGATATTTTTTTAAACAAATTATGCAACCCATTGATTTGTATTGTGTTCTATTATATTTGATAACCCTATTTTAGTATATTTACTTTATGGCCAACCTCCCAGAAGATATTTTTCAAGACACATATGGAAAGGTGAAAAAATTGATCGTAACCAAGAAATTATCTCCTGGACAGTTAATAACCGATCAACGTTTGACCCATACCTTGAATATTAACGATGGCTCCATTGCTATTGTGTTGCAACAATTAAGGGAAGAGTCCTTATTGGTTGGTGAACCGGATAGTGGTCTTACCGTGAGGGAGTTGAGTGAAATTGAAATTTCTGATTTGTTTGATTGTAGAATGGCCATTGAAACCATGACGGTACAACTTTTTACCAAAAATGCGTCGCAATCTAAAATAGATGATTTAAGGCAATTGCTGGTACCTTTTGAAAAAGGTCCTCAAAGCCTCTATGTATTTCATAAGATAGATTGTTATTTCCATGAATTTATTGCTAAAAATTGTGGAAATAGTATGTTATACAACCTTTTTAAAACTGCTAAGATTACATCACTTATGGATCTTGTTGGTATTTCAAGGCCGTTGAATATGGTCATGCAGGAACATTTGAATATAATATCTGCCATGCACCATAGAGATGAGGACGTGGCCGTGAATGCCATAAAGGTGCATCTGGAAAACACCAGGAAATCTCATTTAAGTTAATACATCATTTCCTTAGTTGTCTCCATTGCTGACCCTGGTACCGGATAATTTGGGTTTTCTGCTGGCCAAATAAACCCCAATTAGAACAAGACATGCTGCTATAATTTTAATAAAAGTAAGATGGTCTTGTCCGCTGATAATGGCGTAGGCAATACCAACTAGAGGTTGTACATATACAAATGCACTTAAGGTAGATGCCTTTAGTTGGGAAAGGGCAAATATGTTAAATAGATAGGTGCAAAAAGTTGTGCCCAATATTACAAAAGCAATAGCTCCATATGCATTTATTGGAAGAGTGGACCATGATATGTCCATAAATTCTTCATATCCAAAGGGTAGACATATAAGTACCCCTAAACTAAAAAGCCATTTCATAAAGGTAAAGGGGTGATATTTTGTAATAAGTACTTTTACTACAACTAGGTATGAGCCGTAGAACATGGAATTCATAAAGATTAAAAAATTTCCCAACGGTATATTTGGAGCATCCATACGTATCTCGGTTCCAAAGAGTATAAGGCCCAGTGCACCAATTAAACCAATACTTATACCAAGAATTTTTCTACCGGAAATCTTTTCCTTGAGAATAACTGCGGATAAAATCAATACAATGATCGGCGTGGTTGTAATCAACACCGCACTGTTGATCGGAGTAGATAAGGATAAGCCTTTAAAAAAGACCAACATATTAAGGGCCATGCCCAAAAGGGCACAAACAAGCATTCTAAGGTAATCTCTTGGGTCTATACGTTCTTTGGGTCCAAGGAAGGAAATGGCCCAAAACAAAATGGCCGCACCCAACACCCTTAAGATTATAAAACCAAAGGGCTGCACATAATGGGGCATAACGCCTTTGGCTATAGTGTGGTTAATACCATAGATAGTAGTTGCCCCTACGGCCGCAAGTATTGCAAGTAGTCTTTTGCTCAATGGTGTATAGCCTTTTTTGCGGCTTCTACCACTTTTTTGCTATTGCCAATAAAAATATCATTCTCATTAATGATTACAGGTCTTTTTAAGAAGGTATATTGTTCCAAGATTAAATTTTTAAAATCTTCCTCTGTAAGGTTCTGTTCCTTTAAATTGCGTTCCCTATATAGTATGGCCCTTTTGCTGAACAATGCTTCATAACTATTGGATAAGGTATGCATGTGTTCTAATTGCTTTTTGGTAATAGGAGTTGCTTTAATATCCTGTAGTTCAAAATTGGCAAGTGGTTGCAGTTCTTTGATAATTCGCTGGCACGTAGAGCAAGAACTTAGGTGGTATATTTTTTTCATGATAGGTTAAACGTTTGTTTTGCTTTTCTTTGCTTAATCGTTTGCAAAGAAACCCATTTCCCTTTAATTGTACTATTTTTACATCCTATTAAACAGGAAATAATGGTCGAGAATTTATTGGAAATCACACTTCAAAATCGAAAAAACCTACATAAAGTTTTAACGAATACCCCCAAAGAAAAACTATTGGCAATACCAGAAGGGTTCAACAATAATATTTTTTGGAATATTGCGCATACGGTAGTGACCCAACAGCTTTTATGTTATAAATTCAGTGGGCTTCAAATGAGAGTGCCAAAAGAATTAGTAGATAAATTTATGAAGGGCACCGTTCCTGATGGAACTGCTTCGGATGAGGAAATAATGATGGTTGCGGATTTTTTGATTTCTACCGTAGAATGGATCAAAGAGGATTATGAAACCCAACTTTTTAAAGAGTATAAAGAGTATACTACCAGCGCAAAAGTTACCTTAAGAAACGTAGAGGACGCCATAGGGTTTAATTTATTTCATGAAGGCTTGCATGCTAATACCATAACCTTGCTTTTAAAACATTTAGGTTAAGGAGTTACGGCAAGTTTTAAATAGCTGTTTACTTCTTTATAGGGTAATAACAAGGTAATGGGCCCATCAGCATAGGATGCAATTTCATATGGTTCATAATAAAGTAGGAGCCCGTCATCAGTGTATCCAATATTTTCAGGTAAATAAAAAGTTTCTGTTTCAAACATAAAACCAGTACTATTAATATTCGCTTCTGCAGGTATATGTTCCTGTGTTCTAAAAACTTCTTCGGCATAGGAGGTAAAAGTTTCTTTGGATGTAAATAATTCTTCTCTGTAGAGTTCCGTTGCGTTTAACTTGTTAAAATTCAAAAATCGTACAGAATTAATGCCGTGTGCCCCTCCTGTAAAAAGGTATGATTCTAATTGTATGGTCAATATCTGCCCATTGTCAAAAACAATATCTCCATTTATAGTAGCCTCCCATGGCATGGATTCCTCTGGATATTTATTTTTAAGTTCGTTATAGTCCGTTATAAATGCATCTATACCTTCTTTGATATTATTGGCCTTCCCGGTCTCGTTAAAGCTTAACCATGAAATAATTTCCTCACTAATGGCAATGTTTATTGTGTTTGCCAATTTAGAATTTCCTATGGCCTTAGGAACGTTAATGGTTACAAAGGAACAGTCTTGGCACTCTTTTTTTGAAATGGATAAAGGTTCAAAGGTCAGTTCTTCTTTGGTTTCACAACTTAAGATAAAGAATAGTGTAAGTAGGCAAAAGAATCTATTGTTCATGTAAGGTCAAGTTTTATGTAAAAATACACCTTCATTGTATTCGTCAGAAGATAACGATACATTTGTGTAAAATATTTGTTAGCTATGGGTGGTAAGGATTTAAAGTTCAATACAAAGGCAATTCATGGAGGTCAAATACCGGAAAAGGCATATGGTGCCGTAATGCCTCCTATCTATCAAACCTCTACCTATGCGCAAACTACACCTGGAGGGCATAAGGGATATGAATATTCTAGAAGTGCAAATCCTACTAGGACAGCTTTGGAAAATGCTTTGGCCAGTATTGAGAACGGCACCCATGGTTTGGCTTTTGGAAGTGGTTTGGCAGCCATAGATGCCGTAATAAAATTATTGGAACCGGGAGACGAGGTAATTTCTACGCATGATCTTTATGGGGGTACCTATAGAATTTTCAAGAAAATTTTTGAAAAGTATGGTATTGTTTTTCATTTTGTGGGGATGAGAAGTACAGCTGCCATACAGTCCAAAATCAATAAAAATACCAAACTTATCTGGGTAGAAACACCTACCAATCCTATGATGGGTATCATTGATATTAAGGCTGTAGCAACTTTGGTACAAGGAAAGAATATACTTTTGGGCGTTGATAATACCTTTGCAACCCCCTATTTACAAACTCCATTAGATTTGGGTGCTGATATCGTAATGCATTCCGCTACCAAATATTTAGGGGGACATAGTGATACGGTCGTGGGGGCATTGGTTGTTAAGGATAAGGTTTTGGCAGATAGGTTGTATTTTATCCAGAATGCCAGCGGTGCCGTATGTGGTCCAATGGATAGTTTTTTGGTATTGCGGGGTATCAAGACCCTTCATGTAAGAATGCAGCGCCATTGTGAAAACGGTAAGGCCATAGCCCATTTTTTACGGAACAGTCCAAACGTTGAAAAAGTATATTGGCCAGGTTTTGACGATCATCCCAACCACGACATTGCCAAGACACAAATGAAGGATTTTGGAGGTATGATATCATTTATTCCAAAAGGCGGCAGTTATGAAGATGCCATAAAAATTGTTGAAAGCTTGCGGGTATTTACGTTGGCGGAATCATTGGGAGGGGTAGAAAGTCTTGCTGGGCACCCTGCAAGTATGACCCATGCCAGTATTCCTAAAGAAGAGCGGGAAAAAAGTGGTGTAGTAGATGCACTGATTCGCTTAAGTGTTGGTATTGAGGATTCTGAGGATTTAATTGCGGATTTAAAGCAAGCGTTAACTTAAAATGTAATTTTATTGAACTTTAGAATCTAAAATCGATTATTTGTTGTTAAAACAACAAAAATTATCAACTTTTAAAAAAAGTACGTAATAAATTACATGAATAACATAATTTTGCCGTTATATTTTGAAATCAATAAATTAATACAATTGTAAATAGCTTTATGGAAGATAAAATAAAAGCATTTATGGATGAGGTTATTGCCAGGAATGGGCACGAACCAGAATTCATACAGGCGGTGCAAGAAGTTGCAGAAACTGTTATACCATATATTGCAAAGCATGAAATATATAATGGCAAGAACATTCTTTTGAGAATGGTTGAGCCAGAGCGTTTAGTGTCGTTTAGGGTAGCATGGGTAGATGATGATGGGGAAATTCATGTAAACCGCGGATATAGAATTCAGATGAACTCAGCCATTGGGCCTTATAAAGGAGGGTTGCGTTTTCACCCAACCGTAAATGCAAGTATCTTAAAGTTTTTGGCTTTTGAGCAAGTATTTAAGAACAGTCTAACTACCCTACCTATGGGTGGTGGTAAAGGGGGTTCTGATTTTGACCCAAAAGGTAAGTCAGATGATGAGGTCATGCGTTTTTGCCATGCCTTTATGTTGGAGCTTAATAGGCACATAGGGCCCAATACAGATGTCCCTGCCGGAGATATTGGAGTGGGTGCGCGTGAAATAGGATTCCTTTTTGGCATGTACAAAAAAATTAGAAATGAGTTTACGGGTGTATTGACCGGTAAGGGACTTTCTTGGGGAGGGTCTAAGATTAGACCAGAGGCTACTGGCTATGGTACCGTATATTTTGCTGAGAGTATGTTAAAGACCAGAAACGAAAGTTTTAATGGTAAAACCGTGGTGATTTCCGGTTCAGGAAACGTTGCCCAGTATGCAGCAGAAAAGGCCATTGTCCTAGGTGCCAAAGTGGTAACTCTTTCGGATTCTAGTGGATTTATTTATGACAAAGACGGATTAAATGATGAAAAACTTGCCTTTGTGATGGATTTGAAAAATAACAAACGCGGTAGAATATCAGAATACGTCAACAAATATCCAACGGCAGAATTCCATGGAGGCCAGACTCCTTGGAACGTAAAGTGTGATATTGCCTTGCCCTGTGCCACCCAAAACGAACTAGACCAGAATGATGCCAAAAATTTATTAAGTAATGGCTGTATGTGTGTTGCGGAAGGAGCTAATATGCCTTGTAATGCAGATGCCGTTCATGAGTTCAATAACGCAAAAATTTTGTTTGCTCCCGGGAAGGCATCAAATGCCGGTGGTGTGGCCACATCAGGACTTGAAATGTCCCAAAATTCCCTTCGTATTAGTTGGACTAGGGAAGAAGTAGATGAAAGATTAAGGGATATCATGGAAGATATACATGATTCTTGTATTCAATATGGTAAGGAAGAAGATGGGTTCTGTAACTACGTAAAAGGTGCTAATATTGCAGGTTTTGTGAAAGTTGCCGATGCTATGTTGGCTCAAGGGGTGATTTAAAATCCTGGTCCATAACCAAAAGGTTAAAGTGTTTATTTGCGAGGTCTTTCTAAAGACCTCGCTTTTTTTTGTACAAAGGCCAATATACAAACCGCTATCTTTGTGGTCTTACAGCACGTTCCAATGCAAGTTACGACCAAGGCAATAGTTTTTACGGCACTTAAATATGGCGATACCAGTCTCATCGTTAAGGCATTTACAGCTTCGGACGGAGTTAAGTCCTATTTATTGCGCGGGGTACTAGCTTCTAAAAAAGGAAAATTAAAGTCGGCCTATTTTCAACCCCTTACCCAATTGGAAATTGTGGTCAACCATAAGAACAAGGGTTCATTGGAATCTATAAGGGAGGCCAAGGTATATTACCACTACCAAACGTTATACGCCAATATGGCCAAGAATGCCATGGCCCTATTTCTGGCGGAATTATTGGGTAACAGTATTCGTGAAGAAGAAAGAAACGAAGACTTGTTTCAGTTTTTAGAGGCTTCGCTACAATGGTTGGACGTACATGATGATATTGCAAATTTTCATCTGTATTTTATGCTGTCCCTTACAAAGTTCCTTGGTTTCTATCCAGATGTCTATCAACAAGATAGACCGTATTTTGACCTTTTGGAAGGTGAATTTGTGGGCAAGGAAACCTTGAATCCAATGTTGAGGGGAGAAAATTTTTATTATTTCAAGACGTTCTTAGGCACAAATTTTGATGCAATTCACACCATAAAGATGAAAAAAACCAATAGACAAGAGTTGCTTAAATCTTTGGTGTTATATTTTGAATTGCATTTACAGGGATTTAGAAAACCAAAATCTCTTGCCGTATTAAACGAAGTCTTTAACACTTATGTATAAATTTTTTTTAGGCATATGGTTTTTCATGGCCTTTATTGGCAATGCGCAGTATATATCTGTTCTAGATGAGGATAGTGGCGAGGCCATATCCAATGTGGCCATATTTAACAAGGATAAATCCAAGATAGCCCTTTCAGATTTTGATGGCAGGTTCAATGCATCCCTATTTTTGGATAGGGAACGCATTACCTTGCGGCATATTGGTTATGAAGAATATAAAACCACCAAACAGCAGTTGCTACGACAAGGAAATAAGGTGTACTTATTTATGAAGGCCCAACAATTGGATGAAGTGGTAATGTCGGTTTCCAAATGGGAGCAACAGAAAAAGGATATACCCAATAAAATCATATCCATAGATGCCAAGTCTATTTCATTTACTGCCCCCCAGACTTCCGCAGATTTACTTGAAAGTAGCGGAAAGGTCTTTGTGCAAAAAAGTCAATTAGGTGGTGGTAGTCCTATGATAAGGGGCTTTGCCACTAATAGGTTGCTATTGTCCGTAGACGGTGTACGTATGAATAATGCTATTTTTAGGGGCGGTAATATTCAAAACATAATTTCAATAGATCCGTATACAATTAAGAATACTGAAATAATATTTGGTCCGGGTTCGGTAATTTATGGGAGTGATGCCATTGGGGGCGTTATGAACTTTTACCCGAAAAAACCAGTACTCGCAGAAAATGATAGCCTGTTGGTAGCGGGAAATACCAATTATAGGTTTTCATCGGCCAACAATGAAAATACGGTGCATGCAAATATAAATATCGGTAAAAAAAAGTGGGCATCGCTAACAAGTGTGACCTACAACGATTTTCAAGATCTAAAAATGGGTTCCCATGGACCGGATTCTTATTTAAGGAATTCATACGTAACGCGTAATAACGGTGAGGATGTATTAATGGAAAATGGGTCACCTAGAACACAGGTTACAACAGGGTATGATCAAATAAATCTAATGCAAAAAGTATTGTTCAGGCCCAATGCAAAATGGAATTTAAATCTGGGAGCATATTTTTCAGAAACATCGGATTATTCTAGATATGATAGATTAATACGTCCTTCAAGTGATGGGCAAGGGTTAAGATCGGCAGAATGGTATTATGGTCCTCAAAAATGGTTTATGGCCAATGCCCAGGTTTTAAGAAAAGGTGATGGTAAAGTATATGATGGGTTAAAGCTTGGTTTGGCATATCAACATTTTGAAGAAAGTAGGCATAATAGGGATTTTCAGGATGATGTGTTGAATTCCACCAAGGAACAGGTCAATGCCTTGAATGTAAATATAGATTTGGAGAATAAGAAAATAGGTAATTTTAAAACTTATTACGGTGGGGAGTATATTTTTAATACGGTTGGTTCTTTAGGTATCGATAGAAATATCGTGACCAACGAGGAATATCCGTCGGCATCACGTTATCCAGATGGATCTACTTGGCAGAGTTTGGCGGGTTATATCAATGGTGAGTATAAGGCCAAACCTAATTTAACATTAATGTCCGGCCTTCGTTATAGCCATGTATGGGTAAATGCGGATTTTGATGATACGTTTTACGACTTTCCATTTAAAAAAGCAGATTTAAGTACAGGGGCGTTGACGGGTAGTTTAGGTTTAAGTTGGTTTCCCAAGGCTAATTTACAAATAACCTTGAACGGTTCAACAGGATTTAGGGCGCCCAATATTGATGATGTAGGTAAAATATTCGATTCTGAACCGGGATCCGTAGTAGTTCCCAACCCAGACCTGGAGCCTGAATATGCGTATAATGTAGAATTTGGTATACATCGTAATATTAAGGACAAGGTAATTATAAAGGGTACGGCCTATTATACGTATTTGGTTGATGCATTGGTGCGCAGGGATTTTAGTTATAATGGTGTTTCTGAAATAGAATATGGCGGTGAGCTAAGTAACGTACAAGCAATACAAAATGCGGCCAAGGCTTTCGTTTACGGATTTGAATTTGGTTTGGATGCCTATTTGACCGAGCAATGGTCCATGAGATCCAACCTTACTTTTACCCAAGGTGTGGAAGAGGAAGAAGATGGTACGGAGACTCCCGCAAGACATGCCGCACCTACTTTTGGGGATTTCCATATTATATGGAAAAACCAAAGGTTAAAGACAGATCTTTATGTCAACTATAATGGAGAGATAGTTTATAATGATCTTTCAATGTCTGAGCGATCAAAGGAATATATCTATGCTGTTGATGAAAATGGAAATCCGTTTGCACCGTCATGGTATACGTTGAATTTTCGTTCGCAGTTTGATATTTCGCAGAGTTTAAAGGCATCCGCAAGTATGGAAAATATAACGGACCAACGTTACAGGACTTATTCCTCAGGTATTGTTGCACCAGGGCGTAATGTCATCTTAGGACTTGGCTACTATTTTTAAACAAAAAAAGACCCGCAATAACGGGTCTTTAAGAATTTAAGAGAGAGGTTAATTTAGTTTTTAACCGCTTTTTCTATTTCATTGGCTTTTTTTGCAGCCTTGTCAGCAGCTTCATTGGCCGCATCCTTAACGTCGTTACCTGCTTCTTTTGCGGCATCCATGGTTTTTTCACCGGCTTCCTTTACGGTTTCGGCCGCATCTTCAGCAGCTTTCATAGCATCCTCACTGGCTTCCTTGGCGGCATCCATAGCACCTTCACCAGCCTCTTCAAGCTCTTCACCAGCTTCTTTCAAGCTTTCTCCAGCTTCCTCTAAAGCGGCACCAGCTTCTTCTGTAGCGGATTTTGCCTTGTCTGCAGTTTCTCTACAGGAAATAGACATACTTAATGCTAAAATTGCTAATGATCCTAAAATTACTTTTTTCATTGTGTTATGTTAAATGGTTATTGTTTAGAGTTATATACGGGTCATTTTACATTTTGGACGTAAAACATGTTAATATTTTTCACATTAGCATATAACCTACTATTTCAGTGTGGACAAAACCCATAATTTAAATCTAAATTTTATAATTTTGCAGCCTTTAAATTCCAGTGCCATAAGCATTTTCGTATGAAGTTCGCAGAATACCAAGGATTAGATTTACCAAAGGTTGCAGAAGAAATTTTGGACTATTGGGCCACCCATGCCATTTTTGAGAAAAGTATCTCTACCCGTGAGGGAAAGGAGAGCTATGTGTTTTACGAAGGTCCTCCATCGGCCAATGGTATGCCCGGTATCCATCACGTAATGGCACGTACCATTAAGGATATTTTTCCTAGGTATAAGACCATGAAAGGATTTCAGGTAAAAAGAAAAGCGGGTTGGGATACCCATGGACTACCAATAGAATTGGGAGTGGAAAAAGAGCTGGGCATTACCAAAGAGGATATTGGGGTAAAGATATCCGTTGAGGAATACAATGCAGCTTGTAAGAAAGCGGTAATGCGCTATACGGATGTATGGAACGCCATGACCCAACAGGTTGGTTATTGGGTTGATATGGATGACCCGTATATTACCTACAAGTCCAAATACATGGAGACCGTATGGTGGTTGTTAAAACAAATATATTCCAAGGACCTTATTTACAAGGGGTACACCATTCAACCATACTCGCCAAAAGCCGGTACGGGATTAAGCTCACATGAACTAAATCAGCCGGGTACCTATCAAGATGTGACGGATACTACGGTTACCGCACAATTTAAAGCAATAGAAGAAACCTTACCGGATTTTTTACAAAACGAAGGTACTGTCTACTTTTTAGCTTGGACGACGACACCTTGGACATTGCCGTCTAACACTGCGTTAACTGTAGGGCCAAAAATTGATTACGTGTTAGTAGAAACGTATAACCAATATACGTTTGAACCCATGAACGTTATACTTGCCAAAAATTTGGTAGGAAAACAATTCTCGGGTAAATACAATCAGGTGTCGGAGAAATCGGATTTGTTGTCTTATGCGTCTGGTGATAAAAAAATTCCTTTTTATGTCGTAAAAGAATTTAAGGGTAAAGACTTGTTGAACATTAAATATGAGCAACTGTTAGATTATGTATTGCCTTATGAAAATGCAGAAAATGCATTTAGGATAATTGCTGGTGATTTTGTTACAACAGAAGATGGTACGGGTATAGTACATACAGCTCCAACGTTTGGGGCAGATGATGCTATGGTTGCCAAACAGGCCGTACCGGAAATTCCGCCAATGTTGGTATTGGACGAGAATGGAAACTTGGTGCCTTTGGTAGATCTACAGGGTAAATTTAGACCGGAATTAAAGGAGCTAGGCGGTAAATATGTGAAAAACGAGTATTACGAAGATGGTAAGGCTCCGGAACGATCGGTAGATGTAGAGATTGCCATAAAGCTCAAGGAAGAGAACAAAGCCTTTAAGGTTGAAAAATACGTACATAGTTATCCTAATTGTTGGCGTACGGATAAGCCTATTTTGTATTATCCATTGGATTCGTGGTTCATAAAAGTGGCAGATGTCAAGGAACGAATGTTTGAATTGAACCAGACCATAAATTGGAAACCAAAAGCCACAGGTGAAGGCAGGTTTGGAAACTGGTTGGCAAATGCCAATGATTGGAATTTATCAAGATCACGTTACTGGGGTATTCCTTTACCTATTTGGAGAACCGAGGATGGTAAGGAAGAATTAATTGTTGGTTCCGTTGCCGAACTGAAATCTGAAATGGCAAAAGCCATTGAGGCCGGTGTATTGCAAGAAGATATCTATGCAGATTTCGTTGTGGGAGACATGTCAGAGGAAAATTATGATAAAATAGATTTACATAAGAATATCGTAGATCAAATTACATTGGTATCGGCTTCTGGAAAGCCTATGAAGCGTGAGAGCGACCTTATAGACGTTTGGTTTGATAGTGGGTCTATGCCTTACGCTCAATGGCATTATCCATTTGAGAATAAGGATTTGATAGATGAAGGAAAAACGTTTCCTGCAGATTTTATCGCCGAAGGTGTTGACCAAACACGTGGTTGGTTCTACACCCTACATGCAATAGCTACTATGGTTTTTGATTCCGTTGCCTATAAGAATGTGGTATCCAACGGTTTAGTGTTGGATAAGGAAGGCAAAAAAATGTCAAAACGTTTGGGTAATGCCGTTGATCCCTTTGAAACCATGAACGAACATGGTGCAGATGCAACCAGGTGGTATATGATCAGTAATGCAAATCCATGGGATAATTTAAAGTTTGACACGGAAGGCATCATTGAAGTCAAAAGAAAGTTCTTTGGTACCATTTATAATACGTATTCTTTCTTTGGGTTATATGCCAATCTAGATGCGTTCTCTTATAAAGAGCCAGATGTACCGGTGCAAGAACGTCCAGAGATAGACCGTTGGATTTTGTCAGAATTAAATTCCCTGATCAAGGTAGTAGATACGGCGTATGGCGAATATGAACCCACAAGGGCGGCAAGGTCAATTTCTGACTTTGTTCAAGAAAATTTAAGCAACTGGTATGTACGATTGTGCAGGAGACGTTTTTGGAAAGGTGAATACGCACAGGATAAAATTGCGGCCTATCAGACATTATATACATGTTTGGATGTAGTGGCAAGATTATCTGCTCCTATAGCACCATTTTTTATGGATCGTTTGTATTTGGACCTGAACAAGGCAACCGTAAAGGGCGGTTTTGAAAGTGTACATTTATCGGATTTTCCGGTAGCCAATGAATCTTTGATAGATAAAGGTTTGGAAGTTAGAATGCAAAAAGCGCAGACCATATCCTCTTTGGTACTCTCCATACGTCAAAAAGAAAAGATCAAGGTACGCCAGCCATTGCAGAAAATTATGATTCCCGTACTGGATGAGCAGGACAAGAAAGATATCAAGGCGGTTTCAGAATTAATTAAGTCAGAAGTTAACGTTAAGGATATTCAGTTGCTAGATGATGCCTCGGGTATATTGGTAAAGCGTATAAAGCCTAATTTCAAGACGTTAGGGCCAAAATTTGGAAAGGATATGAAAGCCATTGCACAAGTGGTCAATGCATTTTCGCAGACTGATATCCAGAAAATTGAACAGAATGGCGAATTAACAATTAAATTAGAGAATAAAAGTATTAATTTACAGTTACAAGATGTAGAAATTAGTTCTCAGGATATAGAAGGTTGGATGGTGGCCACTTCAGGAAAATTAACTGTTGCCTTGGATGTTACCATAAATGAGGATTTGCGCAATGAGGGCATAGCTAGGGAATTGGTTAACAGGATTCAGAATATTAGAAAAGATTCCGGTTATGAAGTAACTGATAAAATTGCAATTAAAATCTTGAAAGATGGTTTTGTCGAGAAGGCGGTTGAGAAAAATATTGACTATATTAAAACCGAGACATTAACGGCAGTATTGAATTTTGAGGATAAATTGGAAATAGGTACGGATATTGCATTTGATGAAGTAAACACAAAATTATTTATTGAAAAATATTAAAAGATGGCAGAAGATTTAAAAGTAAGGTATTCTGACAAGGACTTGGCAGAATTCAAAGATTTAATAGAAGACAAGATAGAAAAGGCTAAAAGTCATTTAGAGCTATTAAAAAGTGCCTACATGAACGATGGTAATAATGGTACGGATGATACTTCTCCAACTTTTAAGGCCTTTGAGGAAGGGTCGGAAACAATGAGTAAGGAAGCCAACACCCAATTGGCCATTAGACAAGAGAAATTTATTCGAGACCTTAAGAACGCTTTGTTGCGTATAGAGAACAAGACTTACGGTATTTGCCGTGTAACCGGTAAACTTATTAATAAGGAGCGTTTAAAACTTGTACCGCACGCCACTCTTAGTATAGAGGCTAAAAATATGCAGTCTTAAATAAAACGCCTTAAGGGGCGTTTTTTAATACCATTATTTTGGGTAGATTTTTATTTTTACTGGTCCTATGTCCTTTGGGTCTTTTTGCCCAAAAACATGTTCAGAGAATTCTGCTTACGGAAGATATAGATTTGATTCAAGTCAATACGGCAAACTGTTTTGAGGTTCAAGTTAATACTGTAGATGAGCAGGTGGTCAATGCCGAGGCAAATATTGAAGGTGAATATGTTGATAATTTAAATCTACAAGTAGTTTCCAGAGGTTCAACTATATTCATTGACGCCGGTTTTTCACCAAATTTCAGTAACCCTAATGATAAATTAAGCGCCCATAAAGTGGTTTCCATCGTATTGAATATATCACTACCAAAAAACAGAAATGTTGAAGTTTACGGTACCAGTTCAAGAGTAGTTGTAAATGGCGCCTATAAGAAACTGAACATTATCTTGTCCGATGGGGTATGCGAGGTAAACAATGCAGTTGGAGTTATAAAAGTCAAAACACAAAGTGGTGCAATTAAGGTATTGTCCAATGCCGCAAATATATCTGCAACGACCAAATATGGTGAGGTCAGTCCAAATATAATCCCAAATGGTTTCTCCACATATGACCTGCAAACCGTTACAGGTAATATTGAACTCATTAAAACCGAATAATATTTATATTTTTGCCCACATTGATTTGAACCCATGAATATTAAAAAATCCATTTTATTTATTGTATTGATCCTAGTAATAGATCAATGGAGTAAAATATATATTAAGACCCACTTTGTACTGGGTGAATCCGTTGAGGTATTTAGTTGGTTTAAGATTCTCTTTATAGAAAATGAAGGTGCGGCATGGGGAGCTAAATTAAGCGACATTTTACCCATTTCGGATGAAATAGGTAAATTGGTATTGACCATTTTTAGGTTATTCGCCATTTTTGGAATTGGGTATTGGCTTTTTGACGTAATTAGAAAGAAAGCGTCCAATACACTTATTTGGGCGGTATCCTTAATTTTTGCCGGTGCATTGGGTAACATTTTAGATTCTGTTTTTTATGGAATAATTTTTAATGATAGCTATAATGAAGTAGCTACTCTCTTTTCAAATGAGCCCTATGGAAAGTTATTTTATGGTAAGGTGGTAGACATGTTGTATTTTCCAATGGTAGACACTACCTGGCCTAATTGGGTGCCTGGTTTTGGTGGAAAGAATTTTAGGTTTTTTGAGCCTGTATTCAATATAGCGGATACCGCAATTAGCACCGGAGTGGGTATTTTATTAGTATTCAACAAAAAAGCATTTGGTAAGGATTTGGATAAAAAAGATCCGGACAATGAAGATTATAGCACATTGAACGAGTAGGTTTTGTTGGGTGTAATACAATAATCCAATGGTATATCGGTAGGTAGAACATCATCAAATGGTTCTTGTTCAGCTTCAAAAAAGGAAAGGCCTATTTTTACGACATCTCTTCTGCATTCCTTTAAAAAGCGATCATAATAACCTTTACCATAGCCAATTCTGTTTCCTTTAATGTCAAAAGCAAGGAGAGGTATAAATACTACTTCTAATTTTAATGGATCTATGGTTATACCATCTACGGGTTCAGGTATATGTAAGGAATTATATGAAAATTTGGTACTGTCTGTAAGAAGGTAATGTTCTAACTGGTTGTTGGAAACTATTTTGGGCACCACTACATGTTTATCGTAACCTAATAATATGGAAATTAGGCCTTCTGTATCTATTTCTAATTTATTTTTAATGGATAAAAAAATATGGAAATAATAGTAATTCCATATAGGTAGACTTAATGCGGAATTCGCAATAGCAATACTATTATCGGTAATCTGTGATTGAGATAGGGAACTTCTAAGTTTGGAATATTTATAGCGTATATCTTTCTTCAGCATCGTGAAGTGATTAGTATGCTGAAAATACTTAGGTTATTCTTTACCTGCAACAGCAAAAAATACCTTAAAAAATAACATTAATATAAGATATGTTCCAAGAGTGATGATATAGCTTTCCATAATTATAATGTTCTTATAGTGGTAAAATGATTCGTAATTACGTTAAAAATAGGTAAAATAATTAATAAGATATCTATGAACTGCACTTTTTTATCGTTAAACAGCGCTTTTTTATTAAAAAATTAACGTTGTGGTAAATACTAAAAAGAAGTCGATATTATAAATAAATGAAAATCAAAAGATTACAAAAGTATAAAATTTTTATATTACGCACTATGTAATTTAGTTATTGTTTTTTTAAACACTTCATAATTAAATTCATTTTAATTATCAAATACGCAATTAGAAACGTTGGCGAGTTAAACTACTTTTTTGTATCATTATATATAAGGTATAGTGTTATTTTAATTAGTATTATAGACTAAATTCGTAGTGTAGAACTATGTCAGGGATTCCATTAAATATACAATTAAGCGCATTGCCCTCCAGTCCTGGGGTATATCAATTTTATGATGCAAATGGAGGTATTCTATATGTAGGTAAGGCAAAAAATCTAAAAAAAAGGGTTTCCTCATATTTTAATAAAAACCATGAATATGGTAAAACCCGTGTTCTGGTCAAAAAGATAAAGGAGATAAGACATATAGTAGTACCTACAGAATCAGATGCCCTATTATTGGAAAATAACCTGATCAAGGAACTTAGACCGCGGTATAACGTATTGCTAAAAGATGACAAATCCTACCCATGGTTATGCTTAAAAAATGAACGTTTTCCAAGGTTGTTTCCTACAAGAAGGGTTATTAAGGATGGTTCAGAGTATTACGGTCCTTATACCAGTATGAAAACGGTACGTACATTGTTGGACTTGATTAAGAGTGTTTATCCGTTGAGGACATGCAATTATGACCTTTCTGCGGAGAAGATCAACGCGGGTAAATATAAGGTTTGTTTAGAATATCATTTAGGCAATTGTAAAGGACCATGTGAAGGGTATCAATCTATAGTGGAATATGACCGTCAAATAGATGATATAAGGGAAATAGTAAAGGGGAATTTTAAATCGTCTATTACTTACTTTAAAGGTCAGATGAAGGCGCTGGCCGCTGAAATGAAGTTTGAAGAAGCGCAGGTTATTAAGGACAAGATAGATGTATTGGAAAATTATCAGGTAAAATCTACCATTGTAAATCCTAAAATCAGTAATGTAGATGTATTTAGTATAATTTCTGACAATGCTTTTGCATATGTTAATTTTTTACAATTATCCCATGGGTCTATTATTAGGTCGCACACTATGGAAATCAAGAAAAAGCTTGAGGAGAAGGACGAAGAATTACTGGAATTGGCAATAGTGGAAATAAGGGAACGGTTCCAGTCAAATTCCAAGGAACTGTATGTGCCATTTAAGGTTGCCCTTACTCCCGATTTAAGGATTACCGTACCCAAATTAGGAGATAAAAAACGCATACTTGACCTTTCTGAACGTAATGCTAAATTTTTTAGACAGGAACGTTTTAACCAAATTAAGATAATTGACCCGGACCGCCATACCAATAGGATCATGGCGCAAATGAAAAAAGATTTGCATTTGTCCGTAGAACCTAGGCATATAGAGTGTTTTGATAATAGTAACATACAGGGGAGCAATCCGGTAGCTGCGTGTGTAGTATTCAAGGACGGGAAACCATCCAAAAAAGATTACCGGCATTACAATATTAAAACAGTCGTTGGTCCAGATGATTTTGCCTCTATGGAAGAAGTTGTCTTTAGACGGTATAAACGATTATTGGAGGAAATGGAGCCTTTGCCCCAACTTATTGTAATAGATGGTGGTAAGGGTCAGTTGTCTTCAGCGCTTAAAAGTATAGATGCATTAGGATTAAGGGGTAAAATTGCCATAGTAGGTATAGCCAAACGGCTAGAGGAAATTTATTTTCCCGAGGACCCTGTACCGTTATATTTGGATAAAAAGAGCGAAAGTTTAAAAATCATTCAAAATGCGAGAAATGAAGCGCACAGGTTTGGCATTACCCTACATAGAAATAAAAGGAGTAAGGGTGCTATAAATTCGGAATTAATAGGTATTGAAGGTGTGGGTGAAAAAACCGCGCAACAATTGTTAAAGCAATTTAAATCCGTTAAACGTATTAAAGAGGCGTCTAAAGAAAGTTTGGCAGAAATAGTTGGTGCATCAAAAGCAAATAAAATTTATGAATCATTTCATACCACATAGCGCCGGTCTTAAATGCATTTTATTTGGCCTAGCATTTAGTTTGCTCAACGTATCATTGTTGATCGGACAAGAGGGTCAAGAGAATGAAAGGCCTAAGATAGGTCTGGTACTCAGTGGTGGTGGGGCAAAGGGCATGGCACATATTGGGGCCTTAAAGGTGATTGAGCAGGCAGGTATCAAGATAGATTATATTGGCGGCTCTAGTATGGGTGCTATTGTTGGTGCATTATATGCCTCTGGATATACGGCCATGGAACTTGACTCAATGTTCAATGCAACAAATTTTGGATCGTTGATTCAAGATAATCTTCCAAGAAGTGCAAAAACGTTTTATGAGAAGGAAGATTCTGAAAGGTATGCTTTGTCATTACCGTTTGATAATTTTAAGGTGTCCGTTCCACCTGCATATTCCGGAGGTCAGAATATCTATAATGAACTGGTAAAATTATTATATCATGTAAAAGATGTCAAGGATTTCAATAAGCTGCCTACGCCGTTTGTTTGTGTGGCCACTGATATTGAAACCGGCAAACAGGTAATCTTGAATAAAGGATATCTGCCAGAGGCCGTTTTGGCAAGTGGAACCTTGCCATCGTTATTTGAGCCAACGATTATAGATGATAAGGTTTTAATAGATGGTGGTGTGGTGAACAATTATCCCATAGATGAAGTTTTGGCAATGGGCGCTGATATTATTATTGGCGTTGATGTGCAGCATGACCTGTCAGACAGGGAATCGCTCTTGTCCGCAACAGAAATTTTACTACAGATCAATAATTATAGAACGGTAGCGGATATGAAACAAAAATCCGCAAAGACGGACATTTATATTAAACCTCAAATAGAACAGTATTCGGTTATAGAATTCAATAAGCTAAAGGCTATAATCAAGACCGGGGAAGATGCCGCATTTTTAAAATTCGAAGAATTAAAAGCGCTGTCCAACGGCTCTGGAAAGGAAAAGACGGTTAATTATAAAACCGATGAAAATATTGTTTTGAATAGATTGATGATCGAGGGCAATACAAGTCATACCCGCGGATATGTAAAAGGTAAATTAAGATTTAATCTAAACGAACCTATAACCTTTCATAAACTACAACAAGGTATAGGCAACCTTGCTGCAACCGGAAATTTTAAGACAATTAGATACAAATTATTGACCAATGTTGATGATGGTGAGGATTTGGTTTTACCGCTAGATGAAACACCTACCACTTCTTTTTTGAGACTTGGGGCCCATTATGATGACTTGTACAAAAGTGGGGCAATCATCAACCTGACCAAGCGTAAAGTTTTGTCAAGGGACGATGTGGCTTCTTTTGATCTTATTCTAGGGGATAATATTCGGTATAACTTTGAATATTATATGGATAAAGGCACCTATTGGAGTTTTGGTATTAATTCTAGGTTCAATGATTTTGAACAGGAAATAGATTTTGACCTTATTGGCGATAATTTTGATGTTACACAAAATACCAGGATTAATTCCATTAATCTATCGGTATCGGATTTCACTAATCAAATATATGTGCAAACCGTGGTCAAAGAGGAATTTGCTTTTACTTTAGGTGCAGAATATAAGGATCTAAAGTACAGTACCAGGACCTTTGGGGAAATAACCGATCCCAATGTGCCAATAAATACCCAAACTGAAAATGGTAGGACCTATTTTGAAAAGAGTAATTATATAAGTGTCTTTGGTGCATTAAAACTAGATACCTATGATGATAAATATTTTCCTAAACGCGGACTATATTTTAATGGGGACATGCATTATTACCTTTTGTCATCTGATTTCAATGATAATTTCAAGGATTTCTCGGTTTCAAAGGCAAGAATGGGTATGGCATTTCCCTTGTTTAAAAACCTGTCCTTAAATTTGGAAACAGAAGGTGGGTTTAAGTTGGGTACCTCCAAGGTTACCAGTTTTGATTTTTTATTAGGGGGGTTCGGTACGGACTATATTAACAATTTTGCCCCATTTATAGGATATGATTTTATTAGTTTGTTCGGAAATAGTTATGTGAAGGCCTATGGAAGGTTAGATTATGAATTCGCACAAAAGCACCATGCACTTTTCTCGGCCAATTTTGCCAATGTAGATGATGATTTATTTAGGACAGGAGATTGGTTCAAGGCACCAATGTATTCCGGTTTTGGTGTAGGCTATGGCTGGCAATCTTTTTTAGGTCCGATCAATCTGTTATATTCTTGGTCACCAGAAACGGATAATTCCCAATTTTTTGTCAGCGTAGGGTATTGGTTTTAGGCTTTATCGAGTAAGAATTTAACGCAATAAATTTACCTCTTGCGCCTTTGTTCTTAATACTTTCATAAATATTAACCTTAAGTGTGAATAACTGTTAAGTTTATCGTTAAAGTAAGTTAAACCGTATTACAGGAAGAAAATAGTGCTGTAAATTTACACCAGCTAAGGGGTGGTTCCCTTACAACTTTAAGTAGTGGTTTTTCATAATTTAAAGTTTGGTTGGTTATTTAGGAAAAGCCCAGTTTTAAGACTGGGCTTTTTTTGTGCAATACTTTGGAACAAATTTTGTTTAAGTTATTGTAACGATAGCAATCGAGAAACTTCAATTGCTACTTTTGCCTTAAAGTAAGGACTATGAGAAAATTAATATTGCTTTCCCTTCTAAGTATAAGTTTAGGTGTTTTTGGTCAAAATGAGCAAACTGCATTTAGTACGGGCGAGTGGTTAAAATTTAGGTTGCACTATGGGTTTTTAAACGCCAGTTATGCAACGTTACAAGTCAAAAATGCCACTATTGACGATAAATCTGTATACCATGTTGTAGGTCATGGTGAGACCACGGGTGTTGCCAGTTGGTTTTTTAAGGTAGATGACACATATGAAAGTTACTTTGATAAGGAGGATGGTAAGCCCTATAGGTTTATTAGAAAAATCAACGAGGGCGGATATACTAAAGATGTTGAAATAAACTTTGATTATGAGGAAGCGAAAGCTGAGTTAAATGATAAGAAAAACAAGAAAAAGCTTAATTTTACACTACAAGAGAATATCCAAGATCTTATTTCTGCTTTTTATTATTTAAGAAACAATTATAAGACAGATGATCTTGAGGAAGGTAAGGCCATTACCTTAAAAATGCTTTATGATGATGATGGGGTTTTCAATTTTAAGCTTAAGTATTTAGGTTTGGAAGTTGTTAATACCAAATACGGTAAGGTGGAATGTTTAAAGTTTAGGCCCTTGGTACAATCCGGACGTGTTTTTAAAGAGCAGGAAAGTTTGTCCTTATGGGTTTCAAATGATCAAAATAGAATACCTATACGTATAAAGGCAGATTTGGCGGTAGGTGCCATTAAAGCAGATTTGGATGGATACAATGGTCTTAAACATCAGTTTAAAATTATAATGGATTAACGTTTAAATGAAAGATAGAGAGCAGATCAATTCCCAAATTTCTAAACTTGAAGAAAAATATAAGGATTCAGGCCAAGATCTCAGCTCATATTTGGACGGTTTGCTTCATCAGCGTTACCTAACGTATTGGGATTATATTCATTTAGACACCTTGTTAAGTTTACAGGTTCCAAGAACCCATTTCCCAGATGAAGAGATTTTCATCATGTACCACCAGATTACGGAATTATATTTTAAGCTTATACTCCACGAGCAAAAACAGTTGGTAGATGACAAAAGTGACGATGTTAATTTTTTTGTAGAAAAATTAAGACGAATCAATAGTTATTATACGGTGCTCATTTCTTCTTTTGGCATTATGATTAAAGGAATGGAAAGGGAGCAATTTCTTCAATACCGTATGGCTTTACTGCCTGCCAGTGGATTTCAGTCCGCACAGTTTAGAATGATCGAGATTTACGCCACCGGTCTGGAGAATTTGGTACATGTAAGTGAAAGAAATCAATTTTCCCAAGCAGATTCCATTGAACAGCTGTATGAGCATATCTATTGGAAAAAAGGGGCCACTGATTTAAGTACCGGGGAAAAAACATTGACCTTGAAACAGTTTGAATATAGGTATACGCCAAGGTTGATCAGGATTGCTAAGCAAGTAAAGGAGGCTACCATTTATCATAAATATTTAGGATTGTCCAAATCTCAAAAGAAGGACACGGATCTTATAGAGGCGCTAAAGGCACTTGATGTAAATGCAAATGTAAACTGGCAATTGATGCATATGGGCTCAGCTCATAGATATTTGCGCAGGGAAACGGGAGATATAGATGCTACCGGTGGAACCAATTGGAAAGAATACCTTCCGCCCAGTTTTCAGAAAATAGTTTTTTTTCCAGAGATTTACACAGAAGATGAATTAAATAATTGGGGGAAACAATGGGTAGACCATATGTTTAATCCAGATAAATCAAAACATTAGAATGCATAGATATTGGGGCATAATATTGGCATTGACGATTGCGGTCTCCTGTAAGGACGATAATGGGCAAGCAAAAGAATTGGCACAACAGGTGCAACAGGTAAAGGAACTGCCAAAGATAAATGAGCAGTACGGTTTTAATCTAGATGAATTTGCGGTACATCTAGATACGGTCAGAAATGGCGACAGTTTTGGTGAGTTAATGCAAAAGAATAAGGTTGCATACCCAAAGGTTGCAGCTATTTCAGAACGATATAGAGATACCTTCGATGTGAGAAAAATTAGGGTCGGCAAACCTTATGTAATCCTAAAATCCAAAGATACGGTTGGGCAGGCGCAGGTGTTTATTTATCAAAATGACCCTATAAATTATACGGTGGTAGATTTGCGGGATAGCGCACACGCATATAGAAGTAAAAGAAAGGTTAAATACGTGCAGCGAGAAGTATCCGGGGTTATTGAAACCAGTTTATCAGAAGCAATTTTGGACCAGGGCATAGATTATAATGTTACCCATAATCTGGCAAATGTGTATGCTTGGACCATAGATTTTTCAAGGCTTCAGAAAAAAGATAAATTTAAGGTCATCTATAAGGAAAAATACATCAATGATACTATTTACGCTGGAGCAGAACCGGTAGAAGCTGCATATTTTGAACATAATGGCAAACCGATCTATGCTTTTGCCTATGAAAATGATTCCTTGAAAAATATTGTAGATTATTTTGATCAAGATGCCAATAATCTTCGCAGGACATTTTTAAGAATGCCGGTTGAATTTGGCAGGTTATCATCAAGGTATAATCTAAATAGACGAATAAAATATTACGGGTATAAAGTACGGCCACATAAAGGTACGGACTATGCAGCGCCAATAGGCACACCAATTATGGCAACGGCAGATGGTACAGTTATAGAATCTACCAGAAGGGGCGGTAATGGCAAATATGTAAAAATCAGGCACAATGGCACTTATGCAACCCAATACTTACATATGAAAGCCCAAAAAGTGAAAAAAGGCCAATTTGTGCGCCAAGGTGATGTTATCGGTTGGGTAGGTATGACAGGTAATACAGGTGGCCCACATGTGTGTTATCGTTTTTGGAAGAATGGTAAACAGGTAGATCCTCTAAAGGAGGAATTGCCCCAGGCAGAACCTTTGAACGATTCGTTAAAACCGGACTATTTCGCTTATATAACACCAATTAAGGAACAATTGGATTGTATTATTTATCCAAAGGTTTTATTGGAAGATGAAGATGATTTAATAACGCTTAATCAATAATATGTCATTAAATAGAATTAACCCAACGCAAACTCCTGCTTGGATCAAGCTTAATAACCATTACAATAATATTAAAAATGAGCATTTAAGAAGTATGTTCGCTTCAGATGCCAAAAGAGCGGAAAAGTTTACGCTGCAATGGAACGATTTCTTATTTGATTATTCCAAAAATAGAATAGATGAATCTACTATGGAATTGTTAATGCAATTGGCCAATGAAGTAAGTTTGGAAGATTCAATCAAGAAATACTTTAGCGGTGATGCAATAAATGAGACTGAAGGTAGGGCGGTATTGCACACTGCGTTGAGGTCAAAAGAAACCGATAATGTACGCGTGAATGGTGTTAATGTAATGCCAGAGGTCTATGAGGTCAAAGCGCATATAAAAGAATTTACGAACGCGGTAATAAATGGGGAATTAAAAGGGTATACCGGCAAACCTTTTACCGATGTTGTCAATATAGGAATTGGAGGTTCTGATTTGGGTCCGGCTATGGTTACGGAAGCCCTTAAATATTATAAAAATCATCTTTCCGTTCATTTTGTAAGTAATGTGGACGGGGATCATGTGAACGAAGTATTAAAGACATTGGATCCTGAAACTACATTGTTTGTGGTAGTGTCCAAAACGTTTACGACCCAAGAGACCTTAAGTAATGCCACGACGATAAAGAAGTGGTTCTTACGTCATGCCACCCAACAGGATATTGCAAAACATTTTGCTGCGGTATCGACAAATTCGGAAAAAATAGCGGAATTTGGTATTGATGCTGCCAATGTTTTTCCAATGTGGGATTGGGTAGGAGGCCGGTTTTCATTATGGAGTGCAGTTGGGCTAACCATTGCACTGGCGGTTGGTTATGACAATTTCAATGATATGTTGAAAGGAGCCAATGAAGCCGATATTCATTTCAAGGAAACGGATTTTTCAGAAAACATCCCGGTGATTATGGCATTGTTAAGTGTTTGGTACAACAACTTTTATGGTGCCGAGACAGAAGCAATTATACCGTATACCCAATATTTGAGCAGATTTTCTGCTTACCTGCAACAGGGTATTATGGAAAGTAATGGAAAAAGTGTTGACCGTAGTGGTAATGTCGTCGGTTATGAAACAGGAACGATTATTTGGGGAGAACCAGGAACAAACTCGCAACATGCATTCTTTCAATTAATACACCAGGGTACAAAATTGATTCCTACGGATTTTATTGGTTATAAACATTCGTTACATGGGGATAAGGGACACCATAATAAACTTATGGCCAATTTTTTTGCCCAAACCGAGGCATTGATGAACGGAAAAACCAAGGAAGAGGTTGTTTCTGAGCTACAGGCTAAAAACACGGACCAAGAAGAAATAGATGCTTTAACTCCTTTTAAGGTTTTTGAAGGAAACAAACCAACAAATACAATATTAATAGACAAATTAACTCCAAAAAGTTTGGGTGCCCTTATTGCATTTTATGAACACAAAATTTTTGTCCAGGGGGTTATTTGGAATATATATAGTTACGATCAATGGGGAGTAGAACTAGGTAAACAATTGGCAGGTACCATATTGAAGGATATAGAAAGTTCGGAATTGTCAAATCATGACAGCTCTACATTGCGACTTTTGCAATATTTTAAGAAATAATCTAGAATTCCATTAAGTTCTTCAAAAAAGTATAACTTATTCATTTACAGTTCATTTTTATTATTATTTCCGGTATTTTTGCATGGCTGATTTAACGTTACCTTAACGTTAGAGGACAAAAATTAAAAGACTTTTGCAGCGAGTTAAAAACTAACAAAAAACTTGAAAAAAATGAAAAAAATGTATTTTGCATTAGCGGCATTTTTAATGACCGTAACTGCTTTTTCACAAGGAACTATTACAGGTACCGTACTAGATGGTGACACCAATTCTCCATTGCCGGGAGCTACGGTAATGGTTAAAGGTACCTCCAATGGTACATCAACGGATTTTGACGGAAACTTTACGATCAATGTAAATGCTGCTAACGGTACACTTGTAGTTTCTTACATTGGCTTTGATTCCAAGCAAGTAGCTTTTACTGCTACAGGAAGTATAGGTTCTATTGTATTGGTGCCAAACGCAGAGGAACTGGAAGGAGTTGTGGTTACCGGTATTTTGGATATAGCTAAGGACAGGGAAACACCTGTTGCGGTTTCCACGATCAGGGCTGCGGAAATACAAGAAAAATTAGGTTCTCAGGAGCTACCTGAAATTTTAAAATCTACTCCGTCAATTTATGCAACCAAGACCGGTGGTGGTTTTGGTGATGGTAGGGTTAACGTAAGGGGATTTGATTCTAGAAATACCGCGGTAATGGTTAACGGAATACCCGTTAACGATATGGAGAATGGTGCGGTATATTGGAGTAACTGGGCCGGTCTTGGTGATGTTACTACAGCTATGCAAGTGCAAAGAGGACTTGGTTCTTCTAAATTGGCAATATCATCCGTAGGTGGTACAATTAACGTTATCACAAAATCAACCGATAAGGAAGAAGGTGGTACGGTTACACTTGGTGGCGGTAATGATGGTTATTTAAAAACTAACGTTGCCTATAACACAGGTCTTTCTGAAAAAGGTTTTGCAGCATCTATTTTATTGGGTAGAACATCTGGTGATGGTTATGTTCAAGGAACGCAATTTGAGGGTTATAACTATTTCATTGGTTTGGGTTACGAGCCAAACGAGAAGCACAACTTTCAATTTGTATTGACTGGTGCTCCACAGGTGCACAACCAAAGAACTTCAAGTTTCTTTAACGTGGCAACTTTAGCGGATCATTTGGAATATGGTGCTAGATATAACTATAATGGTGGTATGTTGAACGGAGAGGAATTTGGATGGAGAAGAAATTTCTACCATAAGCCAATTACATCATTGACATGGGAATTTAAAGCTTCTGAAAAATCTACGTTATCTACCTCTGCATATGCTTCTTTTGGTCGTGGTGGTGGAACAGGAGATATAGGTGTAGGACCAAGTTTTGGATTTGCTAGCTCTAGTAGATATAGAATTCCGGAAACAGGTCAGGTAGACTATGATTTAATATCTAGATTCAACTCTGGTGAGGCTGTAACATTTTACGATGGCAGGGATTATCAATTGTCTCCTAATGCAGATGGTGAATACGTGACTACAAGTTTTGGAGATGGTTTGGCCAGAAGAGCCTCAATAAATTCTCATAACTGGTTTGGTATTATTGCCAACTTGAATACGCAGATCAATGAAAAATGGAGCTATGATCTTGGTTTGGATTTGAGAAGTTATAAAGGAATCCACTACAGAAGAATGGACAACCTTTTGGGTGCAGATGCTTATTTGGATACGGATGACATCAATAATCCAAATCATATTATCCGTCCGGATGATGTTGTTGAGTCAGATTTTTCATCTATTGTAAATGTTTTCAAGAGTATAGATGACGAAGAAAAGATTGATTACTATAATGATGGTTTGGTAAGATGGTATGGTGCTTTTGGCCAAGTTGAATATACAGATGGTATCGTTTCTGCATTCGTACAAGGTGGATTGTCACAACAAGGTTTTAAGAGAATAGATTATTTTAACTATTTGGATTCTGATCCTTTGCAGGAAACGGATTGGGAAAATATTTTAGGGGGTAACATTAAAGGTGGTGCCAACTTCAATATTAATGAAGCTAACAACGTATTCTTCAACGCTGGTTATTATTCAAAACAACCTTTGTTCGATGCAGTTTATATCAATTTTGTGAATGAATTGAATCCAGATTTGACCAATGAAAAAGTATTGGGATTAGAAATGGGATATGGTCTTAATTTAGGTGACTTTAGAGCTAAGATCAATCTTTACAGAACTACTTGGAAAGATAGGTTTGTTAATATCAGTGTTGAAACTCCAACAGGTGATGAAGGAACTGCGAACATCAATGGTGTTGAGCAAATCCACCAAGGGGTAGAAATAGAGGCAGATTACCGTGCTTCTGATGTTGTGCAATTTAGAGGTATGATTTCTCTAGGTGATTGGGAGTATGGTGGAAATGCGTTTGGACAAGCATTGGATGATGATAGAAATGTAATTGATCCAGATGTAACCTTATTCTTGGACGGTGTAAAAGTTGGGGACGCAGCCCAGTTTACTACTAACTTGGAAATGATCATTAGACCAATAAAAGATCTTAAGATCAGTACCAATCTTTACAATGCATCTAGATTGTACGCATTCTTAAATGCAGAGGATTTTGATTCTGCTGATAACGATGGTTCATTGCGTTTACCAAGCTACACGTTATTTGATTTAGGAGCCTACTATACTATTGGTTTAGGAGGTAACAACAAATTGAATATTGCTGCAAACGTGAACAATTTATTCAATACGGAATATATTGCTGAATCATTGACCAATACTTTTGCAGAAGGAAATGACCCAACTTATAACGGTATTTCTACGGACAACAAAGTATTCTTTGGATTTGGAAGGACTTTTAACGTAAGTGCTCGTTATAGCTTCTAAAATATCAATGTTATAATTTTTAACCCTGGCTGCAAAGTCAGGGTTTTTTTATGCTTAAATTTCAGTACTTTTAAATTTGAAAACTAAACAACTATGTACGAAACTATTCAAATGCTTCATTCTTATTTGGCCTATGTTGCATTGGCGGTGTTATTTTTGGCGGTTGCCAATGCCGTAACCGGTCTTATAGGAAAACGGATCTTCAACATGAACAAAGATTTAAGGCTCAGTCTTTTTGCCCTAATTCTTTGTCATATACAACTATTGGTAGGCCTTGTGCTATACTTTGTGTCACCAAGCGGGCTTAGTGCCTTACTGGAATTTGGTATGGGCGGTTTGTCTTCCGCTGCACGTTTACTGGCCGTAGAGCACCCATTTATCAATATTGCTGCAATTGTGTTTATAACCATAGGATGGTCCAGGCACAAGAAATTTGTGGAAGGTGATAAAAAATTTAAGAGTATTGCTATTTTCTATGGTATTGGCCTACTACTTATATTAAGTAGAATTCCTTGGGGACAATGGTTCAATTAACCCAATAAGAGGTAGATGGGTAAAATTACATCTTTATTATTGATGGTGCTTTGTACTGTTGCCATGAATGCGCAAAGTAGACCGCTGTTCAATGGTGTGGACTTGGAAGGCTGGTCCGTTTTTGGAACCGAAAAATGGTATGTAGAAAATGGAGAACTGGTTTGCGAAAGCGGCAAGGATAAAGGTTATGGATATTTGTCTACAGACCAACATTATAAAAATTTCGTGTTGACCCTAGATTTTAAGCAGGAGGCCAATGGAAATAGTGGTGTCTTTATAAGGTCTACCGTAGAAGGTACAACGGTAAGTGGTTGGCAAATAGAAGTTGCTCCACCGGGCTATTTCACTGGGGGCATTTATGAATCTTATGGTAGAAAATGGTTGGTGAAACCAGAACTTGAAAAGGACAATGCCTTAAAATTCGGTGAATGGAACCATATGAAAATCAAAGTAGATGGCAATACGGTCACCTCTTGGGTCAATGGTATGGAAATGGTATCGTTAGAGGATGAGATAATCGGTGCTGGGGAAGGTTCTATTTTATTGCAAATACACGATGGTGGCGGTATTAAAGTACGGTGGAAGAATATAGAGATCCAGGAGTTGGATTGATTTTTTGTTGACCTAAGGCGCGGCCTTTTTTATCAAATAAAGGAAAACGGGAAAATGATCGCTGTACCCACCAATATATGTTCCGCCTGCATAGGTGCGTAAAGGGTATCCTTTATATTTTCCCTTCTGGTCTATTAGATAGTCTGGGGTATGAATACCTGCTTTCCAAAAGCTATACGTTTTTTTGGATTTATCGATTAGGTTAGCGGTCATATAAAGTTGGTCAAATAAATTCCATTTATCCCTATAGGCCAACGAGCCATTTCCTTTCCTATACATTTTTTCCATAGGACCGTATAAGTCTAGACTATCCAATTTTTTGGCATTTTTTCGTACCTCAAGAACTTTTTTGAAACTTGGGTCTATGGGGTCGTCGTTAAAGTCTCCCATACTAATTATTTTAGCATTGATATCCTCTCTTCTAACCGAGTCTATTATGCGTTTGTTCAATTTGGCCGCTTCTAATCGGTAAGGCCTACTTCTGGCTTCACCACCACTTCTGGAAGGCCAATGGTTAACCATAAAATATATGGTTTCATTATCCAGTAAGCCCTCTACGATCAACTGATCGCGGGTATAATTACGGTTTCCGTCGTCTGTGAACAATAATAATCTATGGCTATTAAAATTAACAGGAATAAATGCATCTCTTTTGTATAATAGGGCTACATCTATACCACGCTCATCTGGGGAATCAAAATGAATAATACCAAAATTATAAGGTTTTAGATTTTGGTGGTCAACTAGGTCTTGTAAAACATCTAAATTCTCTACTTCGCAAACTCCAATAATGTCAGGAACCGATGTATGGGCAGAAGAGCCTATTTCCGAAAGTACCTTAGACATGTTCTCAATCTTTCCAAGATAACGCTCCTTGGTCCATTGGTCTTTGCCGGAAGGTGTGCGGTCATCATCAAATATTAAGCTATCATTCTCTGTGTCAAATAGATTTTCCAAGTTGTAAAAAGCTATAGTCCTAATTTGATACATATTGGAATCTTGACTAAAAACTCCTGAATAAAGAAAAATTAATAACAAAAAATGATAATGCCTCACGAATGGTATTTTGACTTAAAAATATACTAGTATACGGAAAATTTATGGTAATTATTTAGTAATTGATATCTTAATGACCTGATGGTAAGGTCTTAAGCTGTTGCATGAATAGAAAAATAATAGTCTTTTTAATTTTCATTTTTGGTATCTCATGGTCTCAAGCACAAACCAATTTATATATAAAGGGAGTTATAAAAGATGCACAAAATGAGAAGGTCCTACAGAATGCTGAAATTTTTTTAGAAGGAAATTCTAATAAAGTTCTTTCTAATCATAAAGGAGAATTTTATTTAACTGATAATGGTAGTGGGTCCTACATTCTTCAAATATCTATTAAGGATTATGTTAGTAAACGTATACCAGTTTTTTTAGAGGGCAAAGATTTGGAACTGGGAGTTATTTTAATAGAGAAGGATATAACGTTAGAGAAGAGTTTACATTTAATCAATATTTCTGAAGATGAGTTGTTGGATGACGAAATGAATTCCAATTCCTTGGCCTTGCTCCAGGCCACAAAAGATGTTTTTTTAAATAGGGCCGCGTTTGATTTTGGCCAGGCATTTTTCAGGGTCAGGGGATATGATTCTCAATATGGTGAAGTTCGGTTAAATGGGTTGCCCATGAATAAATTGTTAGACGGTAGGCCGCAATGGAATAACTGGGGAGGTCTTAATGATGTAATAAGAAACCAGTTATATGCCAATGGACTGGAAGTTTCGGATTTTACTTTTGGGAGTATTTTGGGCAACACCAATATAGATTTACGCCCATCTAGATTAAGACCTGGTACTAGGCTGTCTTCCTCTATATCTAACAGGACCTATTCCGGTAGATTAATGGCGACTTATAATTCCGGATTGAAAAATGAAAAGTTTGCCTTCATGTTATCGGCGTCTAGAAGATGGGCAAAAGAGGGTTATATTAATGGAACTTTATATGACGCTTATTCTTTATATGGTAATTTGGAATATCAGTTTAATAAAAAACATACCTTAAATGTTGCAGGAATTTTAGGTTCCAATAGAAGAGGTCGCTCTTCGGCGTTAACTGAGGAGGTATTTGAAATTCAAGGCAGAAAATATAATCCGTATTGGGGCGAACAGAATGGTAAAATCAGAAATTCCAGGGAAAGACATATTAAGGAACCATTGTTCTTATTGAATTACATTTTTGAATCCAATAGGGTAAAGGTAGATGCCGGGTTAAGTTATCAAACCGGATTTTATAAAAGAAGTAGATTAGGATATTACAATGCGCCTAATCCAGACCCAACGTATTATAGGTATCTGCCAAGTTTTTATATCAATAGTCCAATAGGTGCTAATTTTGAAAGTGCCATAATCGCTAAGGATGGCTTTTTAAAAAGCCCAGAATTAAATTGGGGTTCTATTTATAAGGCCAATACTAGTTTAGGTCAAAATGGAAAAGCTGCGTATGTTCTCTATGACGACACTATTGCTGATGATCAATTAACCATGAACCTAAATTCAAATATAAATTTAAGCGATAGTATAAGGATAGATTTTGGAACAACCTTTCAAGAATTGCACTCTAAAAACTATGCACTGATCAACGATTTATTGGGTGCTGAATATCATAATGATATTGATATATTTTCAGAAACGCGCAATGATTTAGCAACGGATGTAAATAAGAAGAAAGGAGACATATTCAATTATCATTATAAATTGTTAGGTAATAGTAATAGTGCATATACCCAATTGAACTTACGTCTTCATAAATTATCTTGGTTTATATCTGGAAAATATGAACTAGTAAAATATCAACGTAGCGGTTTGTACCAAAATGAGAGATTTTTGAACAACTCCTTAGGGAAAAGTGAAAGGGTCAAATTTTCCAATTGGTCCCTAAAATCTGGGGTAAATTATAAGGTAACGGGTAGGCATTGGGTTTCTGGAAATATTGGCTTAATCCAAAAAGCACCTATACTCCAAAATGTTTTTGTAAATCCCAGGGAATCCAATACCGTTGTGCCAAATATAAATAATGAAAAAATTACCACTGTAGATGCAACCTATTTTTTAAGATTGCCTAAACTTACCGGTAGGTTAACAGGCTATTATACCCGTTTTCAAAATACCACCGATATAAATTTTTTCTTTGTGGATTCAGGAATTGGGTCAGATTTCGTACAAGAGGTGTTAACGGATATGGATAAGTTACATATGGGTACGGAACTAGGATTGGAATACAAATTGTCAAGTGCCGTTAAATTATCCTTTGTATCATCCATTGCCAAACATATATATGCCAGTGATCCTTCCGTAACCATAAATTTTGATACGGCCGGTTCCAACGAGGATGTCATTGACGTTATCGGTTCAAAATCTCTAGGTATTGCGGCCATAAAAGGATACAAACTGGCCCAAGGTCCCCAAAAAGCTATTGCAATAGGGTTAGAGTATAGAGATCCAAAATATTGGTGGGTTGGTACAACCGCAAATTATTTGGCAAATAATTATGCCAACATCTCTACGATTATTAGAACGGAAAGTTTTCTGACCGACCCGGAAACAGGTGAGAAGTTTCCAGAAGCCACAACTCAAAATGTCCAAAATTTATTAAAACAGCGTCCATTGGACAATTTTTACTTGCTCAATCTTATAGGTGGCAAGTCATGGTTAAGGAACGGGAAATATTTGAGTGTGTTCGCAAGTGTTAATAATGTATTTGATACGACCTTTAGAACAGGAGGTTATGAGCAAAGTAGAAATGGTAATTATGGCCAGTTAAATCAGGATAATTTAAGTGGTACACCTTCATTTGCCCCTAAATATTGGTATGGATTTGGTAGAACTTATTTTTTGAATTTGGCATTTAGCTTTTAAAACCACGGTATATGTGCGCAACGAAAAATAAAATATTGAATTTGCTGATGGCCAGCTTGGTCTTATTAATAACGGGTTGTGTTGATGACAGGGATTTTGACAAATTGGAAACCTTTTGTAACGACGAACAATATGATACGATTACAATTGGTGAGCTTAAAGCGATGTTTACTGGTGATACTGCTCAAATACAGGAAGATTTGATTATTGAAGGCTATGTGACCTCTTCCGATCAATCGGGAAATTTTTATAACGTACTACATATTCAGGACAGTCGCAGTAATCCAACCCATGGATTACAGATAGAACTGGAACTTAGGGATTCCCATCTATTTTTTAATGTTGGCCAACATATCAAGGTTAAATTAAAAGGACTTTATTTAGGTGAATCTAACGATCTTTTTAAAATAGGTGGCGTATTTACCTCATTTGGGAATCGTAGTGTTGGCAGACTGCCTAAAACTGTGGTTTTTGACCATATTTTTACTTCATGTAAGGATAATGTTGGGGTTGAACCCACATTGGTGTCCCTGACCAATTTAAGTGACAATATGTTAAGTACTTTGGTTAAGCTGGAAAATGTGGAATTTGCTGAAAATTTGATCGGCGAACCCTTTGCAATTTCAAATGAAGAAACTATTAGGACCGTAATGGATTGTGAGGACAATGAGTTGGGACTACTTAATAGCGGTTATTCAACTTTTCATGAACAATTGATTCCGGCGCAATCTGGGACCATTACAGGAATATTGACTAAAAAGGGGAATTCTTTTCTTTTAACGGTAAGGAATGTGGAGGACATAAATTTAATGAATGATAGATGTAAGGATGTAATTGATGAATACAGCTCTAACAATGTCTTTATTTCGGAACTAGCGGACCCTAACAATAATGCCGGCGCAAGGTTTGTTGAACTATATCATTCATCGGATAGTATATTATCCTTAAAAGGATGGAGTTTGGTAAGGTATACCAATGCAAATTTGACCGTAAGTTCCTCCATAGATTTATCAAACTATACTATTGGGGCAAAGTCCCTTTTGGTAATATCGCCCAATGCTGGGGAATTTGAACGTGTGTATGGTTTTACACCGGACATTATCGTAGGAACAAATTCACCTGCGGATTCTAACGGTGATGATAATATAGCGTTGGTTGATCCTTTTGGTACGATTATAGATCTTTATGGGGTCATTGGTGAAGATGGTAGTGGAACCGATCATGAGTTTGAAGATGGTAGGGCTTTACGCAAACCGGAAATTAACATTGCCAATGCCGAGTTCAATCCCCAAGAATGGATAATCATTAATGATAGTGGAGGTAGCGGTACGTTAAATGACCCGCAAATTGCACCTGAAGATTTTACGCCCGGGGTTAGGTAGCATCAAATAACTTTATGGGATGAAATTATTTTCTGCAACGCATTCTCCGTTAAGGGTTTTACAATATAATCTTTGACCAATTTGTACTTTTTTGATTTTTCGATCAGTGACGGACTAATAAAGGAACTGGTAATATAAATTTGAATGTGTTTAATTTTATCTTCTGGAAATTCCTCAAATTCTTCTAGAAAAGACCATCCATCCCTTTTTGGCATATTTAGATCAAGAAAGATAATGGTAGGCAGGGCTATATTTTCAACGATAAGACCTACTAATCCATCTAATGCTTTCTGACCATTGGTATAATATAGAATGTTCGTACTGAAATCTATTTGTTGTAAGGTTTTCTTACTGCTCAAAATAAAAAATTCATCATCATCGATAATGCAGCAACTAGAAAATACGCCCATTAAATTAATCTTTTTTACAGTTCTTAAATTTGGCTTGGGTCAAGATATACTTTTGGACACTATAAATAAAACGATTAGTTCAATATTAATCATTTTACCAATGATTCTATATACTAATAGTAAATTTTGAATATATCAATGTCGTAAGATATAGACAGACTATGTCTTTGTAGCTTTTAAGATATTTGATAAATCATCTGGTGTAATTGGTTTAAGAATATAATTGTTTACTTGCTCATAATTTTTTACTCGTTCCAGATCTCTAGGGTCAACAGATGAACTAATAATGTAGATAATGGTCTTCTCCGTATTATGGTTTGGTAAATTTTTGTATTCGTCCAGAAATTCCCAACCGTTCATAATAGGCATGTTCAAGTCCAGGAAAATAACTTCTGGCATTAATTCTCCACTTTGGCTAATTTCCATCAACCCTTCCACTGCTTCTTGCCCGTTGTTGAAGACCAAGATAGTTTCGGCAAAATCCACTTCTTTCATAATCCTTTTAGTACCATAAATGAAAATGGGGTCATCATCGATTATACAGCAAATTTGTACGTTTTTCATGCTTATTATGCTTTTTTTAATTCAATAAAAATTGTTGTACCAACATCAACGGTACTTTCAAGATTAATTTTTCCGCCCATTGCTTCAATTTGGTTTTTGGTAATGAAAAGGCCAATGCCCTTGGCATCCTTGTGCTTATGAAACGTCTTGTACATTCCAAATATTTTATCGCCATGTCTTTTTAAATCTATGCCTTGACCATTATCTGAAAATGTAATCAGTACATGGTCTCCTTTTATTTTTGAGGAGATTTCGATAATAGGTGCTCTATTCTCTGACCTATATTTTAGTGCATTGGTTATAACGTTCAAAAAGATACTTTCCAAGTATGCCGGTACTGCATTTACAAAATGAGTTTTAGATACATTAATGTTCAATACGGCATTCTGTTCCTCTAAAAGTCCGCCTATACTTTTTTTAATGTGATGAACGGTGTTGAGTACGCCAATACTTTTTAAGTTTTCTAACGTACCTGTTTTTACTTGTACGACATCGTTTAAATGGGCAATGGTTTCTGCCAAGCTTTCTGCAGCATTGTTTATCATGTTATGAAGGTTCTTACGCTCTTCCTCATCTTCTTCCATAGTAAGAAACTTGGTCAGCATAGTCATATTGGTAGAGTGCGACCTTAGATTATGGGATACGATATGGGCAAAGTTCATAAGACTATCGTTCTGGCTTTTGGTGACTTCGACCAAGGTTTGCAATCTTTTTTCAGACTCTATCCTATCTGTAATATCCAAAAATTGAGCAATGGTATGGCTAGGATTGTCGTTCATGTCCTTTACTACCGTTACCCCTAATACAACATGTACCAAATGGCCATCTTTATGAAAATACCTTTTTTCTAATTGATATGTATCATTTAGGCCGTCATATGCACTGGTATGAAAGGACTTGCTGGCAAGAATGTCCTCTGGGTGGGTTATATCCAAAGTTTTCATGCTCAGCAGTTCTTTTTCCGTGTAACCTAAACTGTTCAGTAAACTTTTATTGACCTTTAACCATCTAAAATCTGGACTTACCAATGCCATACCAATAGATGCGTTATCAAAGGTTTCTATAAAGGACTCTGTACTCCTTATCAATTTTAGCTCTGTGCTTCTTAAATTTGTAATGTCCCAGTTGGCACCGGTAAGTTTAATGGGTTTGCCATTATAATCCTTTATAGTTTTAGAGGTTCCCTTTATGTGTTTAATGCTACCGTCTTTTAAGATAATTCTAAACTCTTCGTCAAAATCCTTAACTCCGGCCACTGCATTTTCTGTGGCTTTTAAAGCTTTTTCCTTGTCGTCTGGATGAATGGTTGATTCCCATGCCTCAAAAACTCCTGAAAAATCATCTTTTTGTACACCAAAAATTTGGTACATTTCATTGTCCCATAACAGTTCGTTGGTTTCCAGATTAAAATCCCAAATTCCTATTTGTGCAGTTTGGGTAGTAATTTTTAATCGTTCTGAAATTTCTTCATGGGCCAATTGCATTTTTTTGGTTTGGTCTATATCCTGAAAAGTTCCAATAATACGTACAGGTTGTCCTTTGGCCATCTCAACCTCACCTTTTGCCCTAACCCAAACCTCGTTTCCCTTAGCAGTAATGATGATTAGTTCTGTATCCCAAGATTTTCCTTGTTCAATGGCTGTGCCCACTAATTCCGTAATTTTATCCCTATGGGATCCCTCTTTGTAAAAATTTATGCCCTGGGCCAGATCGGGAACAAAATCTTCACTTACTTCGTGAATATCCTTGGTAGTTTTGGTCCAGTACAGGGAATTATTGATCAAATCAATTTCCCAGCATCCAATTCTGGCAACTGCCTCGGCCTTATGTAATAATTCTATCTCTTTTTTATCTTCCGTTACGTCTTCTAAAAAGATAAGCAGACCATCCAAATCATTTGTATCGTCTATTTTAACAGGAGAAATTTTCCATTTTAGCCATTGTAATTTGCCACTTGGTAAAATATATTTTTGACCAAGATTTTCAATTTCCTCCCCTTTTAATCCTTTTTTTAAATCTTTATCAAATTGCCCAGGAGTTTCACCAATAACCTCAAATAAATTCTTGCCGATATAATCGGAATTATTCAAAGTAAAATCCTTACGCCATTGGTTTGAATAGTTAATAAAGTTTAACTTAGTATCTACCATAGCGATCGCGATGGGAGCTTTCTTTAAAAGAAAGTCAATAGCTAATGTTTTCAAAAGAAATTAGTTTTTATTTAAAGGTACAATTATTAGCATTGTAGGAAAGAATGAAATTAGTAGGAAAAAACTTGGAAAACAACCTTTTTATAACTTAATAACCGTAACATTTTCAATTATGAACGAATTTTTTTTTAAAGCAATAAGGGAAGGTAATTATAATGAGGTTAAGGCAATGTTAGATAAAAATGCCGTTTTGGTCAACAGTAAGGATTCTAGAGGCTCTACCCCATTAATTTTGGCAACGTATTATGATGAAACAGAAATAGCCCGCTTGTTACTTGAAAAAGGAGCAAAGATAGATGCTGTGGACGCCTCCGGAAATACAGCGTTAATGGGGGTTTGTTTTAAAGGGTTTACGGATATTGCCAAACTTTTGATAGACAAGGGTGCGGCCCTTAACGAAAGGAATGCAATGGGGGCTACATGCCTTATCTATGCAGCACAGTTCAATAGACTGGAGATTGCAAAATTATTGATTGCCAATGGTGCGGACAAGTCCATAAAGGACAACAGGGGCAATAGCGCTTTGGACCATGCCAAGACCCAGGGTTTAAGTGCGTTGATAGATTTATTTGAATAAATTGATAATGTCCAATAAAGATAACTTACATCTGCAGGTAGCATTGGTACAATCTCCTATCAAATGGGAAGATCCCCAGGACAACAGGTCATTTTTTGGCCAAAAAATAGATCAAGTAAAGGAAAAGGTAGATTTGATCATTTTGCCAGAAATGTTTAGTACCGGTTTTACGATGTCGCCAGAAAATATTCATGAAAAGGAAGGCGATATTACCTTGCAGTGGATGCAAAGAATGGCGCAAAAAAGAGATTGTGCCGTTACCGGAAGTATGGTCTACAAGGAGGAAAACCATTATTATAATCGTCTTTTTTTTGTGTTCCCTAACGGCCATTATGAATCGTATGATAAAAGGCATACGTTTACCTTGGCAGGCGAGCATAAGAAATATACAAAAGGTACCAAAAAATGTATTGTGGAATATAAAGGGTTTAAAATATGCCCTTTGATATGCTATGACCTTAGATTTCCTGTTTGGAGCAGAAATACTGAAGATGTAGACCTTTTGCTTTATGTAGCCAATTGGCCGGCTCCAAGAATTAACGCTTGGGATGCACTCTTAAAGGCAAGGGCTATAGAAAATATGGTGTATTGTATTGGTGTTAACCGTGTAGGAAAGGATTATGAAGGTCATTTATATACAGGCCATTCTGGAATTTATGATCCATTAGGGGAGCGCATAGGTTTTTCTGAAAAAGATGAAACTTTAGTTAGGACTCTGGATAAAGCAATTCTTAACAAGTACCGTGAAAAATTAAGGTTTTTGGAGGATAGGGATATTTTTACAATTCATTAATCAGCATAAGCTATACAAGGTGTTTACTCAATAAGGTTAAAAGTTTCAATCTTCTCCCAATTGGCACGTAACTCAATGGTTGTTGGGTAATAGCTTACCCGTTCTGGCTGTATTTTTTTAAGGTAATTTCCGGTATCCCATTTTCCGTTTCCGTTCAAGTCATAAATTACTCTGGCCAAATATTTACCCGGATTTAAGTTGATGAATTCAAATGATTGTGATTCTTTAGCATAAATTTCACGTTGAACCTCTCCTTTTTCATTGGTTAATTGCACTATGATTGGATATTGAATGGTATTGGCATTAAGGTTTAAAGTTAAGTTTCCATAATCGGCAGGACTTTTGGTCCTTAAGTTATATGAAATGGTATCGTTAGTTTGTTCAAAAAAATCGGTAATGGCACCGGGGAAAAGATCAAGCTGATAATTTTGACCGGTTGCTATGGTAAAGTCGAAATTTAATTGATTTTCCAGCGTGTCCAACGTAATGGTATGAACAATCGGTACAGAATCTTTGTCCATTAATTTTATCTTGGTGGTATCAAAACTAATCAAGGGCGTATTGATTTGTAAATTAATAGGTTGATCAAATTCAATATTTCCCCTTTGGTTCATTGAAATTTTCAGGGAATCAAAAGCAACTTTTCTGTTTTTAACGTTAAACGTATCCTTTAACTTGAGTTGTTCGTTGGTAATTGAAAATAGGATAGAATCCATCTCAAAAGGGGTGAACCAAAAGTTTAAGGTATCCTTGTCCCTTTCTTTTACCACAATGGATTTTACAGTATCCGGAAGCGCATTTATTGGTTCTATGCTAATTGCGGAGCCATCGCCATAATAACCGAAGCTTATTTTGTTACTTGCAACCATACTGGGCACGGCTACCCCATAATCGGGAATTTCCTTGAACAGATTCAATAGGTAAATAGAATCTGTAGGTAAGTTAATAGTGTCTTCCACAAAACCTATTTTGTCCGTTTTTTGATCAAATACATTATTGTTAGCGGCATCTTTAATACCAAATAGCGCGTATTTACCTTCTTTTAAATTTTTAAGTTTAAAAATTACGGCGCTATCCAAGGTATTTGTAATGTAATTTGGAGGGCGTTTATATATGGTAGAATCAGTATAACTAGTGTCAATTTTATATAGCATTACACTAATAAACTGATCCACTTTTTTGTTGAAGGCATCTGTGACCACACCTGATAATTCAAGGGAATCTATATAATCCCCGGTAGAAAATATATAGGTAAAGAACGGAATGGCATTTTCTTCATTGTTGTCCACAATACCTCGCCCAAAATTAAGAGTGTAGGTAGTATTGGGCTCCAAAGTATCCTTTAAGGTAATTTCTACAAATTTATTGGCACCTCCAAGTGGTGATAGGATAGGGGCGTACTTTAGGGGTGGGGATATAATAAGTTGTTTTTGTATATCTTTTAATTTCACCAGCTCGTCAAAATACAGGCGAATCTTTTTTTCGCTGAAATTAGTAGATAAATTGGCGGGTTCCGCCTTTAGCAGTTTTGGTGGCGTAATGTCCTTTGGTCCTCCTGTAGGTGTGCCTCTTTGAGCACATTGATAGGATACCAACAAAATGATAAATAAAAATATAAAACCTAGAATTTTTCTACCCATACATGCTATAATCGACCACAAAGAAACAACATATTTTGTACAATTGTAAGCCTATTGTACAAAGGCCATGCTAGCAATATAAATACCAACACCGTCTATTTTTTTTAAACTACTTGCGCAAATTTCCATAGTTGCACCCGTTGTAATAACATCATCCAAAAGCAAGATGTTCTTATGTTTAAGCATGTCACTATTCCTAATTTCAAACAGGGAACGGTTGTCATACCATCTTCCCAATCTATTTTTTTTGGTCTGTGTTTTTGTATTGGCGGTTTTAATGAGCAAATCATCTGCGTATGTTGCGTTGATGTGAAAAGCAATACGTTGGGCAAATAAGGAAACTTGATTGTATCCACGTTTTCTAAATTTTTTTTGATGTAAGGGCACGGGTATAACATAATCAATATTATTGAGATGCCCATTTTTTTTCAATATTTGTCCAAACCAGTCGCCTAAAAACTCGCCAATTTTTTCCTGATTTTTGTATTTTAAATTGTGAATAAGGTTTTTAACTATTCCAATATCGGTGAAGAAAAGGAAAGAATTTGCCTTTTTGATGTTAATTCGACCATAAAAAATACGGTCAACGGCATTTTCTTCGTTAAAATTATACTCGGTGAGTGGTAATTGATGTCGGCAAAGTGTGCAAAGCATAACCTCTCCTCCGTATAATCGTGCATTACATCCAAAACATGATATGGGCAGGAGAATGTTAGTAACATCCTTTAGTATATTTGAAATTCTGTTTTGCATCAAATTTTACAGATTAAATTAACCTACAGGCCGTGTTTTAAATGGACAATCAAGATAACAAATTCAATTATAAAATTCTGCTCGCTGCATTTGTGGCTGTAATCATTGCGTTATTGATCGCATTTTATTACAGTTATGCGCAGTCTAGTGCCCAAATAGACTTTTTGGAGCAGGAAAAAGCTATATTGGTAAGGGACCTTACCATTATGAAGGCAGATGTAGATCGCCTTGCCGCCAAAAATGAAATGAACGAGATAGAATTGCAAGATTCCAAATTTAGGGTACAGGAACTTTTGGATTCTGTGGGTAGGTTAAACTTTACCGTAGAAAAACTAAGGGAATTTAAAAGTGAACTTAGAAGATTGGAGTCTAAAAACGACAGTTTAATATTAAAGAATAATTTCCTTCGCTATAACAACATGCTGTTGACCGATAAGTATGACGAATCGCGTAAGCAAGTAGAACAATTACGTGCCAATAGTAATTCATTGGCAGAGGCAGAAGCCTTACAGCGCAGGAAAATTCTGGAATTGAATCAAAAACTAAAGACAAAGAGCTATTTAAAAATGGCCAATGCCGAAGGGAGCGGTTTCAGGATCGTAAGGAATACCAGGCCTACCAAAACCAATAAAGCATCGATTATTGAAAAATTAAGGGGCTGTGTAACCATATTGGCGGACGAGAGCGAAGCGGATAACGAAAAAATTATCTATTTACAGTTTTTGGATCCCAATAAACAGATCATAGAGGATAATGCCAATACCATTACGGTAAACGGTAATGTGTATAGTAAAAGGGTTGAGTTTGTATTTACTGGATTGGAGTCTTATATATGCGAGGCCATTACGATACCAGAAGGTTCTCTGATCCCTGGTAATTATACCTTAAATGTCTTTGAGGATGAACGGTTGATCACTTCTTCAGAATTTCAATTAAAATAATTATTCATTTTTTGGGCTATTGTTCTATTTTTGCCGCATGGCAAAGCAAGAAGATGATTTTAAGCGTGTAATATCCCACGCAAAGGAATACGGATACGTATTTCAATCTAGTGAAATTTATGATGGGTTAAGTGCCGTTTACGACTATGGTCAAAATGGTGTGGAACTCAAAAAGAACATACGCGACTATTGGTGGAAGGCAATGGTGCAGCTCAACGATAATATTGTTGGCTTGGATGCGGCAATTTTTATGCATCCTACAACCTGGAAAGCATCTGGACATATAGATGCTTTCAACGATCCATTAATAGATAATAAGGATTCCAAAAAGAGATATAGGGCAGATGTCTTGGTAGAGGACTATGTGGCCAAGATCGATGCTAAAATTGAAAAGGAGGTCAATAAGGCGGCCAAGAGATTTGGTGATGCCTTTGATAAACAAACTTTTTTGGAAACCAACCAAAGGGTAGTTGATTACCAATTGCAAGGAAAAACAATTTTGTCAAGATTGGGAAAATCATTGCAGAATGAGGATTTGGCAGATGTAAAGGCCTTGATCGAGGAATTGGATATTGCATGTCCTATGTCCGGTTCTAAAAATTGGACTGATGTAAAGCAGTTTAATCTCATGTTCGGCACCAAACTAGGTGCCAATGCAGATACTGCTATGGATCTTTACCTTAGGCCAGAAACTGCCCAAGGTATCTTTGTGAACTTTTTAAATGTCCAAAAATCTGGCCGAATGAAAATTCCGTTTGGGATTGCACAGACCGGTAAGGCTTTTAGAAATGAAATTGTCGCTAGACAGTTTATATTCAGGATGCGCGAGTTTGAGCAAATGGAAATGCAATTTTTCATTCAGCCGGGTACCCAAAAAGAGTGGTATGAGGTTTGGAAGGAAAAGCGTATGAAATGGCATTTGTCCTTAGGTTTGGGCGAAGAGAACTATCGCTTTCATGATCATGAAAAATTAGCCCATTACGCAGATGCGGCTGCAGATATTGAATTTCGTTTTCCGTTTGGCTTCAAAGAGCTTGAAGGTATCCATTCCAGAACGGATTTTGACCTAGGTAGTCATGAGAAATATTCCGGTAAAAAACTACAATATTTTGATCATGAGGTGAACAAGAACTATGTGCCTTATGTCCTTGAAACCTCTATTGGCTTGGACAGAATGTTCTTGGCTGTATTCTCAAACTCCCTTAAGGAAGAGGAATTGGAAAATAATACAACTAGAACTGTACTTAAGTTGCCACCGGTTTTAGCACCGGTTAAAGCGGCAATTTTACCATTGCTGAAAAAGGATGGTCTCCCCGAAATAGCCCATGGTATTATAGATGACCTTAAGTGGGATTTTAATGTGGTCTATGACGAAAAAGATGCGGTCGGTAGAAGGTATAGAAGACAAGATGCCAATGGTACGCCTTTTTGTATTACCGTGGATCACCAAACCAAGGAAGATCAAACGGTAACCATTAGACATAGAGATTCTATGGACCAAGAACGCGTAGCAATATCCTCATTGAACCAAATCATTCATGATGCGGTTGATATGAGGACCTGGTTAAAGAAGATGGAATAGGTAGTTATAAACTATATTTTAACTGTACACCACCATATAGGTTGGTATTGTTCCCAGGATAGAAATATCTTGGGGCACTACCTCCAAAACTACTTGCGTTTATCAATACGGATTGCGCATATTTTGTATCCGCAATATTATTGACTCCCAACTGAACACTTAGATGTAAATGGTCGTTGATCGGGCTGCCATAACCCAGTTTTGTATTTAATAAATGAAAGGAGTTGCTGTATATACTATTTGCATCGGTCAATGGAATCCTATCTACGAACTGATGTGTTAAATTAGCAAAGAAACCATTTCCAAAACTAGTTTGTAATCCAAAATTTATTCTGTGTTTAGGGACCCCTGTCAATGAATTGCCGGCATAATCCTGTTCAGCTTCCTCGTCTTCAAATTCCACAAACCTATGGGCGCTAAACGAATAATTTAAAAAAGGAGCAATGGATATACGGGGAGAAATGTTAAAGACATAATTCCAGTCAATGTCAAGACCTTTGTGTTCTGTCTTTCCTGCATTTCTGCCTATATATTGGTCTTCACCTATTCTTTTTGCCACTAAGAGATTGTTAATGGGCATCAAATAAATTGCAATGTTTAAATGCATCTTTTTCTCCCTGTCTGTAAGTTTGGTGCCCACTTCGTAATTCATGCCAATTTCTTGCTTAATGTCCGGATTAATGACTCCTTCGGGAGTAAGTGTTTCTTCAAGACTAGGGTTAGAATATCCCCTGCTGATATTGACATATATTTGGCTTAAGGCCGTAGGCGTATAATTTAAGTCTAAACTTGGTAACAGGAGCGTTTTAAAATTCCGTTGGGCGCTTTTATTAAATTCTCCGGTAGTAAAACGGTCTCTAAAATCATATTGTGTTTTATTTATATTTAGTCCGATCTGGGCGGCAAGATTCTTTAACGGGGAGTATCCTAAAGTGGCAAAACCGTTAATTTGTGTTCTAAACTCTTTGTTGTCATTAAGTCTATCTCCTTGAAAACTGCCATTGCCGTTATTCTGCTCATATAAATTTTCAAAAATTGCCCATGTATACTCATCCTTATAGAGTTCTCCTCCAATGGTATAGGAAAGGGTTTTTTGAAATGCATTAAAGTTGCCGGAAAATAAACTCCTAAAACCAAATCCATTGGTGTATTCATCCAATATATTAAATGGTCTGGGTTCATAATGGTCCAGGTAGGTGTAGAAAACACTACTTGTGTTAGTTAAATTGGTAGTAGGTCTATAGGTGTGGCTTACACCAATAAGACTGTAGTTGTTGTCCTCGTAACCTTGGGCGTTTTTCCATGTAAATGCCGCTTGTGTTGGGTCTTCATCAAAGTCGGATTGATTGATGGAACTGGCAATTTGGGCAGAATAGTCTATGTGGTTTATCAGCAAACCTATTTCACTTTTGTTGGAAATGCTATAGATTGAATTCAGCAAATATCCATCACGTTCAAACCTATTATTCTCTCTATAGCCATCAATTTCCATATGTCCGTATTGAAAAGAGAGATATAAATCTTTTTGATGATGGGAAAAACCAAGATTATTTTTGAATAGGCCGTAAGAACCTAGTGTGGTCTTGTTGGAAAAAGTTGTAGGTCTGTTGCTCGGTTGTTTTGTGTTCAAGATAATGGCTCCTCCCAAGTTGGTTCCAAAACCAGTACCTTTAGGTCCTTTGATAATTTCTACAGAAGTTAGGTTTTCTAGATCATAGGCCTCTATGGTAGAGAACCCTGTACCATTTGTTACCGGTATATCATTGTAATATAATCTTAATTTATCTGTACCGAAAGGGGTTCTTGACCCAACGCCCCTTATAGTAATTCTATTGGTGTTCAAGGCTCCGGATAATGCATATACACCAGAAACTTGGTTTAAAGCGCCAATAAAATCTACAGGGCTATAGTTATTGAATACAGATGCACCTATAATTTTGGAAGGAATGATTCCTATAGCGTTTTTGGCAGTAAGGGTGTCTATTACTATGACTTCCTTAAGTTGTGTAACGCTATCTTTTAAGATTGTGTTTTGGGCAAGAAGGTTAATGCAGAAAATAACCGAAAAAACAAGGGTAAATGTAGTTTTCATAGGGATTTAAACCTCAAAAATACCTATTAAAATCGAAAACCTAGGGACAGTCCCGCTTTGAACATAAAATCGCTCTGAAAATCTTCTGGGTTTATATTTCTGCCTAGCCCACCATTTATTTCAATAATGAAACGTTGGCTTCTTGTAGTCCATTTTGAACCCGCTCCAAGACCTATGGCGGTAGTGGCATAGTCATAATCCCTTCCGCCTAAATTTTGGGAAGCTTCATCATCTTCACCAGTATAGTACAACCCAAAAACTTCTGCAAAAAAACCGCTTTGCGGTGCGTAACCAAAATAGGCCCTAACATTTGGGCCTATACCAAAATTTCCATTATAAGCGGTAGCATCTCCACTAAAATAAAGGGTGCCACCAACACTGGTATCCTCGTTTAAATAATATTCATATGAACTTTCTATTACGGAAGTAACAAGAAACTGACCAACATTGAATTTTATTTCATGCCGGTTAGAGTCATTATAATAGGCTTGGCCGGCCATTGATATCGAAAAAAGTACTGCTGTAAGGGATACTAAAAACTTCATCATATTTCTATTTTGGTAGTACATAATGGTTTAAATGATGTTCCAAAACCGTGAAATTAGGGTTTTTTAATGGGTTTTTTATTCCTAAAATCTACGATCCTTTTCTATTTTTGAAACAAAACATAGAAATGAAAATTATATCCTATAATGTAAACGGAATTAGGGCCGCTTTAAAAAAAGGATTTTTAGAATGGTTGACGACCGTTTCGCCAGATGTAGTTTGTCTACAAGAGATCAAGGCGCATGAAGAGCAGTTGGATCTATCCTTGTTCGAGCAAGCGGGTTATTCATATAATTATTGGTATAGCGCGCAAAAGAAAGGATACAGTGGTGTGGCCATACTTTCGAAAACCGAACCGGATTCAGTGGTTTATGGTACAGGTGTAGAATATATGGATTTTGAAGGGAGAAATATTAGGGCTGATTTTGGTGATATTTCTATTATGAGTATGTATTTACCCTCGGGGACCAATATCCAACGCTTAGATTTAAAACTTACCTATATGGATGATTTTCAGGAATATGTAAATAAATTAAGGAAATCCCATCCAAATTTAATTGTTTTGGGGGATTACAATATTTGTCACGAAGCTAGGGATATCCATAACCCAGTAGGATTAAAGAACGTTTCCGGTTTTTTACCCGTTGAGCGTGAATGGATAGGTAATTTTATTGCTAGCGGATTTGTAGATAGTTTTAGGGAGTTTAATGAGGAGCCGGAACATTATACCTGGTGGAGCTATAGGGCCAATGCTAGGAACAATAATAAAGGGTGGCGCCTTGATTATGCTATGGTCGCCAATTCGTTAAAAGATCGTTTGTCCAGGTCCGTAATTCTGTCCGAAGCAAGGCATAGCGATCATTGTCCTATTTTAATAGAGCTAGATAGATAAGGGAAATGAGGTAAGTGCCCTCAATATAATTGCTAGCTTTGCATTAAAATGATAAATTTTTTAGTTGAATGATCTACACCAATTTACCACACACAGATATTGAAGTAAGTAAAATTTGTTTGGGAACCATGACATGGGGCAATCAAAATACAGAGGCCGAAGGACATGAACAAATGGATTTTGCTGTAGAACAAGGAGTCAATTTTTTTGATACTGCAGAGCTTTACCCCATTCCGGCCCATAAAGATAGATATGCGGTTACCGAGAAAATTATTGGGAGCTGGTTTAAGAAAAGAGGTAATAGAGAAGATATAGTTCTTGCAAGTAAGATTGCCGGAAGGGCAGAAATGTCAAAATTTATAAGAACTACGGGGTTCACAAGAGATTCTATTATAGAAGCGGTCGAAGGAAGTCTGCAGCGATTAGGAACCGATTATATTGATTTATATCAGTTACACTGGCCTGAACGTACGACCAATTATTTTGGAAAAAGAGGGTATAAGCATGATATTACCGATCATTGGGAAGATAACATACACCAGATATTGGAGACCTTAAGGGACTTGGTTCGTGAAGGTAAGGTCAGGCACGTGGGGGTATCCAATGAAACACCATGGGGAACCATGCGCTATTTAGAGGAAAGCAAGGTTCATGGTACCTTACCTAGAATGATTACGGTGCAAAATCCTTATAGCTTGTTGAACAGGTTGTATGAAGTGGGTATGGCAGAAATATCCGCACGGGAACAAATAGGTTTGTTGGCATATTCTCCATTGGGTTTTGGAGCTTTAAGTGGAAAATATTTAGGGGACCGTCTGCCCAAAGGGTCACGATTGGAACGTTTTCCTCAGTACAATAGATATGTTGGTGAAACCGCATCTAAAGCAACGAAGAAATATTACGAACTAGCCCAGTCCAACGGACTTACACTGGCTCAAATGTCATTGGCTTTCGTGAATTCAAGGCGTTTTGTCACCAGTACTATTATTGGAGCTACAACAATGCGTCAATTAGAAGAAAATATTGGAAGTATAGAAGTAGCGCTATCCAATGAAATAATAGATGAAATTGAAGCTATTCATGAAAGTATTCCAAATCCGGCACCATAGATGATTGAGCATATTTTTTTAAAAGTAGGATTCTGGCAGATTATAGTTATTGCCGCCGTTATTATAGTTATTATGGTTTTTGCCAGGATAATGCGTGATAAACGTTAACCGAACAAATGACGTACCACCTCTTCAATTTTTGAGGCCATAAGTACCTTGATTGTTGTTGACTTAAGTCCAATTTTATTGTTTTTGGAAACTATAATAGTGGTGTAACCTAGTTTTTCTGCCTCTGTTATACGTTGTTCCACACGTTGAACAGGTCTAATTTCCCCGGCCAGACCAACTTCTGCGGCAAAACATACGCCCTTTGCAATTGGTATATCTTCGTTACTGGAAAGTATGGCTGCAACAACAGCTAGGTCTATAGCCGGATCATCTACGGAAATACCTCCTGTAATATTAAGGAATACATCTTTAGCCCCAAGCCTAAAGCCGGCACGTTTTTCCAATACGGCCAAAAGCATATTTAAGCGTTTAGCATTGTATCCGGTGGTAGAACGTTGTGGTGTGCCATAAACTGCGGTGCTCACCAATGCCTGGATTTCTATCAATAAAGGTCGCATGCCCTCAACGGTTGATGCAATTGCCGTTCCGCTAAGTCCTTCTTCGTTTTTAGATATCAAGACCTCAGAAGGATTATTGACCTCTCTTAAACCACTGCCCTGCATTTCATAAATTCCAAGTTCAGCGGTAGAACCAAATCTATTTTTTAAAGATCTAAGTATTCTGTAGACATAGTTACGGTCTCCCTCAAACTGTAAGACGGTATCTACCATATGTTCCAAAATTTTTGGACCGGCAATGGAACCATCCTTCGTAATATGCCCGATAAGGATTACAGGGGTGTTCGTTTCTTTGGCAAATTTTATAAGTTCAGCAGTACATTCACGTATTTGGGATATGCTACCGGCGGCAGATTCAATATAGTCCGTATGTAGGGTCTGTATGGAATCTATGACTACAATATCAGGTGCAGTGGCTTCAATTTGCTTAAAAATATTTTGCGTCTTGGTTTCGGTAAGGATTAGGCATGTTTCACTATTGGGAAAAATCCTATCTGCTCGCATTTTAATTTGCTTTTGACTTTCTTCGCCAGAGACATATAAAGTTTTGTACGGTAATTTTAAGGCAATTTGTAGAAGTAAAGTGCTTTTTCCAACACCGGGTTCCCCGCCTAATAGTACTAATGCACCAGGTACCAGGCCACCTCCAAGAACTCTGTTGAACTCTAGGTCAAAAGTGTTTAAACGCACTTCTTTTTCAATACTTATTTCATTGACCAATAATGGTTTAGAAACTCTTTTATTAGCAGGAGTATTGGTTTTCCATGTGGTTTTTTCCTCTTTTTGGACCACTTCTTCTACAACTGTGTTCCATTGTTTACAAGCAGAACATTGCCCTACCCATTTTGCATATTGAGTTCCGCAATTTTGACAAAAAAATGCAGTTTTTACTTTTGCCATCTTTAATATTTACCGTGCGGGTTAAAGGTAGCAAGAAGTTTATAAAGTGCTAAAGTTTTAAAATTGGTTTTGAATTAATTATTACCGGAACGTTCTTTTTTATGGGCGCTAAATGCTAAAAAGAAAGAGGCCCAGGCCATAAATAGGGCAATTCCGTTATAGGGTAAAACAAATTCTCCTTTTAATCCAAAATAAGTAAATAGTACTCCAGAGAATACAAAATACATTGCATTGATTTTAATCATAATAAGTAGGTTTGGCTAATTTGGGAACTAGCTTTTTAATTTATTAAAATCCGAAATCGGCTTTTAAGGCATCCATTTTTTCAAGGGCCATTTCTTTAGTTAAAAAATCTATTTCTTTCATTTGAAAAGCTTTTTCAAATGTCCTTAATGCTTTTTTGGGTTCACCTAACTGCTCATAATATTCCCCTTCAAAATAAAATCCGAGCATGGTTTCAGGATATTCTTTTTTACAAAGTTCCGATAAGGGTTTTAGGGACTCAAAATCCTCTTTTTTTCTTGAGGCCGCATATATGGCCATAATATCATTTAATTCTACGGGTTTGCTAAAGCCGAATATATCCACGATGTTTTGATACTTTTTTTCCAAATAATTATAAACCGGTTCTTCACTGGTAAGTATTTGGGTTTTATATTCTTGTGGGCTAATGGGCTTGAACATGCCAAATATATTGTCAAAAGATTTTCCTATTCCGTAAGTGGCTACGGAAATATGGTCTGCGTTTTTATATTCATCAAAATAATAGTGCAAGGTTTCTTTTTCCAAAGCCTTAATTCCCTGGTCCATTGCCATTATTTTTTTGGTATCCTTGTTCTGTTCCCCTTCAACGATCAATTGATAAAATATTTGGTTGTCAAATGTATTCAGTCTCATAGGCACCCTTGTTTCCATTTCAGGGGCAAGGGTAGGTGAAATACAGATATAAGCATCAAAAATGGAATTATCCTTAAAAAGCCAATAGTTTTCAAAATTGGCGGTAATATCATAACCAACGATCATTTTAAAAGGAGCGGTACTGTAGTTTAGGTCCAAATATGGAATTAGTTCCATGCCAATGAATTCATAAAAACTTTTGCCTTTTTCAGACGGGAGCCCACTATCCGGGTCAAAGGCACAATCCTCAAACCTAAGCTCGTTTTCGCTTTGGTTTATTCCAACAACGATACTTTGGGGCATACCGTGGAATTGACTATAAAATTTAGATGATGCCACAACTTGTTCAAACAGATATTCACCATCCAAGACTATAATAAGCGGATATTTTTTGGTGTCATCCAAGTTTTCCGGAAAATAGTAATGTACGTCCCTTCTTTCCTGTAGTTTAAAGGATTCAAAGATTTCCTGGGAGACTTGGGAGTAAGATATCACACTTAAAAAAAGCGCGTATACAACAATGAGATTACGCATATAAGGCAAGTTCTAAATAGTTGGTACTATTTGTTTCTGTTTAATAACGGTAATAGAAGAAAAGATATTGCACCGAAAACAACTATCATCATTGTCTGGGCAATCCAGATGATCCACCCAAATGCATCTCCGGAAACAGCACTTATGCCATAAATGGCCAAAGCACTACTTACTGCAATAGGATAAAGACCTATTCCGCCATTGGTGGTTGCCATGGCAAATGAACCTGCAATAAATGCAACCAATAATTGCCCAAGGGAGAGGTGCAGGGTTTCAGGAAGCGTAAATTTAATGACCCAGAACATGCCAATATAACAAGCCCAAATAAATAATGTATGAAAGATGAACAACCATTTATGTTTCATCTTAAAAATGCTGAAAACACCATCCAAAAGGCCTTTTACGAACATTTTTATTTTTTTGGCAAAGGCAGTTGAGCTTTTTTTAATAAATAAAATAAATATTCCAAAGGACAATATGCCTGCCCCAAGTAATAAAAGGATGCCGGTAAAATTAATGCCTCGCTCAATGAGCATGGACATTATTATATCTGTCTGTAATAAAAAAGTAATTAAAACTATGGCCAACAGCATGATTACATCTATGACCCTTTCCGTGACTATGGTCCCAAATCCTTTTTCAAAGGGTACGTTTTCATATGTAGTAAGTGCTGTAGCTCTTAGCACCTCACCAGTTCTAGGTATTCCAAGATTGGCAAAATAAGAGGTGAGTATAATCAGTATATTGTTCTTTATGCGTGGTTTATATCCAAGAGGCTCCAAAAGATAGTTCCATCTAATAGCTCTTGATACATGGCCTAAAATACCCATGAGCACGGAAAGAAAGACATAAAGGGGGTCGGCTTCCTTAATATAGAATACTATTTGCGACCTATTTTCGGGAGTAGTATTGGTATAGGAATACCAAACTAAAAAAACTCCCAATGCAATTGGGAGTATAATCTTTAATTTATGTTTTAGACCGGTCGTCAAATTTAATTCAATAAGTTGTTTGTTTCGTTAGGGAACACCAATGAAGGATTAAATTTTTTGGCAGCTTCTATGTCCATCCAAGCGTAAGTAATGAGAATTAGGATGTCTCCTACGGCAACTTTCCTTGCTGCCGCACCGTTCAATGTTATTTCACCACTAGATCTAGGACCTGGTATTGCATAGGTCTCAAGACGTTCACCATTGTTATTGTTAACAATTTGTACTTTTTCCCCCCTAATTATGTTAGCGGCATCCATTAAGTCCTCATCAATGGTAATGCTGCCTATATAGTTAAGGTCGGCACCAGTGACTTTTACTCTATGTATCTTTGATTTTACAACTTGTACTTGCATCTTACGAAATTAGTTAATTAAGGGCTAAATTGTCTATAAGCCTAACATTTTCGGCATAGGCTGCAATAAACGCCCTGTATTTAATATTATTGCTTTTCTGTTTGATCGGGGTCAAGGTTTCGCTATCGGTTATTTCAAAATATTCTAACTGAAAATCACCGTTTTGCTCAAAGGCCTTATGGACCCAATCCTTAATACTTATAACATTTTCTGTGCCAAATTTTTGTTTAGCGGTTTTTAGCGTCTCGTAAATGAACGCCGCTTTTAGTCGTATTGTATCGCTTAACCTTTCATTTCGGGAGCTCATTGCCAAACCGTTTTTTTCACGTACAATTTCACAGCCTAGTATTTCAACGGGTAAATGCTGTAATTCTGTCATTTTTTGAATGATCCTTAGTTGTTGAAAATCTTTTTCTCCAAAATAAGCTTTGTTGGGAGACACTAGCCTAAGCAATTTTTCAACTATGGTACCTACTCCATTAAAATGGTTGTCTCTAAATTCACCTTCCATTACTTTATCCAATCCGTCAAAATCATATAGGTTATGGATGACATTTTTCTCGTAGATTTCACTAACGGAAGGTGCAAACACAATAGCTTCATCTGCTACCGAAGCAATAAGGTTAATATCATTTTCCAAAGTTTTAGGATATTTTTCCAAATCCTCACTATTATTAAATTGTGTAGGGTTTACAAAAATACTTACAACAATATAATTGTTTTCTTCTGCCGCTCTTTCGATTAAGGAAACATGCCCTTCATGAAGTGCGCCCATTGTAGGTACAAAGCCCAGACTCTGCTCTTTGTCAATTTTATCCAGTTCTGCCCTCAGGTCATTTTTGGTCTTGATTACCAACATGTAAAATGTAATTTAGCGAGCAAACTTACTATAATTACTGCTAATCTCTATATTTTTTGTAATTTTGCACTTGCGTTCTTGTGAAAAATAAAATATAACCTTTATGAATGGTAAAAAGATATTATTTGTATCTTCTGAATTAGTTCCTTACTTACCCGAAAACGAAGTTTCCCTAATGTCTTATGAAGCACCTAGAATGGTCAACAGCAATGGTGGCCAGATAAGGATATTCATGCCACGTTATGGGAATATCAATGAAAGGAGGCATCAACTGCACGAAGTAATACGTCTTTCCGGTATGAATTTGGTAATTAATGATATGGATATGCCATTGATCATTAAGGTTGCATCAATACCAAAAGAACGTATTCAGGTTTATTTTATTGATAACGAAGAATATTTTAAGAGAAAGGCTACGTTTACTGATAAGCAAGGAGTATTGTTTCCTGACAATGACCAAAGAGCGATCTTCTTTGCTAAAGGGGTCATGGAAACGGTTAAGAAATTAAATTGGTCTCCGGATATTATTCACGTACATGGTTGGATGGCTAGTCTTTTGCCATTATATCTTAAAAAATACTACGCGGATGAGCCTTTGTTTGGGGACAGTAAGATCGTGTTGTCCGTATACGGTAAAACTTTTGATGGCACTTTAGATCCTGAAATGATCAAAAAAATTGCATTTGATGGTATTCCTGAAGAAGCTATTTCTTCTTTGGCAGAGCCTACTTATAATAATTTGTTAAAGGTGGCCGTAGATTACGCGGATGCAATTATTTTAGCTTCGGAAGAAATTCCGGAAGAATTAGAGAACCATATATCCAACCAAGAAAAACCAGTGTTGCCATACGTACCTGTGCAGGAATTTGAAGAGGCGTATGCTAATTTTTATAACACAGAAGTTTTAAAATAATCTGAATGAATTTTTTTGATAAGTCCGCCACTCCCAGGTTTGTGGGATTGTTTTTGATATTGGCTTTTTTGGTTTCTTGTGAGCAAGATTTGACTACGGTAGGCGCAGGAGTTGTTGGTAACGAACCTTTTACTACAGGACAGGAAGTCTATGATGTATTTGTGTATAACAAGAATATAGAGGCGGTACAGTCCAATAAGTTGCCAATATATCAAATTGGGACTTATAATGACCCTATATATGGTAAAACAAGGGCTTCTGTAACTTCTCAAGTATTATTGTCCTTGCAAAACCCAACTTTCGGTAATTTTTCTCAAGAAAAGGAAAATAACGCAGGCAGTGCAGATGAGGCCATTACAGTTATTCAGGAAAATGAAACTGTAGAGGAGGTATATCTGTATATCCCCTTTTTGGCAAAGTCCATAACTCCGGATAGTGATAATGATGGGGTGAATGATGAATTTGATAATGAACCCTTGAATCCGGACAATGATAACGATTTGGATGGTGTATCCAATATTTTGGAAACGGCTGCAGGAACTGATCCATTGGATAGTGGTAGTGTAGATGCTGATGGTGACGGTTTATATGATGATAATGGAGAAGCGATCATATCAAATAATTTTGCGGAGCGTGTAGAATTGGACAGTATTTATATCAACGGAAAAAAGTTTGATAACAGTCTGTATTACGATGCTATAACAGATGAGAATCTACCTACATTTAATTTAAAGGTAGAAAGGTCTACGTATTATTTAAGGGACCTTGATCCAGATGCTAATTTTCAAGAATCACAGGAATATTTTACTTCTCAAGAAATTTCACCATCATTTGTTTCAGATGTATTGTTTGACGGTGAAGTAAAAATTGATAATAAAGAAAAATTGATACCTAATGAGGATGATGAGACAACTACGGAGGTAGATGAATCATTGACCAATACAAAATTGAATCCGGGAATTCGCGTGAAATTGGATAATGAATTTTTTCAAACCAATCTTTTGGACAAGGAAGGAAGTTCGGAATTATTGAGCCAAGCTAATTTTAAGGAGTTTTTAAGGGGGCTACACTTTTCAATTACGGACGAAGTTGGTAATGAGGTTTACTTTATGTTCGACCTTAAAACAGCCAATATTACCGTGACTTATAGTTACGATAGTTATGATACCAATGGAACAGCAGATGATACAAGTGATGATATTGTCAACGTAAAAAAAGAGAAAGATTTTGTTCTTAACTTTTTGACCCAAATATCAAGTGGATCCGTAAGCGGTAATGCCGTAAATACGATTACAGCTGAAAGTTATTCGCCGGAAATTGCACAATCTTTGGATAATGAGGAAAATGCATCAAGAATATATTTAAAAGGAGGACCAGGTACCTATGCCGAAATTAATTTGTTCGAGGAGAATGGAGGGGAAAGTATTGTTGAACAAATACGTGCTGAAAACTGGGTAATCAATGAAGCCAATCTGGTATTCTATGTAGATAGGGAGATGTTGGATGTTAATGGTAGTGCTTTGGAGCCAATAAGGCTATATCTTTATAATTCAGAAAACAACTTTCCTTTGATCAATCAAAATACAGAACAAAATAACCTTGAGGCCAATCCAATAACGGGGCTTTTTCTGAATTACGATGGTATTTTGCAAAAAACGGATGGAAAAGGGGTGAAATATTCTGTTAAGATAACAGACCATATCAACAATTTGGTTGTGAGGGACTCTGCTAATGCCACTCTGGCATTGACCTTGTCTACCAATATCCAAAATTGGAACGTAGCACCGGCCAAAGTAACGGGAGAAGAAAAATCTATAGCAACAACTTCTAATTTAACTCCATTGGGAACAGTATTGTATGGTAGTAATGTGCCAAGTACCGATCCTAATTTTGATAAGCGTTTAAGGCTTGAGATTTTTTATACAAAGGCCGACTAGGTAAACCTATTTCTATTTCCTATAATTAATTTGGTATTCGTATATCATTTTATAGATTATTCACGTTGTATACCTTAAATAGTATAAAATTTGGTCACGATGGTATATTTTCGTGTAGGATAATTAAAAAATAAGTCAGCAAATAATAGTTATATGTGTGGAATTGTAGGTTATATAGGTCATAGGGATGCTTTTCCCATAGTAATTAAAGGTCTTCAGCGATTAGAATATCGTGGTTATGACAGTGCAGGTATTGCGTTGTATGACGGGAACAAAATCAACCTCTCTAAAACTAAGGGAAAGGTAGAGGATTTAAAAAACAAGGCCAAGGAGATTTCTTTGGAAGGAAGTATAGGAATTGGTCATACCCGCTGGGCTACCCATGGTGTTCCAAATGATGTTAATTCCCACCCGCACTATTCAAATTCAGGAAATCTGGTAATCATTCACAATGGTATCATTGAAAATTATGAGGCCATTAAGCAGGAGTTGACCAAAAGGGGTTATGTATTTAAGTCGGATACGGACACTGAAGTATTGGTCAATTTAATAGAGGAAGTTAAGAAAACGGAAGATGTGAAGTTGGGTAAGGCGGTGCAAATAGCGCTTAACCAAGTTGTTGGTGCCTACGCAATTGCCGTATTTGATGTTGAAAAGCCAGATGAAATTGTAGTTGCAAAATTAGGTAGCCCATTGGCTATTGGTATTGGCAACAATGAATTTTTTATTGCTTCGGATGCTTCGCCATTTATCGAATTTACTAATAATGCCGTCTATCTTGAAGATGAGGAAATGGCTATCATTAGATTGGGTAAGGAGATTAAATTAAGAAAGATTAAAGATGATTCAGTTGCGTATCCAAGGATTTTGGAATTGCAAATGAATTTGGAGGAAATAGAAAAAGGTGGATATGACCACTTTATGTTAAAGGAAATTTACGAACAACCTAGGGCTATAAAGGACACCTACAGAGGTAGATTATTGGCAGATCAAGGATTGGTAAAAATGTCCGGTATTGAGCAAAATATGGAGAAATTCATCAATGCCAATAGAATCATCATAGTGGCTTGTGGAACTTCATGGCATGCAGGTCTGGTGGCGGAATATATTTTTGAAGATTTGGCAAGAATACCTGTTGAGGTTGAATATGCGTCTGAGTTCAGGTATAGAAATCCGGTTATTACGGATAAGGATGTTTTAATTGCGATATCCCAATCTGGAGAAACAGCGGATACCTTGGCGGCAATTAAACTTGCAAAAGAGAAAGGTGCATTTGTTTTTGGTGTTTGTAACGTTGTAGGGTCCTCTATTGCTAGAGAGACAGATGCAGGTGCATATACGCATGCGGGTCCTGAAATAGGTGTTGCTTCTACAAAGGCCTTTACTACACAGATTACAGTATTAACGTTAATGGCCTTAAGGTTGGCCAAGGCAAAAGGTGAATTTTCCGAAACCAAATACCGTGAATATTTAACGGAATTGGAAACAATACCTTCCAAGGTTGAAAAATCGTTAGAGTCCAATGCTTTAATAGAAATTATTGCTGATGTATACAAGGATTCTACCAATTGTCTATACTTGGGTAGAGGATATAATTTCCCAGTAGCTTTAGAAGGGGCGTTAAAATTAAAAGAGATAAGTTATATTCATGCAGAAGGATATCCTGCCGCGGAAATGAAGCACGGACCTATAGCATTAATTGATGAACATATGCCTGTTTTCGTTATTGCCACTAAAAAAGGACATTATGAAAAGGTAGTAAGTAATATTCAGGAGATTAAATCAAGGAAGGGTAAGATTATCGCTATTGTTACCGAAGGTGATGAACAAGTGAGAGATTTGGCCGACCATGTGATTGAGGTCCCGGAAACGTTGGAAAGTTTGACTCCACTTTTGACTACCATTCCTTTGCAACTACTTTCTTATCATATTGCGGTAATGAGAGGCTGTAATGTGGATCAACCCAGAAATTTAGCCAAATCGGTAACGGTGGAATAGAAGTAAGATAAATTATATTAAAGCGGTGTGGAGCAATCCATACCGCTTTTTTTTGCGCAATACACAATATATATAGGGTATAATTATCAAAATAATACTATGCATGCATAATTTTTTTCAAATTAATATTTTCGAGATAAAATAATCTGTATCTTGAGCCCGAACTAATTTTAAACTTAAATTAAGAATGAGAGCAATACTACTTTTAGCATTGTTTGGTTTTGGAACCTTAGGGTTTGCACAGACCAATATCAATGGTACGGTTGTTGATCAGAACAACCAGCCTATCCCCGGGGCCAATATTGTTATTGTTGGTAAAACTATTGGGACTGTATCGGATTTTGACGGTAATTTCAATTTAGAAACTTCTGAGGTTCCACCTTTTAAAATAGAAGTCTCAAGTATTGGGTATACAAATGCCACCGAAACGATTACAAGTAATAATCAGACGGTAAATATTATTTTGACAGAATCCCAAACATTTTTGGATGAGGTCGTTATTTCGGCATCAAGAACCCCTGAACGAATTTTTGAATCCCCCGTTACAGTAGAAAGAATTGGTATTTCCGAAATAAAAAGTACCACGGCTGCAGATTTTTATGGCGGTTTGGAAAATTTAAAGGGAGTTGATGTAAATACGAACAGTTTAACATTTAAATCGGTAAATACCAGAGGATTTGCCTCCTTTGCCAATACTCGATTTATGCAGTTGGTAGATGGTATGGACAATTCTACCCCCGCGCTTAATTTTCCTATTGGAAACTTGGTAGGTATGATAGAAACGGATGTTTCCAGTGTGGAATTATTACCTGGGGCATCATCGGCATTGTATGGTGCTAATGCATTTAACGGAATATTGTTTATGCGCAGTAAGAGTCCGTTTGACCATGAAGGAATAAGTGTTTCTATAAAAAGAGGTATTACTTCTCAAAAATCTGCAGGGGATAACGCCTATACGGATGTTGGGATTAGGGCTGCTCATAAATTCAGCGATAAATTTGCGGGAAAGGTCAATTTTGGTTATTTGAAAGGTACGGATTGGGCCGCTACAAGTGAAGTGGATAAGACTAGGCCCGGTGGTACTAGGGCAGATTTAAATTATGACGGTATCAATGTCTATGGTGATGAGGTTGCAACAGATATTAAGGATGTGGCGCTTACATTAGAAGGATTAGGTATTTTACCTGCCGGTGCAAATGCATTGGTTCCTTCGCAAATTGTAAGTAGAACCGGTTATAATGAAAATGTGTTGACCAATTACAATGCGGAAAGTATTAAAGCGGATTGGGGTCTATATTATAGGCCAATTGAAGATAATAGTCTGGAATTGTCCTATGTAGGTAAGGTAGGTACGGGTAATACAATTTACCAAGGAACCAACAGGTACAATATAGCTGGGTTTTTTCAGGAACAGCACAAGTTGGAAGTAAAGAACGACAACTTCTTTGTAAGGGGCTATGTAGTAGCTGATAAAGCCGGTGATTCTTATGACATGGTGTTTACAGGTATTAATATTAACAGGGCTTGGAAAGATGACAACACTTGGTTTGGTGAATACACCGGTACATATGTACAGGCCACCTTGGCAGGAGCAACCGATGAGCAAGCACATGCTGCGGCTAGGGCTCAAGCGGAGACAGGTAGGTTTTTGCCTGGAACCCCGGAGTTTCAAGCTGCTTTTGATAGAAGTATCAACGATCCGGATTTGACAACGGGATCAAAATTTCAGGATGCATCCAAATACTATCATGCAGATGCCAATTACAATTTCAGCCATTTAATAGATTGGGCAGAAATTCAGGTTGGGGGTTCTTTTAGGGAATACAGTTTAAATTCTTCCGGTACTATATATACTGATTTTGATGGACCCATAAATTACTCTGAATTTGGTATTTATTCACAAGTACAAAAGACATTGCCTTTTCAAAATGAAAAGAGCTTAAAACTTACCGGATCTATTCGTTATGATAAGTCAGAATTTTTTGACGGATTTATATCGCCTAGGTTATCTGCAGGTTTTACCCTGAACAGAGATCATAACATAAGGGCCTCTGCGCAAACTGGTTTTAGAAACCCAACTACCCAAGATCTTTTTATTGGGTTAGATGCAGGTAGGGCAATCTTGGTGGGGTCCGCACCAAACAATTTGGATCGTTATTCCAGGGATTTTGAAGTCAGTGGAGGTGGTCAGCTTTTAGGGCAGCCAAGTACAATAAACCAAACCGGGGCGGCGGCATATAACAATTCTTATTCCGCAGCATCCGTAACTCGTTTGTCGGAAACGGGAAATCCTGCCGATTTGGAAGTAGCCAACCCTGATATTATAAAGCCCGAAAAAGTAACTTCCTTTGAAGTAGGTTATAGGGGAAAGGTTGATAAATTGGTAATTGATTTTAGTACTTATTTTAATTCTTATCAAGACTTTATTTCCCAGGAAGTGGTTGTTGCCCCATATTACGGTACTGTTGGTGATGGTGGTTTATCCATTGCGGCAATTTCAAACGGGGATTTCCAAGCTTATAGTGCATATACAAATACAGATGCAGATGTAAATTCCTATGGTGCTTCACTAGGGTTAAGTATGAAAGTACTTGGTAATTTTGATCTGGAAGGAAGTTACACTTTTACTAAACTTGATTTTGACCGCGATGCAAACCCAGATGTAATGTTGAATTTCAACACTCCAGAGCATAAATTCAAGGCTTCTTTTGGGAACAAGGAACTGTTCAATAATTTTGGTTTCAACGTATCCTATAGATTTAGCGATGATTATTTCTGGGAAGCTACTTTCGGTAATGGTGTAGTACCTGAATTTCATGTAGTGGATGCGCAGATTAATTATGATGTGCCCAGTATTAAGTCCACGTTCAAACTAGGAGGTACCAACCTTACTAATAAAGAATATTTTACTGCATTCGGTACTGGATTTATAGGGTCTATGTACTACTTATCTTGGACTATTAACAACTAATTTTTAAATAAGGAGTTGAAATGAAAAATTTAAAATTTATATATATTTCTATAGGGATCTTGGCTTTTACGGCTTGTAATGATCCAGAAGATGTTGATCTTTCACCAGAAGTGATTGTGGAAGACCCTGTTGAATTGACCGCTGGCTCTGCTGATTTTTCAAATTATGTGGCCTTGGGCAATTCATTGACTGCAGGTTTTACGGACGGAGCTTTGTTCCAAGCTAGTCAAAGTATGTCGTTGCCAAATTTATTGTCCCAGAAATTTAGTTTAGCGGGTGGCGGAAGTTTTGTACAACCGCTTACCAATGATAATTTTGGTGGACTTGCTGCCGGTGGAGAAAGAATTCAAGACCCTAGATTGGTTTTTGGAGGTGCTGGTCCTGTACCGTTAGAAGCTGCTTTGGGCGCATCGGTTACTGTTTCGACGGATATAGTATTGAACAACCCTACCGGTCCATTTAATAATCTAGGCGTACCAGGAGCTAAAAGCTTTCATCTACTGGCGCCAGGATATGGTAATTTGGCAAATGTATCTTTAGGTTTGGCAAACCCCTATTTCGTAAGGATGACAGGAAATACACCTGATATTAGCGTATTGGAAATGGCAGTAAGTCAAGCTCCTAGCTTTTTCTCTCTTTGGATAGGTAATAATGATGTACTGGGCTATGCAACTACAGGTGGTGACGGTACTAACCCAATAACTCCGGTTTCCGGAGTGCCAGGTGTTGGTTTTGATGGTAGTTATGGAGCTTTGATCGCAACCTTGACCGCAGGAGGTGCAAAAGGAGTGGTTGCCAATATTCCTAATGTGGTAGATATTCCGCATTTTACTACAGTTCCCCATAATCCGGTACCTCTGGATGCTGCTACTGCAGCTGCGGTGAACGGGGCTTATGCACAATATAATGGTGGTTTGCAAGCTGCCTTTGGCGCTTTGGCAGGTACAGGATTGTTTACACAGGAAGAATTAGAGGCCAGAACGATAAATTTTGTCGAAGGACCTAATAATGCGGTAGTCATAGAGGATGAATCATTGACGGATTTAGGAGCTATTAATCCGGCATTTGCTGCATTGCCAAAAATTAGACAGGCCACGGCTAATGATTTATTGGTATTAACGGCATCAAATTTTATTGGTACACTTGCGGTACCGGGCAATCCTTTATCGGTAAATGGAGTTGCCGTACCACTTGCGGACAAGTGGGTATTAATTCCTAGTGAACAAGAAGAAATTGCAGTGGCTATTGAGGCGTTCAACCAAATTATTGAAGCAACGGCCGCCCAAGCCGGTCTTGCATTGGTGGATGCAAATTCCTTATTGAACCAGTTGGCCAATGGTGGTATTACCAGTGGTGATTTTACGTTAACCTCTAGTTTGGTGACGGGTAGTGCATTTTCTTTGGACGGTGTACATCCTACTGCACGCGGGTATGCGTTGTTGGCAAATGAGTTCATGAAGGCCATTGATGCTACTTATGGTTCAAACTTTGAGGCATCGGGCAATTTGCTTGATGTAGGTGATTATCCTACAAATTATTCTCCCACGTTACAGTAATGGAATATATAATTATCAATAAATAAAGGTGCTCTCAGGGCACCTTTTTAGTTTTGTAAAAAAGCTAAAAAACAGTTTTTGTTTAAAATTGAATAGCATATCTTTGCAGCCTGAAAATGAGAGCATTTTTAAGGTTATATTAAACGTAATACATAAACATAAAAGTAATGTCAAAAGTTACAGGTAAAGTTTCGCAAATCATTGGGCCAGTGGTTGATGTAGAATTTCAATCAGGTGCTGATCTACCTAGAATCTATGATTCCTTGGAAATTGTAAACAAGGATAAGTCAATTTTGGTTTTAGAGGTGCAATCCCATGTTGGCGAAAATACGGTTAGAACCATTTCTATGGATTCTACCGATGGTCTAAGTAGAGGTGTTGAAGTAGTGGCTACGGGAAGTGCGATCCAAATGCCTGTTGGGGATGATGTTTATGGTCGTTTGTTCAATGTAATCGGTGATGCTATTGATGGTTTGGGCAATTTACCTAAATCTGGAGATAATGGTCTGCCAATTCACAGGGAGGCTCCAAAATTTGAGGATCTTTCGACTTCAACAGAGGTTTTATATACAGGTATTAAGGTAATTGATTTGATCGAGCCTTATGCAAAAGGTGGTAAAATTGGATTATTTGGTGGTGCAGGTGTTGGTAAGACGGTTCTTATTCAGGAGTTGATCAACAATATTGCAAAAGGACATGGTGGACTTTCTGTTTTTGCCGGTGTAGGTGAAAGAACACGTGAAGGAAATGATTTACTTCGTGAGATGTTGGAGTCCGGTATTATCAAATATGGTGATGATTTCATGCATTCTATGGAAGAAGGCGGTTGGGATTTGAACAAGGTTGATAAAAATATAATGAAAGAATCAAAGGCAACTTTTGTTTTTGGTCAAATGAACGAACCACCTGGAGCCCGTGCAAGGGTTGCTCTTTCTGGGTTGACCATAGCGGAATATTTCCGTGATGGAGCTGGTGAAGGTCAAGGTAAAGATGTTCTATTCTTCGTTGATAATATCTTCCGTTTTACCCAAGCAGGTTCAGAGGTATCGGCACTATTGGGTCGTATGCCATCTGCGGTAGGTTACCAACCCACATTGGCAACGGAGATGGGTGCAATGCAAGAACGTATTACATCAACAAAAAGAGGTTCTATTACCTCTGTACAAGCGGTATACGTGCCTGCGGATGATTTAACGGATCCAGCTCCGGCAACTACATTTGCCCACTTGGATGCTACAACCGTATTATCTCGTAAAATTGCTGAGCTAGGTATTTATCCTGCTGTGGATCCATTAGATTCTACGTCTAGAATTTTAACTGCTGAAATTTTAGGAAAAGATCATTATGCCTGCGCACAAAGGGTAAAGGAGCTTTTGCAACGTTATAAGGAACTTCAGGATATTATTGCCATTTTAGGTATGGAAGAATTGTCAGAGGAAGATAAATTAGCAGTTGGTAGGGCACGTCGTGTACAACGTTTCCTTTCCCAGCCTTTCCACGTAGCAGAACAGTTTACAGGTCTAAAAGGTGTTTTAGTAGATATCAAGGATACCATTAAAGGATTTAATATGATTATGGATGGTGAATTGGATCACTTACCCGAATCTGCTTTTAACTTGAAAGGTACTATAGAAGAAGCGATCGAGGCTGGTGAGAAAATGTTGACTGAAGCTTAGAACTAGTAAGCAGTTAGCAGTAACAGTTTGCACTTTGTTTGCTACTGTATGCTGAATACTGAGTACTGAATACTTAAAAAATATGTATTTAGAAATTGTATCACCAGAGGCCACTTTGTTTGCGGGAGAAGTAACATCTGTTACCGTACCCGGTATTAACGGAGAGTTTCAGATGTTAAAAGATCACGCTCCAATAGTTTCTTTGTTACAGGAAGGGAAGGTTAAAATTGCCGGAAATGTGACTTTGGAAAAGGCTCATGCATCAAAATTCAGTAAAGATTCTGATGGAAACACTGTGCTACCTATAACTAGTGGTACCATTGAATTAAAGAATAATAAGGTTATTGTACTAGCGGATTAAAATTCAATAGGAGATAAAATGTTATAAAAAGCCATACATATCGTATGGCTTTTATCGTTTTAAAGGGAGTGAGAAAAAAGAATGTAATTATATCCGAAGGTAATCGTCCTTTATGGCACCTGATAATTGCCGCTATTCATTATACTGCAATAGTATCCTTACTTCTTTTTTATATAGTGGATTTTAAGCCTTCATTGATTAAGGGAATCCATACATTAAAAATTATTCTTTTTATTTTACCTGGAGCTTTGACTTTTTCTATCGTAAAGGATGTTCTTTTTGATTTGCAAAACAAGAGATATAAACTTCAATATGGTGTGGGTCCAATAAGATATGGGATATGGAAAGAATTACCCGAAATTGAGTATGTATCGGTTTTCAAACAACCATTAGTTGACGGTAATTTTATATATGAAGCAAATTTATGGTACGCAAAAAATAGACATTTTAATGTATATGAAAGTGAATCTAAACAACAAGCCTATCTATTTGGTGAAAATATTGCAAAAATACTAGAGATTGATCTTCTGGATGCAACTGAACCAAATAATTATACTTGGAAAGAAGTTAAATAGCTCTAGCATTACTTCTTGATATCAACCTGTTTTTAATGCAATTAATTCCCAATCTTGACCTAAGGAATTATAGGTGCATATTTTTGTAAAACCAATAGCATAATGGGCGCTCAAAGAGCGGCTATTCGTGGCATCCACTTCAGTTATGATGCTGGTATAAGTAGGAAAGGCTATTTTTTGCATTGCCGCGTACAACCCTCTAAAAACACCTTGTTTTCTATGGGTCTTTGCAACACAGATTTGACCCATGGTAATATAATTCTGCAGATGATTTTTTTCTATTTCCGTAAACATTGGTCTTAGAACGGAAATATCATCCTTAAAATCTTGTGTCATGGATAGTGCATAACCAACTACCTTACCCATGTGTTTGGCAATAGTATGCGGAAAAGCATTGTTCATTTTAGTAAGAAGTTCCAAACTATGTTCAACGGTGACAAATCCTTCTCTTGCCATCTCCGTAGCGGTAACGGAAGATCTTAAATTCATTTGTTGTATAGAAAGAATTTGCATTAATTCTTCCGTAGTACTTGCACTGGTGTAATTGATTTCCATTATTACAGTTTTAACCAAGAATTACGAGCTTTAAGCATTTGCTTAGAAGGTAAATTTTCTGTTTTTTCCATCAATTGAATGGAATAGTGTGGATCCGGTTCAAGCGTTAACACGGTATTTTTTTTATTGCCATCTCTTATAAAGTCAATAGAAAGCTTATCTGTTGGCCTAAATTGTTTCAATAAAGCATTGAATGCAATATCTTCTTGCAATGGCCTACCGTTTATGTGGGTAATTAAATCACCTTTGTCCAAACCAGCGGTATAAGCAGGACTTCCTATAGTTGGATTACTTTTAATTATACCATTGTTCTCATTGGAAATTGTTACCGCTGCCCCAAAATATACAGTATTGGAATCTTGAGAAATAGAAACACCAACACTTTCTAAAAGTTCCTTGTATTTGGGCATACCACTCTTATATATGTAATTATTGAAAAATTGGTTACCAAATTCCTCGCCGGCATAACTGTTCAAGGTTTGGTGTAAATTTTCTAGCGTATAAGGTATTTCAGTTTTACCATATTGAGACCAAACAAGCTTCATAAAATCATCTAAGTTCAATTTTTGTTCCCTTAGGGAAAGGTCCAGCGCCAAACCTAAAACACTACCGTAGGAATAGTAAGATATAAATGTATTTTCCCTATTAACGGGATCTACTGAGGTTGCAGCGTCTACAAAAGGAGCTTGATAGCTCATTTCAATAGGATTAAAAAATTGTAGGGCCGGCGAATTCCAAACATAATTAAATGTACCCGTCAATCCCTCAATATATTTTTCTGGAGATATAAGTGTTGCTCTACATAATATAAGATTGGTGTAATAACTTGTAAAACCTTCAGCAAACCATAGGGCTCCGCTCATATTTGCCTCTTCAAAGTTAAAAGGTTCCAAAGATTTTGGTCGTATACGTTCCACGTTCCAACTATGGAAAAACTCATGGGAAACCGTACCTATATTACCATCCATACCACCATTTGCCAATGTTCTTGTGCTTGTTAGTATTGTTGAATTTCTATGTTCCATGCCATCACCGGATGCGTTTGGTATATAGCAGGCTAGAAAAGTGTAGGTATTATAATCGAATTGTGGCAACTCACCGAACACCTCTTTTTCGGCAGTTACTACTTTTTTTACTTTCTCAAAATACTTGTCTGCTTCTTCTTCAGTTCCTGGGTCATGAAGAGCAAGTTTTACGGTTTGATCATCAATAATGAATTCCCTTACCTTGTGGTTACTTAGTTCTGTGGGGCTATCCATAAAATAATAAAGGTTTGGAGCGCTATAAGTATTGTTTTTAACCTTTGCTAATTGAGTGGCAATTTTCCATTCTAAATCTTCTCTATTTACAAAATCAACTTCAATGGGTCTGTCGCTTAAAGAAGGAGCATAAATAAATGTGGCCGGTATATTTAAATGCGCATGAGATTCGTCTATTTGTGAATAGGTGCCGTCCCCTCTATCTGCAAATAAGATGTATTCAATTGTTACATTACCGTTATGCCCGGTAATTTGCCATTCATATGGGTTGGGCCTATATATTTTAAGTATATTACCTTGGGCATCTTTGGCTTTAAAAGCATAAACGTTCTTGGCAAATTCATGTAAGGCATATCTTCCCGGAGATGTTCTGCTCATTCTTACGGACAATGTATCTTGATCAATATCTGGAAAGTTTACCGTAACCACGGCCTCATGGTGTATGGCATTATCAAAAGATATGGAATAATTTATCGTTTGCGCACTAAGAGATAGTGCTGTAAAAAAGAGAAAAATTAGGTACAAATAACGCATACAATGTTTTTAGCTAATATAATGAAGCTAATGCATGTTTGTAAAATTTGATTCTAATTATTAAGCGTGAAGAAAGAATTATTCTCCAAATTTAGATTGAATTGCATTTTTAATTTTTTTGAAAACAATATCATTTATGGGTTTTATGACAAAATCCGTCACTAATGGGCTAGCCATAAGATTATCGATATCTAGCTTATTGCCTGAGGAGGTCAATACAAAAACCATACAATTTGAAGGGTTGGCAAGGACTTCAAAATGTTCCATAAATTTCCAACCGTTCATTACGGGCATATTCAAATCTAAAAACACAACATAGTTGTTGTCGTTGTTATAATCTTCCTTTAAAAAGTTGATAGCCGTTAATCCGTTAGTGAACAAAGTTATGTCACCTGTAATACCAGTTGCCTTTAAACCTTTTTCCAACAAAAAGGTAAATATTGGATCATCTTCTATAACAATTATTTTATAACTCATTCGGTTTCTTCTATATTCATTCGTTGTACGGTACTGTCTACAATTTTCTTTATGACCACATCTATTTCATCTGCAGAATCTATAATGTATTGCAGCATACGGTTTTTTTCTTCAAAATCAAGATCATGATTTTCGTCCCTAATAAGATTAACCAAGCCCATTAATCTTGCAACAGGAGCCCTTAGTTCATGGGATTGTGTCCATGCAATTTCCTTTAATTTTGCATTTTGTTTTTCAATGGCCTTTAAGTAGTTGACACGGTTACTTACATCTCGTGAATTTACGACAATACCGTTTATGGAAGGTTCGTCCAATTTATTGGTAACCGTTGTCTCCATCCAAATATATTGGTTGTTTTTGATTCTGAACCTAAATGGCCTAATCTTGGTTTGGGGTACTTCCAAGATTTTATAAAATTGTTTTAGGACTTCATCATAATCTTCAGGGTGTACATAGTCAAATGCATTGGTGCCTAAATATTCCTCTGGGGTTGTTTGCAAAATTCTGGTAGAAGTAGGACTTACATATAGGAAATTGGCTTCTGTATTTAATATGGCAATTAAATCACTACCATCTTGTACCAAAGATTTAAATCGGCGTTCTGATTGTGCAAGCTGTACGTCAGCTTTTTTCTTCTCGGTTATATCACGGGCTATACAGTATACTACCCTTTCTTTATCGTCCCAATTTGCGGACCAAAGCATGGGTACTATAGTATTGTTCTTGTGGATGTATCTATTTTCAAATCCCGTAACCTTTTCACCTTCTAAAATTGCGAATGCTTCGTTCAAGGTCAATTCTTTGTCCTCTTCATGTACAAAACCTATATATTGCTTACCGATCAAGTCCTTTGGTTCATATCCCCAAATTTTTTGACAGGCCTTGTTAATGCTCAAGAAATATCCTTCTTCATCTATGGTGCAAATGATATCCAAGGATGCATCCATTATTTTTTGCATTTCCTCTTTAGCACTTATCAATACCTGCTGTGACAAAACCTCTGATGTTATGTCTTTAGAATAGCAGGTAAGACCTAATAATTTACCATTGTTGTCATAAAGGGGGTTAAAAGAGGTCAACCCATAGGTAGTTCTAAGTTTTGCGGGGTTGTGAAATTTACCTTTAATAGAAAACTGTTCTCCATTTAATGCCCTTGCATAATAATTTTTCCATTTATTATTGATATCGATATCAAAATTTTCTGAAAACACGACGTCCCCAACATTAAACTGATAGCCAATATTGTCCCTGATCAATTCATGATAGGCGTTGTTTGCCATTATTAATCTGTATTCGGTATCAACAGACCACAAAAGATCTTTGGTGTTATTGATAATGGCTTCCTGGTTATTTTTAAGCTTTACCAGTTCAAAATCATCATTTACTTTCTGCGTAATATTCTGGATGGTACCGTACATTAAAAGCGGTTGATCGTCATCCCAGGACAAAACTTTACCGTTATCATGAACCCAATTAGTTTGCCCGCTTAAGTTTATAATTCGGTATTTAATATCATAAATTTCAGTCTTATGCTCAAAACATCGTTCTAGTTTTGCCTTGACCAATTTTAGGTCTTCCGGATGTATAAAATTTTCCCAATCAGAATATTGTAAGGTTTTTTTGGCTTCGGCGGAATAACCTAGAATTTTTAGACATTCATAATTTAATTTCATTAAATTATTCTTGATATCCCGTTCCCAAATACCAATACCAGTTGCAGAAACGATGTTGTCAAGAAGAATCCCTTTTTGTTCTAATTTATTTTTTTGGTGCCGTGATATTTTTTTTGACTTTCTTAATTCAAATAATTGTATGACCTGCTTGGCAAGTGTTTTTAAGCCATTTATTTGCAGCTCATTGAGTTGTTTTGTTTTTTGGTCCATGACACATAATGAACCTAATTGATATCCATCATCGTTAGTTAAGGAAACTCCAGCGTAGAAACCAATTTTCAAATCTCCTTTGACAGAAGCATATTCTGAAAATCGTTTATCCTGGTTTGGGTTTTCTACGATTAAAACATCTAAATCATCAAGAATTAAATATTTGCAAAAAGAATCATCTAGTGTAGTACTAGTTAATTCCAATCCATGATGCGATTTAAAAAATTGTCGATTATCGTCCACTAAAGAAATGAGGCTTATAGGGGTGTTGCATATAGCTGCTGCCAAAGCCGTGATATCATTGTATAGGGATTCCTCTTCAGAATCCATAATAGTATAAGAACCTAAAGCTTCTAATCTTTCTTTGTCTGCAATTTTATCTCTTTTCATAGCCAATCAATCAGAAAAAAAATATAGCGCTAATAGCAATATACAATATTAATAGTAGGAAAATTCCTTAAAAATTGTGCAAAAATATGTTTATTCTTTAACATTTAAACATTATTTCGCGTTTATTTTTGACTTAAAAGAAATGTAAACTCCTATTTATCAACGTTATAAATGATAGTAATTGGTAATTCAAAATGGGTTTTCTTAAAAAACAGATTTTTTCTCAAATTTAGAAGTAAATAATTCTTCATTTCATTAAAAACTTCCGTTTCAATTCATAGAAAAGTTATTTTTGCTCAATGAGTAAAACACCCGCTAGGTTAGTAAAATTATTGGCAGGCCGTAAGGAAGAGGACACCTTTAGGCAGTTGACTTCAATGAGTGGTCTAATAGATTTTTTGTCCAACGATTATTTGGGATTTGCCAATAATGAAACACTGTTTTCCAAAACCTTTCAGGTGCTTTTAAATGAAGGGATAGCTTCCAATGGTTCAGGAGGGTCGCGTCTTCTGTCCGGTAATCACAAACTTTACGGCCAATTGGAACCTTTGTTGGCTAATTTTTATAAAGCGGGGGAAGCATTGGTCTTCAATTCTGGTTATGATGCCAACCTTGGCTTGTTCAGCGCCGTACCACAACGTGGTGATATTATATTTTATGATGAATATGTTCATGCAAGTATTCGTGAGGGGATACGAATAAGCAATGCAAAATCATATAGTTTCTTACACAATGATTTGTCTAGCCTAAAAGACCGAATTGCATTGAATTTGGCGAGAAATGATCAAAAAGATAGTGTGGTCTATGTGGCTACCGAAAGTGTTTTTTCAATGGATGGAGATTCTCCCGACTTAAAAGCTTTTGCGGATTATACCAAAACTAACGGCTATCATTTAATTGTTGATGAGGCCCATGCCGGTGGCGTGTTGGGTAAAAATGGAGAAGGTCTAGTGGCAAAATTGGGGTTGCAGGAAGATGTTTTCGCAAGGACCATAACCTTTGGAAAAGCATTTGGGTGTCATGGTGCAGCGGTTTTGGGCAGTAATGACCTTAAGGCGTTTTTGGTCAATTTTGCAAAACCGTTAATATACACCACAGGCTTAACGCCACATACATTGGCCACTATTCTTACGGCCCATACATTTTTTAATGAATTAAGTAAAGAGCCAAAAGTAAGCTTAGCGGAAAATATTGCATTTTTTAAAGATCAGGTCAAAGCATATAAATTAAATGATTATTTTATTGCTAGCGATACAGCTATACAATGTTGTGTGGTCCCTGGCACAAAAAAGGTAAAGACGGTATCCAAAAAACTATTGGATAAAGGATTTCATATTAAAGCCATTGTATCTCCAACGGTGGCCGAAGGTCAAGAGCGACTTAGAATTTGTTTGCATAGCTTTAATTCCAAGGAAGAAATAGGACTATTGCTTAAATTGTTATCCAGTTTTATTTAGTATGGGCATGGAAGATAAATTTTATCAATTGGCTAGTTTTGAATATGTTGCCGATGTACAGATTGTAAAGGGTAAACTGGAGTCAGAGGGTATTCCGGTTTTTTTAAGGGATGAGAATACCTTAAATTCCGATCCTCTTATTAGCAATGCCATTGGGGGCGTAAAATTGCAGGTATACTCAAAGGATAAGGAAAGGGCAATTGCTATTTATGATGAAATCAGGGCCTATGCCGTAGATGAACAAGGTGATCCTATTGTATGTCCAAATTGTAAGGCAAAACGATCAGAACCATATTATAACAGTAAGGGGGTATTTTATAAACTTTTTCCATTTTTTGAAAAAAGAAAGTATAAGTGCCTAAATTGTAAAATGATTACGAACTCAAAGTAAGTATATAATGCAAAAGATATTTGTGACCGGAATTTCAACAGAAGTAGGCAAAACAATTGCTTCTGCTATTTTTACCGAAGCTTTAACAGCAGATTATTGGAAACCTGTGCAAGCAGGAGATTTGGACAATACAGATGTAGATAAGGTGAAAAGGTTGATTTCCAATGAAAAATCTAAGTTTCATCCGTGCAGCTATGAGTTGAAGGCAGCTATGAGTCCGCATGCCGCGGCAGAGTTGGAAGGTATTAGAATAGATAGGTTCCATATCAATGAACCGGAAACCGATAATAATTTGATCATTGAGGGGTCTGGGGGAATATTGGTGCCCTTAAATGATGAGGATACCATGTTTGATATTATTATGCCAGACTACAAGGTGGTAGTAGTTTCCAGAAATTATCTGGGCAGTATTAATCATTCTTTATTGACGATCAATTGGCTTTTACATAAAGGTTATGATGTATCCGTACTGTTCAGTGGGGAAGCAAATCCGCAGACCGAGAATATCATATTGCATAAAACTGGTGTATCCTTGATCGGTAGAATAGATGAGGAAAAGGAGTTTACCAAGGAAGTGATTAAAAAATATGCCGATAAATTTGAGGGTATATTAAGGTCGCTCTAGTCGTTGTAATACTTCTGCATTTTCAACATCGGCCAGTTTTACATAATGTGTAGAAAGGTAATCATCTATATAGGTATTTACTTCTATCAATTTCTTGTCGAATATCCGTTTGCCTTTTCTTGTGATTACCGTTTTGGGCCGTATGACCTCCATAATGTATTGTAATTCTTCAATAGCAATTTTTCTTGGGTTGTTGAAAAATGGGAACAGTTCATCCCTGCAAATATTACTGGGATGTGTAGCCGCAATGGTGGGCGGTAGCGTATTTAAATTCCAATAACCAATATGGTATTCAAAAAAAAGTATGTTTTTGGTCTCTAAATTGTGATCTGTAATATATTGTGGTACAGAGAAACCCTCGCCATTATAAAGTGTATTTTTTTCATAATAGTTTTTGGCGACATTGATATATTCCAAATAACTTTCTGCAGGTATCAACATTCCTACAAATGCAAGGAAAACCGGTATTCTTGGTTTATAACGTAATAAAATATTTGAAATCACTATGCCCAAAAGGATTAGAAATAGAGGGTGTAATTGTATGAGGTAATGGCCGTTTATCCTTCCGCCTTTTATAAACGATATCAATATCCCAAAAATAGAGACCAGCAGTAACTGGTTGGTTCTGTTTTTAAAATCAATGTATTTGTTTTTATAGGCATAGATGAGAAACAAACCTATAATAACGAATATAGGAGCAAGTTTAAGGAATGAGTATCTTCTAGCCTCGGTATATTCCAAAGGGGCCAGAATTACTGATTTCCACCATACTAAGGTTTGCCCGGTTATATAATAAGGGACTATGGTAGCGAGAATCACGGTAAGTATTCCTATACCAAATAAAATGACTTTTAAAAAACCCTTCTTTTTTTTAGTAAGCAATGCTTCGTACAAAAGGAACAGGCCAATAAAGCATATGGGGAATGCCATATTCAGTTTGACCATTACCGTAACTCCCATGAGCAGTCCGGCAAAAAAGATGGCAAACGCAGATTTTTTTTTCAGTATTAGGTAGATTGCGGGAACAAAGAAAGCAACGCAGATATGTTCTGACATTACACCTTGCAAACTGCCAAACAAGCTGAGCAATACAATACAGGCCACGCCAACAATTATAGATGATGTTTTGGCCAATATGGTACGTGCAATTTTAAAGGTAAAGAATGCTGTAATCAAAACGGTGAACACTCCTGCTAATCTAATGGCAATAAAGCTTTTGCCGAATAGGGTGATTATGGAGGCAAAGAAAGCAAAGGTTAACGGGGGCTTTAAGTCCCATAATTGGGTATAGGGCAAAAAACCGTTGGCCCAAGATTGCCCAAGTAATATAAACGTACTTTCGTCCCTGTCAATATAGTCCCTGAAGAAAAAAGGGAACCGTATAAAAAAGGTGATGCAAAAAAAGAATAAAAGAATGGTTGAATTTTTCCATTTGGAAATGGTATAAAATACATTTTCGTTTCTTTTCAAGGACATCTTAAATTTGCGGTTTATTTCCCGATCTTTGCAAGATAGATAAAATGAGGAATTATAAATTTTATGGCCGTGGAAAATCTATCAACTAGAGATAAAAAGTATTTGTGGCATCCTTTAACTCAACATAAGTTAAACAAGCCCCAATTACCTATTGTAAAGGCAAAAGGGGCACTTTTGTTTGATGAGGACGGTAATGAATATATAGATGGTATTGCATCTTGGTACACCACAATGTATGGGCATGGCAATGACCAGATAATTGCCGCAATGACCAAACAGATGCAAAAGTTGGATTTTGTAATGTTCAGTGGCTTAACACATGAACCGGCTATTGAACTTTCAGAACAGCTTATCAATATTTTACCTGACAATCAAGCAAAACTTTTTTTTAATGATAATGGTTCTACGGCAATTGATGCGGCCATAAAAATGGCGTTTCAATATTTTCATAATGATGGAAAAAAAAGAGATACGTTAATAGCATTTGAAGACGGATTTCATGGAGATACCTTTGGGGCAATGAGTGCTTCTGGACTTTCTTCGTATAATGGACCGTTTGAAGATTTTCTATTAAAGGTTGTGCGCATTCCTGTACCGCAAGAAAACAATCTGGAATTGGTCAAAAAACAATTGACGAATATTTTAAGTGAAAACAGCTGTGCGGCCTTTATATTTGAACCGCTGGTACAAGGTGCCGCAGGAATGAAATTTCATTCCGTACAAGGGCTTGATGAGTTGATTCAACTATGTCAAACTCATGATGTGCTGTGTATTGCCGATGAAATAATGACAGGATTTGGGAAAACGGGAACGGATTTCGCTTCTGAAGTCCTTGTGAACAAACCAGATATTATCTGTCTGAGCAAAGCGCTTACGGCAGGTATGTTCCCTTTAAGTATTACCAGTTGTTCACAAAAGCTGTATGATAGGTTTTTAAGTGATGAGGTACACAAAGGTTTTTTTCATGCGCACACTTTCAGCGCACATCCTATTGGATGTGCTGCGGCTTTAGCCGGAATTAGCCTTTTAAATTCTTCTGAAATTAAGGAAAGAAGGCAGTATATAGAAAAGGAGCACAACGTATTTGCTGCAGAAGTTAAAAACCATGAAAAGATAGCTGAGGTAAGGGTCAAGGGGGTCATTTTGGCTATAGACCTACAACTGAAAATGGAACGGTATGGCAACTTGCGTGATGAGCTGTATCAATTTTTCTTAAACAGGGGCGTTTTGCTTAGGCCATTGGGCAATACCGTTTATGTACTGCCCCCTTATGTAATTACCAACATACAACTTCAAAAAATATATGCCGCCATTAAAAAGGCATTAGATACTTTTTAGATTAATATATTGAAAGAAAAAATATCCATAACGGCCCTTGCCTCCCTTTCACCTTTGGGAGATACATTGAATGAAACCTGGAAGGCTTATTTAAGCGACAATCATTATTTTTCTTTAAAGGATTACAATGGACAACAAGTATGGGTAGCCCCATTGTCCCAAGCCTCAAAGCTTAAAGTAGATGAATTAAGGTTTTCTGATAATAAATATAAAAAGTTGGACGATAGTGTTCTCTTTGCAATTTTAGCATCGAGAAAGGCAGTTGATCAAGCAGGATGGAAAAATACCTCAATTTTTGGTGTTAATATGGGCTCATCAAGGGGCGCTACAAAACTTTTTGAGGAATACCATCAAGAATATTTGGAAACGGGAGTAACGTCAACCTTAAGCTCACCTACAACAACGTTGGGCAATATATCATCATGGGTATCACATGACCTTGGGGCCACAGGTCCGGATATCTCCCATTCCATTACTTGTTCCACGGGCTTACATTCCGTATTGAACGGGGTGGCATGGCTCAATAGCGGAATGGCGGACAAATTTTTGGTAGGAGCTAGTGAAGCGCCATTGACCAATTTTACCATTGCCCAGATGAAAGCATTAAAAATTTATGCTAGAACTACGGCTGTTCATGAGCCTCCGGTAGATGAACTTGGAAAGGAGTACCCCTGCCAGGCTTTATATCTTGAAAAGGAGACCAATTCCATGATTTTGGGTGAAGCTGCCACTGTAGCATGTTTGGAAACCGGTACGGTGAACAATGCCCTTGCGCTAATAGAAGGGGTTGGGTATGCAACTGAAATTTTAAAACATAATACCTCCATATCGGCAAATGCGGAATGTTTTCAAAAATCGATGAAAATGGCCATGGGGAACTTATCCCTTTCCGATATTGATGTCATAGTTATGCATGCACCTGGCACCATTAAAGGAGATTTGTCTGAATTTAATGCGGTGCAACAGGTGTTTGGAAGTACAATGCCACTTTTAACGACCAATAAGTGGAAATTTGGGCATACGTTTGCGTCTTCTGGTATGCTAAACCTAGAGTTGGCAATTTTAATGATTCAACATAATAAATTTATACCATCACCTTTTTTTAAGAACAAAGTGAATAATAAGCAGATCAAAAGGGTCTTGGTCAATGCCGTAGGTTTTGGTGGTAATGCTGTAAGTATATTAGTATCTAAAAATGAATAGGTTATGAAAAGGACTCTAGTGTAGTCTTCATTTTAAAACCAACCAATTATATTTTCAATTTAAATTCAGTTATTTTTGAACTTGGTAACAACCTATGATGATATGAGCGACGCAAGACATAATTGGACAAAAGACGAAATCTTAGCAATATATAATAAGCCTTTAATGGAGCTTCTATATGAGGCTGCAACCGTACACAGGCAACATCACGATCCCAACACGGTGCAGGTTTCAACCCTACTTTCAATTAAAACGGGCGGTTGTCCGGAGGATTGTGGGTACTGTCCGCAAGCGGCACGTTACCATACGGATATAGAAGGTAACGACCTTATGGCCGTATCTCAGGTAAAAGCTCAAGCGTTAAGGGCAAAGGCATCTGGTAGTTCACGTGTTTGTATGGGGGCTGCATGGAGAAATGTAAAGGATGGTCCGGAATTTGAGCAAGTATTGGAAATGGTGCGTACCATCAATAAGCTGGATATGGAAGTATGCTGTACACTGGGGATGATAACGGAAAACCAGGCCAAACGTTTGGCAGAAGCAGGTTTGTACGCCTATAACCACAACTTGGATACCTCAGAGGATTATTATAAAGATGTTATTTCTACGCGCGCTTTTGAGGACCGTTTGGATACGATAGAAAATGTGCGCAAAAGTAATGTTACCGTCTGTAGTGGTGGTATCATTGGTATGGGAGAGGCATTGGAAGATAGGGCAGGTATGTTGGTCGCTTTGACCTCGCTTAATCCGCAACCGGAATCTGTTCCCATTAATGCTTTGGTTGCCGTAGAGGGTACTCCTATGGAAGATATAGAGCCGGTTTCTATTTGGGACATGATCAGAATGGTGGCCACTACCAGGATTGTAATGCCAGAGACTCAAGTACGTTTATCCGCAGGCCGCACGGAAATGAGTAGGGAAGGTCAGGCAATGTGCTTTTTTGCGGGTGCAAATTCCATTTTTGCGGGAGATAAATTGTTGACGACCCCAAATCCAGATGTAAATGAGGACATGGCTATGTTCAAAATGTTGGGGTTAAATCCTCAAAAACCATTTACCAAAGTGGCCCAGCCCAAAACTGTGGAAGCTGCGGATTCACAACTACAACCTTTAGGCGAAAAGCCAAAGTGGTCAAGACCCGGGCATACCATAGAGCGTAATGAAAATGCCAAGCAAAAGGCAAAAATTGTTGAATAATACTACATTAATACATTTTTAAGAAATTATTTTCTAATCGTTAATTACCTTTGGGTTCCCTAAAAACCATGTGTAATTGAAGTTAGCTGATATTCCAAGGGTAAGTAATATTACCAAGGACATTTTTATTAACGATTATTTTAAACCGCAGCAACCTGTAGTTCTTGAAAATGCAATTACGGATTGGCCTGCCTTTCGTAAGTGGAATCTTGACTACATGAAGGAAGTAGCCGGTTCAATTACCGTACCCTTGTATGATGATAGGCCGGTACAACATAAGGATGGTTTTAATGAACCACATGCCAAAATGAAAATGGCGGATTATGTTGATTTGCTGAAAAAGGAACCCACTAGGTTTAGAATATTTCTTTGGAATATTTTAAAGGAGGTGCCTGCGTTGCAGAACGATTATAGTTTTCCGGATTTTGGTTTAAAGTTGATGAAAGGTTTGCCAATGTTGTTTTTTGGTGGCCGGGATTCTTATACATTCATGCATTATGATATTGATTTGGCCAATATCTTTCATTTTCATTTTGATGGAGAAAAAGAGGTGATACTCTTTCCACAGTCCGAAACGAAAAAATTGTATAAAGTACCACATTCCTTGATTACCCATGAAAGCATAGATTTCTCGGACCCGGACTATGATAAGTGGCCGGCGTTAAAGCAAGCCAATGGTTTTAAGGCTACACTTTCCCATGGTGATGTATTATATATGCCAGAAGGTTATTGGCATTATATGAAATATAAAACACCTGGCTTTTCCATGAGTTTAAGGGCAATTGCCCGTAATCCTAAAAATTTGGCCAAAGCCACTTACAATATCTTGATTATGCGTTACTATGATGTTCTAATGCGTAAATTAAAGGGGCAAGATTGGATAGACTTAAAAAATGAAAAAGCCGTATCTAGAACACATAAAAGAATAGGTGAATTGGTTAGGGATTAAATTTTGTTGACCAGCTCTTGAACTTTTTCATAGACCAAATGGCTTTCCCAACCTCTGTATAATAAATAGTCCGCCAGTTTTTTTCTGCGCTTTTGCATATCCGTATCGGTAATTTGAAGTAGTCTTTTTTTGGCCAATTCGTCCAATGCCTTCATATATGCAGTAGGGTCAATTTCTTTCAGGGCCGTGGTAATATTGTATTTGGAAATATTTCGTTGTTTTAATTCCCTTACAATTCTGTTTTTACCCCATTTTTTAATGTTGAATTTACCTCTTGCAAAACTTTTGGCAAATCGTTCTTCATTTAAAAATCGATCTTCAATTAGTTGCCCTATTATAGTATCTATGGCAATAGGTATCATACCCATTTCCTTTAATTTGGAAACCACTTCCTTATGGCAGCGATCTTGGTATGCGCAATAGCTTTCTATTTTTTTAGTGGCTTCTTGAATAGTGTAGCCTTTGGTCTTTTGGTTCATATTTTTCAAATGTACTAAACAAAAAAAGCGACTCTGTTATAGAGTCGCTTTTTTATTAATATATTGTTTTACCGTCCTTGTTCTTAAAACGGTATTCAAGATACGTATACGCATCACGTGGTTGAATTTTTATCCATCGTTTGTATTCCAAGAACCATTTTGTCCTTAACGAAGGAAATCCTTTTGTAATATAGGCTGCAATAAAGGGGTGTATATTTAGTGTTATACTATTGTCCTTTGCAGGTCCTTTAAGGAGTTTTTCAAGATCCACAGTAATTTTGTCTATTAAAACAATAGGTGCTTCCACCTCTTTTCCGGTTTGGTTAGGATCCTCTTCGGTTGTTTTAATATTCATTTCAGGTCGTACCCTTTGTCGGGTAATCTGAATCAAACCAAATTTACTTGGGGGTAGTATTTTGTGTTTGGCGCGATCATCTTTCATCTCATCCCTAAGATGTTCAAAAAGCTTTTTTCTATGCTGTGATTTTACCATATCGATAAAATCCACTACAATAATGCCTCCCATATCACGAAGGCGTAATTGCCTGGCAATTTCCGAAGCCGCCAATAAGTTAACCTCTAGGGCCGTATCTTCTTGGTTTTTGGCCTTATTGGACCTATTGCCGCTGTTTACATCTACCACGTGTAGGGCTTCGGTATGCTCTATAATTAAATAGGCTCCTTTGCTCATGGTGGCGGTACGTCCAAAAGACGTTTTAATTTGTCTCTCGATACCAAATTTTTCAAAAATTGGCACATTGGAGTCATAGTGCTTTACGATACTCTCCTTTGCAGGAGCAATTTCGGCCACATATTCTTTTATTTCATTATAAAGAGTGGCGTCATCTACGTGTATACCCGTAAAACTATCATTAAAAACATCTCTTAATATAGAGGATGCCCTATTGAGTTCTACGAATACTTTTGAAGGTGTTTGAGCACGATATAATTTTTTACACATTGCTGTCCATTTTGCCAGCAAGTTTTCTAGATCTTTGTCAAGTTCCGCAACTTTTTGCCCTTCTGCAACTGTTCTGATTATTACACCAAATCCTTTTGGCTTAATACTCTTAACAAGTCTTTTTAACCGGTCTTTCTCTTCTTTACTTCCTATTTTTTGGGAAACGGAAACACGTTCCGAGAAAGGAACCATGACCAAATAACGTCCTGCTATTGAAAGCTCTGAGCTAATTCTTGGTCCTTTAGTAGATATAGGTTCTTTTACAATCTGCACCAATAAGGATTGGTTTGCTTTAATGACATCGGTTATTACCCCGTTCTTGTCAATATCGGTTTCGAACGGAAAGTTTTTTAAGGAGTAATCCTTTAGTTTTCCGGTACTCACTTGTTTAATGAACTTTAGCATGGAGGATAGCTGTGGGCCAAGGTCATGATAGTGCAAAAATGCATCTTTTTCATATCCTACGTTCACAAAGGCAGCGTTTAGGCCTGTAACCGGCTTCCTGATTTTGGCAAGAAAAATATCGCCTACAGAAAAGTCGTTACTGTTTTCCTCTTTATGCAGTTCAGTGAGTTTTCCGTCCTTTAGCAAGGCAAAGTCTACGGCTTGGGAACTAGATCTTACGATTAATTCTCTATTCACCTGAATATATTTTTAGTCGTTCCACTATATATAGTATAGGAAACGAGCTGATTAAACAATACCAAAAGCAAACACAATTTGTATTTGCCGAGATCCAAACAGGGATCTCTATGTCAATGAACGTAAAAAGAAAAAGTAGTTAAAAAACTACTTTTTCTTGTGTCGGTTAGCTCTTCTACGCTTTTTGCGCTTGTGTGTAGCTACCTTATGTCTCTTTCTTTTTTTACCGCTTGGCATAAAGTTCTTTTTTTAAGATTAATTATTTTACGTGTACGTTGCTCTTAACTCCTTCAACAAAAACCTTGGCAGGTTTAAATGCCGGAATGTTATGGGCGGGTATTTTAATAGTTGTATTCTTGGAAATATTTCTACCGGTCTTTTCGGCTCTGGTTTTGATTATGAAACTTCCAAAACCTCTAAGGTAAACATTGTCACCACTTTCCAATGATGTCTTTACCTCTTCCATAAAGGATTCAACTGTAGCTTGTACATCTCCTTTTTCAATTCCCAGTTTATCTGAGATTTTCGATACAATTTCCGCTTTCGTCATCTTTCAATATTAGATTTTCTGTATGTTTTTTCGGGTTGCAAATATATAAATTAAATTCAATCTTTCTTTCTAATGGGTTAATTTTAAGTAGATAAACTGCTACTTTTATCCCTTAGCATTAATGAGTATGTCGTTTTCGAGTAAAATTTTAAAGTGGTACGGACAAAATAAACGGTCCTTGCCTTGGCGAAATAGCATAGATCCTTATAGGATATGGCTGTCGGAAATCATATTGCAACAAACCCGTGTAGCCCAAGGTACACCGTATTATTTAAGGTTTTTGGAAGCTTTTCCAACGGTAGACGATATGGCCAAAGCTAAGGAAGAAGAAGTGCTTAAATTATGGCAGGGATTAGGGTATTATTCCAGGGCAAGAAATTTACATGCTACCGCAAAAATAATTGTCAATGAGTATAATTCTGTGTTTCCGGACAGTTATAATGAACTGTTAAAATTAAAAGGTGTAGGTGATTATACCGCAAGTGCAATCTCTTCTATTTGTTTTAATGAGGCTAAAGCTGTCGTTGATGGTAACGTCTACAGGGTTCTGGCACGTTATTTTGGAGTGGATATTCCCATTAATAGTAGTAAGGGTATTCAATATTTTAAATCATTGGCCCAAAAGGTCATGGATGTTGAACATATTAGGGACTATAATCAAGCTATAATGGAATTTGGTGCAATACAATGCTCTCCTAAAAAGCCACTATGCCTGCATTGTCCTTTAAGTGAAAGTTGTGTAGCCCTGCAAAAAGGACTTGTAGGTAAATTACCGGTCAAGATTAGAAAGGCTAAAGTCCGCGATAGGTATTTTAATTATTTAGTACCTATATATAAGGATGAAAAAGGTGATGTGTTCACCAGTCTACAAAAAAGAAACGCGAAGGGCATTTGGCAAAATTTATGGGAGTTTCCTTTATTGGAAACCAGTGCTAATATGAATCTTCAAGAAATACACACAAAGTACCATGACATATTTGGTGATTTAGGCAAGGTAGAAATCCTTTCGTATCATGACCGTCCGATCGTGCATAAGCTTTCCCATCAAAATTTACATACTTCTTTTTGGATATTGAATACTACGGTAGATATCCCATTTAAGGTAAAGGTCCAAAATATTGAACAATATCCGGTACCAGTTTTAATTGCAGATTTTATGAAAGCATTTAAATTTTAGTACTTTTGATTTTTATACATTTATACTATGAGCGGGACATTAAATAAGGTAATGCTGATCGGGCATTTAGGAGACGAGGTGAAAATGCATTATTTTGAAGGTGGCGGTAGTATAGGTAGGTTTCCTATAGCCACTAATGAGACATATACCAATAAGTCTACGGGTGAGCGTGTAACCAATACGGATTGGCATAATTGTGTGGTAAGGAACAAGGCTGCGGAAATATGTGAAAAGTATTTGAGCAAAGGAGATAAGGTGTATGTGGAGGGCAGATTAAAAAATCGCCAATGGCAGGGAGAAGATGGTAATACCAGATATTCTACAGAGGTACATGTGCAGGAATTTACATTTTTGACCACTAAGAAAGAAAGTATGCAGAGTGGTGGTGGGTCTGTTCCTAGTCCGCAAAGGGCAAATACAGAGGATAGGACTCCCCCTAAATCACCTGCGCCTTTAAGTCAAGAGGCGGATGACGATTTGCCATTCTAATTAATATTAAACAATAACTATTGGACCCAGACCCCTTACCGTTAGCAATGATATCTTTAGTAGTAAGCGGTGTATTTGCGATAAATATAGTCGTGCTATGTATATTGCTTATCTGTTCTGCACTGATCTCTGGTGCAGAGGTGGCTTTGTTTGGACTTTCTTCTACGGAAATAAAGGAATTACAGGATAAAAAAACGGCAAAGGGTACCATCCTTATAAAACTTTTAGAGCGGCCCAAAAAACTATTGGCCACTATATTGATTGCCAATAATGCCATTAATATTGGGGTGGTCCTATTGTTCAGCATAATTGGGGATACCTTGTTCGCCAATGTAACCAAAGTATGGTTTGGTATTGTTTCTGCCCGTTTTCTATTAGAGGTTGTGGTAGCAACATTTCTTATTTTAATGTTTGGGGAGATATTGCCCAAAGTATATGCCAATAGAAATAGAATGAGCTTTTCCCATTTTATGGCATTTCCATTAAGGGTCTTGGATTTTGTTTTTTCCCCTTTAAGCTTGCCTATGCGATCGGGAACATTGTTTTTATACAATAAATTGGGAAAACAAAAATCTAATTTGAGTGTGGATCATCTATCCCAAGCCTTGGATTTAACCTCGCAGGGAGATACAACCAAAGAGGAGAAAAAGATTTTAGAAGGTATCGTAACCTTTGGCAACACGGATACCAAGCAGGTTATGAGGCCGCGTATAGATATATTTGCCTTAAACGAACAAATGAAATTCCCAGAAGTTTTGGGAGAGATAAAAAAGAACGGATATTCCAGGATTCCGGTTTTTGGTGAAAATATTGATACGGTCAAAGGGGTTTTATATGTAAAAGACCTATTGCCATATCTTGATAGAAAGACATTTAATTGGATGACGTTGATAAGGGAGCCATATTTTGTTCCTGAAAATAAAAAGTTAGATGATCTTTTGGCGGAATTTCAAGATAAGAAAAATCATTTGGCCATTGTGGTTGATGAATACGGCGGCACCTCTGGTCTGGTAACCTTGGAAGATATTATAGAGGAAATTGTTGGAGATATAAGTGACGAATTTGATGATGAAGATCTTATTTATTCCAAATTGGATGATTTCAATTATGTTTTTGAAGGCAAAACCCCACTTAAGGATTTTTACAGGGTAATTCGTCTAGAGGACACCGAAATTTTTGAAGAGAACAAGGGCGAGTCCGAAACCCTTGCCGGTTTTGTATTGGAAAAAGCGGGAAGTTTTCCCAAACGTGGAGAAAAAATACATTTTGAAGCTTATACCTTTGTTGTTGAAGCTATGGATAAAAAAAGACTGAAACAGATAAAAGTTACTTTACCTCATGAAGAATAGTGTATTGATAGGTTTAATAGTATCCTTGTTGTTTGTAGCCGGTTGCCAAGATGACCCCATTCCTAAGCCAAAGGCAAAAATGCGCCTGGAATATCCACAGGGAAAATTGGCGGAATTGGAAACCGAGAATTTTAGTTTTAAATATAATGAACTAGCCATTGCGGAACTTAATGATGACAAGGCTTTTACGATTTCATATCCAGAAATGAAGGGGGCAATATTCCTTAGTTATATGAAGATTGATGGAAATTTGGAAAAATTGATCCATGATTCCAAACGTTTAAGCTATGAACATGCCGCAAAAGCGGATAATATTGTAGAGCAACCATATGTTAATCCCAACAAAAGGGTGTATGGTGCTTTGTTTGAAGTGCAGGGCAATGCCGCTTCACAGTCACAATTTTTCGTTACGGACAGTACGTCGCACTTTCTTACGGGATCGGTATATTTTTACACAAAGCCCAACTATGATTCTATTCTCCCTGCAGCGGCCTATCTGCAAAATGATATAAGAGGTATAATTGAAACCTTAGAATGGAAACATTAAAAAGTAGGTATGGTGACAGCTAATCAATTATCGGAATGTCATGCACGAATAAAGCCCTACATACATAACACCCCGGTTTTTACTTCACGGTTGGTAAATAAGGAATTAGGCGCCAATCTGTTTTTTAAGTGTGAAAATTTTCAACGTGCCGGTGCTTATAAAATGAGGGGTGCAACCAACGCCATTTTACAAATATCCAAGGATCAAAAGAAAAACGGAGTGGTAACCCATTCTTCCGGTAATTTTGCACAGGCGTTGTCATTGGCAGCACAAAGTATAGGTGTTGTAGCCCATATAGTCATGCCCAGTACGGCACCGGAGGTTAAAAAAATTGGTGTAAGGGAATATGGTGGAATAATTCACGAATGTACTCCTACGGTAGAGGCTAGACAGGCAATGGCAAACAACATTGCAAATGAGACCGGGGCTACATTTATTCATCCTTCTAATGATGAGCATGTTATAATAGGGCAAGGTACAGCCGCCATGGAACTACTAGGGGAACAGCCCCATTTAGAATATTTGTTCTGTCCTGTAGGAGGCGGGGGATTAATTGCCGGATCTTCGTTGGCGGTCAAATATTTTGGTTCAAAATGCAGGGTATTGGGAGGGGAACCTTTTGAAGCAGATGATGCATACCGCTCATTGATCAGTGGAAAAATTGAGGGAAATACCAGTGTAAATACTATTGCAGACGGATTAAAAACAACTTTAGGAAATATTAATTTTCCAATTATTCAAAACAATGTTGAAGGTATCATAAGGGTAGATGAAGAAGAAATAGTTAGGGCTATGCAAATGATTTGGGAACGAATGAAGCTTATTATTGAACCCTCCAGTGCTGTAGCCGTAGCTGCCGCAATTAACTATTCAAAGAATAATTACAAAGTATTTAAAAATAAAAAAGTGGGCATAATCATATCCGGCGGTAACGTAGATTTACAGAAATTACCCTTTTAATTGCTATAGACCATCCATAAAATGTATGTTAAACCTAAAAAAATTAGTTAAGAAAATGGCATTGGTAATCTTAGTGATTGTAGGTTTAATTGTGTTAAGCGTATTTTTGTTTGTAACCAATAGTCCACAATTTGGGGGTAAAATGACTAAGGAACAAAAGGAACGTTACGTGGTTTCACCTAATTATAAGGACGGAAAATTTGTTAATACTAACGGGGCGGATGTCAATTTGGGTTTTGGCGATATGATGAAATCATTAAAAGGTTATTTTTTTCCTTTGCCCAAAACCATACCTGAACACAATATTTCCGTAGAGGCTATAGATTCTGTCGCAATTGCTGATTACGTTGGTCCTACACGGTTAATTTGGTTTGGCCATTCAACGTTCCTTTTGCAAAGTGCCACCAAAAATATATTAATTGATCCCATGTTCGGGGAAGTGCCTGCACCAAACTCAATGTTGGGCACTTCTAGGTTCAGTAAAAAATTACCAATAGAAATTGACCAATTGCCAAGCATAGATGCCGTAGTGTTTTCTCATGACCATTATGATCACTTGGATTATGGGTCGGTTTTACTATTAAAGGACAAAGTAAACAAATTTATAACCCCCTTGGGTTTGGGAGTACATTTGACAGAATGGGGGGTAGAACAAAAAGATATTGTAGAGCTAGATTGGTGGAATACAACCAATTATTTAGGAATGGAATTTATTTGCACACCTGCTCAGCATTTTTCTGGAAGGGGCATATCAGATAGGGGAAATACTTTATGGAGTTCATGGGTAATTAATCTTGGAAATGAAAAAATATTCTTCAGTGGAGATAGTGGCTATGGTTCCCATTTTCAGAAAATAGGAGATAAATTTGGTCCGTTTGATTTTGCAATGATGGAGTGTGGTCAATACAATGAACTATGGAAAGCAATTCATATGATGCCAGAAGAAACCGCTCAGGCAAGTATAGATGTTAGGGCAAAACGTATGATGCCTATACATTGGGGCGCATTTAAATTAGCTATGCATCCTTGGACGGAACCCATAGAGCGGGTTTCAATAAAGGCCAAGGAATTAGGGGTAGATATGATAGCTCCAAAAATAGGACAGCCAATATATTTGGACAAACCATTGACCAATAATGAGCAATGGTGGTTAAAATTTTAAAGCTTTTATTGTTGGCTTAAAAGTTCTTGGGCCTTTTTAATACTGGTATTGATATCGTTCTTTACTTGAATAACTTTTTCTTCCTCTTCCAATAACCATTTCTTTTTTTCATCGGAAAGTTCCTTTCCTTTCATAATTTCTTCTGAATCAAAACGGTTTCCAAAACCTTGCATCCAATCCATCATGGCTTTATTGGCATCCTGAAGATCTTTCATGGCTTTGGCTTCTGCAGAATTAATTCCTAGAGAGTCGGCTAGTGGTTTTAATTGTCCAACCAATTTTCCTAAAGTGCCCATTTTGGGCATAACCTCATCATGAATTTTCATTACATGCTCCATTTTTGTAGGCTCCTCTAGATTTACCTTCTCCTTTGAATCTGCCTCTGCTCTCTTTGTTTCTTTGCAAGAAAAGGCACTGAACATTCCTAATAGAGCTAAAATGACGACTAAATTTTTCATGTAATTATTCTTTATTGATTTGAATTGATTTTATTGTGTACACGTAATTTTTGACCTTGGTATTTGTAATAATATGTTCAATTTCCTCTAAACCAATAACTGTTGGGTCAAAAACTATTATCCCATTTTTATTCTCAAAACTAATGTCTGCGGAAAGAACGCCTTTGGCCTCTTTTAAATTAGCTCCTATTTTATTTGCACAGCCCTCTTGGCAAGCCATACCATCTATGGCTATGGTTGCATGGGTAATATTGTTAGTGGTCTGCATGACAATTTTAGATGTAGATTCTTGTGCAGAAATATCACTAAACGACAATGCAGAAAGAATAAAGAACGATATAAATAGCTTATTACCCATAATCAGAATGTTTGTACCAATAATTCCTAAAAATGTACCTAATGTAAAGATACCAAATATGTAAAATGATAACATGTTCATATAAATAAAAGAAGTGATAAATCAACTTTCTGTAAAAAACCTCACATTTGTCATAAATAAAAGACTTTGAAAAATATTGAACAAAAGTGGTTATACCTCGTTGTTTTGGCTTTGATTTGGGGTTCATCATTTATTTTAATTAAAAAATCCTTACTTGGATTTACCCCATTACAAGTTGGCGGATTACGAATAGTATTTGCATCAATCTTGTTGTTTTTGTTGGGATTTAAATCTTTGAGGACATTATCCGGTAAGGATTGGAAGTATATTGGGATAGCAGGATTGTGCAGTTCTTTTTTTCCGCCTTTTTTCTTTGCAATTGCGCAAATGCAAATTAGTAGTGGTGTTACGTCAATTTTAAATTCGGTAGCTCCATTGTTTACAACATTGGTGGGTATTACATTATTTGGTCTGGCATTTAAGCAATGGCAAATATGGGGTGTTTTTGTTGGGCTTTTGGGTACTGTAATATTAATTGTAGCGGGTATGGATTTTAATCCGGATCAAAATTATTGGTATTCCTTTTTTATTATAGCCTCTGCATTGGGCTACGCGTTCAATATCAATATCATTAAAAAACATTTGGCGCATTTAAGTCCGTTGTCGGTAACTACTGCAAGTTTTGGGGTCGCTTTTTTTCCAGCCCTTGCAGTACTGTTGTATACTGATGTTTTGGTAACGTTTTCAGGAAATGGGGCAATGCATAACGCAGTATGGTATGTATTGATATTGGCCTTGTTGGGTACGGCTCTGGCAAATATTATGTTTAACAAACTTATAAAATTGTCCAGTCCGGTATTTGCGGCTTCGGTAACTTATTTAATTCCACTTGTTGCAGTATTATGGGGATGGTTGGATGGCGAGTCAATAAGCATTTTCCAACTTTTTGGTGGATTGGTTATCTTGTTTGGGGTGTGGTTGGTAAACCGAAAAAGGAAAGTTTAAGGCGTTTATTGTAGAAGCAACTGTAACAAGTTAAAACAATGATTGTCTTTACTTTGAAAATATAACTTATAAGGTATGGTACATATGAAAAAAATTATTCTTTCCGTTTTTATGATTATAGGTGTGGTATGTGGTCTATGGGCACAAGACAGCTCATTTGCGGTAACATCTTTCAATAAAATAATTGTAAGTCCGCATATAGAGGTAAACTTAGTGGAAGGTGATCAAGAAGGTGTTGTTATCAATAATGCCAAAGTTCCCATGGATAAAATAAATGTTGAAGTAGAAGGTAATGTGTTAAGGCTTTATTTGGATGGTGCAAAGGTGGTCACCAAGTCAGAACGTGTTTCCAGTGACCATTGGAGAGGTAGCAAACCATTATATAACGGCACCATGGTAACTGCAACGATTACCTATAGGGAATTAAGGAACTTATCGGTTAGGGGAGAAGAAATAGTAAGGAGCGAAGGTCCTTTGAAAGCCAATGATTTTAAAATGTCTTTATACGGTGAAGCTAAGGTTTATTTAAGTGACGTGGATTTTGATGCGTTTACGGTTGCAATCTATGGAAGTAGCTATTTGGAAATTAGCAAGGGAAATATAAATAGACAGGTATATAGGGCCTATGGTGAAAGTGAGGTAAATACTTTGGGAATGCATGCGGATGAAACAAAGATTACCGCCTATGGTGAAAGTAATTTTAGGGTAAATGTAGCAGAACGTTTAAAAGTAACCTGTTATGGTGAGACGAATGTTAGTTATATTGGTGATCCAGAAGTGGACAAAGGTATAATCATTGGAGAGGCAAAGGTTCATAAAATTGGATAATTTCAATATATAGAAAATAAAAAACCCGCTTTTTAGCGGGTTTTTTTATGAATACAATTAATAATTATTTAAAATCTTCTTCAGATACACCTTCGTTAACCTTGATTTCGGATACTATAAATTCAAAAGATTGTGGGCCCATGGTCTGTGTAAGTTTAAAAGGAAACAATATTCCGTTCACTTCCCTGTAATCTTCATAGGTAAAGGTGGACTGTATTTGCTGACCTTGCATTTCTGCAATATTTACCTCTTGTAGTTTAAGGCCTGTTTCTACATCATAGAAAATAGTTTTATCATCGGAAACTTTTACTTTAAATGCACTTTTGTCACCGACCATTTCTGCTCCGTCCAAAGAAATATCTGAATTGGTCAAATATTGGAGTTCAACAAATGGGGCGGATTCCGCTTTAATTTTCAGAAGTTCTTCACCGGAGAGTTCCATTCGTTGACCTTGGTTTACCATATAGCCAGTATCACCGTCCAATACTTGTTTGCTCACTGAATTCCCCATCATCTTTACATCTTGCATAAATTGGTTGGCTACTGTTTTTTTAATCTCAAGGTCTAGTTGCATTCCTTGCATCTCAGCTGCAGCGGTCATTAAAAAAGTATCTACATCCTCTAATTTTTCTTTGCCACCAATAGCGGTAATATAAGAACTGATAACCTCGTTTGCGGTCAAGTTTTCGGGAACTGAGCTTTCGTAGTTAGGGGCTTCTGTCCGTTCTGCATTCTTGGTATAGTGTAAAACGGGTATTTTTTTGCCATTAAGGTCAATTTGCTCCAAATTGGATAGTATTTCGCTTCCTTTTCCTGCTACCACAATTCTGGCATTATCCACGTTGAAAAATTTTTGCGCGGCCATTTGCACTTCTTCTCTACTTATGTTATCAAGTCTTTCCAAATAGGTCTTGTAAAAATCCTTGGGCAAGTCCTCGGTTTCTATATTTAGGGCATATTGGGCAACTGTTTGTGGATTTTCAAGTGCAAGAACAAATCTACCGGCATATTTGGCCTTTGTATTTTTCAGTTCTTTTTCACTAACAGGTTCTACGGTAATGCGTTTAATTTCCTTTAGTAATTCTACAATGGCACTATCTGTCACCATATTTCTCACACTTGCTCCCGCAGTAAATCTCGTAGGCACAAATTTGTTGTTCCTAATGGCAGATGAGGAGCTATAAGTATACCCTTTATCTTCTCTTAAGTTTAAGAACAGACGACCTTCTGCACCGCCTCCTAAAATTTGATTTGCTACCAGGGCGGCTAAATAATCACTGTCTTTCATCTTTAGATTAACGATATTCTGTACCGTAATTTCAGATTGGACGGCATTGGGCAAATCAACAAAATTAATCTGTGTGTTTGGAACGTTTATGGGCTGTGAATATGAAAATGAAGGAGGAACGGCTTTTGTCCAAGAAGTAAAATATTCTTCGGTCAATTGTTTTACCTGATCTATGGTTATATCTCCAATGATGATCAAGTATGCATTGGCAGGTACAAAATAGTCTCTGTAAAATGCTTCTACATCCGTCAAGGAAATGTTTTGTACCGTTTCTTCGGATGTTATTTCCCCGTAAGGGTGGTCTTTGCCATAAGCCAATGCCAATTGCACCCTGTTGGCAATTGCCGATACATCTTTCTCTTCGGTCTTAAGGCCTGTAATCAGTTTATTTTTTTCTTTTTCAAATTCTTCTTGTGTAAAATTAGGATTAATGGCGGCATCTGCCATCAGTTCCATCATACGTGGAAAATATTTGGAAAGAGAACTGGCATATGCACCTTGGGAACCAAAATTTAAACGGGCGCCTAAGAAATCTATCTCTTCGTTAAACTCATCTTTTGGAATATTGGTAGACCCGTTACCAAGAAGGCTCCCGGTAAGACTACTTACTCCCGCCTTATTTCCTTCCAAAATAGGTGGGTTGTCTATAGTTAGTTGAATGCTGACCCTGGGTAGTTTATGGTTTTCCACGACCATTACCTTTAACCCGTTGTTCAGTTTAAAACTGGTAGGAGTCTTTAAGTTAATTTCCGGAGCTGGCCCGGGCTTAGGCATTACTGTGCGGTCTACTTGTGCTTGAGCGGCTATACTTATAAAAAATGCCGCAATTAATATCGTTATTCTTTTCATCATTGTGTTAGTTTGCAGGGTTTTCCTCAGGTAGGTATTCTAATAAAAGTCTTTGGTTGGTGTTTAAATATTTGCTGGCTACATTCTTTATCTCTTCGCGGGTAATTGATCTATAAACTTCAATTTCCTTGTTGATCAAAGAAGTATCCCCGTATAACAAATAGTATCTGGCCAAAGAATTCGCGATTCCCTCAACACTTGAATTGGAGTTGACAAATTGATTTTCAAATTTATTTTGGATTTTTTGATAGTCTTTTTCAGAAATCAATGTTGTCCTTACTTTTTCAATTTCTTCCTCCATTTCGGTATATAGAACTTCTAGAGTGGTTTCTCCTACAGGTAGCCCAAAGACTACGTACATACCGTAATCTTCTTGGGAAATATTAAATGCTCCAACTTGTAAGGCTTGTTTTTGGTCATCCACCATTTTTTTATATAATTTGGATGATGGCCCATCGCTTAAATATGTGGAAATAACATCCAGTACATAAGCATCCCTTTCTGTGAATCCTGGGGTTCTATATGCAACCATGGCAGCCGGTATCTGAATATTGGGGTCATTGAAAGTTGCTTTTTTCTGTGTTGTAATAGGGGTTTCCTTTGGGTAATTACGAGTGATAGTGTTACCCTTTGGTATTGGTCCAAAATAGTCTTTGACCAATTTTTTGGTTTCGGTAAGGTCTATATCTCCAGCAACCACTAAAACGGCATTGTTAGGTACGTAATACTTTTGGTTGTAGACAAGAACATCATCCAATGTTGCTGCATCCAAGTCTTTCATATAACCAATATTTGGATCTTTATAAGGGTGTACATCAAATAGGTTTTTTCCTAAAACCGGTAAGAACTGTCCGTAAGGTGAGTTGTCATAGCTAAGTCTTTTTTCTTCTTTGACTACCTCTTTTTGGGTATCTATACCGCTTTGGTCTATAATGGGATGTAGCATCCGTTCTGATTCTAACCAAAGACCTAATTTTAAGTTGTTGGAAGGAAAAACTTCATAATAATAGGTACGGTCTTGGGTGGTATTGGCGTTATTGGTGCCGCCATTAGAGGAAACGATTTCAAACCATTTGCCTTTTTCAATATTCTTGGTTCCTTCAAACAACAGGTGTTCAAACAAATGAGCAAAGCCGGTTCTTCCTTCAGTTCTATCCTTGCCCCCAACATGGTACATAACAGAAGTCGTTACAATAGGTGTGGTTCTATCTTGATGTAATATTACGTGGAGGCCGTTGTCCAGATCGTATTCTTCATAATTTACCTCTTGGGCAAACGTTGTAATTCCACATAACAAGATCGCCGATGATCGGAGTAATAGTTTTTTCATTTAAATAGTGTTTAGTATAAAGGTTGTATATGTTTAGTGGTTAAAATATTAATAGTGTTACACTAAAAATAAAGAATTGTAGGTAAATTTTTATTAATGTTAATTCTTTAACACCAATTTTTTAAAAATTTAAAGTTTATTGATTACCTTAAAGGAGTTAATAATCAAGGTTTTAAGGTATGAAAAATTATGCGTTACCTATTCGTTTCGGAGTTGCGGCAAGTGGTTGTTTAATAGCTTACTTTTTAATTTTGTCTCTTCTTGGGCTCCATGTCAATGTTTTCTACAGTTTGTTTAATGTGGTTATTACCGGTTTTGCCATTTATGAGGCCATAAAATATTATAAAGTCCAAAAGGGTAGGGACTTTACGTATGGAGAAGGGTTTGTGGCCGGTTTGGTAACCGGTGGGGTGGCAACATTCATATTCACCTTATTTTTTGCGTTGTATTCCACAGAATTACAACCAGGATTTTTAGAGGAATTATCTACAAAATGGGCAAGTACTTACCGCAGTTTTGAGGCTATAGTTTTTCTTGTTGTAGCGGTTATGGGCTTTACTACAAGCTTGGTTTTGACCTTGGCCTATATGCAACTGTTTAAGGCTACGAACACTACAAAAATAAAACAGGTGCAAAATTCCTAAAAAACACTTGTAAATTCACGATTAAGAAGTATATTTGCACCCGCCTATGGAAAAAATCCATTAGGTTTAATTTTTACATTTAACAATATGTACGCAATTGTAGAGATGGCAGGGCAGCAATTTAAAGTTGCAAAAGACCAAAAAGTGTACGTTCACCGTTTACAGACAGAAGAAGGGAAAAAGGTTACTTTTGACAATGTTCTTCTTTTGGCAGATGGATCGAATGTTACCGTTGGCGCCCCGGCTATAGACGGAGCCGCAGTAGAGGCTAAAGTCGTTAAACACCTTAGAGGAGATAAGGTAATCGTTTTTCATAAGAAAAGACGTAAAGGTTACAAAAAGAAAAATGGACATCGTCAATCCTTGACTGAGATTGTTATTGAGTCCATCATTTCAAAAGGAGCAAAGAAGACCGAAACCAAGAAAGCTGAGCCCAAGGCAAAGAAAACTGATGGTAAGGCAGCTCCAGTAGATGTTTCCGTAGCATCCAAGCCAAAAGCAAAAAAGGCAACGGCAAAGGGTGATGATTTAAAAAAGATTGAAGGTATTGGGCCAAAAATAGCCGAAACCTTAAACGCTGCAGGAATTTCGACTTTTGCAGAGTTGGCAAAAACAGACGCGGCCAAGATTTCTGAAATCATTGCTGACGTTCGTGGAAACCATGTAACTGATACTTGGCCAAAGCAAGCACAATTAGCTGCTGACGGTAAATGGGATGAGTTACAAAAATGGCAAGATGAATTAGATGGTGGTGTCGCTAAGTAAGCGTACCATTTTAGTATAATATTTAAAACCTTAGACAATGGCACATAAGAAAGGTGTAGGTAGTTCAAAAAACGGTAGGGAATCAGAATCGAAACGATTAGGAGTTAAGATTTTTGGTGGTCAGGCCGCTGTTGCTGGTAACATTATTGTTAGACAGCGAGGAACAAGACACAATCCTGGTGAAAATGTTTACGCAGGAAAAGATCATACATTACACGCACGTGTAGATGGTTTGGTAAAGTTTACGAAAAAAGCAGGTGGAAAATCTTTTGTTTCCATTGAGCCTTTCGAAGCTTAATCATTAGAAAAATTAAGTTAAAAAACCCCTCTTCTTATTGAAGAGGGGTTTTTTGTTAGGCAAGGGTTAAGTAATGGTAAACTGGCGTGTAAATTGAAATAAGCTTAAAATATCCTTAAGGTTTACACAACATTGTTTTGTTTGCACTTTAATTTCTTTGTGGCCAAATAACAACCACTTAGAAAATGAAAAATGCTGTATTTTTTTACTTAGTATTACTTGTGCCTATGATTGCCATGGCACAATCAGGAAATGTTCAGGGTACCGTAACAGATGAGAACGGCCTTTATTTGCCCGGGGCAAATGCAATTATTACTTCACTCTCCAAAGGGGCAATTACGGATTTTGATGGTAGGTTCGCTATAGTAGATGTACCGGTAGGAACATACGCTATAGAAATCTCTTATTTAGGTTATGCGGAACTTTACAGGGAAATTACGGTAGAGGAAAATACCACGATCAGTGTTAATTTTTCCATTGAGCCCAAAACTATGGAGCTTGATGGTGTTGAGGTTTCTGCCTATGGCTTAAGTGGCCAATCTAAAGCCTTGAATACCCAAAGGACAAATCTTAATATTACCAATGTGGTATCTACCGATCAGATCGGCAAGTTTCCTGATGCCAATATTGGTGATGCCGTTAAAAGAATACCGGGAATAACCATGCAGGTAGATCAAGGTGAGGCAAGAAACGTTATTGTGCGTGGACTTTCGCCTCAACTAAATTCCGTGACCCTTAATGGAAGTAGGGTGCCCTCTGCCGAAGGGGATAATAGAAACGTACAGATGGATTTAATTCCGGCAGATATGATCCAGTCCATAGAAGTTAGTAAGGCCGTTACCCCAGATATGGATGCAGATGCCCTTGGTGGTTCCGTAAACCTTATTACAAGAACGTCTCCACAAGGCTTTAGACTTTCTGCCACTCTAGGGTCAGGAATTAATTTTATAACAGACAAGCCAATTCTGAATGGTTCCGTGCTATTGGGTGACCGTAGTAAAAACGATAAGTTTGGATGGATGCTTGCAGTATCTGGAAACGATAATGATTTTGGATCGGACAACGTTGAGGCGGAATGGACCAATGAATTTGAATATAATACAGGAGTAGAGGATGATGAAGGGGAGCCAATTTTGGAAGAGGTAAATGTAGCTCCTTACGTAAACGTGTATGAGCAACGGGAATATTTAGTACAGCGTATTAGAAGAAGCTTTTCCGCGAACTTGGATTATAAGTTTGATGTAAATAATACGGTATTTTTAAAAACCATGTACAATTGGCGTGACGATAGGGAAAACCGTTTTAGATTGGAACATGAGATTTTAGATGCCGAAGATATTGAATTGGGAGATTTTACAATTACGGACGGGATGCCCACAAGTTTTCCCGTGGAGGTGAAAAGACAATCCAAAGGAGGTATTGATAGTAAAAGGAATAAAAACCGACGCTTAGAGGACCAAAGAATGCAAAATTATAGTTTGGGGGGAAATCATCTTTGGGGCAATGTCAAGGTAGATTGGATGACATCCTATGCCAAAGCCAGTGAGGAACGACTTAATGAGCGTTACGCGGAGTTTGAATCTGAATATATCGTTAATAATGATGTATTGAATTCCAGATATCCAAGATTTTCAGTGGCAAATGCCGAGGATGCCGCCTTAACCAATTTTGAGTACAGTGAGATTACCGAAGAAAACCAATATACCGAAGAAGAAGATGTAAACGTATTTATTAATTTTCAGCTGCCGCTTGATATTTTTGGTCAAGGGGACGGTACGTTAAAATTTGGTGCAAGGGGCAGGTTCAAATCCAAGTTAAGGGAAAACAATTTTTATGAATTTGACCTAGAGGATGACTTTCCTACCTTGGCAGATGTGCCGGTCAAGGAGTACAGTGATCCTAATTTTTTGGCCGGAAGTCAATATCAAATAGGTTCATTTGCAAGTGAAGATTGGTTGGGGGCTTTGAATTTAGTTCCTGCCAATGGTGAGTTGATCGTAGATGAATTTGCACCCGCTAATTTTAACGTTAATGAGGATGTGTTTGCCGGTTATGTAATGGTCAATCAAAAACTTAGTGAAAAATTTAGCGTCTTAGCCGGATTGCGTATAGAAAACACAAATTTAGAATCTAAGGGTAATAGGGTCATTTATATTGAAGAAGACGAAGATGCGGGTATTGAGGAAGCTATAGTCGTAGAAGAAGTAAATGGCGAAAACTCATATTCAAATATACTGCCCGGAGTACATTTTAAATACAATCTTACGAATAATACCATATTGCGGTTTGCGTGGACAAACACCTTGGCACGACCAAACTATCAAGATTTAATACCAAGGGCAGAGGTTATCAATGAAGATAAGGAGTTGGTTTTGGGTAATGCCGATTTAAGTCCTACGACATCCATGAATTTTGATATCATGGCAGAGCATTATTTTCAAAGTGTTGGGTTGCTATCCGGTGGCTTATTTTACAAAAATATAGATGATTTTATCTATACTTTTATCTATGAGGCCCCAGATGACAGTTTAGGTGCTGGTACGGAAGGGTATGATGTATTTCAACCTTTAAATGGGGACAGTGCAACCATATTTGGTATGGAACTTGCTTTTCAGCGTCAATTGGATTTTCTCCCGGGTTTTGCAAGAAATTTTAGTATCTATTTAAATTATACCTATTTATCTTCTTCTGCAGAGGGTATTAGAAATGAGGATGGAGATGAGCGGAACGATTTGGATTTGCCAAATACCTCGCCCAATATGTTCAACGGTTCTTTGGCCTATGCGGATAAAAAATTCAGTGCACGTTTATCTGCCAATTTTTCGGATAGTTACATAGATGAAATTGGGGGGAACAATTTTGAGGACAGGTACTATGATACCCAGTTATTTATAGATATGAACGCATCGTATCAAATTAATGGTAATCTAAGTATTTATGCAGACTTAAATAATGTCACCAATCAGCCTTTGCGATATTTTCAAGGTGTTAAGGAGCGTACGCAGCAAATGGAATTTTATGGTCAGCGCTTTACAGTGGGCCTAAAATATGACCTATTTAAAAAATAATGTTGATAACAGTAAGTAATATATACAACAGCGGCCATTTATTTGGTCGCTGTTTTTTTAGCAACATTTTTACATGGTGTTACATCAATTTATTTGCAATTTCAAACCAGGTGTCTACACGTTCAAATCCTGATGTATTGATATTATGTGGTGAGGTAAATTGCAACGCACGCCCATTAAATTTTTCAAGATTGTAATTTCTGTCATCGATCAGGACATCACCCTTTAAAATATGCTTATGTCCGCATAGAATTCTATTCTGCCATGGAATAAAAGGAAAATGTTCATCTAGCCAATCGCTCTTTTCCTCTAATGAATTAGGAAACTGCATAGCTGCCGAGGCTATATAGACATCATGTTTGTTAGATAATTGTGCAAGTATTTCCTGGCTACCTGGTATAGGTTTTAAGTTTCTGAAAAAACCACGTCTGGTAGCATGTTTTTTAACACTCTCTTGGTGGGCTTCCGGTACCATGCGCCATACTTCAGAGCCCGCACAAAATTCTGTAGTCAATTCCCCTTTAAATTCTTGGTTGTAAAGCTCAATGTGCGCCCCGTAGGTATCCGCTATGACCTCGTCCATATCCACAAATATGATCATATTGTTCAATTTTATGACGAAGTACGGAAAATTACACCTTATAATAAAATGGGATATTGAACCAGCTGTAATTTTATAAAAGTCAAAATAATTGGGATTTTGTTGATTCATTTAAAGCTTTCAAAGAGCATTAAAGGCAATAAAATTTGTAAACAAGCATAGGTTTTCAATTTAAAATCATCTAATTTGATAGTTAATTCTAAACAATCTTAATTATGAAAAAATCAATTATCTGTGTTGCAATGGCCAGTACGCTATTATTTTCTAGCTGTCTAGGTTCTTTTAGTGCCTTTAATAATCTAAAGGATTGGAACCAAGGAGTGTCTGACAGTAAATTTGTAAACAACCTTGTATTTTGGGGTCTAAATATAATACCGGTTTATGGTCTGTTCTTTTTGGGAGATACCATAATTTTCAATGTTATTGAATTTTGGAGCGGTTCTAATCCAATTGCCATGAAAGAAGGAGAACAAGAAACGCAAATGGTAGAAAGAGACGGAAATACTTTTGAAATGACCGCTACTAAAAACAGAATGCAGATTACCGTTGTTGAGGGACCTAAAAAAGGAAAAAAGATAGATTTGGTTTATAAGCCAAGCGAAAAATCTTGGAACGCGGTAAGACCAAATGGAGAAATTATTAAATTATCTTCCTTTGAAGAAGGATTTTATATTGTTTATATGCCCAATGGACAGGAAATAAAAATTAATCCGTTAAGTTCAAAAGAGGAAGGTTTGGCCCAAATAAAGGAACAGACAGATTGTTATTATTTAGAAGGAATGTTAGCTTCAAATAATTAATAAATAACATAGTGGTCAACAAATAAAAAAGGTCCTGATTTTCGTCAGGACCTTTTTTGTATAATGAACTTATTAGTATCTATAGTATTCCGGTTTAAACGGACCTTCTACGGTTACCCCAATATATTCAGCTTGATCTTGCTTTAATTCGGTAAGTTCCGCCCCTAAGCGAGATAAGTGTAATTTGGCAACCTTTTCATCTAAATGTTTAGGTAGCATATATACCTTGTTCTCATAAGAATCGCTATTTTTCCAAAGCTCTATCTGTGCCAAGGTCTGGTTGGTAAAAGAATTGCTCATTACAAAACTAGGATGTCCTGTGGCACAACCTAAGTTTACCAATCTTCCTTCTGCCAATACAATTACATCCTTGCCGTTAATGGTATATTTATCTACCTGTGGCTTGATTTCATCCTTGGTGTGGCCATGGTTTTTGTTTAACCAGCCCATATCTATTTCATTGTCAAAGTGGCCTATGTTACAAACAATGGCCTTATCCTTTAGTGCTTCAAAATGCTCAGCTCTGATAATATCCTTATTACCTGTGGTGGTGATAACGATATCCGCATTGCCTATTACCGTTTCCAATTTTTTGACTTCAAATCCGTCCATACAAGCCTGTAGGGCGCAAATTGGGTCAATTTCGGTAACCGTAACTATAGATCCGGCACCTTTGAACGAAGCCGCCGTACCTTTGCCAACATCTCCATATCCTGCAACAACTACGCGTTTACCTGCTAACATGGTATCCGTGGCCCTACGTATGGCATCTACCGCACTTTCCCTACACCCATATTTATTATCAAATTTTGATTTAGTAACAGAATCGTTCACATTAATGGCGGGCATAGGTAGTGTACCATTTTTTACACGCTCATATAAACGGTGTACTCCTGTAGTAGTTTCTTCTGAAAGTCCTTTAATACCTGCGGCCATTTCGGGATATTTATCCAGCACCATATTGGTAAGGTCGCCGCCATCATCAAGGATCATGTTCAACGGTTTTCTGTCCTCTCCAAAAAATAAGGTTTGTTCAATGCACCAATCAAACTCTTCTTCGTTCATACCCTTCCAGGCATAAACAGGTACACCGGTTGCGGCAATTGCGGCAGCAGCCTGATCTTGGGTAGAAAATATATTACATGAGCTCCAAGTTACCTCTGCGCCCAATGCGGTCAATGTTTCGATCAACACAGCTGTCTGTATGGTCATATGAAGACATCCGGCAATACGCGCGCCCTTTAAAGGTTGTTCATTTTTGTACTCTTCTCTTAACGACATTAATCCCGGCATTTCAGCTTCTGCCAGTTCAATTTCTTTCCTTCCCCAATCGGCAAGTGTAATATCCTTAACCTTATAAGGCACATACGGTATAGTTTTCGTGCTCATATCTATATTATTTTATACTTTCGTTTATCTGTGATCAGCAATTTTTATGAAGTCACAAAGGTACGAATAACCCTAAGAATCCCATGCCGCTTTACAAAACAATAATAATTGATAATGATACCTCCCTCGCCATTTGGAAGGTTGAGGAAACTGAGGAAATGTTGTGGGATAATGTTGAGCTCAGTCCACATTGCCAATCACGGTTCAATGGTATGAAATCAACTTTGCACAGAAGGGCCTTTTTAAGTATTAGGCACTTGTTGGCCCAGTATGGGTATACGGATTTTGATCTGGTGTATGATGATAATGGTAAACCACATTTAAAAGATGGGAAGTATATTTCTATAACCCATTCCCATAATTTTACAGGAATTATTATTAGCAGTAGGCTAGAGGTTGGCATTGATATTGAGATGCAGCGAGATAAAATATTGCGCATTGCGCATAAGTTTACCCCGTTTGAGGAATACCGTACCTTGGCAAATACTGCTGCCATTATTAGGAAACTTACCATTGTTTGGGGCGCTAAAGAATCCTTATATAAAATTTATGGGGAACGCGGATTAAGCTTTCTGCAGCATATAAATGTACAGGATTTTTTATTTGAAGATTGTAGCACAACAGCTGAAATAATTTACAACGGTACCCTTTCTCATTATCAAATACATTTTTTAGAATTTGAGAATTTCACTTGTGTGTATGCGGCAAAGAATAGAATATAACTAATCATTTTTCAATAAATTTTTATGGAAATTTCAGTAGAATTAACTTTTTCACCCCTACAGGACGATTTTGAGGAACATATCATTCAATTCATACAGAAGTTAAGGCAATCTGGATTGACCATTTTGGAAAACCCGCTGAGCACACAGGTCTATGGATCTTATGATAAAGTTATGGAAGTATTGAACCAAGAAATTAAAATTGCATTCAATTTAATGGACCGTGGACTTCTGTTCATGAAAATTGTAAAATCTGATAGAAGTAACTATGAGCCCCATTTTTGATTATTTTTTTGGGCAGTACAGTACGTATGACACTATAGATATAATACTTGAAATCACTGCCGTAATTTTTGGCTTACTGTCAGTTTGGTTTTCCAAACAAAACAACATTTGGGTATATCCTACCGGATTGTTAAGCACATCAATTTTCGTCTATTTATTATTAAAATGGGGCTTATTGGGAGATATGCTTATCAATGTCTATTACTTTATAATGAGTTTATATGGTTGGTATATATGGACTAGAAAGATAGATGAGACCCATGTTACCCCTATTACTACCGTTACCAAAAGAGAGCATATAATCTCATTACTTATTTTCCTGACAACCATTGTATTTGTTTATATGGTGTATCAAGTTTTTGATAAATGGAATAGTTGGACCGCTTATGTAGATACGATAACAACAGCAATCTTTTTTGTGGGAATGTGGTTAATGGCAAAGAGAAAAGTAGAAAATTGGATATATTGGATTATTGGAGATATAATATCCGTACCATTATATTTTTATAAAGGTTTTACATTCACTAGTTTTCAGTATTTAATCTTTACAATACTGGCCATATATGGTTATAATGCATGGAAGAAAAATATAAACAGCAGCCGTCCAATATCTTAAAGGTTGTTCTTTTTGGGCCCGAGTCTACGGGAAAAACAACATTATCGGAGCAGTTGGCCAGGCATTACCATACCGTATGGGTCCCGGAATATGCCAGGGAATATTTACAGGATAAATGGAACAATGAACGCAAGACCTGTGAGCCTCATGATTTGTTACCTATAGCAGCAGGCCAAATGAGGCTGGAAAACGAACTGACCAAAAAAGCAACTAATATTTTGATTTGCGACACTGATCTTTTGGAAACAAAAGTATATTCGGAGGCATATTATATTGGTGATTGTGACCCTATCCTTGAAAAGTACGCCTTGGAGAATTCCTATGACCTGTATCTGCTGACCTATATTGATATACCATGGGAGGCGGACGATCTACGGGACAAACCAAATGAACGCGCAGAAATGTTTTCCTATTTTAAGGAAACCTTGGAAAAATACGGTAAAAATTTTATTACCTTGAAGGGTGACAAGAAAACCAGATTGGAAAAAGCCATTAACCATATAGACCAGTTATTAAATACATGATACAGTTTACAGAGAACGACGAAAAACAATTAAAGGAAAAAGGTATTGCCAAGGAAAAGGTAATGGAACAGATCAATACCTTTAAAGAGGGTATCCCCTTTGTTAATCTTCGCAATGCGGCCATAATTGGAAATGGAATCTTAAAATTCAGCCCATCCGAAGAGAATGAGCTGATCAAGTTATACGAGCACAAATTAACCAATTTGGAGGTTTTGAAATTTGTACCGGCTTCTGGGGCTGCTTCTAGAATGTTCAAGGCTTTGTTCAATTTTTTGGATGTTTACGATCCAGCTAAGGAAACGCTTAAAGATTATCTGGGGAGAACAGGTGATAAGGATATCAAGATTTTTTCTGAAGGCATGGAACGCTTGCCTTTTTATGATTTGGTAATCAGTAGATTGCCCAATAAAAATGGAACAGAAGGTGAAGTTGTTTATCATTTTGTAACAGAGCTTTTAGGTGAAAATGCATTGAATTATGGTTTTTATCCTAAAGGTTTATTGCCTTTTCATAATTACAACGGTACTACGGCCACTCCTTTTGAAGAACATTTAAAGGAAGGCGCTCTTTATGCAGGTGCTAATGGTAAGGCAAAATTACATTTTACGGTATCTGGCCAACATGAGGAAATGTTTAAGGAAGAGTTTGCAAAAGTAGGTCCTAGAGTATCTAACGATACCGGATTACAATATGAGATTGACTATTCATTTCAAAAACCGTCTACGGATACGTTGGCCGTTGATATGGAGAACAAACCTTTTAGAAATCCAGATGGTACGGTACTTTTTAGGCCGGGCGGTCATGGTGCATTGATAGAAAATTTAAATGATCAGGATGCGGATATTATTTTTATTAAAAACATAGATAATGTAGCCGTTATGAAAGATGCCAAAGAAGTGGCCGATAGTAAAAAGGTTTTGGCCGGAACGCTATTGAAAGTACAGGAAAAGGCGTTTGAATATGCCAAACAAATAGAAGAAAGACAACTAACGGAAAATGAAATTGAGGAAATCAGTTCTTTTTTAAGGGATGAACTTAATGTTAGGTTCAATGAAGATTTTTCAACAATTTCCATGAATGAACAGATTGCAGTATTGAGAGACAAGATCAATAGGCCAATACGTATAGCCGGTATGGTTAAAAATGAGGGCGAACCTGGTGGTGGGCCTTTTTGGGTGACCAATGCCAATGGTGAAGTTTCATTACAGATTATAGAATCCGCACAGATAAATATGGACGATAATCAACAAGCGGATATTATGAGGAACTCAACACATTTTAATCCTGTGGATTTAGTGTGCGGAGTAAGAAATTTTAAAGGGGAAAAGTATAATTTGCTCAAATTCGTTGATGATAAACAGGGTTTTATTACGGGGAAGACCAAAGACGGTAAGGAGCTGAAAGCTTTGGAATTACCAGGATTATGGAACGGAGCAATGGCATTTTGGAATACTATTTTTGTTGAGGTTCCTTTGGTGACCTTTAATCCTGTTAAGAGTGTTGTAGATTTATTAAAGGAGTCGCATCAGGTTTAACACTAACTTATAATGAAATTTGAAAAGTGTGTAGTTTCTACACACTTTTTTATTTGGATACAATTTTACACAGTATTGATTTTGATTTATTGTTTGGTAACAATCTAATAATCAATTAATTAATCAACTTATCTGGTCTTGTTCTTTTTTGGCATAATTATTCTAAGTAGGGATAGTAAGAATGTTTAATTTAAAAGCAATACAGATGAGAAAAATAGTTTTGGCCACAGCATTGGCAATAGGTAGTATATCAATAGGAACGGCGGCAACACCCATAATTTTTCATGATGGTATCATGGAAGAAGTTATGCAACAGGATTTTCAGGAGATAGCGGTATCAGAAGTTCCATCTCCGGTTATCCAAGCATTGGAAGAAGATTATGCGGGAGCAGTCGTAAATAAGGCTTATGTAGATGAAAACAAGACATATAAGTTAGAGGTGACCAATGAAGATGGTACCATGGTAGAATTATTTGCCGATGAAGATGGAAATTGGTTGAATATGTAAATTCCCCCAAATATTTAGTTGTTTATGTAAAAGCTGCCTAGGCAGCTTTTATTAGTTGTAATAAGTAAAAAAACTAGAGCTGTAATCCATTCCTACATTTAGACCGTAGATAAGTAGAGAGATAAATTTTTTAATGATTAAAATATTTAGGATGAAAAAGAGTGTGTTACTTTCTTTAATGGCAATAGGCATTATGTGTAATGTTTCTGCCATGAACGTTTCTGAAATAGCAAATAATAAAATTGCCATCAATAATACTGATGAATATGTCAAAATTAAGTCAAGTGAACTTACTCCTCAGGTAATAGAGGAGATTTTAAAACAATATCCAACATCAAAACTTGGTGCCGCCTATAAAAATAATAGTGGTGAATTTAAATTGGTCATGGTTTTGAAGAGCGGTACAAGAAGGACTGTTTATATTGACCAATATGGCAATTGGATAAATAAAAAATAAACTTATTTGGTCATTAAGATCAAAAAAAAACTGCAATCTGCAGTTTTTTTTATTTTAAATGTGACCTGTTTAAAAAAGTGGTGTCTAAATAAGTGTAGCAGAATTATGAACAAATGGTCACTATAATTTTTATTTCGATAACAATGGCGATTACGATATTAACAGTAGCGGTAATTTCAAAAATATGTTGGGAACGGTAAAAATTAAAAAAATCACTTTCGCGTAAACACTAACCGTTAACTATGAAGGTGCCACCAGAATTAATTGAATTTTAAAATATTCCCCGAGGTTGACTAAGTCTTGTTTGATTTGATGCAAAATTAATAAAGGAGTTGATTTAAAATTTTAAAAGTAAAGTTTGATAGGTGGTTTTAAGGAGTTGCATTTGCAACTCCTTTTTTTTTAATAGGTATACGTCTCTCCAATTTCTTCATTAAGGGTGTGTAAAGTTTACCCACTCTATACTTGGTTTACCAATATTACCCAACTTATAAAACCTATGCATAACCATAAACACCTAATTTTTAGTGTTTTATATGGTGTATGATTCTTTGGCATATTTATTACTTAAGTATAGATAACAGAATGATTATTAATTTAAAATAGATTAAGATGAAGACATTATTTTTATTAGGAGCAATAACTTTAGGAGGATTTACGGCAAATGCACAAGATGCTTTATTTTCTCAATCAGGAATCGTACATAATGAAGTAAAGGAAATAATGGTTACGGCCAATGATTTCACGGAAATTTCAGTTTCACAGGTTCCCCAAGCCGTAATGGATGCCATTTCCACAAATTTTCCAACGGCAAATTTGGATAAGGCATTTACCAATGAGGAAAAGCAGTATAAATTAGTCCTTTCATTAGAGGATGGTACTCAAGGAACAGTATATGCAGATGAGGATGGTAATTGGCTGGACATGTAAATTTTAAGTGTAATTTAAGTGTAACTTGTATATACAAGTTGGTTTGGTCGGGTAAGAGTAGGTCATATACTACTCTTACCTTTTTTTATGGAAAATAGAATTAAAATGTTTAAGATAATTTTAAAATACAAATAGCTGGCATATGGTATTTTTACGTAGATACTTTAGAACACGTAAACAACTATGGCCAGAATCCTTATAATTGAAGATGATGCTGCTTTTGCCCAAATGCTTCAAAAATTTTTGATCAGAAACAATTTTGAGGTTTTGGTTAGTCATACAGGTGCCGATGCCGAGAATAAAATAAAAGAAGGAAATTTACAATTGGTCATTACTGACCTTAGGTTGCCCAATTATGATGGCTTGGATTTGGTATCGGCATTACAGGGAAAGATACCTATAATTGTCATGACCGGTTATGCAGAAGTGGCCTCTGCGGTCAAGGCTATGAAAATGGGTGCTTATGACTATATCTCCAAACCCTTTACGCCGGATCAAATGTTGGCCGTTATCGATGGAGCTTTGCATGCCAAGCCTTTAGAACCTAAAGTAAAAAGTACTGATAAGAATCAGGAAAAAGAATTACAAGTGCAACGGGCACAACAAGGGGTATCATCAGATAAAACTACAGGGCTATTACTTGTGAGTGATGCTACGCAGAAACTGGAGGAATATATTTCGTTGGTAGCGCCAACGGATATGTCCGTTCTCATCATTGGAGAAAGCGGTACAGGTAAGGAGGTGACCGCCAAGGCCATTCATGAAAAAAGCTTGCGAAAAGAGCAGCCATTTGTTGCTTTGGATTGTGGTGCCATACCCAAGGAATTGGCATCCAGTGAATTTTTTGGTCATTTAAAGGGTAGTTTTACAGGAGCCATAGCAGATAAAATAGGAAGTTTTGAAGCGGCCAATGGTGGAACCCTCTTTTTAGATGAGGTAGGTAATCTTTCTTATGAAAACCAAATGCAATTGCTAAGGGCTTTGCAGGAGCGTAAAATCAAAAGAATTGGTAGTAACAAGGAAATTAATGTAGATGTTAGAATTCTCTCTGCCACCAATGAAGATTTAAAGGCTGCGGTAGAGAAGGGTACATTTAGGGAAGATCTATATCATAGGCTAAATGAATTTTCTTTGCAAATACCCGCACTTAAGGATAGACATGGAGATTTAAAGGCTTTTGCAACTTATTTTTTAGAAAAGTTCAATGGAAAATTAGGCAAGCAAGTGGCCGATTTTTCCCCTGAAGTTTGGAATGTTTTCAATACATACACCTGGCCTGGTAATATACGTGAATTGCAAAATGTAATTCAACGGGCCGTATTATTATCAACGGAAAACACAATAGAAATACATACTTTGCCTGCGGAGTTACTTGAAAAAAAGGATGTTCCCAAAGATTTTGGAGCATTATCAAAAGCAGATTTTGAAAAGGAACAGATAATAAATGCCTTAAAAAAAACAAATTACAACAAGTCCAAGGCGGCCAAATTATTGCAGGTTACCCGAAAAACATTGTACAACCGTATAAATTATTATGATTTGGATGTGCTTTAATCCAAGCGCAATGTTACAACAAATAGCTCCAAAAATGAAACCGAAAGTGAATTGAATTCAAAATTGGATTGTTAAAAATTAGGAGTTCTAATAAACGATAGGTTTTAACTATAATAATAGATTATGAGAACAACAATTCTATTAATTTTTGTTTGTTTAACCGGCAAATCATTTTCACAAGAATTTCTTAATCTTGGATTTGAATTTGAATTGCGAGGCTCTGAAACACCAAAGAAGTGGTGGTATACTACAAGTTCTGGTTATATTTTTAAATGGGATGGCAACGAAAAACATGAGTCTAATAGAAGTTTAAAAATAATAAGCAATAATCCTAAGGAAAATCAATCTGGAGTTTTTACCGCAAGTTTTCCTGTCGCTTATGCAATAGGCAGAAAGATAGAGCTTAGAGGTCATGTAAAAACCGAATCAATAAATAACGGATATGCCGGTCTTTGGTGGAAAGTAGATGGACAGGATGGGGTTCTGGCATTTGATAATATGGAGAACAATGGCTTAAAAGGTACGAATGAATGGCAGGAAGTCTCGCTAATGATGAGTGTTGACGAGAAGGCTAAAGAAATCACCTTTGGGGGCTTATTGCTGGGTAACGGAGTAGCTTGGTTTGATAATTTTAAAATTCTGATCGACGGAAAAACATTTAACGATTTACAACCTAGATCAACCGAACTCACAACTGACGAACTGGCATGGCTAAAAAAAAATGTTTACCCATTATCAACTTATGACCCTAGTACGAAATCCGATGTAGATCTTGAAGTTTTCGGTTCTCTAATAGGAGATGCCCAGGTTGTAGCGCTCGGAGAGGTTACCCATGGATCGAGTGAAATATTCCAGATGAAGCATCGATTGCTCAGATACTTAGCTGAGAAAAAAGATTTCGAAATTTTTTCCATGGAGGCCAATATGCCTGAAGCATATAAGCTCAATGACTACACTATGCATGGAAAGGGAAACCCAACGGAATTGATTAAAGGCATGCATTTTTGGACTTGGAGCACCCAGGAAGTATTGAATATGGTGAAATGGATGAAGTTGCACAACGCTACCACACAAAAAATTCAATTCACGGGATTTGATATACAATATTATAATTTATCGGTAGAGGAGTTGGAAAAAGCATTTAAAGATCATAATACTATATTGGAAGATTTGACGTCCATTAAACGGATATTGGATAAAACTTCAGCAAAACATCAAGGTTCAAGGATGGGTGCTGTTTCCCAAGACGATAAAGATACTATCGTGGAAAAATTAGAACATGTGAGGAATGTAATTGAAAAATTAGGTCTTACCAAGGATAGGACGGCATGGCTATACCAAAATATTAGGGTCATTGAGCAATATATAGATAAAACTGTATTCTCATGGGATAAATTTATGGCAGAAAATCTATTATGGATAAAATCCCAAAATCAAGATTCGAAAATAGCAATATGGGCACATAATGCTCATGTACAGAGAACGATGCACGGCATGGGAAATTATCTATCCGATAGTTTGACGAATGATTATGTGGCGGTAGGTTTTGCATTTAGTAGAGGTACCTATACTGCAATGGGGGAAAATGGACTAACCACTTATCAGGCGCAGGTACCTTATAATGGTACTTTTGAAAAATTTTTCGAATCTATTGATGTTCCAATATTTATTATTGATCTCCGTAGAATTAAAGAAGAAAAACCAATGCATGCCAAATGGCTTTTGGAAAAAATGGACTTTAGGCAAGTAGGATCTATGAAGATGAAAAGTGAATTTTACGAGACAGATATAAGCGGAGATTATGATTTGATACTCTATATCAATAACTCATCGGGCTCAAAACTTTTGGATTGACCTTTATCTTTAGAATAGGAAATCGGAATGGACTTCCGAGCAAGTTTGTTCAGTCGGAATTGAATCAGAACGTGCTTACTCGAATCCGTTGCAACTTGTTGTAACAAAACCTAAACGTAATGCGGACTTTAGGGCTGAAACGAATGGGCTGTATATATTTATAAAGTCGTTAAATCTTATGGTTTTAGCTTCGTGCGCAGACGGAAACGAAAAGTTTCATTGCCTCCGCACTACGCTTAGCTAAACCGATATGGCCTTAATAATAACGTTGATATTTTGTTTTACCGCAAGATGTTTTTCCTTTATTTGTTGAGCAGTAAGTTCCTTGCGTTTTAAGCGCTCAAATTGTTCTAGAACATCTACTACTTTTTTGGCATTCAATTGGCGGAACATAGGAAGCATTTTATGGGCCGTTTTGTTAATTTCAGTAATATTCAAAGCGTCAACGGCAGCAGTCAGATTTTTAGCATTCTCTTCTGTATCTTTTAAAAAAGTTGAAAGAATTTCGTTAAGCGCCGCTTCATCGTTTCCAATGAACATTTTTAGGGTATCAAAGGTAAATGGACCTTCTTTGACCTTAGTTTGTATAGGAGCTGTGGTATTCACTTTTTCTGTAAAGGTTATGGGGCCAAATAGCTTTAGTTTTTGCAGCAATTCTGTTTTAGAGAATGGTTTGCGCAACAGTTCATCAAATCCTTTATTCCTAAAATGTTCAACGCTTAGGTCGTTCCTTCCGGTCATTGCAATAATGGGCTGGTCGGTATGGTTAGGAAATAATGGTGATCGCAGTTTAGTGACTACATCATAACCTGTGGCGTTGGGCATTTCAATATCGGTCAAGACAACATCATAATGAAAATTGACGGCTGTGTCGTATGTATTAAAATTGGTATATAAACGGGTGTTAATGTGTGCGGATTTCATCATCTCTCCAATTAGTTGTAAAAATGAAGGGTCATCATCGATTACTAGAGCACTATTAATACGTTTCTTTTTATTGCTGCCAGATTGTGGTACGGTATTTAATACACCAAATTGTGTAGGTATTTTTAAAGTAAACTTGCTGCCACTCCCAATTTCACTTTCCAAAATAATTTTTCCGTTCAGTAGTTCCGTAAGTTTTTTGGTAATGGTAAGGCCCAATCCATAGCCTTCATGTTTTTTATTGGTAGTAGTGCCGGCCTGTGTAAATTCCTTAAAAATAAGCTTTTGCTGTTCTTTGGATATCCCAATACCCGTATCTTCTATAATAATGTACAATACGGGTTCATTTCTTACCTGTTTAATGAAAGCAGATAAGGTTATTTTGCCCTGTTCCGTAAATTTGAAGGCATTTCCCAATAGGTTAGATAGAATCTGCCTTAACCTAAAATCATCTAAAACTATTGGTTTCGCTAAAGATGTGTCCAGATTGAGAATGAGATCAATGTTTTTTTGAGAATATTGTGTAGCAATGTTGGTAGCGCTTTCCCGCAGCAGTTGGTCCACGAGAAAAGTATTGTTTTTGGCAACCATTTTTCCGGCCTCCAATTGTGAGAAATCCAATAGGTCGTTCACAAGATTGTTTACATATCCGGTGGCAGATTTAATATGGTTCAAATGTTCTTTGTCTATGGTTTTAGATGTTTCAATAAGTTGGGTATACCCAGAAATGGTATTAAGGGGTGTTCTTAGATCATGGCTTACGGTCGCTATAAGTTGTTCCCTACTTTTTAACAAGGATTCTGAAAGCTGTTTTTCCTTCTCCAGTTTTTCCCTTAGCAAGTTCACTTTCCAAAAATCGCGGTTCAGGATAAAGATGAATACCCCGACCACCAAAAAACCTAGTATCGCGGCAATAACGGCCAATTTTATACTTCTGTTCAATAACGTTTCCTTTTTAATGGAATTGGCCAAACTGTTCATAGTAATTTCATGCTCAAAGGAAGACAGTATGCTTCGCAATTGCTGGGTAAGTTCCATATCGGTCTTATTAATGGAGTTTTCGCGCATTGCCAAGGAATTTTCGGTATTGTTGTTTTCCTGCTGAACGTCTTTTAGAAGATTTTTAGAAATAGTAAGTACACTATCCATACGTTGAGCTTTTAATTGGGGATTTTCTTCCTGTGGTATATTGGCGTTAAGATAATCCGCTACTTTTTTAATGGCGCTTTGGGCTTTTGGGGATAGTTCATCTATATTGGGTGCCAAACTTTCTGGTTTTATAATTCCTAAGGATTCCTCAAGTTTATCGAATTCCTTTAATGCGAAGTCAATGGCTGAACTCGTTTGATCATTAATTTTTAGGGTTCTAAGGGCATTGATGTTGGTTGCTTTTTTTCGTAACAATGAATGTAGGCTATCCAATAGACCTTTTTGATATGTGTTTTCGGTCAAAAGTTTAAGCGCCTCAATATCCGTGTATATGGAATCTATTTTGTTTTGGTATGCCGTAAAGTTAGATTTGCTTCTGGTCTGTATGGCAAGTTTTGACAAGCTTTCTGCTTCATATAGTTGGGCTAGAAAAGAGTTGGTCCTTAAGAGTTTGTTATCCTTTTCTGTGGTAGTTTCAGTAGCAATATATGCGTTGACCTCATTATATATATAATAAGATGCTATAATAGCCAATAGGACAAGCAATAAATAACTTAAAGTGATTTTTACGGTGAAATTATTTTTCTTGGTGTCCATGTAAATAAATTAAATCCTCCTTGAATGTACGTTTAAACGCTCTTCCGTAGTTTTAAATTGGTGTTAATTATGAAGGCATTATTTTTCATGATTATGTTATGAGAGATGAAATTATGGTACTACATTTGTACCATCTCAAAGGGGTGCCCAAAGCTGACAAATGTTGGCCCAAAGCTGAGATTATACCCAAAGAACCTGGGCAGGTAATGCTGCCAAGGGAGGCGATGATCGCCATTAGGTGCAAACGTTGTCAAAAACTAAAATTTAGACAACAAAAATCAATAGAAACTTTAGAATAATAGCCCCTTTTATTCGTAGAATATATACGGATGAAACCAGTTATTTTTACAATTGTCGCATTTTTTACTTTTAACTTGGGCTTACTGGCTCAAGAGCAGGAAATAGATTCTTTACAAGGTAGTAAGGTTGTTTTAGATGAGGTCTTTGTATCTGCCCTAAGGGTAACCAAATCGTCTCCGGTAACTTTTTCAAATTTGACCAAGGAAGAAATTAAACCTAGGAATTTAGGTCAGGATATTCCTGTACTAATGAATTTTTTACCCTCAGTGGTTACTACCACAGATGCAGGTGCCGGTGTAGGTTATACCGGTATACGTGTTAGGGGTAGTGATGCCACCAGGGTCAATGTTACCATTAACGGCGTTCCTTATAATGATGCAGAATCCCAAGGGACCTTTTGGGTTAATATGCCAGATTTTGCCTCTTCTACGGAAAGTTTGCAATTACAGCGTGGTGTTGGTACGTCTACCAACGGTGCCGGCGCTTTTGGGGCAAGTTTAAATGTATTGACCGATGGCTTTTCTCAAGAAGCTTATGGTCAAATCTCTACATCTGTCGGGAGCTACAATACACTTAGGAACAACTTGAAGTTTAGTACAGGTATGTTGAATGACCAGGTTGAAATTTCAGGACGACTATCAAAAATTAACTCGGACGGTTATATCGATAGGGCCAGATCAGATTTAGACTCCTATTTTTTGCAGGGAGCCTATAAGGATGATAATACCTTGGTCAAAGCACTGCTTTTTGGTGGTCATGAAATTACGTACCAAGCTTGGTACGGTATAGATGCCGAAACCTTAAAGGAAGATAGAACCTTTAACCCTTCAGGTATATATACCGATGAAAACGGAAACACTCAATTTCATGATAATGAAGTGGATAATTACAAACAAGACCATGCGCAATTATTATGGAACGAGCAGATTTCCAATGAGTGGAGTACTAATTTAGCATTGCACTATACAAGGGGTAGGGGTTACTTTGAACAATATAAGGAAGATGATGATTTTGCAACGTATGGTTTTGAGCCTATAACCGTCAATGGCGAGGAAATCACCGAAACGGATATCATAAGAAGACGTTGGTTGGATAATGATTTCTATGGAACGGTTTTTTCTGCGAATTACAAGAAAGAAAAGTTAGATTTAATAATAGGTGGTGGTCTAAATAAATACGAAGGCGATCATTTTGGGGAGGTTATCTGGGCTAGATATGCCAGTAATAGTAATTACCAAGACCGTTATTATGATGATAGTTCCGCTAAAACAGATTTTAATCTATATACAAAGGCAAATTATCAATTAAACGAGCAATGGTCACTATATGGAGATGTGCAATATAGAACTGTTGGTTATGAGGCTAATGGTGAGGATACCGGTTTGGTTGACGATACCTTCAACTTTTTTAATCCAAAGGCAGGGATAATCTTTGATCTTAATAAGAACAATAATTTTTATTTATCATATGCAGTGGCCAATAGGGAGCCTAATAGAAATGATTATGAGAGTGGAAATCCAAAACCGGAACGTTTAAATGATTTTGAATTGGGGTGGCGTTATATATCCGCAGATGTTCAATTCAACACTAACGTTTATTATATGAATTACAGGGACCAATTGGTTTTGACCGGTGAGTTAAACGATGTTGGCGCCCCATTACGTGAAAATGTAGGGGAGAGTTATCGTTTAGGACTAGAAATAGATGCCAATATAGGATTAGGGGAAAAACTGTTAGTAAAACCCAATGTGGCAATAAGTACTAATAAGAACCAAGATTTTGTATTTGAAAGGGATGGAGTACTGCAAGAACTTGGAAAGACCAACATTGCCTTTTCTCCTAACTTCATTTTTGGAAATATTATTTCATATAACCCGGTCAATGAATTGAACATTTCATTTTTGTCCAAATATGTAGGAAAGCAGTATATGGGGAACATAGATTCTGATAATTCTATATTGGATGCCTATTCGCAAAGCGATTTGAATTTACAGTATACCATAACATGTAATGGATTCTTAAAAAGTATTGTTTTATCTGGTTTGGTCAATAATGTATTCAATGCCAAATACGTGTCTAATGGTTATTTCTATACCTATGACGATACTTTTAGCGTTCCTGGCACTACAACTACCATAGAAGGTGCAGGTTATTATCCTCAAGCAGGTACTAATTTCCTTCTTGGTGCCACAATAAATTTCTAGGAATATTATGAAGAAAACGGCATTGTAAATTTGTCTTAAATATTTAATGTAAATCAATTAGGTAAGAAAGAATACTCTAATTTAGGACCCTAATATTCAGGGGTTATGGAGGGTAATGTTCCGGTATTTGGAAGTAAGCTAAGAAACAATATTGTTATTGTTCCGGAAGTCATTTCCCAATGCTCTGGTATACGGGTTTTTGGACAGTCCATTAAATCATTCCTCTTTAGTACAGATGTGGCCATTATAAGGAATACGAATGCCAATGCTATAATAGCGGTATATCCTTTTACCCCACAGCCCGTAATTTCAAATGCTTTGATCTTGGCCGCGGACAAACCTATTTTCTGTGGTGTGGGTGGCGGTATTACCACAGGTGTACGTTCTTTGGAGTTGGCTATCCATGCAGAATTCCAAGGCGCTTTGGGAGTAGTACTCAATAAACCAACGCCAAATAGTCTAATAACAAAATTGAAGGAGAAAATAGATATTCCAGTTACGGTCACCGTGGTATCCGGAAAAGAGGATATTCAAGGTAGGATAAAAGCGGGAGTAGATATTTTTAATGTGTCCGGGGCAGGCAATACGGTTGATATTATTAAAAAGATACGGGACATAGATAACAATGTGGCTATAATTGCAACAGGAGGTAAAACCAATGAAACAATATTGGAAGCCATAGAGGCAGGGGCCAATGCCATAAGTTATACCCCACCCAGTACGGGTGAATTGTTCAAAGGTATTATGGAAAAATATAGGTTAGAGGAATAATCAATTGGAGATCACAACGGTATTCCCGGTTAAAGAGGCGCGGTATTCCAACAAGTCATAATACCGTTTTCCGTCTTCCGGCCGGTTTAAAAGTTGACCGGTAAATAAACTATATTCATAGTCTTCGCAGGAACACGTAACTACTTGGCCGTTTAAGCTCATGGTAGAACAATCATTTGGTGCATGATTGGGACAACTGGCTTCAAACGCCCTAAACTGATCAAAACCTGTATTTATGACAAAAACACCCCTTGTTCCGGCCAAATTACTTGATATAGGTATAGCAGTTCCAATATTTGTTAGTGGGTTATATTCTGGTAAGTTCAAATTGGCATCGAACCTAAAACTTACCTCCAATAAATAAGGATTTCTATTGGTGCCATCATTACTACATGAGATAAAAATTAGTAGAAATAGAATACTTAAATATCGGATCATGGTGTAATTTTGTTTTGAAAAACTTCAGCAAATGTGCGTAAAAAATATGTATATTTGTGTTAAATCCTCTCTTAAAAAGCCGTTATAAAAGGCATTTGCAGAGGATTTGTCTATTTATAAAACGAGGATGTTATGAGTAACGTATCTTATTATACTGCCGAAGGGTTAAAAAGGCTAAAAGCGGAACTAAACCATTTAAGGGACGTAGAACGCCCAAAGGCATCTCAGGCTATTGCGGAGGCTAGGGACAAGGGAGACCTATCCGAGAACGCAGAATATGACGCGGCAAAAGAGGCCCAAGGACTTTTGGAAATGAAAATCTCAAAATTGGAGAATACGGTAGCCAATGCACGTTTAATAGACGAGTCGCAACTAGATACTTCTAAGGTATTGGTGCTGTCTACCGTAAAACTTAAAAACCAAAATAACGGAATGGAGATGACCTATAAACTGGTGGCGGAAAGCGAAGCGGACCTAAAAGCGGGCAAGATTTCGGTAAGTTCACCTATCGGTAAGGGTCTTTTGGGAAAAAAAGTAGGCGATACTGCAGAAATTGTTGTGCCCAGTGGAGCTATCAAATTTGAAATTCTTGAAATTTCTAGAACATAGAAATTGTAATTTGTTATATTTAATCCTATCCCATTCTGGATAGGATTTTTTTGTGCAATTAAATATTAAAAAAAGATGCCAACTATTTTCACAAAGATCATCAATGGTGAAATACCATGTTTTAAGGTAGCCGAAGATGAAAATTTTTTAGCTTTTTTGGACATTAATCCTAATGCCAAAGGGCATACGCTTTGCATACCCAAAAAAGAGGTGGATAAAATTTTGGACTTGGATGAAGAGACATATATAGGCCTAATGGCTTTTTCTAGGAAAGTGGGCAAGGCATTGCAGCAAACCGTAGCGTGCAAAAGAGTGGGTATGTCCGTAATAGGTTTAGAGGTTCCCCATGTACATGTTCATTTAATTCCCTTGAACAATATGAAGGATATTACATTTCAGCACAAGGTATCTCTTAGTGATAAGGAATTTACAGATCTTGCCAAGGCCATAGGTGCTAAAGTTGAATAGCGCCTGTGATATAAAGATAGATTACCCCTGCTATGAGTGCTATGATAACCAAAAAGAGACTGTAAAATAATAGTGTAGGTTTAGAGGATTTTTTGGCAGGCACAGCAGTTTTTTGATAGTAATTGTACATACGTTCAATATCCTCTGTCCAACTAATAGGGTAAATAGTGGTCTTACAGGTATTGCATACCAATTTGTGACTTAGTTCTCCCGTAATTTTATGAAAAAAACGGCCATAGGTGTGTTTTTGAAAAAAGGTAAGGTTCAAATCTTGGTTGAAGCACTCGGGACAGTTATTGTTAAGATTTGCCTCCTTTATGATGTTCAGTTTTTCCTTTGCCATAGATCAATGTAATACTTTAAGCGATATTTGCATTATAGTACCTTCTTTGCCAGATGACAATACTTTTATTTTGCCATCATGATATTCTTCCACAATACGTTTTACCAAAGAAAGGCCAAGGCCCCATCCTCTTTTTTTAGAAGTGAAACCAGGTGTAAAGATACTATTATAGTTGCTTTTTGAAATACCGTGACCGGTATCGGCAATCAATATATTCACAAATTTACCTTCAGGGACAATTTCTATGGCAATACTGCCCTTGCCGCGCATAGCGTCTATTCCGTTCTTGACTAAATTCTCTATGGTCCAATTATAAAGGGAACTATTGAGCATAACGGGTAACTTTTCCACTTTGGTCTGCAAGCTAAAATGAATGAGTTTGGAGCTTCTTCTCTTTAAATAATCATAAGCATCCTTTGTTTCCTTTACAATATCACTTTCAACAAGTTTAGGTAAAGATCCTATTTGTGAAAAGCGTTCTGTAATGGTTTGTAACCGATCTATATCCTTGTCTATTTCCTTGGTGATACTCGGGTTAATGTCTTCTGTTTTCAATAGCTCGTTCCATCCTAGCAATGATGAAAGGGGCGTACCTATTTGATGGGCAGTTTCCTTGGCCATACCTGCCCATAGTTTATTTTGCTCCGCGGCCTTGTTGGTTTTGAAAAGAAAATAGATAACGGCGGCAAAAAGAAATATGATTAAAAGAAGGGCAATAGGGTAAAATTTTAACTTGTTGAGTACCTCAGAATTTCCGTAATACAAAGTAGCTAAATGTTCGCCTTGTTGGTCTATTGAAATTGGGGTGTTCTCGTTCTTGAACTTGTTTAACTGTCGTTGAATATATAGGGAGTCATCAACCTTTGATGGAGGGAAATTATTGACCCTAATGGATTTATCCTTGTTAATAAGGATCATTGGGGTAGAGGTGTTGTTTTGAAATACCTTTAAATGTAAACTACCTAGATCAACGGTTTCGGAAGATTGTAGAAATTCTGATTGCGCAGTGGCCCAAATTTCCATTTTTAAGCGTTCCTCTTCTTTAAATTGTTTAAAAAAACTGTTTGTATTCCATAAGATAAGGCTCACCACTACAAAAGAACCTATCAATAGAAAAATGTTGGAAATCTTGTTTTTAGGAATAAAGTTCATCCACGTGTATTCTAATATTAAGGATAACACCAAATGTAAATAATTGTTGTGTTGTTATTGTCCTTGCTTGTTTTAATACCGCATCATTTTATGTATTTTTGGACTTTATTGTAAAAAGAGTTCAACATGGAAATAGAAGGTAAAGTAAAATTGATCGGAGAAACCCAAACATTTGGTAATAATGGGTTTAGAAAAAGAGAATTGGTCGTCACTACGGATGAACAGTACCCGCAACATATAATGATTGAGTTTGTACAGGATAAATGTGACATGTTGAATAGCTATGCGGTTGGACAAGATGTTAAGGTCAGTATTAATTTAAGGGGAAGGGAATGGACCAACCCTCAGGGCCAGGTTAAATATTTCAATTCTATACAGGGTTGGAGAATAGAGAACGTATCACAATCCCAACCAGAAGGAATGCCACCGGTACCTCCAATGGAAGCTTTTGAGCCGGCAGACAATTTAAACGAAGAAGACCATGACGATCTACCTTTTTAAAAAGGTAATTATTATAAATGGTTTAAGTATAAAACTTGTTCAGCTATAAGTTGGGCAAGTTTTTTATTTTAGGACAATAAATTTCAGATAAGTGAAAAGTCCACATAGATTGTTCTATTTAACGGATAGGTTAGAATTTCCACCTGTTGAAACTGCAAATAGCGAAGGTCTTTTGGCCGTTGGTGGTGATTTGTCCGTGGAGCGGTTGGTATTGGCCTATACAAACGGAATATTTCCGTGGTTCAATGATGAATCGCCCATATTGTGGTGGAGTCCCGACCCTAGAATGGTCTTGTATCCGGATAAAGTAAAAATTTCCAAAAGTATGCGTAAGGTACTTAGGGACAATCGTTTTAGATTGACCAAGAATACCTGTTTTCAACAAGTTTTGGAGCATTGTTCTAGTATTGAAAGAGAAGGGCAAGATGGTACTTGGATAACGCAAAATATGAAAAAGGCCTACTGTGCAATGCATGAAAAGGGCTATGCAACATCCTATGAGGTGTGGGAGCAAAATGAACTGGTTGGTGGTCTGTACGGTATTGATCTAGGTCATATTTTTTGTGGGGAGAGTATGTTCAGTATAACATCCAATGCATCCAAATTTGCCTTTATCAAATTGGCGGAAGATTTACATGCCAAAGGATATAAAGCCATAGATTGCCAATTATATACTGCACATTTGGCCAGTTTGGGTGCACAGGAAATTCCCAGGGAAAAATTTATGGAGTTGTTGAAATAATCATGGTAATACCTTAATAGAGGACATGGTCATAATTCTGCGGTAATGCTATGCGTTCTTGCCTTAAATTTCCATCTGCATCAAATAACAATTCATACTGATCGTGGCGCTTATTCTTTTTGCCAGCAACAATAAATTTATAGTGTACCGTAGGTAATAGTAGATTTTGAAAGGCGTTTTTAAAAGTTACGTCTAAAGCTTCGTTATTTGAATGATATTGCTGTTGTATACTTTTTATTTTGTATTTGGAGAACATATTGTCTAAATATGAATCTATTTGGGAATATGAATCATTGGGGATATCCATACGCTTTATCTTAATCTGTATCAACTCTAAATCACCATTTTCTTGAAATTGTACGCCATACCAAAGTTTGTCTTTTTTAAATTTTGCAAGATAAACGGGTATAGAACTGTCTATTTCCTGGTAAAACTTTAGTCGTTTAATTTCTTGCACATGTTGATGGATCAATGAAAGGGAACGTGCCGGAAATTGGCTTTTTATTATTCTAAATTCTCGTTCAAATATCTCTTGAGCGCTAAGTACGGAACAGCAAGTAATAAATAAGACGAATATAAGGACTAATGATCTGCTCAAAGGAATTTGCATTAAGAGTTAAACTTGGTGATATCTAAAACAATTGATTTCATGATCGTTCACCATTCCGGTTGCCTGCATAAAGGCATATATAACGGTGCTGCCAACAAATTTAAAACCGCGTTTTTTCAAATCTTTGCTAATTTTGTCGGATAGTGGTGTATTGGCTGGTGCCTCTTTATAATGAAGCACATTGTTTATTATAGGGCTATGGTCTACAAACCCCCAAATATAATTACTAAAACTGCCAAATTCGTTTTGGATCGCAATGAAACTGGTTGCATTACTTACCGTAGACCTTATCTTTAATCGGTTTCGTATAATACCTTCATTTTCCATTAACGACAAAACTTTCTTTTCTTTATACCGTGCAATTTTTTGGTAATCAAAATTATCAAAAGCTTTTCTGAAATTTTCTCGTTTGCGTAAAATTGTAATCCAACTTAAGCCTGCTTGAAAAGTTTCCAACACCAGGAACTCAAATAAAGTTGCATCGTCCTTTACTGGTGATCCCCATTCATTATCATGATAAGCTTCGTATAGATCATCACCTAAACACCATCCGCATTTGTTTAATTTTTCCATATAATATAACTGTCCTTAAAAATACTTTAAATGTAGTTAACTCTTTGAGGTTTAGGAGAAGTAGCCCTTTTTTGTTAAATCTTTAAAATTATTACGAATAATATTTCCTTAAACAGAATAGCAAAACTATCGTTAAAATTTGTAAAACTATTACTTGATAATAGTAATACTATTAAATTTGTGTTTGTTTTATTTTTTTGGATATGGAAAGATTATTACAGGGAGTCAAGATTAGGATTAACGATAAGTTATATGTTAAGGATCCGGAATCTTCAGAGCTTGGTAAAAAGATCATTGAGCACAGCATACTAATGATTAACAAATTAGGATGGGAGAGCTTTACATTTAAAAAATTGGGAAGGGAAATAGGATCCAATGAAAGTTCTATATACCGCTATTTTGAAAATAAACATAAGCTGTTGTTATACCTGACGTCATGGTATTGGGGTTGGATGGAGTATCATTTGGTCTTTGCTACCCATAGTATTCAAGATCCTAAGGAAAAGCTACAAAAGGGAATAAATATTCTAACCAGTGAAGTTAAAATGGATTCGTCCTTTTCACATATTAACGAAGTTGTTTTAAATGAAATAGTGATCAATGAATATTCCAAATCCTATTTGACCAAAGAGGTAGATCAGGAGAATAAGGAAGGATATTTTACAGTATATAAAAGAATGGTGGGTAGAATTGGTGAAATGATCAAAGATGTCAACGACTCTTATAAGTTTCCTTCCAGTTTGGCAAGCACCCTTTTGGAAAGTGCTTTACATCAACATTTTTTAAAGGACCATTTCTCTACATTAACAGATTGCAACGACAAGGTAACTATTGCCGAGTACCTGACACATCTAGTTTTTAATACACTAAATAGACCAATAAATGAGTAAGAAACTTCTAACCTCATGGCAGCGTTTTCTAGGACTTTTAAAACTGGACAAACGAGATATATTCCAAGTATTTTATTATGCCGTATTTGCAGGTATTGTCAACCTATCCTTGCCATTGGGTATACAGGCCATTATAAACTTGTTGCAAGGTGCCCAGGTGAGTACATCGTGGATCGTACTGGTAATATTGGTAACTCTTGGAGTGGCGTTCGTAGGTATATTGCAATTAATGCAGATACGGATTATTGAAAATGTACAGCAAAAAATCTTCACCCGTTCTTCATTTGAATTTGCCTATAGGTTTCCCAAAATTAAAATGAGTGAGCTGCACAACTACTATCCACCGGAATTGGCAAATAGGTTTTTTGATACGTTGACCATTCAAAAGTCGTTGTCCAAAGTTTTAATAGATTTCCCGGCTGCCTTACTGCAGATTGTTTTTGGGTTGTTGCTACTATCCTTTTACCATCCATTTTTTATAGCCTATGGTTTGCTGTTGTTACTGCTTATTTATATCGTGTTCAAGTTTACCGCACAAAGAGGGTTAGATACAAGTTTAGATGAGTCAAAAAGCAAATACCAGGTAGTGCATTGGTTGCAGGAAGTGGCAAGGTGTATTGTTAGTTTTAAGCTATCCGGTAAAACATCCCATGCATTGGAAAAGAATGATACCTTGGTTGTGGGGTATCTCAATGCTAGGGAAAGCCATTTTAGGATATTGGTGCTCCAGTTTATACAGATGATCGGTTTTAAAGTCTTGGTAACGGCTGGACTTTTATTGATCGGGGGGCTTTTGGTTTTAAACCAAGAAATGAATATTGGACAATTTGTAGCGGCGGAAATTATTATCCTTTTGGTGATAACCTCGGTGGAAAAATTGATTTTGGGTCTGGAAACTTTTTATGACCTATTGACCTCCTTGGAAAAAATGGGCCAGGTGGTAGATAAGGAGCTAGAGCCTCAAGATGGTGAAAAACCCTTTACCGATGATGAATCGTTGACCATAGAATTAAATGATATAACCTATAGTGTTCCGCATGACAAACGGGTAATCATTTCAAACCTTAACTTGACCATTACCCCAAATTGTACCATCTTATTACGGGGTAACAGCGGTTCGGGAAAAAATACGTTGTTGAGGATCATAGCAGGAATTTTAGAACCGGATAGCGGTGGAGTGTATGTAAACGGCGTTTCCCTAAGGGGTATGAACTTAAATTATTACCGCTCCAAGCTAGGCCAATCATTGTTGGAAGAATCTCCTTTTGAAGGGACCATTTTGAATAACATAACTTTTGGGGACAAGGATATCACTAATGAGCAGGTATATTGGGCTTTGGACAAAGTTGGCTTGACCGATTTTGTTAAGAGCCAGGCAAAAGGATTGAATACCATAATTTATCCTGAGGGCAAACAGATACCCCATACGGTATCCAAAAAAATAGTTTTGGCAAGAAGTATCGTGAGAAAACCCAAACTATTGCTATTAAAAGATCCTTTGGAACAATTCAATATTGATGAAGCTGATAAAATCTTGAAATTTTTAAGCGATCCTGTCAATGGTTGGGCATTGGTGGTGGTCAGTGAAAATGATAAATGGATCAATACATGTTCTCGTGTAATTACGATGGAAAAAGGAAAAATAATTAACGAATTGTAAGCACATATGTTGAATATATCTCATAAAAAACTTAATAAAAAGGTTTCTTTGGACCATTTTAAATCTGCCCAAAAAGTCTTTCATTATAGGCATTACAAGCATTTTAATCGTTTTTTGTTCGCATTTGCGGTCATTGGTATCATTGTACTGTTCTTGCCTTGGACACAGACCATTAATGCCAGAGGGTATCTAACCACCTTAGAGCCTGGGCAAAGGCCGCAGACCATACAGTCCCCTATACCGGGCAGAATAGAAAAATGGTTTGTAAGGGAAGGAGATTATGTAAGCAAGGGAGATACTATACTTTTTATATCTGAAATTAAATCGGAGTATTTTGATCCTGATTTGGTGGAACGTACCGGGCAACAGTTAAAGTCCAAAGCGTCTTCCGTAACTTCTTATGGGGATAAGGTTAAGGCATTGGACAACCAGGTTGCCGCCCTGTATAACGAAAGAAAGTTAAAATTGGAGCAGGCCAAAAACAAATTATTGCAGGCAAGGTTAAAGGCACAGAGCGATAGTATAGAATTTGAGGCCGCTAAAACCAATATCAAGATTGCGGAACGCCAATATGAAAGGACGGAGCAATTACAGAGCGAAGGGTTGAAAGCGGTTACGGATGTGGAGGAAAAAAGGCTGAAGTTACAGGAAACCCAAGCAAAGCTAATTTCACAACAGAACAAATTACTGGCCGCTAAGAATGAAATTTTGAATGCAGAGGTTGAGATTAACAGGGTACAGGCCTCCTATACCGATAAGATATCCAAGGCCCAAAGTGATAAGTATACAGCCATGTCCAATCAGTTTGACTCTGAGGCACAGGTTAGTAAGTTGGAAAATGACTTTACCAATTACCAAATGAGAAATGACCTGCGTTATATAAGGGCCCCGCAGAACGGATATATTAACCAGGTGATAAAAGCGGGTATTGGTGAGGCATTTAAGGAAGGAGCACCATTGGTTGGCATTATGCCTGCAGATTATGACATGGCCGTAGAGACATTTGTAAACCCCATTGACCTGCCGTTGATTCATTTGGGAGAAAAAGTAAGGATACAATTTGATGGTTGGCCCGCTATCGTATTCAGTGGTTGGCCCAATGCCTCTTACGGTACGTACGCCGGAGAGGTAGTAGCTATAGAAACCTTTATAAACCCCAATGGAAAGTATAGGGTGCTGTTATCACCGGATAAGAGCGATCAACCTTGGCCCAACGCCCTTAGGGTAGGTTCCGGAGCCAATACCATTGCCTTATTGGAAGATGTTCCAATTTGGTATGAACTATGGAGGCAGTTAAATGGCTTCCCGCCAAACTATTATCAGCCCAATGGTGCCCAGGACAAACCTGTAAAAAAATAAAGATGAGATTATTTATCCTTATAATTTGTTTTTGTGCCGGTTGTTTTGCAAATGCTCAAAACGTGGATTCCCTACAGCTAAATTTCAGGGAGTATTTAGGCTATGTCAAAAAATACCATCCTATAGCAAGACAAGCAAATATGGCCTTGGATATTGGGCAGGCCAATTTAATGAAGGCCAGAGGTGGGTTCGATCCAAAAATCGAGGTCGATTATTCAGGAAAGGAGTTCAAGGGTAAGGAGTATTATGATTTGCTAAATGCCACTTTCAAGGTGCCTACATGGTACGGTATAGAACTCAAGGGAGATTTTGAACAGTATACAGGTGAATACGTTAATGCGGAACGTAATGTGCCGGAAGATGGTTTGTACAGCGCTGGGGTAGCCTTGTCCTTGGGCCGTGGTTCCTGGATCAATGAGAGAATGGCCACCTTAAAAAAAGCAAAGTTCTTTAGGGAACAATCCAAAGCGGATAGGGATATTTTGGTCAATCAAATCTTATATGATGCTTCCTTGGCCTATTTTAACTGGCTTCAGGCCTATAGAAATAGTTTGTTGTTCAATGATTTTTTGGATAATGCTAAGGTTAGGCTAAAAGGCATCAATCAAAGTGCATTGGCAGGCGAAATTGCCGCAATAGACACCGTTGAGGCCAAAATTGCCGTTCAGAATAGGGCGTTAGAACTTGAACAGGCTAAGGTTACTTTACGTAATGCCAGACTGGAACTCTCAAATTTTCTATGGATGGGAGAGAATATTCCCATGGAACTTCAGGAAAATGTCTTGCCAGATCTCTCCTTGGATGTAGAAATAGATCAGGCATTGGAAATTTTAGGAAAACCGTTGGATAGTTTTGTGCTGGAGAATCATCCCAAGTTAAAATCATTAGGTTATAAAATAGATGGGTTGACCGTGGATAAACGGTTAAAGACCAATAAGCTGCTGCCTAGGATAGATGTAGAATATAAATTTATTACGGATACGCCCAATTATCTAAATTCATTGGAGCCACAGAATTATAAAGGCGGGTTAAATTTTGAACTTCCCTTGTTCCTAAGAAAGGAGCGGGGAGATTTAAAATTGGCAAAACTGAAACTAAGGGATGCCCAGTTTGAGTTTGATAATGCCCAAGTACAAATACAGAACAAAATAGTGGCTATCTATAATGAACTGGAATCTTTTGAGAAACAAAACAGCTTAATAGAGGATATTGTGGCAAGTTATCAGGCACTTTTGGCAGCGGAGGAACGTAAGTTCAGTTTTGGTGAAAGTTCATTGTTCTTGATTAATTCAAGAGAGACAAAATTGATTGATGCCGTCTTAAAACAAAATCTAGTAGAGAATAAATATTTTACGGCAAAGGCCAAATTGTTCAATAGCTTGGCGGTGAATCCGGAAAATTTGTAAGTATTGGGTGGTGTTGGCTACTAATGTCTACGATTAATGTATTGAACAAGGATAATATGGAGCTTGCCGTAGAGGATTTAATTGAAAAAAGTTTGGTTAGCGGGTACACGTATGGTGCATACAGGGCCTTGGTGGCCAGCTTGGCGAAAAAGGGTGCTACTACGGGCCCCGAGCAAACGGAAGCTTTTGTGCAGTATACCCGGTTGAACGATAGCCGAATGAGGAGGTGGGACAAAACCTTAAGGTTCAGTGATGAAGATATTGCCAAAATCAAATCTGTAGTTCAACCTGTTTCTTGGTTAGTATTGACGGAAAGTTGGTGCGGAGATGCTTCCCCCGCACTGCCGGTAATGCATAAGATAACGGAAATCAATCCTAAAGTTTCGTTGACTATAATTTTACGTGATAAGAATTTGGCGATCATGGACCGTTTTTTGACAAATGGAACAAGGTCTATTCCTAAATTAGTTGCTATTGATCAAAATAGTGGTGTCCCAGTGGCAACATGGGGGCCACGATCTATGAAGGCCACGGTAATGGTAGAAAAGTATAAGAGTACGCATGGCAAGCTTACGCCCGAGTTCAAGCAGGATCTACAGCTATTTTATAATAAGGATAAAGGGCAGAGTATTCTAGAGGATTTATTAAGGTTACTTCCCTTGAAATAAATAGGTAATAGAACCTTTTTGAGATTTCTTATCAGATGAGTTGAAACGGGATTTTAAAGCATAGGCTATTGCATTTTCCACAAGGCAACCATTAGAGGTGCCGGAACTACGTTCGTTAAAGTCCGCATCCGTAACATAACCCAATTCGTTTACCACTATATTGATGACTACTTTACCACCTTCAATACATGTATAGATTGGGGGAGGCAACCTATAATTGGTTCTGTTAAGCAATGAATAGGAAACGGAAGTCCTACGCGCGGCGAGGTTATTGGTAAATTCCTTTTTTTGGGCTTCCTTTTCACCAAGAAGTTGTCGTTTTTCTTCCCTTTTTTTGGCCAAAGCCTTTATTCGTTCAGCATAACCTTGATCGTCAGTTGCATTGTCCGTTGTAGCGCTTTCTTCCATTTCACTGCGCTCCTGTAAAATTTCGTCCAATGTTTTTAAGGGCTCGGGATTACCATAACTAGGTTTGGCCGTTTCGTTATAGGCCAAATGACTTTTAATTGGATCTATATTGGCCTGCTCTTCCTTGGTTTCTTCTTCCTCCAGTAATTTTTCAAAAATTTCCTCGTCCATCACCATTTCAACAACATAGTCATCATGCCTTTCTTCCTTGCCTCCTAAATGAATACTGAACAATACCAGGACCACTATAGCCATGCTAAGAAACGTAATAAGCAATGATAGTTGTTGTCTGTTTAAATTCATGGTAATATAACCTCAATTATACCAAAATATTTTAAAACCCGTATGCCTAATCCTTAAAAGTCGTTCAAGAACCATGTTCGGTGCCCAATAATACATTGGCAAATATCATAGGGTCTTGGGCTATATCTACGTTAAAATCACCTATTTTGGTTCTCCTTAGGGCAGATAAATGTGCCCCTGAACCTAGTGCAAGGCCAAAATCATTGGCTATGGAACGGATGTAAGTGCCTTTGCTACATGTAATTCTAAAATGAACGTTAAGGTCATCAATTTTGGTTATTTCAAATTCCCTAATCGTAACAATACGTTTGGAAATTTCTACGGTCTTACCCTCCCTAGCCAGTTCATACAGGCGCTTACCATCCTTTTTTAATGCCGAGAATACAGGGGGTGCTTGCGCTATTTCCCCAATAAATTGGTGGGTGGTCTCCTTAATCAACGCCGGTGAAATATGGTCTGTGGGGTAAGTGTTATCAATAACGGTCTCCAAGTCATAGGAAGGTGTTGTAGCACCTAGGGTGAAAATGCCAGTATATTCTTTTTCCTGACCTTGAAACTCGGTAATTTTTTTGGTGAACTTACCTGTGCAGATAATTAAAAGTCCGGTTGCCAATGGATCTAATGTACCGGCATGGCCAATTTTAAATTTCTTAAGACTGAATTTTTTTCTAATGGCCCATTTTAATTTATTTACGGCCTGGAAAGAGGACCATCCCAAAGGCTTATCGATCAATAACACCTTACCGTTTAGGAAATCTTCTTTCGTTAAATTTTCCATGTAGGTTTTGGGTTTGTTTATGGTGGGTGTTATGAGTTGGTAAAACCGTAAATCACGGCAATTAATCCTACGATAAGGCAGTAGATGGCAAAATAGGAAAGTTTGCTTTTACGTACCAGTTTGATCATCCAGGTACATGCGGCCAAACCTGCTATAAAGGCGGCGATAAACCCTGCACCCATGGCAACATTGTTTTCTCCGGTAAAGTTAAGATCCCCGCTCATTAGGTCTTTGGCAATCTTGCCAAAAATTAGAGGAACTACCATCAAGAATGAAAATCTTGCCGCTTTGGATTTGTCTACCCCTAATAGAACGGACGTTGAAATTGTAGCGCCACTTCTTGAAATACCCGGTAGCATGGCAATTGCTTGAGATATGCCTACAATAAAGGCGTTTCCAAAACTTACTTTTTTTTGGGTATCCTTGGCTTTATCTGCAAAATAAAGTAATACGGCGGTTATGATCAACATAAAGCCTACAAATCTAATATTGCCGCCAAAAAATGCTTCTAGTTGCTCCTCGAAAAAGAGGCCTACAATGACGGCCGGTATCATGGAAATGATAATCTTTACGGAAAACTGACTTTCTTCGTTCCATTTAAATTGAAACAATCCACTTATAATTTCCCAAATATCCTTTCTGAACACAACTATGGTACTAAGCGCAGTTGCAAAATGTAGGACAACGGTGAACAATAAACTCTCTTCCTGTAAGGAATTATCACCAAGTATTGCTTTGCCCAATTCCAAATGACCGCTTGATGATACGGGTAAGAACTCGGTCAATCCTTGAATGATCCCGAGCAGTATAGCATCTAAAGTATCCAATTATGCTTTCTTTTTGTGTGGGTTCAGTAAGATTGCGTAGATTTCAATGCCTAGGCCAATCAACACTAAAGTAGGGGCCAAACGAATTCTCCTAAAATTATATATTTCCGGATTGAATACATTGGGGTCGTCACTTCCTCCTCCGCTCATTAATATAAAACCTAATGCGATACAAGCAATGCCTATGAACATAAACGTGTAATTCTTCTTTTGAAAGATAAACTCCTGTTTAGGCGGTTGTTCTACTTTGTTCTTTTTACTCATGGCGCAAATTTAATAATATAATTCGTCGGTTCTAAGGTTTAGGAAACGTTGGGTCGCAAAATACGTGCTGATGAACGAAATAAGGATACCCAAAAGAAATACACTGACAAAAAGGATGATTAAAATGTATGGTTCGTCAAAAAGCCCAAAATCCTGAAAATTGGTATTTAAATAATAGACGACTCCGGCAATGGCCAATAAGGCAATTGCAGCGCCGATCATACCCAGTTTAATGTTTTGCCAAATAAAAGGTCTTCTGATAAAAGTCTTTGTGGCCCCTACCATTTGCATGGTCTTGATGATGAACCTTTTGGAATAGATGGACAATCTTATGGAGCTGTTGATCAATAGTACGGCAATAAAAGTAAATATGGCACTGGCTACCAAGATCCAAAAACCAATTTGCTCTACACTTTTAGCTACCATACTGACCAAAACACGGTCATAACTGACTTCGTCCACAAAACTTTTTTCAGCAAGCGTAGCAGCAATTTCCTCCACTTTTTCTGCGGTCACGAAATCGGCTTTCAATTTTACATCAATGGAATTTTTTAGAGGGTTGTATCCTAGATAGTCCACAAAATCCTCTCCAATATCTTCACTATGTTGTTTTGCGGCCTCTTCCTTGGAGACATAGGTAGACGATTTGGTATATTCTGACATGGCCAAGGTTTTTTGAAGTTGTTCTACTTCAATCTCCTTGGTATTCTCTTTTAGGAAGACGGAAATAGTAATTTGTTCCTTTGAGCGATCGGCCAATTTTTTGGTATTTAATACCAAAAGGCCCAAGATACCTAATAAAAACAGTACCAAAGCAATACTTAGCACTACGGAAAAGTATGATGAGATTAGTTTACGTCGTTGATAATTTTCAAAAGAGTTCGCCATATAGCACTTAAAAGTGCAGTAAAAATAGCAAAGTAAAGTTAAATGCAGCTTGAAATTTTCAACCTGTTAACGTTTCAGTGTAAAGTGTCCGTCAATTTGTATACTTCCAGCAATGATCTTATACCAATAATCATCTGATGGCATTTGTTTTCCTTGAAAAGTCCCATCCCAATAAGCGGCATCGGAATTGGCGAATTTCAATAATTTGCCATAACGGTCAAAAATGGATATGGTTAGGTTGGGGAAGGCATTTGTTCCTTCAAGCTCAAATACATCATTTACGTTATCTCCATTTGGTGTAAAAAAAGAAGGGATTACCAAATGGTCGAAACTTGCTGTAACCACTCCGCAGTTAAATGTATCCCTAACATATATGGTATAATTTCCCCCATTTACAGCTTCAAAAACCGGACTGTTTTGATAATTAAATCCGTCTAGGGAGTACTCAAACTCTCCTTCATTTTCTATAGTGATTTCAATAGATGGTCCGTTGGATCTAATAGTGCTTATTATAGGCAGGTCTATCTGTTCTGCGGTAATCGTTTTGGTTGCGGAGCAACCGTTACTGTCAGTTATTAGGACCGTATATATCCCTGGGGTGTCTGTTGTAATTTCCTGGGTAGTTGCCCCTGTGTTCCATTCATAGTTGGCATTGTCCATATTGGCGGTTAAGATGGCCATGGTTCCCTCGCAAAAAGTAACGGTTTCATCCTGTACATTAGGAGGTTGGTTTACGGTTAATGAAATGGCCGTTCTAGAAGTTGAGGAACAAGTTATAGTTGTTGATACGGCTTCGGCATAATAGGTGCCTGCAAGTTCTGTTTCAAAATTCATGGAGTCCTCCAATAATAAGGAGCCACCGGTAGGCTGGTCATACCAGTTCACGGTATATCCATTAACGGTAGTGGCGGTAAGAATACCGGTTTCACCTTGGCAAATAGTAACATTCCCATTACTAATAGGAGCATTGGGTATAGTTTGCACTATAATATCAAATACATTGGACACAATATTGCAAAGGTCATTGTTGACATTTATGGGATCTTCCGCAATTTTTACCCTGTAATACGTGGTTTCCGTTATGGGTGGGGTTGACAACGTATTGCTGGTTTCATTAGGGATATCCGACCATAGTTGTTGATCGTTACTTTGTTGCCATTGATAGGCATGGGTAGAGAAAATAGAATTATCCGGTGTGGCAATAATGGTACTTGTTACGCTGCCTTGGTCTTCACATATGGTTAAACTTTCTTCGGCGGAATTGGTGCTTACGGTAACGTTGTCCCCACAAGATTTAAAGACAATATCATCAATGGCCAGGTCGTTACCACAACCTCCGTTGCTATTGTTCCTCATCTTAAGAATAACCGAGGTTTGTCCGGGTTCAGTGGTAAAAACCAAGGCATATTGTTGCCATTCCGTATTGGAATTTGCTGTAATACTTCCGGTATCTCCCTGCGCCAATAAATTGGTATCCGTTTCATCCCAAATCTGAAATCTTACGTTAACTGGTATGCTATTGCCTTCACAACTTCCTATAGATTGTAAATTGATAAGCCATGATGAAAATTCATAGGTGGTATTTTCGCATAGACCCATGACCTGTCTTTGGTAGAACTCCCCGGCGGTGAAGCTTGCGTTGACAATGAATGACTTTCCATTGGTGTCTCCCGGCGTATGGTCCTGTACGGAAATCCAATCAAAATAATTGGTGGTGCTAGATATGGTATAATCTCCGTCATTGGGTGTTCCCGTGGTAAAATTATAGGATGTTGTACCTGCAGGAAGCGCCGGTCCGTCTGTGGTTCCGGATCCAAAATCCTCAGTAAATATTGGGTCTCCGGAGCTACCTCCGCAAAAGCCTAGTTGTGCTTGGAGTACCGTGTTAGATAGGCAAAGTAGCGTTATGAAGGAAAAAAATATTTTGGGACATTTTGTTTTCACGATCCTAAGATACCAAATTTACATCACTGCCATAGCCTAGTTTGGAAATCATGAGAGCACTGTTATTTCCAATATCTTTTTAACTCTCGTTGATTCCACCTATTTTTGCGACTTACAGCAAAGAAGTTAAAATCATGCAATACAATTTCAACGAAATTGAGGCCAAGTGGCAAAAATATTGGGCAGAAAACCAAACCTTTAGGGCGGAGAACAATTCTGATAAGAAAAAATTCTATGTGTTGGATATGTTCCCTTATCCATCAGGTGCAGGTCTGCACGTTGGACACCCATTGGGGTATATAGCCAGTGATATTTATGCACGTTATAAAAGGCATCAAGGTTTTAACGTATTGCACCCACAAGGGTATGATTCTTTTGGATTACCAGCGGAGCAGTATGCCATACAGACCGGGCAGCATCCTGCCATAACTACGGCGGCGAACATTAAAACCTATAGGAGGCAATTAGATCAGTTGGGCTTTTCTTTTGATTGGAGCAGGGAGGTGCGTACGTCCAGTCCTGAATATTATAAATGGACCCAGTGGATCTTTATCCAGATCTTTAATTCTTGGTATAATAAGGATACGGATAAGGCAGAAGATATAGATACCTTGATCGCTATATTGGAGACAGAAGGTAATGCCAATATAAATGCCGTATGCGATGATGATATTGCTGTTTTTTCAGCGGAAGATTGGACCGCTTTTTCAGAGGTGGAAAAGCAAGAAATACTATTAAAATATAGGTTGACATACTTGGCGGATACCGAGGTAAACTGGTGTCCGGCATTGGGAACGGTATTGGCAAATGACGAAATTGTAAACGGAGTATCGGAACGTGGCGGTCACCCGGTAGTTCGTAAAAAGATGACCCAGTGGAGTATGCGTATTTCTGCCTATGCCCAGCGGTTGTTAGATGGTTTGGATACCATAGATTGGCCACAGCCGTTAAAGGATTCCCAGACCAATTGGATCGGCAGGAGTGAAGGAGCTTCGGCAATTTTCAACGTCAATGGGCACGATGAAACCATAGAAGTGTTTACGACTAGACCCGATACTATTTTCGGAGTTTCTTTTATGACCTTGGCTCCGGAACATGAATTGGTGGGCAAAATTACAACAGCAGAGTATAAGGACGAGGTAGAGGCATATATAGAAGCTACGGCAAAACGTTCTGAGCGCGACCGTATGGCCGATGTAAAAACCATATCCGGTGCATTTACGGGTGCCTATGCGGAGCATCCATTTACAAAAGAGCCTATTCCGATCTGGATCGGGGATTACGTATTGGCTGGTTATGGTACCGGTGCTGTAATGTCTGTACCTTGTGGAGATCAACGGGATTATGATTTTGCCAAACATTTTAACCTGCCAATTCCCAATATTTTTGAAGGAATTGATATTTCTGAAGAAGCATTTGCGGATAAGGATAAAACCATAATTGCCAATTCTGATTTTTTAAACGGCTTGCCCTATAAGAAAGCGGTAAAGCGTGCCATATTTGAATTGGAAAAATTAGGTCAAGGAAAAGGCAAGGTAAATTATAGGCTTCGCGATGCCGTATTTAGTCGCCAAAGATATTGGGGGGAACCTTTCCCGGTGTATTATGTAGATGGTATGCCACAGATGATTGCAAAAGAACATCTGCCCATTGAGTTGCCCGAAGTTGAAAAGTACTTGCCCACCGAAACCGGAGAGCCGCCTTTGGGCAATGCCGAGGTTTGGGCGTGGGATACCGTAGCGAATAAGGTAGTGGCAAATAGTAAGATTGATCATACAACAGTTTTTCCGCTGGAGTTGAATACCATGCCGGGTTGGGCAGGTAGTTCCCAATACTTTAATAGGTATATGGACCCAAATAATAATGATGAGATTTTTTCAAAGAAAGCCATTGATTATTGGGAGGATGTAGATTTGTATATTGGAGGAAGTGAGCACGCAACCGGGCATTTGTTGTATAGCCGTTTCTGGCAAAAATTCATGTTCGATAAAGGTTTGGTGCCCAAAGATGAGTTCGCGAAAAAGCTGATCAACCAAGGTATGATTACGGGGACAAGTGCTTTTGTGCATCGATTGTCGCCTACAACATTTGGTTTTGAAGGTAGAAGTGCTGATTTAGGCTTTGATGAGCAGAAAATGAATCAGGTTTATATTTCATTCAGTTTGTTTTCTCAATTAAGGAATTCGGCTGAATTGTTAAATGAGTTTAATGCAAATTTAAAAAATAGGCTTGACGGTTATTTTGATAATAAGTTAGCAAAGGCGGAATTGAGGTTAAATCAAGTTGTCCCCATACACGCAGATGTATCATTGGTAAACGCATCGGATGAATTGGATATTGATGGTTTCAAAAAGTGGAGAGAGGAATATGCGGATGCGGAATTTATTACTGAGGATGACGGTACATTTAAAGTAGGTCGTGAGGTTGAAAAAATGTCCAAATCCAAATTTAATGTTGTAAACCCCGATGCCATATGTGAAGAATATGGAGCAGACAGTCTACGCTTGTATGAAATGTTCTTGGGTCCTTTGGAACAATCCAAACCTTGGAATACTGCAGGGATAACAGGTACCCATGGTTTCTTGAAAAAATTATGGAAGTTATATGCGCCGTTTATAGATGGTTCACAGGATAATGGTCAGGAAGAACCCTCAAAAGAGGCGTTGAAGACTTTGCATAAAACCATTAAAAAGGTTCAGGAAGATATTGAGAACTTTTCCTTCAACACTTCAGTATCTACATTCATGATTGCCGTTAATGAACTGTCTGCGCAAAAATGCGCAAATAAGGAAGTGTTAGAAGCATTGATCATATTGGTATCACCTTATGCTCCCCATATAGCAGAAGAACTTTGGAGTAAATTGGGCCATACGGAGTCCATTGCAACGGCACCCTTTCCAAAATTCGAGGAAAAATACTTAAAGGAAAGTAGCAAGGAGTATCCTATCTCGTTTAACGGTAAAATGAAATTTACCATGGAGCTTTCCTTGGATTTGTCCAAAGATGAAATTGAGGCAGCGGTCATGGCCAACGAAAAAACACAACAGCAATTACAAGGGCGTGAACCTAAGAAAGTAATTGTAATACCCGGTAAGATTGTAAATATCGTAGGGTAATACTTATTTGTAAAACGTCATTACGGCGAAAAGATGTGGTCAGTAAGTCCTCAACTGGGATTTAGCAGATTGCTTCGTAATCCCGTAATGACGTTTTTGTTTTTTTTCATAGTTGCGCTAAACAAAAAGACGGCCCATATAACGTTAAGCGTAGAGTTGTTATTCCGTGAAAGTGCCGTTTATTTTATTGGGTTTAACGATTGTGGTTTGTTACAATAGTTACATTTATACTTATCATCAATTCATCAGAATTTTTTAAAATATAGGGGGTTCAGCATAATTTATTTCATTTTAGTTAAGTTTACCCCCTAAAAATTTAGGGGGTATATTCAATATAATTACTTATTTAAACATATAACCCCTACATTTTATCGATTTTATGTTTGATATGTGTATAATTAGTTTCAATTTTGTGGTATAACATAAAATGATAACATCATGATCGTTGGTATTCCAAAAGAAATTAAGAACAATGAAAGCAGGGTAGGCATGACGCCGGCCGGTGTTTTTGAATTGGTAAAGAACAATCACAAAGTCTATGTGCAATCTGGCGCTGGGGAAGGAAGCGGATTCTTTAATCAAGACTATCAACAAGCAGGTGCTATTATTTTGGATACTATAGGCCAGGTATATGCCATGAGTGAAATGATCGTTAAGGTAAAAGAGCCTATAGAGGAGGAATATGATTTAATACAAAAGGGTCAAATACTGTTTACATATTTTCATTTTGCCTCAAGTGAAGAGTTGACAAAGGCCATGATAAGACAAAAAGCGGTATGTATAGCATATGAGACCGTGGAAGATGAAGAAGGTACGTTACCTTTATTAACGCCAATGTCCGAAGTAGCGGGAAGAATGGCCATACAGCAAGGTGCCAAATATTTGGAGAAACCGGTAAAGGGCCGTGGGGTATTGTTAGGCGGTGTACCAGGTGTGGCACCGGGCAAAGTGTTGGTACTTGGTGCAGGTGTAGTAGGTATCCAAGCTGCAAAAATGGCAGCAGGTTTGGGTGCACATGTTACCATATTGGATATTAACATGAAACGTTTGCGCTATGTTAATGATGTGATGCCACCACATGTAGTAACCGAATTTTCAAATGAATTTAATATTAGAAGGCTTATAAAGACCCATGATCTAATTATAGGGGGTGTATTGTTAAAAGGGGCCAAGGCACCAAATTTAATAACCAGGGATATGCTTAAAGAAATGAGACCGGGTACAGTAATCGTAGATGTGGCCGTAGACCAAGGCGGATGTGTGGAAACCACAAGGCCTACAACTCATGAGGATCCTATTTATATCATAGACGATGTTGTACATTATTCGGTGGCGAATATGCCAGGGGCCGTACCGTATACCTCTACAATGGCATTGACCAATGTAACTTTGCCCTATGCCTTAAAATTGGCCAATTTAGGATGGGAGACAGCGTGTGATAAGGATGCTTCCTTAAGGAGAGGCTTAAATATTGTAGATGGTAATGTAGTATACCAAGAGATAATAGAAGCTTTTGGCTGGGAAGGCATTGTAGCATAACAAGTACATTTTGTCAGTAAAATAGACCTCGTCAAAATCAAAAGGATTTTGGCGGGGTTTTTGCTTTTAAATGGTTGGATTCTAATTTAAGTATGAATCTTTAGTATATTTAATTGATTTAAAAATAGAAACGTTATGATGGGATATTATATATTGATCGGAGCCATAGCATTGGTAAGCTGGTTGGTAAGCAGTAAATTAAAGAGTAAGTTTAAGTTTTATTCCAAGGTGCATTTGCAAAATGGAATGAGTGGTGCAGAAATTGCAGAGAAAATGTTGGCTGATCACGGCATTAGAGATGTTAAGGTGGTATCTACCCCTGGTATGTTAACGGATCACTACAATCCAAAGAACAAAACCGTAAATTTAAGTGAAGGGGTGTATAACCAAAGAAATGCAGCCGCTGCGGCAGTTTCTGCCCATGAGGTGGGTCATGCCGTACAACATGCCCAAGCTTATGAATGGTTGGGTATGCGTTCCAAATTGGTGCCAATTGTCAGCGTAACCTCAAGCATGTCCATGTGGGTCGTATTCGGTGGATTGGCATTGGGTGCCGCTGCTGGTGTAGGTTTGGGATACTGGGTAGCCATTGCAGGTTTGGTAATGATGGGACTGGCAACGTTGTTCAGTTTTGTCACCTTACCTGTTGAATATGATGCCAGTAACCGTGCCTTGGCTTGGTTAAAGAATAAAAATGTAGTTACTCCAGAAGAGTATAAAGGTTCTGAAGATGCATTAAAATGGGCGGCTCGTACCTATTTGGTTGCTGCAATAGGTTCACTGGCTACTTTGGTTTACTGGGGGTTACAAGTATTTGGCGGTAGAGATTAATACGAAAAAAATAATCATAAGAAAACCCGTCTCAAAGACGGGTTTTTTGTTTTATATGGTTTTTTATGGATCGGATAAATACCAAAAGGTTGCGTTTGGAACCCATTAGCTTGGAAGATGCTACGTTTATATATGAACTATTGAACAGTGAAGGATGGCTACAGTTTATAGGAGACAAGCAGCTATCTACCGTAAAAAAAGCGGAAGATTATATCGTGAACAATTTTATGGCAGGATATCAAAAACATGGCTTTGGATTGTTAAAGGTTTGTTTGGGCAATGGTTTACCCATTGGCATTTGCGGACTTTTGAAAAGGGATTATTTAGATAATATAGATTTGGGCTTTGCCTTCTTACCTGCTTACGAAGGTTTTGGATGTGCGTATGAAGCATCTATGGCTATGATGGAATTTGGTAAGAATCAATTACAAAGCTCACGTATTCTAGCCATATGTATGGAAACCAATACCCGATCGTTGGCATTGTTGCGTAAATTGGGTTTTACAAAAAAAGATAGGATACAACTAGGTTCTGGTTCAGAAGAACTATTGTTGCTCTCCACTTAAATTGATATTTGCCGGTCTATTTGTTGTGCAAGCGAAATAAAGGTTTCTGTTCTGGAAACACCTTCAATTTGCTGAATTTCCTTGTTCAATACCTGCATTAAATGTTCATTGTCCCTACATAACACTTTTATAAGAATAGACCAGTTGCCCGTGGTATAGTGACATTCAAGTATTTCCGGAATTTTTTCCAATTGCTTTACGGCCACAGGATTACTCATGGCTTTGTCCAAATATATACCAATATAGGCCATAGTGGTATATCCAAGTGATTTTGGATTGATTACGAATTTTGAACCTGCCAATAGGCCAGATGCTTCAAGTTTACGTAAGCGCTGGTGTATGGCAGCTCCAGATATTCCAATGCTTCGCGCAATTTCCAGAACCGGTTTTCTGGCATCTTTCATTAAAAATCTTAGGATTTTCTTGTCAATACCATCAATTTTAGCCAAACTAGTAGGTGTTTTCATTCAGTAGTTTCAAATTAAAATATAAAAATACCTAATTGCTTTTAAATTGATACTGGTATTTGCTCAATTTACTACGGCATTAGGGTTGTAGCCCAAGTAGGGTACATCGTATTCCTTAAAATTGATACCATAGGTTTTCAACTCTTCCAGAATGGGCTCGTAAACCTCTTTGGTAATAGGTATTTGCACTCCTGGGGTAGTAATATTACCATTTAAAATCTTTAATGCTGCAATGGCCACGGGTAGTCCTACGGTTTTGGCCATTGCGGTATAGGTTTGGTTTTCACCGGTGACCACTAGTTTGGAATCTATTTGTTTTTCTTGACCATTTAATCTATATCCAAATTTATGGTACATAACGATCATATCTTTTTCGTCTGCTTTTAAGGTCCAACTATCCTCAAGGATTTTTTGCAGAGCTTGTGCGGGTGTGGCATTGGGTATTCCTATTATTTTTTTATGATCAAAAATATTCAGTTCCAATAGTTTGTCCCACCTAATATCATCTTGGTCAAGTTTCAGATAATGTCTTAATTTTAGTTCTACGGAATCTGTGGGCGAATAAGGCAGAAATAGGTTAATGAATTCCCTATAGCTCATATTTTCGGAATTTTCAATGGTGTAGGAATCGTCCGTTACCCCTAATTCAATAAACATATTCCAAGCTTTGGAAAACCCAACACGGCGCATGGTTCCCCTATAAATAGTGAGGGCATCCTGTAATTTATAGGCTTCCCTATAATTAAGGGAATCCCTATTGGCATACCCTTCAAAACGGCCATATCCTTCAATTTCAAAAAATTCCGTTCTTCTAAAAAGTCTATGGTAAGGGATATATTTATAGGTGCCTTCTTGAATGAATTTAGCCGTACCGCCCTGTCCGGCAAGTACCACATTTCTTGGGTTCCAGGTAAACTTATAGTTCCAGAGGTTATTATCGTTTTCGGGAGCTACCAATCCTCCACAAAAAGATTCGAACAGAATGATTTCTCCCCCGTTTTCACGAATACGGTCAATGACTTGCATTGCGCTCATGTGGTCCAAGCCAGGGTCTAGCCCGATCTCGTTCATAAAAACCAAGTTATTTTTCTTTACGCTTTCGTTTAGGGCCAACAGTTCCGGACTAATATATGAGGCGGTTACCAAGTGTTTTTTAAGTTTAACGCAATCTTGGGCCACTTTGATGTGAAATCGTGCCGGTAACATAGATATGACAAGATCAGCATTGGCAATAGCAAGCTTACGTTCGGTTTCTACAAAAATATCTAGCGTAATTACAGTGCAATGGGCATGGTCTGTAATTTGAGCGGGTATGATACTGGGATTTATATCGCCAATGGTTATTTCTAATTGTTCTGCATCAGCCTTTTTTAAAAGATAATCCAATAAAAATGAAGTGGATTTTCCTGCCCCTATAACTAGAATTTTGCGCATCATACGATTTCAGTATTTTTGATTGGTATTTATTCACTAAGGTATCAAAATGTTACATTTATAAGAAAATAATAGAATAAAGTTATGAAAAAAACAATTTTAAGTACAGCATGCGTATTTGGTTTGTTGGCGGTAGTTTTTGGAGCTTTTGGTGCCCATGGCTTAAAAAATTTGGTAGGTACAGAAGCGGTAACAACTTTTGAAACCGGTGTTCGGTATCAAATGTATCATGCTTTTTTCTTATTTGTGTTGGGTTTGATGCCAGAAAATATCCTGTTCAAAAAATCAATATATATAAGTACGTTAATAGGGGTGGTGCTGTTTTCATTTTCAATTTACCTTTTGTCGCTCAATGATGTGGTGGACTATGATTTTAGGTCCATTGGTTTTTTAACACCAATAGGCGGAGTTTTCTTAATTGCTGGTTGGGGATTATTGGGTTATAGTATTTTACGATCAAATACTGGCAAAAAGCAATATGGCGTTGAATAGCATTGGATAAAACCGTAAATTCAATCTACAATGTAAGATGTATGCATAAAATTAAATGGTTGGGCTTGGTCCTAGGTCCGCTATCCTTTATACTAATTATCTCCTTTTTTCATCCGGAAGGACTTTCTAAAGAAGCGAACGCCGTACTTGCATCTACATTATGGATAGCCATTTGGTGGATTACGGAGGTAATTCCCATAGCGGTCACCGCATTGTTGCCCTTGGTCTTGTTTCCACTATCCGGTGGATTGGATTTGGCGGCTACATCCGGGTCATTTGGTCATAAATATGTATTTCTTTACATGGGTGGCTTTGTAATTGCCATTGCCATTGAAAAATGGAACCTGCATAGACGTATTGCCCTCCATATCATTAATTTAATAGGTTCAGATGTTCGTAAGATAATTTTAGGGTTTATGGTGGCAACCGCATTTTTATCGATGTGGATTTCCAATACGGCCACTTCAGTAATGATGTTGCCCATAGGACTAGCTATTATAAAGCAATTAAGGGACAACCCAGATACTATAGAGGATGAAAACCAAATATTTGGCAAGGCATTGATGTTGGCCATTGCATATAGTGCCTCTATTGGAGGTTTGGCAACCTTGATCGGCACACCCCCTAATCTAGTATTGGCAGGTGTTGTATTAGATAACTACGGGTATGAAATAACATTTATGCAGTGGTTTATGTTTGGGCTGCCAATATCCGTATTGTTATTGTTCATATGCTGGAAATACTTGACCAGATTTGCTTTTTCGTTTAAGCAAAAATCATTTCCGGGGGGCAAACAGGAGATAAAACGTTTATTGTCCACTTTAGGTAAAATCAGTTATGAAGAAAAGATTATTGCCTTTGTGTTTGCATTAACGGCATTTTGCTGGATAACCCGCTCTTTTTTGTTACAGCGGATATTGCCAAATTTAGATGATACAATTATTGCTATATTTTTTGCTATTTTGTTATTTCTGATTCCGTCCAAAAAGAAGGGGCACCAATTGATCAATTGGGAGGAGGCGGTAAAAATGCCTTGGGGTATTATATTATTATTTGGCGGGGGCATGGCTTTGGCCAAAGGATTTGAAGTAAGTGGGCTGGCCGTCTTTATTGGCAACCAAATGACATCATTGGCAGGATTGCCTATATTTTTATTGATCGTGGTGCTCATTACCGCGGTAAATTTTTTAACCGAAATCACATCAAATTTGGCAACTACCGCTATGCTCTTACCTGTTTTGGCACCAATGGCCTTATCAATAGATGTGCATCCATTTATCCTTATGGTAGGTGCTGCGGTAGCCGCTTCCTGTGCCTTTATGTTACCGGTCGCCACGCCACCAAATGCTGTAGTTTTTGGATCGGGATATTTAAGAATTCCTGATATGGTCAGCAAAGGATTTTTTATGAATATCATATCAATCATTATATTAACCTTTTTCGTATATTTTATACTCCCAGAATTATGGGACATTTCCATAGATAGTTTCCCCCTAAAAAATATTACTAAATGAAACTACTACTCATACCAGATAAGTTTAAAGGCTCCTTAACCAGTGAAGAAGTTTCAAAAGCTTTTATAGATGGAGTGCAAAAAGCAGGGGTGGATTTTACCTATAAATTCATAAAGGCATCTGATGGTGGCGATGGTTTTATGGATGCCGTAGCCAGTTATAAGCCCTGTATTTCCGTTGAGGTTGTCACTGAAAACCCCTTAGGAAAACCATTACGCTCCCATTACCTGTACAATAAAAAGGATAATGCTGCATATATTGAGCTGGCCAATGCTTCTGGGATGGAACTATTAAAGCCCGAAGAAAGAAATCCTATGTTGACCAGTACGTACGGTACCGGGCTACAGATAAAGGATGCCGTACAAAAAGGAATTAAGAATATATACATAGGTCTAGGGGGCAGTGCTACCAATGATGGGGGTATGGGAATTGCCCGTGCATTGGGTTATGTGTTCCTGGATGCCAAAGGGAAAAAATTGCCGGCCATTGGCAATAGTTTAGAGCAGATTAGAAGTATAGATGACAGTTGGGTGGGTAATGATTTAAAAGAGGTATCCTTTTATGCTGTCAATGATGTTAGCAATCCGTTATTTGGCATTAAGGGTGCAGCTTATGTATATGCAGGCCAAAAGGGGGCTACGGATGAAATTATAAAAGTACTTGACCAAGGATTGGAAAATTTGGATCGGGTAGTGGCGGAAACGTACGGCCTTTTAAATGCCCATTTGCCAGGATCAGGTGCAGCAGGTGGAGCTGCATATGGTCTAAAAACCTTTCTTGGCGCAAATTTCTTAAGTGGTATTGATTTTATCCTTGGTCTGTCTGGAGTAGAAAAGTTGTTGGCGGCCAAGGCCTTTGATTTTATTGTTACTGGCGAGGGTAAAATAGATGATCAGACAATGAACGGTAAATTAATTCAGGGTGTAATGAGGCTTGGTGAAAAATACAATACTAGGGTAATAGCAATTTGTGGTAAGTTGGATATTTCCAAAAACCAATTAATGGACCATGGTATTTATGATGTATTTGAAATTCAAAACCCATCTAAGGATCTTGCGTATAATTTGCAAAATGCAAAGGAATTATTATCACAAAAAGCGAAAGAATTCTTTCTGTTAAGGCAGGAAAATAGCCCTTTAAAAAAGTGATGAAAATTGCTTATTTCTTAAAATTTTTAATCAAAATCACTAATTATTTATTCAAAATCAATATTTGATTCATATAATGCAATATTTTGAATAAATGATCTGTGAATATTTTTCCTTTTCTTCCAATCTTTCATAGAATTCGTATTTCGACGAGTATAAAGGCTAATTAAGCTCTGAATTTCAAGGGTTCATGTTTAAATTTTTTAGTTTTACGTGAACTAATTCTTTAAAACATGAAAAGCTCAGCAACAAATGCGAATACCATTTCTTTAAAACAATATGGGATTTTACACGCCAATTTTCATTATCAAGAAGAGCCGGAACAACTTCAAAAGGCAACCATAGATAAAAATATGGGTGTTGAAACCAGTAATGGAACATTAGCGGTAAATACGGGAGAGTTTACGGGTAGGTCTCCCATGGACCGGTTCATCGTAAAAGATAATATTACGAAAGATAAGGTATGGTGGGGACCGGTTAATATTCCGTTTGAGAGTGAAAAATTTGATGCTTTATATGCTAAAGTCATTGATTATTTAAACGAAAAAGAGCTTTTTGTGCGTGACAGTTATGCGTGTGCAGATCAAGATTACAGGCTGAATATTAGGGTAATCAATGAATACCCTTGGTCCAATATGTTTGCATATAATATGTTTTTGAGACCAACTGCCTCTGAACTAGATGATTTTACACCGGAATGGACGGTTATAAATGCTCCGGGGTTTATGGCAGATGCAGCAGCAGATGGAACTAGGCAACATAACTTCGCTATTTTAAATTTTACTAGAAAAATCGCCTTGATAGGTGGGACAGGTTATACGGGTGAAATTAAGAAAGGAATTTTCTCGGCATTGAATTTTATTCTTCCCGTTTATAAGGAGACGTTGCCCATGCACTGTTCAGCGAATGTGGGCAAGGAGGGTGATACCGCTATATTTTTTGGATTATCGGGTACTGGAAAAACAACCTTGTCAACCGATCCCAACAGAAAATTAATTGGTGATGATGAACATGGATGGACCAGCAGAAATACCGTATTCAATTTTGAAGGTGGGTGTTATGCCAAGGTCATCAACCTTTCCCAAGAACAGGAGCCTGAAATTTTTGGGGCAATTAAACCAGGCGCTATACTTGAGAACGTGGTTTTGGATGAAAAGGGCAATGTAGATTTTACCGATACTTCCATAACGCAGAACACCAGGGTTAGTTATCCTATTCACCATATTGATAATATACAGTTGCCTTCTATTGGTAAAAACGTCAAAAATATATTCTTTTTAACAGCGGATGCTTTTGGGGTATTGCCTCCTATATCAAAACTTACCCCCAGCCAAGCTGCATACCATTTTATTTCTGGTTATACGGCAAAGGTTGCAGGTACTGAGGCCGGTGTGGTAGAGCCGGTACCTTCTTTTTCTGCCTGTTTTGGTGCACCTTTTATGCCGTTGCACCCCACTAAATATGCAGAAATGTTAAGTAAGAAAATGAAAGAATCAGGTGTGGACGTTTGGTTGGTCAATACGGGGTGGACAGGCGGTCCTTACGGGGTTGGTACCCGAATGAAGTTAAAATATACGCGAGCAATGATTACGGCGGCGCTAAATGGTGAGCTTGGTCTTTACTCGTATGATAAATACCACATACACTCCGTGTTTGGTGTTGCGCAACCTAGGGAATGTCCTGGTGTGCCTACTTCAGTCTTAAGTCCTAGGGCAACTTGGAACAATGATGAAAAATATTACACAACAGCATTTAAGCTTACCAATGCTTTTAGGGAAAACTTTAAAAAATATGAAAGTTATGCCAGTGAGGAGATACGGCGTGGAGGTCCACAACGATATGCTTTCTAAAATAAAAAGCCTTGCTAATGCAAGGCTTTTTTTATGAATTTGATGGAAATTTTATTTATTTACGCTGGTAATATATTTCTGTAATGCCATTGTCATGGACGGTGTCTCAGGCGTTGGTGCCTTTATATCAATACGTAAACCTGCACCTGTAGCGGCCTCTACTGTAGAATTACCAAATACGGCGATTCTAGTATCCTTTTGGTCAAAATCAGGGAAGTTTTGAAGTAAGGATTCTATACCGGACGGACTAAAGAAAACCAGAATATCATAATAAACGTTTCTAAGATCAGAAAGGTCGCTTATGACCGTTTTATAAAAAATAGCTCTTTTCCAATGTATACCTAATGATTCTAGAGTTTCCGGTACTTCTGGCTTTAGGGCATCAGAAGAGGGTAGAAGGAATTTTTCATCCTTATACTTTTTGATCAAGGGTACAAGATCTGTAAATAAACGCTTGCCTACGTAAATCTTTCGCTTTCTGTAAACTACATATTTCTGTAAATAATAGGCGACAGCTTCGGACTGGCAGAAATACTTCATGGAATCCGGAACCTTAAAACGCATTTCATCGGCAATTCTAAAAAAATGATCTACCGCATTTCTGCTGGTCAGTATCATTGCGGTAAAATCGTTTAAATCTATCTTTTGCTGACGCACATTTTTTGCATCTACCGCTTCTACATGGATGAATGGCCTAAAATCAACCTTTACTTTCTCCTTTTCAATAAGTTTGGAATAGGGAGAATTATCCATTTTCGGCTCTGGTTGAGAGACTAAAATCGTTTTTACTTTCATACGGTGCACTATTTAAGAAAGCTTCCCATTATAACTAAGGGTGCAATTTCGAGTGCGCAAAGGTACAAAATAAAATAGAAGAAATAGGAGCTAATAAAATTTTGATAATTCCTGAGTACTGTCAACCAGCCTATTATATTGATTGCTATAAATAAAATTGAGCCAATTATAATGATGATTTTATGATCTATTGCCACGTAGGTTAAAAATATATTGGCGATACATAGCACAATGCCGGAATAATTTAAGTAGGTCAATTTCTTGAATATCAATTCATTGAATGTTTTGTAGGAATTGAACACAAAGCCATTGGCCAATTGTACTACAGTCTTTAAGGTGATGAACAAAAAAACAACGACCAACAGAATGGGAAATAAGAATGGGTTTTTTACGACCCCGGTATTTAAAAATTCACGCCAAATAAAATAAATAAAAAGCGTAGTGTTAATAATTTGAAATAGACTTATTAGGATATGAAACCAATTGAACAGTTTTTCTTTCTTGGTGTATATGGTAATATACTTGTTGTTGAACGGTAGGATAATAAAATTGACAAAGCGTGTATAATCAAAACTTTTTGCGATCAGAACGCAGATAAAACTAGTGAACAACGTAATTGTAATCCAATCTGTCTGTAAAATTGTTCTGTTGATCGGTTCCATTAGTTTATGGGGATAGGTTTTCCGTTCAATCCAAATAGTAGATTGTTTTCTGCTATGACGACCCTAAAATAACCAATGTTTTCATTTTTGGTTGTAGGCAGGCTAAATTTAAATTTTGTAGTGTCCTTTGCTTGCAATTGTGTGGTATTTGGGGTATTGGCAGTGGGTGTAATACCCAATGTCTGTATAGGGGTTTTATACGCATCCATATAAATTATGCCAAATTTTAAATCTTGCAATGAAATGTTTTGTTCATAGGGATTGTAAACAGATAGTTCAATTGATTTTTCTGTAGTAAGTGTTAACTCTTGTTCTTCAACAATACACTCCACTTTTCTAAAAGACTGAAAATTAGGAATAAATATTCCTTTATAAAGTCCGCCATCTTCTCTTTGGTAGGAAAATGAAAAGTCATTTAGGTATTTGGATATATAGGCCACATCTTTTCCCCGTACGTTTTCTTCAGAATTGTCTATACTATACTGATTTTTTCGGTACATATAGTTATTTAGTGAAAATGTGGGGCTACCATTGGTATAGAAGGAATACATGGGGGCATTTCGATAAGAATTTTCAAAGACCACGGGCCTGTTGCCTGCTTCATTCTTAATGGCGGTAGCCCATTCGATGTTGCCATGACTTTCGTAATAAAAGTTAAATAAAAGAGGTTGATGTACAAGTCCTATTCTTAAATAGGCAATTAAGATAACATTGATTAATCCCAATCGAAATATCCATGTCAATGCCTGTTTGTTGTTCAACATATAATTAAACGCTATAACAACCATGGGAATGCAGATAATTATAATCCATTGGGTCTGTATTCTTCTGTTGAAGCTAGAGATAAAAAAGAACAGAATAACCCCATAAGTAAGATATATCAATGCCTTGTTGAACAAATTGGTGTTTTTGGTCTTTAAAAGGGCCTTATAGATAAAGGGAAAGGTAAGGCCAAAAATGGCCACCAGGTTTACAAAAAAGCCCAATGTGTATTTCTCAAAGCTATACGCTCCGTTGGGCCTTTCGTACAAATGATATTTTATGGAAACAAAATCATTGTCGTACAACCAATAAAAATGGGGTGCATAACAACATAAAGCAATAAGGACCGCCAGCCAAGCATAAGGTTTGGCAACTAGTTTTATATTGGAAAGCAATACAAAAAAAATGACCAGTACGGCATGGTATTTACTGTACATCAGTGCTGCCATAAATATGCCCAATATTATGGCTAAGGGTAAGTTCTCATTTTTAATAAAATGCTTGTACGTCAATAAAAAACAACTGGTAAAAAAAAGTAGCGGAGTATCCGGCAAGGTAAAAAATCCGTAGGCGTTGAGCAGTGTCATGGAAAAGACCAAAACAAAGAAATGAACAATGTATTGGTTTTTTTTTGGGTTGTCTATCATTAACCATAACAAAACAATGTTCAGTGCCGATAATAGGCAACTAACCAGCCTAACACCCAATTCCCCATCAAAGAAATAACTACTTATTTTAATCATTAATGCCACCATTGGCGGGTGGTCAAAATATCCCCAAGCCATATTTTGGCTATAATACCAATAGTAGGCTTCGTCAAATATAAGCTGCGTAAAATTGGATTGTATAAGATTGAGTACAAATAGGACAGCGAGAAAAAAATAGAATTGCTTTGGAATTTTTGTTAACATTCGCATAGGATACTTGTGCGTAAAATTACAAATTTAAGGTCATGTGCCCGGTCTAAAAAAATCATAAAGGTAGCATTGCCCGTTTTAATACGACTATTAAAACCTTACTTTTGTGAAAATATATTGCGCAACATATGGCTAAAAGTCTTGTAATTATACCTACCTATAATGAAATTGAAAATGTTGAGGCCATCATTAGGGCGGTATTTGATTTGCAAAAAGATTTTCATGTGTTGATCGTTGATGATAATTCTCCCGATCAGACGGGAGAACGCGTTAAGGAGCTACAAGCAGAATTCTTGGGCAATCTATTTCTGGAAACTAGGTTAGAAAAATCAGGGTTGGGTACGGCATATATCCACGGTTTTAAATGGGCAATAAACAAGGGATATGATTACATATTTGAAATGGATGCCGATTTTTCCCATACCCCTTCAGATTTGATCAGGTTGCAAAGGGCATGTATGAACGGGGCGGATGTTGCTGTGGGTTCAAGGTATAAAAAAGGGGTCAACGTTGTAGATTGGCCACTGTATAGGGTGTTGCTCTCTTACGGGGCGTCCTTTTACGTTAAATTGATCACCGGTATGCGGGTGCATGATCCCACGGCCGGTTTTGTATGTTATAAGAGAGAGGTCTTGGAGGCTATAGATTTGGATTCTGTCCGTTTTGTTGGGTATGCCTTTCAAATAGAAATGAAATTCAGGGCCTACTTAAAAAAATTCAAGATAGAAGAAGTTTCCATAATTTTTAGAGATCGAGTTTTGGGCAAGTCCAAAATGAGCTCATCGATAATTAGTGAAGCTATTTGGGGGGTGTTTGTGATGAAAATGAGAAGTCTTTTTCTTAAAAATAAATTTTAATATGGGTAAAATACTTTTAAAAAATGGCATTACGGTAAATGAGGGTATCATTGCCGAAAATGACATTCTGATCGAAAATGACATTATCATAAAGATTGCAAAAGATATTACCGATGCCAACGCAGAGGTGGTCAATGTACAGGGGTTGCATATTTTACCTGGTGTCATAGATGATCAGGTGCATTTTAGAGAGCCGGGTTTAACCCATAAGGGAACAATTGCTACAGAGAGTAGAGCGGCACTGGCAGGTGGTATCACTACTTATATGGAGCAGCCCAACACTACGCCACAGACCACCACCATAGAAAAGCTTGAGGAAAAATTTCAAATTGCGGCGAACTCATCTTTTGCCAATTATTCATTTTTATTTGGTGGTACAAATGATAATCTAGAGGAGTTAAAACGATTGGATAAAAATGCCTGTTCCGGAATTAAATTGTTTTTGGGGTCCTCTACAGGTAATATGTTGGTAGATGATGAAAAGGTAATAGAAAATATTTTCCGTAATACGGAAATGGTTATTTCTGCACATTGTGAGGATGAAACTACTATTAAAGAAAATCTGGCCAAGTACAAGGCAGAATTTGGGGATGATATCCCAATGAAATACCATCCTATTATTAGAAGTGAGGAAGCCTGTTACCTATCATCGTCCAGGGCCATTGCCTTGGCAAAGAAAACTGGAGCACGCTTACATGTTTTCCACTTATCCACCGGTAAGGAAACTGAGTTGTTCCGAAATGATATTCCGTTAGAGGAAAAGAAGATTACTGCAGAGGTATGCATTCATCATTTGTGGTTTTCCAATGAAGATTATAATGAAAAAGGGTCATTGATCAAATGGAACCCGGCAGTGAAAACGGCCAATGATCGTAATTTGTTATGGAAAGCACTTTTAGACGATAGATTGGATGTCATTGCTACCGATCATGCACCTCATTTATTGGAGGAAAAGGACAATGTGTATACCAAGGCACCTTCTGGCGGTCCTTTGGTACAACATGCCTTGCCCGCAATGCTGGAGAAGGTTTCGCAAGGTGTTATTTCATTAGAAAAAGTTGTACAGAAAATGTGCCATAATCCAGCAATATTGTTCCAGATAAAAAAGCGTGGTTATATCCGTGAAGGGTATTACGCAGATTTGGTGGTAGCAAATTTAAATGACACCTGGAAGGTGACCAAGGATAATATAGCCTACAAATGTCAATGGTCTCCGTTTGAAGGGGTTGAGTTTTCATCAAAAGTGGTCCATACTTTTATTAACGGCCATTTAGGATATAGCAACGGAAAGTTTTCAGAAATGAGGAATGCCAAAAGATTAACCTATAATAGGCCATGAAAAAATACCTAGGAATAGTTTTATTGATGCTGGTTTTTGTATCCTGTGCCGAAAGTTTAATAGAAAAGCCAGATAATTTAATACCTAAGGAAAAAATGGTATTGATCCTTAAGGACATGGCTATAGTAAATGCGGCAAAGGGAACCAATTTAGGTAAGTTAAAGGATAATGGAATTGAACCTACGGAGTTTATTTTTGAAAAGTATGAAATAGATAGCGCACAATTTGTGGATAGTGACCGTTATTACGCTTCGTTACCGTTGGTTTATGAATCGCTCTATAAACAGGTAGAGACTAGTTTGGAACAACAACGGGAACAGGTGGAAACCGCAAAAAAAGTAAAGGACAGTTTAAATTTGTTGAAAAACGCACCTAAAAAGAAGGAAGCTGTTGATAAGTAGAACTTATTCTGCATGTTCCTTCATGAAAATTCTGGAGGAAAATGTAATTGAATTTTCCAAGGGTTCAAATGTATAATCCAACGTTTTAATAATTTTAGAACTATCAAAAGTGGTAGGGTGCAAAAGTCCGTGTATAGTGCTGTGGGTTATGGTTCTAGGCTTTCCTGTTAGTAAATGTCTTAAAAGGTCCAGATATTTACCTATTTGAAGTTGCCAAGGCTGCAATTTCTTATAAGGAGCCTTTTTGTTCATTGCTCTTGAAATCATTTCCAATACTTCCTTATAAGTGTTATTGGAAGCTACTACAATATATCGCTCGCCGTGAATATCTGTATTCATTAGCTGTACCATAATAGCGGTCACATCTGCAACCGCAACAAATCCTGAACCACCTGGTGGATAGTATGAATAATTTTTATGGGCGGTTTTAAAAAACGAACCACTACCATTTTCCCAATAGCCAGGTCCAAGGATAACACCGGGATTTATGATTACAACTTGTATTTGTTCCTGAGCACCGCGCCACACTTCCATTTCCGCCAAATGTTTGGTAATTGCGTAAGGGTTGGCAAATTGTCGGTTAAATTCCGTTTCTTCATCTGCTGCCAAGCTGGTGGAGGTCCTTCCTATAGTTCCAATAGTACTTACATAACAAAGTTTTTGTACGTTTTTGGCAATGCACATGTTAACGATATTGGCAGTACCTTCTCTATTGACACGGTCCAATATGTTAAAATCGGAAGGACTAAAGGAAATTAATGCTGCACAGTGATAAACATGGGTAACGTTTTGGAACGCGTCATCTAGGGAAGGTATATCCAAAATATCCCCTTGTACCCAATCTATTTTGTCATACAGGGCCGTAACGTTGGTGGTGTAGTAGGAAAAGGTCTTTTTGACCTGTTCCAGTTTTTCCACTGATCTATAAATTGCACGTACAGGTACATTTTGCATAGCCAATTTCAATAGCAAATGCGATCCAACAAGACCTGTACCTCCCGTTACTAAAACCATATTTCAAAGTTAGGGAATACAAGCCGATAAATTCATGCTTTGTTCTACTGTGTACTGGCAAGAATTCCATTTATATTTGCATTTCAATTATAATTTAGAATACGATGACAACAAATTTTGTCAAGGAGTTACAATGGCGTGGAATGTTGCATGATGCAATGCCGGGAACAGAAGAACATCTTATGGAAGGAATGCAGGCTGCATACGTTGGTATTGATCCAACCGCAGATTCGTTGCATATAGGTCATTTGGTCGGTGTCATGATGTTGCGCCACTTTCAATTGGCGGGCCACAAGCCCTATGCATTGATAGGAGGTGCCACAGGAATGATCGGTGATCCATCGGGAAAATCTGCCGAGCGTAATTTACTTGATGAAAAAACTTTGCGTCATAATGAAAATGCGCTTAAGGAACAATTGTCCCGCTTTTTGGATTTTTCGGTAGATGGAGATAATGCGGCGGTCTTGGTCAACAATTACGACTGGATGAAGAATTTTTCTTTTTTAGAGTTCATAAGGGATGTAGGCAAGCATATTACCGTTAACTACATGATGTCCAAGGATTCGGTTAAAAAAAGGTTGTCCGCGGAAGCCAAGGAGGGCATGTCTTTTACGGAATTTACCTACCAATTGGTACAAGGTTATGATTTTCTTCACCTATATCGTGAGCATAACTGTAGCCTTCAAATGGGTGGTAGTGATCAATGGGGCAATATAACTACGGGAACGGAACTGATTAGAAGAATAGCCGGTGGAAAGGGCTATGCGCTTACATGTCCGCTGATCACCAAAGCAGATGGCACAAAATTCGGTAAGACAGAAGGGGGAAATATTTGGTTGGATGCAGAGCGTACTTCACCGTATAAATTTTATCAATATTGGTTGAATACCTCAGATACCGATGCGGAAAAATATATAAAGATTTTTACCTTCCTGGGCCAACAGGAAATTGAAGCGTTGATAGAGAAACATCAAGAAGCGCCCCATTTACGATTACTGCAGAAACGTTTGGCAGATGAGGTCACCGTTATGGTTCATTCACAGGACGATTTGGACAATGCCGTTCGCGCAAGTGAAATATTGTTTGGAAGATCTACTGGTTCCGATTTAAAAGGCTTGAACGAAAAAACGTTTTTGGAAATTTTTGAAGGGGTCCCCCAAGCGGAACTTTCAAAATCCGAGCTGACTGATGGTTTGGATATGATCGGTGCCTTGTCCGCAAAAACCAGTTTCTTGGGATCCAACGGGGAAGCAAGGAGAGAACTGAAACAAAATTCCATTTCGGTAAATAAAGAGAAAGTAAAGGAAGATTATCTCATTACGCCCAATGACTTGATCAATAATAAGTTTGTACTCTTGCAAAGAGGTAAAAAAAATTATTTTGTACTGGTATTCAATGATTAGCAAATAGTTCTTTTTTATATCGTATATGTATCCCCTTAATTTTTAAAATAATTAATGGGATACTTCGTTATAAAGGATAAAACCCCTGAACTATGATCAAAAAATATATCTCAATTATATGTCTACTCGCTCTTTTTTCTTCTTGTGATAAACTAGACGAATTAACAAAATTTGATATGGAATATAGCCAGCGTGCTACTATACCATCTACTGCGGGTATAGATTTACCTTTTGATGTATTTACTCCGGAGACCGAAACAAACTCAGAATCTAAATTTGCGGTAAACGATACCAGAAAAGACCTTATTGAGGAAATCGTATTGACAGAATTGGAAATGGTCATTCTTTCTCCCGATGATTCTGATTTTAGTTTTTTAAATTCCATTGAGGTATTCATTTCTGCAGAAGGCTTGGAAGAAATACAAATTGCTTACTTGAACGAAGTTCCGGAAAACGCCGGTAATACCATTAGCTTATTGACTTCTGATGCCGATTTAAAGGAATATATAAAAAAAGACGAGTTTTCCTTACGTCTTAATACGGTTACAGATGAATTAATGAGTTCCGATCACGAGCTGGAAGTTAATTCTACCTTTTTTGTGGATGCTAAGATTTTAGGATTATAATTTATTGGCGAATTTTACGCAACGTTTTTGTTTTAAGGCATCTACTTAATAGGTTAAAACTGTCATCATATGGGAAAATTTGCTGCTTTTACATTAGTATTATTACTATTGATTTCATGTTCCAGTGAGGATGACTTTGGGTTGGAATCAACACAATTTGTTTTCTCTGAGCAAAAATGGGAGCTGGTCAAAATGACGGAAAGTTGGGCAAATACTGAAACTACTGGTAGTGATATGGCATGGCAAGAGTACTATATATTTACCCCAGAAGGTACTTTTTTGAAATCGCGTACGGTTGATGAAGTCAATACTATAGCCGAAGGAACTTTTGAGGTTATGGAGTTTGAAGATGATGATGCACATTATTTGGAACTTACCTTTACAACAGGAAATGGTCTTGCGGCAAATTGTACAGGTGATGATAAGGAACTGTTAATGTATAGAACTTCCAGCATGATTTCCAGTTTATGGATGGCTTGTGATGGTCCAGGTCTGGATTATGTGCTGAGTAAGAATTAAAGCACCATTAGGTTGCAGCCTCTTATATCAGAGTTGTCAAATCTGCCAATTACTTCAAAAGAGCCATCATTGTTGACTTTTCCAAGGTCTTGGGTAGCAATAAAGGAACAAGAATTTATGTTGGCCAGGTCAATAATATTGATGCCTCCGTTTTTTCCTATTTTTTGATAGCTTAACGGATCTTCAGTATCACGAATCAGTACCTGCATCCAAGGAGGGCAATGGAATATACCTTCACCTTTGGAATACGCCTGTGACAACAACTCCGTCATGCCATATTCGGAATGAATTTCAGATACTCCAAAACCACCTTTTAATAGATGATGCAACTCTTGGCGAACAAGCTCCTTACGTCTGCCTTTCATACCACCGGTTTCCATAATAATGGTATTTTGGAGGGATAACTGATATTTTTCGGTAAACTCCAAAAGAGCAAAAGAAACACCAATGATAAGTAGCTTGGTATTGGTTCTTTGCAGTTCTAAAATCAACTGGTGCAAACGATCATATTCATTTAGGAAAAAACCACTTTTTGGGTGTTGGGATTTTGTGATCAGGTCCTCAACCATATAAATTAGCGAAGAGCCTGTGCGCTCTAAATACGATGGTAAGAGAGCCAGTACACAATAGTCCTCAATAGCGCCGTAAAAATGCGTAAAAGCCTTTAAATAACTATGTTCATATACTTGTAGGTCGGTAACAAAATGTTTGCTTGTTTGGCTGCCCGTTGTACCGCTACTGGTAAAAATAATTTCTTCGTGGCCGGTAGAACTTACTACTTTTTTAGATTTGAAAAATTCTATGGGTAAAAACGGAATCTGTTCCAATTTCGTCACGGTACCTGTATCAACGCCCAAATGATTACAAAAGGAACGGTATATAACGTTATTGTGGTATTGAAATGAAAATATGCGCAGGGCGTGGGCTAAAAAATCCTCGCGGTTGCGTATAGTAAATATAGAATTTTGCTCCATGGAATATATCCGCTTAAAGCAAAGGTACTGAACCAATTTATTTTATTGGTTCGTTGGGGGCATATTGTAAGGGGCGTTATTTAACGATCAACTTTCGGGTAATAGTTTTTTCGTCCTCGGTAACCTGAACAACATAGACACCGGCAGAAAGTCTGGAAATGTTCAAGGCCTTGGTGTGCAATCTATCCGTAAGCACCAATTCACCGAAAACGTCATAGATTTTCACTTCCTTTAAATTGTTTTTTTCTGTAGTTACGTAGACCACATCTGCTATTACAGGATTTGGATAGAGTTTAAATCCAGCAATTTCGTCATTGTGTAATTGATTTATATCAATGGTTTCTTGGGCGTAAACACCAAAGGAAAGTACCATAAGTAGCAAAAAGTAGATTTTCTTCATTTTAATTGATTTGGGATCAACAATATAAAGGTACTTATATGCTAAACTATGGGTTTGAAAATGTTGTGAAAGCTAAGATTATGTAGGTCAATTAGATACGGAATGTTCTTTATCGGAATTTTATGTATTTAATCGATTGTAGTAATTGGGGTATGGCTTAATAAATAGAGATAGATTACCTATTTATTTTACGATCAATTTTCTAGTGGCCATTTTATCTTTTTCAAAAACACGCAACACATATACACCGGCATCAAGGTCGGAAAGATTAAGTTCTTTTCCCAATATGGTTGTTTTTAACAATACCGTTCCAAAAACATCGTAGATAAAAATTTCCTTGGGAGCATTTAGGTCGGTTGAAATAAAAACTTTACCTGTAGTAACCGGATTTGGGTACATGCTAAAACCATCAATATCCCCATTGCTTTGGGTACTTTGCCCATAGCTGAAGGATACAAATAGGAAAAAGATAACGAGGTAAAGATGCTTCATACGCATTTACATACAAAATGTATACCACAAATATAGGAATATTGATTCCTGAATGTCAAGGGACTAGCACGTTTCTTTTAAATTTTTCGATGAAATGCAAAAAAGCCCGCAAATTGCGGGCTTATTATTAAAAAATATGCGATAATTTAGTTTCCAGTTGCCCAAGCGAAAATAGCCACATCAACAGCAGTACCGTTAAAAACATCATCATCTACGGTAGTAAGAGCTGTACCGTCTACGATGACATTCTCTAATGGTCCGTTGTCTTTCATGTCAACATTGGTATCATAACCAGAAAGACTAACGTTTGTTAGCGTAGCTCCAGAAGTAGCTTTGAATTGTAAAGCTGTACCACCAACTGTAGAAACAGCAGTGAAATCTATTAACTTAGGATTTCCGTTTGCTTTATCGGCTTCAACAGCGGTAGAGAAACCTTCTTGATTATGCAAAACGTAAGCCGTAGTTACGGTTCCGTTCCAACCTTCTGTCCAGTCAATAGAATCATCTTGGTTGTTTTCGAAGTATAAGTTTGAAGCAGAAACTGTACCGCCAAAGAACTCAACACCATCATCTTCACCATCGATCATTGCAACGTTGTCAATAGTAGTTTCAGAACCTACAGCATAAAGAGTAAGACCGTTGTACTGAGACTCGGCATTAATCTGGGCACCTGCATTTTTTATGATCAAGTAGCTTATAGAACCTGAGTTGTCTGTATCATTAGTGCCACCGTATTTGAAATCGCCTACTTCAGCAGTAGCATCAATACCTTCTGTAGTAGTGGCATCTCCTAAAATCACCAATCCGCCCCAATCGCCAGGATTGTCGTTCGTAGAGGTCATTACAACAGGATCGGCTTCTGTTCCTTCTATTACAATTTTACCTCCTCTTTGAACAACGATGTAAGTTTCGGTTTCATCACCTGATTCCACTTGAGCACTAATGGTGGTACCTGCAGGAATAGTAAGTGTTGCACCATCTTCAACGCTATAGTTTTTAGACAATAAGTAGTTGATGTTGGCATCTAAGGTAAGGTCACTGGTCAAGTTCCCTGTTAAAATACTGCTTCCAACAGTGGTATCTGTATTTACCCAATCAAAAATAGCGATATCTACAGTTGCATTGGAATTATAGCTATTTTCTGGGTCGCCAGCTACACCATCTATGATTACGTTGGCCAAAGGACCATTGTCCTTCATGTCTATTGAAGTAGCATAACCACTTAAAGAAAGTCCGGTAATTGTAGCCCCGGAAGTTGCTTTAAATTGTAAAGCGGTACCACCTACCGTTGAAACTGCCGTAAAGTTTATTAGCTTAGGATTTCCGTTTGCTTTATCGGCTTCAACTGCAGTTGAGAAACCTTCTTTTGTATGCAGTACATACGCATTGGTAACGGTTCCGTTCCAACCTTCTGTCCAATCGATAGAATCGTCTTGGTTGTTTTCAAAATATAAGTTGGTAGCAGAAACTGTTCCGCCAAAAAACTCAACACCATCATCGTCCCCATCGATCATAGCTACGTTATCAATAGTAGTTTCAGAACCTACTGCGTAAAGTGTAAGTCCGTTGTACTGCGATTCCGCATTAATTTGCGCACCGGCATGTTTTATGATCAAGTAGCTAATGGATCCGGAATTATCGGCATCGTTAGACCCCCCGTATTTAAAGTTGCCAACTTCTGCTGTTGCGTCAACACCTTCAGTAGTAGTAGCGTCTCCTAATAAGACCAAACCACCCCATTGACCGGCTTCTCCACCTGTAGATTGCATAATTACGGGAGCCGCAGCAGTACCTTGGATATCTATTTCCCCACCTCTTTGAACAACGATATACGTTTCGGTTTCATCACCGGACTCCACCGTTGCATTGATTACCGTACCTGCAGGGATAATTAATTTACCACCGGCTTCAATACTGTAGTTTTTCTCTAAAGTGTAGGTTTTAGAAGCATCCAGCGTTCTTTCTTCGGATAATTGTCCGGTTAAAGTAGTGCTTTCTTCTGGGTTGGTATCTTCGCAAGCAGTACAAGAACCACCACAGTCAACCCCTGTTTCATCACCGTTTTTTATACCATCGGTACAAGTTGGTGTTACTGCATCTGGACCATCGTCCGGATCGTTGTCATCATTGCTACAGCTCACAAATGTCATTGCTGCCATTAGGACAAAAACTTTTACAAAATTTCTCGTTTTCAATTTCATAATAAAAATCATTAAGGTTACTAATTATTAATTGGTTTGCATTAAAACTTGTAATTAAGACCTAGGCTAATGCCCATGCCGGTTGAGTATGAACTTACAGTTTGTTCCTGCTCTATTTCTGTAACAGGATTGCGAACGAGTTGAGTTTGTTTTATTTCTGGATTCAATAAATTATTTCCTAAAAGGCTTACTTTAAGATGCTCGCCAAATTCTTTGCTGATTTGTGCATTTAGTACTACAAATCCCTTTTCTACAATAGCGTCATCATAGAATATGTCTCTATTGGTTTGATCCGTTGGTACGCCTAAAGAATAAATTTTATCTGATGCATAATTGGCGTTCAAGGATATGGCAAAAGGATTGTCACCTGCCGTATCATAATTTAGGCTGGTGTTAAAAATCCAGTCAGAGGCGCCTTGTAAATCGGTCTCTGTAATTCCTTTGTATTGGAAGCTTCTTAGTAGACCGCCTTGCTCATTATATATTTCCTTTAGATCTTGTTGGTGCCACATACGGGTTACGTTAAGAACCATGTTCAGATTATAACCAGATGCATCGCCATCATCGTTAAAGGTAGGTTTTACAAGGTCTAATTTGGTCTCTGCTTCCAGACCGAATATCTCTGCTTTTTCACCAGAATTGAAATATGAGAAAATACCGGCGGAACCTCTTTCCCTAACCCTGTTGATAGGATCCGAGATATCTTTATAGAAAGCGGCTACTGAAATTAATTCTCCCGCAGATGGGAAATATTCCCATTTTAAATCTAGGTTGATATCCTTGGAAGCGATCAAATCTGGATTACCGCGTGTAATCTGCCCTGTTGGGGAAACATAACTGAAAGGTGCGATCTCCTTGAATTCCGGAAGGGTAATAGTACGGCTAACCGCCAAACGCAATGCATGAAGGTCATTGATCGTATATTTTACATTTAAGCTAGGGTAAAAATTGCTGTAATCTTGATTACTTTCACCTGTTCTTGGAGATAGGTTGCCTATGTCATAGGTTACATCTATTTCATCTCTCTGGTATCTTAATCCTGCATCAAAATTCCATTGGTCCAGGCCTACGTTAAAAGAGAAGAACGCCGCTTTTGAATCTAGGGTTCCCAAATAAATATCCTTTCTTTCGCCATTTGCATTGGAACCTAAAAGGTTAATTTCCAAAAGTCCGGCATCAAAATATGATTGGCGAAAAATTACACCTAAATTGTCAATAGAGGTAGGGTTGACCGCATTGGTATTTATTTCTTCTACCCCAACAAACTCAGAGCTGAAATCACGCTCCTTGTTCCTGTAGGAAACTCCAAAGTTGAGTTTAAAGTTTCTATTTTCCTCATCAATAACCTTAAGTTCATCCTTTAAGTAGGCACTGAATTCGTTGTCCTTTATTTTCTGGTTTGATTTTCGTTGTTGAAAACCGCCATTTCTACCAAGTTGCACCAATGTACCATCTGGGTCAAAATTGACTTCGTTCCTAATTCTGTTTGGTTCATCCGCATTTAGAAGGTTATACCCACCTGCCCATTGCAAAGTATTTTTTTCACCAATTTGGTGTCTACCTATTAACTGGGTGATCAACAATCTTGTCTGCTTTGTATTTTGGTCCCTGATAAATTGGAACAAACCTTCACTTGGACTGGTTTCCTCAAAAATAGTGGCTTCCCCGTTGCGCCCGCCTTCAAAAACATTTTCGTCTAGCTTGTTTACAAAAAATGTACTAGATTTTATCTTGTTCTTGGCATTGGCCAAGTACGTTATGTCCAATAGGCCACTATTAACAATTTTCTTTTGATACGTAGTTGCATCGGTAATGGTATCATCTATAAAGTTGGAACGAAATTGTCTAAATAAACCTTCCCTATGTTCAAAAGAGCGTGAATGGGAAGCGGTAAAGAAAACAGAAAGTTGTTCCGCTATCTTTTTACCTGCGGTTATGGACATGGAATAATCCATTGGGTTTTCTTGCTGCAAAGTATTCCAGCCTTGATTTGTGATTAACTGTTGGGTGGTAAGGCTTTGGTCATAAAATCCAAATGTGGTATTTTTTGAATTTTGCGAGATTTTGAAATTATCGAATACACCGCTTTTGGCCACATTTGAATTTACACCGCCGGATACTCCTACGGCCAATTCGCTTGATCCGGCCAATTCCCTAGAGGTAATATTGATGTTACCTGAAGCTTGGTCTGCGGACCCGTCTACCCCGTATGTTTTACTGATGCTCACATTCTGGAGCACACGCGTAGGAAATAAGGATAGGTTTATGTTCTTTTTGTCGATGTCGTCAGATGGTACGGGCAAACCATTTAAGGTAGAGGACAGATATCTATCGCCCAAACCTCTTACGAAAACATCCCCGGTAGCTTCACTACTGGTAACTCCAGAGATTTTAGTAGTTGCCGTTGCGGCATCGGAAACGCCAATTTTCGCAAGTTCTACGGCGCCAATACTTTCCTTTATCTCAACGGCTCTCTTCTGATCCAATAACAAAGCGGTTTCAGAGTCCTTTCTTGCCACGGTCGTAACGGTTACTTCGTCAAGGGAAACTCCTTGAGATGCACTTAAGGGTACATCTATAGTGGTAACTTTACCCGCAATTACCTCAACATTGGGTATTTCTACCGTTTCATATCCTAAATAGCTATAGGAAATTGTGTAAATACCAGGCTCAACACCGGATATTTCATATAATCCATCAAAATCAGAGGTTGTACCTTTTGTAGTGCCTTTGATCAAAACATTGGCAAATGCCAAGGGTTCGTCATTAACTTCTTTGTCCGTTAATGTACCAACAATGCTTCCGGTATCCTGTGCAGTCACATTTACCAGCGCAAATAGGAATGTAAAAATTAATAATTTGTTCATCAGTTATTTCTATTCTTTAATCAGCGGCAAAGGACGTCAGTAGTTGTAAAGGTCGGGTTACCCCCATGTTAAACCTTTATTTTTTTAGTGTTACCTAAATGTTACTACATTAAATCAATGTTAAGAGACGTTTCTGTAATAGTATTATCTTTACTTTTGAGCGAATCAATCCAATTAGAAAACCATGAAAAAGAAGGATATTAGGATACTTTTAGTTGATGATGAGCCGGATATTCTTGAAATCGTAGCTTATAATCTTTCTGCCGAGGGGTATGATGTATATACTGCCAAAAACGGGGCGGACGGAGTATCCAAGGCAAAGAAAAAATTACCACACTTGATCATTTTAGATGTAATGATGCCAGAGATGGATGGTATTGAAGCTTGTGAAATTTTAAGAAAGACACCTGGTATGGAAAATACCATCATAACCTTTTTGACCGCAAGGGGAGAGGATTATTCCCAAGTGGCCGGTTTTGATGCTGGTGCAGATGATTATATTACCAAGCCCATAAAACCAAAAGTATTGGTAAGTAAGGTCAATGCACTTTTAAGACGTCTTAAGAACGAGGAAAACGCCCAAGAGGATATTGTTAAGGTAGGTGATATCGTTATCAATAGGGAAGAGTATAAGATCATCAAGAAAGGAGTTGAGATTATTCTGCCCAGAAAGGAATTTGAACTCCTTGCATTGTTGACCTCCAAGCCCAGTAAAGTATTTAAAAGAGATGTAATTCTGGACAAGGTTTGGGGTAATGAAGTGGTCGTAGGAGGCCGTACCATAGACGTCCATATTAGAAAACTTAGAGAAAAAATTGGTGAAGACCATTTTAAGACGGTAAAAGGGGTAGGATATAAGTTTGTACTATAAATGGCAGCGCCGGTACGTTCCAAAAAATCATATCGATTTGCATTTCGCTCATCTGTTTATATCGCTTTGATCAGTACAATGGTCATGGCCTTTTTGCTGTGGTCGTTCAATGAGTTGAACTGGGTAGTGGTTATAGTTACCGCGCTTACACTTTTTGTGACCTCCTTCGTGACCTTACAGATAAGAATAGATAAGTTTATTTACAAAAAGATCAAAAAGATCTATGATGATGTGGAGTTGTTGGAGTCTTCCACTTTGCCCTCATATCCGGTAACCACGGATATGCGCACATTGACCGCGGAAATTGAAAAATTTGCCAAGGACAAGAAAATAGAAATCGATACTTTAAAAATACGGGAAGAGTACCGTAAGGATTTTTTGGGCAACGTATCCCATGAGCTCAAGACACCGCTGTTTACCGTACAAGGATATTTGGAAACGTTATTGGATGGTGCGATCGATGATAAAAACGTCAGGAAAAAATATATTTATAGGGCGAACAAGGCGGTTGATAGATTGATCTATATTGTTAAAGACCTGGACCTTATTACCAAATTGGAAGTTGGGGACCTTAGGTTGGAAAAACAATCGTTCAATATCATAGAGTTGATACAGAGCGTTTTTGACCTGTTGGAAATGAAGGCCGATAAGAAAAATATAACCCTCACCTTTGATATTCCTTACCCGGAGCCCATTATGGTTTATGCTGATAAAGAAAAAATACAGCAGGTATTGACCAATCTTTTGGTCAATTCCATTAAATACGGAAATGAAAAAGGTACCACGGAAATTAGCGTTGAAAATCTAGTGAAGAATAAAGTAATTGTAAGGGTCACGGACAATGGTGAGGGAATACCGGCAGTACATATTCCAAGGCTTTTTGAACGTTTTTATAGGGTAGACCAAAGTGGTAGTAGGCGTGAGGGTGGTTCTGGTCTGGGCCTTGCCATTGTTAAACATGTCATTGAGGCACACGGGGAGAAAATTTTTGTGGAAAGTGCAGTTGAGGTAGGTTCTGAGTTTTCCTTTACCCTAGAGAAAAGTTCTTCCCAAATAGAGGATAAGCAGTAAGCGCTAAGCTTCTGTTTTTTCTTAGCTTTGCCCTTGTATTGATAAGAAAATTGTGGGAAGCAAAAATAAATTAAAGAGATTTCAGGAAAACGAAACGTTTTCAAACGTTATTCAGCCAACTAGGGAAGAGGTTGTGGGCGGATTTTCGCTTAAAGGAAAATGGCAGGCACACTTTAAAAATGATAATCCCATAGTTTTGGAACTGGGCTGTGGAAAAGGGGAATATACCATTGGTCTGGCGAAGAAATTTCCGGATAGGAATTTTATAGGTATTGATATTAAGGGCGCCCGTTTTTGGAAAGGTGCCAAGATGGCCATTGAGCAAAACTTGTCCAATGTTGCTTTTGTACGTACCCAAATAGAATTGATCGACCATATTTTTGGGGCCCAGGAAGTTACCGAGATATGGATTACCTTTCCCGATCCACAGATTAAATATAAGCGCACTAAACATCGTATGACCAATAAGGCGTTTTTGGAACGGTATAGGCAAATTTTAAAGTCCAACGGTACTGTTAATCTTAAGACCGATAGTGAATTTATGCACGGTTATACCTTAGGACTGCTACATGGACTAGGATTGGAAGTCCTGTATGCCAACCATGATGTGTATAAGAATGAAGGAAGCCCCAAAGAGGTTTTGGAAATACAGACTTTCTATGAAAATCAGTATCTTGAAAAGGGAAAACCTATTACCTTTATTAGGTTCAAGGTAAACTGATCAAATGCAACAATTGCCAACCTTATTTGTATTTACCTTCGCAGCCGCTTTTTTAGCATCGTTGCCACCCGGGCTGCTTAATTTAAATGCAGCCAAGACCAGTGTTGAAAAAGGAAAGGCAAACGGATTGATTTTTGCTTTGGGCGTGGCCATTGCGGTTATGCTGCAAACCTATATTGCGGTGCGTATAGCAAAACTGATTTCCCGAAACCAACATGTGGTGGAATTATTGTTGCAAACAGCGCTTTTGGTATTTTTTATATTGGCCATTTTCTTTTTTATAAAAGGAAGAAAACAAGTGAATAGGCCATTTATCATTACCGATGCCAAAAAGCGCAACAGTTTCTCCAAAGGAATTTTTCTGGCCCTTATCAATCTTTTGGCAATTCCTTATTATAGTGGGTTGAATACCGTTTTTCATTCCCAAGGTTTTATGACCTATATGATTATGGACGAGGTCCTGTTCATTCTTGCGGCGGGTAGCGGAACGTTTTGGGCCATGTATTTGTACGTTATCTATTTTAAAAAATGGGAACATAAAACAACCGCCTTTACCAAGAACAGTAATTACATTTTAAGTGGATTAATGGTACTATTGTTCATTATTACTTGCTTAAGATTGTTTAATTAAAACTTTGTCATCCTATGAAACCTGAAAATGAAAACTTTTTTGAAAGGGTGTACCAAGTGGTTAGGTTAATACCAGAGGGTCGCGTGACCTCCTATGGTGCAGTGGCAAAATATTTGGGTGCGGCGCGTAGTGCAAGAATGGTAGGTTGGGCAATGAACGCATCTCATAACATGGAAGATATTCCTGCCCATAGGGTGGTCAATAAAGCAGGATTGTTAACGGGCAAACATCATTTTGATGGTACCAACCTCATGCAACAATTGTTAGAGGCAGAAGGTGTTCTAATTAAAGATTTGCAAATAGTGAATTTAGATAAACATTTCTGGGACCCGTACATAGAATTACGTGCAGAGCTATAGTCTTATTGAAACGTTAAGGTAAATGTCGTTGTTTCATTGGATGCAACACGTATAGAGCCACCGTGCATGCGCATGATTTGCTTGCTAAGGCTTAGTCCTATTCCGGTTCCGTTGCTTTTTGTGGTAAAAAAAGGAACAAATACTTCATCTAACATTTCAGGAGAAATTCCTGGTCCGTTATCGGTTACGGTAATAAATTGTTTGCCGTTTACATCCTCTCCTGCCTTAATCGTGATTACCCCATTTTCATGACCTATTAAAGCCTGTTGTGCGTTTTTGCCCAGGTTTAAAAGAATTTGGGTCAGTTGTTTTTCGTCAATATAAAGTTCCAGATTTTCCGGGTGCGCAGATACTTCTAAAACAATGTCATGGCCATTGGTATATTCTTGGAGCAACATTCTAACTTTTTCTAGGAGTTTAGAGGCGGGTATAAGTTCCCGATCAGGTTCCGGTACACTCAAGAAGGTTCTATAGGATTGTACAAAACTCATAAGGTCATTACCTTGTTCCTTAATGACTTCCAGACCTTTGGCCGAATTTTTTATCTGTTGTTCCCCAAATTCTTCTGGGGTAGAAAGTTGATTTCCTTTTTTAAAATATTTTAATATTGATTCTGAAATAGAGGTTATAGGGGTAATGGTATTCATGATTTCATGTGTTAATACCCTAATAAGTTTAACCCAGGAATCTGTTTCCTTATCATCCAGTTCTTTTTGAATATCATGGACAATGACCAATAATAGTTGTTTGTTCTCTATGGATATTGGGGTGCATTTTAAGGTCAATTCTTTTTTGCCCCGTTCATTGCCTAGTGCATAGATGGTACTTTCAAAAGGTTTCAAGTTTTCAAACAATCCGTATAGGTTGGGGTCTATTTGTTTTAATTGCTTAACATGGTTAAGGGGTCTGTAGTTGAGCAGGTTTTGTACGGTTGGGTTGGCATATAAAATGTGGCCCTTGTCGTTTATGGTAAATATCCCAATATCGGCCTGTTTTAAAATTTCCTCGTAATACTGTTCTTGGGCTTGCTTTTTAAGATGAATTTCTTGAATCATATTGTTCAACATATTCAAACTATGGTTCAGCTCTTCTATTGATTTTACACTAAGTTTTTCTGGAAAACGTAAGGTGAAATCCTCATTCTTGATCGCATCGAAAAAGTAGGCAATTTTTCGGTTGGTCTGGTTTACATAATGTACAAGTCCGTAAGCTTGTGCAATAAATACAAACCCGAACAGTATGGAAAGTAGATAGTGTTCCTTAAAGGATAGGAAAGCGATCAACAAAGCGCAGGCTGCTATGAGAACAATTCTTAGAACAAGTTGATAGTAAATACTTTTGCTGACCATTATTTACTGAATTTTTTAAGTTTGTTATATAAGGTCTGTCTAGATATACCTAGTTGATCTGCTGCAGCACTGTAGTTTCCGTCATGATCGTCCAACGCTTTGTTAATCATGACCAATTCCATTTCTTCAAGAGTTTTAGGTCCGTTTTCAACGGTCATGTTCGTCTTTGTTTCCAAAAGAAAATCGGTCGGTTTCAAGACATTTCCTTCAGATAAAATAACCGCACGTTCCATAGTATGTAACAACTCCCTTACGTTCCCCGGCCAGGCATAATTTTTTAATTTTTCTTGGGCAGACTGGTTGATTTTTAAACTTGGTTTTCCATATTTATGGGCGAATTTTTTAAGAAAGAAATCAGATAGGACCAGCACATCATTGTCGCGTTCCCTTAATGGGGGTACTTGAACCTGTATGGTATTGATCCTATACAAAAGGTCTTCGCGAAATAAGCCATCGGCAACCATTTGATCAAGGTTACAATTGGTTGCACAAATTAATCTAATATCTACCGGTATGGGTTTGTTTGATCCCACACGTACCACTACCCGGTTCTGAATTACGGACAATAATTTGGCCTGCATCTGTAGGGAAAGATTACCTATTTCATCAAGGAACAAGGTGCCGCCATTGGCAGCTTCAAACTTACCTGCACGGTCATCTTTGGCATCGGTAAAAGAACCTTTGACATGGCCAAAAAGTTCGCTTTCAAATAAATTTTCGGAAATAGAACCCATATCCACAGAAATAAAAACCTCATTGTTTCGTGCAGATGATTTATGAAGTTCTCTGGCGATAAGTTCTTTTCCAGTACCGTTCTCCCCGGTTACTAATATATTGACGTCGGTTTTGGCAACTTTCTGCACAAGGCTCATTACACTATTAAGTGCTTTTGAATTACCAATGATGTAATTGGAATTCTGATTGATAACCTGTTTTAGGTTACTCTCTTTCTGTTTTAAGTGTTGTACTTCTTTCTGTGATTTTCTAAGTTCATAGGCAGATTTGACCGTTGTAAGCAGGCGTTCATTGTTCCATGGTTTCAGCACAAAATCCGTTGCTCCTTCTTTTAGGGCTTCAACAGCCAATTCTACCGCTCCATAGGCGGTCATCATAATCACCGAGATATGGGGAGCCTTCTTTTTTATTTCGCGCAACCAGTATAGACCCTCGTTTCCTGTATTTACCCCGGCAGAAAAATTCATATCCAATAATATGATATCTATTTCCTTAAGGTTGGGAAAAGATGAAAGTAAATTTGGGTTAGAAATGGTTTGTACACTTTTATATTCAAACTGTAGCAAAATCTCAAGAGCGCTGAGCACGCTTTTGGTATCATCTATTACAAGAATCTTTGCATCGATCATGGTTACATTCTTTTTAACTCATTTAAATCTACACATAGAAGTTTGTATTTTCATATCACTGTAAAAAAATTTGACAATATCTGTACAACATTTTTACACTGATATATTAATATTAAATTTAATTATGATGTAAATAACTGTAAATCAATAATTTAAAATTATGGCACGCATATAGTATAGAGAATGGCATACCAATAGAAAAATGATTAAAAAATTTAAAATAACGACACTTTTGCTGCTGACCATTTGGGCATCTGTATTTGCCCAAGAAAGTTGGACATTAGATGAATGTGTTTCATATGCCTTAGCGCATAATTTACAGTTGAATGATTTTAAGTATACCAATCAATCTAATAAAGAAACCTATAGACAATCGGTTCGTAACTTGTTGCCTTCGGTAAATGCATCATCTAGTTATCTTGTTAATTATGGTAGGGCAGAAGATCCCAATACGGGAACATTTGTAAATCAGGATTTCTACTCTAATAATTATTCGTTGGAGTCCTCCATTGATTTGTTTCGGGGATTTCAAAAAATAAATGCCATTAAAGCATCTAAATTATTGTTCAAGGCAACCAAAGAAGATGTGCTGCAACAAAAATATTTATTGGCATTTAGGGTAATGCAAGCCTTTTATGATATTCAGTTTTTTGAAGGATTGGTAGAAATCTCAAAAGAACAATTAACGGTATCGCAAACCAATTACAGTTTGGTAGAAAAGCAGGTAGAATTAGGCTTAAAAGCCGGTGCCGATCTTTATGAGGCAGAGTCGTTACTATTGACCGATAAATTGAACGTAACACAAAGTGCCAATCAATTGGCGACGGCAAAATTAACCTTGATTCAAGAAATGAACTTGGAGAACACCTCTGAAATTGAAATTACAAAAGAACTGCCGCAAGTAGTGGCGGATGCAGCTGTTAACGAAATAACATCTGATTCTGTTTATAACGAAGCTCGCGAGTTTTTACCATTGATAAAAGCACAGGAGTTAAGAGCCAAGGCAGCAAAAAAGCAAGTTGCAGTCTCCAGGGGAAGATTGTACCCGTCACTTTCTTTCTTTGCAGGTATTGGTACTGGGTATTTTGAAACTACAAGAGACACATTGGGGAATACCTTGCCTTTTAGACAGCAGTTTAGGGATAACACTTCTCAGTACTGGGGAATAAATTTAAGTGTACCTATTAGTAACGGTTGGTCTGCACGATCACAGGTAAAGCAATCTAAAATAGAAAAGCTTCGTGCAGAGAATAATTTAAAGACACAAGAGCAAGAGCTGTTTCAAACCATTCAGCAATTAGTGCAAGATTATAATTCATTAGTAGTAGAATTGGTGCAGAGCAACCAAAAAATGGAGGCGCAGAATTTAGCCTTTACCATTGCTCAAAAAAGATATGAAAAAGGACTGATAAATGCTCTAGAGCTTTTTACCGCCAAAAATTTATATGCGAGTGCACAAAATGAGAATTTACAGGTGAAACTACGTTCAGAGATCAATAAAAGCACATTGGACTTTTACCGAGGACTACCAGTATTTAATATCGAAGCCAACTAAATTTTTATTTGGAACGAACAAACGAACAAACGAATAACGAAGAACGAACAAACGATTACCATGGATATAAAATTAGAAAAGAAAAAAGGATTGAAGCCAAAACACTACGGTTACATTGCCCTGGGTGTATTGCTACTATTTGTAGGTTACCAACTGTTATTTGCCAGTTCGGTATCCACATTTAGAACCGAGAAAGATAAACTATCGGTGGCTGAGGTGTCTGCAGGAAAGTTCGATGATTATATTACCATTAACGGTAACGTTGCGCCTATTGCAACTATTTATATGGATGCCTATGAAGGTGGTCGTGTAAGCGAAAAGTTAATAGAAGAAGGTGCTATGGTCAAAAAAGGCGATATTATCTTAAAGCTGGAAAACATGAATCTGTACGAACAGATTTTGGCGAGTGAAAGTAACCTGGCATTAAAGCAAAACGATTTGCGTTCCACAAAATTGAATTTCGATTCTAGACAGGTAGAAGGTAGAAAGTCATTGGCAACGGCAAGTACAGATCTGCAGCGTTTAAAGAGAAATTACGAACAGAACAAAGCGTTGTTCGATGAGGAATTGATTTCTAGGGAAGCCTATCAACTATCAAAAGAAAACTATGAACTGTCTCAAAAGCAGTATGAAATTGTAAAGCTACAGACCGAGCAAGATGATGAATTAAGGGAAACTTCATTAAGAGGTCTGGATACCGATTTGGCACGTATGCAAAAAACATTGGGTATGGTGTACCAAAGGCTGGATCATTTAAATGTACGGGCTCCTGCAGATGGTCAATTAGGGTTTTTAGATGCCGAAATTGGGCAGAGTATTGCTCAAGGGCAACGCATAGGGCAAATCAACGTATTAACAGATTATAAAATAGAGGCAGATATAGACGAGCATTATATTGATCGTGTAAAAAGAGACCTTACAGCGGTTTTAGAGCGTAATGGCGCAGAATTTCCGTTGCGTTTACGTAAAGTATATCCAGAGGTTAGAAATGGTAGGTTCAAGGTAGATTTGGTATTTACGGATAATAAGCCAGAGACCATACGTTCAGGACAGAGTTACAATATTAAATTACAATTGGGTGAATCTAACGATGCGCTGTTATTACCAAAAGGAAGCTTTTTTCAAAGTACCGGCGGGCAATGGATATTTGTAGTAAATCCAGATGGGGGAGAAGCCATTAAAAGAAATATTAGAATAGGGAAACAGAATTCTAGATACTATGAAGTATTGGAAGGCTTGGAACCAGGGGAAAAAGTAATAACTAGTAACTACGATAATTTCGGGGAAGCGGAAAGAATCGTCTTAAAATAAAACTGTCACATCAGAGAATTTTCGATGTCATTATAACAATCAAAAAGAAGGAAACATGATAACCATTACAAACCTAAAAAAGAGTTTTAGAACAGAAGAAGTAGAAACCTTGGCGTTGAACAATGTCAACCTAAAAGTAGAGGACGGGGAGTTCGTTGCAATTATGGGTCCGTCCGGTTGTGGCAAGTCTACTTTGTTGAATATTATTGGTATGCTGGATAACCCAACGGAGGGTAGCTACAATTTTGCCGGCAATGAAGTTGGTGGTTTAAAGGAAAGTCAACGTACCCAACTGCGTAAGGGTAATTTAGGTTTTGTCTTTCAAAGCTTTAATTTAATAGATGAGCTTACCGTTTTTGAAAACGTAGAGCTACCATTGATTTATTTAAAAATGGGAAAGGCAGAACGTAAGGAAAAAGTTATGAAGGTGTTGGAGCGTATGAAAATAGCGCATAGGGAAAAACATTTTCCGCAGCAATTATCAGGTGGTCAGCAGCAACGTGTTGCCATATCAAGAGCGGTGGTTACCAATCCGAAATTAATACTTGCCGATGAGCCAACGGGGAACTTGGATTCTAAAAACGGAATTGAAGTAATGAACTTGTTGACAGAATTGAACCAAGAAGGAACCACAATAGTAATGGTAACACACTCGGACAGAGACTCACATTACGCGCATAGAGTTGTAAATCTATTCGACGGTCAAATCGTAACTGAAAGTCAGAATAGGGCTATAGGTGCCATGATGTAAGGGAGTTTATTTATCAATCAATCATTTTGTCCGTCATTGAACAATGTTCAGGTGGGGACAGGCAATAAGTAATCAACCAAACCAAACCAACCAACCAAACTTATCCCTTAATCACGGATAATAATTAAATCATCGATCAATAAAAACGAGAGCCATGTTCAGAAACCATCTTAAAATAGCTTGGAGAAGTATTAAGAAGGATACGCTATTTGCCACCATTAAAATTGGTGGCTTTGCTGTTGGTATAGCGGCTTGTCTTTTAATAGCCTTATTCATTCACAATGAAGTAGGTTATGATCAGCACTATACCAAAAAGGATCAGTTATATAGAGTAGTGTTAGAAGGCATGTACAAAGGTGAAGTCATGAAAAGCACTCACTTTCAATTACCCTTTGCAGAAGCCTTGCAAAATGATTTTCCAGAAATAGTAAAGGCAGGGAAAATAAATACAATTGAAATTTTTGGGGCAGGTAAACGCGGTATTCGCTTAGCTGGGGCAGCTCAAAATAACTTGGAAACCGGCTTTATGCTTGCGGATCAAGAAGCATTTGAACTTTTGGAAGTGAAGTTGCAACAAGGTAATCCTAAAACCGCATTGGCAAATCCAAAAAGTATTGTCATATCGGAATCCAAAGCGGCAAAGTATTTTAATGGGGATAAAATTTTGGGCGAAACCATCATTTTAGATAATGATGCGAGTACTCCGTATACGGTAACCGGGATCATGAAAGATGCTCCAAAAAACTCACATCTGGCCTATGACTTTCTGTTACCCATTGAAGACACCAATGCAAACTGGACCAACCAGAATTACTTTACCTATGTGTTGGTAGATGACCATACGAACGTGCGGGAATTGGAGCAAAAAATGGTTTCTATTGTTGAAGATTATATTATTCCCGCACAGCGCGAACGAGGGCGTGCTCCAGACTTTATTGAGGTGCTTAGAACCATGAAGTACAAACTACAGCCTATAACCGATATTCATTTGTATTCGGATATTAAAATGGCAGATGGTCTAAAGCATGGCGATATACGTTTTGTTTGGCTTTTTGCCGCTGTAGCCGGTTTTGTGTTATTATTGGCGGTAATCAACTTTATTAATCTTTCTACCGCAAAGTCTGCCAATAGGGCTAAAGAAGTTGGCTTAAGAAAAACCATTGGTGCTTATAAAAGCAATTTGATAACGCAATTTTTGACCGAATCTATGGTGTTTAGTTTTGTGTCTTTTCTATTAGGCGTGCTATTGGCTTGGGCATTACTGCCAACATTTAACAACATGGCATCTAAAGCGATAGAAATGCCTTGGTCTGCTTGGTGGTTTGTTCCGGTAATAGTAGTTGCTGCTCTTTTGGTAGGAGCTTTGGCGGGCTTATATCCGGCATTTTATTTATCGGCATTTAAACCGGTAAATGTTTTAAAGGGAAGTCTTAGTATTGGCAGTAAGAGTGGCAAATTAAGGAGCGGACTCGTTGTTTTTCAATTTACCACATCGGTAGTGCTGATCATTGCCACCTTGATTATTTACAAACAAATGGACTTTATTCTTCAAAAAGAATTGGGGTATGATAAGGAACAGGTTGTTGTTCTAGAAGGTACCGGAATCTTAGGGGAAAGTGCTGAAAATTTTAAAGAACAACTTCTACAATTGCCACAAGTGAAATCGGCTACCATTTCTAATTATTTGCCGGTAGATGGTGGTAGTAGAAACGGTAATACATTTAGAAGGGAAGATGAAGGAAATGAAGGTAGAGGTATACCTGCCCAAATCTGGAGAGTAGATTATGATTACATTAAAACGCTGGGTATTTCGGTTAAAACAGGAAGAGATTTTTCTAAGCAATTTGCGTCTGATGCTTTAAACTCAATTATTATAAATGCCAATATGCAACGTGAATTAGGCTTGGAAAATGCTATTGGGAAAGAAATAAACAATAACGGTCAACAGTTTAAGGTCATAGGTGTAATAGATGATTTTCACTTTAAGTCCTTAAAAGAAGATATTTCTTCGCTATCGCTCGTAATCGGTAAAGATTTAGGGTCTATATCGCTAAAGTTGGAAAAAGGAAATGTGAATGAAGCCCTGGCTTCAATTACTTCGGTTTGGGATAAAAATGTGCCCAGTCAGTCCATTAATTATAGTTTTTTAGATCAAGAGTTCAGCCATATGCATGATGATGTGGAACGCATGGGTAAAATATTCAACAGCTTTGCCCTGTTCGCCATTTTAGTTGCTTGTTTAGGTTTGTTTGCACTGTCTGCCTTTATGGTAGAACAACGTAAAAAAGAAATCAGCATTCGCCTGGTTTTAGGCGCTCCGTTTAAAAGCATCTATAAATTGCTTACCGTAGATTTTATGAAACTGATTATAATTTCTATCGCCATTGCCGTACCTGTAGGGTGGTATTTAATGAGCCGTTGGTTAGAGGATTTTGCCTACCACATTACTATTGGTTGGGGCATATTCTTTATCGCAGGATTCATTGCATTGACCATAGCTATTTTGACCATAAGCTATCAATCTATAGGCGCTGCACTGATACAGCCTTTAAAAAGTTTAAGGAAAGAATAATTCATCATCAAAAAACGAAAATCATGTTCAAGAACTATTTAAAGATCGCTTGGAGAAACCTTTGGAAGAACAAAGGCTATAGTATGCTGAATATTTTTGGTTTGGCAATAGGTATCACCTGTGCCGCCATGATTTTGCTTTGGGTTGAAGATGAGGTGGGTTACGATGCTAATTTTGATAAGCAAAACGTGGTATATTATGTACCCACCAATCAGCAATATGAAGGTGAGTGGCGTACCTTTTTTCAAGCTACTCCTGGTCCTTTAGCAGCGGTCTTAAAAGAAGAAGTGCCAGGAATTGTCGGGTCAGCAAGAACAAAGGGAGAAGATTTTTTATTTCAGGTAGGTGAAACAGCTATAAATAAAAATGGACGTTACGCAGATCCTGATTTTTTAAGTATGTTCAGTCTATCATTTGTAGAAGGTAATTTGGAAACTGCTTTCAAAAATGTAGATGCTATTGTTATTTCGCAAGAAACGGCCACTCAATTATTTGGTGAGGATACCTCGGCAATGCACAAGGTGGTTAAGATAAATAACGAAACTAATTTTACGGTTACAGGAGTTTACGAAGATTTGCCGCACAACGTAACCTATAGTTTTGATTGGGTAGCTCCTTTTGAACGATTTGCAAAGGATAATGAATGGGTAAAAGAATATGGAGCAAATTTTTCTGACACGTTTGTGGAACTCTCTCCCGAAGCAAATGTTGATGTGGTCAATAATAAAGTAAAGGCAATACTGCCATTGAAAACCGAGGACGATGAAACCATCGCTTTTTTATTCTCCATGAAAGATTGGCATTTGCGTTCGGCATTTGAAGGCGGTAAAAATGTAGGAGGACAAATAACGTATGTACGACTGTTTAGTCTTATTGCACTCATTATTTTATTAATTGCTTGTATCAATTTTATGAACTTGGCTACGGCTCGTAGTGAGAAAAGGGCGAATGAAGTAGGGGTGCGTAAAGTTTTAGGCTCTGGGAGAAAAGGTTTGATCTCTCAATTTATGGCAGAAGCGATAATCACTGCAGGGTTATCTGCCGTGTTAAGTGTGCTTTTGTTAAAGTTATTGGTGCCGCAATTTAATACGATGATCGGCAAACAATTAGCGCTAAACTTGTTTAACCCAACGCATTTGTTAACGCTGTTAAGTATTACATTGATTTGTGGTTTGGTTGCAGGCTGGTATCCCGCATTTTATTTGTCCTCTTTTAAACCTGTAGACGTTTTAAAAGGAGCAAGAAGGACAAAAGGAAGTGCCTCAATGATACGTAAAGGGCTGGTAGCTACACAGTTTGTTGTATCCATAGTATTTATCATTAGTACCATTATAGTCTATCAACAAGTACAGCATGTAAAAGGACGGGATTTAGGCTACAATAAAGAGAATCTGGTTAAAATTCCCGTTACCGGTGATATGATCAAAAACTTCAAACCTATTGAAGAAGATATTAAAGCTTCGGGGATGATAGAAAGCATCGGGTTCATTAATACGGATATTTTATCCGGTGGAAATAATACATCGGGGTTATCCTGGCAAGGCGGAGTAGATACTGAAGATGTTCTGGTATCGGTTAGAGATATTACAGCAGATTTCTTCAATACTACAGGAATGAAGATTATAGATGGACGCGGATTTAGTAACAATCCTGCACAGGACAGTGTCAATATTATTGTAAGTGAATCTTTTGCTAAACTTATGGGAAGCGGCAGTGCCGTAGGTAAAACTATAGAAGAAGATTATCCTGTGATAGGCGTAGTAAAAGATTATGTGTACGGAGATATGTATGGTTCAAGTGATCCCGTCATTTTTTTTAACGACCCTAGTCAAGCACGTTTTATGTATGTAAAAACAAAAACGGGTATGGAAACAGTATTGGCACTAAATGCAATGGAAGCAACGTTGCACAAGTTTAACCCTGCGTTTCCTTTTGAATATGAATTTGTAGATGACACTTACGATGCCAAATTTAAGAGTGAGCAGTTAATTGGGAACCTTTCTCAAGTTTTTGCACTGCTCGCTATCCTAATATCTTGTTTGGGACTCTTTGGCTTGTCCGCTTTTACTGCGGACCAACGTAGAAAGGAAATTGGCGTACGAAAAGTGCTAGGTTCAAGTATTACAGGTATTGTGGGCTTATTATCTAAAGATTTTATGAAATTGGTAGGTATGGCAATAATAATTGCAACGCCAATAGCCTGGTTGTTAATGCAGAATTGGTTAGAGGGTTTTGCATACAGAACTTCAATTAATGCTTGGGCGTTCATAATTGCCGGGGCGGTAGCCATTGTAATAGCGTTGTTGACCATTAGTTTTCAAGCTTTTAATGCAGCAAGGGTAAACCCGGTAAAAAGTCTAAGAACGGAGTAGTATATTTTATAATTATCTCTTCGCATAGTTGAAGATGCAAATTTATTTAAGCTACTTAATAAAATTAAATCAAAAAACGAAAAGCATGTTCAAGAACTATTTAAAGATCGCTTGGAGAAACTTATTGAAAAATAAGGGATATTCCGTTGTTAATATGGGAGGATTAGCTATAGGTATGGCGTGTTTTCTTATGATTTTGATGTTCATAAACAATGAATTTTCATATGACAACTATCATGAAAAAGGAGAGCAAATTTATAGGGTGGTGCATCATATGGGCTCTGCCGAGGCAGAGGACAAATGGATATGGGGCAATGCACCTATAGGATCGGCCTTGAAGGAAGATTTTTCTGAAGTTATTGAAAAAGTGCAGTTTTCCGGTAGATCAGATGTATTATTGAAGTATAATGCCAATGCTTTTCAGGAAAGTAATTGTTTTTATGTAGACGCTACTGTTTTTGATGTCTTTACTTGGCCCTTACTTTCCGGAAATCCCAAAACTGCATTGGAGGCACCTTATACCGTAGTCTTGACGGAGAGTACCGCAAAAAAGTATTTTGGAAATGAAGATCCTATGGGCAAGGTTATTGAAGGAGTTGGTGGTCGTGCTAACGACGGAAAGTATACGGTTACAGGGGTAATGAAGGATGTGCCCCAAAACTCACATTTCAATTTTGATGTATTGCTTTCAATGAGTTCGTTCTACCAGACAAGACCGGGGATATTCGATGCTTGGGGTTATGTTGATTTCTACACCTATTTTTTGGTGGATAATAATTTTGATTTAGCTGCTTTTCAGTCAAAAATGCCTGCATTCTTGGATAAACATCAAACAGAGGAAGAAAAGGAATATTACTATAATGTCTCCTTTGAGCCTTTAAAGGATGCGTATTTAAATTCTGATGCGGTACGGCAACCCGGTACGGTAGGTAGCCTTTCCAATATTTACATTTTTGCCATTATAGGACTATTTATACTTGTTATCGCCAGTATAAATTTTATGAACTTGGCAACGGCAAGATCTATGGAGCGGGCCAAGGAAGTAGGAGTAAGAAAAGTGATCGGTGCACACAAAAAAGGTCTTGTGTATCAGTTTTTGAGCGAGTCGTTGATTATGGTCTTGGTAGCTGCGGCAATAGGTTTGATCGTAGTTGTGGTTTGTATTCCCTGGCTCTCTGCCATTACCGGAAAACAATTTAGCATTTATGAGGTCTTTGGTTCTTACATGTTGCCCCTATATATTGGTGTGGCAGTCCTTACGGGACTTTTTGCGGGGAGTTACCCTGCATTTATATTGTCAAGTTTTAGACCGTCAAGGGTTTTAAAGGGTTTGGTGAGTTCTTCGCCACAAGGGGTCAATCTTAGAAAGGGTTTGGTCATTTTTCAGTTTACCCTTTCCATTGCATTAATAGCCAGTACTGTAATTGTATATTATCAATTGGGTTTTATGTTGAACAAAAATTTAGGGTTTGATATGGACCAGCAAATGATAATAGATTTTAATTGGGACGGTCAAATTCTGGATAATATAGAAATGGTCAAAACCGAGCTTAAACGATTACCGGAGGTTAGTTCTGTTGCAGGTTCGCGTACTGTGCCCGGAACGCATTTCCCTGCAGCGGGCACGGAAATAGAAACGGTAGATGGTGGCATGGAACATTATGAACCTTTTTTGTATGAAATAGACTTTGATTTTATTCCTCATTATGAAATTGAAATGGTTGCGGGTAGGCCATATTCTAGGGAATTTGTAACGGATTCCGTGAGTGCAATGATCGTTAACGAAGCTGCGGTCAAATCATTTGGATATGCCGATCCGGCAGATATTATAGGTAAAAAATTTGAGCAATGGGGCAGGGAGGGCACCGTGGTAGGGGTCGTTAAGGATTTTAATTATATGTCGCTTCACCAAGAAGTGGCCCCATTGTCCATGCGCTATTCCAGGTTTGGGAAATACCTATCTCTAAAGATCAAGACTGGAGATATACAGCGTACTATTGCACAGGTAGAACAAAAATGGGCAGAATTGGCTCCGCATAGGCCATTTCTTTATCGTTTTTTAGATAATAGTTTCAACGAGCAATACCAAGCGGATTTTAGGTTTAGAAAACTGTTTACCCTTTTCTCTTTCTTGGCCATATTGATCGCTTGTTTAGGATTGTTCGGTTTGGCAACATATAGTGCTATGCTACGTACAAAGGAAATAGGGATACGAAAAGTATTGGGGGCAGAAGTCTCAAGTATAGTGGCCTTATTGTCCCAGGATTTTATAAAATTGGTGTTGGTGTCCATCTTCGTTGCAACACCATTGGCATGGTTTGCCATGAACGAGTGGCTTAAAATATATGCCTATAAAATAAATATAAATTGGTGGGTATTTGTTCTGGCCGGACTTGTTGCGGTGGTGGTCGCCATTATAACGGTTGGCTATCATGCCATACGATCGGCAAGGGCAAATCCTATTAAAAGTTTACGAACGGAATAAACGACCTGTAAAAAGATTGGACAATTTTTGTCTAAAAATTTTACACTATTCTAAATGTATGAAAATGTATAATTCTGAAAATCAATTCATTACGTTAGTGGCACGAATTTAGTTCTTTATACATCATAAAGTTATTCATCATCAATCAAAATACGGGAACTATGTTTAGGAATTATATTAAAATAGCCTGGAGGAGTCTAAAAAAGCAAGCCTTTTTCACTTTTCTAAATACATTTGGTCTAGCCATAGGTATGGCTGGGGCATTGATTATATCGCTATATATCTACGATGAGCTTAGCTACGATAAAATGTTTGCCGATGCAGATAGGATTTATCGTATAGATTCTGATATCAAATTTGGTGGAGCGGAAATTAAGGCAGGGGAAGCTGCCGCACCAATGGCGGAAACTTTAAAAAGAGACTATCCGCAGGTAGAAGCTTCAGTGCGTTTTAGAACTATAGGTAGTGCTTATGTTAAGAAAGTTGGAGGAAATAAAAGTGCCAAAGAAAACTATATTACCTATGCCGATTCCACTGTTTTTGAATTCTTTGGGATAGACTTACTTGCAGGTGATGCCAAAACGGCATTAACGGGTACCAACTCTTTGGTGCTTACTAAAACTGCAGCAGAAAAACATTTTGGTTCTACAGATGTTATAGGTCAAAATTTATTGTTGGATAATACCGATACATATACGGTAACAGGTATCATAGAAGATATGCCCAAAAATTCTTATTTCAATGATTACAGTGTGTTTTTGGCAATGGCGGGCAACGTGGCATCAAGAGAAGATAATTGGGGCGGTAATAATTATTTTACATTTATAAAGTTAATTCCCGGGGCCAAGGCTGAGGATTTTCAAGAGCCCTTACAAGGTATGTTAGAGCGCTACATGTTGCCATGGGCACAAAAATATTTTCCGGGTATGACGGCAGAGTCGTTTGCGGCATCCGGTAATTACATTCGGTACCACACCATGCCCTTGACCGATATTCATTTGCATTCAGATAAAAGCTCGGAAATGAGTGCAACGAGCAGTATTCAGAATATCTACATTCTTTCTTTTATTGGACTGTTCTTGATTATTTTGGCAAGTGTTAATTTTATGAATTTGTCTACGGCTCATTCGTTAAAGAGAGCCAAAGAAGTAGGTGTGCGTAAAACCTTGGGCTCAAATAAATTGAATTTGGTCTTTCAATTTTTAACCGAATCAGGATTAATTGCATTTGTGTCCTTACTTGCGGCACTATTGATTACACTGGTAGCATTGCCTTTTTTCAATGGCTTTACGGGTAAATCAATTGAAATTCCGTTTACTCAGCCCTTATTCTGGCTGGCATTAATAGGGGCAACTATGTTACTTGGAATATTGTCAGGTAGCTATCCTGCATTTTTTATGTCGAGGTTTACACCCGTTAAAACGTTAAAAGGTAATAGTACTGAAAGTGTGGGGAATGGTAGGGTACGTAATGCCCTAGTTATTTTTCAATTTTCAATTTCGGTATTTCTTATTATCAGCACCTTAGTGGTATTTCAGCAATTGAATTACATTCAGAATAAAGATCTGGGCTTCTCCAAGGACCAAGTATTGTTAATAAATGAATTGGGTGCATTAGGGTCCAAAACCAAGGCTTTTAAAGAACAGATTGTGAATATGGGTTTTGTTAAGAGTGCTACGTTAAGTAATTATTACCCAACACCATCTTGGCGATCAGACTCTTCATTCTTTGAAGAAGGTTCTAGAGATCAAGAAAGTGCCATACAAATGCAAGAGTGGGACGTAGATACAGATTATCTAAAAACTATGGAAATGGAATTGGTTGCCGGTCGTGATTTTAACCCGACGTATGCATCGGATTCTACAGCCATAATAATCAATGAAGCTACGCTGCCTATTTTAAATGTAACGGCAGAAGAAGCATTAGGCTTACGTATATCAGAAGAAATAGAACAAGAAAACCCTACCTACTATACCATAATTGGAGTGGTTAAAGACTTTCATTATAGAACGCTGCGTACAAATATTAGTGCCTTGGGTATGCATTTAAATTCAAATGCCCAAAACATGGCGGTAAGAATGAGTGGAGGAAATTATGCAGATAATATTAAAGCCATTGAAAATACGTGGAACACTATGGCGCCAGGTCAACCTTTCGATTACCGGTTTATGGATGAGGCCTTTAATACCACTTATGAAGCAGAACAAAAACTGAGTCAGATATTTTTCATTTTTACTATTCTATCCATTTTCATTGCTTGTTTGGGATTATTTGGATTAGCTGCCTTTAATGCTGAGAAGCGCACTAAAGAAATTGGCGTTAGAAAAGTATTGGGGGCTACTGTAAGTCAGATTTCATATCGGCTTACGGTAGATTTCCTAAAATTGGTAGGCGTAGCCATATTGATTTCTTTGCCCGTAGGATGGTATGTCATGAATAAATGGCTAGAAGATTTCTCTTATAGAATAGAGATTGGTGTTGGGGTATTCTTTTTGGCAGCTGTATTGGCCATTATCGTAGCAATACTAACGGTAAGCTACCAAAGTATAAAAGCGGCAATCGTTAATCCCGTGAAAAGTTTACGGTCAGAGTAGTTAAGATTAGTTGTAATAAACTACTTGTAACATTCTAATTTTTAAGTAGTCCTTGTAAATATATTGTACATCTTTTGTCAAAATATTTTACATATGAAAATTTACTTGTAATTTAAGTATCTAGTAATTAGATGCTTAACATAATGGCACGGAATTAGTTCCATATTTTATATCATCAATCAATCAATGTTTAGGATTAACTAAATATCAACCAAAAAACGAACATCATGTTTAAGAACTACCTGAAAATAGCTTGGAGAAATCTTCTTAAAAATAAAGGGTATACTGTTATAAATGTGGGTGGACTAGCCTTGGGAATGGCGGTTACGCTCATCATTGGGCTATGGATTCAAGATGAACTTACCTACAACGACTATTTTAAAAATAAAGATCGTATTGCCCAAGTTTTTCAATCGCAAACCTTTAATGGCGAAACAGGTACCGGCCCTGCCATTCCAAGACCTTTGGAGAAAGCCTTAAAAGATGGTTATGGCGATAGTTTTAAACACGTGATCATGTGTTCTTGGACCAATGATCATTACTTAAAATATGGTGAAAAGAGCATATCCAGACCGGGTAATTATATGCAGCCAAATGGACCGGAACTTTTTGGCCTAGAAATTATAAAAGGCGAAAAGGATGGGTTACGCGAAATCAATTCTATTATGTTATCCGCATCCACCGCAGATGCCTTGTTCGGTAATGAAGATCCAATAGGTAAAACGGTCACGGTAAGCAATGAGCATAAGTTGAATGTCAGCGCGGTATATAAGGATATACCGGTAAATAACTCCTTTAACGACACCGATTATATCATTCCTTGGGAGAAGTATTTAGCAGTAAACGAATGGATTCGTAATGCAGAGGATTCGTGGGGAAACAACTCCTTTCAATTGTTTGTACAGTTAGCGGATAATACTACAATGGAGCAAGTATCCAACTCCATTAAAATGGTGAAACAGGACCTTAATGAAAATTCTAGGGAATTTGATGCTCAGATTTTTTTGTTTCCTATGAAGGATTGGTACTTGAGAAGTAATTTTGAAAATGGTGAACAAGTAGGTGGTCGTATAAAATACGTATGGCTATTTGGTATCATTGGTGCTTTTGTATTGTTATTGGCGTGTATCAATTTCATGAATTTGAGTACGGCTCGTTCAGAGAAAAGGGGCAAGGAAGTAGGTATACGTAAATCTATTGGATCACAGAGAGGACAATTGATCTATCAATTTTTGAGTGAATCCTTTATTGTGGTTTTGTTTGCTTTTGTCGTGGCCTTATTAATGGTGCTGCTATCCTTGAACGGTTTTAACGAACTCTCCAGAAAAGAGATTTCCTTTCCTTGGGGGAATATTAAGTTTTGGGGGGCATCTTTGATATTTATATTGTTCACGGCAATAGTGGCTGGGAGTTATCCGGCCTTGTATCTTTCTTCCTTTAGGCCCGTAGATGTGCTTAAGGGCACTTTTAAAACGGGTAAATATGCAGGTTTGCCCAGAAAGATACTGGTCGTGTTGCAATTTACGGTCTCCGTTGCATTTATTATAGGTACCGTTATTGTTATGCAACAGATAAATTTTGCAAAGGACCGTCCGGTTGGGTATGATAAGGAAGGGTTAATACAGATACCCACTTTTAGTCAGGACTTTAATGGAAAATATGATTTAATGCGGGCGGAATTCATTGGCTCAGGTGCTGTGGTGGAAATGTCAACATCTAGTAGCCCAACCACCAGAATATGGTCCAATAGAAGCGGTTTTATTTGGGAGGGGAAACCAGAAGGTTTTCAAGAAGATTTGGCATGGACCGAGGTTTCTCCGGAATATGCAAAATCCCTTAATATGAAAATTGTAGAAGGAAGGGATTTTTCAAGGGATTTTGCAACCGATTCCTTGGGCGTTCTTATCAATGAAACGGCCAAAAAATATTTGGGTATGGAAAATCCTGTAGGGCAGTTGTTACGAGACGATGATGATGAAGATCCAAATCCACCATTAAAAATAATAGGGGTGGTTCAAGATATGATTACGCAATCTCCTTATGAACCGGTAAAGCAAGGAATGTACGTATATGACCGGTTCAATAATGCAAGTTATTATAACCTGAGATTAAATCCAGATAAAAGTGCATCACAAAATATTGCAACGATAGAACGAGTGTTTAAGGAGCATTTTCCTGACATTCCTTTTGAATATGATTTTGTTGATAGTGAATATGGCGAAAAATTTGCATCCGAGGAGCGCATAGGAACCCTGTCCGGAGTATTTACGGCACTTGCCATTTTAATTAGTTGCTTGGGGCTATTTGGGTTGACATCTTTTGTGGCGGAACAACGTAAAAAGGAAATAGGTGTACGTAAAGTATTGGGCGCTTCTATTTTTAATGTATGGAACATGCTTTCCAAGGACTTTTTAAAGTTGGTGGTCATCTCTTGTTTTATTGCCGTACCTATAGCTTATTTCATTATGAACGGTTGGTTACAGGAATATCCGTATCGGGTAATTCTTAAATGGTGGATTTTCGCCTTGGCCATGATGGGAGCTATGTTGGTAACCATAGCTACCGTAAGTTTTCAGGCAATCAAGGCAGCAAGGGCAAACCCTGTAAAAAGTTTGCGAACGGAATAAGGGAAAGGTCATAACGTATCAATCAAACCAAAAAAATAAATCATGTTCAATAACAACTTAAAAATTGCTTGGAGAAGTCTAAGGACAAATAGATTGTTCTCAGGAATAAATATTTTAGGGCTTTCCCTTGGCTTGGCCATTACCATTGTCCTATTCTTATTTATAAGTTATGAACGGAGTTTTGATACAGAATATGAGCAAAAGAAAGATATTTTTAGGGTTTTGGTCCATACCGATGAAAGTTATGATAAGCAAGTACTATGCACGGCACCCGCAGCAGTAGCTCCAGCGCTTAAGACTGATATACCAACCGTAAAAAAGGCGGCCCGCATCTTAAGACATGGTTTTGGCGAAACAGCTTTTGTTAAGGTTGGCAACACCAATTTTTTAGAAAAAGAACTTTACTGGTGCGACCCGGAACTGTTTGAGATTTTTAATATACAGATCGTAGAGGGCAAATCATACAAGGCTTTGGAAAGACCCAATACGGTAGCGTTGTCCCAGAGTACGGCAAAAAAATATTTTGGCGGTGAAAACCCTATTGGGAAAACTATTTTAGTGGACAATGAAGATCATTTAGAGGTTATAGGTGTTTTTAAGGATTTTGCGTCCAACAGTTCGATTTCATATAATGCCATAGGTTCATTTAGTTCCACTTTTGCGTATAAGGAGCCAAGTTGGGGAAATTCCAGTTTTGAGACCTATGTCCAGTTAGAACCTAATGCATCTGTTGCTACCACAGAGATGCAAATGCAAACGGTTTTGGATAAAAATGTAGATAAGGCAGGGCAATGGTTCTCGTTTTCATTGCAGCCTTTGGAAAAAGTACATTTATTTTCTGCAGGGTATGTCAATTCCTATTCAAACAATATTGGGGACATTGCTGAAATACGCAACTTGACATTTCTTGCACTATTGATTTTATTGATCGCTTGTGTCAACTACATGAACTTGATGACGGCAAAATCGCAAAAGCGTACCAAAGATGTTGGTATAAATAAAACTTTAGGGGCATCCTCAAAAAGTTTGGTTGTGCGTTTTTATGCGGAAACAGGCTTGGTAACATTTATTTCCCTGCTTATTGGTATAGGTATTTCGGCTTTATTGATTCCGGCATTTAATGCTATAACAGGTCAGGAATTGCAAATTTCATTGTTATTACGCGTAGAAATGTTATTAGGATTGGGTTTGTTCTGGTTAATTACCAGCTTGGTTGCCGGTTCCTATCCTGCCTTTTATCTTTCCAGGTCCTCACCAAAAGCTGTTTTAAATACAGGTACCAACAGTGGTAAAGGGGTTATAACTTTAAGGAAAGGATTGGTGGTTCTGCAATTTGCGGCATCGGTGGTTTTAATAGTTGCCGTAACTGTTATTAACCAGCAATTACAATTTATGCAGCAACAGAAACTGGGTTATGAACCTGAAAATACAATTGCTGTAACCACGGGAGGAATACGTGGAGCAGCTATTAAACAAACATTGGTAGAGGAGTTTAAATCACTAAGTTCCGTATCTGATGTAGCCATGGCCCAAGGTTTTCCGGGCATTTCCGTTAGCGGTCGTATGTTGTTCAAAAATGAGAACGATGAAAGTGGTCTCCAATTAAGTACTAATCATTCAGACGCCGAGGTTATTGAGCTATTAAAATTAAAACTGTTGGCAGGTAAAACATTGCCATTGGTAAAACAGGAAGGAGATACGCTTATAGAAGTTGTTCTGAACAAAAAGGCCATAGACTATTTGGGGTATTCACCGAAAGAAGCAATAGGTAAAAATGTTTTGATAGGAGGTTTTGGTAATAAAGCTAGAATAACCGGAATAGTGGATGACTTTAATTACGAATCTCTTCATAGGCCAATAGGGGCCTATGCGTTCCATAATTTTAGAAGTGAGGCTAAATCTTTTGTTCTTATGCGGGTTAAAAGTGCAGACCTAACGGAAACGTTGAACCAATTGAAATCAACCTTTGAATCCGTTATTTCAGATGCCGCCTTTGAATATGTCTTTTTGGACAAAAATATGGAACGCCTTTATGCACAAGAACGTAAAACAGCGTTCATGGGGCTTATATTTTGCGTATTGGCAATTTTTGTAGCCTGTTTGGGTCTTTTTGGCTTGGCCGCTTATACGGCAGAACAACGTAAAAAGGAAATTGGTGTCAGGAAGGTATTGGGCGCTTCTGTATTAGGTATTGCGCAAATGTTGTCCAAGGATTTCCTAAAACTGGTCTTGGTTGCTGTTACCATAGCGTTCCCAATGGCATATTGGCTAATGACCAAATGGCTGCAAGATTTTGCATATAGGGTTGACTTGGGTTGGACCGTGTTTGCATTGGCAGGAATACTGGCCCTTTTTATAGCGCTGTTTACGGTTAGTTTTCAGGCCATAAGTGCGGCTTTGGCAAACCCTGTAAAAAGTTTACGGACGGAGTGATAGATACGTCATCAATCAATCAAAAACGAGAATCATGTTTAAAAATTATTTAAAAGTAGCTTGGCGAAATTTAGTAAAGGACAAAACAAATACCGGCTTAAATGTAACGGGATTGTCGGTAGCTTTTGCCGTTGCAATATTGTTGGCTATGGCCGCTGTTTTTCAACTTTCCTATGATGGTTTTCATACCAATGGAGATGCTATTTATAAAGTTGTACGTACGGAACAAACACCCAAAGGACCTAAGGTGGGTGCCGTTCAACCAGCACCTTTAGCCCCTGCATTATATTCAGAAGTTCCAGGGGTAAAGCGTATTGCCCGCTGTGTTGAGGACGGCACGCTTGCCCTTTATAAGGGAAAAGAGGTAAGTATGGATGTTATTTGGGTAGACCAGGAATTCTTTTCCATGTTCAGCTTCCCTGTTCGTAATGGCAATGACAAGAATCCTTTAGAAAATTTAAATTCTGTTGTAATGACCAAAGATGGGGCAGATAAATTATTTGGGTCAACAGAGGTTATAGGTAAAACAGTTAATCTTTTGGTCAATGGGGAAGAAAAACCGTTCACGGTAAGTGCTATCGCGGATAATATTCTTCCACAGAGCAATTTAGATTTTCAAATAGCTGCTAGATTTGAAAGTCATAATGAATATGGGGTGAGTAAAGAAGCATGGGATAGACAATATCATGCGGTATATGTAGAACTTGAGGAAGGTTTGGCGGCATCGGACTTTGAAAAAAGCAGTGAAGCATTTATTGATCTTCATTATGGGGAAGGAATAGAACGGTTAAAAAGAGACGGTGCCACGGCAGATGAAAATGGCCGTTTTATAAATCTTAAACTAGTACCACTTAAAGATGTGCATTTTGCAAGTTTTAAAAACGGATTTGTTGAGGTGAGTAGAAGTGGGCCGTACCTCATCTTTGGTATTGCCTTGTTAATAGTGTTCATTGCCTGTATAAATTATATAAATATGAGTATTGCCAAAACGGCAAAGCGCTTAAAGGAAATAGGTATGCGTAAAACCTTAGGGGCACAAAGGCAGCAACTATTTTTTCAATTTTGGAGTGAAAGTTTGTTTGTCTTTTTACTATCCATAACTATAGGTGTAGTATTCAGTGCCGTGTTTTTAAGTGATTTTAAATCCATATTCAATACACAGATTTCTTCAGAACTACTTATGTCACCTGTGTTTTTAATAGGACTTTTACTTACGGTTTTTGCTATTACCATGTTGGTAGGTGGTTATCCGGCCCTATTGATGAGTCGTTTGGGAACCATACAGTCTTTAAAAGGAAAGTTGGAATCTTCCGGTAATAATAAGGTGAGGAACGTACTTATGGTATTTCAATTTGGCATAGCTATACTTATGATTATTGGGACATTGGTGTTATGGGGTCAAATTGATTATATGCGAAATAAGGATTTAGGGTTTGATAAGGAACAGGTGGTCTCCTTTCCATTAAACGGCAAGCGTAATAGTCATGATATGGTAGCATTGTTGCGTGATGAGTTGAACGGTAATCCGGATATAGTTTCGGTAAGCGGTTCTGACAGTAATTTGGGACTTGGAAAAGATGGTAGTAGGTCTTCTAGTGGTATCGGTTTTGAATATAAAGGCCGTATAGTAATGACGAATTTTTTGGTGGTGGACAATGAATATGTTCAGACCTTAGGGTTAAACTTGGTAGCCGGAAGAAATTTTGAGAGTGCCGGTGATAGCTTAGGGGTGGTGATCAATGAGGCAATGGCCAAAGAATTGGGTGAGCAAGATCCGTTAGTTTCACAATTAGAGATTGATGATGGTGTATTCTATCCCGTTTACGGGGTTGTTAAAGATTACAACTTCAGGGATTTAGATCAGGAAATTGCACCCATGACTTTTTTTATGAGCAGGCAACAAAACCTTACCTATGGCTTTGTAAAAGTATCACCGGCAAATATGGCCAATTCTTTTGCAGCCATAGAAAATGCTTGGAAAAAACTGGAGCCTAATGCAGAATTCTTAGGGTCTTTTTTAGATGAAAATATAGATAGGACTTTTAGAAGGGAAAAGACAACGGCTAAAATGATAACAAGTGGTTCTATACTGGCAATTATATTAAGTTGTATGGGGCTATTTGCAATGTCTTTGTTAATCGTTTCACAGCGCACCAAGGAAATAGGCATTAGAAAAGTTGTAGGGGCAAGTGTTTCTTCAATTACCTATATATTGACCAAGGATTTTTTAAAATTGGTATTGATTGCCTTTGTAATTGCTTCACCAATTGCATGGTGGGCCATGCGTTCATGGTTACAGAACTATGCCTACAGAATTAATTTAAGTATATGGTATTTTGTAGCAGCTGGGGCTTTAGCTTTGGTAATAGCCTTTCTTACCATAGGTACACGTACGGTTAGGGCAGCTAGGGCCAACCCGGTGAAAAGTTTACGAACGGAATAAATTTAAACCAATATGCTACGTAATTATTTAAAAATCGCATTTCGTAATGTTTGGAAAAATAAAGTGTTTTCCTTGATAAACATTTTGGGGCTTTCTATTGGTCTTAGCGCTGCTTTTGTAATTGGGGCAATGGTATTTTATGATCTTACTTTTGATAAGTTTCATCCAGATGGGGATAAAATATATAGGGTTACTACGTCCTTTAAAAGTCCGGATGGAGATTTTTACAATGCAGGCGTAACCGTGCCATTGGCGCAAGCGTTGGTGGACCTTAAAATGAACGAGTTGAATGCTGTTGCCCCAATATTCACAGCATTCCCGTTACATGTACAAAATAAGGTAACGGGTCACTTGTTCAAAGATCCTGAATTTGTGGCCTATGCCTCCCCCTCTTATTTTAAGGTGTTTGATTATCAATGGTTGGTGGGTAATAGCGATAATGCTTTAACGGAGCCAAATAGGGTAGTTTTGAGCCGGCAACGGGCAAAAAAATATTTTCCCGATCAGGCACTGCAAAATATTATAGGAAATTCCGTAGTCTATAATGATACTATTTTGGCAACAGTATCGGGCATTGTGGAAAATTTTAAAGGAAGAACGGATATTGTATTTGAAGAATTCATCTCTTTAAAAACCGCTGCTATCCAAGATATGACCAATGCCGTGAACGAAGCAAATTGGAACAATACCAACTCGGCCTCTCAATTGTTCGTGAAATTATCCCAAGGGGCAGACCCTGTAAAGGTTCAAGAAACCCTTTCACGTATAGCAAAAGAACATGATGAACCGGAAATGGTGGCCATAGGCAGAACCAGTGCGTACCATTTGCAACCATTGGCGGATATTCACTTAAATCCAAATTATCATACATTTGATTTTGATGATAGTCGCACTTCGTTATCGGCATTAAAAAGTTTATTGATATTGGCGGTGATTCTTGTCCTTTTGGGATGTATAAACTTTATCAACTTAAATACGGCCCAAGCCATACAACGAGCAAAGGAAATAGGAATCAGAAAAACCTTGGGAAGTTCAAGGAAGCAGTTGGTACTCCAATTCTTGGGAGAAACGTTCATTTTGAGTTTGGCCGCTGCAACACTTTCTTTTTTCCTGTCCAAGTGGCTGCTTGCCCAATTTTCGGATTTCATACCTAAGGGACTCACTTTTGAACTTTTCTATAATCCTTGGATAATTATGGGTATAATCCTCATGTTGTTCTTGGTAACGGTCTTATCGGGTTTTTATCCTGCTATTGTCATGTCCAAGTACAAACCGGTTTCTGTGTTGAAACAGCGGGTGCTACCCAGTTCGGATAAGGGTTCGTTACGAAAATATTTAACCGTATTTCAATTTGTCATTGCACAGGTATTTATCATTGCTACATTAATGGTGGGTAAGCAATTGAACTATATCATGAAAAAGGATATGGGCTTTAAAACAGAGGCTATTGCGTATTTCCGAACACCATGGCGAGATACCTCTGCCGTAAAACGAACAAGGTTCGTTCGCCAGATGGAGGAATTGCCGGGGGTAGATCAGGTGGTACTTTCTGGAAATCCGCCGGCATCATTTTCTACAATGAGCATGGGTGTTAAGTTCGTTGAAGGGGATAAGGAAGTAAACTCTAATTTACAATTGATGTACGGTAATGCCCGTTATTTTCAACTTTATGATTTAAAGTTGGTGGCCGGTAGAATGCCATTGAACGATTCCATTCGGGAATTTGTGGTCAACAGATCGTATTTAAAAGTGTTGGGAATAACGGAACCAGAAGATATTGTGGGCAAAAATCTAAAGGTGGATGATGAAAACTTGCCCATTGTTGGAGTAATGGATGATTTTAACCAACATTCCCTAAAATATGGTGTGGCCCCAATGGGGTTCACAGGAGGTTCCTACAGGGGTAGGTGGACACAGTTCAAAACCATTCATTTTAAATTGAGCAGTAAAAACACGGGTGATTGGCCTGCTACTTTTTCTAAAATTGAAACGATTTGGAACAAGCTGTACCCGTCATCTGATTTTGAATACACGTTTATGGATGATACCGTAAAACGTTTTTACGAAAGTGAGCAAAAAACCTCAATCTTGTTACAATGGGCTACCGGTCTTGCAATTCTGATCAGCTGTTTAGGGTTGTTTGGTCTGGTCATACACACCACGGAACGTAGAACCAAGGAAATAGGAATACGTAAGGTGCTTGGTGCCAATTTAATACAGCTTAATTTCTTACTGTCAAAAGACTTTTTAAAACTGGTTTTAATAGCATTTGTCATTGCGGCACCCCTTGCATGGTACGGATTATATATCTGGCTTCAGGAATTTGCCAATAAGACAGAAATCAGTTGGTGGATTTTTGCCATCAGCGGATTGGCAATGGTATTGGTCTCATTGATGATTATGATGGTAAAAACGGTAAATTCCGCTAATATAAATCCTGTTAAAAGTTTAAGAGCGGAATAATAAATATGATTTTAACCATCAATCACTTATACACTATATCACTAATCAACTAATTCACTATATATAAGATGTTATTACAATTAAGAAATATTTTTAAATGGGTTCAACAAGGCGGGCAACGTGTATTCTTGCTTAAGGATATAAATCTAGAGGTTGCAGAAGGAGAGTTCATTTCTATTATGGGTCCATCAGGTTCAGGTAAATCTACATTGCTTAACGTTATTGGTATGTTAGATACTTTTGACGAAGGAGAGTATGATTTTTTAAGCGAATCCGTGCATACCCTAAAAGAAAAATATCGTTCAAATCTTTATAAGGAATATATAGGTTTTGTGTTTCAATCTTACCATTTATTGGATGACCTAACGGTAGAGGAAAATTTGGAAATGCCCTTGCTGTATAAAAAAGTAAAGGGTTCTGAACGTAAGGCATTGGTTGCGGATATGTTGGATAGATTTAATATCGTGGGCAAGAAAGATTTGTTTCCGACCCAGCTTAGTGGAGGGCAACAACAATTGGTAGGTATAGCCCGTGCATTGATCGGCAATCCAAAATTGATATTGGCCGACGAGCCTACCGGAAATTTAAACTCGCAACAAAGTGAGGAAATTATGGAGCTGTTCAAAAAACTGAACAAGGAAGATGGTGTAACCATTATTCAAGTAACCCATTCAGAAAAAAATGCCGGCTATGGTTCAAGAATTATCAATCTTTTGGACGGTAGAAAGATTTAACTGTATTGAAAATTGGATTTTCACGGAATTTCATTTTGATCGTAGTTGAGAACCTTAGGGTAAGACTGTTATTTTCGAATATCAGTTAGCGTATCCATTTGCAATTTTTTAATTGAATAATGAGGTTATCATAATCCATTTAAAAACAAATAGTTCTGGACTTTACTTGGAAGTTCAATAATCTAACAACCAACAACTAATCTGTATACCCTTCCGGGTGCATTTCATCGAACGTAGTTTGGTCTTGGAATGCTTTGGCAAGTAAGAGTATACTTGCTTCGTCATATAGGTTGCCCACCAAGGTAATACTTGTTGGGTGTTTCTCCTTGTCCAGTCCTGTTGGTATGGCTATGGCAGGATGACCGGTAAGGTTGGTAATGATCAATTGCCTATTGCCAAATGACGGCGAGATAAGTACATCGAAATTTTTCATGATTGTCTGCATTTTCTCTATCAATATCTGTCTATGCCTATTGGCCTGTAAATATTCTACCGCTGGTATAAAACGCGCCTGGCGTAAAGAATTGGCCCTTGAGCGTTGATCTTGTTCCACCATTTTGTCCACATTTTTAGAACGGACCAAGTCGTCAAAAAATGCACCGGCTTCTGCTCTTAGGATAACATCAAAGCTAGAGTAGGGTATATCCTTTGGCAATTCCACTTCATGTAGGTCTATTCCCATCTCTATAAAGGTCTTAATGGCTTTTTCTACATTGGCCTTGCTAAGCGAGGAATCTTTTTCTATATCTTTCTTTAGGTAGGCAACTTTAAGATCCCGATAATTTCGTGTAGGGTCAAATCCGTCAGGAAAATCCATGGTCATAGCGTCCAGGGAATCCTTGCCGGTTATTACACTATACACAATGGCACAGTCTTCTGCACTTCTGGCCATAGGTCCCACTTTGTCCATTGACCAGCTTAAGCTCATTACGCCATGCCTACTTACCCTACCGTACGTGGGGCGTAAACCTGTTATTCCGTTTCGGGTACTGGGTGAGGTTATAGAGCCCAATGTTTCCGTTCCCAATGCAAAAGGAACCAATCCGGCCGAAGTTGCTGCGCCGGAACCTGCAGAGGAGCCAGAGGCCCCTTGATCCGTATCCCATGGGTTTTTGGTCTTGCCATTGAACCATACATCACCACGAGCCAAGGAGCCGGAGACCAATTTTGCTACCAAAACCCCACCCGCAGCCTGTAATTTCTTGACCACCGTGGCCGTCATATTAATTTCCTGGTCTCTGTACGGTGCGGCGCCCCATGTGGTTCTATAGCCCTCTACTGCCATCAAGTCCTTTACTCCATAGGGTATGCCGTGTAAGATACCCCTGTAAAGGCCTGCGGCAAGCTCTTCATCTAGTAGTTTCGCCTGTTTTAGTGCCATTTCTTCGGTAATGGTTATAGTGCATTGAAGTATGGGGTTGTATTTTTTTAATCGGTCAATAAAGAACTGCGTAAGTTTTACGGAACTTATTTTTTTGTTTTTAATAAGGGATGCTAGTTCTGGAATGGTAAAAAAGGCCAGATCGGCTTCTTTTGCAGGAAGAGCAACATCTTCAGGTATTTCCCAATCAGGAAAACCTTTGTGCGCACGCGGAATAAAATTCAAGGGTAGCGGGTTAAACTGTACGGCAGGAATGGTGTTGGCATCCAAAGTGTATTTTCTTAAACTGTCAAACCCTTCTTTATTTCGCTGTAGGTAGGGATAAAGGGTATCTATATATTTTTTGTCAAAATTGAGGCCTACAAGTTTTTGGGAGCGTTGAACATCTTTTTTTGAAAATTGATTTTTGGTGCCTGAACAGGCTAAAATAAAGCAGAGTGTTATAAATGTAAAAAGTGATCTTATGCGTATCATGGTTGGGGCGTACTATTATTTAAATTGTGCTGGAATTCTAAGGTACAGATTTTGCTAGGTTCCGCTTATTGAAAAAGCCAGAATTCCGTAAGAATTTAACTTATGGCAATAACAGATTCTATTTATAATGGCATCTTCATTTTCAATACGCTAACTTCATAATCTAACATCTAAGGATTATCTTTGTAGCCTACTTGCAAACGGGCAGGTCAAGAATGAATTTATATAATGAAGATAGAGAAAAAAGATGTCCTTAAAGCTTTAGAGCATATTACAGTGCCTGGTGAAGGTCAGAATATGGTAGAGAGTGGTTCGGTAACCAATGTTCAAATTTTTGGTGATGAGGTTGAGGTAGATATAACGATTAAGAACCCAAGTTTACAGGCGCGAAAGAAAACGGAGGTCGAGATTTTAAAGATTATACATAGGGAAGTCTATGAAAAAGCTAAGATCAAGATCAATGTAAAGGTGGAAGCCCCTGCGGCAAAGCCCAATAAGGTCAATGAAATAAAGGGGAAACCAATTCCAGGTATTACCAATATAATTGCTGTTGCCTCCGGTAAAGGGGGAGTGGGCAAGTCTACCGTTACCGCTAATTTAGCGGTAACCCTTGCAAAAATGGGATTTAAGGTTGGCCTTTTGGATGCTGATATTTATGGACCCTCCATGCCCATTATGTTTGATGTTGCCAATGAAAAACCATTGGCGGTAAATGTAGCGGGTAAATCTAAAATGAAACCTGTAGAAAGCTATGGGGTTAAATTGTTATCGATAGGGTTTTTTACCCAAAGAGATCAAGCGGTAATTTGGAGAGGGCCAATGGCCAGTAAGGCTTTGAACCAAATGATTTTTGATGCACATTGGGGCGAATTGGATTTTATGCTGATCGATCTTCCACCGGGTACGGGAGATATTCATTTAAGTATAATGCAGTCGCTACCGGTTACGGGAGCCGTTGTAGTCAGTACCCCACAGGAAGTGGCCCTTGCAGATGCAAGAAAGGGGGTTGCTATGTTCCAACAAGCGTCCATTAATGTTCCGGTATTGGGAATTATTGAGAATATGGCCTATTTTACACCTGCGGAATTACCGGAGAATAAATACTATATTTTCGGTAAGGAAGGTGCCAAGCATCTATCAGAAGATTTAAACGTACCTTTCTTGGGAGAAATACCTTTGGTGCAAAGTATTCGTGAAGCGGGTGATGTAGGAAGACCGGCCGCTTTACAGACGCAAACACCTGTAGAATCTGCATTTGAGGAGATTACCAAGCAGGTAGTACAGGAAGTTGTAGGTAGAAATAAGACTTTACCACCTACGGAAGCAATAAAGATTACAACAATGGCAGGTTGTGCTGCAGTTAAGAAATAGTAGATATGACGTTTGAAGAACTAACATTGAATGTTGAAAAAGCATTGGCTGAAATTAGACCTTTTTTACAGAGTGATGGGGGTGACATAAGCCTAATCTCTGTTGAGGAAGAGTCGGTAACCGTAAGGTTAGAAGGCGCTTGTGTTGGTTGCAGCGTCAATCAAATGACCCTTAAAAGCGGTGTGGAAATGACCATTAAGAAATATGCGCCACAAATACAGAACGTAATTAATATAGGTGGTTAAATCCTGATGAAAATCATAATTTATGAATCAATGGATTTATAATTTTGAAAGGCGTAAACGATTTCTTCAATGATTAAGACCGATATATTGATAATTGGCGCAGGACCTACGGGTCTTTTTGCCGTTTTTGAAGCAGGACTATTAAAATTAAAATGTCATCTGATCGATGCCTTGCCACAGGCAGGTGGTCAATGTGCTGAAATCTACCCCAAAAAGCCCATATATGATATTCCCGGATTTCCAGAGATCTTGGCCGGGGATTTAGTAAATAACTTAATGGAACAGATAAAATCCTTTCAGCCCGGATTTACATTGGGTGAAAGAGCGGAAACCATTAAGAAATTAGACGACGGTACTTTTGTGGTCACCACAAATAAGGGAACGGAACACCATGCCCCTATTGTGGCAATCGCCGGTGGGTTGGGCAGTTTTGAGCCTAGAAAACCCCTGTTGGATAACCTGTCCAAATATGAGGACAACGGTGTTGCTTACATGATCAAGGACCCTGAAGTGTACCGTAATAAAAGGGTGGTCATTGCCGGGGGTGGCGATTCTGCACTGGACTGGAGTATTTTTTTGGCAGATATAGCCTCTGAGGTAACCTTGATACATAGAAGAAATGAATTTAGGGGAGCACTGGATTCTGTTGAAAAAGTTCAGGAACTAAAAAACCAAGGAAAATTAAATTTAATTACACCAGCGGAAATCATAGGTTTAAATGGGGAAAATAAGTTAGAATCCGTACTGGTCAGAAAAATTTCCGAAGCAAAGGAAGAAATGTTTTTGGAGGTTGATCATTTTATACCCTTGTTTGGACTATCCCCAAAACTGGGACCTATTGGCGATTGGGGACTAGAAATAGAAAAGAATGCAATTAAGGTAGATACATTTGATTATCAGACCAATATTCCCGGTATTTATGCCATTGGTGATGTAAATACATATCCTGGAAAATTAAAACTCATTCTTTGCGGTTTTCATGAGGCTACACTAATGTGCCAAAGTGCTTTCCAGAAAATTCACCCAGATAAAAAGTACGTTATGAAATATACCACGGTAGGCGGCGTAAGCGGTTTTGACGGAACTAAAAAAGAAGCGCCTAAAGCGGTGGTGAAGAAGATTGAGTAAAGTTGTGAATTGGTGTGTTGGTGAAATAGTGAATTGGTTAAGATGACAAATCAGATTTTGGAAGATTTAATGGTGTGGTAAAAATCACAAGATTTAGGAGTTTTAGTTACTAAAAAATCTTTAAACTTGAAGCGTCAATTATTTATAAGAAAAACAGTTGAGTTAATTGAAAAGTCAAATAAAATTTCTAGAATATTTTACGTGCTAATTCAGTGAATAAACTAAACTAGTTCACTAAAGCCTAACTACTAAATCCTTTTAATGACCGATATAAAAATTACAATAATAGACCGCGACGGAGTAACTCATGAAATAGATGCTCCTACGGATATGAATATGAACCTTATGGAAGTGGTACGTTCGTATGAACTGGCGCCAGAAGGAACCATAGGTATTTGTGGAGGTATGGCCATGTGCGCGTCTTGCCAGTGTTATGTGGAATCTGACCACGAATTGCCGGAAATGAGCGATGACGAAGAAGCTATGTTGTCCGAAGCTTTTAATGTTAAGGAAAATTCGCGTTTAGGTTGTCAATTGCATATTTCTGAAGTAATGGACGGACTCAAAGTAGAGCTAGCTCCAGAGGATGTATAACTGTTTCTTATCAGCTAAACAATACAATGGTTTTTCAGAACTATAGTCATTTCGCGTGATTGTAGTTTAAAGTAAAGCATACATATAAAAGTGTATCGAGAATATCTGAGATATAAATGAGTGTTCTCGATACAAATTTTTTATACTTGGACAATTCACTCGAATTGACATATTTTTATTTTCCAACAACCAACAACCAACAACCAACAACCAACAACAACAATCTTATATCCTTGCCTGATAGGTGAACAAGTTATGGTATCTGCCTTCTTTGGCAATCAGTTCTTCATGGGTGCCCTGTTCTGCAATACGTCCGTTTTCAATGACCAAAATTTGATTGGCCTTTCTAATGGTGCTCAAGCGGTGGGCTATGACAAAGGTTGTTCTTCCCTTGGTAAGTTCGGCCAAACTTTTTTGTATTAATGATTCACTTTCGGTATCCAGATTTGAGGTTGCCTCGTCCAAAATCAAGATTCTTGGGTTGGCCAGTACGGCCCTTGCAATGGCTATGCGTTGCCGTTGCCCACCAGATAGCTTTACACCACGCTCTCCTATTACGGTATCCAAACCATCCTCAAAGCGATCTGTAAATTCATTAACATAAGCCGCTTTGATTGCATCCTGTAATTCTTGCTCAGAAGCATCGGGTCTTGGAAAAAGAATGTTTTCCTTAATACTTCCTTCAAATAAAAAATCATCCTGCAGAACCACTCCCAAGTATTTTCTAAAACTTGTCAGGTCCACTTTGGCCATATCGACCCCATCAATGGTAATCTCTCCTGAGTCTGGATTTAAAAAACTTGCGGCCAAGCCAGCAATAGTAGATTTTCCTGACCCTGAACTACCCACCAAGGCAATGACGTCACCAGATTTCGCTTCAAAACTTATGTTGTGCAAAACCTCCTTGTCCTCCTCGTATGCAAAGGACACATCATTGAAAACCATGTCTCCTTTTATATTGCTCAGGTTGATCGTACGGTTCTTTTCATCAGATTCAGATACTTTGTTCATCAATTCTTCGGTACGGTCCAATCCGGCCAAGGCTTCGGTCAATTGACTCCCAATATTGCTCATTTGAACAATAGGGGCCACCATGAGCGCAAGTAAAAATGTAAATTCAAAATACTCGCCGGTGGTCAATTCTCCTTGCATCATCTTATACCCTCCAAACCCCATCATTATGCCCGTAGTAGCAAGGCCTAGTAAAAATGTGGATGAACTGGTCATAATTGCGGTCGCGGTCAAACTTTTCTTCACATTTTGATACAAACGGTCAACACCTTCCTCAAAAACCTTACTCTCTTGTTCTTCAGCATTAAAACCTTTAATGACACGTATACCTCCAAGGGTTTCGGTCAACCTACCCTTTACTTCCGCATTAATTTTTCCACGTTCCCTAAAAACAGGTCGTATAATTTTAAATGCTTTTAGCGCTATAAGGGCAAAAAGAATAAGAGGTATAAAGGTAAGCAAGGTCATGGTTGGGCTAATTCTCAATAATAAAATGAGTGAAACCACCGCCGTAATGGTACCTCCTACCAATTGTACGAGTCCGGTACCGATCAAATTACGTACACCTTCCACATCGCTCATTATCCTGGATACTAACGCACCTGATTTTGTATTGTCAAAAAAACGTATGGGTAAGGAAAGAACTTGTTTTTGAACCTGTGCTCGTAGTTCGGAAATCATATATTGGGCCTGTATACTAAGAACTTTGGTCAATAAAAAGGACATGACCGCCTGAACCAAAAAGGATAGGATAACCACGGCCACCAAAACTTTTAACAGATCATAATCTTTATTGGGAACAATATCATCCAGAAAATAACGCAAGGATACCGGAGCCACAAAACTGGCCGCTTTACTGATAACGATCAATAATAAACCCAATAACACAAGTTTTCTTCTGGGCCAAATAATAGTTTTAAATGCGGTTAGTATACTTACTTTTTTCTCTGCCATTGGGGTAATTTGTTTGGTTTTTAATGTCCGGTCAAGACCTACCGGTAATGAATCGCAAGTTACTTCAATTCTAAAGTTTAACCGAATCTAGAATAGATTTTGATATTGCTGTAAGGTATCGATAAAGGTTTTTATATTTGAGTAACTAGACTACCGCTCAATGTTTAAAAAAACGATCTTCTTTTTTCTTCTAATTGGTTTGTGTGCCAATGCTCAAGAACACTATTATGAGCTGCGTGATTTTGTAACCGATAGTGCCTACATTTTTACGCCAGAGCAAGAAATGGATTTAAATCAGCGTTTGGTAGATTTTGAAACCGCTACTACCAATCAATTGGTCATTGTAACTATAGAGCAACTAGGTTATGAAACCATTGAGACTTATGCCAATGGGCTGTTCAACCAAAACGGAATTGGTCAAGAAGGAAAAGATAACGGACTACTGATTCTATTTTCAGAATTGGACCGAGAAGTAAGAATAGAGGTAGGTTATGGGTTAGAGCCTTATATTACCGATGCCGTTGCCTCAAGAATCATAAGAAATACCATGATTCCTAATTTTAAGGAAGAGGCATATTTTAATGGTATTGATCATGCGACGAATCAGCTTATTGAATTTCTTAATGACCCCGAAGCATTAGAAGAATTTAAACAAGAAATAGCTGATGAACATGACAAGGAAAAACTTTACATGAACATCTTCCTTGGTGTTTTTCTTTCCATATTCATGGGTGTAGGTGGTTTTTTCTTCTTTAGGAGTTATCAAAACGTAATAGAGGTGTTTAGAGGGGTGTTCATTGGTAAGTTAGGTGTACTGCCCGGTATTTTTATGTTATTAGGAGGCTCTATATCAACTTTGTTTGGTATGGTGTTCATGGTAATTCCTTTGTTCATTGCATATAGTATTTATACGTCTGACCAAGATATGGTCATGCAAATTTTTGATGAACCAAAGCTTTTATTATGGCTGTTGTTACCCTTTTTTGGTATAGCGGCTATCATTGCATTTATAAAACTAAAAATAACGGGCAAGGACAAACTAAGTATTTCATGGTTAAAAAATGACAAGACTTATTATAGAAAAACATTCTCCTCATCAGGAAGCCATTCATTTGGTTCGGGCAGTCGTTCTTCTGGTGGTAGTTCTAGTTCATTTTCTGGCGGGGGCGGCAGTTCTGGCGGTGGTGGTGCAAGTGGCAGCTGGTAAAATAAAGTACATTTATAAGCCTTAATGATATAAAAGTATAGTGGTTATGAATAAAATAGTTTATGTGTTGGTCTTCATCCTATTTTTATCTTGTAATACGGAGAAAGCCGGTAACCCCAAAGTGGATAAGTGGGAGGCACAAGCGGCAAATGTTGAGATTATAAGGGATGGTTATGGTGTGCCACATATTTATGGTAAGACAGATGCAGATGCCGTTTTTGGATTGTTGTATGCACAGTGCGAGGATGATTTTAACCGTGTAGAGCAAAACTACATATGGGCAACGGGTAGATTGGCAGAAGTAGATGGCGAAGAAGCCTTGTACAGCGATTTGCGCGCAAAACTCTTTATGACCGAAGAAGAAGCTAAAGCGAATTATGAAAAGAGTCCTACTTGGTTAAAAGAATTATGTGATGCTTTTGCAGACGGAATAAATTACTATCTCTATACGCACCCAGAAGTAAAACCGAAATTGCTGACGCATTTTGAACCATGGATGCCCATGTATTTTAGTGAAGGCTCTATTGGTGGGGATATTGAGCGCATTTCTACTAGGAAGATCGCCGCTTTTTATGAGAGTGATATGGAGCTGCCCAAGATGGAAATGTTGCAATTAAATAAAGAGAAGGAAGTGGAGGAGCCTCAAGGTTCTAACGGAATTGCAATTTCGGGTAAGCTGACACGGTCCGGTAATCCTTTATTATTGATCAATCCGCATACCTCGTTTTATTTTAGGGGAGAAGTTCATGTAGTTTCTGAAGAGGGATTAAACGCCTATGGTGCAGTAACTTGGGGCCAGTTTTTCGTTTACCAAGGATTTAACGAAAAAACCGGATGGATGCATACATCAACCTATACTGATGTTATGGATGAATTCAAGGAAACGATTATAAAAAACGATGACGAATTGATGTATCAATACGGAGAAGAATTACGTCCTGTAGCATCGTCTGAAATACTTTTGAAGTATTTGGATGGAGAAGTATTGAAAGAGAAAAAATTTCCTGCATACAGAACGCACCACGGACCCATAACCCATGTTGCCGATGGGCAATGGACGGCATCTGCCATGATGTGGGAACCTGTAAAAGCTTTGGAACAATCGTTTATCCGTACAAAACAAAGTGGATACAAGGGTTTTAGGACCATGATGGATATCCGAACCAACTCAAGCAACAATACGGTTTATGCAGATGCGGAAGGCAACATTGCATATTTTCATGGAAATTTTGTTCCAAAAAGAGACGTTCAGTTCAACTATTCCCAACCTGTAGATGGTAGTGACCCTAAGACAGATTGGCAAGGATTGCATACGGTAGATGAAAATATTCTAATAAAAAATCCTGAAAATGGTTGGATCCAGAATTGTAATTCCACTCCGTATACTGCAGCGTTGGAATTTAGTCCTAGCAAAGAAGATTACCCCTATTATATGTCCAGGGATCAAGAGAATTTTAGGGGAGTACATGCTATTGACTTATTGAAAGATCGTAAAGGATATACCATAGATAGTTTAATTCAATTGGCACATGATCCATTTTTACCAGCCTTTAAGGCGCTCATTCCTGGATTGGTAAAGGCTTATAATTCGCATGACGATAAAAACCCAAAATTAAGGGAACCAATAAAAATTTTAGAAGATTGGGATTACACTACTGGAGAAGATCAAGTAGCTATTACCTTGGCCCACTTTTATGGAACGGCAATGGGCAGTAGGGCAGCGCATCCGGAAGGGTTGAGTGACATGGAACGTATGATTTATTTTGGCACACATACAGAAGAAGCATTAAAGATATTTGAAGAGGTGATTGATGAACTAACGGCGGATTTTGGTACGTGGAAAATGCCGTGGGGAGCGGTAAATAGATATCAGCGAACTACAGGAGATATCGTACAACATTTTGATGATGCACAACCAAGCATTCCTATAGGCTTTGCATCCGGTAGGTGGGGGGCATTGGCCGCTTATGGCGCTCGGTATACAACGGATGGTGCTAAAAAATTATATGGTACAAGGGGCAACAGTTTTGCCGCAGTTGTTGAATTTGGGGATACGGTTAAGGCTAAAAGTATTCTGGCAGGCGGACAAAGTGGTAATCCCGGTTCGCCACATTTTAACGATCAGATTGATAGTTACAGGAATGTAAATTGGAAAGAAGTACTTTATTATCGTAATGATGTTCTAAAAAATGCAAAACGCACGTATGTTCCTGGTAAGTAAAAGAACTAAGTAAAAATTAGGACTACATTGATTCTTTGGTAACGATCAAAGTAGCCTTGGAACCTGCGGATAATAACCATTTGTTAGAGTAGATCAGCTCTCCTTTATCATTGTAAACATCTACCTGTGCGGTGTTAGGTGCAGAGGAACCGTGGTTCAAAGCTTCAAAGTCCAAACGGTTAAAGCCATCTTGTAGGTCTACATTAATTCCTTTAAAAGCTCCGGTCAGTAATAGATTTTGCTCAATGACCATATCGTTCATATAAATCTTAACACGGTCACCGTCTACATATTCATGATCTCTACAAACAATGCCAATATATTTTCCGTTACTTTTAATATCTCCTAAATACTGGTCTGCAAAAAATTGTCCAGATCCATTTAGGCGCTCTCCAGGACCAACCCTTGGATCAATCTTCATGCCCGTGCCTGCCTGTACCAATTCTTCATCGGGCAACATTTTTACCGGATTTCTGGATTTCATATCAATATTGGGCTGTTCCTTGATCAGAGAAGGCATATTTAAAGCATTGCCCGTACTTGTCTTGCCTTGCGGCTCAATAGGTTTTGCCGCCTCAATTTTTAAGGGTTTTGGAGTAGGAAATTCGGACTGTGCGGAAACCTTGGTTAATGCACAACAAACCATAATTATTAAAAGAAAAAAAGAATTTCTCATTTATTACTCAATATGATGAAATAAAGATAACAAATACCCTGCCATGGGCACTTAAGGCTTCGTTAAAAATTAATTCATTGTCATATAATTCGTTGAAATGTAGCTGTTAGCAGTGTTAGTCGCTGTCTTTTTCTTGTTTTTGCTCCGAAAGCCCGAGTAATAATATGAGTGAGACTAAATATGCGTATAATATTTTCAATACATTATTTTAAGTTTTCCCTTAAGAATGAAATGAAATTTCCGCTCATTATTTTCTCAATGTCTTGAGGTGCATACCCTCTGTTTTCTAATAAATGAACACATTTTTGCAAATCTGCAATGGTATCTACATCGGCAGGACCTTGTTCTTTTCCAAATCCGCCATCTAGGTCAGAACCAATGCCTACATGATTGGCATTACCGGCTAGTTGACAAATGTGATCGATATTATCGAGCATTTGCTGTAGACTTACCCCTGCAGATTGCGGTGTAGAAACCCCTCTTTCCCAATTTGGAGCCATCATCCAAGCATCAAGTACAACACCAATAACACCTTTACGTGATATAATTTCCTTAATCTGTTCATCTGTAAATTGCCTATGGTGGTTAACCAAGGCCCTGCAATTATTGTGGCTGGCCCAAAGAGGACCCTCATAGTTCACCATAGTTTCCCAAAAACTGATATCGCATAGATGGGTTACGTCTAAAATTATTCCTAAACGTTGAATTTCCTTTAATAGCGCTCTTCCTTTGGTACCGATACCACCAGATGAGTTGGTACCATGGGCATATGTGCCGGGGCCATAATGTGCGGGGCCAATGGCGCGTAACCCTTGATCATATGAACGTTTTAAGTATGAGATGTCGATAATAGAATCTGCACCTTCTAAACTTAATATATAGCCAATAGGTTTCTTTTCATTATCGGTTTTCCAAAGTTCCAGGTGCGCATCAAGTTGAATTTTGTTGGTGATTTGAACCATTTCTTTAGCATCTTCCATGCTTTTGTACCATGCCAGTTGCCCTTGTGTCTGTGCCCAGGCCTGTTGGGGTGATTTCCACCCCGGTAGTGTATTGTCCTTATGGACATAACGGGCAATTTGCGTTGCCATACAGAGTCCTATATTACCTTTTCGCATAGCATCTAACGATACTGTATTGTTACCTCTATCCGGTTTGTCGGTCATACCTTGCTCACCATTTCTAATATCTTCAACAGACCAAGTAAGGTCGCGGTTCCACTCCATGGCATTCATGGATAGGTCTAAATGGGCATCGAATATAAACATGTTTAAATAGTAGATTTTTGGGTTCTTGCAGTTACCGGCCAATGATCGATAACCTCATTATCTTTAACGACGGTAAGGGTATCGTATTTAGCTACGGTAGGACAAATATGTTTAGGAACTGCGTAGTGCACATCACCTATCTCAGGTATGGTAAGGTCGTCATATTCAACTACCAAATGCTCTTCTGACTGACTAATTTGCTTACTGTGTTCAAGGTCTAAAAATTCTATTCGGGGAAAAGGCATTTCTGGTGCTATTGATTTATGACCTAGATCAAAACAAAGAATACCAGTAGTGGGTTTGCTGAGTATTCGTGTTATTAAAACTGCCGCAGGTAAAAAATTCATCTCTGGAAAAAGAGTTCCATAGCCGGAATCCCAAAGTAATGTGGTACCTGGGCTGGCCTCCACATCTTTCCGTTTACAGTGAAATGGAAATGTTGGTGAACCACCAGCCACTATTTTTGGACTTGGTATCCGTAGTTGCTCAATAGCGGCTTTTAATTTTAATACTGGTTCAAAAGCGGTATTGCAATCTGCTTGGCGTATAGTGGGATTCGTATTTCGTAAATGACCATCGTACACATGTAAACCTTCGGCAATTAAATGCTCATGTTCATTTAATGCTCTATATAGGGCCAATGCTTTTTGGTCAGGAGCTATACCTGTTCGGTTCATACCGTTATTGATATCTATCCACAGCGAAATTTTAATATTATTCGCTTTAGCTAGATCACCTAGCAGATTTACAGTTTTGGCGTTGTCTACGAGGGTAGAGAATTTGGTAGTGCCATATTTTTTTATGAGTTCAACAAAGCGTTTAGTATTTGGGCCAATAGGTTGCATGGCCAATAGGACATCTTTGGCGTTGCAATCTCCAAGCAATTCTGCTTCGGGAATCGTGGCACATTTAAATTTGTGGATTCCAGATAACATTTGCATACCAATGATGTTGGCATTTTTGTAGGTTTTTACATGGGGCCTTAATCTATTTACATCACCTACCATAGAAATCATGGTATTGATATTTTGCTGTATTCTATCTGGATAGACAAGTAGTGAGGGCGAAATAACCTCCTCAGGATAGTGTAAGGAATACCAGTGGTCGTCTTTCATGAGATTTAATGATGTAATTCAAAATGAGCCTCAATTTCAACAGGTATTCCGCCAGGTAGTATCATACCAACTGCACTACGAACACCAACACCGTTATCGGGACCAAAAATAGCTGCCATAAGTTCGCTGAAACCATTAATGACCAAAGGTTGCTGCCCAAAATCTGGAGTGGAATTTACCATTCCCAAGGTCTTTACAATACGTTTAATTTTATCGATATCGCCAAAATGGGTCTGTATAGTAGATAGCATGGTCAAGGCCACTTGCCTTGCGGCTAATTTTGCCTCTTCCATGGTCATATCATCGCCTGCTCTGCCAATAATCAAAGAACCGTCATTCTGCATGGGTCCTTGTCCGGATATATAAAGAAAATGGTCCACGACAAGAACCGGTTTGTACAATCCTGCAGGTGGCGGTGCGGGTGGAAGTACCAACCCTAATTCCTTAATTCTTTCAGAAGGTTTCTTTTGCATATTAATTTTTTTAAATGAACATATTTATTACCAGAACACCGATCAACCCCATAACCCCTACTGTTGTTTCCATAACGGTCCAACTTTTAAGGGTATCGTTTACGGACAAGTTGAAGTATTCTTTAAAGAGCCAAAAGCCGCTATCGTTTACGTGGGATAACATTAAACTTCCGGAACCAATGGCTAGCACCATTAATTCTGGACTAACTCCGGTGCCTTGCACCAATGGCAGTACAATACCTGCTGCCGTTAAACCGGCTACGGTTGCGGAACCTACGCACACACGGATGACCGTAGCGATCAGCCAAGCTAAAATTAAAGGAGATATTGAAGATTGTTCCAATATACCACCAATATATTCGCTAACTCCACTATCGATCAATACCTGTTTTAAAGCTCCGGATCCCGCAATGATTAGAAGTACCATGGTAATTCCTGTAATGGCACTGCTTACCGAACCCATAACTTCCGCCATACTTTTGCCTCGGCCCAATCCCAAAGTATAAATAGCCACCAATACCGAAATCAACATGGCTATGGCAGGATTACCCATAAACACTAAAATTTTTGTTAGAAAGAAATCTGTAGGCATAAAGAGCTGGGCAAGAGCGGCAATTGCTATAAGAATTACGGGTAAAAGTGCACTGATGATACTATTGGCCATACTGGGCATTTCATCTTCCTTTAAAATTACAGGATTTATAAATTCCTTTAAAGGGGTAGCATTTATATTCTTTAAAGTTCTTGAAAATAAGGGGCCTGCCACGATAATTGCTGGGATGGCCACTAAAATACCGTATAATAATGTCTTACCAATATCGGCATTGAACATAGATGCCAATGCAGTAGGGGCTGGGTGTGGCGGTAGATATCCATGGGTTACCGAGAGGGAGGCCAACATTGGAAGTCCAACATATAATAAGGGTAGCCCGGTAGCTGCGGCAATGGTAAATACCAAGGGCACTAAAATCACGAACCCTACGGAATAGAACATGGGAATACCTACTATAAAACCCGTTAGGACAACGGCCCATTGAATATTCTTTTTACCGAATTTTTCTACCAGTTTTGTAGTTATACGTTGGGCGGCACCACTATCTGCCACCAATTTGCCCAACATGGCTCCCAAACCTAAAATAATGACGAGAAAACCTAATATATTGCCTATACCTTTCTGAATGGAGTCCACAACACTTAAGGGGTCCATACCTTCTGCGATACCAACGAACAGGGATACGATGATAAAGGTGATAAAAGCATTTAATTTAAAACGGGCAATAAGTACAAAGAGTAGAAGTATTCCTAAAATTACAATGAATAATGGCATGTTAAAGTTGAGTTGATTGGTTGATACTTTAAATATACCATAAAATAAAAGCGCATCATATTTTATATAAATATGATGTGCTTTCTTAATGTGAGAATAATTTAATCCGTAGTTTCAGGGGAGATAATTTTATATACAATTCCTGCTAGAATAGCACCGATAATTGGGGCCAACCAGAACAACCATAGTTGTCCTAGTGCCCAATCGTTGACAAAAAGTGCTTGACTGGTACTACGGGCAGGGTTTACAGAAGTATTGGTGACCGGTATACTAATAAGGTGTATAAGCGTAAGGCAAAGGCCAATGGCCAAGCCGGCAAATCCTCTTGGGGCCTTTGTATATGTAGAACCTAAAATCACAAAAAGAAAAATAAAGGTCATAGCCGCTTCAATGAAGAATGCAGAAGTCATACTGTATCCTCCCGGGGAATGCTCTCCATAACCGTTGGCGGCAAAATTGCCCAATACAAAATCTGATTTACCCGATGCAATAAGAAATAGTATGGCAGCACCCGCAATAGCCCCCATACATTGGGCAATGATATAAGGAAATAGATCTTTACCGTCAAAACGCCCCCCTACCCAGAGACCAATGGATACGGCCGGATTTAAATGACATCCGGAAATATGGCCTATGCCGTACGCCATGGTAACCACGGTGAGTCCAAAGGCCAAGGATACCCCAACAAAGCCAATACCCATTTCTGGAAATCCTGCTGCAAGGACGGCACTACCGCAACCACCTAAGACCAACCATAGCGTCCCGATAAATTCTGCAATAAATTTTTTCATTTTAATAAGGTTTAATTGATTCTATATATTTAGAAACCAAAACCTTATGTAAGTCACATAATTGTTGAAGTTTTAGGGTGGATTTTTAAACTAGTTTTTTATGATCAATGAGATGTTAAACCATTTTTTTCAATCCAAATAGGGGATGTAAAATTTTTATTTTTAAGATTATAAAATGATAGATAAACCAGCAAATTAGGAATGTACCTATGATAAGAACAAAAGACTTGGTAAGCAGCCCCCAGTTTAAATCCTTTACATAATAGGCCAATGCAATTATGACTGTTTGGTGCAGGATGTAAAATGGGTACACTCCTCTATTGGCATAACTTAGGTATTTGCTTGGTTTGTTCTTATAGGTTGCTGCATAACCCAATAGTACAAGAATCCATGACCAAAAATTAAAGACTTTTAAAAATGCTTCGGTAAAATGTACCACGTAACCATCTTCCAATTGCCAGATTAAGAGTAGACCTATAAATCCTAAAATACCAAATCTCAGTGCTTTTTGTCTGATTTTTGATAGAGCTATCCAGAAAACCTCTTCATTGGCAACCAGGACAAAGCCAAAGAAAAACAAGGTCATGGAAGAAGTGAAATTAAACCAGTCATTAAGGAGGTCATGGGTAATATCAAAAAAAGGTTCCATAAATGCTTCTAGCAAATACAATGGTATTATAAAAATGTAAAGTCCCAGTGGTTTATGAAGTATTCCCTTGGTCCAACTGATCAGTTTATTTTTTCTATGTTTTAAAAAAATGAAAACGGGGGATAGAAGAATGGAAAATATTAATAGGTAGGGCAAAAACCATAAATGGTGCCAGCTAATGTTACCTTCTGGGTAAACACCCTTATATGCAATAGTACCAAGATATTTCAGGTAGGATCCGTGAAATTGATTTTCCGCCAAACGTTCAAAATAAATTTGAGGGGGTACAATGACCAACATACCAAAGAGCAGGGGCACACCTAATCGTAGAAAACGTTCTTTGTTAAATTCCAACAGGGTGCGTTTAGAAAAAGCGTAGTAGGTTCCCATGCCAGAAATAAGGAATAGAATGGGCAATCTCCATTGGTTTAAAAATAGCATAGGCCAGGTTAGCCATTCATAAATGATATTGTTTTTTAAATGCCACCCCCAAGGAACAAAGAACATTCCCACGTGATAGAATATTAATAGCGAAAAGACAAATACACGCAACCAATCCAAATCGTATCTTCTAAACCTTTTATCCATGACCGTTAAGTTTTGGTCAAATTTGAAGATTCTAGATGTCTTTGTGGTTCTAATGGACCGCCAATCTCTCCACAATTACAATTTTGGATAAATTGTTTTTTGAAATTTTGAAGGGGAAGACCCTATTTCTTTCTTAAAAGCATTGTAAAAGGCAGATTTGGATTTAAAACCAACAGATGCTCCTATAGCTTCAATAGTGAGATGGTTATATTGCGCATCTATAAGTCTTTGTTTTGCAAGGGCTATTCGTTTAGAATTGATGTAGGAATTAAAGTTTGAGCCAAACCCTAGATTAATTGCCTTTGAAATTTGGTTGGGGTGCATCTGTAAGCGTCCGGCCAGATCATTTAAACTTGCATTTATGGATAGCACATACTCTTCTGTATCAACAAATGTTTCTATTTCCTTAAATGAAATTTGTTTGGTAGGTTTTCCTAAAGTTTCATATTTGTCCGCTACCCAAGATTTATCAAAAAAGCGTGATTCCGAAACTATAATATAGGTGGTTGCAAATGCCACTACGGTTTCGAAAATTGCAATATATTGATCACCCTTATCATCATCATATACATAAAATACGCAAAAGACAAGTAAGAAAAAGAAACACAGTATAAGCGCGGAGTTTCTTGTAAATATATATTTGGCATAGTTGCCGGTAGACGCATTTTGAGTAATTCTAGCATGTTCTTCCCTAACCAAGATCATTGATAGGATGGTATAGGTTAAAAGACTTATCAGAATAAGCCAATCAAAAATATCCTTGAAAAAATGATAGCTGTAATTAAAGTTTTCTGTTACGTTAGCAGTGGGAAAATCATTAAAATATGCGCCTAGATAAGCATTAAGTTTGACTGATAGTGGTGCAAGGTAAAAAGGAATTTGAGACATAAAATAGCCCACTGGAAGCACAAAATGCCACCAACCTTGTTTTAGTGATATGTGCCTCCGCTTTAAGAAACCATAAATGGAAAAATAAATCATGGGTCCCAATAAAAGGACCAAAGGTTCCGTAGAATCGTTTAAAAAAAGTACATGCTTCATTAGCCCGGTGTAACAGACATATACATCTAAAAATATTATGGCACCGAACAAAATTGCTAGGGCCAAATATTTTAAGGGCGGGTTTCCCTTACTTTTTAACAACATTATAAGACTTATAAAGATGTTTTGTACCACCCCCAACAACATAATGCCCGATGTTAGATTATGCCTAACAGGAATTTGGTCTATAAGTTCGTTTATTGTAACCATTACATTACTTTTCTCTATAGTCCTCTAGTTTTTGGGGACCTTCAAGTAAAATACGTACAACACGTAAAGTACCATCATCGGTAGTGTTGATCTGCCATTTGATCAATGAGATCTTTCCGTTTTCTATCTCAATTCCTGTTATACTCCTAGGGTGCACACAACTACCATCGTTAAAAAGGGGGATATCACCAGGTTCTGGAAAACGGGGCCTGTGGGTATGCCCTATGACCGTAACCAAAAGGTTATGCTTTAAAATCCATTTTTTTATACGCCGTTCTACTTTTATAAGTTCCGTGTAGTTCTTTGCTGGAGAGGTAGGATCGGCAATGCCCCATACCTGTAAAGGTTTCCAAAGGACCCTGACTAAAAATCGGCCCCATCTCCAAAAAGTATAGTTCCACCAATCTGCTTGGTGGCCATGGGTAAGAAAAATTTCTTGTTGGGTTTCCTTATGCCTTAATATAATGGCTTCATGGTATTTTATGCCCTCAAAGAGCGATTTGTCCTTATCGTCAATAGGCTCAAAATAACTTGAAAGGTGTTTTTTAACATAAGCTTCATCCTTGTAGACCATATCATGATTGCCCCAGATCATGTGTAATCTATGTTCTAGATGAAACTGTTTTAATAATTTAAATACATTTTTATGTGCTTCAAAAATAGATTCAAAGTGAATGTTTTCCCATAGTTCATCACCATCACCAAGCTCGCAATATTGAAATCCTTCTGAATAATAGAATTTTAGGGCGTGATAGTAAATGTTTCTATTATTGGCAAAATCATCGGCAAAACTATTGTCACCTCTATGACAGTCACTAAACAGAATGAATTTGGAAGTATCGTCAAAGGAAAGGACTTTGGCATTTTTAAGGGCTTTATTAAGTCTGGTTTCCGATGACATGGTCTATTTTTCGTTAAATATCCGAAAATCCCGCCAACCATATGGGAGTAGTTCCTAAAAAACTTGTGGTGTTTTGTAACTTTACAGCATAAATGTAGACTAAGAATTACATGAACCATCCGTACAATAGTGTTATGCCTTTAAAGCATCTGGTCAGTTTTGACAAACTTCTGCGGAAGTATGAGGAACAATTGACCGGAGATGACCCTTTTTTGGCCGCAACGGCCAAACGCATTTTGGATGCCCAAAGCCAATATCCGGAACTGCGTGACGGATTTACGGATTTTGCTCTATTGGAAAAATACAAGGAGGTTATCGATAGAATTTTACAGGATACCTTTACCGAGGCATTGAGTACCAACGAAATTAAGGTTGCCACGTTGCCGTACAGGGATGTTATCATTAAGTCAACAAAACGCTTTCAAAAGATAATCAGTGAAGCTGGTAAGGAATATCAGCCAGAAATGAGAAGTCTTGGCGAAGGTATGGACTATATCATGAGCTGTGTTGTGATCTTGAATTTCCACTATGGATTTGAATTTGATTTCAGCAGACCTTATTTTTATGATATACCAGATGCGCAGGGGGTTATGCGCCACTACAGAATTTTATACAATGCAGATTTTATAGAGATTATTGCTACTGAAAAAGCAAAAGACATTACCCAGGACGATGTAGATGAATTATTGGAAAACCCATATGACGTAGCATTGTGGATGGAGAAGATTCCGCCAGAAAGTTTTATTAGCAAGGGTTTTGTTATAGCAAACTTGTTTGACGTTACGGCAGAGCAGGCCATATCCGATATAAAATCAAAATTGATTTCCAAGAATAATTTACGTCCCGTAAATTTCATGGAGGAATTGCAGGAGACCTTCAAATCCTTCTTTAAACTGCCCAATATAAAGGTGGGTTTTGCCTCATATGATGCCAAGAGCGATAGGTTTGAGGAGATTATAGGCATGAGCTTCAATAGCTTTCTTTTACATGGTCAAGATCATTTAAGCTGCAAGACCGCTTTGTGCATGGAGTCGTATGACAAGTTGATCAATGACAATGCTTATTTCATCATAACCGATATTGACCGTTTTGTGGAGACAAATGAGGGTGTGGAGCCTTATGCTGCATTAAAGGAGCAGCAAATAAAGAGTGCAATTTTTGCTCCCATTGCCTTTGAAGGAAAATTATTGGGCGTTCTAGAAGTAGTTTCTGAACGAAAAGGAGTGTTGAATGGTGTAAATGCGCAAAAGCTGGACGATGTAATGCCCTTTATCGTTTCTGCCGTGGTACGCGCCAAAAATGAGGAAAATAATAGGATAGATGCAATTATACAGAATGAGTGTACCTCTGTGCATTCCTCTGTATATTGGAAATTTCAGGAAGAGGCCAAAAGGTTTATGGGAGATGAGTTGGAAGGAAGACCAACTGCGTTCAGGGAAATTATCTTTAAGGATGTGTATCCGCTTTTTGGTCAAATTGATATTAAGGATTCTTCCAAGGCCAGAAACCTTGCCATTCAGCGAGATTTAATGATACAGCTTTCTGAAATAGCCAATGTTCTTACTTTGGCTATGGATAAGTGGCACCTGCCCATTTATGAAGAATTGATATTCAGGGTGAACAATCACCTTGAAAGTATAAAGGAAATGTTGTACACCAATAGTGAGCAGGCCATATTTGATTTTGTACACGATGAAATCACACCGGTTTTTGAGCATTTAAAAAAATCCGATAGTACCATTGAAAAACATATTCTTGCCTATGAGGCAAAGATTGATATGGGTACGGGTTCATATTACGATCATAGAAAAAACTATGATGAAAGTGTAACCCTGATCAATAAAAAATTATCTGCCGTTATTGATAAGAAGCAAGAAAGTGCACAAAACATGTATCCACATTATTATGAGCGCTTTAAGACGGATGGAGTAGAACATAATATGTACATTGGTGAATCTATATCAGAAGATTTGGAATATAACCAGCTATATCTTAATAATCTTCGACTTTGGCAATTACAGGTAATGTGTGAAATGGAAAATGTGCACTATGCCCTAAAACCTGAGTTGCCCGTTCCGTTAGACGCCACCTCATTAATACTGGTGTACAATACCTCATTATCCATTCGATTTAGAATGGATGAAAAACAATTTGATGTTGATGGAACCTATAACGCCCGTTATGAGGTAATCAAGAAAAGGATAGACAAATCATATATTAAGGGAACCGAGGAAAGATTAACCAAGAAAGGCATGCTTTCAATCGTGTATTCACAGAAAAAAGATGAACTGGAGTATTTAAGATATATTAAGTTCTTAAAATCTAAAGGTTATTTTACCAACAAAATAGAGATTGTTGAGTTAGAGGGGTTGCAGGGCGTATCGGGTCTTAAGGCCATACGTGCGGAAATCCTATACAAAACGGAGAAAGCTCCGGATAAAACCTATACTTACAACGATTTGATCGATACCTTAAAGGAATAGTACTTGGCTCAATAATTCTAGTTTTCTGTCCGGGCCATAGAACTTGAACGAGATTGCAAATGCAATAACGGAGAGGATCATGCCTATCATAAATATAGTGTAGGTCCAACGCAACAAGGTGTATTTTCTATTGAGCACTATTCCTAAAAAATAAAGGTCTTTGGTCAAGGAAGAATATATGTAATCCTTATCCTTTAGCATTTCTTGTATGGCCCACTCGTATTCACCTAATTTCATTTTATGAAAATTACCAAAAAACAATAAATTCACATTTTTGTTGGCCACATCTTCTTTGGTAAAAGAACCACTGGTTACATTGGGTCTAGTTGCCAAAACCGCTAATATCATTGATACTATAGCAAAGAGAACAAAGATTACGGTTGGGTAAATGAGATAATCGTTGGACGGGTTGTCCAATTTTGGAATTAAATTGGATAATGCCAACGATATAATGATGGCATTCACAGAAAGAAGAATATTGGCCTTGGTATCCGCAATATCACTTAGGGTAATATGATTTTTAAGTGTAACCCTATATAAGGTCTGTATGCCCCGATCTGGACTTTCGCCCTTAAATTTGGCTTTGAGCCGTTCTTTTTTTGCAATTTTTTTCTCGGATTTTTTATCCTTGATCAGCTTTCTTAAATTCTTGTCCTTTTTTTCTGACCAATGTTCCTTGGCATAGTCCGTGTAATATTGGTGGTCTGTTCTAAATACTTGAATGTTGCCTTGCAACCATTCTTTTTGGCTAAAATTTTTAACCCCCAGTAATTTTAGCTCCTCACGTAGTAATTCCGATGTTTCAATATAACTACTTTGGGCAAAATGTGAGGAATCCGCATCCCTTATGATTTCCTCCATTAAATTAGATGGCTTTGCATTCCATTTTGTGGCCAGTATACACGTTTTTATCTGTTCTATTTTATTGGGTTCATAACCTTCCTTTGTTAGGAAAGTCTCGGCTATGGCACAGCTGTTCTCCTCATGATCTTTTATCCCTTTGGTGTATCCTGTATCATGCAGCCAGGCAACAAGTAGTAATAATTCCCTTTCTTGATCGGATAGAGAACATGCGTCCAATAATTCTTTAGTACTTTTAACGACACGTTGAGTGTGCCTGAGGTTATGATATAGAAAATTCTTATCCAACTTGTTAGTAAGTAGATCGGTCACAAAATCTTGTGCCTTGGCTAAGATATTCGACATAGGAAATTTTGGTTAGAAATACCCAAATTACAAAAATTTAAAGAGGGTTACATTACTATGAGAAAATATTATGCTTACCTATTAATAGTATCCGTAATTGCCAGTTGCGCCACCATTGATACTAAATATGTAGATGAAAAATATGCGTTGGACGTTCAAGAGGACAAAGAAGTGGTCCATACGTTTTATCTTATAGGTGATGCGGGCCTGTCCCCAATGGGAGACATGAACGCTGCCTTGAAAATTTTCAAGAAAAGACTGGACAAAGCGGATAAGAACAGTACTGCTATTTTTTTGGGAGACAATATATATCCTGCTGGTTTGCCAGACCCCAAGGATTCTACAGCCGCATATTTTAATGCCAAAAATGATCTTGATGCCCAGTTGAAGACCCTTGATAATTTTAAGGGTAGACCATTGTTCATACCAGGAAATCATGATTGGTACACAGAAGGTTTAATAGGTCTGGAGCGGGAAGAGAACTATATCAAGGATGCATTGAAAAAGAAAGAAAAAGACCCGTTTTTACCGGAAAATGGATGTCCCTTGGATGTCATAGAGGTATCGGATGATGTTGCTATTATTACGATAGATACGGAGTGGTACTTGACGAATTGGGACAAGCGCCCGGATATGAACGATAAATGCGATATAAAAAGCAGGGAGAAATTTTTTCTGGAATTGGAGGACGCCATAAAGGATTATAGGGATAGAACTACGATTATTGCCATGCATCACCCTACTACAAGCTATGGTCCCCATGGTGGTCAATTTTCATTACGTAAACAATTTTATCCCAAAGAACTTCCTGTGCCGGTACCCGTATTGGGAACATTTATTAATGTACTTAGAAATACTTCCGGTGCATCTGTTGAGGATCTGAACAACAAGCGATACAATGAATTGATGAAAAGGGTAACTACTTTGGCCCAATTTTCCGATCGTGTAATATTCGCTTCCGGTCACGAACATACTTTACAATACATTGTTGAAAACAATACACCGCAAATTGTAAGCGGATCTGGGGCCAAGGAAGGTACCACTAGATTATTGAACGGGTCGCAGTTCAATACCGGAAAAATGGGCTATGCCACACTAGAAGTATACAAAGACGGTTCTTCAAGGGTTAGGTTCTATGGTGTTAGGGCTAATGGCAATGAAGAGTTTTTGTTTACCAATACCGTATTGCCACCTACTCAAGTAGAGTATACGGGTGAGTATACGGTTTCATTTCCTAAAACCGTAAAAGCTTCGGTATATACGCAAGAGGATATTGATAAGAGTAAATTTTTTAGGACTATATGGGGAGAACGTTACCGCAAGTATTATGGCACCAAAATTACAGCACCAACCGTTAATTTGGATACGTTAATGGGGGGTCTTATACCCGTGAAGAAAGGGGGCGGTCATCAATCCAAATCATTGCGGTTACAACGAAAGGACGGTAGGGAATATGTAATGAGGGCATTGAAAAAAAGTGCTGAACTTTATCTGCAGTCCATGGCATTTCAAGACCAGTATGTATTGGAAGACTTAAAGGAAACCTATACCCAAGAGCTATTACAAGATTTTTACACAGGGTCGCATCCTTATGGACCTTTTACCATTGCGGCACTTTCTGATGCTGTGGGACTTTACCATACCAATCCCGTATTGTATTATGTTCCCAAACAACCTGCTCTAAAGGAATACAACGATACTTTTGGTGACGAACTTTATATGATAGAGGAACATGCCGGTGATGGCCATGGAAATTTGGCAAGTTTTGGATATTCCAATGAGCTTAAGAGTACAGATAGTATGTTGGAAGATTTACGGGATGATGAAAAATATGAGGTGGACAAAGATTTATACCTACGGGCAAGATTGTTTGATATGGCTTTGGGAGACTGGGATAGACATGTAGACCAATGGAGGTGGGCAGAATTTAAGGACAAGGAGAGAGATAAAATAATCTATAGACCTGTACCCAGAGACCGTGATCAGGTGTTTTCCAAAATGGGCGATGGTGCCTTAATGAACATTGCTACCCGTATTATACCGGGGTTACGTTTAATGGAAGGTTTTACGGAAGAGATAAGAAGTGTCAAAGGCTTTAATTCATCTCCAAAAACCTATGTATTGGACTTGGCTTTATTGGGCGAAACGGACAAAGACCAATGGTTGGCGCAAGCGGATTATTTGCAAAAAAATTTAACTCCGGAAGTAATAGATAACGCCTTTACCGCTTTTCCTGAAGAGGTTAGGGATGAAACCATAGATGAAATAAAGAAAGTTTTGTTGGCACGGCTGAGTCATATACGGGAAACGGCCCAAGAATATTATGGTGTCCTTAATAAGTATGCAGTGGTTGCAGGTACTGATAAAGACGATTGGTTTGAAATTCATAGGCTAAACGAAAGGCAAACGGAAGTAAAGGTGTATAGGAATATAGATGATAAAAAGGAAAAACTTTTTTATCATAAAATATTTACAAAAGCGGATACCAAAGAAATTTGGGTATATGGTTTAGATGACGATGATATTTTTGAGATTGAGAATCCTTCAAATTTTAAGGGAATAAAAGTTAGGGTCATTGGTGGTCAAAATAATGATATATATAAAGTTGGCAATGGTAGAAATGTGGCACTCTATGATTTTAAGAGCAAGAAAAATACATTTGAAGAAACGTCCGGGGCAAAAGTAAAGCGCTCAGATGATTATGAGTTAAATACTTACCAGCCTTTAAATGTTAGAAATAGCTTTAACCAAATTATACCTACCATAGGTTTTAATCCGGATGATGGGGTGCGTATCGGATTTTTAAATACATATACTTATAATGGTTTTAGACAAAATCCATTTACTCAACAACATACATTTGCAGCATCTTATTATTTTGCTACAAGTGGTTTTGATTTTAAGTATCAGGGAGAATTTGCACATATTCTAGAGAATTGGAACGCTGAATTACATGCAAGATTTACCAGTCCTAATTTTGCCGTCAACTTTTTTGGTTTCGGTAACAACACCGTAAACCTTGATGATGATTTGGATTACAATAGGGTCAAATTAAGACAAATAGAATTTTCCCCATCCTTGGTGTGGCGCGGGCAATTGGGGGCAAAAGTTAAATTTGGGGTTTCCTATCAAAATATCAGTGTAGAAGAAACGGCGGATAGGTTTATAAATACGTTCTATCAACAAAATGGAGAAGAAACAAACAGTGATTTTTTAGGGGTTCATGCAGGTTATTCCTATGAAAATAAGGACAATGAAGCTTTTCCTACCATGGGCATGTCTACCAGTTTAAATGTTGGGTTTAAGGACAATATTTCCAATGGTGGTGGAGATTTTGGGTATATTATTCCTTCATTAGGCTTCGATTATAGGCTGGTGCCAAATGGAAGATTGGTGTTGGCCACCAAATGGAAGGCACATTTTAATGTAGGTAACGGTTATGAATTTTATCAAGCGGCAAGTATTGGGGGTACGGACGGACTTCGTGGTTTTAGAAACCAGCGGTTCACCGGGAAAACCAGTTTTTACCAAAATACGGATATACGCTTTAGCTTAAAAAAGAAACGTACTTCTCTTTTGCCAATGGCCATGGGTATTTTTGGTGGGTTTGATTATGGTAGGGTGTGGTATCCGGAAATAAGTTCCAAGCGTTGGCATACTTCTTATGGAGGTGGTTTTTTCTTGAATGCCTCAGACGTTATTTCTATTAATACGGCATTGTTTGCAAGTGATGATGGGGCAAGGTTTAGTTTTGGTCTGGGATTTGGATTTTAAGGTTTAAGGAAGTGTGTAGGTGTACAGATTGCCACCCGTACCATGGCTTCTTTCATCAGCAAGTAAAATGGTTTTATTATCTATAAAACAAATGGATTCTAATTGGGTTCTTGCACCCAAATCTATTTCTTCCATTTTTCCCTTGGAAAAATCATCCCAGGTAAAATTTGTAAAAACAAATAGTTTACCATAGCTGAGAGCTACAATTTTTTCCCCGTTTGGAGAGATATCTATTGCGGTAATCTGGCATAATTTCCAATCTTTACAAGGGGTAAAAGTCCCAATTAGCGATGCTTCGTAAGATCCTTTGCTATCTGGTACGGTATAAATGAATGCCTCACCTGTAAATGGGTTAGATCTATTTTTCGTTACAATAAATAATTTGTTGTTCTTGTGGAATATAGCTTCTGCATCATAAAATAGGGCATTTCTATTTGGGGGGAATTTTTTTTGTTCGGGATAGTAAAATGCAATTTGTTCGGCATCTATTTTTTCTCCTGGTTCCTGGGAGGGGTTGGGAACTTTATAGATAACTAGATTTTTTCTTGTATTGGCGTTATTCCCAATGTCGGCAATATAAAGATTGCCGTCTTTGTCCTTGGTCAGGTCTTCCCAATCCGTATTGTCCCCATTTTTAACCTTCAGGCTTTTTAGAATTTCACCTTTTTGGTCCACTTGATAGATTTCATCTTTATTGCCGTTATCCTCAATGGCCCAAATTGTAGAATCATTATAGGTGACCATTCCAGAAATTTCTTCTAGGCTAGTGGGTAGGTCCGTAACCACTTTCAGTTGACCATAATTGGTACATGAAATTAGTACAGATGCCGCTATGATTAAAAAAGGAAGAAATTTATTCATCGGTATCTTTTATGGGCAAGAATATTTCGGCCTTCCATCGCAACGCATCTCCGCCCATATTAGGGTTGTTGAAAAAATATTCTATTGGGGTTTGTTCTACGGAAATATTTTCTGCTTTGGCATAATCCAACAAAGAATACCAAGCCCTGTCAGAGGTCATATAGTTACCGTTATATGTAGCTTTCAATGATTTTTTGCCTATGAATTCCTTAAAAACAACATCCTTTATCGTAGGTAAGGAATCTGTTCGGATAATTGGATAACAAAAATTGAACGAAATACTGTCCGTTTGCATATTCCATTCAGTGGTTTCTATGAATGGAATACCGTTCATTTGTATTTCATTATTGATAATGACGGAGTTTAAAAACGGATAACTTTTCATCATGGCAAATGCCTTATTGCTTTGTATGGTGGTGTGTTCAACACAAGCGCAATAGGTAGACGGCAATTCTTCTATACCTTCAAATGTAATTTTTATTTCCTTTAAATGTTGGTTTAGGCTCTCCATAAATTCGGTTACCGTTTTACGTGATCTTTTTTCAAAATCGGTATCGGTGAACGGAACATAAAGTTTATTGAAAAAACTATGGTCCACATCTTTAATATCAACCTTTAATTTGGAGGTTGAATCCGTTATTGATGTAATTTCCCAGATATAGATATTGGTAGAATCTCCAAAAGTTATTTTTTGCTCAAGATGATTTAGGTCGTTTAGTTGCTGAATGGTAGCGTTTGGCAAAGTGTTGTTCCATGCCTTCAATGATTGGTTGATGGTTCCTGGAAATGATTTTGCCAATACCCTTACTTGGTAATCTTGTGGTTTTATAAAAAAGTACCAAAGTAAGCCAATGACAATAATGGTAGTTGCAATGGTAATACCTTTTTTCATGTTTAGTTCTGGGCTATTGAATTTGTGTTTTTCATTTTAATTTTTGAGTTCAATAATGCACCGATCTTTCTTCCTTGTCCTACGCCAACCTCTACGGCGGCACGGTAGTGAATACCTCCATACATTCTACTAATGGCCGCTTCATCTGCAGCTTCATTAAAGGAATTGAATGAACGGACCGGAAGTCCATAAGGTATTTCAGTATCGTCCTCAAAAGAAAAATCCTCTCCAAAAATACTGGTTAGGGCAGTAGCGGCCGCACCAGAAACCACACTATGCCCGCTGGTGTATTCAGGAAACGGAGGGGTCTGTAAAATGGGTTTCCAGTTTTCATCAATGTGCTGGTTGATCAAGGTTTCCGGTCTTATCAGATTACTTCTGTATTTTTCATCCCAACAACTTATGAATCCATCTGCAATGGCCAAGGAGGTTTTGGTATAGGCATATACCGTATCATCAAAATTAGATTCTGTAGTTCTACAGGCAATTTTGGTTATTCCTATCCAATGTGCACCGGGTGTAATTTTTTTGGTAGCGAACATTAAATGCCCCCTGGTAACGGAGACATAAGGGTTACAGTCCCAAAATTTGGCTATGGCCACTTCTTCGGACTCATCACCATTTTTGGTGATTTCATTACTTATATCATATACTTCCTTTAGCTCTTTATAAAAATGGGAGTCTTTATCCAATGAAAATTCCGGTGGCGGAATGGGTTTGAACTGGGCTGCGGAATCCAATACAAAAGGACGTATTTTGTTCCAATGGGGTTCAATACCATCCATATAGGCCGGTGGGGTAGGTTGCCACCTTGCCGCTTCGTCTGTATTAACGGTAAATTTTGGCATGGTACGGGTTTGGCTATATTGATCTTTTCCCATCCAGTCCTTGATATGCTCGGCGACCTTTAGTCCATAGGCCTTGGAAACCTCAAATTCTGTCTCATTTTGATTTTTCCATTGGGTAAACAAACTATCCTGAAGAATATCAAATTTATCTTCTGAAAATATTAATTGCCTACTTATGTTCATATGGGCGATCAATGCTGCAAGTTGAGGATTTATGCCTTGTACAGTGTCTATTTCAGGTATTGGTTTTAAATCTGTTACCTGTCCTGCCAATGAATTGTATTCAGGGTTTACCTGGGCAATAATTTCATATGCTGCAATATTTGGGTAGGCAAAAATTCTACTTGCGACCGGGGGAGAAAAAATATCATGAATCATGATATCCACCACTAAATCTATAGAATTGTGTAGTTCTTCCGGGGTAATTTGTATTGGCTCTTCCTTCTTTTTACAATTTAAAAAGAGAAGACCAAAACATAGTAAAGCAAGATACTTTTTCATGTTCTATTGTTTAAGTATTTGATATACCTGTGCCGCTTCATTGTTGAATGTTAGCAGTAGGTACGTATGTCCTTTAAATGTGATAGTTTGCATGTTCCTAATTGATTTTCCCGTAAGATCAAGGCCTAGACCACTTGTTAGCGATACCGCTGGGCCTTGGGAAATCATTGCACCGGGAAACGAGTCAAAACGCCCATGGTAGGGTTTAACCCCAAAATAATTTCCGGCGACCAAAACTTCGGTCTTGGTATCACCATCAAAATCATATTCCAAAAAGTCCATGATCGGAGCTGTTTGTAATTCAAAATTAAAAGGAATAAACGAGAATTTACCGTTGTCATTTCTTAAAAATCCGGAGTTTAATGTATGAACTTCCAAAATCTCGGTATTTTTAATGGCTTCTTTGCCCAAAACTTCTTCTATTGATTTTCCGGCAAATGAATTATAATTGGTGAATTTTTTACGTAAGAATACCAATTGGCTGGACAATTCCTTAAGTCCGTCAATGGGATAATTTTTGCCACTTTTATATGTGCTGATGACTGTTTCTGTAGACCCGTTTAGGTCCAAATCTCCATAATACATACGCATTGGGTGCTCTTGCGTAGCCGAAAATTTGGTGTTTGTGCCCCAATTCCCTAAAAGAAAATCTAAATCTCCGTCCGCATCGATATCAAAACTTGTAATTGCTTGCCATAATCCGTTTATTTTGTCATTGTCCAATACATTGACCTCGGTAAAAATGCCATTATTGTTCTGAAAAAATTTAGGGGACATCCATTCACCTATAACAATGATGTCTTCCCAACCGTCATTATTGAAATCGGCAATAAGGGCATCTGTAACAAGTCCTAAATTCTTAAAGACGTTTTGGTTGGAAATTGAAAATGACCCATTAGTGTTCTCCAATAAATAACTGTTGGGTTTGTTTCCATAATCTGCGGTAATGGACTGGTTTCCTACCCACACATCTATATCATTATCATGGTCAAAATCTAATTTTAACAGAACTGCCGTGTTTTCATAAAGTTGGGGTAATTCTGCTTCCACCATAGTTTGTCCGCTATTGGTGTAGTAAGAATTTGTCAATGGTTTCATTTGTCCAAAGAAATCCGCTCCACCGGTACCTACCATGAGGTCATTGTTGCCATCCGCATTGAAATCGGCAATCAAGGAAGAAATATCTTCCTTGATACTATCATTTTTAACTTTTGGAAACTGCTTTTGTTGAAATAACGTATCTCCTTGAATGTATATTTTTGATGCAACGTATTTAGCCCCGCCAAAAAATATATCATCCTTTCCATCACCATTCAGATCTCCAATGCTAACGGCAGGGCCTCTATCAGAAATCTGATATGGAATCAGTTTCTGACGTAAATAGTCACTATATGAGTCTTCTATATGTACATAATCAATCCCTAGATTATTGGTTGTTTTTTTAAAGAGCAAGGATGCACCGTTTTTAGCCTTAACCGGAACAGTTTTGGTATTTTCTGGCTGAATATATAATGTTTGGTTGACAGGAATATTCTTGAGTGTCTGATATTTTTTGTTTGGCCATACAATTTTAATGGAATCTATTTTTTCTACCGTATTGAAACCAAAATGTATCACGGGTTCTGATGATGCTTGAAACCCCCTTACAGTATAAAGCTCTTTAAATTGCTGCACACCATTGGTATATGCATATATTTTTGTCCCTATGCCAAAATTGTTACCTTTTTGATATGACAACTTAATTTTGAGCCAATTACGCTGTGCATTGGTAGTGTTTTCCAAAATTAATGAAGGATGGTTGAGATTGTTCGTCACAAGGTCAAGGTCCCCGTCGTTATCCAAGTCCCCATAGGCCGTGGCACCGGAAATAATGGAATCTTTTTCTAGCCAATTTTGTGATTCATCAATAAATTTAAGGTTTGCTGCTCCTTTGAACACCATATTTCCCACATAGCCAGAAGGCATTAGTGTCAATGCCTTTTGATCAACAAGGTTGGTATTATTGATTTTTTGTTTAATGTTTTCGTTGGAAATGTAATTGATATAGTCCAGATTATTGGGCCTTTTTGGGATACCGTTACTAATGTACAGATCTTGCTCACCATCTTGGTCATAATCTCCAAACAACGCGCTCCAGCTCCAATCCGTAGCTGCAACACCGCTCAACAATGCGGTTTCCAAGAATGTACCATTTGGTTGGTTGATGAACAGCATGTTTCTTGTGTATTGGTTATAGTACCCAAATTTTCCGGTCTTTAATTTATGGATTTGAATATCATCATCCCCATCTGATGATTTTAGGACTTTCTCATCGCCCGCTAACATATCTAATGAAATAAGATCAGGAAGCCCGTCATGGTTAATGTCCGCTACATCACTTCCCATAGAAAACCTAGTGGTATGTCCAAAATACTCCCTTAAGCTTTCCTTAAAAGTGCCATCGCCATTATTAAGGTAATAATAATCATCTTCATGAAAATCATTTCCTATATAAAGGTCCGGGTAGCCATCTTGATTAAAATCAGAAACCGCAATACCCAATCCATATCCATTGATGCCACCGTAAATACCTGCCTCTTCACTAACATCCGTAAACTTGCCATTGTCATTGCGCAATAGCTTATCACCGGTTTCGTAGGTACGCTTTGTTCGTAAGGAAGCTGTGCCATAAGAATCTTGTGAATGCACGGCATGGTTCAAAAGGTAGATATCCAAATCGCCATCAAGGTCATAATCTAAAAAAGCGGCCGATGAGCTATAGGATTCAAAGTCCAACCCATATTGGGCAGCGCTCTCCATAAATGTGTTGTTGCCTTGGTTGATATATAGTTCATTGTAACCATTAAACCCGTTAAGGCCAACCACGGCACATACATAAATATCCAACAAACCGTCTCCGTTGATATCTCCCATTACGGCACCTGTATTCCATGAACTGTTGCCTTCAACTCCGGCATTCTTGGAGATATCCTCAAATTCTAAATTACCTTTATTAAGGTACAGCTTGTTCTTGACCTGATTGCCGGATAAAAAGATATCGGGCAGGCTGTCATTGTTGATGTCCCCAATGGCCACACCGCCGCCATTGTAATAATAAAGATAATCCAGTATGCTCAGGTCTTTTGAATCTGTAAGCGTGTTTTCAAACGTAATACCAGAATCTTTAGGTGAACGTTTGGTAAAGACTTCGCCACCTTTGTTGGTGCAGCTTGCAATGACCAAGAGCAAGAAAAGTATTGATAATCTATTTTTCATTTAAGCTGTACAGTTTGGGCAGTTCATTGTTAATGGCCGCTATTATGAATTCATTGCCCTTATTGTCCTTAACTATTTTCAATTGTTTGACCTCGTCTCGAATAAAAAATCCACTGTCCAAGTAATTTTGCCATGTAAAGTTAAGTGCTCCGTCCCCTAAAAGGACATTGCCATAATTGGCATCTAATCTAGAGTATTGAGGTTTAAATTCAAAGTTGTTGCCCGCCATGACCAAGTCTAGATTACCATCCTTATCCACATCCAGGCATTGAATTCCACAAATACAGGAAAACTGTACTTGGGGAGGTAAAATTTGTATTGTGAAATTACCGTTACCATTATTGATCGCTATAATGGATTCTGAGATACGTGCTTCTTTTATAATAGTATTATCAAGTATATCCTTATCAAAAAGCTGATGAATGGTTTTGTTCGCATATTCAGAAGCTTTGATGTTTTTCTTTTTTAGGGCTAGAATCTGTGAGGTCAATTCCTTTTTTTGATGTAACGGATAATCTCCATTATCATAGTGTTGTGTAGTAATCTGTTCAATGGTACCGTCATTGTCAAAATCATTGACCCACATTCTCATAGGTTGCCCGGTGGTAGGTTTATAATGTAGATTGCTGCCCATGTTCCCTAAGATCAAATCTTGGTCACCATCATTGTCAAGGTCGTATCCTTCAACAGCGCCCCACCATCCACTTAAACTATCTAACGAACTTTTAAAGTTGCTTAATCTTCTGCCGGAATTTTTATAAATTTTTGGACTGCCCCAATCAGAGACAGTGACCAAATCTTTTTTGCCGTCACCGTCCATATCCAGCCATTTGGCATCGGTGATCATGCCGGCATCCTTTAGGTCATATGCCCTGCGTTCCGTTACATCCGTGAAAGTGCCATCGCCATTATTCAATAATAACAAATGGTCCGGATCTATACCATAGGTACCTACTACACTTCTTGAACCAACAAAAATGTCCATGTCCCCGTCATCGTCAAAATCCGAAGGGGCAATGACAGCAACATTTTTATTGGTAGAGGGTAATTTTTCCGTGCTTAAGGTAAAGTTACCTTTACCATCATTAAGATATAGGCGTATGCCATATGTGGCCTGCATTCTCAGTTCATTGCCGCCAGACCCTACAAGTAAATCCAAATCGCCATCTGCATCTGCATCAAGAAAAGCGGCAGAAGTGTCCTCGTAAGAAGCCTCATCTTTAAAATGGTTTAAAATGGGCTTGGATAGCTTTCCGTTACCTTTATGCAAGTACAATGCGCCAGATTGGTTTTTGCCACCACCAATAAATATATCTTCATTGCCATCATTGTCCACATCGCCAATGGCCATTCCAGGTCCTTCTTCAGATAAAGATCTTGATATTAATCCTTCATTGTCAAAATCAACATAATTGTTTTCTTCATGCTGTAAAAGCGTACTATTTTGTATTTCGCTCAACAAGGTTGCCTTGGGTTTTTTTGCGACTTTAAATATTTCCTTTGCATTGTCTTGAACGAATGTAAGGGTCTGGTTGGCTTTTACGTTCACCAATTTTTCTGTTGCATCGTTTGGCCAAATAATTCTAATGGAGTCTAATGTTGAGGTAGTGCCCAAACCTATGGTCATAGCGTATTCTACAGAAGATTGAAATCCTCTTGAGGGCATTAATGTTTGGTCAATTATATTATCTGGGTAATATAAACGTGCAATTGTTCCTATACCAAATTTATTGCCATCCGCACCTTTAAAATTCAATTTAATATAATTGTTGTCGGTTTTAGATTCTGCATTGTTTCTATATACAAAGGTTTCCATATTAACATTATTGACGATCAGATCTAAATCACCGTCATTGTCCAGGTCTCCATAGGCGGTACCATTGGAACGACTTGGAATTTCAAAACCCCATTCCTTGTTGTATTTACTGAAGGTTAAATCGCCATTGTTACGGTAGGCATAATTAGGAAGTGGTGTAACCGGCATTTTCTGGATAATGGAATCAATGGATTCCTTCTTTCCGGTCAATGCCATTTTTTGAATGATTTCATTGGCAAAGAAATCTACAAAATCCAAATCTGTCAAGTCATGGTTAATACCATTGGTAATATATATATCCTTTAACCCGTCATTATCCATGTCGAACAATAAACCGGCCCAACTCCAATCAGTTGCTTCAATACCGCTGTAATAGGCAATTTCAGAAAAAGAGCCGTTTCCGTTATTTAGTTGCAAGGTATTTTGAATATACTGCTGATGGAAATCTTTACTTTGTTTGAGCTTAAAGACATTATATCCTTCAAACTCCATTACAGATTTTACACGTTGGTCCGGTTCCGGAAGCATATCTGTAATAAAAATATCTGTCAGCCCATCGTTATTTATATCTGCCATATCAATACCCATTGCCGACAGACTTAAATGGTTTGTCCATTCCTGAATTTCCTCACTAAATGTTCCATCTTGGTTGTTGATATATAAATAGTCCCGTTCATAAAAATCATTGGAAATGTAAATGTCCGGGTATAGATCATTGTTAATGTCGGTAACCATTACTCCCAGTCCAAATCCAATAAGACTGCCATAAATACCCGCTTGTTCACTAACATCAACAAATTTTCCGTTGTCGTTTCTCAGAAGCATATCGCCAACACCCCTAAAAATTTTAGGAACGCCTTCCCAATCCTGAGCCCTTACATCTCGTTGTTCGGCATAACCTAAACTACTTACGGGAATATTACTGTTGTTCAGGATATAGGCATCAAGATCACCATCCTTGTCATAATCAAAAAAAGAGGCATGGGTGGAAAAGCCTGTTTCTGCCAAATTATATTCATGCGCTTTTTCTGTAAATGTACCGTCCCCATTATTTATGTAGAGGTCGTTATCATGGTTGTTGCCTTCCATATTGCCCGCATTACTTACATATATATCTAGTAAGCCGTCATTATTAATGTCTGCCATTACTACCCCGGTAGACCATGGTTTGCTACCTTGAATTCCTGCTTTTTCCGATATATCCTCAAATTTTAACCCGCCTTTGTTCAAATACAATTTGTTGGGTTCCATGTTTCCGGTAAGAAAAACATCTGATAATCCGTCATTATTAATATCACCTATTGCAACGCCTCCGCCATTGTAAAAGTTCCTGTACTTGAATATGTTGAATTCTTTGGAGTTTTCCACTTTGTTTACAAATTCAATACCTGATTCTTTTGGGTCTAAAAGGGTAAATAAAGTAGATTCTGGAGCATTGGTATCGATAGCATCTTTTTGTTCTTTTGGGTCGCAAGAAATACATAAAAGTGTGAGCAAGCTTAAGCAGAGGAGTTTAAACGACTGCGGACCCATTTTAAAGTATGTTTGAAATATCAATTTGTATTGGGGTATGGACAAGGAAAATGTCATATTGTTAAATGAACTTTATAAGTAAATAATCAGCGTTGCAAGATGCCTTTTTTTTGCAGATGGTCAACTCTAATTTCATCTCGTTAAATATGATGTTGTAAAACTATTAAAATCGGTTTCAAACTCCATATTCATTATACGGAAAATTAAATTGCAAGATAGCCAAATACCTACTATTTGTTGCGTTTTATTGAAAAAACTGTATGTTAATATTTGTCGAAATCGTTATAGATTAGGCGTTTAATTGTGATAAAAATGTTTTTCATGGTCCTATTTTAGAAGTAATGAAAATAATCCAATATATTTAGCATTGACTTAATAACAAACAACATACCAAATGATAGGGATTTTATCTTTTTGAGGCTTTACTTTATTGGTGGCCATAGTATCATATTTTGCAACAAGAAGTACAGATGAACAATCCTCTGACGGCTATTTTTTAGGAGGCAGAAGTTTAACGGCTGGGGTAATTGCAGGATCATTGTTGCTGACCAATCTTTCTACGGAACAAATTGTTGGACTTAACGGTAGTGCCTATACGGACGGATTGTCCGTAATGGCATGGGAAACCTTGGCTGCCATTGCCATAGTAGTTGCCGCTATATTCTTATTGCCCAGATATTTAAAAGGCGGTTTGACCACAGTGCCTCAATTTTTGGCCAAACGGTTTGATGTTGCTACAAAAACATTGACCTCTGGTCTTTTCCTTACCGGTTATGTAGTGGTTTTGCTTCCGGTAATTTTATATTCAGGGTCAGTGGCCATTAGCGGTATGTTCAATGTACCGCAATTGTTGAACGTAACGGATAGTACGGCATTGGTAATATGTATATGGGGAATAGGTATCATCGGTTCCGTTTATGCGGTGTTTGGGGGTTTAAAGGCGGTTGCAGTTTCTGACTCCATTAACGCCATAGGGCTATTGGTGGGGGGGCTTTTAATACCCATTTTTGGATTGATGGCTATTGGTGACGGTAGTGTGTTTGGTGGTTTGGATACGCTAATGAGCACAAACCCAGAACGATTTGATTCTACCGGTAATACAGGTCAAGAAGTACCTTTTAGCACCATATTTACCGGAATGATGTTAGTGCAATTGTTTTATTGGGGTACCAACCAACAAATTATACAAAGAGCCTTAGGCGCCAAGAACCTTGCAGAAGGGCAAAAGGGCTTATTACTGGCATCGTTCTTAAAGATATTGGGGCCATTAATTTTGGTTTTGCCGGGAATGATCGCCTATCATTATTTTGACGGTAATTTAGATTCAAGTGACCTGGCCTATCCAGAACTTGTTAGGGCCGTATTGCCCAAACCTTTGGTTGGTTTTTTTGCCGCGGTACTTTTTGGTGCAATATTGAGTTCATTTAATAGTGTGTTAAATAGTTCCGTAACCCTTTTTGGTATCGATATCTATAAACAACATATCAATAAGGATGCTTCTGAAACTACTGTAGTTAAATATGGTAAGATATTTGGAATATGTTTGGCGCTCGCGGCAATGTTCATAGCTCCGCTAATTGCCAATGCAGGTAGTTTGTTCAATTATTTGCAAGAAATAAACGGAATCTATAGTATCCCAATTTTCACTATAATAGTTGTAGGCTATTTAACAAAGAGAGTTCCCGCATTGGCTGCAAAAATTGGAATACTTTCTGGTTCCGCATTATATATCATTAGCCAGTTTTGGCTTAAAAATAAATTTGTTGATGATGCCTTGGCGCAGGCCAATGCAAATGGAATTACGGATGCCGGTGCACTAAAGCTAATTGAGGCTGAAGCATATCCCCATTATTTGCATATAATGGCGATTCTGTTTATCACCAACATAGTAATCATGCTTATTATAGGAGCATTAAGGCCTAGGAAGGAGCCTTTTGTATTAGAGTATACTAATCAAGTATCCATTACACCCTACAAATATGTAAATCAAGTTGGTATTGCAATCTGCTGTATTGTAGTGGGTATCTATATATACTTTGCCAAATAATATCTATTTATATTCATTGTAAAATTAATTTGTATTAATCACCTTAGGTAACTTTTAAAAGTTGCTTAAGGTGATTTTTTATGCATGGGTAACATGGTATTTGTATTAAATGGATACCATATTGGCATTGCAGGTTTATTTTTTGTTTAAATGGTTTGTAGATGTACCTGGTAGGGCAGAATGTAATTAAATACATGTATTGTGTAAATTAAGTACTATTAGATATCAGGAATTTCTGAATAGATTTGGCTGTAAGGAATGACAAATCCTTTCTATAATTGAAGATTGGTAATTGGATTTAGAATAACAGCTGACATGTAATAAAAGTGGTTTATCCTTAAACCCAATGACATAAGTGCAAAAAAAAGACCTCCAAAAATGGAGGTCCTTTTTACTTACACTTAACTTAACTTATTAATAACCTGGGTTCTGTACCAAGTTTGGATTTGCCAATAATTGTGCAGGTGGAATAGGGAAAACGTTGTAATCATCGTTATCAACTGTTCCAGGTGCTTTGAACAACCAATCTCTACCAAACTGACCAAAACGAATTAAATCATTTCGTCTCCAAGCCTCTTGATACAATTCTCTTCCTCTCTCATCTAAGATATCCTGTGCGGTAACTGTACCTAGTAACTCCTCCGTATTACGAATTGTTCTAAGGTCGTTGATCATAGAAGTTGGGTCACCACCACTTCTAAATATAGCTTCAGCTTTCATCAAATGGGCATCTGCATATCTAAATACAATTTGATGACTTATAGAAGCTTCGCCATTTCTAGCGGCATACTTTTGGATTCTGATACCTGTAGTTTCATCATTGTTAATGAAATTTACAGCACCTGTACCATCTTTAAATTCTCTTTTGAAAGTTAAAGGGGCACCTTGCCTGTCTTTTAAAGGAGTACCATCCAAAGCATATTGTTGGTTGATTAGGAAACCATATCCAACGTTGGAACCATTTACATATCCATCCAATTCTGATGCATAAGGTTGGTTGTCAAAAGGAACACCAATTGTTGGTACACCACCTCTACGCTCTTCCTGTCCGTTTGCAGGTTCTTGGTTAGCATCCAGTTCGTTGAATTCGGCATCACCTTCAAAAAGATCATAGAATTCAGCAAGGGTACTAAACCCGTTCCAACCACCACCTTGAATACTGGTGTTGTTATAGTGAAGTCCCATTACCACTTTGTTAATGGTATTGGCTTCTAAAGCCCAAATAGTTTCAGTATCTGCATCTGGTAAGAATAAATCAAAATAACCTTCTTGCAATGCATAACCATCTGCGGTAATGGCATCAACCAAAGAAATAACTTCGGCCATATCTGCACCATTTGGTTCACCACCAACATAGATATGCTTATTTAAAAGAACCTTAGCTTTTAAATATCTAGCCGCTGCTTTACTGGCTCTTAAGTTAGCTTCACCACTAGCTGCTTGTGTTGCAGGAGCATTGGCAATGGCAGTCTCAATATCCGCTAGGATAAAATCTACTGCAGCTTGCCCTGTCAATACTTCAGGAACTGAAGTGGAAGGTAATGAAGTATCCCTAAAAGGTACTTGTCCATAATTGTCCAAAATAACCCACATACTATATGCCCTTATAAAGCTTGCATCCCCTATGTTTGTTGCGGAAGGGTTACTTCTTGAGTCTAAAACCTGAGAGGCTTGCAATTGATTACCGTTCCACAACTGAAATACATTTGTGATAAATGCATGTTGTCCGTTCCAGTCATGGGTATGCAAAACTCTCCATAAACCATTATCACCCCAGTCACCACCACGGGTAGGAATTAAATGTTCATCTGAAGTTACTTCCTGTAAGGCGAAGTAATTGTCCTGCCCTGCATATTGTCCGGCAAGAGAACCGTATAAATTGGTTACGGTAGATGAAGGGTCGGCCAAGCCTTGAAACCCATCAGATATAATTGAATCTGTTTCTTCTATTTCTAGGTCGGTACAAGAGGAAACCCCTACCAACGATAGAATAGAAAGTGTTAAGATTTTAAAATGATTATTTTTCATGATATACAATTTTTTTTAATTAAAATGATGCGTTAATACCAAAAGTGATCGTTCTAGGTCTTGGGTATGAACCGTAATCTATACCTCTTGATGGTACACCAGAACCTAAATCACCAGTATTGGCAGTAACCTCTGGATCTAAACCACTGTAATCAGTTATTAAGAATAGGTTTTGACCAGTAATTGAAAGTCGTAAAGAGTTTAAGGCGCCTTCTCCAGATAATGGAACATTGTATCCAATGCTAGCGTTTTGGAAACGTACGAAATCTCCTTTTTCCAAGAATCTTGTAGATGCATCTGCAGAAGCTCCAGGATTTTCACCGCTAGTCAATACATTTTGTGTAACGTTTCTAGAGTTAGAAAGTGCACCGGCAGTAAAGTAAGCGTTCTCCGTGTTGTTATAAACAGAAAAACCAAACTGTCCTTGGAAGAATACGGACGCATCAAAATTCTTTACTTTTAAATTTAAGCTTAGACCTGTTGTAATATCCGGTAAAGCATCTTCACCTACAAAAGTTTTGTCTTGGAACGGATCACCTTCACCATTACCATCAACATCTTGATAAGTTGGTGAACCGCCACTATCAAAACCTGTAAATATTGGTAGGTAGTAAGAATATAAGGATTGGCCAGAAGCAAATCGTTGTGCAAAGGCACCACTTAAACCGGGACCGTTAACTTCACCAGTATCTATTAAACCGGCAAAATTCTGTACTTCGTTGTTGTTGTATGCAATATTGAAATCAGCGGAGAATGTAGCATCATCAGATTGAATAAAATCATAAGCCAAAGCAAGTTCAACACCTTGGTTGATAATGCTGGCATCTACATTTTGGAATTGGAACGGGTCAACTGCAGGAGCTGCAGGAGGTGTTTGTAACAATACATCTGTCGTTTCTGTTCTATAGACATCAAGACTACCGCTAAAGCGATCGTTGTTAAAACCAAAATCGATACCTGCATTTAAGTTGAAAGAAGATTCCCATTTAAGGTCAGGTCTATCAGTAGCAACAATTTCAGTACCGTTGTTGTTAATTTCAAGGTTTTGCTGTATAACTAAATCAGAAAAACGCTGTCTTGCCACAAAGTTACCATAACCTAAACCATCTTGGTTACCAGTAATACCCGCACTTAAACGTAATTTAAGGGTAGATACATTTTCTCCTACGAAATCTTCTTCGTTCATTTTCCATGCAAATGCACCTGAAGGGAAGTATCCGTATTGGTTTTCAGGTCCAAATCTTGAAGAACCATCCGCTCTCATTGTACCTGTAAATAAATATTTGTTATTTAAGGTATAGTTAACCCTGGCAAAGAATGACTGTAACTCGTCAGTATTGTCAAAAGCATTTGTAAATACTGAAGTTACGGCACTGTTTAGGCTTCTGCCCAATGCTTCCTGAGGAGCAACAGTTGGAAGAAGTCTGTTCACCAATACACCACCTGTATTGGGTGCATAGTAAGCTTGTTGATATGAGCCTGTTACTGCATTCTGTAAATCTGATACAGCACTTCTTAGGTCAGCACCCATTTGGTTTAGGTCGCCAGTAGTATATCCTCTACCACCTCCATTAAAACCAAACGTTCTGAAATCTTGGTATCCAAAACCTACTAAGGCCTCAAGGTTAGAATTTTCAAACTCCTTGTTATAGTTGACCGTAGCTTCTATCGTTTTGTTGTTTCTTTCCAAAACACCATAGTTTCCACGACCTACCCCAGATACACCGTTAATATTATTGATATCCCTAGAGATTACAGAAGTATTAGATGCTTCTGCAATATCAAGACCCGCATTTAATTTTGCGGAAATTTCTGAGGTAAAGTTATACTGAACAGAACCATTCAATAAATATCTGTTTGTATTTGTAATGTTTTGGGTTTCGTCCAAAGCATTTTGTGGGTTAACGTTAAGTCCGCCTGCATTAAAACTAGAACTGGCTGGCCATGTTGGATTGGCGGCGTAAGCACCACCTAATACATCACCGGCTGCACCTGCCTGTGCACTAATAGGCGCTTGGGAATCGTTTATTCTAGCGATGGATGTCTGAAGTCCAAGTACCAATTTATCATCCAAAAATCTATGGTTCAAATTAATTCTACCTGTAATTCTTTCAAGATCGGAATTTTCAACGATACCAAATTGCTTTCCATAGCCAAAAGTAGCTCTAACATTTCCGTTTCCATAATTTTTGGAATAGGATAAGTTTTGGTTTTGAGAAGCAGTAGAACGTAATACTACTTGTTGCCAATCTGTATTGGACCCAAAATTTACGGCGCTGGCATCTCCACCAACAGAAGTAACCCCAGAAAGGAACTCAGAGGCATCCAATAAATCAAAAGTATTCGCTGCTGTAGCTATACTCAAAGAACTTGAGAAGTCAAAAACACCTTGGCTGCTACCTTTACCACTTTTTGTTGTAATGATAACAACACCGTTTGCACCACGAGAACCGTAGATAGCGGTTGCGGAAGCATCTTTTAATATACTAATGCTTTCAATATCGTTAGGGTTGATAAAGTTCAACGGGTTTTTAACGGCACTTTGACCAAAACCGGTTTCACCTTGTGGAGAAGTGTCTCCACCACCTAATGGAACACCGTCAACAACAAACAATGGGTTGTTATTGGCACGAACCGAGTTAGAACCTCTAATGTTGATTTGAATACCTGCTCCTGGTTCACCACTGGTTTCCTGAATATTGACACCTGCAGTCTTACCTTGGATCAATTGTTCTGGAGAAGAAATGTTACCTCCGTTAAAGTCCTCTGCAGTAACCGCGGTTACCGAGCCTGTTGCATCTTTAACCGTCGTTGTACCATAACCAATGATAACAACTTCTTCAAGAGCTTCGGCATCTTCTTCAAGAGAAAAGTTTATAGTGCTTCTACCATTTACGGCAACTTCCTGTGTTTTGTATCCGATATAACTAACAATAAGTACTGCTCCATCTTCAACAGTTAAGGTATAGTTACCATCAAAATCGGTCTGTGTACCGTTTGTAGTGCCTTTTTCAAGAACACTAGCTCCGGGTAAAGGTCCACTGGCGTCCGATACGGTACCAGATACTTCTTGAGCTTGCGTTAAACTAAAGCACAAAAATGTACTTAGTACCAACAAGCTTTTAACTAATGTAATCTTCATAAATTGTTAATTTAAGTTGAGTTAATATAATTTCAAGTGTTAAAAATATGTAAAATGTAGACTTCGGTATATATGTAGGCTAAGATAAAATACTACGAAAACGGTTTCGTGTTGATAACTTTAAATAATTATGAGGTTAATGGTTCAAACCCCTTTAATTTATACAATTGATAATTTAGATAAATGGTATTTGAGAATATAGGATAATAATTTATGATATAAAAATACTTATTTTATTGAAAATGCCAATTTTTGACCAAAAATGCCCTTTTAATTTTTAGAAAGGCTTTAAGTTCTTATCTTAAAAATTATTTAATTTAAAATACCTGTTTTGAAGCCAAAAATTACACTTAAGGATATTGCCAAGGAACTTGATGTTTCTATTTCTACCGTGTCCAAGGCATTGAAAAATAGTCCTGAAATCAGTAAGGATACCAAGGATAAAATCAAGGCATTCGCCAAATTTTATAATTATCGGCCCAATAATATTGCCCTTAGCCTAAAAAATAAAAGAACCAAGAATATAGGTGTCGTCATACCGGATATTGTTCACCATTTTTTTACAACGGTATTTAGGGGTATTGAAAAATATGCCAATCAAAAAGGATATAATGTCATAGTATGTATATCCGACGAGTCGTTTGATAAGGAGGTAATCAATATGGAAATGCTTGCCAACGGCAGTATAGATGGGTTTATTCTCTCGTTAAGTGCGGAGACCCAGCTTAAAAATGATTTCACTCATTTGCGGGAGCTTATAGATCAAGGTATACCTGTGGTGCTTTTTGATCGGGTAACATCAGAGATCGATTGTGATAAAGTTATATTGAACGACAAGGAAATTGCATTTGAGGCAACACAACACTTTATTAATAGTGGTGCTAGTAAAATAGCCCTGGTAACCACCGAGAACTATTTTAATGTAAGTGAATATAGAAGGGACGGATATTTATCGGCTTTGTCCAAGAACAATATTGAGGTTGACGATAATTTGATACTGACCCTACCTTACAATATGAAGAACGACAGCTTGATCAGGGATTTTTTCAAAACGCGTAAAATAGATGCTGTTTTGTGCGTAAACGAAATTTTTGCCGTGCAATGTATGAATATTATCAAGGAGCTGGGATTTGAGGTTCCGGATGATATTTCAATAATAGGTTTCACAAACGGCATGCTGTCCAGATATTCCCATCCTAGCCTGAGCACCGTGGCCCAACATGGGGACATCATGGGAGAAAGGGCGGCCCAAATGCTGATAAGTAGAATGGAATCTACGGAAGAAGAGGGGCCGTTTAAGACCGAAATCATAAATGCTACATTAATTAAACGCGGATCCACCATCAATTGATACTTTTGCAGTTATGAAAAAAGTAGGATTTATTTTTGATTTGGACGGAGTTATCGTAGACACCGCCAAGTATCATTATTTGGCTTGGAAGAAATTGGCCAATGAACTGGGATTTGAATTTACGGTTGAGCAAAATGAACTTTTTAAGGGAGTAAGTAGAAAAAGATGTTTGGAAATATTGCTGGATATTGGTCAAATCAAAGCAACCCAAGAACAGTTTGATACTTGGATGGTTGAAAAGAACCTTGATTATCTAGCTTATATTGAAAACATGGACTCCAGTGAAATTCTACCGGATGTACCGCGCGTATTAGATTATTTAAAGGATAAGAACATTCCAATTGCATTGGGCTCTGCAAGTAAAAATGCCAGGCCCATATTAAAGAAGGTAGGCCTTTTGTCGTATTTTGACAGTATTGTGGACGGGAACCAGGTAACGAAGGCCAAGCCTGATCCAGAAGTATTTTTAATTGCGGCGCGTAGTTTACAGGTTGATCCATTAGGCTGTGTAGTTTTTGAGGATGCGGTTGCGGGTATTGAAGCGGCAAATCGTGCCAATATGACCAGTATAGGTATAGGAGAGGAAAATGTGCTCAGCGAAGCACACTATAATTTTAAGGATTTCACGGAGATGGGTACGGATTTCATTGCATCTCTGGTGCAAAAAAATCTTGCAAAGTAGATAGGGATATCTGTATAAAGTTCACTTAATTTTACGGACTAATCAATTTAAATGTATGAATCAGAATTATATAAAGGCAGATAAATGGTGCATTGTTGAAGAGGGTTTTGATAAGGAAAATGTCAAATCTTCAGAAAGCATTTTCAGTATAGGAAATGGGGCAATGGGTCAAAGGGCCAATTTTGAGGAAAGCTATTCCGGTGCTACATTCCAAGGTAGTTATATCGCCGGGGTGTATTATCCTGATAAAACACGTGTAGGCTGGTGGAAAAACGGATATCCGGAATATTTTGCAAAAGTGCTCAATGCACCAAATTGGATAGGAATCAGGGTCTACATTAATGAACAGGAGCTAGATCTGTCTACCTGTAAAAAGATTTCGGCTTTTAGAAGGGAGCTGAACATGAAAGAGGGTTGTTATACCAGAAGCTTTGAAGCGGTTACTTCAAATAATATTGAGATTGAAGTAACGGTAAGGCGCTTCTTAAGTTTGGATATAGATGAAGTAGGTGCAATTTCATATTCAATAAAGGTTCTAAAGGCCAATGCGGAAGTTGTTTTTGAACCTTATTTGGATAGTGGTATAACCAATGAGGATAGTAACTGGGACGATAAATTTTGGAATACCACCAACACTTCCATTATAGGTGACAGGGCCTTTATAGAGGCGCATACCATGAAAACTAATTTTCAGACCTGTACATTTATGCAGGCTACTTTGCAATATGACGGTAAGCAGATCACCGGAGAGGTCGCTAAGCGCAACGAAACCTATGCCTCCTTGGAGTTTAAGCAAAAGGTACTTGCGGGCACAACCATTACAATAACAAAATTTGGCGGGTATACCGTCTCCAGAAATCATAAGGCAAACGAGCTTGTGACCGCTGCCAATACAGTTCTTGATAAAGCCACCTCTTTGGGATTTGAAGGTTTGTTGGAGCTACAGAAAAAAGCATGGGCATCTATTTGGGAAATGAGCGATATCGTCATAGAAGGAGATGTTAAGGCGCAGCAGGGTATTCGTTTCAATATTTTTCAACTTAACCAAACCTATTTAGGAACAGATTCTAGATTGAATATTGGTCCAAAAGGGTTTACGGGAGAAAAATATGGAGGTAGTACTTACTGGGATACAGAAGCATATTGCATTCCGTTTTACATGGCTACAAAAGATGATAAGGTAGCCAAAAAACTGTTGAAATATAGATATAACCATTTAGAGAAGGCAATAGAGAATGCTACAAAATTAGGGTTTAGCAATGGTGCGGCTCTTTATCCTATGGTGACCATGAATGGTGAAGAATGCCATAATGAGTGGGAAATAACCTTTGAGGAAATCCATAGAAATGGGGCAATAGCCTTTGCTATATACAATTATTACAGGTATACCGGTGATTATAGCTACATTCCGGAAATGGGTCTGGAGGTCTTGATAGGTATAGCAAGGTTCTGGCATCAGCGGGTCAATTTTTCCGAGGATAAAAATAAGTATGTCATGCTGGGTGTTACCGGCCCTAATGAATACGAGAATAATGTGAACAACAATTGGTATACAAATTACTTGGCCAAATGGTGTATTGATTATACGTTGGAACAATTGGATAAAGTAAAGAATGGATATCCGGATGATTACCATCGTATTATTGGAAAGACCAAACTCACGGATAGGGAATGCGAATCTTGGAAAAAGGTAGCTGACAACATGTACTTTCCATACGATAAAAAATATGGAGTGTTCTTACAGCAAGATGGTTTTTTGGACAAACATCTGGTAAAAGTGAACGATTTGCCTAAAACCGATAGGCCCATAAACCAGAAATGGAGCTGGGACAGAATTTTAAGGTCGCCCTATATTAAACAGGCAGATGTCCTACAGGGATTTTATTTTTTTGAAGAAGATTTCTCCTTGGAACAATTACAAAAGCATTTTGATTTTTATGAGCCGTTTACCGTACATGAATCTTCCTTGTCTCCTTGCGTGCATAGTATACAAGCTGCAAAGTTGGGTAGAATGGAACAGGCTTATAATTTTTACTTGAGAACTTCTAGGTTAGATTTGGACGATTATAATAAGGAAGTCGAGGAAGGGTTACATATAACATCAATGGCAGGTACCTGGATGAGCATTGTTGAAGGTTTTGGCGGTATGCGGATAATCAATGATAAATTATCCTTTCAGCCACAAATACCGGAACAATGGAATGCATATTCCTTTAAGGTGAACTTTAGAAACAGGATTATTAAGGTTCATGTTAGTGCCAAGGCCGTAACCTTTCAATTGTCAGGTTCTAAGGAAGTTTCAATAAGGGTCAATGGTGAAAAGGTGGTGCTTTATCCAGATGAGATTATTACTGTTTAAAAACGGTAGGTCTATACTTTATAATTAGAAAGGACAAGAAATATGATATTGTGTCAATGAATAGGAAAATCGTTATTTACCATGTTTTTACAAGACTTTTTGGAAACACTGAAACCGCTAATAAGCCTTGGGGTACCATTGAGGAAAATGGCGTTGGTAAATTTGCGGATTTTACCAAAAAGGCATTGAAAGAGATTAAAAATTTGGGTGTAACACATATTTGGTATACTGGGGTTCCACATCACGCAGTAATTAATGATTATACCGAATTTGGTATTTCTAATGATGATCCCAATGTGGTAAAGGGGAGAGCTGGTTCACCATATGCAGTAAAGGATTATTATAATGTTAACCCAGATTTGGCAATTGACCCATCCAATAGGTTAAAAGAGTTCAAGTCTTTGATTGAGCGTACCCATAATGCGGGCATGAAGGTGATTATTGATATTGTGCCCAATCATGTTGCAAGAAGGTATGAAGGTATAACGAACCCAAATGGTGTAACCGATTTTGGTTTTGGTGACGATACATCTGTTCAATACCAAAAGGATAACAATTTCTATTATATACCGGGTTCAACCTTTCAACATCCCGTATGGAGAGATGGGTATAGGCCTTTGGGCGGCGATACCCTAAACATACCTAATGCCACTTTGGTTGAGGTACCCGCAAAATGGACAGGTAACGGATCAAGAAGTCCACAACCGGACATGAACGATTGGTATGAAACTGTACGTATAAATTACGGGGTAAGTCCAGATGGAGCTTTGGATTTTGATATGTTGCCCAATGATTATGGGGAAAAGGATTATAAAGAGCATTTTAATTACTGGAAAAAGAAAACCGTACCCAGTTCATGGAGAAAATTTAGGGATATAGCACTGTACTGGTTACAAATGGGTGTAGATGGTTTTAGGTATGATATGGCAGAAATGGTACCTGTTGAATTTTGGAGTTTTATGAATTCATCCATAAAAATGAAAAATCCAGATGCATTTTTAATGGCAGAAGTCTATAATCCGGATTTGTACAGGACATACATCCATAAGGGTAAAATGGATTATTTGTATGACAAGGTGGACTTTTATGATGGCTTAAAGCATATTATGAAAGGTTACGGGTGGTCCGATCACCTGCCGGTGGTTCAAAACGGCCTTCAGGATATAGAACACCATATGCTTCATTTTTTGGAAAATCACGATGAACAACGAATAGCAAGTCCGGAATTCGTAGGCAATGCCGAAATTGGGAAACCTGCAATGGTCGTATCTGCAACAATAGGGACATCGCCAACAATGATCTATTTTGGACAGGAAGTTGGGGAACCTGCGGCCGAACATGCTGGTTTTGGTAGTCCGTCACGAACATCTATTTTTGATTATATTGGTGTTCCGCACCATCAAAGGTGGGTAAACGATAAAAAATTTGACGGTGGACAGCTCAATAAAAATGAAGCGGATTTGCGCGATTTTTATAAGAGGTTGTTAAACTTCACCATACAGAGTGATGCCTTAATGGGGCATTACCGTGAAATTCATTTTTATAATAAGGAACTTACTGAAAATTATAACCATAGAGTTCTTTCCTATGTGCGCTGGTCTTCCAATCAAAAACTTATTGTGGTCGTTAATTTTGATGTTCACGAACATTTTACCTTTGATTTAAAACTTCCCGTAGATGTTGTAAATCAGTGGCAGTTGACGGGAGAATCCTATGATTTGATAGATACCTTATATGGAAGTAAGCATCAATTGGAGATTAGAAGCGGCGAGGGTCATATAGCTGTCAATTTAAATCCGTTGGAATCCTTTATTTTTGAATTAAAATAAGACGTTATGTTAAATAAGATTTTAATCTTTTTGTTGATTTGCACATCATTAATATCCTGTAATATGAAAGAACCGCTGGTCATAGGGCATAGAGGAGCCATGGGGCATGAAACTGAAAACACACTGCCATCCATACAAAAAGCATTGGATCTTGGGGTAGATATGATAGAAATAGACGTCTTTAAGATAAAAAGTGGAGAAATTGTAGTTTTTCATGATGATACGGTAGATAGATTGACCAATGGCCCTGGTAATATTGAGGAATATAACATTATACAGCTTCATCAATTGATCGTGGATGGTGGGCATAAGATTCCTACACTGCAAGATGTATTAAAACTTATAGATAACAAAGTTGCGTTGAACATAGAATTAAAAGGGGCCGGCACGGCGGATAAGGTTAACTTCATTACTAATTTTTATATTGAACAACGAAACTGGTCACCGGATAATTTTTTGATTTCAAGTTTTAATTGGGATGAATTAAGGGAAATGAGAAAACACAATCCAACAATAGACATTGCTGTTCTTACAGAGGATAATCCAGAGGATGCCATAGAGGTTGCAAAAGAATTGAATGCAGTGGCCATAAATCCCTTTTTTGAAAAACTAGATCAAGAAATGGCCAATAAAATTCATGATGCGGGACTAAAGATCTATACCTGGACCGTAAACGAACCTGAAGATATTACTGCTATGAAAAAAATTGGTGTTGATGGTATTATCACCAATTTTCCTGAACGGGTTCGCTAATGTACGATGTACTGATCGTAGGGGGAGGCGCGGCCGGTTTTTACACGGCCATTCATATTGCAGAGGCCTTGCCAGCAGCGAAAATAGCAATTTTGGAACGAGGCAAGGAAGTGTTGACCAAAGTGCGGATATCCGGTGGGGGCAGGTGTAATGTAACCCATGCGGAGTTTAACCCTAGCGAGCTAAGTAAGAATTATCCCAGAGGGGAAAAAGAATTGTTAGGTCCGTTTCATCAATATGCCAGTGGTGATACCGTAGGTTTTTTTGAATCACGAGGGGTGGCCTTAAAGATTGAGGATGATGGTAGAATGTTTCCGCAGTCAGATAGTTCCCAAACCATAATAAATTGTTTTCTTTCCGAAGCTGAACGCTTGGGGATTGAAGTCAAGACACTATGCTCGGTTACTGGGCTGGTACAAGAAGAAAGTGATGAAGGTGCATATTGGAATGTATTGGTAACTAGCGGAAATTTGAAAGCCAAGCAGCTGGTATTGGCTACGGGTAGCAACCCTAAAATTTGGAAGCTGATCAAAGATTTAGGGCATACCATAATACCACCGGTGCCGTCCCTGTTTACTTTCAATATAAAGGATGAACGGATTGCCAATATACCAGGTGTTTCTACCTATGCTGAGGTAGAGGTTTTGCCCAAAAGAAAACAGGGGAAAATTGTAGCCAAGAATAAATTGAATACGTTACTTTCTACGGATGGTCCTTTGCTGATTACCCATTGGGGGATGAGTGGCCCCGCTATTTTAAAATTGTCCGCATGGGGAGCCAGGGTTCTTGAGCAATATGGATATCAATTCAAGATACAGGTAAATTGGGTTCCGGAATATCATCAAAATGGACTTTTGGAATTGTTTATGCAAGTAAAACAAGTAGAGAAGAAAACTGTTTTAAGGACCAAAGTATTGGAGATACCCAAACGGTTATGGGTGAATTTAGTGAGAGCTGCGCATATTGCAGATGAGATTACTTGGCCAGAAGTTTCTAAACAACAATTGATGGCCCTTGCCGAGCAATTGACAAAAGGGGTATACCAGGTTAATGGTAAAAGTACTTTCAAGGAAGAATTTGTGACCGCAGGTGGTTTGGATTTAAAAGAGGTCAATTTTAAAAATTTTCAAAGTAAGCTATTACCTAATTTATTTTTTGCTGGAGAAATCATTAATGTGGATGCCATTACGGGTGGATTTAATTTTCAAAATGCTTGGACCGGGGGTTATCTGGCCGCAAAAGGGGTAGTGGACAATATGGGACATAAAAAATAGGAATGAATACTTATTTAGCTTTTTTAAGGGGCATTAATGTAAGTGGCACAAAGAAAGTGGCTATGCAATCATTAAGGGAGTTATGTTCAGGTTTGGAATTCCAGGATGTAAGGACATATATTCAAAGCGGTAATATGGTCTTTAAATGTCAAGAAACCAATATTAATTTTTTAAATATTCAGTTAGCAAAGGCCATTGCCGACAAATTTGGTTTTGATGTGCCTGTTTTAGTAAAAACGGTAAACGAAGTAACGGAAATACTACAGCAAAATCCATATGTAGATGAAAAGGAGATTTTGGGGAATAGGGTATATTTTGTTTTGCCATTTCAAAAACCCGCTATTGAGAGGGTAAATGAGCTCAAATTAGAATCTTTTCAAAATGAAACATTTCAAGTAGAGGAAAACTGTATCTATCTTAAGTGTAACCAAGGTTATGGAAAGGCAAAATTGAACAACAATTTAATTGAGAAACGGTTGAACATTACGGCGACCACAAGAAATTATAGGACTATGCATAAATTATTGGCAATGGCCAAAGAACAATAGGTAGTGGGTGCAGTCAATCTAATTTAATATCCAAATACTATAATTTAAATAGGTGGCAAAACAAACCCATAGCACATAAGGTACCAACAATATAGCGGCAAGTTTACTTACCAATTTAAACCATTTAATAGTCAATAGTAATACTATTAAAAGGGTTATGATGATCAAAAGACCTAAAAATGGTTGTCTTAGACCAAAGAAGATAATGCTCCATAAGGCATTTAATAACAATTGAAAGCCAAAATGATAGAGGCCGGTTTTCACCCATTTGTGGTAAAATCCTTTGGCCCAAACCCAACCAGCTGAAATACCCATAAATATATAAAGAACGGTCCATACAGGGGCAAATACCCAGTTTGGAGGGTTCAATGCGGGTTTGTTCAATGTAGTGTACCACGTATTTACAGAACTTTGGGTGGCTACACTAGCAAGAAAGCCAATGGTTAAGCATACTAATATGCCAATGGTTACATAGGTAAGTTTGCTTTTCAATCTGTAGGTGTTTAGCTCTAAAATAAGGATTTATTTTAATTGACGGTCCTAAAAACTATCTTTGCGCAAAGAGAATATTCAATGATTGAAACAGATTTTATTCCCGATACGTTAAATTTAGATAAAGATCATGGTATTGTTCAGTATACTTCACCTAGCAATATTGCCTTGATCAAATATTGGGGCAAGCTGGAAAATCAAATTCCGGCAAATCCATCAATCAGTTTTACGCTCAATGCTTGCTCTACCACAACAAAAATTGAATATGTAAAGTTAGGGAAAAAGGCTTCGGATTTTTCTTTCGATCTTTATTTTGAAGGGTTGCCCAAAGAGGAATTTAAGCCGAAGATAACTACCTTTTTTAAGCGGATAATTACCTATATGCCCTTTTTGTTGGAGTATAGGCTTTCAATACATACCAGCAACACTTTTCCGCATAGTAGCGGTATTGCGTCCTCTGCAAGTGGAATGTCTGCCCTGGCCTTGTGCCTCATGGAGATGGAACGAAGTTTTACTAAAAATATGACAGATGATTATTTTGACAGAAAAGCATCTTTTTTATCCAGATTGGGTTCTGGTAGTGCATGTAGAAGCATAAACGGACCTTTGGTGCAATGGGGTAAAAGTAATTTTATAGAAAGTAGTTCCGATCTTTATGGAATTCCTTTTCCCTATGACGTACACCCCATTTTTAATAATTTTCACGATACCATATTATTGGTTGATAAAGGTGAAAAACAGGTTAGCAGTACAGTGGGTCATGATTTAATGCACGGCCATCCTTTTGCTGCAAATAGATTTAAGCAGGCAGATGATAATTTAGGAAAAATTATAGGAGTGTTGGAAAGTGGTAATATAAAGGAATTTATAAACATTGTAGAAAGTGAGGCGCTTACCCTACATGCCATGATGATGACCAGTAACCCGTATTTTATATTAATGAAACCCAATACACTTTCTATTATTAATGCAATTTGGGAATTTAGGGAAACCTCCAAGACACATGTTTGTTTTACATTGGATGCAGGAGCTAATGTGCATGTATTATACCCTGAAAATGAAAAAGATAAGGTGTTTTCTTTCATTAAGGAGAAATTAGTTCCTTTTTGTCAAAACGGACAGTATATTTGCGACCAAATAGGTCAAGGAGCAAAAAAAAAGTAATATACGTTTAAGGTTGTACAGACGTTATGTATAATATATCATATATATTTTGTTTAACCTTTTTAGGTAAAAGGTTAAACTTTAACTGAATCTTTGATCATATTTGGTTAGTTTTTTAGATATTTGCCAAGACTTTACATATGAAAGGACCATTATTTTATTCAAAAATTCTTCTTTTTGGGGAGTATGGAATCATTAAAGACTCCAAAGGATTATCTATACCTTATAATTTTTATAATGGCGCTTTAAAATCTGATTCCGTTCTATCACCAGAAGCAGAGAAATCAAATAAAAGTTTAGCTGCCTTTGCAGATTATTTGGAAGAACTTTCAGAAAATGATGATGATTTTGTGACATTTGATTTGCAACTGCTTAAAAACGACATTTCATCCGGAATGTATTTTGATAGTTCTATACCACAAGGGTATGGGGTAGGTAGTAGCGGTGCTTTGGTAGCCGCAATCTATGATAAATATGCCAAGGATAAGATTACGGTGCTGGAAAATCTTACCAGGGAAAAGCTTTTAAAACTTAAATCTATTTTTGGGGCTATGGAGTCGTTTTTCCATGGAAAATCATCTGGACTAGACCCATTGAATAGTTATTTAAGTTTACCTATACTTATAAATTCCAAGGATAATATAGAATCTACCAGTATACCTTCCCAAAACAGTGAAGGTAAGGGTGCCGTATTTTTACTGGATAGCGGTACTGTTGGTGATACTGCACCTATGGTACAGATATTCATGGAGCAAATGAAGAATGATGGTTTCCGTAATATGCTCAAAAATCAATTTATTAAGCATACAGATGCCTGTGTAGAGGATTTTGTGAGTGGCAACATTAAGTCATTGTTCGGTAATTTAAAACAATTGTCCCATGTTGTTTTGGATAACTTTAAACCTATGATTCCAGTAAAATTTCATGAACTGTGGAAAAAAGGGATAGAGACCAATGAATATTATCTAAAATTATGCGGATCTGGAGGTGGAGGATATATTTTAGGCTTTACGGAAGATTTTGAAAAAGCACAAACTGCACTTAAGGACTACAAACTAGAGGTCGTTTATAATTTTTAGGACGTACCAAAATGCTCAATAGAAAAAACAAACTCTTACTTTTAAAGGTACTGAGTCTTTTTTCGGTAGTAAGGGGCTATAATATTTTGGTGATTGCCTTGGCGCAATATCTAGCCTCTATTTATATTTTGGCGCCAGATTTACCTTTAAGACAAGTGGTTTTTGATGTAAATTTATTGGTTATCGTCATGGCATCTGCCATGGTCATTGCGGCAGGTTATATCATTAATAATTTTTATGACGCAGAAAAAGACCTCATCAACAAACCAAGAAAAAGTATGTTGGATCGTTTGGTGAGCCAACGCTTTAAATTGACTACTTATTTCGTATTGAACTTTTTGGCGGTTATTGCGGCAAGTTATGTTTCGTTCAGGGCCGTATTCTTTTTTTCATCCTATATTTTTGGAATCTGGTTATACTCCCATAAACTTAAGAGAGTTCCCCTATTGGGAAATTTTATTTCCGCTACGTTGGCCATAACACCGTTCTTTGTGGTATTTGTATATTATAAAAATTTTGAGAATGTAATTTTTGTCCATGCCATATTTCTTTTTTTACTGATTTTGGCACGTGAAATGGTAAAAGATCTAGAAAATATTTCTGGTGATGTTGCGCAAAATTATAGTACTATACCCATAATTTATGGGGCTAACATTTCTAAAACGATCATTACATGTTTAATTTTATTTACCCTATTGCCATCATTATTATTGATATTCAAGTTTGATATTGGTTATATGAACTTTTACTTTATAGGGTGTATAGGATTACTTCTTTTGTTCATTTTTTTGTTGTTGAAATCAAAGAACAAGAAAGATTATGTATGGTTGCATAATATTCTAAAACTTATCATTGTAGCGGGGGTCTTTAGTATATTGTTAATAGATATTGACTTGGTACTCAATAGAATTTTGTAGTTCCTAGGATTATGTTGAAGATAAAAATTTGAACGGTAGTGCAATTTGCTACCTTTGCATAAAATTGGTACAGTTATGAGTAGGGATGATTCAAGTAGGGGAAAAAAGGCTTCAGGTAGACAGGGTGGTAATTTCAAGAAAAAAAGCTACGCACGTGGCAATGCGCCAATTAAAAAGAATGTTACACCAAACAAGCCCTCCGATCCAAATTCTATACGTCTAAATAAATATGTGGCCAACTCTGGTGTTTGTTCACGTAGAGACGCGGACATTTACATTGCTGCAGGTAATGTAACGGTCAATGGTAAGCCAATTACCGAAATGGGCTATAAAGTAAAACTGACAGATGAGGTAAAGTTTGATGGTCAATTACTGAACCCTGTAAAAAAGGAATATGTGCTGCTAAACAAACCAAAGGACTTTGTTACTACAATTAGGGATGAAAAGGGCAAAAGGCATGTTTCTGGATTAATTTCAAGTGCTTCGAAATCAAAATTATTACCGGTAGATAAATTGGAAAAGGAAGATACCGGCTTATTGCTGTTTACCAATGATGGTAGTATGACCAAAATTTTGAAAAGTCCAATAAACGGAATGCGCAAAATTTATCATGTAGTGCTGGATGTTGAACTACGTAGCGCAGATTTAAAGAAGATACAGGAAGGTGTTGTAGTCGATGAAAAACCCGTACGTGTGCAGGACATTAGTTATATCGCAGATGCACCCAAGAGAGAGGTAGGTATTGAAATCTATAGTTCTAGGAATAAAATTGTAAAGCGCCTGTTTGAAACCTTGGGTTACAATATTCAAAGATTGGATCGGGTCGTTTATGGCGGGTTGACCAAAAAGGATTTACCTAGAGGACATTGGAGGTATTTGACCCAACAAGAAATCATTAATCTAAAAATGATCAAATAACCCTAAGTTTTCTTAATTAATCTGTAGGGAACCCTTCGCCAAATCTATAAGTAGCAATTATTCCGTGGGAATTGCCCAGAGGAGAATTGTTCGTGGCAATATTGTAACTGTAAATGGCCCTTATATTTTTAAACAGATAAATTCCTGCCAATAAATTTATTGAGGAGTTTGTCCTATACCCTGTGCCAAGTTCAAATTTATTTTTAAAACTTACGGCTACATTCATATCCACTTGAAATGGAGAACCTTTTTCATACTTTAAAAGTAAGTTGGGCTTGACCATCAGTTCCTCAAATTTATTGGAGAAAAACCGGTATCCCAAATATCCATAATAAGGGACGTTGATTTCCACATTATCATCAGAAACCAATAAATCACCAATTACATTGGGTGTGGACAAGCCAACATAAACGTCCGCTAGATTTAAAAGAAAACCAAGGCCCACCGTAGGTATGGTCGCATTAATGTTCATAGCAAAATTAGGATCGTTCATTATGCCCAATTCCAATAGATTATCCTGGTATTGTTGTACACCAGGAGAGATGGAAAAAGATAGTGAGTTAGGCGTATATATTTGCCAATAGGGCCTATTCTTTTTCGTATCAAAGAAAATCTTATAGGAATAGGTTGCAAAAGCACTCGTTGACGTGGTTACTCCGATCTCATCCCTTATGAGTCCGGCACCAAGTCCTATCTTGCCTCTGTTGAACGGACTATGAAAACTAAGTGCAAAACTTGTGGGACTTCCTTCTATTTGATTAAAAAAACCTGTATTGCTTATCCCTATTTCCGCGCTTGGGGCCAATCCGGCAAAAGCAGAATTTACCAAATACGGATTATAATTGTATTCAGAAAAACTAGGTGACTGCTGCGCTAAAATGCTATGTATGGCAAATATGAAAAGTAGTGCCGCAAAAGCGATGTTTTTATATAAATGTTTCATGTGACTATCGCTTTAATACAAGGAAACCTTGAGTTTTGTTTAAAATAGTTTCACCCTCTATTTGTATATTGAAGAAGTAAGTACCAGATGGAAGTATATCCGCTCCCATTTTGGTTTTCATATTGGCGGTACCCGAGAAAATGTGGGATGCATTATCATAATTTTCAATTTGAAAAACCATATCGCCCCAACGGTTATAAATGGTGACAACATTTTGCGGATAATATTCTATATGTTCAATATGCCAATAGTCATTTATACCATCTCCATTTGGTGAGAATCCGTATTTTGTATCATCTTCCGGTACTAAAGTGGTAAAAGTAAATTGATCACAATCCATTGCGTCTCCAACAGTATTATAGGCCGTTATGGTTACATGGATTTCAGTTCCAAAAGGGAATTCTTCAGGGTGGGTATAGCTTGTTTCCGTACCCATATCCAAATTGTCCGCCAAGTCATTATTTTGTGGTGAAGTACCAATAGATATACGATAACCATCTGTTTTTTCTACTTCATTCCATGTTATAACACTTTCCAACGGAACATCACGTTCCCCATTTGCAGGGGATACTATTGTGGCACAATCCGGAGCTATCCTGCCGGTTTCAAAGCTATCATACGAGCAATTTTGAGCATCTCCCGATGTATTGTATGGAATTATACTTACATAGATCATTGTTTCCGATGGAAGATTTTCTGCGAACGTGTAGCTCGTCAAAGATGCAACATCTTCGTTTTCAACAATATCCGTACCGTTTGGTGTTGTACCTACGGATATTCTATAGCCATCGGCATCAAGCACATTGTTCCATTCTATATCTGTAGTAACGGGGATATTTATTCCATCTTGCAATGGTGCAATTAAATCGGTACATACAGGTAAAGGGCGTATGGTAAAACTTTCGGGAGAGCATCCCGCTGCATTTCCAAGCTCATTGTAAGGAACTATGGTAACCGTAACGGTTTCTCCCTCATTAAAATTCTGAGGAAATGTGTACGACGTATCTGTAATGTCCAAATTGTCAACATTGTTGATCGTGCTAGAATCTGCCGTTACTGTTAGCCTATAACCGTTTGCATAAGGGTCCGAATTCCAGGATATTTCATTTACCTGTGCCAACACTTGGCCATTTTCCGGAGAATTTAGATTGGTACAGTTAGGAATTGGTTTTATCGTGAAGCTTTCTGCTGGGCAGTTTATAGCTTCACCGGCATCGTTGTAGGGTGTAATGGATACGGTAACCGTTTCCCCTTGTTCAAATTCGTTAGGGACCGTATAGGTGTTGCCAGAAGTTATGTCAAGATCTATAACATTGTTTACTGTGCTACTGCTCGCCGTTACTGAAAGTCTATACCCCACAGCTGTATCAATGGGCATCCATTCCAAGGTTGGGTCAACAGGTAGGTCAATTGCACCATTTACAGGTGATATTAAGTTGGTACATACCGGTACGGACTCTATGGTAAAACGTTCCGTAGTACAGCCAATGGCGTTTCCTGATTCATTATAAGGAACAATATGTACGGATACCGTTTCACCTTGGTCAAAACTGGAATTAAAAGTATACGAGGTATCCGTAGTTTTAAGTTCGGTTATATTATTTGCAGTACTGGCACTTGCGGTTACTGATACAAAATATCCGATTGCATCGCTCACTGCATTCCATGAAATAGAAGTGTCCAAATCTACATTTGTAGCTTCATTTAGTGGTGCGCTTAAGGTTGTACAACTAGGTACAGGTTTAATGGTAAAAGATTCTGAATTACACCCTATGGCATCACCTGAAGTATTATAAGGTATTACGGTTACCGTTACGGTTTCCCCTTGTTCAAAATCATTGAGGAAATTATAGGAATTACCTGTGGTAACATTGGTATCCGTTAAATTATTTGCCGTACTGTTACTGGCCGTTACTGTTAATTTGTAACCTTCGGCACCTAATACGGGTGCCCATTCTATGTTGGTGTCCGTGTTAACATCTACCGCATTGGAAAGAGGTTCTGTTAACGTTGTACAATTTGGTCTAGGTGGTGGAACAATGGTAAAGCTTTCTGGGGTACAAGGGCCTACCGCATCACCAAAACTATTGTAAGGAACAATGGTCACGGTAACCGTTTCCCCTTGTTCAAAGTTATTGGGAAAGTTATAGGTAGTTCCTGAAGATATGTCTAGCCCCATAACATTGTTTGCTGTAGTAATACTAGCGTTTACCGTTAACTTATAACCAACTGCACCGGCAGTAGCATTCCATTCAATACCTGTATCTACGGGTACATTGACCGCTAAATTTGCAGGGCTTGATAGGCTTGTGCACTGGGGAGGACCGTTGGTAGTAAAACGTTCTTCGCTACATGTTGGATTGCCGTTGTCGTTATAAGGAGTTATAGTAACAAAAATTGTAGTATTCTCTGGCAAGTCTGTTGCTAGATCATAGGTAATGACGTTACCTACGTCTCCGGAAAAAATATCCGAACCACCCGATGAAGTTCCTACGGTCAGTAAATATCCTGTAGCCGAGGTCTGTTCTACCCAGGTTAGATTGGTGCTTGGATCAACACCGGTAGCATTGTTGCTAGGTGAGGTCAACATGGTACATGAAGGGGGAATACTGGAATCTCCCGTAGTAAAAGTCTCTTCCGTACAGTTAGCGGCATCACCTTCCAAATTATACGGTGTAATCGTTACATAATGTAATCTTCCTTCCTGCAGGTCTACAGGAATATCATAGGTAGTAACATTGCCTACATCTATATTGTTCACAACTTCATTTCCTCCGGCAGTGGTACCAACTTTGACCAAATATCCTGTAGCATTATTTATGGCGTTCCAAGTCAAATGAGTGTCTTTAGCAACATCAACGGCACCATTAAGGGGCAGTGTTAGATTGGTACAGGTAGGAGGTACGGGAATTATTTCTGTATGGAAAACTTCTTCTGTACAAGTGGCGTTGCCCTCATCATTATATGGGGTAATAGTAACATAAATATCACTGTCCTCCGGTAGATCTGTGGTAAATTCGTAATGTATGGTATTGCCCACATCCAATCCGTTCAAGATATCAGTAGCTCCGGACGATGTACCCACATTCAATAGGTAGCCATCTGCATTGGAAATGGGGTTCCAACTTAAATCTGTGCCTACGGAAATGTCATTGGCTCCATTTAAGGGAGCTGTCATGGAAGTACATTCCGGTATAGTTGCGGGATCATTGGATATGGTAAAGCTTTCTTCTGTACACGGACCAACGGCTTCCCCTTCATCGTTAAAAGGAATTAAAGTTACAAATATGATATCCCCTGTATTGAAATTGGTTGCAAATTCATAGGATGTTTCGTTGATAATGGTTTCATTGTCCACGATATCATTACCTCCTGCAGAGGTGCCGACGGTTAATCGATATCCTTGGGCAAACAAAGTGGGTTCCCATGTAATGTTCGTATTTACCGGCACATCTGTATCGCCATTTAATGGGGACGCCAGTAATGTACACTCGGGTATAGGGCAATCGCGAACATCCAAATCAAATGTCCAACCAAAGTTGGTCATGATGGACAATCTTTCTTCTTGGGCATCACAATAGGGTAATCCTTGTGCACCTAACATAATTCCATTGGTAAGGGTTTGATCAGACCAAGCAATTAAGGTATTGTCGTAATTTTCCCTAGTTAGTGCCGTATTGTCCAACATATCGTTCATGTTATTGACTCCACTAATATCCCAATCTCCCAGATATTGGTTAAAAGTAGTTGCATTATAAAAAGCGGAGCGCATACTTACATCACCTAAATTCCATAAATCCATAGCTTGATTATAAGCGGTAGCGTCCCTAAACATATAATCCATATTACCCACACCGGAAACACGCCAATTATTGAGATTTTGGTTAAAAGAGCTAGCTCCATTGAACATATTTTGCATGGTAGTGACCCCACGAACGTTCCAACCCGCTATATTTTCATTAAAACTTGTTGCGTTTTGGAACATGCTGCTCATTGTATTTACAGATGCCACGTTCCAACTGTTCAAGGACCTGTTGAACGCATATGCTTCCCTAAACATATTTGCCATGGTGGTTACATAGGTTACGTTCCAGGAATCAATATCTTGGTCGAAAGCATTTGCCCCATAAAACATAGAGGCCATATTTTTGGCTTTTTCGGTATTCCAATTATTTAAGGGTTGGTTGAACACTGCAGCATTTTGGAACATTGATTCAAAATTGGTAACTACAAAAACATTCCAATTGTTCATAGGTTGATTATATGCCTCGGCATCTTCAAACATGGACTCCATTAATGTTACGGAACTTACGTTCCAGTTGTCAAGAGGTTGGTTAAAAATAATAGCATCTTCAAACATAGCGCTCATATTGGCCACTGCACTTACATCCCAATTGTTTAAGGGTTGGTTAAAACTTTGGGTACCCCTGAACATGCCACTCATATTCACTACTGAATTTACGTCCCAATTATTTAGTGCTTGGTTGTATGAGGTGGCGTAATTGAACATATAGGACATGCTGATAACATTGGTTACGTTCCAGCTTTCAATATTTTGATTAAAGGAAGTTGCAGAGCTGAACATTGAGGACATATTGGTAACATTGTCTACGGTCCAATTGTTAAGCGGTTGGTCAAATACACTGGCACCATAAAACATAGATGACATATTGGTTACTTTAGAAACATCCCATGAGTTTAAAGGTTGGTTAAATGCTTTAGCACTATAGAACATACCACTGGTAAGGGTAACATTGCCTACATCCCAATTATCAATATTTTGATTAAATAGTTCTGCATCATAGAACATTTCATGCATATTGGTTACCGATGTAACATCCCAATTATCCAAAGGTTGGTTAAAGACATCTGCTCTTTGGAACATTTGGCGCATAGAGGTTACGGATGATACATTCCAATTGTTCAATGGTTGGTTATAATTGTCCGTATTGGAGAACATGTTATACATACTGGTAACGTTTGATACATCCCAACCATTGATATTTTGATTGAATTCATTAGCGGTATCAAACATATTGTCCATTCTGGTAACATTACTTACATTCCAGGTATCCATGGGCTGGTTGTAAATGTATGCTTGGTAAAACATAGCGCTCATGTCCGAAACATTGCTTACATCCCAATTATTGATGTTGGTATTGAATAAAGTTGCTCTTCTGAACATACTTCGCATGTCTGTCACCATAGACAAATTAGGGATATCCGTAGCATTATACTCCATATTCTCACAGAAGTAAAATGTTTGTCTCATACTTTCCCATACCTGCGATCCCCATTGGTCCATTGAAATTAATTTAAGGTTGTCCCTGTTGGAGGAGGCATGGTAAAATGATGGGAAATCTCCTATAATAGATATGGTATATATACCTGGGGCCAAATAGGTATGGGTAATATCACTACTTACATTATTGTTGTATTGTCCATCTCCCCAATCTATATTAAAATCATAATCCAAGCTGCTTAACAATTGTAATCTATATTGATTGGTGGCCGTAGACTGGGTATCTAAATTTCTGGTATCAATCGTGAATTTAAACGCATTGGGATTATTGACCCAACTTTCAACAACGGTAAAACTAATCTCCTGGCATCCTGTGGCAGGGCCTTCGCTGTTATACGGAACTACGGTTACAAATACCGTATCCCCAGCCAAAAACTCATTGGTGAAACTTACGCCCACTACATTTCCAATATCATAATTGTTTGCAGGGTTGCCGTTAATACTTACATAACTTCTTGTGCCACCTCTTTCAACTTCTATGGTAACCCTATAACCATCTGCATTTGGGGCAGGGTCCCAACGTATATCACTATTTGCAGGAGTAGCGGTATCACTGGCATGTGGCATGGTAATATCCGTACAAAGTACGTAAGAGCAGTTTACGGCATCTCCTAAAATGTTCCATCCATCAACATCGATCAAACTCTGCCGTTGTGGTAAGGCATCACAATATTGTAGATTGGTTGCGCCTAAGGTTAATCCTGTACGTACCGTTTGGTTGGACCAAGCGGTAAGGATGGCATCGTAATTTTCTTGGGAGATACCACTGTTAGATAGCATATTACCCAAATTGGTAACGGAACTTATATCCCAAACCCCAAGGTTTTGATTAAACGCGGAGGCATTGTTAAATGCGCTTCCCATGTTGGTTACCTTACTTACGTCCCAGTTGTTGAGAGGGTGGTTATATATAGAATTACCGGAAAAAATAAATGAAATATTGGTAAGGCTGCTCGTTGTCCAATCGTTCAAGGGTTGGTCAAAACCATCATTTTGTTGAAACATGTATTGCATGTTGCTTACATTGCTAACGTCCCAATTGTTCAAGGGTTGGTTAAAGGCATCTGCATTGCGGAACATTTGTGACATATTGGTCACTGATGAAACGTTCCAGTTATTGATATTTTGGTTGAACGTAGTGCTATTGTAGAACATAGAGCTCATATCCGTTACGTTGTTAACGTCCCAATTGTTCAAAGGCTGGTTAAATGACGTAGAGGTAGGGGATGAAGTTCCTGCAAACATAGATTGCATGGTCGTTACTGCAGATACGTCCCAATCATTCAACGGTTGGTCAAAAAGTCTTGCATTACGGAACATTTGGGCCATGTTGGTAACATTGCTTACATCCCAATTGCTCAAAGGTTGATTAAAATTTGGGGTATCGGCAAACATTTGCTGCATAGAGGTTACCTTGGCAACATCCCAGTCGTTCATAGGATAACTAATGGCAGATTCGTGAAACATACGGGTCATATCTGTAACATTGCCTACCTGCCATGAGCTAAGGTCCTGGTTAAAGTCGTTGGTCCTGAAGAACATTAAGTTCATATCTGTAACTTGGCTTACGTCCCAATTGCCCAAAGGTTGATTGAATTTTCTACAGGCAACGAACATACCGGCCATGTCCGTAACTTGACTAACGTTCCAGTTACTGATGTTTTGGTTAAAGTTCACACAGGAATAGAACATATCTTTCATGGAGGAAACTGCAGATGTATTCCAATTGTCCAATGGTTCGTTGAACGATGAACAGTTTTTAAATGTTTCAGACATATCGGTAACCAAGTTCGTCGTCCAGTTGTCCAATGGCCTATTAAATACGGAGCAACTTGCAAACATTCCTGATATATCCGTTACGTTGCTCACATCCCAAGAATTAACAATTCCGTTAAATGAATAACATTCCCTAAACATATTTTTTAAACTGCTTACTTGGGATAGGTCGGGAGCGGCTATAGCATCAAAATTTAGGTTTTCACATCCAAAAAAGGCGTTTTCCATACTTTGCCATTGAATGTTTCCCCAATCTAAAATTTCTATGATTTTATTTCTATCTCCGGTATCATTAAAATATATAGCGGGAAAACTACCGCTGATTTTTATGGTATAGGTTCCAGAGGTGGCATACGTGTGTAATATATTGCCGGTTACATTGGCATCTGAAGTACCATCTCCCCAATCTACATTATAATTATATGTGGTATATGCAGGGTTGGTAGGAATGCTGACTTCACTGTTCCCCGAAGAGCCCGAACTACTATTGGTGGTAGTCCAAATGGTCGTAAATTCTTGGGAGGATAGGTTTATGCTTATGAATAAAAGTATGAGGGATATAACTTTCGTTAAGTTAGGCATGTTGTTGGTTTTGTACGATGTATTATCATCAAATATGATAATGAACGCTAAGTGTTAAAATTATTTGTTGTGTAAGGGCAAATAATAAGTGTGAACCTTAACAATACTGTTGAACTTGGTCAAAATCAGGATATTGTATGAGGTTCGTTATTGCTTAAGGGATAGTATTTTACGCAATAGAATCAGTATGGGTTTTGAACATGGTATATTTTAGGGTCAGCTAAAATAATTTTAATGTCTAATACCCAAGATTTAAATACACCTACATTTAATTTTAGACATCTACCAAGGTTAATGGTAGATACCTTTAAGGCATGGATGGCTAAAGAACCATTTCAAATAAGTGCCGTAATTGCTTATTACGCTATACTTTCATTACCAGGTCTTTTAATATTGATTTTGGAACTGGTAGGAGGTATATGGGGAAAAGAAATTGTGCGAGGAGAATTATTCGCCGAGATTTCATCTGCTATGGGGCCGGAAACCGCACAATCTATCCAAGAAATGATTGCAGATAGAGGTAGCGAAAATACCTCCGTAATTGCCACGATTTTAGGGGTTGGGGTTCTCATTTATGGTGCGACCGGAGTATTTTATCAATTACAAAATGCGTTGAACGATATTTGGAATGCAAAACCAAAATATACCAATGAAGTACTTTCTACACTTTTCATGCGGTTAAAAGGATTTGGTTTCATACTTATATTTGGTTTTTTATTGCTTATTAGTTTTGTACTTACTTCATTTTTATCCGCTTTTTCAGCTCATTTGTCCAGATTGTTGCCAGAAGGCATGTTAGCTTTAGGTTTTGTTTTGGATATTCTATTGTCACTCACATTTATCTACTTGTTGTTTGGCGCAATGTTCAAGTATTTGCCCAGTACCCATGTACGTTGGAAGGCGGTTAAAGTAGGGGCCGCATTGACCACTTTTTCATTTTTAATTGGAAAATATGCTTTGGCTTTCTATTTTGGAAAGGCAGAGCCTGGGTCAACATATGGAGCCGCCGGAAGCATAATTTTGGTCATGCTCTGGGTTTCGTACTCTAGCTTGATCGTTACATTTGGTGCACAATTCACCAAAATATATTCGGACAAATATGTGAAAAGGGACTAGACCTTTTTCATCTTTTCCGCAATTTCTTTTAGGCACAAGTTACCTAAACTTCCTTCATGGGTATGATGTATATCCCTTTTTGGTGAAAATGTACCTTCCTGAATTTCCATACCCATTTTTTTATAGGCGTCCCTAAACGGCATACCATTTTGCACAAGCTCGTTAAGGGTGTCCACACTAAATAGATAGTCATATTTAGGGTCTTCCAGAATAGCAGTGTTAACTTGTATTTCCTTAAGGCTGAAAGTAAGTATTTCAATACAGGCTTTCATATCCTGAATGGCAGGTACAATAATTTCCTTTACCAATTGTAGGTCCCTATGATATCCGCTGGGAAGATTGTTGATGACTAATGTCAATTGATTGGGAATGGATTGGAGTTTGTTGCATTTACCCCTTATCAATTCAAATACATCCGGATTTTTTTTGTGCGGCATTATACTTGAGCCTGTGGTCAACTCGTCCGGAAAAGAAATAAAATTAAAGTTCTGACTCATGTAAAGGCATATGTCCATAGCCATTTTAGAGAGGGTTGCGGCAATATTTGCCAAGCCAAAGGCTGCAGCTTTTTCTGCCTTTCCACGGCTCATTTGAGCTGCTACAACATTATATTTCATTGTCTCAAAGCCCATTTCCTTTGTGGTGAAACTACGGTCTATATCAAAAGAGCTTCCATATCCTGCGGCACTTCCCAACGGGTTTTGGTCCGCTACTTTAAAAGCGGCCTCTATAAAATATAGGTCGTCTATTAAACTTTCAGCATAGGCAGAGAACCAAAGCCCAAAAGAGGACGGCATGGCTATTTGTAGGTGGGTATAACCAGGCAATAGTACCTCCTTGTGTTCTTCCGCCTTTACTATTAAAAGGTTGAACAAGGACTTTGTCATTGTCTTAATTTCTTTCAGTTCATCTTTTAAATAAAGATGCATGGCCACTAAAACCTGATCGTTTCTTGATCGTGCGGTATGTATTTTTTTACCGGTATCTCCTAGGCTCAAAGTAAGCATGTATTCAATTTTTGAATGCATGTCCTCAAAGGATTTTTCTATGGAAAACGTACCTTTTTCAATTCTGGCAGCAATTAAATCTAGCTCATCTACCAATTCCTTGGTTTCCTTAGTGGTCAACAAACCAATTTTGCCTAGCATTTTAGCATGGGCTTTTGAGGCTATGACATCATATTTTGCCAAGTGAAGGTCTAACTCCCTATCATTGCCCACTGTAAAATGGTCTATTTTTTTATCCGTGCTAAATCCTTTATCCCAAAGTTTCATAATTCAATTTCAATTAGTAGTTCAAATATCATATTTAAATATGCTATCCGTACAGTATGGTATGTTAATTCTAAGTGAACTGCCTATTGCAAAAATCCTTTTAATAATTTAATATACAAATCTATGCCTTCCTCAATTTCATGAACATAAATAAATTCATTGGCAGAATGGGAACGTGTACTATCACCTGGTCCTAATTTTAAGGATTGACAACTTAATGCCGCCTGATCGGACAGGGTGGGAGAGCCGTAAGTGGACCTTCCCAACGCAATACCGGATTGTACCAAAGGATGGTCCTTGTCTATTTTAGAAGAGTTTAAACGTAAAGACCGTTCCTTGATAGAACAAGGGGCCTCTTTCTTCAAAATATCTGCTATTTCCTTATTTGAATATGCATCGTTAACCCGTACATCTATGACTAAATCTACATGTGCAGGCACTACGTTGTGCTGGGTACCGGCATTAATTTGGGTAACGGTCAATTTTACATCTCCAAGTGCCTCTGACGTTTTTTTGAATTTATAATTCTTGAACCATTTGAGTGCATCAATTGTATTATAGATTGCATTGTCCGTATTAGGATGTGCGGCATGTGATGGGGTACCTTTTACCACAGCATCAAAAACGACCAAACCTTTTTCCGCTATGGCTAACTGCATAAGGGTAGGTTCTCCAACAATGGCCACGTCAATTGGTGGAAGTTTGGGCAATAGCCCCCTAAGACTATTTTCCCCGGCATTTTCCTCTTCTGCGGAAGCCACCATTAAAATGTTATGGTTGAGGTTTTCGGCCTCGTAAAAATTAACGAATGTAGCCAAAAGTGATACCAATGGTCCGCCGGCATCATTACTTCCAAGTCCAAATAACTTACCATCCTCTATATGAGGGTCAAACGGATTTTTGGTATAGGCCGTATTTGGTTTAACCGTATCATGGTGAGAGTTTAGAAGCAGTGTTGGTTTACTATCATCCCAATATTTATTTTTGGCAATTACGTTGTTTATATCTCTCTCGGTTGGGATATTATAACTGGCCAACCAAGCCTGTATGGCAGCTGCGGTCTTATCCTCTTCTTTGGAGAAAGATTCTATTGCAATTAAATTTTTAAGTAATTCAAGTGCGCTTTTCGTAAGTTGTTCTTGATTCATTTTAAAGCGTTATGGTAGTGAACAGTTCTGCGTTTTTTTGGAGCATGCCCACATCTCCCAAGCATACCTTTGCAACATTGTGCTCTAATGCATGAAAGCAGTTATGTAGCTTGGGCAACATGCCATCGGCAATGATACCTTTGTCCAAAAGTTCCTTATAGGTTGTTGTGTTTATATGTTCTATGACCGAATTTTCGTCCTCTATATGCATTAAAACCCCTTTTTTCTCAAAACAATAATATAGTATAACTTCATAATAAGATGCCATTGCAATGGAAATTTCAGCGGCTATGGTATCTGCATTCGTATTTAGTAACTGACCTTTTCCATCATGGGAAATAGCACAGAAAACAGGCGTGATTCCTGTACCCAATAAATTAGCGATCATTTTGGAATTTATCCCGTCAATATCGCCAACAAAACCATAATCTATCTCTTTGACAGGTCTTTTATGAGCTTGAATGCTATTGCCGTCCGCGCCGCTCATACCTAAGGCATTAATACCTTTGGACTGAAGTTGGGCTACAATTTTTTTATTGGCCAAACCAGCATACACCATGGTAATGACATCTACGGTTTCTTTGTCCGTAATACGTCTGCCATCTACCATATTAGATGGTATGCCCAATCTAGTGGACAATTTGGTGGCTAATTTTCCACCTCCATGAATCAATACTTTTGGTCCTTTTAATTTAGAAAAGGAATTCAAAAATTGGTCTAGGGCATGGTCATCCTCAATAACGTTACCACCAATTTTAACTATGGAAACTACTTCTTTCATGTTATGTGTTTATTTTACCTCCATCAATGGTCATTGCAGAACCTGTAATCCAAGACGCATCTTCAGAAACCAGGAACAACGCTAGGTTGGCAACATCACTAGCTTTTCCAAGCCTATTTAAAAGTGTACTCTTGCCGGCATTTTCCACGGCCTTGGAAGGATCGTTGAACGCTTTGGCGGAATCATGTAGCAATGGGGTGTCTACAGGTCCTGGACACATGGCATTTACCCTAATGCTTGGGGCGTACTCTACCGCCATTTGGCGCATTAAGGCAAGAGAACCCGCCTTTGAGGCACAATATGCTGGATGTTGCGGAAAACTTTTATAGGCGGCTATAGAGGCATTGATAAGTATTGAACTTCCCGGTTGCTTTTGCAATTCTGGAATAGCATATTTTGAAAGGAGAAATATAGAGGAAAGGTTGGTATGTAACGTGGTATTCCATACGTGTTCCTCTAAATCTGTGACACTACCTATACCTAAAATTCCGGCATTCAAGGAAAGGATATCCAATCTTCCAAATCGTTCCACGGCTAACCGCACAAGTTGTTCGTTATAGGTACCAATGCTTACATCACCATTTAAAAACAGGGCCTGATCTCCTAGTTCCTTTGCCAACTTTTTACCACGTTCAATATTCCTGCCAGATAATACAACGCTGGCGCCATTGGCAACAAAGGATCTTGCAATGGCTTTGCCCATGCCGCTGGTTGCCCCTGTTACTATCGCTACCTTATGTTCAAGTTTATGGCCCACGTTAGTCTTTTAAATTCTCCAGTATTTTTTTTAGTACCAACTGCGCCGCATAGGTCCTATTGTTTGCCTGCTCAATGACCAAAGATTGGTCACTGTCCAAAATTTCATCTGCTACCACTACATTTCTACGTACGGGTAGGCAATGCATAAATTTTGCCTTGCCTAATTTCTTAAGCGTCATTTGCCAGTTTGGGTCTTGCGATTTTATTTGACCATAATCGTTATAGCTGCTCCAGTTTTTTACATAAACAAAATCGGCGTTTTCTAAAGCTTTTTCTTGGTCGTGCTCAATAGTACAATCTTTTGTGATGTTAGGGTCTAGTTCATATCCTTTTGGGTGGGTGATTACAAACTCCGCATGTTGTTTCTGCATCATTTGCACAAAGGAATTGGCTACGGCGTGCGGTAAGGATCTAGGGTGGGGAGCCCAAGATAAGACCACTTTAGGATTGTTTTTAAAATTATGTTCTTCCATGGTAATGGCATCGGTAAGGGCCTGTAACGGATGCCCAACGGAACTTTCCATGTTAACGATGGGAACATTGGCATATTTTTTAAATCCGTTCAATACTTCTTCCGCTTCATCTAGTTTCTTATCTACCAAACCGGCAAATGCACGTATGGCAATGATATCACAATATTGGGAAATTACTTGCGCCGCCTCTTTTATATGTTCAGATGTGCCTTGGTCCATAATAGTGCCATCGGCATATTCCAACGCCCACCCTTCGCTTCCAAAATTCATTACAATCACATCCATACCCAAATTCATTGCGGCCTTTTGTGTGCTTAATCGTGTACGTAGAGAATTGTTGAAAAATAGGAGTCCGATTGTCTTATCGCTACCAAGTTTCTTAAATTTTTTAGGGTCTTTTTTTAATGATATGGCTTCTTTTACCCAATTGGACAATACATCTATATCATTTATGGAAAGGTAATTCTTCATGCTTTTATTTTTGTAAATACACTTTTGTTTTCAATAGCATCTATTATGAAATTATCCGCAAGGCCATTGGTGATCCAAGTTTCTATGCCTGCGTTCTTAGCAATTGTTGCGGCATCTATCTTAGACTGCATACCCCCGGTACCGTGTGTGGATTTAGAGTCGCCAATTTCTTGGCTCAACTCATCAAGATCGGATACACTAGTAATGGTTTTGGGAGTATTGCTGGCCAACGAGACCTTAGTGTAAATACCATCCGTATTGGTCGCGATTATTAAAATATCTGCTGCAAGAAGGGCAGCGGTTAGACCGGCCAATTTATCATTGTCCCCAAACTTGATTTCATCTGTAGCAACGGTATCGTTCTCGTTGATTATGGGGATAAAGTTATTGGCGACCAAAACGTTAATGGTGTTCTTAATATTTATTTTTGAACCTTCTTTTTCAAAGTCAGAATAGGATAAAAGGCATTGGGAGGTAAATAAGCCCAATTCACGGAAATTTTCCTGGAAAATCCTCATAAGATGTGGTTGTCCTATGGATGCAAGAGCTTGCTTGACATTAATTTCCTCGCCATTATGTTCTAGTTTTACAAATTGCTTTGCTGCGGCTATAGCTCCGGAACTCACAATGATGAATTCATATTGGTCCTTTAATGCCGCAATTTGCCTTCCTATATCCTCAATTTTACCACGAGAAATATGGTCAGTATCCTTGGTTAGGGTATTGGAACCAATTTTTAATAAAATTCTCTTTTTCAACATGCTTCTTTGCTTTTAGTCTTAACTATTAGCCGTTTTTTAGGTTTCGATTGCGCATAACCCGACACTATTATCATTTATTTTACGAACAACGAACAACGAACAACGAACAACGAACAACGAACAACGAATCACTTATCTAATCTGTCCGTTTCCTTTTACATACCATTTGTTAGTCACCAAATGCTGCAAGCCTATAGGGCCGCGTTGGTGTAACTTATCCGTACTGATAGCAAGCTCACCACCTAGACCAAATTGCCCACCGTCCGTAAATCTGGTAGATGCATTGTGGTAAACTGCGGCACTATCCACAGATTGCATAAAAACCGATGCTTCTTCTTCATTTACGGTTATTATGGCAGCCGAATGGCCACCTCCATACGTATTGATGTGTTGTATGGCCTCATCTACATCAGGTACTTGTCCTATTACAATTTTGTAATCTAAAAATTCCTCATGCCAAACTGATTCATTGTCCATTTTGGTCGTTCCTTCCAAGCCTGCCAATTTTGCGTCGGTTATGATATCCACGTTATATTTTCTTAGGGTCTGTACCAAATGATTTAAGAATTCCATTTTTCGAGGTAAATCTCTGGAAATAATTACTTTATCCACGGCGTTGCAAGCGGAAATTTTAGTGGTCTTGGCATTTACAATAACATCGAGTGCCATTTGCAGGTCTGCCTCATGTGAGACATAGACAAAATTATTGCCCCGCCCGCTCACAATAACTGGACATTGTGCATGTGTCTTAACAAAAGCAATGAGTTTTTCACCACCCCTTGGTACGATCAGATCTAGCTTTTGGGAAGGGTTTTCCAAAAACCGCTGTGTTTCTTCCCTAGAATAATTTAAATATGTTACCCATTCCTTGGAACAGTCACAGGCCTCTAAGGCCTTATGCCAAAGGTTGACCAGTACCAAATTGGAATTCAACGATTCCTTACCTCCTTTTAATAGTATTTTATTTCCTGATTTAAACGCAATTCCTGCAGCCTCAATAGTAACATCTGGCCGAGATTCGTAAATAATCATTATGGTTCCAAAAGGAGCCGTTCTATTGCTTATCTCCAATCCGTTATCATGGGTAAACTGAAAACGCTCTACATGTAGCGGATCATCCTGTGCGGCCAATTGCTTTAAGGAAAGTATCATTTCCCCCACCTTTTTTTTATTGACCTTTAAACGGTCTGTCATTGCAAGGTCCCCAGATTCAAAAGAAGTTAAATCTTTGTCGTTGGCGGATATTAAAATGGATTCTTCTTGCCTTACCAATTCTGCCATGCGCAACAATACCGCATTTCGTTTTTCAAGGCTTAGGATCTTACTCATGATAATGCGGTTTTGAGGGCCACAAAGAACGCATCTAGATGTTGTTCCGTGATATTCAGGGCCGGTAATATTCTTAAAACGGTTTTATCCTTGGCACCACCAGTAAAGAGATGATGTTCATGTATCAATTTCTTGCGTAATTCCGCTACTTGAAAATCGAACTCCAAACCAAGCATTAAACCTCTTCCTTTTACTCGTTTTACATGCGGTATTTCTGTTGCCTTTTGCCTAAAATAATGTCCAAGCTTTTCTGCATTGGCAATTAAATTTTCCTTTTCAATGACTTCCAATACGGCCAAGGTTGCGGTACATGCCAAATGGTTACCTCCAAACGTTGTACCTAACATACCGTATTTAGCTTTAATGCTCTCATGAATTAAAATTCCGCCAACAGGGAAACCGTTGCCCATACCTTTTGCAATGCTGATAATATCCGGCTTAATGTTATGATGTTGAAAACCAAAGAATTTACCGCTTCTGCCAAATCCACATTGTACTTCATCTGCAATTAACATGACATTGTTCTCTTTGCACAAAGCGGCCACGTTTTGGTAAAATTCCGTAGTAGGTTCGTCCAGACCGCCAACACCCTGTATAGATTCAATTATAACTGCACAGATATTTTTTTTGACAATTTCATTCTCAAAACTTTTAATATCGTTGAGCGTTAAAAAAGTAACTTTTTGTTGTTGGTTAATAGGGGCGTTGATCGAGGGGTTATCCGTTGCGGCCACCGCGGCAGAGGTACGTCCATGAAAACCATTGTTAAAAGCAATGACCTTGGATTTACCGGTAACAAATGATGCCATTTTTAGGGCATTCTCATTTGCCTCTGCCCCAGAATTGCACATAAATAAGTTATAATCCTCGCAATTGGATACCGCACCCAATTTTTCCGCTAACTCTTCTTGTAATGGATTTTGAACGGCGTTACTGTAAAATCCTATTTTATCCAACTGATCTTTTAGCCGTTTTACATAGTGTGGGTGCGTGTGGCCAATGGAGATTACGGCATGACCGCCATAAAAATCCAAATATTCCTGTCCTTTTTCATCCGTCACTACAATACCTTGAGCAGAGACCGGGGTTACATTATATAAAGGGTAAACGTCAAATAATTTCATATTTTATCACTTTTCGCTAATAGCTCATATTTAATTTTAAGCAGGCATGTTTGTTACGCTCAGCTATTCTTAAACTCGGTAATTTTGTCAAAAGATGCCACTATTCCCCTTATTAGGGATGAGCTTAGTCCTTGGTGCTCCATTTCGTTCAGGCCTTTTATGGTACATCCCATGGGCGTGGTAACCCTATCGATTTCCTCTTCCGGATGATTGCCAGATTCAATAAGAAGGCTTGCAGCTCCGTTACAGGTGTGCATAGCTAATTCCTGTGCTTCATGGGCATCAAACCCTAATTGTATGGCCCCTTGGGTAGTGGCACGTATCAAGCGCATCCAAAAAGCGATCCCGCTTGCACAGATAACGGTTGCCGCCTGCATTTGACTTTCAGGAATTTCCATGGAATGTCCCATTCTATTGAAAATTGCCTTTGCAAGCTCAACCCTTTTCTTACCTTTTTCATTACTACAGATACAGGTCATGGATTTGCCGACCGAAATAGCCGTGTTGGGCATACTCCTAATAATATAATGGTCCTTTCCTATGACGGCCTCGATCTTTGCAATTCCAAAACCGGTAATGGTAGAAATCAACACATGGTTGTCTGTCAATAGATCCTTTACGCTTTCCAAAATTTCAGCAAAATGTACGGGTTGTACGGCAAATATTAAGATATCAGATCGTTGTACGGCCAGTCTATTGTCATCCGTTACGGTAACCTTATCGTATTTTTCAAAATCGGCAATGGACTTTATATCCCGTTTGGTCAAATACATACTGGTGGCGCCATTGCTGTTCAAAATACCCGTGGCTATTGAAAGTCCTAAGTTTCCAGCTCCTATAATTGCTATTTTCATGTTAGTGTCGTTGTTTTATCAAGGGCAGATTAATCGGTACAAAACGGTTACAATATTATGTATTTGGCTTTGTACAAAATGCCCAATGCTTAATTATGTTAAAATACGCCCGCTTTTAAATTAAGGCCCAAGTTCTCTTCCAATCCAAAAATTAAGTTCATGTTCTGTACCGCTTGCCCAGATGCACCTTTTAATAAGTTATCTATGGCAGAAGTAATCAATAGCACATCATCATGTTTATGTAAATGGATGTGACACTGATTTGTATTTACCACTTGTTTTAAATTGATGGGCTCATCTGATATTTGGGTGAACACCGCATTCTTATAAAATTCCCGATAGATTTTTTTAGCATCCTCTAAACTGCCCTCATATTTGGTATAAGAAGTTGCCAAAATACCACGGGTAAAATTCCCTCTATTGGGCATAAAATACAGATTACCAGTATCTTTTTGAAATGAATGTAAGCTCTCGTTGATTTCCCCTAAATGCTGATGTGTAAAAGGCTTGTACCAGCTTACATTATTATTTCTCCATGAAAAGTGCGATGTGGCAGACGGACTAACACCTGCGCCAGTACTACCGGTTACAGCATTTATATGTACTTCATTGTCCAACAACCCGGCATTTGCCAATGGAAGCAATGCCAATTGGATAGCAGTTGCAAAACAACCTGGATTAGCAATATATTTTGCATTTTCAATTTCGGATTTGAATAATTCCGGTAAACCATAAACAAACTCTTTACCATTGAAATTGGCATAGGCGTGTAATCTAAAATCATTGCTCAAATCTATGATAACGGTATCTTTTGAAAAATGATGCTCGTTTAAAAATGCGGTAGAATTACCATGGCCTAAACATAGAAAAACAACGTTTACATTTAGATTTACATTACCCGTAAACGCTATATCAGTAACTCCCAATAGATCTGGATGAGCCGTTGTCACCTTTTTGCCAGCTCTAGTAGTACTGAATACAAAATCGATTTCCGTTGCCGGATGATTTAATAAGATGCGAATAAGCTCACCTCCCGTATAACCAGAACCACCAATAATACCTGCTTTAATCATAATTTTATTTTCTGAATAAGTATCAAGTATCAAGTATCAAGTATCAAGTAATAAGTATTAAGTACGAAGTACTTTATCCAATATTTTAAATTTTCACTTAATACTTTGTACTCATTACTTAATACTATTTTTTTCCTAACTCCTAACTCCTAACTCCTAACTCCTAACTCCTAACTCCTAACTCCTAACTCCTAACTCCTAACTCCTAATTATTTATTCCCATTTACATGGTTGTAGATTTTACCGGAATTTGAAAGAATCTTAATAAATCCTTTAGCGTCATCTGCTGTCCATCCTTTATTGACCTCGCCATATTTGCCAAAAGCATCGGTCATTAAATCATGTTTAGATGAAATACCGTGTAACCTAAATTGAAATGGATATAAGCCTACAAATACATCTCCAGAAACCGTTTTTTGGGTATCTGTCAAGAAGGTTTCTATGTTGCGCATTACAGCATCTAGGTAATTACCTTCATGCAATAGCATACCATAGAAATTCCCTTGTTGCTCTTTTTGATATTGTTGCCATTTTGTAAGCGTATGTTTCTCTAATAAGTGGTGTGCTTTTATGATAATTAAGGATGCAGGAGCCTCAAAACCAACCCTACCTTTAGTGCCTATAATAGTATCACCAACGTGAATATCCCTGCCAATGGCATATTTAGATGCCAAAGCCTCTAGTTTTTCAATATTTGCAACGGGGTTGTCTTTTGCGCCATCTATAGCAACCAATTCGCCATTTTCAAAAGTAAGTTTCACCTCTGTAGGGTTCTTTTCCTGTAATTGGCTTGGGTAGGCACTATCTGGTAAAGGTTTTTCTGAAGTTAATGTCTCTTCACCACCAACAGAAGTACCCCAAAGTCCTCTATTGATAGAGTATTTTGCTTTTTCCCAAGGATAATCTACACCGTTTTCTTTTAGGTACGCTATCTCTTCTTCCCTAGCTAGTTTATTATCTCTGATCGGAGTGATGATTTCAATTTCTGGGGCAATGATCTGGAAAATCATATCAAAACGTACTTGGTCATTACCCGCGCCTGTACTACCGTGGGCAATATAGCCAGCCCCTATTTTTTTAGCGTAGTTAACAATTTCTATGGCCTGTACAATTCGTTCTGCACTTACGGAAAGTGGGTAGGTATTGTTTTTAAGTACATTGCCATAAATAAGATACTTTACTACTTTATCATAAAAGGTCTGTACGGCATCTATAGAGGTATAAGAAGAAGCGCCCAGTTCAATAGCTTTCTTTTCAATTTCCTTTATTTCCTCTACAGAGAAACCTCCTGTGTTCACGCTTACTGCATGAACTTCAAATCCTTTGTCTTTTGATAAATGCTTGGCGCAATAAGAAGTATCCAATCCGCCGCTGTATGCTAGTACTAATTTTTTCATTGTATGATGTTCAATTCCGGCAAGCCGGATATTTATTTATTTTGGTTCTATAGGTTCAGTGTTGAGAGGTTAGAAGAAAGAAACTAGACTTCGATCATTAAATCTGTAATTGGTAAAAGTCATTTTAAGCTCCATAACTTCTATTCTCTTATTTCTTTTTCAAGAACAGACTTTCCTTTATACTCTTTAACCTGGTAAATGCCTTTCCGTTCATTTGCTTTCCTTCTTCCGGTTTTTTCTTATGTGCAGGATCGTAAAGCATACCGGTGCATAGGCACATTTTTTGTTCCGTACGTGTAAGAATATCAAAGTTCTTGCATGTTTGACAGCCTTTCCAAAATTCTGGATCATCAGTAAGTTCAGAAAAGGTTACCGGTTTATAGCCAAGCTCATAGTTGATTTTCATAACGGCCAAACCTGTGGTAATGCCAAAGATTTTGGCATCTGGGAATTTCTTTCTGCTAAGTTCAAATACCTTGGCCTTTATTTTTTTGGCAAGTCCTTGACCACGATAGTCCGGGTGTACTATAAGGCCGGAATTTGCTACAAATTTTTCGTGTCCCCAAACCTCTATATAGCAGAAACCTGCAAATTTTTCTCCGTCCAAGGCTAATATAGCATTGCCGTTGGAAAGTTTTTTTTGGATATATTCCGGGGTACGTTTAGCAATTCCGGTACCACGGATCTTTGCAGATTCTGCAATGGTATCGCAAATGTCTTGTGCGTATTTAAAATGTGATTCGTTAGCAACAATTAAGTTCATTGCCAATTGGATTTAAAGTGTAAAAAAAAGTTTTGATGTTCTGTGCGGAAATGGACTCACCTAATTCCATAAATATATCTTACCCTTACGGGCGACGACGGCGAGATGTGAACGGACGCGCAAGAGCAACTGGGCTCACGGTACTGTATAAAAAGTAGATTTCTTCGTTCATTACGGGGTAAATGTACAAATTATATTTAATTGACATCAACGATGGTTATTTTTTTACAAAAACTTTACTTTTTGTTACGTTGTGCAACAATTTCATAGCTTAAAAAGCCAAATACTGAAATATATTCAATGGCCAACAACCATAAATTTTCCTTGTAATCTAATTGGGAATAGGCAAAATAGCTCAGGACTATGGCCGCAGACCAAACCAAGGCGTATCTAAAGGAAGTAAACAGGGCTAGCAGTACCAAAAAGATTATGTACCACGGGTGTACCGTAGTGGACATAAAATAATAAAGGGTCAATACCCACATCATTGATGCTAGTACTGCATTTAAATTGCGTTTTTTCTGTATAAAAGTAAATAGGAGTACTATCGTAATTGTAGCCCAAGGTGTTATTTTTCCATATTCTTTTATGAATTCCCATGGTTTGGCATCAAAATGCATGGCAGTATATTTTACTATATTATATAAGCTGGCATTGAATTCAAAATTGGAGAACCAAAGCCTAAGGGTACTCATATAATGGTCTATAAATAACGGGGTATAAAAAGGTAAAAACAGGAGCAGACATGTAAGTCCCGTTATGGCATAGAATAATAAACTTTTCTTCCAGCCCAAATAGGTGAAAAATAGGGGGAGAAACAATAATGGCACCAATTTTATTGAAATGGAACATGCCATGATTACGGCCGCCAAATGCCACTTTTTCATTGATAATAAGTACATGGCAGTTATAAAGAAGAATAGCATGACTCCTTCAAAATGAAGATTACCCGTTAATTCAACAATAACCAATGGATTAAGGAAATACCAAAAAATCAACTGAGGTGATCTGTTCAGGTTTTTCAGCAACTTTCTTCCAAAATAAAGGATGCCAATATCAGCCATGATTATGCTACCGCGCATTATAACAAGAGAACCTAAAATGCTGTTTCCGCCAATTAAAGAGGAAAGCGCAAATATAAACTGGTTCAAAGGTGGATAATTACTATAGTGCTTTGCGCTAAGGCTGCCCATACCATTTAAAAGTTGCTGTGCATTGGGGATGCTATTATTGGGTGCCAAAATCAGTTCTTGGGGTACGTGTAAATACGGATTAATAGCGTTGGCCACTAAATGCCCATCCCAAATAAAGCGATAAAAATCTTGTGATAGATTGGGTTCTGCAATGGTAAATAGTAGCCTAAAGAAAATACCAATTGCCAAAAGAAATTTAAAATTCCATTTTTCAAACTGTATTAATTTGTAACACAGGAAAAACAGGGCTACAAATAAAGTCAACAATTTTATAAAATCCGTACGGGGAAGATAATAGGCAAAAGTGATATAAAACACTGAACCCATCATTGCCAAAAGTATTGAAACCTTATGTAGCTTCAAAAATGTACTTAGGGAATTGGGCATTATTGGTCAGGTTTTGTATTAAGGCAATATAAGGTTTTAGCATATATTTTGTTTAGGGCTGTAGCATTTTACCTAAAAGTTCCTTCATCATTTTGGCGGCTAGGTAAGCGGTCATATCTTGAAAATCCCTATCTGGATTGTATTCCACAATATCTGCCCCTACAATTTTTGTATCAATACTATGTATTAAATCTATGACTTGCCTAGAGGTAAGTCCGCCTGGTTCATGGTGTGAAACCCCTGGGGCAAAGGCAGGGTCAAATCCGTCCATATCCAATGAAATATATACCGGGTTTTCAAATTTGGATATTGAATTGATGTCCAAATTGCGCATCTCGTGCAATTCTACATTAAATTTTTTTGCCTGTTCTGCCTGATGTGGGTTTAAGGTTCGGATACCTACCTGTACTAGTTTTACCGCAAAACCGTTTTCCATAATCCGGGCAAACGGACATGCATGGGAGTAAGGGTCTCCGTCATATGCATGGTACAGATCGGCATGTGCATCAATATGTAGTATGTCCAATTTAGGATAAAAACCGTGAAACGCTTTTATAATTGGAAAGGTGACCGAGTGGTCGCCACCTAGAGTAAGTATTTTGGGCAGGTTTTTTAAAAGGTTATTTTTTGTGATGGATTCTATGTCAAAATAGTCGGTTATTGCATAGTCTCCAGCATCAACAATTGTTTGGTGTTCTATGGATGTGCCCAATTCTGAATATAGATTCATGGAGTCACTGTATAAAGCCTTTCTTATTTGTTTTGGGGCTTTTGCAGGACCTTTTTGAAAAGAGGATTTTGCATCCCAATTTATACCTTGAATAATAATATTTTGCATAAGTTAAAAGGGCATTTACAATTCAATATTTATAATGCTAAAAACGTTGTTCACAAAGAAATATGTTCAACTAAACTTTTCTATTTATTGGTCCTTCTTCTTTAAAAGTTCAATTTTTTCCTGAACATTTTTACGCAAGGTAGTGTCAATAGTTGTGCTAAAACTTTCAGTACCTACAATAATAGGATTGGTGTCATTAGGATTTCTAGATCTTAGTGCCGTCATTTTGTCAAGAAGATCGTTGGAAAAAGGGTGGTTTGAAATTTGTGCATCTACGTTTTGCGTAACCGCTTGAGAGGCAAAATAGTTCAATGAATTTAAATATGTTTTATTTTCTTCCAACGTATCCGGTAGACCTGTTCCGCCCCAAATTGCCACCACATGGGGTTCGCCATGGTCAGTTGTTGGGATAATCATGGAAATGGCGCCCTGGGTATGCCCAGGGGTCAATAAAATTTGGATCGACGTATTGCCCAAGGTCACTAATTGTTTATCCGTTAATTCCATGTAATTTTTTGGCACAGATAAATCACTGGATTTATTCCCAAAAGGATCCACGAGTACTCTGGCATTGGGGTCGTGCAATCCCTCCCACGCAACTTTGCTCATCATTACCTTGGCATTATAGTTTTTTTCCAGATAACGAGCACCTCCATAATGGTCTGCATGTTCATGGGTGACAATAAGTTTTTTTATGGAATTGGGGTCCAAACCAAGTTCTTTAATACGGGGAACGATGACGGTTTCTGCATCATTTGAGGTCCACATTGCATCTATAAGGATAATGCCTTCCGAAGTGGTGACCACAAAAGATCCAACCCCTTTATATCCTACATAATAAATATTATCAAATAATTGGGTTGGCGTTACCACAGTGGTATCGAATAAGGGGGAATTGCGCATTCCTTCAGGTATTTCGTCTTTGTTGTCCTTAAGTTTACTTGAAGTATTAGGGGGATTATCTGCTTGCTGTTTTTTTGAATTACAACCAAATATGAATACAATACTTAATAGGAATATAATTTGTTTCATTTTATGTGATTTATTTTTACAATAAGATTCATGCAACCACTATAATTAGAGGTCCGTTTTAAAATAATCAATTTTAAAAAAGTTGTAAAACGATACCGTTAATCAAGCAAGAAATAGATTGGTATAAAGTTAAAAAAGGGTTTGGGTGGCAAGGTTACTCACCTAATTCCGTTATTTTTTTTTCATATAATTTTTTACTTTCAACTACGGCTACATTAAGTTCTTGCATAATTCCGTCTACCCTACCTTCAATACTTTTCATTTGGTCGTTGATATTATCAAAAGAATTCAGTGCCGCTGCAACTTCCAAAGCCTTGACCACTTCTACGGCATCTCCATGAAGTAATTTTAATTTATCTATTGCTTTGGAGGTATTGGCCAAAGTACCATTATATTTGTCACGGGCCTTTTTTATAGCGCCTAGTAGAGTTTTTTTACTGGTCTCGTCACTAAGGCTGTTTGTCTGCTTTTCCATGGCAGCAAAAAGATTGGATGCCTTTTCCTTTAAATCTTCATATTCCTTGTTTAGGTTTTGAACACGGCGATCTACTTTTTCCCAATCCCCATAAACCTTGGCGAATTCCTTGTCCTCGTTTTTGGTTTCTTCCAAAGCACTTTTTAAAGCGTTCAAAGATGCCAAGCCCTTATTTACATTTTTATTAGCGGTCTCTTTTTTGTTTTCAAATGCATTGACCTGTGATTTAAATTTATCCTTTAAGCGTATAAGGTCTTCTGGACTTTTATCTTTCCAGCAGGAGGTAAGTAATAGAGTAGTCAATACTACGAATAGCGTTTTTTTGTACATGAAATTAAGCTGTAGTTAATGGTGCGCTAAAGATACATATTCTTAAAATCTAATTTTCATCAAGAGCTATGGTATAGGAATCTATGCAACGGAATAAAATGTTTATTGGCGCAATAGTATTTCTTAGGCATAGCTAACATTGAAGGACTTGAATTTTGATAAAAGAACAATGTCATGGTTGGCGTGAGTGAATGCACGGATCAATATATAAGTAGTTTGAAACAAAAAAACCTTCTACCGTATGGGTAGAAGGTTTGCCTAGTTGTTTTTAAGGGCTATACGCCTACATTATCCTTGGACCATGCAAACTTTTGAAAAGGGGCATCTACCGGTGTGTTGGCAATATGGTTGGTGTAATTGCTGATCACTTTTTGAGATACACCCAAAATAATGTCCAATACGTGTTGTTCACCATAACCTTCGGCGTAGAACGCCTCTAAATCCTCAGAGGTTACATGGCCTCTATTTCTTACAACGGTCAAGGTCATTTTACGTAACGCCTCTAGCTTGGTATTTTCCAATGGTGTTTCATTACGTAGGGCATTGGTTATGCTATCATCAACCTTCATCATTTTTGCAATTCCTGTATGTGCGGGCACACAATAATGACAGGCGTGCTCTACATTGATCGTTTGCCAAACTACGGTCAACTCATCATTGTTGAACGATGAGTTTGAAAATAGTTCATGTAATGATTTGTATGCCTGTAACAATTGGGGTGATCCGGCAAGAACACCATGTAGCCCGGGAAGCATTCCAAAGCTTTTTACGGATTCCTCTAATTGCGTTTTACTTCCTTCAGGAGCAGATGCAATGTCATGTATTTTTAATGTTGTCATAATATAAAATTTAAATAAATTAATAACTAAACAGTCGTTTAGTTTTAGGTTAAAAAAAAGGGTTAAATGTTATTGAATGTCATTTCAATATAATCTTCAATTTCTTTGTTGGAATTTACTTTTGTTGCCACCGCCAAGCCATGTTTGGCAAGTAATAAATAATTGGCCTGTTGCTCTATAGTGTCAAGGTCCTTTTCAGTGTTTATTTTAAGTTTTTCTATAAAAAGTTGTTTAAGGTTCTTCATAAAACTTTCCATTTCCTCTTTCACCAATTGATCATCACTATGGGCAAATTCATAGTATGTATTAGTGACTAGGCAACCTTTTTGATTTCCGTTCATATTTCCTATTGCAACAGAGTCGTAAAAAAATGCCTTGATATCCTCAACGCCATTTTTGGCCTTTTTAAATTTTTCAAAAATGGCATGAACACGTTTTTTGTAAGATTTTAAGCATTCCAAAAAAACACCATGCTTATTGCCAAAACTGGAATAAATTGAAAATTTATTGATGCCCATTTCACGCTCCAACATATGCATAGAAGTACTTTCATATCCGTTACGCCAGAACAATTGCATTGCCCTGTCAATAACCTCACTTTCTATATATTGTTTTTTACGCGCCATATGCTATAAATCCATTACAAAACTAACCATTCGTTTAGTTATATAAAAACCTTTTAACAAATGTTTGTGTTATGCATGTTTAAATTTTGGTGTCAATCCGTTTTCATGACCGGTGTAAAGGGTTGTTTTAATCTAGATTCAATGAAGGTTGAAATCTGATCATGTGGGCCTTTAGGGTAGAATCCAAAAACACATATGGCCTCGTTACCTGTATAAGCGCGCTTGTCCTCATCCCTTCCAAAACTGAAGATTACCATATTATCGCCTTGTCGCCAACCTTCATCTCCCGCAGCAGTTGGACCTGTGTCTTTTACTCCAACATAAAAAACCTGGGTATCCTTAGGGTCACTATCGGCCAAATAGAAGTAAGGGGAAGGAAATTTGTTGCCGAACTCAGGATTTAAATAACCTAAACCGCCTTCTACAAATGTTCTATGTACGCCATCCTTCAATACATAATAATCTTTTTCTATCGGTGCTTCTTGTTCGCCACCCACAGGACCTTCATATAAAAATGCGTAGTTGTCTTTCGCCTTTATTATTTTAATAGTGGCATGTGTAGGGTAAAAGTGATATTCCAGATCATACGTTTCATTTGAAGTTCTCATGATTAAATGATCGCCCTCTAAAATGTGATTAAATGCTATTGGATTTCCTTTTGCATCCGTCCAATAAGATGTAGCGTTGCTTTTGCGCTGTGGATGGTTGAAATTACCTTCTCCAAAGTTTGGCCAGCCCCGGTATTCATGTTTACCTCCATTGGATGATGAGGTATTATAGCCTTTATCCGCATCGTTACCGATCCAATCATTGCCAGCTTGATCAAAGGCGCTGCTAAAGCCGGTTTTACCATCTGTTTCCCCATTTTCAAAATACCAGGTACCACCAGCGGCGGCAATTTTCCAACACATATTATCAAAATGTTTTACCTTGGTTACCCTTACGTTTTTAGGAAATGGCTGATATCCTATTCCTGCTGTAGGTTCACTGCCATTATGTTGATAAAAGTGTGCAGATGCTTGCCATGCTTGGTACATTTGGTCAACGAACGCATTGGCATTGCCGTTAAATTGGATTACGCAACTATTGCCTACCTCAAAATTGCCCATGGTAGGTGCGTTATAAGTAGATAGGTAATAGCCAAGACCTTGCTTGTGAGTTATGGTCGGAAATTTATTCCAATCTTCAACAGAATTTTTTTCTATAAAAAATGATTTGTCTTCACGTACCCCATAAAGGTCTTTAATGACCATTTGCTGTTTGTCCATTGTTCCCCAAGTGACCGTTAGGTCCAATTGCGGTATTACAGATTGGTACCATGCACCGTGATATGCTACTTTTTGTGAGGGGTAGATGTTGTTTATGTAATCTTTGACCCAATACATAAAATCATGCTCGGAAACCGAAGATGTCCGGGAAAAGGCATTAACCAACTCATCTATGAAATTTTTAGAATCTCCATCAAACTGTAGTACGGTCAAAGGCCTAACTTTAAAACTGCCCATGGTGGCCTCTTTATATTGGGTAATATAATAGCCCATTTCAGGGTAGTATTCAATACCTGGCAGATCCGTCCAATTTTCCTCTTTTTGTCTACCTATAAAAAGTGACTCGTTTTCTGTTAACCCTTCAACTTCCCTAAGTTCAGATTGTGTAGAGGTTACTTTTCCCCAACTAATGGTAAGCTTATGTTCTGGCAAATTAACCTGAAACCAATCGTTATGATGGTCAAAAGTGGCATTTTTATAGTTTTCCGGTATATATTTTTTTAACCAGTAGGCAAATGCCGTGTTGTTTTCTGGTAAGGCATTCTGCTGGTGTTGTGAAAAAGATAAATGACCATTCAAAATGAGCACTACAATAGTGAGTATATAGGTCTTCATAATAGCATCGGTATATTTCGTTTATTTTCGATAATGGAAGATAATATTTAAATAACGAAAATAATCGAAAATATAAAAAAATCGGTTTTGTACTATAATTTCACATAATAGGCTAATTAATAGGTGATTAAATTGTTATTAGATGTAATAGATTAAACTTTCAATCCCTATTGATCGGTCAAGAATTTTAATTCATTGCCAAGAAACCCTTCTTCAGAATTTGGTTCATTATCTTTTATGACCATAATATTTCCAGTTTGTTCGTCGTAAGACTTCCAAGTGGGTAGACCGTCGTTATTTGGGTTTCCGGTTTTTGCAAAGTTCACCCAGTAAGAAGAAAGTACGTCTTCTATCATCTTGTCATTTGGTTGCCAATTCCGTTTCCATGTATGTAAGGTGTGCAATGTATAGGGAACGTCACTTGTATGAAAAGCTCCGTAATTGGGAAAACCCTGTTTATCCGGTGGTACGTGACCAAACTGGTATAGGTAGGTGGGTTGTGTATTATACGTTGCCAATAGATGTGATGGTACGCCCGCAAAGTGCAGCATACCCAATTTGCTTTTTACTTTTTTGACATCCTCTTTTGTTTCGGCAGGAAAAATAGTTAGAAAATCCGATGCTTTAGCGCCGTATTCTTCTTGGGCCTCGTTATAATAAGCCTCAACGGTCATTTCATTATCTCCTGAAAAATTTCCGTCCCCGGTTACCCAGCCGCTAATTATAGGTATTTGATGCTGTCTGCCATTTTTAAAATGGTCCTTTATATCCTTTGGAACTACGTAGCCTTCTGTTGTAATGCCAAACCGCCCTACATTGGTATCATTACTGATAAGATGTACATCTTTCACAGGTAAATTTCGTAATTCGTTGATAGTGGTTGCCTTGACCTTTTCCATAAAGCGTATTCCGGTAGCTTCGGCATCGGCCAGGGATTGTGTCCTTGTGCTTCCCAATAGACCTCCGCTTTGTAATATGGCTTTATGGAACAACTCATCGGAAAGGGGAGAGGCAATTAGGGTATTCACGCTAAACGCCCCTGCCGACTGTCCGGCGATGGTTACATTGTATGGGTCGCCACCAAATGCGGCAATATTGTTCTTTACCCATTTTAACGCCGCTATTTGGTCCATTAGTCCATAATTGCCCGATGCATTTTTCCCGGATTCAGCAGTCAACTCTGGGTGAGCCATAAAACCAAGTATACCTACGCGATAGTTAAAACTTACGAATACAACACCTTTCTTGGCCAATTCCTCACCATCATAAATAGCACAATTGGAAGAACCACTTGAGAGTCCGCCACCATAAATCCATACAAAAACCGGTTGTTTTTCTGTTTTGGTCTTTGCAGTCGTCCATACGTTCAAGTATAGGCAATCCTCATTTAAAGGTTCGGGTAAGGCAATAAACTCTTCTGTCCAACAATAGAAAGGTTCCGGGGTATTTTGAATGGGGCTTGGCCCAAATTCGGTACATTGTAGAGTTCCATTCCATGATAAAACCGGTTGCGGAGCTTTCCATCTTAAATTACCTACTGGAGGTGAGGCAAAGGGAATACCTTTAAATATACGCACCGTTTTATCCGTGTTATAACTCCCTTCTATTTTACCCTTGTCCGTATCAACAATGGTTTCACTGGGGAAATTACAGCCTAAGGTTAGGCAACAAAGTAGCAGATGCAAATATTTCATGGATTTGTTTTATAGGTCATTTACTTTTGGTTGTTAGTCTTGATTTTTATGGAGGACATCTCAAGGTACTAAATATCCCATTGTTATTTTCTTTTTGATAGGTACTGATGAAGCTGGTATAAACAATTTACTATATCTTTAAATTACCTCCGTAATCATATCTTATGAGCATTTAACTAACTAAATATAAACTGATCAAACATGAAACAAATACTAACCCAAGTAACTCAAGGCGTGTTCTTAACGGCATTACTAATGGTATCCTCCTGTAAGGAAGAAGAAAAGCCCATTATTGACCAAACAGCAGAATTGAACCAATGGTTTGATGACAAATACGAAGAACGGTTGCAAATGAGTCCGTTGGCACTTACCGCCCAAGGAAGAAAGGACCAATATGATAAAATCGATGACCTTAGCAAAGCGGCAGAGGAAAACGAATTGGCGTGGATGGCGGCAAGTACAAAGGAGCTACATGAAAAGTTTGATTATGATAGTTTAAGCGATGCGGACCGCACATCCTATGATCTATGGACGTACCAATATGAAATCATGAAAGAAGGTGAGGCCTATAGCCATATGGATTATGTGTTTGACCAAATGCGTGGCATGCATACACGGTTGCCCAGTTACTTGATCAACTTTCATAAAGTGGACAGTATTGTGGATATGAATGCCTATATCTCCAGAATCAAGGAAACAGGTAGGGCAATGGATCAACTGGTAGTGCGTGCAAAGGAGCAGGCTGCAGCAGGTATATTGCCGCCAAGGTTTGCCTTTGAAACCGTAATTGTCCAAACAAAGGCATTAAAGGACGGTACGCCAGTCTTTAATGATATGAAAAGTAAGATCAATGCGCTTTTGACCGGGGATAAGATTACGGAAGAAGAGGCGACGGAACTAATCGGGAAATCGGAAAAAGCGATCAATGACTATTTTAAGCCGGCATATGCCGATCTGTTGAGTTGGTTGGAGAGCGAAGTGGATAATGCAGAAGAAAAGCCCACTGGGGTTAGTAGGCATGAAAATGGCAAAGATTTTTATAACTATCGTTTAAAGGTATTTACCACCACCGGTATGACCGCGGATGAGGTTCATGAAATAGGCTTAAAGGAGGTAGCTAGAATAAAGAGTGAAATGTTGGCGATAAAGGAGAACGTAGGATTTGAGGGCGATTTAAACGCATTTTTTAAGTTCGTAAATTCTGATGAGCAGTTTTTCTTTCCAAATACAGATGAAGGAAGACAAGGATACTTGGATGAATCCACAAAATATTTGGACGATTTGACCAAGAAGCTACCGGACTATTTTGGCATTTTGCCCAAAGCGGAATTACAGGTAAAACGAGTGGAGGCATTTCGTGAGCAGGACGGTGCGCCACAACATTACTCTGCAGGTACCCCGGATGGTTCCAGAAAAGGGACCTACTATGTGCATTTATCGGATATGAACGCTATGCCAAAATCAACAATGGAAGGCGTAGCCTATCATGAAGGTAATCCTGGGCACCACATGCAAATCTCCATTGCACAGGAATTGGAATCCGTGCCTAAGTTTAGGACGCAGGCCGGTTTTAGTGTGTACAGTGAAGGCTGGGGCTTATATTCAGAAGCATTGGCCAAGGAAATGGGCGGATATCAAAATCCATACTATGATTTTGGACGTTTGGTGAACGAAATTTGGCGGGCCATTAGATTAGTGGTCGATACGGGCTTACATGCCAAGGGATGGACGGAAGCGGACGGTATAAAGTACTTTACTGAAAATTCATCTATTGCCCAGGGAGCCATGAAAGCGGAAGTACAGCGGTATATGGTGATGCCTGGGCAGGCAACATCTTATAAAATAGGAATGCTCAAGATTCAAGAATTACGTAAAATGGCAGAAACTGAATTGGGCGATAGCTTTGATATCAAAGGATTTCATGATACCATACTTGGTGGCGGAGCCTTACCATTAGAATTATTAGAACGTAGGGTTAGAACATGGATAGCCACACAAAAGTAAATGCTTTACTATATTGTAAAATGCTGTAAGGATGAATACCTTATGGCATTTCTATATCAGTAAGGACAATAGTTGTACGGCATCGTGAAAGGGAATACATCTAAAAAAGTAAAAAGACCATGGCCCACCAAGGCGGCTATGGAACAGGTTTATGCCATGCAACTTTGGGGAGAAAACGGAACAGCATTTTATTCCGGAGAAGGGTCTCACTTACCAAAGATCGTAACCCCTTATATAGAGGTAGTCTCCTCGTTCCTAGGTTCTTTTGAACGTCCTTTACGAGTGTGCGATCTTGGTTGTGGTGATTTTAATATAGGCAGTACCTTAGTAGCCTACACAGCACATTATATAGCTATTGATATAGTTGAAAGCCTTATAGTTCACAATCAAAAAACATTTCTCCAGGAAAATTTGGAATTTCATTGTTTGGATATTGCCGTAGACCCCTTGCCCAAAGCGGATTGTGCAGTGGTACGGCAAGTTTTACAACATCTTAGCAATCAGGAAATACAACAGATCGTGGAAAAATTGGCCCACTATAAATATGTGCTGCTTACCGAACATTTGCCTGATCAAGAATTTGAACCCAACAAGGATATCATATCGGGGCAGGGCATACGTTTAAAAAACCATAGCGGGGTAGATTTGTTGGCCCCACCGTTCAATTTCAAGGTAAAAAAGGAGACTCAATTATTGAGTCTGCCGGTTGCCAAGGGGAAAATCGTAACCAAATTATACCAAGTTTTTTAAGGATTGGTTGGTTTTTGGAGTTAAAGTAAATGCTTAAGCTTTACCTTTTTTATGTTTAGGTAATCTTGGTTGTGTACGTTAGTTTTGGTGATGAGCGGAACTCTTTTTGTAATAATGATTCCGGCATTTTCCAATACTTCAATCTTTTCCGGGTTGTTGGATAACAGTTCTATGGATTTTACTTTTAAATGTTCAAGAACCTTGGCCGCAATGGTAAAATCCCTCAAATCCGTATCAAACCCCAAGGAATGGTTGGCTTGTATGGTATCTTGTCCCTCATCCTGTAAAGCATAGGCGTTAATTTTGTTGAAAAGTCCTATACCTCTACCTTCCTGTCTTAAGTACAGCACAATACCGCTACCTTTTTCGGCAATGGCCCGTAAGCTTTCCTCAAGCTGTTCTCCGCAATCGCACTTTTTTGAAGCGAACACATCTCCGGTAAGACACTCTGAATGCAACCTTGTCAACACATTTTCCTTAGCCTCTAATTCCCCTTTGTAAAGTACACAATGCTCAAAATCAACACCCTCTTCCTTAAAGGAAATGATGTTAAATTTTCCATATGCCGTTGGTAATTGTGCGGTATTCGAATATTGAATGTTCATGATAAAATCTACTAATTTCAAATAAAATGGAACAAAATGGTTCTTTTCCATCTACTTTGTCGTACAGAACAAAACTAATTACATTTCAACTGATAAATATTAAAGTAGTATAAGAAATTTCAAATTTCATGGAAAACATCGTTGAACAACCAAAACGGAGACCTATCTTATTTTTTTTGCACCAAAAAATTTAAGCATTAATAGTAATTTTCATTTTTTTGGAAGCGATCCCTTTTCCGCCCGCCATTACACTTTTAATACTATGCTGTTGTAATTTTAAGTGCACAATGATTAAACTGGGAGAAGGTTTTGACATATATTTTCCTTGTTGAATATGAAACGCCTCCTTTGTTATATCTAGCTTGTCATACAAATAACATGCTAAGGGTCCTGCTGCCATACCAGTTCCCGATTCTTCCAGTATGCCATAACTAGGGGCAAACATTCTGGCCGTGGCATCATACTGGGTGCTGGGAGCAAATACATAATAGCCAATTAGATTTAGCGCGTTACTGAGTTCGGTAATCAATTGAAATTGTGGGGTTAGTTTTGCAAGTACATTTTCATCCTTTACGGGTACCATTAAAAAAGAATTGCCCGTATGTACTACAACAATAGGGGCATTGGGTAATAAGTCCGTTTGTTGAATTCCCAATGACTTCAAAATGACATGGGTTTGGTCATCTACTTGGGTATAGGTCGGCGCCAGTTGTTCCATAAAAGCTAAATCTCCTTTAAGTTCTATGGATCTCTTACCATCTATGGTTTCCTTGGAAGATATATTTTTTTTCAGTTTACCTAGTTGTTTAAGGTAGGAGAAGGTTGCTACGGTAGCATGGCCACAATGGGCAATTTGTCTGGTAGGCGTAAAAAAATCCAATTTAAAATCTTCGGTCTTTGATGTTGAAACAAAAGCGGTCTCTGACAACCCCACCTGTTTTGAAATTTGAAGCTTGTCCTGAACCGATAAGTCATCTGCATCTAATACCACTCCGGCAGGGTTGCCACCCTGACCATTTTCTGCAAATGCGTTCAAAATCTGTACGGTAACTGTTTTTTTAGACTTGTCCATAGGATACAATTTTTAGGTTATATAATAGGGACGTAGAGGAGAGGAAAAAGACGGAGTTAAAAATCATTTTTTTTATAATCCAATATTTTACCGGTTTTGTCAGATGTTACATTAGGGCAATCCAAAATCGTTTCCTTTAAAATTTTCTTGGCTGTTTGCACTCTGGATTTTGTACCGGAATAGGAGATTTTTAAATGGGCGGCCAATTCTTTTTGGGAGTAATTTTGAAAAGTAGTCAATACAATGGCTTCTTTATGCTGTTGGGATAGGGCATTGATTTTTTGGTTGATACAGTGGCTGAGTCTTGAATAGTCAAAATTGTTGGACTCTAAAACGGGCAATTCAATTTCGGCTACTGAAATGTCCTGCTTTTTCTGAATACCTCTAAAATGATCAATGATACTATTTCTGGTAATTTGATAAATCCATGAAGTAAGTCTGGAAATTTGCTTTAATTGATGGATGTTGGTCATTACTTTAATAAAAACCTCCTGGTGTATATCCTTTGCGGATTGCTCATCTTTAACTTTGTTTAAAATAAACATAAAGAGTTCTTCGCTAAGGTCTTTCCAAATAATCGTGATTTCCTTTTCCATACCTTAAATCTACAAACTTTTGTACACCACTGTCAGTTATGAACGGTGAGTTTATCAATATAGTCCCAAATTAAGCATGTTCGTTTTCCTAATAAGATGCCAAATCATAGTTTTTTTATAAACAGGAAATTAATTATGCATTAAATAACATGATAATAATTGGCTTGGCAAATAGTAAGGTTCAGCTTTTTACAAGTGTTTATTTATTTGTCAGTAACTACCACAGAGTTTGCAATATAGTCGTGTACGGCCTTTTTCTTTTTATTTCCGGTTACCGTTAAAAGAGATACCCAGCCTAAGGTGAATTTGAAAATAAACCGCACAAGGGCGGAGGGAAAGCCAATATAATTTTCCCTTTCAGTATCTTTTCTTACCGTAATATTACTAAAGGAGTGGCCAATTGTACCACCAAATTGACTCGTAAAAAGAGGGTCGTATAAAATGAACAATAGTACGGCTATGACAATACGAACATAATTGGGGACATTGTCAAATAAATTCAATAGTTCTGAGGCTGCGTACATTGCAGCTATTAAAAGCAATGCATCAATAATTGCTGCTTTTATACGATCTGGCAATATAGCGTAATCGGTTTTTGTTAGGGCTTGCATAGCGTTATTTTTAGTATGATTGGCGCAATGGCCTTGGTTAAATTTAGTAATTTTTTAAGCTGATTTAGAATAAGTTAACTAAAGCTTTGCTTACCGAGTTCCTAGTTTGTTTTTTGTTGAAATGGCATTGAAAAGGCATGTGGTTTGTGTATTACTGGCGCTTTAATAGGTGTTAGGTTGTTACCTGAATCATTTAAGGTGTTTTTGTTTTGTTCTGGACCTTTTCCCCTTTAATAGGTGAGTATTCTTTTTTAAGTTCCCCGTTCACAAGAATATTGGTAAAAAAGCTTTTTGCTCCAGTGGCTTTGTTCATATCCTCTATATTTTGCAAATGAAAATGCAAATGGGCCTCTGATGAATTACCTGAATTTCCGCAAAGTCCTAATAAATCTCCTTGTTTTACGTGCTGACCTTGCTTTACTACAATAGAATTTTGTTTAAAGTGGGCAAAAAATAGAAATTCATTCAGGTCTGTTTTTAAGATGACCGTATTGCCAGGAACATAGATAGGATTCATCTCTCCGGGAATATTGTCCTTTATACCGTCCACGACCAGAACAACTTCCGCATTGCAGGGGGCAATAAGTTCTTTACCAAAGGCGTAATAGTCATCGTTTGTTTTCCCGTCGGTTTTATAGGATTTTCCAGTATGGTCCGTAATGACGATATCAAATGCATTTTTTTGGGCCTCGTTGATTACATGATAATTTAATTCCTTGGTGTCTCCTCCCCAGAAAATGGTCCATTCGTAATTAAAGGGTAGTATAAAATTTGTAGTGTTCCTTACAAGCTTAGGCAGATCGGGGTCTTTGAACGGCTTAACGAACAACCCGTTTATTTTTCCTGTTTTATCAAGCGAAATGTTTACGGCCAAAAGTGCCCGCTCAAAATTTGTTCTGTACGAAGCGTAAGTGCCATTTTCATAAGTAATGAATGTTCTGTTCACCATTTTACCGGCTTGGCTCTTAAGGCCTTTTAAAAAATCAGTGGTTTGTTCCAAGGGTAGGGCCGACTTCATATTCGGGGCAAAGAGCTCAAATATGTCCTTGTACTGCTCTGCATTATATAATTCATGAAATTCGTTGGCTACTTTTTTTATGGTTTCTTTTTCTTCTTGACCAAAGAATAATAATGGCATTAGAAGTAGCATTGGTATTATTGATTTCATCATGGGTTAGGTTGTTTAAAATATAAAATACTGCGTTCTGCATATAGGTCGTTCGTATAAGGTTTTTTCAGCCTCATTAGGAAAATATATTCATCAATATGCCCTTAACAAGTTATGTACCTTGCTTAGCCATTAATTTTTCACTGCCAAATCCTCCCTAGTGACCAGTTTGCCTCCAATCATCACATGTTCAATAGCGTTGTAAGCTTCAATATCCAACAATGGATTTTTGGTTAAAATGAGCATATTGGCCTTTTTACCTGTTTTTATGGAACCTATATTAGCATCTAAATGAAATGCTTTGGCATTATTGATCGTAGCTGAAGATAAAATTTTATCCAATGGTACACCGGCCTCTTTCATCAATTGCAGTTCCCAATACCCATTATGGCCCGGTTGGTTGCCATATGTTGGAGCAGAGGGCGTATCCGTACCAAATAACAGTAATGCATTGCGATCGGAAAGGTATTTTAGAGCAAGCATGGCATGTGCCTGGATGTTGCCATATATCTTATGAACCTCACCGGTTTCAAGCTCGATGAAAAGTTCTTTGGCAAACCACTGTCCTTCTTCGGTTTTATACCAATCTAGCAATTTTTTGGGTACTACCTTTTGTAATTCGGGTTGGTCAAGAAAGGCTAGGTCCGCTAGTGCCTCTTCACCGGAAAGGACGGTTAGGGTGGGGGTGTAGCCTATTTGTTTTTCTATTATTTTATCCAAGGTTTGTTTTACTTCTAAGGGTAGTGAATCTAATGGTACATCCCTATAGGTTTCCCAATTCCATAACCCATGTGCAATGACATCTACCCCTACATCCGCTAAAAAGGAATGAGCCTCTAGGGAATTGCCATGCACGGTCAATACCAAATCGTTGGCGTGCGATTCTGATATTAATTCGTTCATGATTTTTTTCGTGGGCACGGGTAATTTTGGCATGCCCCTAAATCCTGATTCGTAATAGGATTTTACGGCAATGGCTCCTGTATTTTTTATACGTTGCACTACCGCCTTAGGTGTGTGGTCCGCAGGATCGTATTTATCAGGGATATGTGCTGCCTGGCTTTCCATGTAAATAAAATTGGGGGTAGATTCAAACCGGTATTGTTCCGGTGCAAAATTCATTGGATAACCATTTGCAACGGATGCCCCAGAGCGACCTGTATGGTAAATATCCGGATGAATAGGCAGGGTATTGATAGCGGTTAATTGCTCATTGGATATGCCACCAAGATTAATGAGTGAGGTAAAGCCATAATACAGATAACTGTTGGGCATTTGCGAAGTAAATTGTTTGGCGAGTTCTGGGTTGGCTTCCATATGATGGGGCAACATTCCTTGAACTTCCGTAATATGAACGTGACTGTCTATTAGGCCGGGAATAATATATTTACCCGTGCCATCTATTTGTTCAAAAGTGCCACTAAGGGTAGGTTTTTTTTTATCGACATAAACAATAGAATCATTTTTGATTACCAAGTGGCCATTATACGGATGGTAGTTGCCGTCTTCTGAGGTAATGATGGTAATATTTGAAATATATACCCCGTGTGTCAGGTTTAGTAGCTCTTGGGTTTCTTGGCATGATAAAGCCATTATTGTGATAAATAGTACTATAGCTTTTTTCATAAAGCTTTGTTTTAATGTTTGCCATGGGGTAGTACAAGTATAAGAAATGTAATTGATTTTGAAGTATTTACTGTTGCCAAGGTACATGTGGTATGGTAGGCAATTCTAAATTATTTAGGGTTATAGTAACCGCGATTATCAAATTGTAATTAAAATTTTCACAAGTTTCGTTTGAAGGATAAGTGCTTGTTTTGCCCTTATTCTTTTAAAGTGTATGAATAAATGATATCGTTGTTTTTAATATCCCAAATGGGCTACATATTTATTATAAGACCCTTAAACCGGTTGATTAGTTTTTTTTCTTCAGCCCTAAAAAAAATTAAGAGCATTACATAAACTATAGGAAAAACAAAATAAAAGGCTAACGGAATTCCCAAGTCTACCGTTAGTTCCAAAGCCAACATAATAATAGGAATTAACAGTATAAACAATAGACCATATTTAAACGTTGTATATAGTTTAATTTGTGTTCGTGTTTTAGACAAGTTGGAAAAGGTTGCATATACAATGATTGCGCTTTTTGCATCCTTGTTTAAATCAAGGGCATAGTTTGTGCCAATTGAAAATGGTAGGCTTAGGATACAATCCGTTTGCGAAATCCATTTGACAAAAATGTGCTTTTCATGGAGGATCGATTTTTTTAGTTCCTCGATACCCTTATCTACCACCAAAATTTCCTGGTAGTTAGTTAGAATGGACATTGATCAGCTTCTGTATTAACATACCACAACATATTAAGTTTTTGATTTCAGTTGAAAAATTGAATTGTATAGTTCTTTTTAGTTTAGATTGAATTTTTTGAAATCCTATGCTTTTTATGTATCCTAAACTTGACATTCTCATGTCCTGTTTCTTATTTCAGGCTCAAGTTTTTAAGTTTGGATAGTAGTAGGCACTAATCTAATATTCTAAACATTGGTATAGATAGGAGTACTTACTATTCTTGGGAAATTTAGTAAAAAACTTAATGTGCCGGGACAGTGTTGAAAATGATTTTTTTCCTGTTCTAGAATGTAAAACAGCGGTTATTGTTGACCAGTTGTACATGTTTGCACTTAAGGATTATGGCCATTTTGAGCAAGTGCTGTTTTTTTCTTGTCGACATTTTTCAAAATAAAACTGGTGTCGTTAAGTTTTAGTATTTTAAAATTATGACCTTGACGGTCAATAGGAACTGTGCTTGATATGTACTTTGAATTTTTGGCAATATTCCAAGTACCTTCAGAGTAGAATTTTGATTTGCCCGTTCCAATTAAACAATTCATGACGTACGAATCAATGATGGTGCTGTCCTCTGCTATTTTTAAGATAGATCCATTATGTTCTTTGGTCTCATCAATTTTTACATATTTCAAATTCTTTTCATTATCCGTAAGCAACCATGATCCTTCTAGATGGTTTAGGGCTACCCTATTACTCTTGCAGGAAAGAAAACCTAAGACTAAAACTAAACCGATAATAAATTTGAAATTTGTGTTCATCATTTATTGTTTCCTTTAAAAAATGAGTATTAGGATAAAATTTGGACCAAAAATTTCTTGTTCTTTAAATTTAACAAATCTGTGTGAATTTTCCCATAAAAATGGTTATAAATTATTGATATGTAGCTATAACGAATAAAGTTCGTTTAGGGTTTTTCTAGGTGTTTAACCGTACTTGATTGAAGATAAGTATACCCATGCTATATAAAATATTTGTAATGGAATTCTGAACCATAAATAGTACAATCCATGTCCGTTAAACGTGGCTTTTTGATACTCTATATGTTCAATTGCAGCTTTTATGTTTGCTGGTATTATCAAAATAAAAAACAAAATTAGTAGATAGGCTGTCAACGTTCTATATTGTGGAATATGTAACCCAATTGCACCAAAAACTTCAATTACCGCGGTAAAGTAGACTATTTCTTTTTTGTACGGTATATAATTGGGAATCATCATGGCCATTCCTTCAGTGAACATAAAATGACCTAGTGCAGTGAAGAGTAGCATTACGGACATGCCAATTCTAGCGCATAAGGAAATGTCGTACGTTCCATGTATGGATTTAAAGGCTATTCCTGTAATTAATGTGGCAACTAGTAAAACAATTAAGGGTTTCATTTTTTATTGTAAAGTTGAAGACTATTGGCGCTTTAAACAATGAACCCAGGTTAAGAAATTCGCTTTCTAATTCTACTTAAAGCTTGTGGGGTTATGCCAATATAGGAAGCAATATATTTCAATGGTATGTCCTTGAAAAGATTTGGTCTATTTTTAAAGAGCGACAAATAACGTTCTTGCGCAGTTTGGTTTAAAAGTGATTGTTCCCTTTCTGATTTTATTAAATATAGGTTTTCAGCGGTCAATCTACCAATGGTATTGCCTATTGCTGTCCGGGCATATATTTCTTGTAAATCTGTATGGGAGATACGCCATAAGGTTGTCTTGGACAATGTTTCTAGCTGATACGTACAAGGAGATTGCCTTATGAACGAATCGTATGCACAAACAAATTGGTTTTCAAAGCAGAAACCAAATGTAAGATCGTTTTCCAAACTTGGAATATAAAGCCTAACCGCTCCTTTTTCAATGAACGAAAGATACGTTTCTGTCTGTCCCGTTTTTAGTAGTATGGTTTTTTTGGAATATTCGGTTTTTTCAAGTTTAGATGAGAACAGTTTCCAATCTTCATCGTTAATTGTCACAATTTCCTCAAAAAAAGCTCTAATCCTATACATTGACCGTTGTTTAGTTCTTCTTGTTGCTGGCCGTTTAAATTCAGGACACTACCTGAACCGCTAACGCCTATTATAAGATAGGTTTTATTTTTTGATTTAGTTTTTTAAATCTACCAATTTCAATGCTGTATGGTAGGCTTCAATTCTTGAATATGCCGTTCCGTCAACCAATATGATAACGGTCAACATCGCAATTGTTGTAATGCTTATGGCTCTCCACGTGGGAGTTTGGATAAAGAGGATTAGCAATGCAGCAATAATAATTAAGATAGGAATGACCTTAAACACAACGGTGTACTCTTTTAAGGTACTTTCGGTACGTTCTATTTCTGACTGATAAAAGGCAGGTGCATCTGCATTGAACGCTTTTTCAAATTGATTGATTCTAGATTTGTTGGTATAAAAAAGACCGAGACCTATGGTTATAAGAAGTATACCTGCAACTAAGGTTGGAATAATGTAAGCCTTTGCTAAATCTGTTTTTCCCAACTGCCAAAACCCGATGCTTGCCAGTAAAAATAAAATGGCGAAAATGATGAAGAACCGTGTAGAGAATACCTCGGCTTTTGCCCACTCCGTGGCTAATTTTAAGATTTCCATAGTTTAATTCATTTTATATTTTTCCCTGTACTGGGTTGGACTTATTCCTTCTTTTTTCTTGAACAATCTTGAAAAATAGGGCGGATATTCAAACCCTAGTTCATAGGCCACTTCAGAAATACTCTTACTGGGTTGCAACAATATATTCTTTGCTTCATCAATTAAAAGTAATTGCAAATGCTCAGTGGTAGTTTTACCTGTTTCCTTTTTCAGCGTATCACTTAAATAGCGTTTAGAAACGGACATTTTATCAGCTATCTGCTCTATACTTGGAATGCCTTTTTCCTGCAATTGTCCAGATTCAAAATATTGGGTAAGGTGTTGGTTAAATTGCTCCAATAAATTGTTGGCTATTTCTTTTCTGTGTAAAAATTGTCGTTCATAAAATCGATTGGCATATTTCAATAACGTATCCAATTGAGAAATAATGATTTCCTTACTAAAGACATCTTGGTTATTTTGATATTCAATTTCAATATTTTCTACAATAGATTCCAATTGCTTTTCTTCTTTTGGCGATAGATGCAACGCTTCGTTAACCGAATAGGAAAAGAACCCATATTTTTTAATTTGATGGGCCAATGCCGTTCCTTTTAAAAAATCTTCATGAAAGTTTATGGAAAACCCTTTTTGTTCGAATACCACACTTTTGTCCCATTGCAAGACCTGTCTGGGTGCTATAAAAATTAAGGCGCCATTGGTAAAATCATACTGGGTTCGCCCGTAATTTAAATCTCCATCCACATACTTTTTAAAACTTATGGAATAGCAATCATTGGTAATTGGAGGCGAACTTTCTCTAGGGCAAGGCAAAAAACCATCACCTTTAGAATTGAACACGCTCAACATAGGATGCTCGGGTCTGGGCAATCCTAAATAATCTAAATACGATGCTAATGTTTTAAAGTGTTGCATGGTCCTAATTTAAATATTCCATTTTACTCCCGTTTCCTTTTCTGAAAGTTCCCACAGTCTTTTTGCCACTGCTTTATCTTTAGCGTGCGGTTCCAATTTATGTGCCCCCACCGGACCGGTCCAAAAGTTTCTGCCAGTAGGACCATAAAAACCACTTTGGTCCAAGTTTGGTTCCGTGGCACATAGTAATTGTGGGTAGGCTCCTTTTGCTGCCGATTGTGTCAGAGGGGATAATTTCATTAAGTTAAAGATAAATTTCATCATAAAACTACCACTCGTATTAATTAGGTTGGTTCTTGATGAACCCGGGTGACAAGCATATGCTTTTACATCTGTTTTGCCTGCTGCAGCCAATCTATCCTGTAGTTCATAGATAGTCATGATCTGTGCCAGTTTACTTTGGCTATAGGCATCATTGGGCGTATAATCATTGTCCCAGTTAAGGTCATCGAATTTTATGGTTTTAATTCCCATGTCATATCCCATACTTCCAACCGTTACAATACGTCCCTTGGATTTTTCAATGAGCGGAAACAATAATGCCTGAAGGGTGAAATTGCCAAAGTAATTCGTGCCCATTTGACTTTCCCAACCGTCAACCGTTAACATCTGTTTAGGTACTTGGGCAATAGCCGCATTGCAGATAAGTGCATCTATTTGGGTAATGGTACTTAAAACTTCATCGGCTGCTTTTTTTACGGAAGCTTGTACCGCCAAATCCATTTGTATGGCTAGCATATCAATGTGGTTGCCTAATTCTTGTTTTAGCGTTTTAATGGTGTCCCCTGCCTTTTTTTGGTTCCTGTTAAGCATGACCACTTTTGCGCCTTTTGAAAGTAAAATTTTTGCTGCTTCAAAACCTGTTCCGCTAGTAGTGCCGGTAATAATGAAAGTTTTACCGTTCAGGTTTTCAATACTGTCCGGTGTCCATCCCTTTTTGCCATATTGATTTATATCCATTTTGCCTTTTTTTAATACTAATGATTAGTATAGGGCAAAGGTCGGGCAGGAGTAAGCTTAATACTGTATACGGATTTTCGAAAGACGTATACTTTTTGGTTGAATTATAAGGGACAAGTTAAGGTTGTTAGGGTGGGCTGAGGGAAAAGAATGTTAATTAAATGATTGTTATAGCATTTAATATGTGTTTGCCTATGGAAATACATTAAGTAGATAAAATGCAACCTTTTATATTTGTTGCAAGTGTATTTCATGGAATAATTAGACAGACGATAACTGATATCAACAGTTCCATAAAAACCCCATATGATTATAAAGGATGTAGCTTAAGGTAGTTGTAAAATGCTATTATCAACTTTAGTTTTTGGTATTTTGATCGTTAAATTCATCCAATCTGTCAATCGATTTTTTAAGCCTTGCGGTCAAATTATCCAAGTCAGCTAGTTTCCCGGTAAATTCCATTTCAAAATTATCAATTCTAACTTTTGATTTGTCAACTTCAGAGGTATTCACATATGCAATGGCAAGGGTGATTTCTTGATCGGTATTGTTTTCTTGAAAAATTTCCTTGACCATATTCCAATCAAAATTCTTTAATTCATCAAAATTTTCCGTTTTCAATTTCAGTTCGGTTACCGCAGTTGCTAATTCCATATGGTCACTTTTTTCATGTTGTGCAAATGCAGTAAACGTGATAAGAGAAAAAACACCTATTAAAATATTGTTGATTTTCATGGTTTTGAAATTTTGGATTATAGAAGCAAACTACCCGTAAACCGGGTGTAAGCCCTTAAGGTAATAATTTTTTTTGATACGGCATGTGCCTTTGCAAATTCTAATGAATAGAATAGTATTACGTTTTAGCGTGTTCGCATATACGGTTCCTTTTTATGGTAATAGGGTAAGAATGGGGATAGACTTGACCAGAAAAATAGCTGATTAACACACCTTTTAAATTTCATCCATAAGGCCAACATCCTGGTTAAGATTGTTTATTTTTTTATTCCGGCCGTAATGTGGATGTCTAAATCATTCTCTTTTGGCGGAATGGGGCAGGAATAATTGGAATTATAGGCGCAATAAGGGTTGTATGCCTTATTGAAATCAATAACAATTGTTTCTTCTTCGGGAATTTCCAAGTCAATAAACCGACCACCACCGTAGGTCTGATCGCCATTGGTTAAATCCGTAAACGGAAGAAATAAATAATTTTTATATTCTTCAGTTTCCCTAAGTTTATGATTTTGATAAACGTTAAGTTGATATTCTTTACCATCTAACTCAAAATTAGCGACCCCGTAGACCTCGTACATAGAAAGTCTGCTTGTTGTGGTTTTCATTAAAAATGGGGTAGGGTTCATAATCTTAGTAAATTTTGCAACTACCCTATATTTCTCATTGATCGGAAAGAAATCATGACCTTTAAACCGTTTTAAATCTTTTTTATCAAGAGGTGATTCATCTGGGTTTTTGTATTCCTCGTTTAAATGTTGTTGAAAATCCAAGACCGATTGGTTGTAAGATTGGGCATTTGCTATACATAATTGCAAAATGATAAGTAGGGTTAACCTTTTTTTGTCATGGTAATAAGATTGTTGTAATACTAACTCTAAACTATCCATTTTAAGTATATCACACTTAGTTTAGTTTAAATTTTCTGCCAAAATAATGGCTGGAGGGTAATTTAAACTGTTAACAATACAGACTTAACAATAAGCCCTTAAGGTTTTAGTTCATGAATTTAATTTGTGGCGACCTTAATGGTTTTACCTATGGTAACTTTTTTATTTGTATGATAACTATAAAGGGCAATTCACGATTTTACTTCCTGTATATTTAGGTGCTAATTTACACGGTTTAGTTCCCCAAAAAAGCCTTAATATAAGCGCTCGTTTCATTTGGATATTGAAAGTGTGGGGCATGACCGGATTCTGGTAAAACAATGAGCCTTAATGTGGGTGCTTTACCCAGCATTGGATACCAGTTTTCTAGTGCAAAAGAAATGTCATGATCTCCGGATATTACCAAAATAGGAATAGTTGTGGTTTGATACGCTGTTCTAAAATTATCCTTGTCTTCTGCAATTGCGGTTTTTGAAGCAAAGTACCTATTGAATATCTCTTGAGTTGAGGGTACTTTACTAAGATTAAATCTTTTTGCTATTCTATTTGTAGAGGATTCTGCCGCAGCTTTGCTGTTTTCTGAACCAGGTTCAAAAAATAGAACTTGGATATCGTCCTTATCGTTTATTGGTTTTAAAGCTCTTTCAAAGAATTCTTTTTTGAAGGGTAATTCGTTTTTACCAATAGGATTACTGCCAATAATAACGGTATTCAATATTCTTGAAGAATATAGAAAAGTAGCATATTGTGCTACCCAACCTCCGTAAGACCAGCCTAAAAGAATAAATTTTTCAATATCTAAATGATTGGCAAATTTTATAACATTAGACGCTACGTCCTTAATATCTAGCGGTAATTCTCCTGTAGAATAGCCTATGCCGCAGTAATCAATTGTAATTACCGTATTGTGCATAGCCATTACATCTAAAAATAACGGGTCCCAAGTATCTAATGTGCCCCTAAACCTATTTAATAAAATTATTGGTATTCCGGTACCGTACTTGCGATAGGCAATTGCATTTCCCTCAATGTTTGCAATTTTTGTTTGTACGTTAAGAGCGCTTTCTTTCATAGCTTTTCTTTTATATTTGTATTTTACTTGCATTTTGCAAGTGTAAATATAAATTAATTTACTTGCAAAATGCAAGTGATTTTACGATAGATTTTATGAAAGCACTAAAAAGAAGGTCTCAATGTCCAATAAGTTCATCACTTGAAATTTGGGGCGACAAGTGGTCTTTATTGATAATTAGGGATTTAATGTTCAATAAAAAGCTAACCTATGGGGATTTGTTAAAGACAGAGGAAAAAATTTCAACAAATATTTTGGCAAATAGATTGGTAATGTTGGAAAATCATGGATTGATCCAAAAATTAGTCCATCCAGAAAGTAAAGCAAAAGTTTTATACCAGCTTACTCCCAAGGGTGTTGATTTAATTCCTGTAATTGTAGAGATTAATTTATGGGCAGAAAAATATTTTACCCTTACGGAGGAAAAGAAATCGCTTATAAAGGAAATTAAAATGGATAAGGAGAAATTTATTTTAGATTCAATGAACAGCTTGCTACAACCCTAAATAAAGATTACTATATTTCAATTATTTAAATAAAGAAGTCATAGACGAAAACAAATTCATCAATGACTTATGTACACCCTTGGAGTAGTAATTTAACGAATTGCTTCGTCTACGGATTTACTGTCTACAAACTGCTCAAAACTAATAATCTTACCATCGTTTAATTTCCAAATATGCGCAACGCGTGCTTCAAAATATGTGTTCGTTTTTTTATAGGTGCCGGAATATGTACCATAAGCAACTACTTTGTCTTCATTTGCAATATAATCTTCGGGAGTAAACTTATAATCGGTCCACTCGCTACCTAAGCGCTTAAAAACATTTTCGGTAATACTTTTTAAACCAATATAAGTTCCTCCGTAAGGAAAACCTTTGGCTTCTGTCCAACTAATATTTTCAGCTACATGTTTGGCCAAGTTTTTACCGTTTTCTTCTGAAGTTTTACCTTCATACGTACTTTTTATGATTTCTAAATTTGTCATTGCTTCCTGTTTAAATGAACAACCTGACATTACTAAAAGCAATGCCAGGTTGATGATTAATATAAATCTTACCATTTCATTTCTCCTGTGTTCACTTTTGCTCCTAGCATTAAAGCTGTTTCAAAAGTTAAATTCGGATATTTTGATTTTATCGTTGCTATTAACGCTTCAGAAGTGGTATTGCTATTTAAAGCTTCTTCATAATATTGAATGTAATTTTTAGTATGATTTACAGCATCAATTGTGAAATCTGAATTTGTATTTGCATGTGCCGGAATTACTATTTCAGGTTTTAAATCACTTATGCTATTTAAGATTGATAACCAGTTTTGGCGTGCTTCTGTTGTTTGTGCATCTGCCATCCATACATTAAATGTTGTGCCAAAAACATTAATACCACCTAAAGCTGTTTTAATTGATGGAATCCAGACAAAAGTTCTTTTTGGGAAATTGTCTAATCCAATGATTTCCAATTTTTCGCCTTCTAACTCAATAGTGTTTCCTTTTAGAACTTGCGGTAAAATAACATTGGATGTAATTTTATCACCTAATCTTTCGCCCCAAACTTCCAATTTCTTTTGGGCTGTTGCTTTAATATGTTCTACTGTTGCAGGCGTTGCATAAGCCGTTACCTCGGGGAAATATTTTTTGAATACTTCTAATCCGAAATAAAAATCTGGGTCACCGTGAGACACATAAATAGTTGTTAAGGTTTTACCTGAGTTTTTAATTTCTTGGGCTACTTGTTCGGCCTCTGCCAATGTAAATTGTGTATCTATTAATACGGCATCGATTTTTCCTGAGATAATTACAGATGCCACACCAAAACTATTTTCTGATGCGTTGTAAATTTGAAGTTTAAATTTGCTTGTTTCTATTGTTTTAAAACTTTGTTCTTGTGCATTCATTTTGAATAAAATTAAAATTGTAAATAATGTTGTTGAAATAATCGATTTCATTTTTTTGTCCTGTTTTTAATGATGGTACAAAGGTGCAACGGTTACCCACTTCAAAACATTGAACAAGTTCAATAAATGATTGGGCAACGATTATTTACTAGCTATTTTTCGTCTAATTTTACTCAAAAACTCATGGCTTATGCCCAAATAAGCGGCAATCTGCAGGTTGGTTAATCGTTGAAAAAGATTGGGGTATTTTTCAATAAAGTCCAAATAACGCTGGTCGGCTGTTTTACTCAAATTGTCAATCATTCTTTGTTGTAAAGCGATATGCGTTTTTTGAGTCATGATTCTAAAGAGTTTTTCTATTTTAGGAATATTGTTATAAGCAAACTCTTTATCTTTCTTTGAGATTAACAATACTTCACTGTCCTCTAAGGCTTGTATGTAAAGTTGTGAGGGCGTTTCATTGGTAAAACTATCAATATCTGTAATCCACCAATTTTCCTGTGCAAAATAGAGTACTTGTTCAAAGCCATTACTGTCTATGTGATAAACTCTAAAAAGGCCTTTGGTAACAAAGCCCTCAAACTTGCAAACCTCTCCTTCACGCATAAGGAAATACTTTTTTTTAACGTCCTTTTGGTTGAATAAGTTGCAAAAGCCCTCTAGCTCTTCTGTTGAGAGTGTTATATGTTTTAAGATATAATTGATCAGTGACGTTTTCATATTTGTGCGTAAGATTATTCTAGAGAACTATTGAGTTACTAATATCGGTAATTTAAGGTACGGATAGAAGTTATGGGTAAAGACTATTCTGTATAGTTTTGACTGTTAATCTATTACTTGAAGCTTATGAAGGTTTATCTTGGATGTGTATTAATTTGGATCTTTAGTTTTGATTTTGGAAAACGATAAAGAGGTCAATAATTTTAGTAGTTTTTTTGTGCTGAGTTATTTGTAAAGTGAAAAGTGCTTTTACTTTTTTTACATTTAATTAAGTACATGGGTTGATTTTCCTCTACTTCTAATATTTCTATAAGGCCGTACTTTTCAAACTCTTCTTTAACGGATTCTTGGTCGTAGTAGAAAATTTTTGCGCCTTTAAGAATTTCGTAGCGGTCTTTACTGATCCTTGTTCCTTTTCCAAATTGAGAAGCATTTTTGTTTACAGCGGTAAAAACCATATATCCGTTTTCGGCCAGTTGATGGTAACAGTCTTTTATCAGCTTTTTTCTTTCCTTGTTATCCAACAAATGAATTAGGGCAAAGCAAAATATTCCGTCATAGTTTTGGTCGTCAAAAGGCATTTTGGTTACGGAGCCATGAAAGATATTCAGATCATTACCGTAATGCTTGTTGGCAAGTTTAATTGCAGTTTTTGAAATCTCAATTCCTGTAACTGCAATTTCATGTTCAATAAATGGTTGTGCATTTCGTCCATATCCAATTCCTGGTATTAGCACGTTCTTTATTTTATTTTCCACAAAAAAATCCTTTGTTAGCTCAGCGGATTTTGCAGGGTTCATTCCCCACAACTCTTTCTTGTTTTTAAAAGCAGTTTCCCAAAATGCAGCCATACTACACACAGATTTTATCATCTAATAAATCACACTTAATTCCTTTGCTTCTAAGTTGCCGTATTATGGCAACAGTATCTATACATCCTCCTTCTATCCTTAAAATAGAATGTCCACAAGGATATGGTCTGTTGAAATCCTCCAAATCAAAATTTATTTTTAATGTTGGATAGCCGTTTTTCAGGAAATGTAGAATTTCTTCTGAGTGACCTTCTAATTTTACGTTTGTTATAAGTTCTTGAACCATATTAAAAATGCTCTTGTGTGAGTTCATTATTGATAACAGCACCTGAAATGTTACCACTGGAAACTGCCATTGCAACGGAACGCATTAATGTACTATTATCGCCACAGGCAAAAATTCCATCTTCTGTGGTTTTTTGCATAGCAGTGACCTGTATATGTCCATGTTCGGTGAGTTTACAGCCTAATTCCTCAGGTATGGTAGAATTTTGTATAAACGGAACTGCAGCATAGGCACAGTCATAATTTTCTTTACTTCCATCCTTGAAAACAATAAGTTCTAACTGGCCATTTTTATGTTCAATCGTTGCAATTTCTTTTTCTACAATATGAATAGCGTTCCTTTGTAATTTTAGGAGCTGATCTTTTTCAAAGTCTTTTATATTGGAGGTAATGATGGTTATTTCCTTGGTTAGGTTGTGCACTAAGGATGCAAGGTGAAATGCTCTTTCCCCATTGGCAATTATAGCGGTTTTTTTATGGCGTATTTCATACCCGTGGCAATAGGGGCAATGTACTACAGATATTCCCCAACATTGTTCAAAGCCATTTATGTCAGGCATTATGTCTTTGATTCCTGTGGCAAAAACCAGTTTTTTTGCAGTAAAAATTGTTCCGTCTGATGTGGTGATTTCAAAGCCTTTATGAATTCTTTTTCCAGTTACGGCAAATCCGTTATAGAAATTAATATGGTCATATTTAGATAATTGATTCTTGGCAATTTCAGCTATTTTTTGAGGCGTGCTCCCATCTTGGGTCAGAAAATTATGGGAATGCGGTGTTTGGTGGTTGCACGGTTCACCAGCATCTATAATCAATGTATCTCTCAATGAACGGCCTAAACTCATTGCTGTGGAAAGTCCAGCATAACTGCCGCCAATAATAATGACTTCAAACTCTTTTTTTTTCATTTTGTTGGTGTAATGTGCGAAGAGCGATAACGGTTTTGACAGTATGGTTACTAAACCAGTTACTCCAAAAAGTCTTATAACCTCTCTTCTTATCATAAATGATCTTTAACGCGAAATTGTCGCAATAGTAATTGTTGTCAAATATACAGTTTTTCCGTATTATTGCAACTTATTCGCAATAAAACATGAACAGAAGAAATACGCCAACAAAAGAAGCCGTGTTGAACTTACTTTTAAGTTCCAGAAAAGCATTAAGTCAAGATGCTATTGAGCGGCAGTTGGATATTGAAATCAATAGGGCAACAATTTATAGGGTCTTAAATAGATTTTGTGAGGATGATATAGTCCATAAAATTGTAGCGGAAGATGGCAAACAATATTTTGCCATTTGTAAAAAATGTGAGGATCAACCAGAAGTTGTTCAACATCATTTTCATTTTAGATGTTTGTCGTGTGATTCAATAGAATGTCTGCAAGTACCTGTAGAATATTCGGTTCCTAATGGGTATGAAGTTCAAAACGCAAATTGTGTTCTTACGGGGACTTGTAATGACTGTTCTTAAGTTTTTTAACTGCCCACAAAAGGCTATTTATCCATATACTTAACCCCAAATATCGTTCGATTCTGTCAAGATAGCAGGATGTTTATCAGTTACTAATATGGTTTGTTCGTGCTGGGTAACATATCCACCTTTGTTTCCAACTAAGGTCCAACCGTCATTCAATTCTACGGCAATAGTTGACCTTGTTGAAATAAAAGTTTCTATTGCTACCGTTGTATTTTTCTTAAATCGTTCCCTGTTACTTTTAACCCTGTAGTTTAATATATTTTCAGGCTCTTCATGTAAACTTCTACCCACCCCGTGACCAGCCAAGTTTTTAATGACTTTAAACCCAGATTTTTTTGCTTCGGTTTCTATTAAATACCCAATTTCTGAAATTTTCACTCCACCTTTTATATTGTTTATTGCTTTGCGTAAAATATTCTTAGAAGCATCTACAAGAGGTTGGTGATTATGAATGTCTTTTCCAAGAACAAAAGAACCACCATTGTCAGACCAAAAACCATTTAGTTCTGCTGATACATCAATATTAATTAAATCTCCTTCTTTTAATATTTTTTTCTCTGATGGTATTCCGTGTGCTGCTTCTTTATTTACACTTATACAGGTGTAACCAGGGAATCCATAGGTTTCGTATGGTGCAGATTTAGCTCCGTAACCCTTTAAAATTTCACCTCCATATTCATCAAGCTCTTTAGTTGACATCCCAACTTTAGCATATTCTCTCATTAATTTTAGTGTAGTTCCAACAACTTCACTAATTTTTTGCATTCCTATTAATTCAGATTCTTTCGTTATTGACATATCATTTTTTTAATGGGGTAACGGTTTTGTAATGAACAATTCGGCAGTAAATTACCTTTTGCTTTCTGCCATACACTTGGCAAAATCTTTTGGTTTTGTATGATTACTATAAAGAGTACTATAAAAACCTTGGTGTCACGATCAAAGCTGTAATAATTATAGGGATTGTTCTTGTTTTCATTTGTCCGTTAAATATATTTAACAATATCGGAATTTTCTAAATATCGTTATCTGTATCAGTACGTCAAAGTATTGTACCCATTTGCTTGTAATTGAAGCATCCGTACAGAAGCAGTTGGGGTGATAGTAAGACCATCAAACAGCGTCTCTTCCGCTACGCCTAATTTTTCCATGGCAACACTGCAGACGCTTACCTTGACCTTTCCCTTATATTTTTGAAAAAATTTTTCCAGTTCAGAATTTTTCACCAATTGGGTAACCACTTTACCTTTAACAACAATCTCGTAATTTTCTATTGAAACACCGTTTTCAATGAGCAAATCATACATGCTTAGTACCCCTTTAAAATGCCTTTCCGTAGTTAGTATAAAGCCATATTTAGGTGTTTTTTGTAAATCTGTAACGGTTTGCTGGTCTAATTTTTTTTGACCATGAACTACTGTCACGGTAGTAGCCATTACCATAACTATTAATACGATTTTGAAAATATTGCCCATGAATTCTATATTTAAGTACATATTGGTTTAGTTAAAAATACAGAATAAATCACCATTCCTCGGCAATTGGAAAACCAAACAAATTATTTACCTTTATTGAACCGGAGTTGTACTTTTTGTTTGGTACAATTAACTGAAATTAACTCTTGTGTAAGGGGATAATGTTCAAACACTCTCATATCGGCACCAAAACCACTAATTCTATATGTTTTCATTCCGTTCTAAAGTGGATAGTACTTGCACTACCATGACTCGGCTATATTCAGTTTGTGGTTAGCAGCTTTTACACATATGAACAAACCTTAGCTTTACACCCTAAAGTTACTATTTGCGATTTTACATAATGGATGTTCCATAACAACTTGAATAATCTATTTATTCATTTTTTCTATGAAACAGGGTGAATGTTGCCGTGTGCAGCTTTAATGATTTGGTATTAATTAACACCAGTTTTACTTTTTTTCAACACGTAATATTTTTTCCATTTTACGACCTCTTGCGAGTTCATCATACAACTTATCCAAATATCTACAGTTTCTATACAATTCAAATTCATCTGGTATTTCCTCAATTCTATAGCCACAAACCACGCCTTTAATAAGGTGTGCATTAGGATTTAATTTAGCGTTCTGAAAGAATGTTTTAAAAGTGGCTTTTTCATCTATCAATTCCTGAATCGTTTTATCATCAAATCCAGTTAGCCATGTTATTACTTTATGGAATTCAGCTTTAGTTCTTCCGTTTTTTTCTAACCTGTTTAAGTAATGAGGATAAACAGATGCAAAGGTCATTGCACCTATTTTTTCGTTTTTTTCAGCTGTAACTTTCATTAGAGTTAGATTTTAAGTTTAACGTTACCAACGTTTAGGTATAGTTCTGTAGAAGTTTTGTGCTATTTTATTTCAAATTTATAAAAAAGCGTATCATATCATCAGCCAACAATTTAGGCTGTTCCAGAGCCGGAAAATGTCCTCCTTTAGGCATTTTAGTCCAATGAACAATATTAAACCCTTTTTCAATATAATCTCTTGGCGGTACGGGAATCTCTTTTGGAAACATTGCGAAACCAACTGGAGTTTTTACAAAATCATCTTTTCCAAATTTTAGTGGATTATTACTGATTTCGTGATACATTCTAATTGATGAATGTATAGTTTGAGTTAACCAATACAATGTAACGTTGGCCAATAATTCTTTTTTTGTGAAACTATTTTCAATATTCCCATCGTTATCGCTCCAAGCCTTAAATTTTTCTATTATCCACCCACAAAGTCCAATAGGGGAGTCATTTAATCCATATGCCAATGACAAAGGTTTTGTGCTATGGACCAAAGCATAAGCACCTTCCCGTTCGTTCCACAACCGGGTAGATTTTTGGTACTTTAAGATGTGGGGATTCATAGGTTCATTTTCTCTAAAATATGGCACATAAGAATCTGATATGTAGTTCAAATGTAACCCGATAATGCTTTCAGGATATTTTTGTGCAATTTTTATGCTAATACCCGCACCAATATCTCCCCCTTGAAGGCCAAATTTATGATACCCAAGTTTAAGCATTAATTTATGCCATAAATCTGCGTTAAACCCGTAATCACTACCATTAACGGTTGGTTTTTCTGAAAATCCGAATCCTATAATTGAAGGTATCACCAAATGAAAAGGTGTGCTTTCTGAATCTGATAGGTACGTTATTATTTTGAGCATTTCAAGAAATGAACCTGGCCAACCATGGGTTATAATTATTGGTATGGCATTTTTACTTTTGCTCTTTATGTGTAGAAAATGGATTTTAATACCGTCAACGGTTGCAATAAAATTGGGAAAGGAATTGATTTCTTTTTCTATTGTTCTCCAGTTAAAATCGTATAGCCAGTAATCTGCAAGTTCTTTGATATAGGAAAGACTTGTACCATACGTCCAATCTGAGTTTTTAATTTCATCTGGCCACCTAACATTTTTGATTCTATGTTTTAAATCATCAAGATCGGATGGTGGTATGTTCACTTTAAATTTTTCTATCATCTAAACTTTGGTCATTTTCTTCAATAGACTTTTTCCAATAAAAACGCGCCTTTTCATAGTCATTTAAGTAACCATAAGCTCTAACTATATGCAAGTAGTCGGTGTGTTTCTGATTGATATTGAGCCAAATATAAAATTTTGATTTCAACTTTTATATTGAAGGTTTGATTTTATATTTGGCGGTTTGGTACATAAGCATATAGTTTTCGGTAGTGCTAACCTTCGCTATGTTCTTTAAACATTGTTATATACCGTTATCTTTTTTCCAATTGGTTTTCAAATATTTCAAAGCATCTTCCAAAGCTTTTCTTGAAGGTTTAGGGTTATAATCTAATTCTATTATGGATTTCCGAATATCATAATCTTGTTTTAAGCCATAAAACATGTCCAAGTATTGTCTTTGTAAGAGAGGTTCTTTACCTGTAAGTTTACTACTAAACTCCATTAAACCGGCAACAGAGTACAATAAACATTTAGGTACTTTTTTAGGTGTTTTTAATTTTAGTTCAGGATATAATTCTGATGCAATTTTCACCGTTTCTTGTAACGTAGTGTGTTTTTCGTTCGATAAAATATACCGTTCTCCATTTCTGCCTTTCCGCATAGCGTTATACATACCCAGAGCCACATCCTTAACATCTACCCAATTTAAAGTTACATTGGTATCTACAGGTATTTCTCCATTTAAAACTTGTAATACAAGGTTGTTGGAATAACTTAACTTAAAGGCTTTGGAACCAATCATAGCAGAGGGTAAAACAAGTACGGTTCTTATACCATATTTTTTCCCCAACTCTAATGCCAGTTTATCAGAATCATTTTTAGAGTTGTAATACCAATTTCTTCTGTCTTGGTTATATCCATTAGCCACATTGGCGGGTAATTTTGAAAAATCCAGACTAGCTACTGAACTTACATAAACGATATTTTTGATGCCACATTCGTTAGCAATGTCAAACACATTTTGAGTTCCTTGCATATTATTATCATATATTTCTGTTTTAGGATTCTTGGCCCACATACTAAAATTAGCTGCTACAGCATATAGGTTTGTCACGCCTTCAAAAGCTTTTTTTAATGATTCTCTGTCGGTTATATCAGCTTGTACAACTTCACAGTCTAATCCTTTAAAAGGTTTTGTAGTATTAATGTTTCTTACTGTAGTTCTTACTTTTTGGTTGTCGGAAAGCAAGAGTCTAATTAGGTTGTTTCCTAAATGTCCATTTCCGCCAGTTACTAATGAAATTTCATTGCCCATAATTCTTAAATTTTATTTGAGCAAATCTCCAACCCTTTTAAGAGATTGGAAATAACATATGTTAGAAAGCGATTTGTTTTCTGATACGACTTAGGGATTGAGGTTCCATTCCTAAAAATGAGGCAATATTCTCAATAGATACGTTCAACGCTAATGTTGGGTATTGATCCACAAATTTAAGATAGCGTTCTTTTGCAGTTAAAATTTGAAAATCCTTAACGCGTTCTAATTTGCAACTTAAATGTTCGTTGGTAACCTCTTTAACAAGTATTGGCCAAAATTTTGTTTCTTTTTGTAAAATGTCAAAATCAGGTTTTGATATTTTTATCAGATTACAATCAGTGATTGTTTCATAATAATCTACGGATGGGGTTTCTGTCATAAAGCTATCTAAAGATGTAAAAAAATCTTGTTCACCTATTAGATGTTGTACAACAATTTTCCCATCAACATTTTGATATCCTTTTACAATTCCAGTAGCTAAAAAATAAATATAACGCTCCACTTTTCCTGATTCCAGAAGAATAGTCTGAGCTGGAACTTTTTCTGCTACAAAGTAATTTTTGAGTAAACCTATCTCGTTTTGCGATAAGGTAATTTTTGATTGTATGTAATTAATTAGATTTTTCATTGTTGCGCTATGATTTTGCATAACCCAGCGCTATGAATAGTCCGGGATATTTTATGGAAATATAATGAAAACCTTTTTTGGTTTTCGACGGTATTGGGAATAAAATATGGCGGTCCTTCCGAGCGTAGCGAACACATGAATACCTATAAAAAACATTGTTATACGTTCCTGCCTTTTATTTTATTAAAAATTGATACATATACAATTAATGCGAAACCTGTCATTGCAGAAAGAGTTCGCATGATGTGAAATGACCACCATTTATCTCTTAATGTGCTCCAGATGTCTGGAATGTTTTCAAGTTTCCAAGTAATGACAATAGCATTTATTGGTTGATTACCGAAACGGGTGATTAGTCCGCTTATAATCAGGAAGGCAGTTGCAAGAAGTAATAAGTTTCGGTTTAATTTTTCACCTTTAGATAGAACAGCATATATTCCTGTAAGTATAATTGAGATTAATCCGAGAATTGGCATCAGTACATTCAAAGCTCTAATGGTATTCTGTTGTTGCTCAACATAAGTTACTGCTGATAAGTCTTGAGGATTATTGCCAATCCAAATTCCGAATATTACACCGGCAATTAGTCCAGTTAGGGTGATGTCTAAAAATTGAATAAGCTGTTTCATCTTTATAGTGTTTAAGTTTTTGGCATGACGCATTACGGTTAGGTTATGTTTCTTTGCTGAGATTCATTCGTAGGACGATCCTGCCGAACATAAAGGTAGTTTTTTGCGCGTGATTTCCGTTTAGAAAATCCGCAAGTAGTGAATTTTAGACCTTGTTGTACATAGTTTTTTTAAAAGCGCGTTGAAAGCCCAAATCCGTTGATGTTTGCTATAATCTTAGATTCAGGTTTAACACTATTGGCAGAATTGGATTTTATGGAAAGATTATATTTATCAAATCCTTTGTTTGTTTTTTAAGTACGGTAGAAGAAAGCGATATTCCAATAAAACCGCCACCGATTGTAGACACATCACTAATAATCTTTTTGTGAGATTTGGCCTATTTTATTAACGAGCCTCAGGAATTGATGCTGTTGCTTTTATCAATTCTTTCTAATTTCTTTTTTTCCATTTTGAACAAATTGGTACCCAAGAATATTGAGTTTCAGTTCTATTTCTTGTCCTACGGAGATATTAACAAATAAAATACCAATAGTCAATATGAAACTATTTTTCAAAGTCTAATTATTCAAATTAAATAGGACGTCCTCGGCTATGATTTCGTTGTGGACTTTTCAAAAGGAAATTATCCATATGAAAAGCAGTCGTTTTAATGGTTAATAGGTTCGCCCCTGAATTTTGCAAATCTAGCCTCAATTTCTTGTTTAACTCCCGTACTATTTCCAAATCCGCGAATCGTTTTTAGATTTTTTTTATAACTAGGGTGCAGTCCCCCGGTACATACAAAATTTGGTATTGAATCTTGGTATAGCAAAACTCCCATTTGATAAATATGAATCATCATTGCTCCAACAGGGTAAGGTTCTATTCTATTTAAACGTCTATTATAATTGTATCCCATCGTTTGTTCATTTGGGAAACCATATTTTTGGTTGAATTCCTTGAAGTCGTTTAATCGTTCCGTGGCATCGTTTATTAACTCTTCCTTGGTTAGTTCTATTTCCCGAACACGCCAGCTATGATACTTCTCAGTAAAATCAGCGTCTTTCTTGGATAATTCTAGAAAACGAACGCGTATTTCCAAATTGAAATTTTCTTCATAGTATTGATTTAAGCTGTGGAATTCTGATACAAATCTTTTGTACCATTTTCTTTTCTTGAATTTCACGAAGTATCTCAATGGAATACCTCCCTTCGCAAGCTGTTTTGCTATCAATAATGCCCATTCATCATCATTCGTCTCGTCGGCCACATATAAGGCATAACTCAAATCATGCCCCAAGGGAAAACTAGTTTTTGAGAAGGCTTGTTTAAAGTTATTTTTTGCGGCCTTATAATCCTTTTTGGAAGTCTGATCTTTTGCTAAATCGGTTAAAAGAAAGTATTCCTGGTATTCACATTGTTGTCCAAACGAATTAAGAATAACCCACAAGAAAATCAATAAGGACAATTTTAGATTCATATGATGCCTAATGGTTGAGCAAAGCGTAGTGCGTAAATAGGACATCTGCGAAAGCAGTGGACCAGTTGGCGCGCTGGCCAGTTTCCTTCTGCCGACATAGCTAAAGCCTTTTGCCTGCCTGCTGACAGGTAGGTTTTCCTTTTTCTTATTTTGTTCCAAAGCTAAATTTGAATAGTTAGCTAATGCGTAATGTTCAATTTAGCGACGTTATAAATATACACAGACCTTTCGGTTTTTGCCCCAAAGTACGCATTATGTTTAGGCTTTGTTGTAGCACGATTTATTCTACCCTTAGTGAAAAATTATCAACAAATAATTCAATGTTTCCAGCGGTTGGATTTGCAGTTGCCCCAATTTGTACGCGCTCGTAAATGGTAGGTTCTTTCAAAGTGAAGTCAATTCCTTCATTAGCAAAAGTCTCTCTAAAAATTTTTGCATTTGGCATATTCATACCCATTTGATTTAATACTTCCGTTCCATTAATAAGTAATCTATTAAGTCCATCTTCATTTACTGATAGGGTCATTTCCCATACAACTGAAACCCATTGATTTCTTGGAAAAGCAAAATTTGTTTGTTTCAATGTAGTACCTGATATTTTGCCTCTTTCTATAGAAAGATAATCGTTGCCACCGGACATCATAAGCCTAACTCCTGGGCATTGATTTTCTGCACCAAAATTATCCCCAACACTTGGGTCCCAACAAGAACAACATTCTAGGTCAATTAATAAGAGGTTTTCCAACGATTCATTAGTATCTATATAGAAATCAGCTTTTATAGTTACTTTATCTCCTGATTTTATATTTAAACCTCCTTTTTCAATGTCTATTTTTGAAAGCTGGTCATCTGATCGGTAGGCGAGAAAACGAATTGCGTTTTGTCCTTCTGAAAATTCATTATTAGTAATCGAAATTTCATTGGAGGCATTTGAAGGGTCCGTTTGTTGAATTAATGACCATCTTGAACCAGTTGAAGGAAAGAGTTCGTCTATAGAATTATTTTGAGTTTCAAATCCATCTTCGAACAGAAATTTTGCTGTCAAAGGTTCTTCTATGTTCTTTTCATTTTTGTCGCAAGCCGCAAATAATAAAAGGATAGTTACGAATAAAAAGTAGTGATTACGTTTCATAAATATTTAACGTTCAAGTTGTTGTCTTGTTGTACAGCTTATGTCAAATGTGTTATAATGGTTAGTATATGAAAAGTAGGCGATTTATAAGGGCTGAAATTTCGGTAGAACACAATGCTTGAAACGGGCGAAAACCCTTTTTGACTACTATTTAGCCTGTTTTTTATACATTGTTAGCACCTTTTATTTGTTTGATTCAACATATTTTTTGAAATTATCGAGAATAGATTGCCATCCATTCTTTTGCATCTCCATTGGATTTTCTGATTCCGGGTCAAATTCAATCATAACTTTTGTCTTCTTTCCCATTTCTTCAAAACGAACTTGTATATTTCTATTTTCAAAACCATAACTAAATGATTCTAATGGATTTATTTCTTTATAAACAGCTTCAAAGTCGAAACCAAAACTTCCATCTTTAGCTTTCATTCTCGCTTTATAAGTTCCACCAATTTGAAGGTCATTTTCAGCTTTCGGACAGCACCAATCCTCTGAAGCAAAATTCCAATTAACGATATGTTCTGGATTTGTATAATAATCCCATACCTTCTTTCTATTTGCAGAAATTTCGGAGTAAATCTTTATTTTATCTCTATTCATTTTTTAAGATTTTCGTTAACCCTAAATTTGATAAGTTCGGTAATTATTTCGTGAGGTAACTGTTGCTCAAGTGGAAATTGAACAGAGCCTTTACCTTGCTTGTATTTAGAGAGTGCTTTTTTAAATTTTTCATGTCCAGTTGGTGTAGCGTAGAACCCAATATGATTTGCAAAACCTCCAAAATACACAAGTGGTTTTTCATTCAATTTATAGGCAGGCATCCCATAAGAAATACTTTCAACTGATTTTGGAGCAATATCTATAATCTCTTTTCTGATCCAGTTAAGTTTTTCTTGAACTTCTTTTGGGAATTTAGAAATATAATCGTCAACTGAATCTATTTGCTTTTTCATTTTTCCTAATTGTAGATAACGCAGCGCTATGTGTAGTCCGCGATATTTTATGGAAATATAGTGAAAACCCTTTTTGGTTTTCGACGGTATTGGGAATAAAATATGGCGGTCCTTCCGAGCGTAGCGAACACATGAATTCGTTAATAAATAAACAGTTATGAATAAATTACATATAGTGACTTGATATGTTGGGTTATTTTCTTCCGTTAAGCGTCGTACTTAGAAAAGATACCCTTATCCTACGGTTTTATGTAATCTGACATAGCGCTGCGATGATGTTGCATTTCCGTTTGTGCGAGAATCGAGGTACGAGATGTAGCACATAGGGTCGACGTAGGAGTCACGAGCATAGCGAACAAATGAATACCTATAAAAAACATTAAACAAGTTTATGAATAATGCAACATCATCGGTCTTGTATATGAAAAGTAGCGGGTTATTACGCACTAACTTTTCGGATTATAACTGACCTTTAATTTGTTCATTTTCTTTTGATTAAGCGATTAAACCGCTATTTTTTATATACGTTGTTGCCAACCGTTATTTATCCCATATTCTTTCAGAACGCTTTCCCATTTCGTTTCCACATTTTTAGGGATTAAAATACTTTCCTCATTCGCTATTTTCTGTCCTTTCTCTTTGTTGAACGATAGAAAATTAAAACTTCCTTGTATGTAATAATCATTATCTTTTATTATTAATTTTCTGTGTGTTCCTGTCATTTTATAGTTTTTTTGTTCTTCAAAATGAGTTGGTAAATGTATTAAATGGAAATTCTTTTGATATTTACTTTTTAAATTTCGCAGTTTTTCAATTGTTCCGTAATGATGTTCATCATTGCTTTCAATTCCATACAATATTATAACATCTACACTTCTTTGTAATGCGTTTTCAATACTATTGATATATTTTAATGTAGCACGTTTTACCCAAGGACTTTCTATTAATATTTTTGATTTAACGGTTTTTAATGCTTCTCCAAATTTTTCTTGTGTTTCCCAAACTGAAAGTGTTTGCGTTTCGGTTATCTTTTTTTCGATTTCAGTTGTTTTAAACTCTTCTAAAAGTTCACTATTATTATCTTCTTGAATTTTCGCAAAACTTGTTCTATCAGAAGTCGTAAATTGATATAATATACTTGGATATTTTTCAGATAGTGATTTTGAAAGTCGTTTTTGTTTTGAAATATCTTTATCAGTATTTCTAACTTCAATATATGGTTCTAATTCACTTTCTTTTTCCTTTATCGGAATATATTCGATTAAATAATAATCGTGATTTTCCTTCTTATCAAACTTAATATTTGACTTGTCATAATCAACTAAATATGCTTTTCCATTACTCTGACTTTTATAAATGTCAGAAAGTTGTTCGTTTTTGTTTTTAAGCAATTCAGGGTTTTTTATTGAATAATCAATCTCTGGGTTTAATCTGTTTTCAATGTTTTTATCGCTAAATAATCTAAAATTCTTTTCAATTGCTCGATTTGATATTGCATCAATTAAAAATTCAAATTCTTCTTCTTCAAGAATTTTTAAAATACTATTATCTTTTACAAATTCTTCTCCTTTTTCGGTTACTAACCAAATTCCTGAAGTAAAATCTACAAATCCTCTTTCACGCAAAAAGTATAATTCTCTTAATATAAAATCTTCTTTGTTAAGACCTAAAAATTTAATTATTTGTACTTCTTTATTATAACCTGCTTTTATTGTTCTTATAAAAACTGAATATACTTGTTGTATTGATTTTTCAGGCGATTTATTTACAGTTGCGTTTACACGTACACGTCTATAAGGATATGCAAATTGGATAATTTCATTTATCTTATAATCGCTTGGACATTGTTTGTCTAACTTTTTATGTATTTCTTGTATGTCCATTAAAATATTTGTTCTACGTTTTTAACAATCCAGTCTTTCTTCAATTCACTTAAATATTTTTGTAATGCTGGTTTTTGATTTGTGTTTTCCAAATCTTTTGGCGGTTTTGCACTTAATATGCTATCTAAATTTCCAACAATAATTAATAGTTTTTTTTGCCTTGATAAAGCAACATTTATACGATTTGCATTAGATAAAAATCCTAATGTTTGTTGCTGACTTCTTACTAAATCAAAAATGATAATATCCTTTTCTAAACCTTGAAACTTATCTACAACCGATATAACTACATTGTTAGATTTTACATTTTTCAGTTTACGATAATCAACTTTATTTCTTACAACTTTTCTTATTTCTCTTACTTGAGCAGAATAACCTGTAATAACACCAATTGTGTAATTCTTTACTCTATCAAACCTATCTAATCCATTTAGAAGTTCTGGAATTAATTCTGCACTTAATTTATTTCTTGACGAACCATTTCCATCAATTTCACTTTTATATGAATTACCAATATCAAGAAAGACAATTGAACTATCAATTTTTAAATCAAGATTATGTTCTTTTTCTTGAGGTCTTTCAACTGGTTTTATAGGTTCATCTCCAAAAGGTTCGTAAAAGCATTTTGAAGTTAGTAAAACTTGGTCTTTTGAACTTCTTCTACATTTTTCTAACTGACTTTTAAAATCATCATCAATTTTTGTAATTACTTGTTCAAACAAACTTGCTCTATTAAAGTAATCATCCCAACTGTCAAATTCATCTGTGTCAGTTTTAAATTTTTCTCTCAACCATTTTTCAACTTCACGATTCGCAGTTAGCATTGGTCTTAATTGTCTATGGTCGCCAACAAGAATTAATTTTTCTGCTAAAACTGTTGGTATTAATGCTTCTGCTGTGGTTGCTTTTCCACTTTCGTCCATTATTACATAGTCAAATTCAAAATTATATTTTTGATATTTTTTTGATGCGATATGATTAGTTGTTGCACCAATTACTCTAATGCTATCTATTAATTTTTGATTTATATTACTATTTTCATCTAACGAACTAATTGTTGCTAACCAATCTTTAAATATTTGTTGTTTTAAAAAATATTCTTCAAAATTTACTTTTACAAAACTATTGATTGATGTTATAAACTCTGTTTCAGAAGTTAAAGACTTTTCTAAACCTTTAAACGTATTGAAACGTTCTAACATTTTTTCTATTTGTTGTTTTTTTACTTTCCATTGTTTATTGGAAGAAAGGATTTCAAAAATTGGCAATAGAATAATATTCTCTTTTTCTAATGCCTTTTTAAATTGCTCTTTGTATGGTTTCCAATTGGCTTTAGTTTTTTTTCTTACTTCTTCTTTCCAACCCTCAATTTTTCTTTCTAAAGTATGTTTTTGCAAACTTACTTTTGGTTTTCTAATACCACTTAATCGAACAATTGGAATCTCTTTTTCCAATAAATTATCTAACACGTTATCAACTGCATCATTTGTTTGAGAAGTGATTAAAATTTTAGCATCAGGATTTTTATTTAAAATTTGAAAAACAATTTCTGTGATTACAGTTGTTTTTCCTGTTCCTGGTGGACCTTGAATAATTGTTAAAGGTTCTCTATGAATTGCATTTAATATTGCTTTTTGTTGATTAAAACTATATACAAAGTCATTTCCTTTTTCGTCTGTTTGATAAACATTTTTTAGTTCTTGAAACTCAAGATATTTGCCTTGTAAATCCGTAGGATTAAAAACAAAATGTATTAAATCTCTATTTTGAACTTCATTATATTCTACTTTTCGGATTGCTTCTAATTGTCTTTTCTTTTCCTCTTCTTGTTTCCTGATATTTTCAAATATGTATCCGTTTTTAGGGATTTTTTCAAAATCTAATCGTTCACAATCCTTAAACCTTAAAACTCTTGTTTTTGTGTCGAAATCATAAGCAACTCCCGAAAATTTCATTGGGTCTTTCATTTGTTTTTTATCGGCAGTTTCACTTACGATAAATTCAAAATCTTCTGGACTTGGTGGTGTTGCTTTGTCAATATGAGAGTAGATTAAACCGTTCTTGCTGTATTTTTCATTGTCTTGAATTTTAAATGAAATTTCATAATTCCCTTTTTTCTCAAAACTTACAAAACGTAACCTTAATGAGTTTTTTTCTAAAACTTGTATCTCTTTGGTTAGTAAATCTTTAAAGAATTTTAATTCTTTAGTAATTTCTTTTTTTCCTTTTCTGTATTCGCTTTCGTGTTGTTTTTCTTTTTGTATCTTTTTTAAATAAGGTGTTAAGTTGAAATGTTCGTTATATCCACTTTGTGATGTGAAAATAATTGGTAAACCTAATTCTTTACCATACCTCAATGTATTTGAATGCTCTTTTTCCTTGTCTTCTTTTCTTGCAGAATTAATTATGTTCAATCCGTTTTCTGAAATTTTCCAAATACAATGTAGATAGAAGTTTTTTGAAGAAATATTTAAAAGTATATTTTCTCCTTTGCTCGGACTAATGTCAAACTTTGGTTTGAAGTCTGGATTATTCAAATCTTCTATTACAACTTCATTTGCGTATAAATAGATTGTATTTTGATTATCAAATGAGATTTCACTTGTTATTTTCAATAAATGCTCTAAAAAAGCAACATAATTTATTCTATTTATCGGTAATTGCTCACAAGTTTTGTCCGCCAATTTCTGAACTTCTTCAAATTCGTTAATTTCATTTTTTGTAAAATACCATTCAATAACTTTTCCAATAGAATAAATGTCAGATTGATAGGGAAATCCCTTTGGGATTTTTCTATCCCATTTTTCAGGTGACGCAAATTCTTTTGCGAAAATCTCTAATTCTTGTGATTGGCTTAAGGTTGCAGAAATATCTGAAATTCCGAAATCAATTAAGTAAAAATCAAAGTTTTCATCTACAAGTATATTTGCAGGTGTTATATCTCCGTGAGCAAGTTTATGTTTTTGTTGCAATTGCTGTAAGCAATTTGCAATTTGTTCAATCCCCTTTAAAAAATGCGTTGGTTTAATTTCAAAAATATTTTCTTCTAAAGAACGTGCGTTTTTATTTTCAAATATAATGCAATAAGCACTTTGGCTTTCGTCCCATTCGTATTCAATAATTTTCGGTAGGGAAGAGTGGACTGCTTTTTTTAAGTGTCTTAATTTGTTATAAAGAATTTTACTCGGTTGTGAGTTTTTTTCAATTCCTTTTATCCATTTGGCAAAATAAATTTCTCCACTTTCATCTGTTACTTTTGCGGTTGCTGAATAACCTCTGTTTTGGATTTCTCCGTATAGTTGGTATTTGTCTAAAATCATTCAATAATATTCAGTTTTTCAATTTGAGCACGGTTTTTCTTTAATTGTTGCCAACGCAGCGCTATGTGTAGTCCGCGATATTTTATGGAAATATAGTGAAAACCTTTTTTGGTTTTCGACGGTATTGGGAATAAAATATGGCGGTCCTTCCGAGCGTAGCGAACACATGAATTCGTTAATAAATTAACAGTTATGAATAAATTACATATAGTGATTTGATATGTTGGGTTGTTTTCTTCCGTTAAGCGTCGTACTTAGAAAAGATACCCTTATCCTACGGTTTTATGTGATCTGACATAGCGCTGCGATGATGTTGCATTTCCCTTTGTGCGAGAATCGAGGTACGAGATGTAGCACATAGGGTCGACGTAGGAGAATGCAACATCATCGGTTGTGTATAAGAATAGTGCGGTTTTTTATGCGAGGATTTTCCGAAGGAAAATCAGATGTAACAAAAGCGCACAAACTCTTGATTAAGCACTAAACTACGCATTTTTTTATACCATGTTGTGCAACGTTATATATTTTCACTTATACAAGTTGCACCTTTTTTAATTGCTTTTATTTTCTGTTTTGTTTTTCCTTTTGCTTCTAGGTCAACATGTTCACCTTCATCTGTATCTGGAATTCTAATAATATCAATTTTAGATTCAGTCAAACTTTTCAATTCCGTTTTGTTTAACAAAAATGTAAAAGAATAAGCTGTAAAGTTTTCAGAACTTGTTGTATTAAATCCGCCACCAAATCCAGGGAAAAAAGGTCCGTTCGATGAAGATGTGATACTTTCAATTTTTGGTTTAGACTGTTTGATTGTTTTTAGTTCAATTTTAATACCGTTTTCAAGTTTAATTAATATTTCAGTTCCTTCAGTAAATTCATGTTTTCTTTCTCCCCAATAGTTGAATTTAATGTCAAATCTTATCGAGTCATTTTTTATTTCAAAATAAACAGTTTTATTATAAAAATCAAATGATGTTATTTTCTCATTTGTAAATGGGTCTTTGTCGGTTTTACATTTTTGAGAAAATGTTTTTATTGAAATTAATAACAATAAGATTAGGGTTGTTTTTTTTATCATATCTCTTTTTCCTAATTGTAGATAACGCAGCGCTATGTATAGTCCGCGATATTTTATGGAAATATAGTGAAAACCCTTTTTGGTTTTCGACGGTATTGGGAATAAAATATGGCGGTCCTTCCGAGCGTAGCGAACACATGAATTCGTTAATAAATAAACAGTTATGAATAAATTACATATAGTGACGTGATATGTTGGGTTGTTTTCTTCCGTTAAGCGTCGTACTTAGAAAAGATACTCTTATCCTACGGTTTTATGCGATCTGACATAGCGCTGCGATGATGTTGCATTTCCCTTTGTGCGGGCGACATCAGCGAAAGCTGTGGGCGAGTAGTAGCGTTGGCAAAACAAGATATAGCACATAGGGTCGACGTAGGAGTCACGAGCATTGCGAACACATGAATACCTATAAAAAACATTAAACAAGTTCATGAATAATGCAACATCATCAGTTAGTGTATGGTTAGTGGCGGATTTCGACGCACTTAACTTTCGATTTAGCACTTGGCTTGTAAAGAACTTAAATATTGATTTTCAGAATAAAACCGCCATTTACTATACGCCTTGTTGTCTTTAGTATTTTTGATTTTAGCTAATAAATTATATGGTTTAAGGAACAAATTGATAGATTGAAAAACTCGGAATTCCAGTTTGGCAATGATTTCCACAAATACTAAAATTTAATCCTAACCCCAAAAATGCTTTTCCATTTACAACGAAATTGGTTTTTGATTTCAACCTGTTGTTTCCTACCGACGGAAATCGTTCAATCAACCCTGTCCATTCATCGCTGGATGGATTGTATTTCCATACAGAGTTAACATCTAAACAAATATAACCTTCACCATTAAGACTAAAACCTGTAGCATAAAAAGTAGCATGAGCATCTGGACCAGTAGCATAATAAGTCGGTATTTTTGCACTTTGTTTTTCATTCCATGAATTTGTTTCTGGGGAATATTCCCATAAATCTGTGCTTGGCAAATAATTATCCGAATTGAGACCGAAACCTACATAACCTTTATTATCTATACTAAACCCAACGACACCACCACTACTTTCACCAGGGTAGTCGGGTAGTCGATTCCAAGAGTTATCAGAAGGTGAGAATTCCCAAAAATCTCTCTTATCATAATAACCACCGAAACCTACATAACCTTTTTTGTTTATAGCAAAACCTATGGGTTTGAGTCTTCCTTCTCCAGGAAAATCAGATAATTGCTTCCAAGTGTCATTATCAGGGTCGTATTCCCAAAAATCTTGCTTGAATCCAGTTTCAGAGTTCAATCCATTAGCGTCGGGCTCAACAGCTAAGTATTCACCTAATCCAACATATCCCTTCCCATTAATGCTAAAACTAACAGCCTCCGTTCTTTTCTCACCTGGAAAATCATTTAATCTTCTCCAAGTATCGGTCTCAGCATTGTATTCCCAAAAATCATCTTTAAAACCACCCTGGGATGTAATAGGGTTACCTCCAAATACATCATAGTCATATTGATAATCACTACCTAAACCAACATATGCTTTATCCCCTATAGAAAATGATACAGCACCATGTCTACCCATTCCGTTTGCAAAATCAGCTTTTTTATCCCAAGAACCTGAAGTAGTAACAGTTATTTTACAAATAGCGGATATATTGTCATTTGTGCTGGCGGTTATTTCTGAAGAGCCAATATTTATTGGTTTAACGACTCCCTTATTGTTAACAGATACTATAGTGGTGTCAGAACTTTCCCATGTTACTTCTTTGTCAGTAGTATTTGAAGGACTTATTGTTGCTATTAACTGTAATGTGTTACTTCCTTTTAAATCAATAGATGTATGATTCAATGTTATTTTTTCAGCATCAATTGATACGAATTCATCATTATTACAAGAGATAAAAAAGGGCAATATGAGAAATAATAGATATGCTTTCATTTTTATTTTTTTAATATTAGATATTTGTCAAACATGTTCGTTAATATACATTGTTTACAAAAGTTATAGATTAGGGTTTACACTAAGTTTGTTTCTAACCTTACTGATTGTTCTTTCTTTCTAAACACATGTTCATCAAAGTATCCTAAAAATACGTTTCTATAAAATACCCTCCAAATACCATTGCTAATGTCCATGGCCCCGATATGTTTACCTTGTAGCGAAGCGGAAAGGTAAACCCAATTATAGGCCTTCCATCTGATAGCTCCATTTTGGGTGACTTTTAAGACTTTCATTTTGGAATCGTAATCAAAGTTGGGGGTTCTTTCGGGAAAAGGTCTGGTTGAAAATTCATGTACCGAAGCGGGTGTTTTCATTCCCAATGCTTCATGGGGCCTTAGGTTGTTATATTCATTTACAAAGCTGTTCAAGCGTCTTTGTTGCGCCTTCAGGTCATAAGCTCAAGGCTTGGCACAAGCGGCCTGTAAATCCCTATGCATACGTTCATGCCGTCTGTTCTGTTCGGGGTGTGCCGGGTCTGAAAAGACGGGCATGATTCCCAGTTCGATGAACCAATAGGATAACCTGGTAAATCGTTGAATCGCTGCCACGGAACCAAATGGACTTCCATTGTCCGTATGGATTTGTCCGGGGATACCGAATTTCCTGAAAACCCTTTTGAACTCTGCTTTGGCCGATGCAAGGTTTTCTTTGTAATGCCCTTTTGCAGTAAATACAAAGCGGCTTTTCGAGTCTGCGATCGTAAGGGGATGGCAATAGATTTTATTGCCCATAAGGAACTTGCCTTTATAGTCGGCACTCCATACTTGGTTACAATGTTTTGGGTCAAAGATGGGGTGAATGGGTTTGACTCTTCTAAGCCGTTTTTGAGGCGATACCAAACCGTGTTTTTTCAGGATGTTATGAACGGTCAAGACAGATGGGATCATTTCCTCGGGGAAATCTTTATACAACAAGGTGTGCAACTTTTTAGCGCCCCATGCCTTGTGTTTTTCCTTCAGTTCGAGAATTCGGTTTACCACTTTTTCATTGGTGGCATTAGGGTGTGGGCTACGCGGTTTTCTGGAGAGTTCCCTAAGCCCTTCATAACCTTCATTTTCAAACCGGGCAATGATTTTGTAAGCTGTTGGTCTTGAAATTTTAAAGACTCGGCAAAGCTCCGTGATGGTGTATTTTCCAGTTCGCCATTCACAGATAAATTCAATTTTTTGTTCCATAATCGTATGTTCTTTCCAAGGCATAGCATCTGAATGTTGGTTTCAAATGCAACTTAAAAAGTGTAAACGATGTTTCTATAACTTTGTAAAGGATGTTTGTATATCGTACCTAATGACGCCTAACGGTCTTGTATAAGAATAGTAGCGACCTTTCAAGCGCTAACTTTTCGGTAAAACTCAGACCATTTTTATATTAATTTTTTTCGTTTTAGTGATTAAACAGCTATTATTTTTATACTCTGTTGTCTTCAGTGTTATCTCTAACTTATTTTATTAATTAGATATATTTAGGGAATAAACTGATATATGCTGGAAGTAGGAGAGAAAGAACTACAATGACTTCCGCAAGAGTATCTATAAAATCCCAATCCTAAAAATGCTTTCTCATTTACAACAAAACTGGTTTTTGCTTCTCGACCCTTTGAGTCAGGAAATCTGTCGGGGAGGTTAGTCCATTCATTATTGGTTGGATTGTACTTAAAAAAAGAATTAGTGTCCAAGCAAATATAAGCATCGCCGTTAATACTAAAACCTTTAACATCATAATAAAAAGTATCTTGAATTTCTGCGTTTTGTTTTTCATCCCAAGAACCTGTATTTAGGGAATATTCCCAAAAACCGTTACTACTCCATACATAGCCTTTATTATTTATACTAAAACCAACTGGGGTTCTACCTTCTACAGGATAGTCTACCAGTTGTTTCCATGATTGGTCAGAAGGCGAGAATTCCCAAAAATCTCTTTTACTATCAAATTTTCCCCTACCACAAGCGACATAACCTTTGTTGTCTATAACAAAACTTGCAGACTTGGTTCTTGCTTCCCCCGGAAAATCCTCTAATTGTGTCCAACTATCATCATACGGATTGTATTCCCAAAAATCTTGCTTGAACTCAAATGTAGAAGTATACCCGACATCATTTCGAGTACCATCGGAGTAAAAACCTAATCCGACATATCCCTTTCCGTCAATACTAAATCCAACTGCTCCAGTTCTTCCTTCACCTGGAAAATTATTGAGTTTTCTCCAAGTATCGGTCTCAGGATTGTATTCCCAAAAGTCGTTTTTGAAACTACCTGCATTGGATATGTACTCATCTCCAAAAATATCATAGCTATATGATTCATCACGACCCAAGCCAACATATGCTTTGTCTCCAATAGAAAATGATACAGCACCATATCTACCTCTTTCGCTACCGAAATCGGCTTTTAAATTCCAAGCTGTGATTATGGTCACCCTACATTTTACCGATATATTGTTCTGGGATGTGGCGATGATTTCTGCAGAACCTAAATTAATTGGTTCAATGTTTCCAATATTATCTACTGTGACTATTGTAGTATCTGAACTTTTCCACATAATCTCTTTGGTAGTTGCGTTAGATGGATTTAAGGTTGCGATTAACCTTAGTGCGTCGCCTCGCCTTAATTCGACGGATGTATAGTTCAATGTTATCGCCTCTACTTCAATTCCTAAATTGTCATTACTACAAGAACTGAAAAAGGATAATATGAGAAGTGTCAAATATGTTTTTAATTTCATTTAATTAAATGTTTAGTGCTTGTTGACATTGAAGACAACGGTTAGGCTAAGCGTAGTGCGGAGATAAGGAAACCTTTCGTTTCCGTCTAACGACGCAGCTAAAGCTTATTGTTTTGCTTTTTCTTTTTTTTGTTCCAAAGCTAAATCCATAAGATTTAGCGACTTTATAAATATACACAGACCTTTAGATTAATCCCTAAAGTCCGTATTACGTTTAGGTATTGTTGTGCGTTCGTTATTTTTCCGTCAACCAATTTTCAATTTCTTTTAAGTCCGACTTGGTTAAATTTTTCCCACAAACTTTTTTCCGTATTTCATTTCCCTGTCCGGCTTGAAAACTTATTTGAAATTTATTTGAATCAGATTTGTAAACAATATATACCATGCGTGATTCGAGCCTTTTTTCATACTCTTTTTCTAAATTTAATTCAAGTGCCTCGTGTGAGGTACTAGGCCAATATTTATTATAAAATCCTATTTTTTCAAGTTCGATTATAAATTCCAACATTGGCTTTTGAGGCCATTTATATTTATCTATTAATTCATTATAGAAATCAATTATGGTAGTCCATTCCTGAACCTTTCTATCATTATTCATAAATCGAGGCACCCATTAATATATTTTTAAAATTTTCCCAAGTCGGTTTGTCCGCATCTACGTCCATCTTCATATTTTCATAATATACTTGAATATCTTCAGTATAGGCAATCATACTTTCAAGAAAGTCCGACAAATTTGTGTTTTCCCACGAAGATTTATTTTCATCAAAGTCCTTTTTGAACTCTTCTAAAAACTTTATGAATTCTATTCTGTTCATTTATTTGGCAAATTGGTCATAATGACGCACAACGGTTCGGCTAAGCGTAGTGCGGGGGCAAGGAAACTTTTCGTTTCCGTCTGCGCACGAAGCTAAAGCTTATTGTTTAGTTTTATTTTTTCTTGTCCAAAGCTAAATCCATAAGATTTAGCGACTTTATAAATATACACAGACCTTTAGATTAAGCCCTAAAGTCCGCATTACGTTTAGGTTTTGTTGTAGCCAGTTTTTTCTTTGCTGTTTTTACCCCAAGCGACAACTTTTACTCCTTCGGAGTATTGAAGTTTGTTTGGTTTATTTTTAATGAGTTTGTCAAATCTTGGATAATTAAAATCTAAATTTCTCAAGTCAATTTCATTAACTGTCCATTCCAGATGATGAATTTCAAATTCGTTAATTGACTCTTCGGTGTCTTGAAAAAGAGCATATCTTTCGGTCAGCCACTTGTCCAATTCGGTTTTCTCCGTAATTCTTTTTCCAATCGAAAACTGAATATCCAACTTGTCATTAAATTCCGAGTTGCTAGATTCGTATTGGTTTTCAGTACGTTTGATTTCTGAAAATCTATACGGAAGTTCAGACATTCCTTTTGCAATTTTACAAGACAAACTTTTACCGCCTTCTATACTCAAAAAATATACTCCAGTTTTATTATTTGATTTTACATAAGTTCGAATATTAATTTCATCAAAATCCGAAATAGGAGGAAAAGAAGGTAGGTTTTTCGGTCTTATCTTTTCCATTGTAAAAGCAACAACCGAAATCCAAGGTTTACCATCAAAGAGGTCAATTTCTAATTCTTTCGGCACAAATTTTTCCAATTCGGATAATTCCACTTGCCAATGAAGAAATATTGCATTATTCCACTCCTGATAAAATTTCCAACTTTCAGTAGGTATCTTCCAAGGTCTGTGTTCTGTTGTATTTAGTATCTCTTGGATTGTCATTTCTTAAATTGGCTACAACGTTTACGTATAAGAATAGTGCGGTTTTGTGTGCGAGGATTTTCCGCAGGAAAATCAGACGCAACAAAAGTGCACTAACCTTTGATTAAGCAATTAATTTAGCATTATTTTTATACATTGTTGTACACAGTACTTTTATTTCCATTTTTCTATTAATACAGACACTCCGTTTTTAATTCCGTCATAAAAGTTTCCATTTTTAAATTCAGGAATGATGGTATGGTCAATAACATTTTTACAAATTTGGTCAGTTAAAATAAGTTCCGTTCCAAATCCAGTTGCAATTCCTATTTTCTGACAAGGTTTACAAAGCAGAATTGTCAGTCCATTATCTTTTTCCGCTGTTCCAACTCCCCAATATTTTCCCAAATCCGTCGCCATTTTTTGAATGTCAGAATATGGATTTATACTATCAATTGTTACAACAACTATTTGTCGTGTAGTTTCAATATTGTAGTCATAAATAATGTCCGACAGTTCTTTTCTTTGTGAAGAATTGAAAATGCTGTCGTAATCGTTTATTATTTGACCTTTAAGTTTTGTTTCTCGGAATTTTTCAACTGTTGAGAAATCAAATTCAGTAGTAGGCTTTTCAATTTCTGTTTCTTGTGCAGTTCCTTTGCAAGAAAGTAAATTAAAAGTCAGAAATAGGATTAATATTTTAGTTCCGATTTTCATTTTTTGGGTATTGTGTACAACGGTCATGTGTATGATTAGTTGCGGACTTTTCCAACGGAAAATGTCCGCCTGACTATAAAGATAATTGATTGCAGGAATTTCCAAGTGGAAATTCCGACCGCAATTAATTATACACCGTGTTGTGTGTAGGTTTTTATCTTACCCTTCTTCTTTCGGTTTGAAATTTGTCCGCATGACCATTAAATCGATTGATTTCAATTCCACTACCAACATCTAACCCCCGATTTGATAATGAATCAAATTTTACATTTCTCCAGTGAATTATTTTCCAGCAAGTACTGTCTCCCGAAATTTGAGTTTCAAATGGCTTTTTAATTCCGTTTACTTTCGCAATAGTTATTGCCTTTTGAAAAGAAACATAATATTTATTGTCAAAATCCAAAGTCTCTTTTAGCTCACCATTTCTTTTATAGAACTCCCAGACACCTATCGGAATGAAATTGTGGTAAGTTTTCTTTTTGATAAATTTCAAGTTGCCGTTTTTGTAATATTCTTTTAATAACGTTGTGTCATTTACAAAGTCATCATAGTGTTTAAACCAAAATTTTGTACTATCCGACGGATAGTATCTTACCACGGCATTGTAGTGTAATGAATCGATATAAAATCTTTTTCCGTAACCATCATTAACATGTCCAACCTTATATTCTTCATATTGAAAATAATTTGGTGTTTCTTTTTCAATTGTGGTGTCTTTTCTTACGATTGAATTTTCCGATTCCTGCTTGATTTTGTTCGTTTCAGTTTTGCAACCAACAAACAAGGCAACCAAAAATATGAGGAAGATTTTTTTCAATTGAGAATTTGTTTAAACTTACACACAACGGTTAAGCTATGATTAGTTGCGGTGTGAAATCCGACAGGATTTCGACCCGCAGACTAAACATACTAAATATGCGTGGATTTTCCGAAAGGAAAAGCCGACCGCAATTAATTATAGGTGTTGTTAGGGTACGTTGTTTAATAATCCTATTTGCGACACAAATTCCTTTTCCACTTTTCTATTTCCAAACCAATGGTATGGACTTATTGCACCGAAAACATCTGTACAATAGCTATTAAAAAGTAATTCATTGTTTTGAAAAATAATAGTCAAAAATTTTCCTGAATGAAAACCACTCCATTTATCAGCAACTAGTAAAGTCATATAATCTCTTCCTTCATCGATTACTTTCCATTTTTTCAATTCAGATATTTTCTCAACATCTGATTTATTTTTGTCTATTGATTTTCCTATAAGTATTCTTAGTTTACTAGTATTAAAAATCGAGTAGATTATTCCACTAATGATAAATATGGTAACCATTAAGGTTGTGATTGGTAAAATTATACTTTTATGGTTTTGATATTCCTTAAGTATAAACGTTGCTGGTAATAACAACAAGGCAAAAAGAGTAATGAATTCAGTCAAATATTCAGATACTTTATCGAATCCGTTTTTATGAAAAACGAGTGCTCTAAGTGTCTTGGATTTTTGAATATCGATTGGAATTCTCATTTTGTTTAATGTACCCTAACGGTTCGGCTATGATTGGTTGCGGAAACGTCCATAGGATGTTTCCAGCGAGTAATGAAGATACTAATTATTGCATAAGATTTTCCGTGAGGAAAATATGTAGCAATTAATTATAGGCATTGTTGTAAGCAGTTTTTTTGCGCACTATAACTCAATTCCGTCTGCGTTTAGTACATATTTGTTATTGTCCCAATCCGTAAGTTCTATTTGGTCGCCCTTAATTTTAAATTCATCTTTTCCGTTTGGGTTCACAAAAATATCTCGCGCTCCAAAAGTCCATTTTTCATGTCCACTTTCATCTATACGACTAATTTGGAGTTCCCCATGAACGAGAAAGTCCGATTGAAATTCATAAATCCCAAAACAGGTTGCTGTATCAAACTGCTTTCTCCAATTAACCGATAAGTCCGATATTTTTAGAGAATAAATATGGTCAGAACAACAAATATATATTCGTTTATTTTTTATTAAAAACGAGTTTTCAGAGATGCCAGTTGCTCCTCCAGATTCCAGAAGTAATGCACTACATTTCTCGATTCCATTTTCCGTTATTCTAATTCCATGTTTTGAGGAAGGTTGGTATTCACTTTGCACTCCTAAAGCGCTTGGATATTCAAGTCCATAATTCGCCGAATTCAAATTTTGTCCATCGAGTATTTCGATTTCTAAATTTCCATATTCGACTGTCATTTTCTTGATTTGTTAAATTGCTTACAACGGTTGGGCTAAGCGTAGTGCGGAGGCAAGGAAACTTTTCGTTTCCGTCTGCCGACGTAGCTAAAGCTTATTGTTTTGCTTTTCCTTTTTTTGTTCCAAAGCTAAATCCATAAGATTTAGCGACTTTATAAATATACACAGATCTTTCAGTTTTGCCCAAAAGTCCGCATTACGTTTAGGCTTTGTTGTAGCACGTTTTTATTTGCTCAATAGCTTTTAATTTTTTCTCTGATTAGTATAAAACTTAGCATTAAAAAAATACATATTCCGACAGCTAATAATCCATATTGGAGTATTCCTGTGAAAACAAGTGTAATAAACTTACCGGTAACTTCAATTGGGAAAAAATCACTCGATTTTTCAACTAGTACTTCTATTATGTTATTATTCTCCATCAAGAAATAACCAACAATACAGATTAAACTAATTATATAAAGTCTAACAATTTTTAAATTTCTTTTATTTCGATTTAATGTCATCTTCAGTATGAAACTTCCCATCCGAACCAGCAGACGTAATCAAAAATCCTTTTCCCTTTTCCGTAATCGTAAATTTATATTCTCGATTCCAAGCGTCTTTTTTCCAATCTTTTCTCAAAGGACTATTTCCGATTAATTCATTCAGGTCCGTTGGGTATTTTCCGAACTTTTCATTCCAATTTTCCATTCTCTCGCTCATTTCAGCTATTTCTTTTTCAGTTTTATCAGGATAGATAGACATTCTTTGATAACCAAAAAATAGGAATGCGCTTAAACTTCCAACTACTAAAAGCGAAATGACCATTATGGAACTCGGTTGCAGAAGGTATTTTTGAATAGGTCTTTTCGTACCGTTTTCTTTCTCCTTTATACTTATTCGTTTTCGATGTTTATAATCTTCACGAATTAGTCCAAACTCTGCTAAAGTCGAAAGTATTAATTCAATCATTTAGTTGGTTTTGGTAAATGTGCTACAACGGTTCGGCTAAGCGTAGTGCGGAGGCAAGGAAAAATTTCGTTTCCGTCTGCGCACGAAGCTAAAGCTTATTGTTTAGTTTTATTTTTTCTTTTCCAAAGCTAAATCCATAAGATTTAGCGACTTAGTAAATATACACAGACTATTCGATTTAGCCCAAACCGCCGCATTACGTTTAGGCATTGTTGTGCATAGTATTTTTTTAATCAAATCCAATTTCCGAGTAATACCATCTTTCGTCCAATTGTATAATTCTATACGATGCTCCTACAATTGTATCATTTCCAAAATTGCGAGGATTTTTATTGAAATCATAAATAATTCGCTTTTCCGTTTTAAATATACTTCCAGACCTATTCACGAAAATTATTAGACTATCATTTTCTTCTGTAAATCCAGAATAACTCGAGTTTTTCTGTCCAACATTTTTTATAATTAAATCAATGTCCAAGTCACGAATTTCTTCAATGATAAATTCATCCATTGAATCTCTGTCAAAAATTCCGTTGTGATAATCGTCAATTTTTGAAGTCAAATCAGTCAATTCCGCTTTATAATTGAAAACTCTTTTTTCGTTAAATGGATTACACGATGTAAAAGCAATTCCTAAAATGACAAGAATTAGTTTTTTCATATTATGCACAACGGTTGGGCTAAGCGTAGTGCGGAGGCAAGGAAACTTTTCGTTTCCGTCTGCGCACGAAGCTAAAGCTTATTGTTTGGTTTTATTTTTTCTTGTCCAAAGCTAAATCCATAAGATTTAGCGACTTCATGAATATACACAGACCTTTCGATTAAGCCCTAAAGTCCGCATTACGTTTAGGTTGTGTTGTACACCGTTTTTATTCCGTTCAGAAGTTTTCAAATCCTTTTTTTATGTACCTCAAATTGAAAATCGCTTGCTCCTCCATTATTGACGATTTAAATACTCCCTCAAGAATTACTCTCATTTCCTTACCCAATAAAACAGGGTCATTTGTCCATTTTACGAATTTGGCAAAAGTCCTAATAGGTGTTTCTCCGTGCATTTCGTCCAATTCCATCATTTCAATGCCAGATTCTTGATAGTTTATGTAATTCTCATTTTTCTCAATTCCCTTTCTATCTAGAACAAGGAATATTACAAAACCATTTTTGAAATTGGTCTGATTTACATTGAAAAGTTCAAACCAAGATGGCACAAATTTTAGTGGGTCAACTTGAAGTATTAAATCGTTTTTATATATCAATTCCAGATGAACTCTTCTTTTTGAGCTATCTTTTATGAACTTGTCTACAAATCCAGTCGCACTTTTCGGTTTTAAAAAATTTCTCAAAAATTTCTGAATCCCCATAGATTTTACTGAATATTATTTTTTTTCAAATGGTGTACAACGTATTTGTGTATGGTTAGTTGCGTTGACTGGAACTAAGTTAGCAAAAGAAAACGAACCAGAGGAAAATCCGTAGGATTTTCCGAGTACGCACACAATAAGCAATTAATTATACACATTGTTGTGCAACGTTTTTTTTATTTAGTCGACTCAAATTCCGTCCATTTTCCGTTTATCAGCTTTTCTAATTTTCCGAATTCAGGATTTCCGTTTACATTTCTTTTTATTCTGACAGGATTTTTCCAATCGTGTTGGCAATTCGGTTCAGGATTTGGTATTTCAGTCCAATTTAATTTTATTGTTCCATATTCCGTTTCGCAAGATTCCATTGCGTCATTTTCAGATTCATACCATTCGTCCCATTCTGCTCCACAATCCTCCAAATTTTTATATCCAAAAAGATAAGTTCCGAACTCATCGTTATAGATCATAAGTCGAACAATTCCGTCTTTCGGTTTGGTAAGATTTACAATTTTTCTCATTCAGCGTTTAGTTTTGGAAATGTTGCACAACGTTTAGTATAAGAAATCGTAGGGCAGGTGATAAGCACTTTCGTTTCGGTTTATTACTTAGCTAAATATAAATATTTTGCTTTTATCTTTTCTTCTATAAACGCCAAATTTTATATTTAGCGGACTTAATTAATACACCCAGACCTTTCTATTTAGCACAAACGCCCTATGTTTTTTATACATTGTTACCCACTGGCTTTTCTTTCCGCAAACTTGCTAGCGTTGGCGTGAAAGCTCTTTTAAATTTGTGAGGCACGAGCAAACTTTAAATGTGCTTGAACTTGCGTTGGCTTATTTCAGTTTAATATCATACTTAGTCATTAAAAAATCATCTATTTCATTTTGTTCTGTAAAATTAGATAGTATTTCTCTCTCATCTACTGATAAATCACATATACCAAAACTTTTTATGTAATTTTTAGCTACAGAAAAATAATTTCCTGCATATGGTTTACTTGTATTTTCAATATAATACCAAAATATTTTTGACATTAAAACCTTTTGTAAAATAAGAAGGTCTTCAATGGATTCCGATAGTATAGCATAGCCATTATAAAACAACAAATCGGTGTCTTCTGTGAGCACAAAGCATGGTTTACTTGTAATGTATGGAAAGAGTAATTTAAAGCCACCTAAAGTCAGTGCTTGATTTCTTCCGAATGCAAACCATTGGTCGTATTCTCCTTTTCCTTTATCTCTTAAAGAAAGTATTGCCTTGTTCGATTTTAAATATTTGTATGCAAATGGATAATTTGTTTTAAATTCTTTCTCAGTTAGTGTTTTTAGTATTTGTTGTTCTTTATCAAACAATCCTGTTTTAGTTGTTTCAATTTGATATGGGAAGATTAATTTTTCAGTTTTTTCCTCAAGTTCACTCTCAGACTTTAGAGTATTTGGTTTTATAGCATTTCTACAAATTCCTTTTTCTATTTTATACTCAGAACCATCTTTCAATAGGTAATAGAATTCATAATCTTCTTTGACTGGTTTGAATACAAAAATATTGTTCTTTAGAGTTGCAAACCCATTTCTTATTTCAAATTTTTTACCCAAAGGAGTTCCACAGTTTTCAATTTTAGAAATTACCTTTTGAATCTTTTGATTAATTAAATACCAACCATTATAATCATCAAGATTAGAATAAGGAATACTTATAAAATTTGATGCTTTTAACTTTTGAATCTTACTACTTAAACTCTTAACATATTTAACAGAAGAACTTTCAGCTTTGCCAATAATACAAATACAAGTATAAGTAGATCTTTTCTTAAACAATTGTTCTCCTCCAAAATCTATGATGGATAAATCAAACTTGTTTTTCGAGAAATAACTTCTTACAGACCGTCCATTTAAACTTTTGTAAAAGGTGTTGACTGTTATGTACCCTATAACGCCATTTCCGTTTAAGTTTTCCATTCCTATTTCAAAAAATGGGATATATAAATCTGGTTTTCCTGTAGATGAAACACTCCAGCTTTTTAATAAGTCTTTTGTTTCTTCATCCATTTTTGATGAACCAACGTATGGTGGATTTCCTACAACAATATCAAAACCATTATTCTCGTTTAAAGTCTCGACTGTTTTCCAATCAAAGCTTAATGCATTGCCACAATACAAGTTGAATTCAAACACTTCACAATCCGCATTATTTTTTATAGCAAGTAATGAAAGTAAAATTTTTGTTCTATTAATACTGTATTCTTGAATATCTAAACCATAAATATTATCTCTATAAATTTCAAAATAACTCTTATCAGTTTCATTTATTAAGACCTCTGTAATAGTTTTAAAGAAACCTCCGCATCCACAGGCAATATCTCCGAATTTTAAATTTGATAATGCTTCTGTGTTGTGTTTTTCAATAGTTTGTTGTACAATATGTTTTCTAATATATTCTGGTGTAAAAACAGCTCCGTTTACCTCTTTGTCTTGAGGAGAAATAACAAACTCAAAAAGCTCTATTAATTCTTCAATATCAAATGTGTTTTTATCAAATAGTTTGATAAAGTCATTTACTTGTTCAAGTTCATTTTCTTTCGATATAATAAAATCATTTATGAATGTATTTGATACGTTTTTTATATTGTTTACAACCAAAAATGAGGACACTAAAAGACGATTGACATCTTTTGTATCATAAGAGTATTCTTTTAAATATTTTAGTATATTTTGATTCACCCTGAAAGTTTAAGAATTAAATAATTGAGGACAAATCATATTAGGACTCCAGATTGGACTTGTTAAAATTTGGTCTGAAGAATAATTCCATTGACTAGCATGTGTATGTATATATGGTTTTAAGAATAAATCTTGATACTCTTCAATTAAATTGATATACTCATTGCTTTCAGCTTTTATTTTTTTCCAAATATTTGGAAAAAAATTAGACAAAGTAAAATCTATGCCTAAAACAGCTTCCATAGGATAATGAGCAATTCTAGGACTGTCAAATACAAGTAAATTTCCTGTATCAATCATTTGTCCTAGCTCTGCTAATTTTCTACCACCAAATTGAAAGTGATAAATAGGATGGGGGTATTCGCCATCTCCATCATCTTCATTCATAATATGTCTATCAAGATGATAGGAGGTTATTAGTTGTTTATTACCTTCTTCTGAGAATTTAGTTCCCTCAATGACAATGTTAAACTCTAACCATTCAAAAGGGTCTTTCATTGATTTTAAATCATTACAATTACCTATGGTCTTAATGTCTAAAATAAGTTTTAAATCTTTACAATTTTCAGGTTTAGTGTGGCGTGGAATAGAATCAAAATTAAATATTAAACGACCTAAATTATATTCCCATAAATTATTATTAGAGCCTTTTTCTGGTATTTGTGGAATAATCTCTTTATTTCTTAGAGCTGAAATTGCACTTTCGAAAGAACTTATCTCTGCAGTAGGAAAAAATTCATAAATAATACCTGATAACCTTCTCAAATCTGTAGCTAACTTTCTCCTATTTTTCATTATTTCGTTAGAAGCAGCCATTATTTATATTCTGATTTAATATCTTCAAACCTTTCTCTCTCGGCTGGGTTAAGTAAAACCCCTTCTTTTTTAGCATCTCTCTCAAGAATTGATTCTAAAGAAATATATTTTTTGTCTTGCCAATTCAATAGATTACCATCAACTAAGAAACCATCTTTAGGGTCTAATGGCTTTTTATAAACTTGGCAAATAGTCCAAAATTTTGTACTTGTAGTTTTTGCAATTGGTTGAGCTTCTTTTAATTCAGTTAAATCAAATTTTTCTTTTATTAACTTTACTCTTTCTGATGCTGTTAATTGAATTAGTGATTTATTGAAATTTGAATTCCACCAATTTATAACATCATAAGCCCACCATCTATCGAATGATGTACTGAATATTCCTGTGTATTTAAATTCTTCTATTTTAGCTTTTAAGTTGTCCCAATCATCTGAGTTCTCAAAATCCACTCCAAGTCTTGCTGCTAAAATATATTCATCTATCAGAACTCCTGATTTATAAATTACTTCATTAAATATATATTGTGAAATTTCAGAAATTGAAGTTTCTTTACCGCTAAGATATTTAGAAGTAAAAATTTTATTAGGAATTTCATTGTCTATAGACAAAGCTAAAAGATGGTTGAAATTTGTTTTTTCTTTTTGAATTTCTATGTAGGCGTTTGTAATAGAGTGTATTATTGATTCATAATAATCACCATTTTTACCAATACTTCCTTTGGGAATAGTGAAGTCAAATAAATCATGACTAGAAGTGTCAGGGTCGTAATATTTTTTAAGGTTAGCAATACTAGAAATTAAAAAAATAGGGAAAGCAGTTTCAATTCCATTTTCGCTGAAATATTTAGTTTTAATACCTGTGGCGAGCGTAGGGGCAGTAAACTTAGCAGTTCTATCTCCTTTTTGATTTCCATCAAGTTTTAAATCAAGGATTAGTGCATCTATATTTGCCTGTTTAGCCACTATTTCAGCTACTAATTTTTCAAGATTGGTTGGTTTTATTATGGTTATTTCTATTGAACCGTTTTTAGACAATCCATCAGCAAATGTTTTGCTATTTTCAGAGTTCTCGTCATCTATATATAGTACTTTATATTTCTTCATGTTCGTCTATTTCTTCTTGTGTTGCAATTGGAATTAAAATTTTAAAATTGGTTGAAAAACCTTCTGGAGCATTTTCAATAGAGATTTCTCCATCATAACTTTCAATAATATCTCTAATTATTTTAAGACCTAGTCCTGTACCAGACAAATCATCTGTAGATGATGATTTATGACCTTTTGGACTAGAGGTTGTAAAAAAAGCATTAAATATTTTTTCTTGATTTTCTAAAGGAATACCATCTCCATTGTCAATAAATTCAATAAAAATAAATTTATCTTCTTTTCCTGCTTTTATTAAAATTTCCCCTTTAGATTCATTAGAACGTTTAATCGCTTTCTTTGAATTACTATAGAGATTGAATAGAATTGAGGCCCATTCGGATGTGTGCATTTTGCAAGTAAATAAATCGTAGCCATCAATTTCAAGTTGTAAATCTATATTACACCTTTCCGTATCAGGATTAATCATTTTTTCAAAAGGTTTTATAACATCTCTTATTTCAATGATTTTAAGCTCCCTATTTACATTCTCAGATATTGTTTCATCAAAATAAGAGGTGTAAACTTGAAAAGAATCGAATGTAGTCTTAAGTCTTTCCGCTCTCTTGTATTCTTCTTTTGATTTATCTACATTATCTAAAATATACTGAATGTCAATATCAAATACACCTAGATAATTCGTTATTTCATGAGTAAACTCGCCAATAACTATACCTAATCCTGCTAGTACCAAAATCATGTTTATTTCATCTATTTTTTCGGCTGCTTCTCTTAATTTTTGAGCTTTTCTTCTAAATTCTTCAGCTCTTTCTTTGCTTTCTGAATTATCGCTTTCCTTTTTATCATTTCCATTATTTGAATCTTCTTCAGAATCATTTGATGAATTTGAATTATCTGAAGAGTCTAATTCATCTGCGATTTTATCTAGATCATCTGCAGTTTCTAAAATTGTATCCTTCGCGTTTCTTGTGTATTTAGAATCCCAATCTTTTTGGTCTGTTGTTACTTTAATTCCCCTAGCCGCTGCAATTCTACTTACGGCTGCACCTATTGCTTTATATGCAAATGTTATGAGTTCTTCATATGCTTCATTATTGAATAAACCTTCTCTACTAGATAGCTCTTCAAAATTTTGATTTTGACCTCCAATTTCAACAAACCCAAAAAAGTTATGATTTCCATGAACGGCTAATATTTTTCTCTTTCGAACAGACTCATCAAGTCCCAGCCAATCATTTTGGGGTTCTCCATAAGGTAAAACTCTAAACCCATTACGGTAAAGTCTTATACCTCCATATTCGTATGCCATACTATTAATATAACTTTCACTTTGTTTAGGTATTAACCCAACATTATAGATATAGTAATATGCTTTTAATTTTACATCTTTTAAATATTGAAAAGGAATGTCTTCAATTTTATCGTCTTTACTGAAATATTGATGCTCTTCAGTGTTTGTGTCAGGTATACGACTATTTTTAATATCCCAATAAGCTTTGCCATTCTCATCAACATGACCTTCTATTTCCGCCACTGCATGCTTATAAAACATAGATTGTTGGTCTGCAATTTCTTTATTGTCTTTTAAACATTTAATTTCAAAACCAGGGTCTTTTATTTCATTACTATCTTCAGTTTCAATTTCTGCTATTGGAAAAGGTTGTAGTATGTCAATGGCATATCGATATACACGCTTTATCATAGCTTCTGACCACCATTCTCTTAAACCTTCTATTTTTAAAGTAGTTCCTTTTTCTTTCGTTTTAGGAATTTCTTCTATTTGATTGGTTACAAAAATTAAATCCCCATCCATTTTATATTTTTCCCAATCAACAACCACTTTAAGAGCGAAATCAGAGCCTTCTGTTTGTGTTATTATTGTCAGTTTATTACCTAATCTTTGTGTTGAAAATCGTCCAATTCCTTTTTTTCCAGCTCTTTTCCTTTTAAAAATAGGAGAAACTGGTTCGTGAATTTTAGAAGTTGAAGAAATCTTCATAAAACCATTCACCAACTGGTCTCTAGTCATTCCATTTCCGTTATCGTCTATAATTAAAGTTCCTCCACTATTATCAACATTTAAAAAATTAATTGATGCTGATTTTGCATCTGCATCATAGGAGTTTTTAATTAATTCAGAAACAGCAGTTTCGTGTCTCGCAACCAATTCTGTTCCTAATCTATCAATAACACTTGCATCTACACTAAAACGAACACTGTCATTATCAAGAGCAGCAAGCTTATGTGATAGTTTTAGAATTTTATCAATATTTTGAGAATCTTCTGCTATAGTTCTAGTAAGCTCTTCTCTTATTTCGTTTTCATTCATAATGAAATTGTTTTAATTCTAGTATTCAACTCTGCAATTCGCACCATTAGTTTATCAAAACTAATGGTATCTCCATAAAACATACTTTCCTGCATGGTTTTATAATCTTTTCCCCATTCTTTAATTGTTGCTTCTGGTGGCAGAATGTTAATTAATTGTGGATTATGGTTTGCGTAGTCTATTCCCCTTATTGCATTAAAATTCTTTCTGTGTGCTACAATTGTATTGTATAATTCAATATCAGTCAAAGCTTCTGTACCGTGAATTGTATCCATTAGTTTTTCTAAATCATACAAATGACGACTCATTCTTTCGACTCTTATAAGCTTGGTCTCTTTTTGAAATTCCTCATGCAATAGGAAAATCTTCTCCAAAAAGGTTCGCTTAGGAGAAACAACCGGTATTGTTATTTCTGTTTCAGCAAAGGGAAGTTCTCTAAACTCGTAAGAAACCATAGAAATAATAGGTTTATTTTCGACAGGTTCCATTAAAGAACGTGCACCAACCTCTATCAAAACCCTTGGTCTTAAATAATCGGATGTTTCTGTTAAAGATTTATATTGTAGTTCAATAATTAATGGATCGGTGTCTGTGTCTTTTGTTTCTTGAACAACTAATTCATAATCTTGAACACCTAGTTTAATTAAAGCTTCATTGATGTCTTTATAAAATTCACTGCCAATAAAGGAACAAGATGCTTTACGTAATTTTTTAACTTGAGTTTTGCTTAATTCACCTTCAAAGCCTAAATGTTTTCTATCAATTACCAAGTCAATATCTTCTGAAAAGCGTTCAATTAAATTCCAAGCTTTGCTTAATGAAGTTCCACCTTTAAAAACGATATGTTTTGAATAAGACAATGAAAATATTATATTCAATGCTAAAGTAACCCACCAATCTTTTTCTACAGCAGAAGATGGAAGTCCAGATTTTTCACTGACTTGATTGAATACGTTCAGTTTATCTTTTTCGCTAAGATTTATAAATGCTTTCATGTTTAATTATTCTTCATGATTTTTGATATCCAAACAGGAGCTAGTTTAGCATCATGTTCTATTATTTCTTTTTTTTCTTTTTCAAGATGTATTTTAATTTTTTCTAATTGCTCTGCTGTTACATTACCTTTTCCTATTTCCTTAAGAGCTTGAATAATTAAACTTGTAATTTCTCCTTTTACAGCTAAGTTTTTTGGAGATGTACGCTTAAATTTTATTGTTCTTTTGCCAACCACTATACTTCTTGGAGCTCCATCGGTTAAGAAAACAATATTCATTGGAATTTGAGTTGATAATCCTAATTTATTTAGTGCTGTTATTCCTGTTGGTATAATTCGTGCTTTATCTCGTTCTGCAATTGCAATTGCAATTTCTTCTATTGTGGGGTATAGAACTCCTAAAAGTTTATCTTGTTTTGGGTATAAATATATTCCATGAGCTAACCTTACTAAGAACTTTTTGTTTTCAAGTCTTAATAATGATTTCTTTACAACTTCCACATTTCCTATATCATCAAAGTTAGATGGGAATAGAATACTCCCTCTTTTCATTGATTTTATTTCGTTTTCAATTCTAGTTTGAACTGATTTAGTCATTTCTCATTTATTTATGTCCCAAATTTAGTAATTATTTGGGACAACTATCTAATTTATGTTGAATATTATTCTTGGAGTGGGAAGGGAAGTGAAAGCTCTTTTAATTTTGTGAGGCACGAGCAAAATTAAATGTGCTTGAACGTACGGCTGGCTTTTTTTCGCTTGTGGGTAACGGTTGGGCTAAGCGTAGTGCGGAGGCAAGGAAACTTTTCGTTTCCGTCTGCGCACGAAGCTAAAGCTTTTTGTTTAGTTTTATTTTTCTTATCAAAGCTAAATCCCAAAGATTTAGCGACATTATAAATATACACAGACCTTTCCATTTAGCTCAAAACTCCGTATTACGTTTAGGTTTTGTTACCAACAGTTTTTATTCCCGATTTACTAGTTTGTCCAGCCAATTAGTTCGCTCTTTAACAACTCCTAAATTTTTATGATATCTAAGTCCAGAAGTTTGAGCATTTGCATTCTCCTCAGCAATTTCTGCGTACTGTCTAGCTAAACCCATCTCATTTTTGAAATTGTAAATTATAGAAATAATTGAAGCAGTTTTATATTTATCAATTGGAAATAGTAACTCCTTTTGTCGCTCAAGTAAGATGTCCAATACGTCATCATATTTTTCGATATTATTTGTTTTAATAATTAATTCCGAATAATCTAAATAGGAGTTAGTTTTTACATTGGGGTATTCTTGTTCGAAATCCATCGATTTTTTATAATATTCAATAGATTTTGGCAACTCATTTTGTAATCTATAAATATCAGCGAGAGAGTTAAGTGCTAAACTTCTTTCCGATTGCTCATTAGGATATTCATCAAGCATTTTAATAAGTAAAGATTCCGCAACTTTTAGTAAGTCCGGTTTCTTTGTCATTATTAATTCAACAGCTTGAATTCTCAAATATTGCGGTCGACCCCATTTCCTGGCTCGATTCAGTTTGGCAAAGAAATGTTCTTCGTCTTTTTTTGTCCAAGATTTTTTTCTAAACCAATCCATAGGTTTCTTGAAATTGTTGGTAACGGTCTCGTGTATGATTAGTGGCGTGGATAAGCAACTAATTTAGCAAATAAATCACAGATAGAATATTCCGCAGGAATGTTCGTAAGTAGGCTTAAAACAAGCAATTAATTATACACGTTGTTGCCAATAGTTATTTTACTCTTTTATATATTGTGTAAACACTATCACTTCCAAGTTGAATTCGGTTTTTGTTTATATATTTAATTTTTATTTCAGTCGGTTTTAAATAATAGAACCCATTTTCCTCTTTAAATATTAAGTTATTCGATTTCAATACGTTCAATAATTCTTTATTAGAATCAGTATTTTTTTCTCCAAAATATGATTTAGTACTAAATTGTTATCTACTATTTCCCACTTGCCATATTCTTTATAGTCAGCTGTATAATAATCAATATAATCTCCATTAACTTTGAATGTTCTGTCAGGATAACCAGTTCCGTTTTCTGTTTTTATCTGTTTAAAATTACATCGCGTTATTTCTTTATGTTCTTTTAGAGTCCTTAAATTAACATTTTTTTTGACTCTCCAAGTTCCAATTATATTGTCTGAATAATTGAAATTATAAACTCCAAAATGAAAGATTAATATGATTGAAAGTATGTTTTTCATAATTATTGGCAACGTCTGAGCTATAAACAGTGCGGGAGCAAACTAGCGTTTGTCTTCCGCCACGTACATTGCGAAATCTTTTTGTTTTGGTTTTTCTTTTTTTCTCTCAAAGCGAAATCCTAAAGATTTCGCGACATTATAAATATACACAGACCATAGTGTTTAAAACCTAAGCCCGTATTGTTTATAGGTTTTGTTGTGTTTAGTATTTTTTTTACAATGCTAACGATTTAAAGGTAAATGCTATTAGAAATATAGATACAAAAACTACGTATAAAATATAAGCAAGCAATAGTCTGAAAATGATTTTAAATCCTTTTGTATTAGAATAAAATTGAGAAAAAGTCCAGTAATTGAACATAGTGCAAATTATAACCGCTGCTAAAATGGTAATATCTTCTCTGTTAATCAACACTCCAATAATCATTAAAAATGAATAAATAATCGCTTGTTGTCCAGTAATATAGGAGTTAATTACAATATGCTCAAGATAATTTTGTCCAAGTCCATTGAAGGAGAGATATGTCGCAAAAGAAAAAAGTGGAAGTAAAAGTAAAGTGGTATAAGCATAGTTATCGGATAACCAATTTAAAATTGGGGATGAATTGGTTTCCAGCCCACGTTCTTCGCCTCCATTTGAATATCCAGCTAAGAAATCGTCAATTAATGTGGGATGGTCAGATAATTGAGAAATAATGAAGTAAATTGTAGACAAGGTCAATACATACGCAATAGGTTTAAAATATTCTTTTCTTCTGCCTTGTATAAACCCTCGAATCGCATGACCTGGTCTATTGAATAACTCTTTAATTGTGTAAAAGAGTCCACGATTTAGCTGAAAAACACTATCTGAAATTTCAGTTAAGAAATTTGGGAGATTTAATTTGTCAACTTTAGTGTTTTGTCCACAATTAGCACAAAATTTACCACTAGTTAAATTATCGCAGTTTTTGCAATTCATTTTATTTTTTGAGTCCGTTAAAAATTGCCATGATTACAACCGCCAAAATTGCTGTCACTATTGCTCTTATCCAATCGACTTGTCCGTCCGAAAAGTAATCATAAATAGCAAATCCTGTTGCGAACCCAAGTGCCATTTTGAGATTTTTAATGTTCAAAAAGTTTTTCATTTGCTCGATTATTTGATTTGAGTAATATTAAACACAACGGTTAGGCTATGGCAAGTAGGGCAGGCAAGGAAACTTTTCGTTTCCGTCTGCGCTCGTAGCCAAAGCTTTTTGTTTTGTAATTACTTTCATTTTTTAAATTGCCAAATCCAAAAGATTTGGCGGACTTTGCAAGCACGACCAAGCCTTTAAATATAGTATTTATCGCCCTATTTGCTATAGGTGTTGTTAGCACATGTTTTATTTATTCTTTCTCCTTTTTTCGAAGACCTCTACTTGTTCTTGAATATTTCGGAATTCGGTCGAGTCCAATGAGGTCTCTTTCAATTTAATTTCACCCAAGGAGTTTCCATTATTAAATTGATATAATAACGGAACACTATTATTCTTTTTTACTATTAAAGGCGAACCATTTGCCAAAACTATGAAATTGAAGTTGTCGACTTTAAAAGTCTCCCATCCGTCCATGTGCCATTCCAAGCTAGAAGAATTTGATTTTAAAAAGAAAAGCTCTTGATTAAAATAGAGCTTTCCACTGGTGTTTTCAGTCTGAAATTCAAAAGCCTTATTCTTAAAACTGAATCCATAATCAGAATTATTTTGAAGACTGTCATGAACTTTTTTAAATATATTTTTTTCACCTTTATGTATTTCCAAAATCAAGCTGTCCTGATAAACTAATGAAGCTTTTTTAATTGCATAAACCTCATAAAACTTAGGCCAAATCCAAATGCTATTTTTAAAAAAGAAGAAGTAACCATTCCCACTAGGATTATTATAATGACTATATGAAATTGACTTATGATTTTTTAGTTTAAGAATTGACTGGCCGGGCAGTATGTTGCCAGAGGCAGAACTGATGTAATTAGTATTTAGCCAAACTCCTTCAATTTTCCTTGAACTTATATTAAGATAGACCAAGCAAAATAACAGAAGCAAAATTAAAGCAAGGACTATTTTTCTTTTCATAATATGTGCTAACACATAAATATGTGTGATCATGGTTAATGATAAGAAAGATACAATTTTCTAATAAATGTAATAACCATGGTAGCGTAAAATGGTTAAGTCAATTGCGCAAAAAATATATCATTGTTGTATTTTTAAATTTGATATATTTTTTGGGCAACTATAATCTTATACCGTTTTCCCATGAATAATGAATTTTACACGTTCTCGACAGATACCCACAGAGGTAAAAATGTAATCTTGATTTCATTGAAATACAGTCAAAAAAATAAAGAGGCATTGCGTAAAAGGTTTCCATCCGTTAGGTGGAGCCAGACTAAAAAATCATGGTATTTACCTGACCTTCCGGTAGTACGCCAACAATTGGGTATGGAACCTAAATCCATGATTCAAGGGAAAATGATGTCGCTTTCCGCTACCAATCAAAAAGCATATGCCCAAATGTATGACCAGTTGCAACTAAAAGGCTATAGTGACAATACCAAGAGAATTTACATGGCAGAATTCTATCACCTTTTAAAGCTTTTGAAGTCATACCCTGTAGATCGTTTGGATTCCGCTAGGCTTAAGGACTATTTTTTGCATTGTGTAAAGAAAGAGGGTATGGGTGAGAGAAAGCTTAACGGTAAAATCAATGCGGTAAAATTTTACTTTGAGCAGGTATTGCATAGGCCAAAGATGTTCTTTGACATTCCCAGGCCAAAAAAACCATTGGTCTTGCCTAAGTTGCTCAGCAAAGAACAAGTGGCCAAGGTGTTTAATGCTACGGATAATTTAAAGCACCTAGTAGCACTTAAATTGTGTTATGGCGCAGGATTACGGGTTTCAGAAGTGGTCAATATTAAACTTAATGATGTGGATAGCGCTAGAATGGTAATTCATGTAGTAGGTGCCAAGGGTAAAAAAGACCGGTATGTACCCTTACCGGAAAAATTGTTGCCATTACTAAGGGAATATTTTAAGAAATATAGGCCAAAGAAATATTTGTTTGAAGGAAAATATGGTGGCGCTTACTCCAAAAGTTCTGTTCAGCAGGTGTTCAAAAAAGCAATGAAAATTGCAGGTATCAGGAAAAAAATAGGAATTCACGGGCTGCGCCATAGCTATGCCACCCATTTATTGGAATCCGGTGCGGATATGCGTTTCATTCAGGAACTATTGGGGCATAACTCCATTACCACCACCCAGGTGTATACGAAGGTTACGCCACAACGGTTGTCCATGGTAAAAAGCCCGTTGGATAGTATGTAGAACCATGCGGTGCAAACGCCGTACTGGGCGTTCAGATATTATGCTCTTGAGGTCAATGATTTGAAGAAAACAAAGCCAAACCCAAGGAACAACATAAAATGAAAAGGGAACAGTCCAAAATCGTTTAAAGGTATGGCGCTGTACATGCCAAACATAAAATAGACCATAAGGGCAAATTCCAAAATCATATTGGGAGATAATTTTTTGGCAAGGTATTTATTGCCCTTCCAACTTTGTTTCAACGTGCTGATGTTGAATTTTGGGGTACGAACAAATTCGCTCCTTTTTCCCATATGGCCTTCCAATACCGCAATGGTATTGTGCAGTGAAAAACCTAGTGCTACGGAAAAGAACGTAAAGAAAATTCGTATATAGTCCACAAAATTGTCAAAACCGCTGCCCTGTATGCTTTTGTAGGTAAACCAATAGCAAACGAATAGGATAATGGTACTTACGGTAAACAGGCTCAATAGGGAAAATACCCAGTCTAAATGGCCATAAGTGTTCTTAATGTATAAGGACGGAATGCTCAATAGGGCAACCAAGAACACACATAGGAACATAGAACTGTTCAGTAAATGCATAACTCCGTGAAACTTGGTCTTAAAAGGAATGTTTTTGGCGCTGATAACGCTCCAAACGGTTTTTCTGAAATTTTCGGCGCCGCCCTTGTTCCATCTAAACTGTTGCGAACGTGCTGCACTTATGACCACCGGAAGTTCTGCAGGAGTTTCCACATCTTCCAGGTATTTAAACTTCCAGTTCTTTAATTGGGCACGGTAGCTTAGATCCAAATCTTCGGTCAAGGTGTCGCCCTCCCAGTTACCGGCATCTATAATACATTCCTTGCGCCATATACCAGCGGTACCGTTAAAGTTGATAAAATGTCCTTTACTGTTACGACCAACCTGTTCTAACGTAAAATGGGCATCTAGGGCAAAGGCCTGTATTTTGGTAAGGGTAGAGTAATCACGGTTCAAATGTCCCCAACGGGTCTGTACCACCCCAATTTCCTCATCTTTAAAATAGATGACGGTTTTCTTCAACCAATCCGGCGCAGGTAAAAAGTCCGCATCAAAAATGGCAATGAACTCTCCCTTGGCTATTTTAAGGCCTTCCTTGAGGGCACCTGCCTTAAAACCAGATCTGTCCGTTCTGCGTATATGTTGAATATCCAGTCCGGTTTCCTGTAGTTTGGCAATACTTGCTGCAGTACTGATGACGGTATCATCGGTAGAATCGTCCAACACTTGTATTTCCAGCTTGCTCTTTGGGTATTCTATCTTCGCGATATTTTCCAAAAGACGGTCCATTACATATTCCTCGTTGAAAACGGGTAGTTGTATGGTAACGAACGGAATTTCCTTTGGGTCCAGTAAATTAAACTTTGGAGCTGTTTGATGCTGTCTCTTTTGGGATAGGTAATTAAATAAAAGGTTAAGCTGCGCCAGGCTATAGAAAAATATCAATAGCAATGAAATACTATAAACGATTATGATAAGGTACGCTAGTGCTAATGCCATATTATTTAATACTGTATTTGAAGATCCACCCCAATATTTTTATGCCAGCAAATATACTACCTTTTACGGTTCCTGAAACTTTTGAGATACCAATTCTTCGTTTGTAACGTACTGGTACTTCGGTATATGTCATTTTTTTCTTCAAAATTTTCAATTGCATTTCCACGGTCCATCCATAGGTTTTGTCCTCCATGTGCAATTCTTTGAGTTTTTCGTATTTAATGGCCCTAAAAGGACCTAAATCCGTAAACTTTGCGCCAAAAAACAAGCGCATTAAAAATGTGGCCAACCAGTTGCCAAAAACCTGTTGCGGGGTCATGGAACCTTCTTCGCGCAGGCTTTTTTTTCGCGCGCCCACAACAAAATCTATGTCCTTTTGTAAAATTGGGGCCACTAGCTTGTCCAGTTCCTCCGGATAATCGGAATAGTCTCCGTCTATGAATACAATGATTTCAGGCGAACGGTCAAGTGCGGCCACATAGTCCAGACCCTTTAAACAGGCATAGCCATAGCCTTTTCTAGGTTCTGTCAACACGGTGGCCCCGGCGGCCTTGGCATTTTTAACCGTATGGTCAGATGAATTGTTGTTCACCACAATAACCTCGGATACGGTCTTGGGGAGCTCCCTTATAACATGGGCTATGGAATCTGCTTCGTTAAAAGCCGGTATGATAACTTTTATGTCTGGCATTATTCTATATTGGATAAACTGTTGGTGTCGGTAAAGGCATCAAAACTTTGCCATTCCCTAATTTTGTTGCCCATATTGTATTGTTCCGCGGATATCATTTTGGCATCTTCATACTTAAGGCAGTAGCCATTTTTTAACCCTTGCGAAAGTTGGCACTTATGGGCTACCCTCCCTTTTTTATCATAGTACAGCCACCATCCTTCCTGTTGGTCGTTGTGGTAACGGCCTTCCTTGCTTCTAACACGGTGCTCGTCATAATAGTACCAATACTGTTCCTTTTTACCGTACGCATAAAATCCTTTCATGGAGATTTTTCCGTTGGGATGGTAAAATATCCAATAATCGGTCTTTACATTATATCGTTTCCAGCCTTCACTGGCCAAAGTGCCATCCTCATAATAGGTGCGTTCATAACGCTTGTCCTCTCCTTTGGTAAAGGCAATGGTTAGCAAGCTGCAAACCGCAAGAAGTATAACAATGGGCATATATGTTTTCAAGTGCATAACCATGTGCTTTTTCCTTTTGGACATAATGCCAAAGATCGGTTAAAAAATATTGACAGTACAAGCAAACCGTTAAAACAGATAGGGCTATAGGGGCGCATTATTGGTTTTTTGGTTTTAAGGTATACGTATGTGCCCCGTGCTTTAAATCAATAACGGTGCCTTGCCAAATAAGGTTGCCGGTTATGTTTTTTGGCAAGGTTATTTGTGCTGTGAGTTGGCTGTCTTTTTTGCTCAAACTAAATGCAATGGCCCCTTTTGGCGTTGGTAAAAGTCCGTCTATAGTGTTAAGTATCCCAAAAACAGGGGCAATACGCACTTCTTCAAAATTATTTTTTACGGATTTAATACCCGCCAAATAATTGAAATAAAAGTATGCCGGAGACGCACTCCAGGGGTGTACCTCTGACCGCGTAGGTTTTTCGGCACTTTCAAAACGTTCCAAGGTTGTGGTCATATGATCGTAGACCATTTGTTCCCAAGGACGTTGTGCAAGGTGAAACAGTTCTGGTGCATTAATCTTTTCAATGGCTTTGAACAGGTAAAACCGGTAGTAATAGGTAGCCTGTAATAGGTCTTTGTCGTTCAGGATTCGTACAAGTAATGCTTGCTGTTTATCTGGGGCAATGGCATCGGTAAGGATGGCCATGATATTGGTGTGTTGGTCATAAACGGTTTTGTCCGGCCGTTCCGCAAAAAGCTTTCTTTCCGTATCGTAGCACAGGTCGTAAACCGCTTTTTTAATGGTAGTGGCTCTTTGGGTATAGGTTGTAGCGGTTTGGGTATCCCCAATTTTGCTGAACAATTGTGCTGCAAGCTGTAGGGCATGAACATAGTGCAAGCTTACCACGGCAGAATTTTCCCCGTCATTGTTCGTGGCCGTACCACTGCCATTGTTGGGCCCCGTATACCAGTCTATAAAATAGCGGTAAGGAGTCTTTTTTACCAGGTGCTTTGGGTTCATGTTCCTTTCAAAACCGGCAAGGGTGTGGACAATACCGTCTTTATAGGTGTGTATAAAATTCTTGTCACCGGTTGTTTTGTAATGATCCGCGATCATACTTATCCAGACCAAGGAATAGGTGGGGTAGATAAAGGTGGACCGTAGGGGGTAGGCCCCCAGAATATTTCCGTCCGCATCCCTAGAATGATGAAATTGCCTAATGGCGTTCCTGGTATGGTCCGCATTACCGCTCATGGCCTCCCAGATTAGGGCGTGTATTTTGGTATCGCCTACGTATTGCATGGTTTCATAGTAGGCATCGCTCAAAAAATAATCTTGTGTGCAGATATCCACGGTACGTTTACAGATCTCAAAAATTTCGTTGTAAAGTTCATTGTCAGATATAAATTGCGCGTAGGATGGCAGTGTAGTTCGCGATCTGTGGTTAATGAAGCTGTTCAGGGTAAGGGCTTCTTCCTTGGTGGTAATTTCAAGTTCAATGAACCTGTAGGTACGCATCCAATTGGGAATGAATTTTTGTTGTTCTTTTCCGTTGGATGTGATAAGGTCGTAGTAGCCTAAAAGTGTTTTGCCCTCAATATCGTTGCGGTCTCCTTTTTCCTGGTTTGGGCCAAAAAGGTTTTCGGCATAGTTAATACGGATAGATGCCCGCCTGCCTTTACTGAACACCAACTCTGGAAAACCGTTGGTAACATATTTCTGGTCTATTAATAGGGTAGATGTTGAATGTGGTTCAATGGTCAACGTACCACTTACGGGAAAATTGGTGGTACCAATTTCTGTTGATCTAACAATAGAGCCCATGGCCTCGGTATCCCAGGACAATAAGGGCAGATTTCTGGGCTCCAACAGATAGGCGATGGAGCCGCCCATGCTACTGGCATTTTCAAAAAATTCCGTGCGTTGCCATTCGGCATCGTCATATCCGGGCATTTCCCACCCTGTAGGATAGGCATTAAAATCGACTATATCGGTGGGGTTATTAGCATAGAATCCGCCAACTATGGCCTTTTCGCCTGTGCCCCTCCATACCACTTCGTTGGCGGTATAACTATTATCCAATAAGCAGCGCCATGAATCTCCCGCCCCAGTGGTGTTAAGCGATTTTGCATTTTCCGTAACGCCGTTCACCATAACGCTCGTAAAGATAGATTGCATACCTAAAAAGCGTCTTTTGCCAAAGTTCACCACTTTAAGGGCCAGTACATTGCTGCCGTTCCGTATAAAGTCCTTTAGGTTTAGGGTTTCATATTTATAATGTTGAATATCGCTCAATTGTGGTCCATGGGTAATGAACCTACCGTTAACATATAAAAAGTAATGATTGTCCGCACTTATGTTGATGATCAGGTCTTGGGTACTGTCCTTTACTATAAATGTGTTTCTGAACATAACGGCCCGGTCCTCACCACCCGCTATGTCCGGATGGCTCACCCAACTGGCAGTGAACGTTTCAGGCCCGTAGCGCACCACCGGGTAATTGAGTTCCTCTTGTGCCAAACCCGCCATGGGGAGGAGCAGTAAACAGCTTAGGATGATTACATGAATGCTAGGGGTCCTTAAGGCAAATGAATGGTTCCGCACAATTAATATCTGGTTATTTAGTGAATTAGGCTTTAGGTTATTTTTTGTTTACCAATTCCATCAGGTCAACATCATTGCCCAGCAGTACTTCGGTGGGGTTAATGCGCCCTTCTTCTGGCCCGTTTTCCAATTTTAGTACGCCACGTGGGCAGACCGCGGAGCAAATACCACAGCCCACACAACTGGACCGCACTATGTTCTCACCTTTTTGGGCATAGGCCCGCACATCAATACCTTGCTCACAGTAAGTGGAACAGTTGCCGCATGAAATGCACTGTCCGCCATTGGTGGTAATTCTAAAGCGAGATTTAAAACGTTGTACAAAACCAAGATAGGCAGCCAGAGGGCAACCAAAACGGCACCACACCCTATTTCCAAAAATGGGGTAGAACCCCGTACCTATGACACCGGCAAAAATAGAACCTATGGCCAAACTGTAAACATTTTGTACGCTTTGGGTCTTAATACCCAGTACTGTGCCCGTTTCGCTAAAAAAACTGTACAGCGTCATACCGGTCATTACCAATGCAAAAAGTAAAACCCCATGGATCAACCATCGTTCTACCTTCCAGGCAAACAAAGACTTATCGGAGTGTTGCCTATAAGGGTCCCCAAGGGTTTCGGCCAAACCGCCACACCCGCAAACCCAGGAACAATACCATCTTTTTCCAAAAAAATAGACCATTACGGGCACAATGACCAAAGTGAGGATAATGCCCCAGAAAAGGATAAAAATACCAATGCCGCCACTGTTCAATAACGATTTCAGGTTCCACTGGAAAAAGAAATCATAATCCAACGGAAAAGCATTTTTAAAATCATAGTAGGGCATTTGCAGGCGCACCATAATTTCAGGAATCAAAAAGGCAAAGACAATTTGGAAGAACAGCACAGAGGTGGTGCGCACTGTTTGGTATACGTTATGCCGGTATTTAATATACATGCGCACGGCCATAACGGTCATGACAACGCAATACATAAACCCATATACAAACCAATGTCCGGCAGGGTTTCCACTTAAAGATTCACTGATGGGGTCTACCAAATACGTCCAATTGGTGGCATACTCAGGTCTAAAATAAAGGACAAGATAGAAAGAGACCAAAAACAGGAATACCAGCCATGCGATCCAGCCCCTATTGGTAGAACTTTGATGATAGATACCATCGTTCTTAATGCCTTTGGGACCTAACAGGACCACTTGGGGAACAATAAAAAGCAATGCGCCTATAATACCCAGTCCAAAGGTTAAAAACCACATTAGACCTTTATTCCCGGCAATAAATCCCGAACCTGATTTTTTGGCGATGGTAGCCGCCAGGTCCCTGCCCTTTACGTAAACAATTTTCTTATACTCCTTATTTTTTCTATGTGTGGCATTTGCGTTTTCCAAGGAGGTAACCACAATGCCGGATAGGTGGTGTACCCCATTAAACTCATTGCCGGCCACTTGCGTCTGTAAATCATTGATAAGCAAATCGCTTTTTATGGAACTATCGGCAATTACTTGGTCCAAAATGGTTTGGTCCACCTTGAACGTACCTACGAACGGTAGTACGGTAAAAATACCTAGGCCTATTAAAAATAAAGTGATTCCTATATGTTGTAGTGTTTTCATTCTTTATTGATTAAGCCTTGCTAAAAATATGTTTCCAACTCTTTTTCTTGGGGTCAATGTTTTTTTGGTGTTCCGCATTGTATTTCGCAACAATGGCATCTTCATATTGGGTATAGAACTCTGGGTCAAAATTAGCATCTTTCAAATAGGTCAAGACATGGTCAACCTCCTTGTTTTGGTTTAGCCATCTGTCAAAAATTTCGTGCCTCATACGAATACCAAACGTATTAATCCCTAAAAACCTATTGGTTTCCTTATGGTAGGCAATGGTAATGCAGATATTTTCCTTGGGATGTCTCCAATGAAAATGCTGCTCATGGTCCTCTTTGTTCCGCTCACTGAACACCCATCCATAGGTTTGATATTCAATATCCAAGAATTTTGCGGAATTGAACCAATGTCCGGGGTTGTACGCTCGACGCTTTCCGCAAAGGGTTTGGGCAAGGGTTTCCCCCATCATTCTACCGGTGTACCACACAGCCTCTACAGGTCTTCTTTGGTCAATGGCCTCATGCTGTTCTGCACAATCGCCAATGGCATAAACATCTGGCACACTGGTCTCCAAAAAACGATTGACTTTAACGCCTTTGCCCAATGTTATACCGCTACCTTTCAGGAAATCTATATTGGGGGTGACCCCGGCGGTGAGTCCAACAACGTTACATGTTATGGTTTCTCCTTTGTCTGTAGTCACTGCCTTGACCCTTCCTTGTTCATCTGGGATAATCTCCTTTAAATTAGTGTCTAGCCGTAAATCAATATGGTGTGCTAAAATATGTTGGTTGATCATTGCAGATTCCCCTTTTGGCAATACCCCGTTCCAGAAGCTTTTTTCGCGGACCAAAAAGGTAACGGGAATTTTTCGGGAACGTAACATTTCTGCCATTTCTATTCCTATTAGTCCGCCGCCGACAATTACCGCCCGTTGGCATACCGTATTATTGGGGGCGTTTTTTTCAAGTGTTTCCAAATCTTGTTTGGAATAGAGGCCTTGTACCCCCGGTAAATCTTGTCCCGGCCATCCAAATCTGTTTGGTTTTGAACCCGTGGCGATCACCAGTTTGTCATAGGATAGGGTAGTGTTATTGGCCAAGTGAATTATTTTGGATGCCGGATCTACTTTTTCCACATAGCCCTTCACCAGTTCAATACGGTTCTTCTTCCAAAACCAATCTTCATAAGGTTGGGTATGCTTAAATTTCATATGGCCCATATATACATACATTAATGCGGTACGGGAAAAAAAATAGTCGGACTCTGCAGAAATGATGGTAATTTTTTTATCGGAAAGCTTACGTACATGCCTGGCCAAGGTAACACCAGATATTCCATTTCCAATAATGATGATATGCTCCATATGGCAGTAAATTTAAAAGTTAGTCGCAAGAAAAGTCAGATGCTTTACAGGCGTATATTGAAACCGGGTTATTTAGAATTAATCTAAGGCTACCGGTGCAATTAAAACCAAGGTAACATTAATTGCGTAGATAGGTAAACGCACCCTTGCAAGAATAGTAATGTGTTGGTTTCTATGTTAAGTTGCGACAAAAGGGTTACAGCGAATATTTAATTGGTATGAAATACTCTTGGGTAATTTTGGTTTTTTTCTTTGGGATAAATGGTGGAAAGGCCCAGAATACCGAGTTTTTTAGTGCTGCGGATACATTTTTGAAAACCCATGTAGAGAACGGAAGGGTAGATTATGCCTCCATTGTCAAACAACCTTTGGCATTGAATAGCGTGCTGAAATTGGCGGAAAAAGCGGCCATTGATCTTCAAGATCCTAATGTGTATCAGGCCTTTTGGATAAACACCTATAATCTGTTGGTAATTAAGGGTGTTGTGGATAATTATCCCCTACGGTCCCCTTTGGACGTGGACGGTTTTTTTGATAAGCTGAGGTATAATGTGGGGGGGAGGTATATAACGTTGAACGCCATAGAAAATGAGTTACTTAGAGCAAGGTTTCCAAATGAACCCCGTTTTCATTTTGTATTGGTCTGTGCGGGCCTAGGGTGTCCGCCAATTATTGGGGAGGCCTACATGCCAAACAGGTTGAACCAACAGCTTCATCAACAAACAGCCAAAGCATTGAACGACCCTATGTTCATTAGGAATAAGGGTGATAAGGTCTTTGTTTCTCAATTGTTTGATTGGTATAAGGTAGATTTTGATAGGGCCGGTGGTATATTAGCATTTATCAATAGGTATAGAACTACTAAGTTTTCCAAGGATATTCTTTTGGATTACTATCCGTATGATTGGCGCTTAAATGTGAAATAGCTACATACGCAATACATTACTTGTTACCGTTTACCTTTAGTTCATTTCTTAACAAATTGTTGGGTATATCTGCTATTGGGAACATGCCGTAAATAGTATAATTTTGAACCTAAGATTGGGGAAATGAAAAAATTGGCACTTCTATTTCTGTGCAGTATGCAACTAGCATGCATTGGACAGGGCAACGGAAAAATAAATGGGGTAAGTTTTGTGGCCTCCAGGCAAGCCGTGGTGCAGGGTCAAGTAGATGAAATCTTAAATATCTATGCCAACAGCGCCGCCGTAATGCCTTTTGGTTTTATAAGGGAGGTAAATAATCCACAGATCACGTTTAATACAGATCGTCAGTGGTTTGGTGAAACTAAGAAGGGTGCAGCGCAATACATTCATATGTTGCATGAAAATGGGGTGTCTGTTATGATGAAGCCGCAAATATGGATATCCAAGGGAATATTCACGGGAAAGCTGAAGATGGACAATGAGCAACACTGGCAACAGTTAGAGGAATCATATCGTCATTTTATGATGACCTATGCCCGTTTAGCGGCAGAGCGTAAGGTAGATATCTTGTGTATTGGTACGGAATTGGAACAATTTGTACAGGCGCGGCCAGAATTTTGGAACATGCTTATTGCTGAAATTAGGGAAATTTATAAAGGTAAGCTTACCTATGCGGCAAATTGGGATGAATTTGAGCGTGTACCTTTTTGGGAACAGTTAGATTATATTGGGGTAGATGCCTATTTTCCGTTATCGGAAGCAAAAACACCTACGGTTAATGAGCTTATAGCTGGTTGGCAGCCTTGGAAAAGTAAAATGGCCACGCTAAGTACTGAAAAGCAAAAGCCTATACTGTTTACGGAATATGGGTATAGAAGTATGGACTATACCGCAAAAAAGCCGTGGTTGGTAGACCATACGGAAGAAAAACCGAATATGGTATCACAAGTAAACTGTAAGAAGGCCATATATGCCGAATTTTGGAACGAAAAATGGTTTGCGGGCGGTTATGTATGGAAATGGTTCACCGACCATAAAAATGCAGGTGGTGAGAATGATAACAGGTTTACCCCACAAAACAAACCCTCGTTAAAAGTAGTAAGTGAAAATTATAGAAAGTATAGTGAGTATTAGTAAGGTAGATCATGAACGGGTAGAACATGTATGGCATAACCTTGGTTTTCCATATGTTATGGTAAAATATATGGTTGTATGCATATGTGCGGTGCAATTTGTTGTGGCGCAGGATTCATTGAATACCGTAACGGCAGAACCTGGTGACGGCATTCTTTCGCTGTTGCGCAAACAGGGAGTTGACCCGTACGAGGTTATGGATGAATTTATCTATATAAATAGTGAGCGCTTAAAGGATAGCGTACATTTGGTAGCAGGGCGAACGTATGTTATGCCCAGAACGGTTTTGGATACCGTAGCCATTGTAGACTCTATACAGAAACAGTCCACGGATATAAAAAAACTGGAAAGTTCTAAATATGACCTGTTTGGGGAGAAACATAAAAATGTAATAGCAAAAAGCAAACGGTTAAAAGGAACTATCTACTATTTGGTATCCGGTCATGGGGGCCCCGATCCCGGGGCAATGGGGACCTATGCGGGGAAAGCTATTGCCGAGGATGAATATGCCTATGATATTACCCTACGCTTGGCAAGGGAATTAATGGCGCACGGGGCAACGGTCTATATTATTATACAGGATGGAAATGATGGTATACGTGATGATCGCATATTGGAGATTGATCATGATGAGGTAGCCTATCCGGATAAGGAAATACCTTTAAACCAAGTGGCGCGGTTAAAGCAACGGGTACAGATCGTGAACGATTTATATAAGGATAACAAGGGTAAATACCAGCGTTTAATCGTTACCCATGTAGATAGTAGAAGTGAAGGTCAGAATATAGATGTATTCTTTTATCACCACGAAAAAAGTAAAAATGGCAAAAAATTGGCGGAAAGTATCCATAAAACTTTTGAGGCCAAGTATAAGAAATTTCAGCCCAATAGAACCTACGCAGGTACTTTTGAGGACAGGACTTCGTTGTACTTGGTAAAAAAAACACACCCCGCCATGACCTTTATTGAAATTGGAAATATTAGAAATGCCAAGGATCAGGTGCGCATTTTAGATCCGGATAATCGCCAAGCTTTGGCAAAATGGATCAGTGAAGGCATATTATTGGACTACGAGGATAAATAAATCGTTTATACCGCAATATATTTTTGATAATATGCATACAGTTCATTGGGTCGTGCTCCTAAATAGTATTTAAGGTGTATGACACCAAAATGCCATTGTAGGCTTATCATTCCTTTTTCTTCATATCTGCGGGCAGAGGTCGTTACCGTAGAAGGTAGAATGGTAAAAGGTACACGCTTGTACAAACGTTGTATAAATTCATTGTCCTCATAGATTGTGTACTGTTCATTAAATCCTTTGCAGTCAAAAAAAAGATTTTTGTCCACGAACAATGATTGGTCGCCTCCGCGACAAATTTGATGGTTGATTTGGGTACACCAAGCAAAAAATTTTAAAAACCTGCTGTTGCTGTTAAAACGCATTTGAAAACAGCCTGCCATTTTACCTTCTTTAACCGCATTTGCAATGGAGCGGTCAAAATCTTTAGGGGGCAACGAGTCTACATGGAGAAAGTATAATATTGCGCCGCTTGCTTCTTTTGCACCAAGGTTCATTTGTGCCGCCCGTCCTTTTTTGCCATAGAGCAATTTGGCACCATGGGCCTTGGCTATTGAAGGGGTAGCATCTGTACTACCACCATCAACGACCAAAATTTCCTTGATGTGGTTAGCGCAGGCATTCTGTTTTATGCACAGGAGTACTTTGGCTATATAGTCCGCTTCGTTCAAAACGGGGATAATAATACTGATGTTGGGCTCAAAAGCACTCATGTGCATTAATTTCACTAAACTTGGTAGGAAAACAGGGTATGGCCTTACAGTTGTTTTATAAGTTCTTGAAAAAGTTTTACCATTTTGGGTTCAGTACGTTCCGCGATGGCGATAATTTCTCCAATATCCACAGGTTTAAGATTATCCGGGTCGCATTCATCGGTCAATACCGAAACGGCAACAATGGGTAGGGAAAGGTGGTTGGCTACAATAACCTCTGGCACGGTACTCATACCCACGGCATCTGCACCAATTAATTTGATCATTCTATATTCTGCCTTGGTTTCCAATTGTGGTCCAACCACAGAAGCATAGACTCCGGTCTTTAAAGAAATATCGTTTTCCTTGGCAATTGCCATAAGTTTGTTGCGCATGGATACATCGTAGGGTTCTGACATATCTACAAAACGTTCTCCAAATTCCCCAACATTTTTAAATGCCAAAGGAGAACCGCCCTGTAAATTTATATGGTCTTCTATTAACATCATGTCCCCTTTTTTGAAATTCAGGTTTACCGCACCTGCTGCATTGGAAATAAACAATTTGGTAATGCCCAGCATGTGCATGACGCGTATGGGGTAGGTTATATCCAAAAAGTCATATCCCTCATATAAATGAAAACGCCCCTGCATGACCACCACTTTTTTTCCGGATATGGTACCATATACCAACTTGCCCGTATGGAACTCTACGGTAGCCAACGGAAAAAATGGAATATGGTTGTAATGGGCATCTATGGGGTCCTCTATATGGTCCACCAATTTGCCAAGGCCGGTGCCAAGTACAATTCCTATTTCTGGCTTGTCAAAACCTTTGTTCTTTAAATAGGCTACAGATTCCAATAATTGTTCCTTTGTCATAATTTTATATGTTTTAAAAAAGGTTGAAAGGCTTCAATATCCTTTATATCCTCAAAATAATCTACATCGTTTCTTTCTTCCAATAAGCATACGCTATCGGCTTTTAAATCGGCAAGGGTTTGTTTCAATACCGTTTCCGTTCCCCAAGCCTTATTCTGGAACAGTTCAGGTTTATAAGTTTTCATTCCCAGCAGGTAATACCCTCCATCCTGTGCGGGACCTATCACAAAATCATTCTTCTCCAAAGCTTTAAACGCGCTTTCCAAGTCCTCTTGTGAAAGGTCGTACATATCGCTTCCAATAACAATTATTTTCTGGAAATCACTTTCAAATCCTTCCCTAAAAGCATTGGCCATGCGGTCTCCCAAATCATTGCCCTGTTGTAATCTTTTGCCATACTTGTCTGCATCCCAAATATCATTCTCCCATATTTCTTCTGAGTAATATACCCGCTTTTCTGCATAGAGGTTTTGTGTGATGCTTACCGTATGTTGTAAAAGAAATGTGTAAATGTCCAAAGCGGCCTGATCACCTACGGTAGCGGCCAATCGTCTTTTACCCTTGCCTAATTCTGGGTTTCTGGTAAAAATAAGTAATAGGTTCTTGGAGTTTGCCAAGGTAAAATCAATGATTTTTTCATCGCGCTCCACATTATTGTTCTGTAATATTCCCAACGTATTATTTTAAATTATACTAACCACTAACTAATATACCTTTATTCCCTTCTTTAATAATTTGCCCCAATGTTTGCTAAATGCATGTATGCTATCGGTTGGGGTGTCATTATTGTTATATACGATACGATCTTGATTTTTCCATTCAAAAATTCCGCCATATAGGTTCAGTACTCTGGTATATCCAAGTCGCTTTAAGCGTTCTCCAATATTTTCGGACCGTACGCCAATGGAGCAATAAACAATAATGGGTTGAGACTTGTTGGGTATAAGATTTAGAACCTTGGCTTCGTCAAAATTGGAATACCCTACCCATAGGGCATTTCTAAGATGGCTTACGTTAAACTCTTCTTTCTCCCTGGTATCTACATACACTATAGAATCTTTCATGGGTAAATTTTCAGGGTAGATATAAGGTATACTTTCTTTGTTCCAATTTTTTAGAACACGCTCCATATTTCCTTGTCCTACTATAACGTTTGAAACGGTAAAGAGGGAAACTAAACTAAATAATTGTGCATATTTGATTAACTTCATTGCAGTAAAGGTACTATTTTTAGCGCCCAAGATTTATAGTTTAAAAGACAGTATTATGGTTAAAGTTTTGCAAAAAGTAGGTTCAAAAATTGTATTGATGTCCATTGTGGCAACCGTATTTGGTTGTAAACAAGAGGTCAAGACCATAGAGGACCAAATGAAAATAGATACTCCCGAGTACTACACGGAATCCTACAGGCCGCAATTTCATTTTACGCCAGAAGAAAAATGGATGAACGACCCCAATGGGTTGGTCTACAATAATGGAAATTATCATTTATTCTATCAATATTACCCGGATAGTACCGTTTGGGGGCCTATGCACTGGGGCCATGCTATAAGTAAGGATTTAGTAAAATGGGAGCATAAACCTATAGCCCTTTATCCAGATAAACATGGGTTGATATTTTCGGGAAGTGCGGTAATGGATACTAAAAATACTTCCGGTTTCGGTACCGGGGAGAACCCGGCTATGGTGGCAATTTTCACCTACCATGATATGGAAGGGGAGCAAGCAGGTAAAATGGATTTTCAGACCCAAGGAATTGCCTACAGTTTGGACGATGGTAATACATGGACAAAATATGAGGGCAACCCGGTAATAGGAAATGATGGTATTAAGGATTTTAGGGACCCCAAAGTATTTTGGAACGAAAAAGAACAAAATTGGACCATGCTTTTGGTAGCGGGAGACCATTTGCAAATCTGGAGTTCGCCCAATTTAAAGGAGTGGGATAAAGTCAGTGAGTTCGGAAAGGATAAAGGAGCCCATGGCGGTGTATGGGAATGTCCTGATCTTTTTCCGTTGACCATAGAAGGTACAGATGAGGAAAAATGGGTCTTGTTGATCAGTATTAATCCCGGTGCACCTAACGGAGGTAGTGGAACGCAGTATTTTATCGGGGATTTTGACGGTACCACCTTTACCACCGATCAGACCGAAAATAAATGGATCGATCTTGGAAGGGACAATTACGCCGGTGTCACCTATAACCATACCCCCAATAACGATCGTATTTTTATTGGATGGATGAGTAATTGGGACTATGCTAGGGATACCCCTACAGAAAAATGGCGTAGTGCCATGACCGTACCTAGAAAGTTAAGTTTACGTAAGATTGAAGATGAGGTGTTTCTTATAAATTATCCCATAGAAAAATTTAGTGAAATTACGGATAAGGCCTACACTGAAGGTGAAATGGAGCTAAAACAGGAACAGAAGAAAATAATTGCACTTAAATATGGTAATCAGTCGGAGATTAAATTTTCCGTGAAAAATCCAGTGCTTAAAATGTATTTGAGCAATGAGGTCGGTGATAGCCTAGCTATTGAAATAGATGCCAACAATGATTTGGTTACGATTGACAGGGACAAGTCCGGTAAAACGGATTTTAGCGAAAAATTTAAAGGCGGGGCGCAACGTATGGATATTTCTAAATTGCCCAAGGAAAATGTGGAAGTTAGAATTTTGTTGGATCATTCATCTATAGAGTTGTTTTTGAACAAAGGACAATACGTAATGACAAATCAAATTTTTCCCAATGAGTTTTATACTAGTCTAACCATAGAAAATACTGCTAATGAAGCAGTTCAAATCGTTAATTTTAAAGAGCGTAAGGTAGAACGTATTTGGGATTGATGCCTTTGGGCCGCTTTTCAAAAGTACTAATTATGGGTATTGTAGTTTGTTCAATTGGTTTTAAACAACAATACCCCAATAACCAAGAAAACCGCACTATCTACTGATAATGCGGTTTTTCTATGTGGTGCCTCCAGGAATCGAACCAGGGACACATGGATTTTCAGTCCATTGCTCTACCAACTGAGCTAAGGCACCATGTCGCTGTAAGCGGCTGCAAATATAATTTCAATTTTATGATAAACAAACTAAATCATAAAAAAAGAAGATTGTTTTTTTATTTTTTAATCTTTGTAGTATGAATTTGATAATAGATGCTGGCAATACAAGTGTAAAATTAGCCATATTTAATAAGTCGGAAATTGTTCATATAGAGACCGTTGCGCAAGAGGATTTTGTAGCGGCGGTCAAAAAATTGTTTCAGCAATTTCCAAAAGTGAACGCGGCAATAATTTCTAACGTTGGTTCCCTTTCTGAGGATAAAATAAAGGTTGTAGCCGTTTTTTGTGACCTTCATGAACTTTCTCATGCTTCAAAAGTGCCATTTAAGAACTCGTATGCAACACCTCAAAGTCTAGGTGTGGACCGTTTGGCGTTGGTCACTGCGGCATACTATCGTAAACCACATAGCAATACCTTAATTATTGACGCGGGTACATGTATTACCTATGATATGCTGAATGATTTTGATGAATATTTGGGAGGGGCCATTTCCCCAGGTATACAAATGCGCTATAAGGCAATGCATGAACAAACGGCCAAACTGCCGTTATTGGAAAAAACAGAACTATTGGATTATATAGGAAACTCAACTGAATACTGTATGCACAGTGGTGTATTGTATGGTGTAGAGCTTGAATTGAACGGAATAATTGAACTATATAATAGCCGTTTTAAAGATTTAACAGTTATTTTAACAGGGGGTGATACACTATTTTTGTCTAAACGAGTAAAAAATACCATATTTGCGGATTCTAAATTTCTCCTGAAAGGGCTTAATTATTTGCTAGAATACAACAAGCACTAAATGATCAGAAAAATTGTAATTGCAATAGTATACATGACCACCGTTGGTATGTACGCTCAAGATGGTACTGTATCTCCCTATTCTTTTTTTGGAATTGGTGATTTAAAGAATGCGGGCACGGTAGAAAATCAAATGATGGGGGGTATTGGTGTGTATGCGGACAGTATCCATCTTAATTTAAAGAATCCTGCGGCTTTGGGAGAATTAGGGCTTAAGGTAATGAACAAGACGGGTCTTGTAACCTATACCGCCGGTGTATCCAACAAACAATATCGATTAAAGACCAATCTGGGAGAGGAAAGTACCTCTATAACCAGCTTGGATTATTTGGCATTGGGTTTCAGTCTGGGCAAAGGTTTGGGTATGAGCTTTGGTATAATGCCGTTTACTTCCGTAGGCTATAATTTGATAGATGAACAGGACAATGTAAATGGTTCCCTGGTAAATGTCTATACTGGTGAGGGCGGTTTAAACCGTGTGTTTTACTCCGTAGGGTATGAAGTATTAAAAAATGTGAGTATTGGTGCTACTGTTAATTTTAATTTTGGTACGTTAGATAGTCAGCGCCTGCAGCAGATAGAGAGTATCCAATTTGGAACTTTTGATCGTAGAAGTTCTAAGGTAAATGGTTTTGATTTTAATTATGCCTTGAACTATACGCCGTTGATTAATGATAAATATAGGTTTCATTCTTCTGTACGGGTAAATACCCAAGGTAATCTGGTGTCTGAGAATACAAGGCAAATTGGTTCTTTTTCCGTGGCCACAGGTGGTAATATTGAAGAGATAGACGTAAATCTGGCCGCCCAGAACTTAAGGAATACAGAGCTAAAGGTTCCTACAACAACTACAATTGGTTTGGGCTTTGGACAAGATTTAAAATGGTTTGTTGGGGGTGAATATAGCTTTCAGGGTATGGGTTCTTTCGAAAATGATTTCCTTGGTGCCAATAGTGTTTCTTATGTAGATGCAAGTTCTTATGCCTTAGGACTGTTTATTACCCCTGACCATGATTCCTTTACAAGTTATTTAAAAAGAGTGACTTACCGTGCAGGTTTGCGTTTAGATAAAACCGGTATGGTCGTAAATGATGTTGATATAAATAACTTTGGCATAACTTTTGGATTAGGTCTACCACTTGGAAGAAGTTTCTCTAATCTTAATTTAGGATTTGAATTGGGAAGAAGGGGAACAACAAGGGCGAATTTAGTAGAAGAAAGCTATTTTAAACTTAATGTAGGGCTGTCATTGAACGATCGTTGGTTCCAGAAAAGAAAGATCAATTAATAAAAATTTAGTACATTAACCACCTTAAAAAAGAGAAAAGATGAAAACGAAACTTTACTTCACGGCAATTATGTTCCTTGGGATGATGGGGGTAAGTAATGCTCAGGCTCAAAATCCTGAATGTATGACTAATCTGTCTATATTTTCCGAACATGCAAAAGTTAAAAATTATGATGCGGCTTATGAACCATGGAAAATGGTATATGAAACCTGTCCGCAATTGAACAATGCTATATATGTATATGGTGAGCGTATCCTAAAGGATAAATTAAAAAAGGCTTCAGATGCAGATAAGGAAAAATTTGCCAATGAACTAATGGGTCTTTATGACAATAAGTTAAAGCATTTTGCATCAAAGACCACGCAAGGTGAAACTGAGGTTGACAAGGCGATGGTAATGTATGATAACAAAATGGCCGATGATGCTAAGATGTATAGTATGTTAAGCGAAGCTTTTACAAAGGATCAGGAAAACTTTACAAATCCAAAGGCGTTATATATTTATTTCTCAAGTTTAGTTGACGAGCATAAAGCTGGTAGAAAAGACTTGCAAGAAGTATTTGACGTTTATGATGCGGTTACTGAAAAGATTGAAGTAGAAAACGAAAAGATTACAGGAAAAATAGCCAAGCTTTTACCAAAGGAAGAAGCGGGTACGTTGACTTCTAAAGAGAAATCTCGCTTAAAATCCTATAACTCATATTCTGAAGTATATGGTAAAATTGCAGGTAGTATCGATTCTAAGTTAGGTCCTTTAGCAGATTGTAGTAACTTGATTCCATTGTACGAAAAGAGTTTTGAGGAGAAAAAGGGAGATGTTGTTTGGGTAAAAAGAGCAGTAGGTCTAATGTTCAACAAAGAATGTACGGATGATCCTATGTTCCAAAAACTTTTTGAGGCACAATTGGCTTTAGATCCTTCTGCTGATGCTTATGTATATGGAGGAACTTTAAAAATGAAGAATGGCGATACCAAAGGTGCTCTTGCGGATTTTGACAAAGCATTGTCTTTAGAGACCAATAATGATAAAAAGTCTAAGATTGCCTACAAAGTTGCAGTAATCAACAAAAGAAAGGGAAGCAAGTCTACTGCACGTAGCTATGCGCAAAAAGCAATAGATGCCAACCCTTCCAATGGTCGTGCATATTTATTGATCGCCAGTTTATATGCTACAAGTGCCAATGATTGTGGTAGTACTACTTTTGAGAAAAGGGCAATTTACTGGAAAGCGGCAGACATGGCTAGACAGGCCGGTAGGGTGGATCCTTCATTAAGTGGTTCTGCAAGTCAGGCTGCTACAAGTTACCAGGCTAAGGCTCCAACTAGGGAAATGATCTTTAGTTCCAATATGGCAGGTAAGACTGTTACCTTCTCTTGCTGGGTAGGTGGTAGTGTTAAGGTTCCATCGTTATAGTACAAATGACACAAATATTCAATTATAGAAGCATTGCCGTGGTGTATACCATGGCAATGCTTTTTTTGTCCTGTGGAGATAATTATAAACGGGTTGGTGATGAAGCGGTAAAAAAAGTGTTTCCAAGAGGCGTAGTTGAAGATTTTGTATTGACATATACAGAGGCACCGGTTAAATTGGGGTCAGAAGATAAAGGTGCTTCCAAAGTATTAAATATATTGTCCGGACCTATTTGGGAAAATTATGAACAGCTATCTTTTCCTTACCAAACATTTCCTGAAGGGCTTTTGGTGGAAATCTTTAATGAAAAAAATGAAAGGACCACTATAGAGGCAGATTATGGTATACTATATTTGGCAACGTCTATTGTAGATTTAAGGGGCAATGTGTTGATAAAGGGAGACGATGGTAAAAAATTGGAAACTTCCCAATTATATTACGATCGTGGAAATGAGTGGGCCTTTACCCAAGAAAAGTTTAAGTTTACCAACCCAGATGATGGTACCGTAATGGATGGGGAAGGTATGGATATTCAAAAAGACCTTAAGTATTTAAATGCACATAAGACCTACGGACTAATGTTGATAAAGGAAGAAAAAGAACAAGAAAATGATTAATATTTTAAGATATACGGAATACTTATATATCATAGTAGCTGGATTTTCTATGTATAGGATTTTTACCGATTGGAATACAGATAGGAACATGGCCTATTTTTTTATATTTTTTGCCATAGTTTCCATAGGTATGTTCCTGTTCAGAAGAAACTACAGGAAAAAATTTGAACAGCGTAAGCGAGACAATAATAATAACGTATAGTGGGTACGGCTGGTATCATCATTCTACTTTCCTTGGTTTTTTCCGCTTTTTTTTCAGGAATGGAAATCGCGTTTATTTCGGCGAATAAAATTCATATAGAGATTGAAAAAAAGCAAGAGGGTTTTTTGGCCATGGTACTTACCAGGTTAACTAAAAAACCATCAAAATTTATTGCTACCATGCTTATTGGCAATAATATAGCCTTGGTAATCTATGGTCTTTTCATGGGAGAGATTCTCATGAACTGGTTTACGGGAATGGCCCCTGAGAACGCATTCTTAAAAATCCTTATTACAGAGTTCAGCTTACTTACCCAAACCTTGATCTCTACATTCATTATTTTAATTACGGCAGAATTTTTGCCAAAGGTGTTGTTTCAGATATATGCTAATAGCCTCTTGAAATTATTGGCCATTCCGGCATTTTTGTTCTATGTGCTGTTTTCGTTTATTTCAGATTTTATCATTTGGATTTCTGACCTCATATTAAAATATATTTTCCGTACTTCTGGAGATGAGGTACAATTGGCCTTTAGTAAATTGGAACTGGGTGATTATATAACCGAACAAATGGAAACCGTTGAGGAAGAGGACGAAGTGGATACGGAAATACAGATTTTTCAGAACGCCTTGGAATTTGCAGCGGTAAAGGCTAGGGAGGTCATGGTTCCAAGAACAGAGATCGTAGCGGTAGAAATGCACGAAACGCCCAAAAACCTTGCAAAATTATTTACGGAAACAGGCTATTCCAAAATATTAGTGTTCAATGATACGGTAGATAATGTTATTGGCTACGTACATTCTTATGAACTGTTCAAAAAGCCCAAGACCATTAAAAGTATATTGTTACCGGTGGAGTTTGTTCCGGAAACTATGTTGATACAGGATATTTTAAATGTTTTGATCAAGAAACGAAAGAGTATTGCCGTGGTACTGGATGAATATGGGGGTACTTCTGGTCTGGTAACCGTAGAGGATATCGTAGAAGAACTATTTGGGGAAATTGAGGACGAGCATGATACTACGGACTTAAGGGAAGAAAGGGTAGACGAGCGTCACTTTCTGTTCTCAGCACGTTTAGAGGTGGATTATATCAATGAGAATTATAAGTTGGAGCTTCCCGTATCGGATGAATATGAGACATTGGGCGGACTTTTGGTCCATACTTTGGGAGAAATACCGGATAAGGAGGTAGAACTTAAAATTGCACCCTATATGTTTACGGTGTTAGAGGTCTCCAATACAAAAATAGATTTGGTTTCCATAGAACTTCTAGAAGAAGAATAACAGTGCATCTATCAATAAATTAGGTGGCTTTTTAGTTTTTATTATTTCAATTAAAAATGGTAGTTTTGCCTCCCGATAACCACAAAGGATTATTTTAAACATTAATTAGAATGGCAGTATTAGAGAATATTAGAAAACGGACCACGGTGTTGATCTTGATCATAGGTTTGGCATTGTTTGCATTTGTGATTTCTGGTGTGTTTACCAGTAGCAATTTTGGAGGTGAAAAAGTAGGTTCGTCAGTGGCCGAGATTAATGGGGAGGAAATTTCAATAGATGAGTTTAGACAAGAGGTCGAAACCGCAGCAAGAAGAGTAGGTCCTAATGCATCTTCAATGCAGGTAGTAAACCAAGTTTGGGAAAGCAAGATAAGAAAGGCCATTTTAGGTGAGCAGTTCGAGGATTTGGGAATAGGTATTGAGCAAGATCAAATTGTTGATTTCCTTCGTACTACTGGGTATGCCCAAAATCCGGAGTTCCAAAATGAGAACGGTCAGTTTGATCCCAATATTTTTAGGCAGACTGTAGCGGATTGGAAAGTTAATAGTCCGGCACAATATGATGCCTGGTTGCAAACCGAAAATGAAATTGTGCAACTGGCCAAGGAACAGACCTATTTTAATTTGGTAAAAGCAGGTGTTGGTGCAACATTAAAGGAAGGTGAGCTGGATTATAGGCTGGCCAATGATAAAATGGACATTAAGTATGTAAGGGTTCCTTATTCTTCAATTCCAGATAGCACTATTACGGTAACCAAAAGTGAAATAGCGGATTATGTAAACGATCATAAAGAAGAATACAAGCAAGAGCCTGCAAGAGATCTTCAATATGTATTTTTTAGTGAAAAACCTTCTGAGGCAGATGATCTTGCCATAAAGGAGGCCATAACCAAACTTCTAGATGATACCGTTGAATATAATTCACAGACCGATCGTAATGACACCATATTGGGCTTTAGAAATACTAAGGATATGGTTGGGTTCCTGGATAGGAATTCAGACACTAAATTCGATACGATTTTTAAGGCTAAGAAAGATTTACCTTCTACGGTAGCAGATACGTTGTTCAGTCTTGGCGTAGGGGAAATTTATGGTCCATATAAAGATGGGGGTTCTTACAAGATTTCCAAGATGATGGCCAGAAAGCCAAATGGTTCCGTAAAGGCAAGCCATATCTTATTGGCTTATACCGGGGCTACAAGAGCAAATCCGGATGTAACCAGAACAAAAGAAGAGGCAGAGGAAAAGGCAAAGGAATTATTGCGTGAGGCTAAAAAATCTGGAGTTGTTTTTTCTGAACTGGCAAGAGATAATTCTGATGGACCTTCTGCACCAAATGGTGGAGATTTGGGTTATTTCCAAGAAGGCGTTATGGTACCAAAGTTCAATGATTTTGCCTTTAGCAATAAAGTTGGAGCTATTGGTTTGGTAGAAACGGACTTTGGGTTTCACGTTATCAAAATAGACGATAAGCAAGATATTGTACAGATAGCTACGGCATCTAGGGAAATTGAAGCTTCTGAGGAAACGATCAACACATTGTTTACTAACGCTACGACTTTTGAAATGGAAACAGTGGAAGATGAAAGTGCCTTTTCTGAGGTTGCCAAGAAAAATGAATATGTTGTACGTCCTGTAAACAAGATCAAGGCTTTGGATGAAAATTTACCGGGCTTGTCAAATCAAAGAAATATTGTTCAATGGGCTTTTAGCGATGACACCAAAGTAGGTGATGTCAAGAGGTTCAGTATCAATAATGGTTATGCAGTGGTTCAATTGACAGGTAAGTATGAAGAAGGGGTTATGAGTACGGAAGATGCATCTGTCCTTGTTTTACCAATAATTAGAAAAGAACGTAAGGCGGCCCAAATCATTGCTGCCAATAAGGGCAAGGATATGGCTACCATAGCTTCGGATAACGGTACTGCTATTTCCAATGCTTCTGCTTTGACCGTTAAATCCCCAACAATTCCGGGTGCCGGTAGTGAGCCTGTAGTTGTAGGTACGGCATATGGTATGGAAGAAGGTGCTGTTTCTGGTTTGATACAAGGTAATACAGGTGTCTTTAAAATTGAAATTGTAAAGAAAACCGACGCTCCAAAATTGGATAATTACAGTGTTTATGCCAATTCCTTAAAAACTGGTGCTACGGGTCGTGTGAATACTGCGGTATATAATGCTTTGAGAGAAGCGGCCAATGTTGAGGATAAGAGAGCAACGTTCTACTAATCGTCAATTGTTATAGAATTTATAAGGGTGTCCTATTACAATAGGATGCCCTTTTTTTATAAAATCATTTTGGTGTAGGGTAGAATGGTGTAGTAGCCTTTGTTCCTAAAGTAGTCCATAGCTGTCTTTTTGCCTGTTGCTAGAATAAAATCCCCGCCCCAAGCCCCAAGGCTTTTAATTGTATTTGTATAATCGGGAAATAGTGAATTTTTAATGGTTGGCAGGCCCAAAGTATCTGCCAATAAGGCTTCGTGTTTATTTAAGAGCATTTCAAACTCTCCTAAATTTTCACAATTTAAAATTGCATCCGTAAGAGCATTGATTTTAGTAATTAATTGTTCTTTGTGTATAGTTAGCGTTCGGTATCGCTTAATGGCATCTCTACTATTTTGCTTTTGGTTCAAATACACAAAAAAAAGTTGGTCGGCAAAATCAGGATTAAAATCTACTTCCTGTACATGGGGCTTATGCCCATTTCTAATATAGGTGATGGCCGTATTATGTGTGGCACAGGCAATATCGTAGCCACTGCCTCCAAAACTAGCTTCAAGTAATTTGTAGGGGTTAATATTGGCCCAAGCCGCAATATTTGCGATTAAGGTAGAGGAGGTGCCCAATCCCCAATTTCTTGGGAATGTTATTCTCGCTTCTATATTAAGATTTCGTTCATTTTGGGCGAGAAAATCAGAATTCAATTTTTGAGCCTCTTTCAGGATGTTCAACAATGGTTCCGCTATTTCATTGTCAGAGGTACTGATCAATTGAAGGTTTGTACTGTTAATTTCAGCATCAAACCAAACCTTTCCATGTTCATCTATACTTTTCCAACACATATGGTTTTGGGTTCCCTGCCGCACTTTCAAATATTGCCCAAATGCGGTTGGTAATGCCAGTCCTTTTGCTCCGTCAAGAATTGCGTATTCTCCCGTTAGCAGTAGTTTGCCGTTACCGTAAAATTCTTTGGACATAGGGTCGTTTATTTTCTGATCTCCTTTAATTGAAGCTCAACACCATGGTGCGTAACCGGGTTGGTTTTAAAATACTGGACCAAAATAGTTTTTTCGTTTTCGTCCGCCCCTAATTGGTTCAGAATGTTCAAAAGGTGCATTTTCATATGTCCTTTTTGAATTCCTGTAGTAACCAAGGAACTAACGGCCGCAAAATTTTGAGCAAGGCCGGCAACCGCAATTATCTGCATTAATTCCTCTGAAGATGGGTGTTGAAGTATTTCAAGGTTCAATTTTACGAGCGGGTGTAAGTTGGTTAGTCCGCCTACGGTACCTAGTGCCAAAGGCACTTCTATCCAGAATTTAAAAATACCATCATCAATAGTCGCGTGAGTTAGGCTGCGGTATTGCCCATCTTTACATGCATACGCATGTACGCCCGCTTCAACGGCCCTAAAGTCATTTCCTGTGGCCAATACCACGGCATCAATACCGTTCATGATGCCCTTGTTGTGCGTTACGGCACGGTAGGGTTCCACTTTTGCAATTTCTATGGCCTGAATAATTTTTTCTGCCGTTTGCTGTGGTGTTAATTGATCGGTAAGTTGTATCTGTTCCACAGGGCAGCTTACCATGGCACGTACCGTACAATTTGGCACATAATTGGATAAGATGCTCATCACTATTTCCACATTTTTCCCTTGTGCGGAAAAGGCCGTATAATTGGCTGCTTCTTTTTTCAGTGTGGCCGCAAACTGCTCAAGACAGCTATTAATGAAATTGGCACCCATGGCATCCTTGGTTTGGAAGGTGGCATGTAGTTGATAGTAATGTGCAATATCATGGGTTTTGTCCCTTAAGGCAATATCGGTAATACCACCGCCCCTTTTTTGCATACTGGTGGTCAATGAAGCGCTTTCCGCAAGTAAAATGGGTTTAAGATAGGTAAAGAAGGAGTTGAGTTTTGCGGGATCGCCCTTAAATAAAAAATGTACCTGCCCCACTTTTTCCGTGCCCAAAATCTCTGTTTTGAATCCGCCCCTTTTTAACCAAAATTTAGCCGCTTTGCTCGCTGCGGCTATTACGGAACTTTCTTCAATGGCCATAGGTATGGCATATAACCTATCGTTGATCAAAAAATTAGGGGCAATACCTTGGGGAACATACAAGTTGGTTATGGTATTCTCTATAAACTCGTCATGCAACTGCTGTATACGGCCGTTTTGGTTCCAATACGTTTGTAAAATTTTCTTGGATTGCTCTTTATTATGGGTGTAGTTGGTAGTGATCCAATCTATCTTTTCTTCTTTTGTAAGCTTGGAAAAACCACTTATTGGCTTGGTCATTTAGGTATAACTTTCTTCTGTATATAGATGTTAGGTAATGGTGCGTATTAAGCTAAATTGAACACAAAATTACAACAGTAAAGATAAGGATATTGTAAAGAATCTCATTTAGGTGAACAAAGCGTTAAAACCAATGTCTTTTTCAGGCTAAAGCGTGTTTTTTTGAGGAAATAGTGGTAAACTTGAGAGATTTAACAAAATTTAAAAATTTATGCGAAAAACACACTTACTAACATTGATTTTAATGGCTTTCTGTGTCATTTTGGGGGCTCAAGAAAGGCAAATACAAGTTTCCGAAATTTATCAAGGTGCCTTTAGGACAGAAGGTTTGGATGCCTTAAGATCAATGAAAAATGGTACACAATATACGGTGCTGAATGTGGATCGGTCAAACCAGACGGTAACGGTAGATAAATATGATTATAAAACATTGCAAAAGGTGGCCACTTTGGTCTCATCGGCAGAATTGCCCGGTGTTTCCTCATTTTCTTCCTATGCTTTCAGTGATGATGAAAATAGAATATTGCTTTCCACTCAGGTAGAAGCCATTTTTAGACGGTCTACGTTAGGCATTTATTATGTGTATGATATTAAGTCCAAGAATTTGGTTCAGGTAAGTGAAGATAAGATTCAAGAACCTTTATTGTCCCCAAAAGGTGATCAGGTAGCGTATGTAAAGGACAATAACCTGTATATTTTTAACCTTGCCAGTGGTAAAACCACCCAAGTAACCGCTGACGGTGTAAAAAATAAAATTATTAATGGGGTAACGGATTGGGTGTATGAAGAGGAATTTGCCTTTGTCCGTGCATTTGAATAGAACGCCGATGGAAGTAAGATAGCCTTCCTTCGTTTTGATGAAACGAATGTTCCGGAATTTTCAATGGATGTTTATGGTACCGGTCTATACCAACAACCTTACGTATTTAAATATCCTAAGGCTGGAGAGAACAATTCTGTGGTAACATTACATATTTTGGATGTGGCCAGTGGTAAATCTTCCCAGATCAATCTAGATAATGCCTATTATATTCCGCGGATCAAATGGAAAAACCATAAAGATATGTTGAGTGTACAAACTTTGAATAGGCATCAGAATCATTTGACAATGTATACTGTTGATGCCAAAAGTGGAGAAGTTTCCGTATTGTTGGAGGAAAAGGATGATGCCTATGTTGATATTACGGATAATCTAACATTTTTGGAGGACGATAGTTTTATTTGGTCTAGTGAAAAGGATGGATGGAACCATATTTACCTCTATGGGGAAGACGGCTCGTTGATGAACCAAATTACCAAAGGCCAATGGGAGGTAACCAATTATTATGGGTATGACCAGAACGAGGATAAAATTTATTATCAATCTACTGAAAACGGTTCCATAAATAGGGGAGTGTACAATATAGGTAGTGGTGGGGACGATAAGACAGAACTAGCGGTGACCCCTGGGACCAATAAGGCTTCCTTCAGTGCAGATTTCACCTATTTTATCAATACGTTCTCCAGTGCGCAAACTCCACCGGTTTATACCTTGCATAAGGCCATAAACGGTAAGAAGATAAAGGATATCAAGGATAATGATAAGTTGTTACAAAAATTGGAGGCCTATGCAGTAAGTCCAAAGGAATTTTCCACGATTTCAATTAATGGTAATGAACTTAATATGTACATGATAAAACCAAAGGATTTTGATGCTACAAAGAAGTATCCGTTGTTAATGTACCAGTATAGTGGTCCCGGATCTCAGAATGTTTCCAATAGCTGGATGGGGGCAAATGATTATTGGCACCAAATGCTCGTATCAGAAGGGTATATTGTGGCTTGCGTAGATGGTCGTGGTACTGGTTTTAAGGGACGGGACTTTAAAAAGGTCACTTATATGAATTTGGTTAAATATGAAACTGAAGATCAGATTGCGGCGGCAAGGAAATTAAGTGAGCTGACCTATATTGATGAAGAGAGGACAGGTATTTGGGGATGGAGTTTTGGAGGTCATATGTCTACCAATTGTCTGTTACGTGGTAATGATGTTTTCGAAACCGCAATAGCGGTGGCACCGGTAACTTCATGGCGTTTTTACGATACAATTTATACGGAACGTTTTATGCGTACGCCTGCAGAGAATCCTAGTGGTTATGATGATAACTCGCCGTTTAATTATCCGGAATTATTGAAAGGGAATTATTTGCTGATTCACGGATCAGGAGATGATAACGTCCATGTGCAAAATTCCATGCGTATGATAGAGGCACTGATTCAAGCGAACAAGCAATTTGATTGGGGTATCTATCCGGATAAGAACCATGGAATATATGGAGGTAATACAAGAATTCATTTGTTTAATAAAATGACTAATTTTTTAAAGGAAAACTTATAATCAAACCAATTGAACTATGACTGAAAGTACTGAAATTTCAGAGCAAAAGCAGATTTTTGGACACCCTCAGGGGTTGTTTTATCTATTTTTTGCGGAATTATGGGAGCGATTTAGCTTCTATGGTATGCGTGCCCTGCTCACGCTTTACATGATCGATGTAATTTTTCAAGCTTTAGCAGAAAGAGATTATGCAACTGCAGCGGTTTACTCATCATACGGATCTTTGGTATATGCTTCAACGGTAATCGGAGGCAAGGTTTCCGATAAGATATTGGGAATGCGAAACTCAATTTTTCTAGGGGGTATACTTATGTCCATAGGTCATTTTGTTTTGGCAATAGAAGATAATATGGCCTTTTTTCTGGCCCTTTCCCTCATTATAGTGGGTAACGGTTTTTTTAAACCTAATATTTCCACCTTCGTAGGTACCTTATATGAAAAAGGAGACCCTAAAAAAGATTCCGGATTCACCATTTTTTACATGGGTATAAATATTGGTGGGTGGGTAGCTCCCTTACTATGTGGCTGGCTGGCTGCAACCTATGGATGGCATTACGGTTTTGGTCTGGCAGGGATAGGTATGCTTACAGGATTGATTGTTTTTTGGAGCGGTATCAGGAAAAATGTGTTTGGCGATAGGGGTCTGCCCCCAACGGAAGAAGTGTTGGATAAAAAGGTACTAGGAATTAAACAAGGGGTATTGGTGCCCATACTTGCTGTACTTGCAGCACCTTTAATTGCGTTGTTGCTTTCATCATATCAAGCCATTGCAACGGAAGGTATGTTTGCCGATCAGAATATTGTGAACGTTATTTTTACAGGAATAGGTATTGCCGTATTGGCTTATTTGGCTTATGAAATGTTCAAGGCAAATGTAAAGGAAAGAAAGGAACTGTTCGTTGCAGTATTGCTAACATTCTTTATGACTATATTTTGGGGTTTTCACGAACTCTCAGGTAGTGTAATTACACTTTTCGCGGCAAGAAACATAGATTTGGAAGGTATTATGTCCGCTGCACAGACCAATTCCTTGAATTCAATGTTCATTATTATTATGGCCATTCCCATTTCGTTGATGTGGACTTGGCTAAGCAAGAAGAACTGGAATCCCAGAACTCCGTATAAATTTGGATTGGGTCTACTATTTGCAGGTATAAGTTTTTACGTGCTGGCCATTAGTGGGGGTAGTGCAAATGAAAACGGTTTGGTACCATTTGCCTATTTACTGTTAATGTATTTTTTGTTGTCCGTAGGGGAGTTGTTCATGTCACCTGTTGGACTGTCTAAAATGACAGATTTGGCACCATTGCGGCTTATTGCTTTTATTATGGGGGTGTGGTTCCTGTCGTCTGCGTTTGCATTTCAGATAGTAGGCTTTATCGGTAAGCAATTGGCAATAGAAAGTACCGATAAAAATGTGGGCGGTTTTGAAACGTTATCGGTCTATACGGATGGCTTCATGTTGATTGCCAAATATGCGTTGGGTGCCGGTATATTGGTACTATTGGCATCGCCTATAATTAAACGATTAATGGGTAAGGTACACTAGTAGATACTTACTTTAAATAATAAGCTCCCTTTTCACCAGTATAGTGAAAAGGGATTTTATATTGTATGCAGGTCGTTTTCCAGCGGTCAACATAACTCTTGTAATTGCTGCCATCCGCAATTATTTCTATCGGTTGTAGGGTAAGCGCCAATCGCTCTATATTTATTTTTGGGGAATTGGTCAATAAAATTATGGGTGATGGGGTCTTTTGGTAAACGCCTGAGCTGTCAATGACCACTACTGCTGTGTCATTTATGGAGTAACTATTTTTTAGCGAATCTTCATTGATTGTTTTAATACGTTCTGCAATAGTATAGTTGGATAGAAGATAATTTAGGTTGTTCTTTTGGTTGCTGAGAACGGATAATCGTTGGCCGTTTCTATTAAGGATAATACTATTCTTAGTTTGGTGCAATACCAATACCTCATTTTTATTGTGGGCAAGATTGGTTTCATATAAGGTGTACCCTTGAAAACTGATGATACTGATCAGAAAGAATACCGTTCGTTTAAAGTTGGTACTTTGATAAAGTTCAATCCCTAAAATCAAAATTAAAAAGGATAGGATAAGCTGTATACTGTCAAAAGGAATAGCGCTAAAAATAAATTGTTCTTGTTGGGCGATCCAGCCAATTAAACCATTCATTTGCGCAATTACCGTGTTATAAAACCATGCAAGTTGTAAGGGTAATACGTTCAAAAGGGATAGGAGAATTACAATTATTCCAGTTCCCAATATAAGGCCCAAAGCAGGGACAATTATTAAATTTGATATAAAAAATAGTCCGGGAAATTGATGGAAGTAAAATAAACTTATGGGAAGTACGCCCAATTGGGCGGCAATACTTACGCATAGCAATTGCCAAAAATACCTTATTGCCCTGTTCTTTGGAAACCATACGTCCCTTAGCATTGGAAAAATCCACAAAATTGAAAATACGGCGGCATAGCTCATTTGAAAACCTACTTGAAATATAAGGTTAGGGTCAATGAACAGTAGAATGAACAATATGGAAAGTGCAAGAATATTAAAGGTATTACTAGGCCTATTTAGGTAAAGGGCATAGGCGACAAAGCTGAACATTGTTGTGGCGCGGACAATACTGGCTGATAAACCCGCTATGAAGGCAAATATCCAAAGCAAAACAACCGATAATATTAAAATTACGGTTCTGCCGTGTGGTAAATTGCGCAACGGCCGTAATATAAATTGTATCAGGAGCAATAAAATGCCAATATGCAGGCCAGATACCGCTAAAATATGAACCGCACCTGCTTTTTGGTAATTGCTGTATGTTTCTTCGGATATATTATCACGCTGTCCTAGGAGTAAGGCTTGAATTACCCCAAGTTCATCCGTGCCAAAATGTTCTTTCTGTAGTTGCGAAATTATATGGCTTCGTATTCTTGAGGCAATACCGGTTAAGGTTTTTTTAGGATTCGTTATACGTATAAATTGATTATCCTTAATACCCAATTGATCATATACGCCCAGAGTTTTTAAATAGTTCTTATAGTCAAATTGATGTGGGTTCAAGGACGGGGAGATTGGGTATGGTTTTGAAAACACTTGGATTTCGTCGTCTACATTCAGGATTGAGGAATCTTGTGGTAAGGTTAATAAAATGGTACCACTGGCCGGTTGTTGGTCAATCTTTGTTACCAGGGCAAAATAGCGTGTAGAATACAGGTTGGGTTTTAGGGATTCCTTGATCTTTAAGGTCCAAATTGCCCTTTCCTCATTTATAATATTGCTATAATGATCTTGATGGTTTATTGGTTGTGCTGCCGAAAAACAGAACATTCCCAAGTTAATTACAGTTACGCAAGCAATGACACCAAAAAGAACCGAATGGCTTCGTTTTTGAAAAACAAAGATGAGCGTAAGGAAAAGAAAAAATAATAGGGTGGATAGTAAAAGATACCATGTATCCACTGGGAGAACAGAGCCAATTAAAATTCCAATAATCAGCAGTAGCGTTAATCTTATGGGAATAAACGCTAAAAGTTTCATCCTATAAGATTCTAGTGGCTTTTACAAAGGCTTGGTTCCAAAAACCGTCACGTAGAGATGATACGGTAACCCCTCTAGAGGTAGAGGCGTGTATAAATGTAATTTCATCATTATCGGTACCAACAACCATGCCTACGTGGTTGATCCGTTTAGATCCGCGGGTAGTCTTAAAAAACAATAGATCACCTTTTTCTATATTTTTCACGGGCACTCTATGGCCCTCTTCCGCCATATGATAGGAAGTCCTGGGTAATTGGACATCATGTTCCCCAAAGGAAACATATAAAAGACCGGAACAATCCATTCCTTTTTTGGTGGTACCGCCAAATTTATAACGTACCCCGGAAAATGAAAGCGCCGTATTGATTATTTTGTCCGCCTTGGAATGGGACGTAGATGGTCTGTCGTTATGTACTTTCGTTTCTGCAACTTCTGAAGTATTGCCGGTTCTTTCATTATGGGCGGCAGCTACGGAAATTTTGCGCTCTTTGTCAGAACTACTGGATTTTTTTACCCCACAACTGACGGCAAGGCAAATAATTAGAAAACACGTTAATTTACGCATACAAACAAGAAGTTCCCTTTAATAGATGTAACTTCAAAATTATAGAATTATTATTAAATGGTGGGGCTTCTAATTATTTTTGGCATGTTCTATAATCAATGTAGCAGCTTTAGCGCTTGCCCCGGCACCTCCTAATTTTAAAATCAGCTCATCATAATCCTGCAATTGTTTGGTTCTTGTGCTCCCTTTTAAAATGGCTGCAAGTTCTTTTTTTAATCGCTGTTTGGTAAAGTCATCCTGAATTAATTCGGTAACCACTTCCTTTTGCATTATTAAATTCACCAAGGAAATATAGTCCAATGTTATGATACGTTTTGCAATTTGATATGAAATCCAATTTGCTTTATAACAAACCACTTGTGGTACTTTAAATAGTGCGGTTTCCAAGGTTGCCGTGCCACTTGTTACCAAAGCAGCGGTTGAAATGGATAAAAGATCGTAGGTTTTGTTTCGTACAAATTTTACATTGACATTGTTTAGGAATGGAGCATAAAAGTCCTCATCTAAACTTGGCGCACCTGCAATGACAAATTCATGGTCCAGAAAATCTTCTGTTAAGGAAAGCATCAGTGCCAGCATTTTTTGCACTTCTTGCTTACGGCTTCCCGGTAAAAGGGCAATTATAGGTTTGGCGGGGTCCAGGCCGTAAGTGTTTCTAAAGCTGCGTGGGTCAACTTCTGGTCTGTTAGCAATAGCATCCAGAAGAGGGTGGCCTACAAAATGAACCGGGTATTGATGTTTTCCTTCATAAAAAGCTTTTTCAAAAGGTAAAATTACGTACATGTGGTCCACAGTCGCCTTTATTTTGGCTATTCTACCTTCCCTAGACGCCCATATTTGTGGTGAAATGTAATAATTCGTTAAAAAACCATGTGCTTTTGCCCATTTGGCAATACGAAGGTTAAAGCCGGAATAGTCAATGAAAATAAGTGCGTCAGGTTGATAATCGGCAATATCCTGTTTACAGAATTTTATATTTTTAAAAATGGCATTAAGGTTTAATATCACCTCCAAAAAACCCATAAAGGCAAGTTCTTTGTAATGTTTTACCAGGGTGCCGCCAGCCTGTTGCATTAAATCACCTCCCCAACATCTTATTTGGGCGTTTTCATCTTGGTCTATTAAGGCCTTAATGAGATTAGACCCATGAAGATCGCCAGACGCTTCCCCTGCAATGATATAATACTTCATTTTAAAAGACTTTGTAATACAGGATAAGAATAGCGGTAAACAGGGTGGCCATTAATACACCTTTTGCCCTATTATCTCTTTTTATTCTTAAAAATCCAAAAAAAGCGATCAGGTTTAAAATAGCACCTAATGCCAATAGGCTACCTACATGATCCTGTGCTACTGCGGCGGCGTAGGTTTCCGCAATACTTAATTTGGAAAATAATAGGATATACAATAATGTGCCGATCGTATTGGCAATTAAACCTACAACAAGGCCAATAAGAATTTCTTTTTTAGTGTTCATGATAATGTATAAAACAAAAAAATATTCAACTTTTGAATATGGATGTTCGGGTTAAAAGTTCCAGGAATTTAATTCTTGTACCGCATGATGTGCGGTAAGGTCAAATTGTGTAGGTACAACAGAGATATAACCGTTGGCCAGTGCCCACTCATCGGTATCTTCACCTTGGTCCAATAACTCAAATTCACCGGTTAGCCAGTAATAGTCTTTTCCCATAGGATTTTTTCTCTTATCGAATTTTTCTTTCCAATTGGCCCTTGCCTGTCGGCATACTTTAACCCCCTTTAACTCATCTTTTGTTAATTTGGGAATATTGACGTTTAAAACGGTTCCTTTGGGTATACCGTGCTGCAAGGCTTGTTCCACTATGGTTTGCACAAATTGTTTGGCTTGGGAAAAATCTGCCTCCCATTTATAATCGCACAAGGAAAAACCAATGGCAGGGATACCTTCTATACCGGCTTCGATAGCGGCACTCATAGTACCGGAATATATTACGTTAATAGAGGAGTTAGAGCCATGGTTAATGCCGCTCACACAAATATCGGGTTTACGTTTCATAAGTTCTTGCAGGGCCAATTTTACACAATCTGCAGGTGTACCGCTGCAACTATATTCTAGAATTCCTTCACTTTCTTCATCAATCGTTAGTTTTTCCGCATAAAGCGTACTGTCCAATGTAATGGCGTGGCCCATTCCAGATTGGGGACTATCTGGTGCCACCACGATTACATCACCAATTTTCTTCATAATATGTATTAACGTTCTAACACCAGGCGCTGTTATTCCGTCATCATTGGTAACTAATATTAAGGGTTTTGCCATTGTATATACTTTCTAAAGTAAAAATACGTTTTTCTATAGGATAAGCCTCTTGTGGCGTTTAACAAAAAATTAATTCCTTGTACATTAATTGGCATGGTTTTTTCTTTACCTTAGGGACTTAAGTGGCTATTAGTGCCATAAGTAACCTAAAAAAAGAGATATTGAAAAGGAAGGTAAAAGATAATTTTATGAAAAGAAATTTAGCTTACGTACTGTTATTGATGCTCGTGGCGGTAGCCTCATGTAGTTTTACGAATAAAACATTTGAAAACGATGATAAGGATAAATTATTATTAGATCTGATATCCTATGTACTGGAAAAAGGACATTATGAGCCAAAAGATTTAAACGATGATTTTTCGGTCAACGTTTTTGAGGACTTCATTGATGTGATCGATCCAACAAAACGGTACTTCATTGCTTCTGATATTAAGGAGTTTGAAAAGTATAAATATCAAATAGATGATGAAATAAAAAATACGGACATCACATTTTTTAATCTTGTTTATGAAAGATTGATGGAGCGTATGGGCGATGCCAAGGAAATATATAAAGAAGTCCTTCAACAACCTTTTGATTATGATGTAAATGAAAGCATCAGTATTAAATATGAGGACGAGCCTTTTGCTGCAAATCGTCAAGAATTAAAGGAACGTTGGAGAAAACAGTTGAAATATGCCACTTTGGGTACCTATGATTCCAAAATCACGCATATGGAAAAAGAAGTGGTCGTAAACAAAACACATGAAAATGGCCAAACGGTTACGGAATTGAGTAATGTTAAATTGGATGATGATCACGATCATAGCGCCCATACTCCAGAGGAAGCGGAACGTGAAGCAAGAAAATCTACCGAGACTACATTAGACGAATTTTTTGATTTTGTTGACGACCTGGAACGTAAGGATTGGTTTGTTCAATATATCAATACCATTGTAGATGAGTTTGATCCCCATACTTTTTATTTTGCTCCAGAGGAAAAGGAAAAATTTGATACCAGTATGTCCGGTAAGTTTGAAGGAATTGGGGCAAGGCTTCAGAAAAAATCTGAAGGCGCTAAAATTGTTGAAATTATCTCTGGTGGACCGGTATGGCGAGACCAACGTTTAGAGGTGGGTGATGAAATCATTAAGGTTGGACAAAATGGAGAAGAACCTATTGATATTGTTGGTATGAGATTGGACGATGCCATTAAATTGATCAAAGGTGCCCAAGGTACGGTCGTTGATTTGACCGTTAGAAAAGTAGACGGTTCCTTGGAAGTGGTTTCCTTAACAAGGGATGTAGTAGAGCTGGAAGAATCCTATGCCAAATCTGCTAATATTATTAAGGGTGATGAAAAATTTGGAATCATTAATCTTCCTAAATTTTATGTGGATTTTAATGATTATAGTGAAAGAAATGCTGCAACTGATGTAGCAAAGGAAGTGGAACGGTTAAAGGAAGAAGGCATGGAAGGTCTAATTCTAGACTTGCGTGACAATGGTGGCGGTTCTTTGAAGACCGTAGTTGAAATGGCCGGTCTTTTCATTAAGGACGGACCAATTGTTCAAGTACGTTCTAAGGATAAGGGCAAAGATGTCTATGATGATAAGGATGAAAGAATACAATGGGACGGTCCTTTGGTAATATTGGTCAATGAGCTATCCGCTTCCGCTTCGGAAATATTGGCGGCCGCTATGCAGGATTATAAGCGTGCCATAGTAATTGGAAGCAAACAAACGTTCGGTAAGGGTACCGTACAGAATGTTATTCCTCTAAATAACATGTTGCGTAGTAACGAACATGGCGATTTGGGAGCAATTAAAATTACGACCCAGAAGTTTTATAGAATAAACGGTGGTTCTACCCAATTGGAAGGTGTTAAGAGTGATATTGTTGTGCCGGACAGGTATAGCTATATTGACCTAGGGGAAAGAGATCAGTCCAACCCGTTAGGGTGGGATAAGATTACCGCAGCGGATTATAAAGTTTGGGATGGTTATATTGATTATGATAAGGCCATTGCCGAAAGTAAAAAACGTATGGAGGCCAGTGAGCAAATTAGACTCATAGAGGAAAATGCAAAATGGCTTAAGGCAGAGCAGGATGAAACCGAAATTTCCTTGAATTACGATACGTACAAAGAAGAAAAGATCAAGGATAAGGAGCAGTCAGATTATTTCAAGAAATTGACCGACTATGACTCCAAGCTTACTTTTAAATCTTTGGGTTATGAAGAGCAGTTGTTTACAAAAGACTCCGTTTTACGTGAAAAGAGAGATAGATGGCATAAAAACCTGGCCAAGGATGTCTATGTAGAAGAGGCCGTAAATGTATTGGAGGATTTAAAAATCAACAACATTAAGAACGGTAAACTTGCCAGTGTAAAGAATTAAGAATAAATCATAAAAAAGAAGCCGCTGTACCAAATACAGCGGCTTTTTTTTATGGACTATTTTAATAGGGTGTATAAAATGATTTGTGAACAGCCATTTCATTTTCTTCATTACGTACCCTTTTTCCTAAGATATAGGTGATAAAAAGTAGAACGGTACAAATGACTGCAGATGCCCCATTACCGTCCTTAATGGCCAAATGTGCTACCGCACCAAGAATCAAGTTCATGAAAAAACCGGCATAGACCCATTCCAATATCCAATGTGTTTTATTGAATATGATCATTAGCAGTCCTATGGTCTGAAATACCCCTAAAAGATGTATAAGGTAAATTGGATAACCAAGTTTTATAAAGATATGGGCTACCTCTTCATAATTGATAATAGAATTGATTATAGCGCCTATAATTGCAATCGAAAAAAGACTTAAAGCAACAAGGTAAACGGTTTTTTGGGTCTTCATAATAAGTAGGTTTATATGTTAATAGCACCCAAAATATAATTCGCCTTTAAAATTTTGAGGATTTTATAGGCGAATCAAAAAATGCTGTAGACCAGTTGAAATTATTAAAAGATGAACGCTGTGCTATATTATTATAAAAGTTTATCGGCGTGAAGCTTACGTAATTTGGCCAATTTAGGGTTGATTACAACTTGACAATAACCTTGCTCGGAATTGTTCTTGTAATAATCTTGGTGATACTCCTCGGCTTCGTAAAAAGTGCCCAATGGGCTAATTTCCGTTACAATAGGTTTGTCATAGACATTTTGTAGTTCGTTTATGATTGCACGTGCTTTTTTTTCTTGTACCTCATTATGGTAATAGATAACGGAACGGTATTGTGTTCCTGCATCGGCACCTTGCCTGTTCAATGTTGTAGGGTCGTGCGTAGTCATAAAAATAAGAAGGATATCATCATATGAAATTACGCTAGGGTCAAAAATTACCTGTACCACTTCTGCATGGCCGGTAAGTCCGGAACAAATTTCCCTATAGGTAGGTTTGCCCGGGGCTGTACCTCCCGTATATCCTGATATGACCTCCTTTATTCCTTTTACTTCTTGAAAAACGGCTTCTGTGCACCAAAAGCATCCACCACCAACCGTTGCGGTTTCCATAGATTTGTTATTCATTAACTTCTTCTTTTTGTAACTGCATAGACTCGGAATTTATACAATAGCGTAAACCGCTAGGCTCAGGACCGTCAGGAAATACATGGCCTAAATGGGCATCGCAAGTATTGCACAATACTTCTACGCGTACCATACCAAATGAACTGTCCTTATGGTATTTAATGGCATTTTTCTTAATGGGTTGCGTAAAACTTGGCCATCCTGTTCCTGATTCAAACTTTATAGTGGAATCGAACAATGGTGTACCACAGCAAACACATTCATATTTCCCCGCCTCATGAGCGCTACATAATGCGCCGGAATGTGGAGCTTCGGTGCCTTTGTTTCTTGTAATCCTAAACTGTTCGGGGGTCAATAGTTCTTTCCATTCAGATGCTGATTTTTCTACCCTTTGGTCGGGTTCAGGATTACCTTTTACGGTAAAATGGATAATATCTTTCCAGGTTAACATCATAATTTTCTTTTTCTTGATAGTCTTTATAGCTAGTTTAATTGGTCGATGATTTACTGCTATTCTTACAAAATTACGGTAATTTTGGCCCATGGCATATTATAAAGGAAACAGAACTATTTATAGTGTACTTATACTAATTTGTATAGTAGGATTTTGGCTTTTCGAAAATTTCTATACGCCTGCGCCATATTCCAATAAAGAGACTTCCGGTTTGGAAAATAATTTTCCAAAAGCGTTTCTCCCTAGTTCTACAACTGGGGATATAGTACACCATTCCTATTTTACTTTATCTTATAACGAACCTTTTGAGCAAGCTGAATGGGTGGCCTACGTATTGGAGAAAGGGCATTTAACCTATGACGATAGAAAGCGACCTTATTTTTTGGAAGATCCATTTGTTCCCTCAAAATCTGCCGATTGGCGTAATTATAAGGGTTCTGGTTATGACCGTGGACATTTAGTTCCGGCAGGAGATCGTAGATTTTCCAAACAAGCGTATGACGAAACGTTCTATACCAGTAATGTAAGTCCGCAAGATAGGGAGTTCAATGCCGGTATTTGGAACGATTTGGAACAGCAGATAAGACGTTGGGCAAAACAATATGGCTCATTATATATCTTTACCGGAGGAGTTTTGGAGAATGGATTGGAGGAAATAGGGGAAGAGGACGTAGATGTACCAAACGCTTTTTATAAAATTGTGGCCCGTAAGAAAAATAACAAGTTACATACCATTTCATTTTTAATACCCAACAAACCGCAATTTTTACCATTAAGAAATTTTGTGGTGGCTATAGATGATATTGAAGAAGAAACTGGAATAGATTTCTTTGCCGAATTGCCCCCTGATGAACAAAAGGCCTTTGAGGCAACTACAAATACAGTGGGGTGGAAGTTTTAAAAACTTTCCTTGAGTCTATTGGTGTCCAATCGTAAAAAAATGAACAATAGTACTGTAAAGAACAGTAATCCGGAGCCTCCATAACTGAAAAAGGGCAAGGGAATGCCTATGGTGGGCAATACGCCAATAACCATGCCTATATTAATGAAGTAATGAATCAACAATATGGAGATAACGCCATAGCCATACATTCTGGCAAAAGCATTTTTTTGCCTTTCCGCCAAGGAAATCAATCTAAGGAAGAGCGTTGTGAACAGCAAAATAACGGTAGCGGTTCCTACAAAGCCCCATTCCTCGCCAACTGTACTGAAAATATAATCGGTATGTTGTTCCGGTACAAAATCTCCTTTTGTCCTGGTGCCTTCTAAAAACCCTTTACCAAAAAAACCGCCAGACTCTATTGCTTTTTCAGATTGATGCGTGTTATACCCTATGGTTTTTCGTATTTGGTCCAGTTTTTCCGGATCTTTTTCTAGGCGAAGCCATAAGCTAAAACGATCTCTATGTCGCTGTTCAAATACATTATTGAACACAAAATTTACAGATAAGGAAAAAACGATTATCGCAATACTCACCAATGATAAAGGTATTACAGGTATTTTAAAACTTTTTCTTTTAAACCCAAATAGCAGGATAATCAAAAGGGCAAGTCCAATAATCAACCATACGGTCCCAAATTTTAGTGTAACTACAAAAATTAGGATTAGACTAACGATAATGGCCAAATAGAACAACGGTAGTCCTTCCCTAAAAATGACGAAGATAAGGGCGAAAAATACCAGGGCACTACCGGGGTCTGGCTGGGGTATAATGAGTAATGCCGGTATTAAGATGATCAACAGCGCATAGAGTTGGTCCTTGCGTCTTTTTATATCGGTCTGTATATCGCTTAAGTATTTGGCAAGAGCCAGAGCAGTTGCCACCTTTGCCAGTTCTGAAGGTTGTAGGTTAAAGAAGCCAAGGTCATACCATGATGTTGCTCCGGCTATGGTTTTACCGAACACGAACAACCCAAGGAGCGATATCATTGAGATTAGGTACAATACACTTGAGAACCTTTCATAGAAGTTGACCTCTAGTGCCAAGATGATTACAATGGTTATTAAACTAACGCCTATAAAAAAAAGTTGCTTGCCGTAGAGTGTACCAAAGTCAAATATAGAGGCGTGCTCTTCGGAAAAAGTACTGGAGTAGATGTTGACCCATCCTATGAGAACGAGCGCTAAATAAATGAATACGCTTAACCAGTCTATACGTTTTAGGATACTTCTACCAGACACGTTCGTTAATTTTAAACTCCTCCCCGCTGTAGGGTTTCGCATATTCTGCTTCCAACGTTTTTTCCAGCATTCGTTTTTCCAAATCGGTTCTGGTAATTTCTCCCTTAAGATATTTTTCGATCATTAGGGAAGCAATGTGTCCGGCATACCTGGAGCCAAAATACCCATTTTCAATATATACGGCAATGGCAATTTTAGGATCGTCCACAGGAGCAAAAGCAACAAATACGGAATGATCCGTTAACTGTGTGCGAACACCGTTAATTTTTGTAAAGTTTTCTGCCGTACCTGTTTTGCCCGCGATTTCTATGTCCGGAATTTGAAGCCATCTTGCGGTTCCTTTTTTATACACATCTGCCATGCCTTCAATGACCGGTTCAAAATATTTAGGGTCAATAGTGGTATGCTTTGCTTCAGTAAACCGTGGTTCTGTAATTTCCTTGCCTTCAATCTTTTTTAAGATATGGGGGGTAAAATAATATCCCCTATTTGCTATGGCCGCGGTCATATTCGCTAATTGAACAGGAGTTGCCAATATTTCCCCTTGACCAATAGAGTTAGAAATGATATAGGACGCGCTCCACCTGTTGTCTCCATACCATTTATCGTAATATTCCTTGCTCGGTATTCTACCTTTCTGTCCAAATGGCAAGTCATACCCAAGATAATCTCCTAAACCAAAGCTACGCATGTGCTTTTCCCAGACATCCATACCTTCGTCCGTGGTATCAAATTTTTCATATATTTTTTTAAATGCGCCCGCAAAATAAGCATTACAGGACACATAAATACCACTATGTATATCACGTAGACCTCCACCACAATGACACCCTTTCTTTTTTCGGCCAACATAAAAACCGTTATAACATTGGATCTTGGTATTTTCATCAATAACTCCTTCCTGTAAGGCAATCAATGCATTTAAGGTTTTAAACGGTGATCCCGGGGGTTGTTGTGCATGAATAGACCGATCCCATGTTGGGTTCGCAATGGTGTCATTATATAATTTTGTATAATTTTTTGACCGTTCCCTACCCACCAATAAAGCAGGGTCATATGTAGGACCGGAAATCATGGAAAGGATTTCCCCTGTTGCAGGTTCAATGGCTACAATACCGCCCCTTTTACCGTTCATAAGTGTTTCACCATATTCCTGTAAGGTCTTATCTATGGTTATGCTTATTTGTTTTCCTTGTTCCGGAAGGGTGTCCAAGGCACCATTTTTATATGGACCAATATCCCTATTAAATCGGTCTTTTTGAATGTATTGTACGCCTTTTCTTCCACGTAATAAATCTTCATAATAACGTTCTACCCCGGTACGACCTTTGAGTTCACCTTGAACATAATATTTGTTAACGGCCAAATCTCCTTCATTTACTTCACTGATATATCCCAATACATTGGCTGCACTAGGGGTATCATAATAACGCAAAGACCTCTTTTGGATATAAAATCCGGTGTATTTACGCATTTTCTCTTGAAGTTTGGCATAATCCTGTTTGGACAGCTGTGGTACCAAAACAGAAGGCAGCCTTGGCGAGTATACCCTGGCCTTTCTTAATTTTTCAATAAATTTCTCCTTATCAATTCCTAAAAGACCACAAAATTCCAAAGTGTCTAGTGGTTTTACCTCCCTTGGTATGACCATTACATCATAGGCTGGATCATTACCCACCAATAGTTTTCCGTTTCTATCATAGATATAACCCCTTTCAGGATAATCATAAATGGCCTTGATTGCCGGATCGTCCAACATATGATCGGTAGAAAAGCTGAATATTTGCAAATAGGAGAGCCTGCCCAGGAACGCAATGGCTATAAGGATGATCAAAGAGGATAAAAGAATTTTTCTCATTCTTTTTTACTGCTAAATAGTGTGCTGAACAAAATACTTAAAATCAATGTGGCAATACCCACCGTAACGGTTTTCTGCAAAATTAATAAGCTATTTGAAAAGCTAAAAATTTCCAAGGTGAAGTATACCAAGTGATGTATTATAGTTAATAACGCTAAAAACGTAAATTGTTGTGCCTTGGTACTGTTGTTTAACTTAAAACTTTGGAATTCATAATTGACCCCAAAAACAAATCTCATAATAGTAGGGCGTAAATAAGCAATGGTAACCGTTGCAGCTGCATTTATAGCCAATGTGTCAGAAAAAATATCTACCAACAATCCTAAAATAAAGCAGGTGACAATAAAGGTGGTCCTGTTCTGTTTTATAGGGTACCAGTAAAGAAAAAGGATATAGATCAGCGGATTAATGTAGCCAAAAAAGTTGAGGTTGTTAAATACCAATACCTGTACCAGTATCAGTAAAACAAATCTAGTTACGTTAAGGAAGAAGCCGCTATTGATCATTGTTCTGTGTTTCTGCTTCTAATTCCAATACTTCTTTGCGGTTTAGATTTTTGATGATATAAATATTGCCAATATTGGTCATATCATTAAAAAGTTCCACATCAATAAAATAAAAACTTTTAGAATTATCAAGGTCAAAATTCTTTATGGTTCCAATAGGTATGTTCTCGGGAAAGATACTGCTCATAGCCCCTGTAACTATAGTATCACCAATGGTAAGGGGAACAAGTCTAGGAATATCTATTAACTGTACAACATTGTAATCTTGTGTGTTTTCCCACACCAAAGAACCAAAATGATTGGAGTTTTTAATTTTTGCATTGATGGTAGATCGTTCGCTCAATATACTCTGTACCGTGGCAAAATTATTAGATGTGTTCTCTACTATTCCCAAGATACCTTTATCCGTTATGACGCCCATATCCTGTGCAACGCTATCGTTAAGGCCTTTGTCTATAGTGATATAGTTGCGCTGATCGGCATAACTGTTATTGATGACCCTACCTTTGATTACTTCATAGTCATTGGACGTTGAATCCAAGGAAGTAGTGGTCAAAAGTGTTGAGTTGAACAGTTTGTTACGAAGCCTTCTGTTTTCCTCTACCAACCGATTATTTTCCTCCCTTAGTCCAAAATAGGAGCTGATATTATCCGAGAAGGAATAGATACTGCCGGTAAGGTAATTGGATGAATTTAAAAATTTGGATTGATGGTATGAATGGGATTGGAACGTAAAGATCAAGGATATCACTAACAGGAAAAAGTATAGCAAAAAGGTTTTATACCTAATTATAAAATTTATGATCTGCTGCATTCACCCCTATATTTTTAATCGATTATAGAATTTCCTTTCAGGGAAATTTTAGAAATCGTTCGTTAATCATTGTGATATGGTCTTGGGCAATTTAAAAAGCTTTGCTGGCCTAAATACCAATTGCCCCTTTAAAAATAACCAAATATTACTTGATTAGAATACTTTTATAACGTTCTAGATTTTTTAATGCAATACCGGTTCCACGTACAACGGCACGTAACGGGTCTTCTGCAATATATACGGGTAAATCTGTTTTTTGGGATAACCTCCTATCAAGTCCTCTTAGCATGGAACCACCACCGGCAAGATATATACCAGTATTATAGATATCCGCAGCCAATTCTGGCGGAGTTTGGGATAAAGTTTCCATAACGGCATCCTCTACACGTAGGATGGATTTATCCAAGGCCTTTGCAATTTCCCTATAGGAAATCTGAACTTGTTTTGGTTTACCGGTCAACAGATCGCGCCCTTGCACCGATTTCTCATCTGGTGGGGACTGTAAATCTTCCGTCGCGGAACCTATTTCAATCTTAATGGCCTCCGCAGTACTTTCACCTACATATAAATTGTGTTGCGTACGCATGTAGTAAATGATATCATTGGTAAAGACATCACCTGCAATTTTAACCGATTTATCACAAACGATACCTCCTAATGCTATAACTGCAATTTCAGTGGTACCACCACCTATATCTACAATCATATTACCTTTTGGTTGCATAATATCTAAACCAATACCTATTGCGGCAGCCATTGGTTCATGAATTAAGTATACCTCTTTACCGTTAACACGTTCAGCAGATTCTTTTACCGCACGCATTTCTACTTCGGTAATACCACTAGGAATACAAATTACCAAACGTAATGCTGGTGGAAACCATTTTTTCTTTAATGCAGGTATGTTCTTGATAAACATCATCAACATCTTTTCAGATGCATCAAAATCTGCAATTACACCATCTTTCAACGGTCTAATGGTCTTAATGTTTTCATGGGTTTTTCCTTGCATCATGTTGGCTTCCTTACCAACTGCAATAATTTTTCCGCTAATTCTATCTCTGGCAACGATGGATGGGCTATCGACAACAACTTTGTCATTATGGATGATAAGGGTGTTCGCTGTACCTAAATCTATAGCTATTTCCTCGGTCAAGAAATCAAAAAATCCCATATGTGATGTTTAAATTTTAGATAAAAGGGTGTATTTCATCGACAAAAGTAATGAAATTAATGCTTGAAATGACGCGTACCCGTCATCACCATTGAAATTTTATGTTCATTGCAATAATCAATGCTTAATTGGTCCTTGATAGAACCACCAGGCTGTATTACACTGGTAATACCGGCCTTGTCCGCAATTTCAACGCAATCTGGGAAAGGAAAAAATGCATCACTGGCCATAACAGCACCGTTGAGGTCAAAATTAAACGACTGTGCTTTATGAATGGCTTGGTTCAATGCATCAACTCTACTGGTCTGTCCGGTACCGCTTGCGCAAAGTTGTTTGTTCTTGGCCAGGACAATGGTATTGGATTTTGTGTGTTTGCAAAGTTTGGATGCAAAAATTAAATCTTCCAACTCTTGATCTGTTGGCTTTGTATCCGTAGCATTGGCTAAATCTTGGATTGAATCTGTTTTATGGTCTTTTTCCTGTAACAGCATACCGTTTAAGCAAGTTCTTACCTGCATTTGTGGCATTTCAACATCGTTCTGTATTAGGATAATCCTGTTTTTCTTTCCTTTCAATATTTCCAAAGCCTCCGCGTTATAGTTTGGTGCTATGACTACTTCACAGAATAATTTGTGAATTTCTTCGGCAGTAGCTTTGTCAATTTCCTTGTTGCTGATTAAAACACCTCCGAAAGCGGAAACTGGGTCTCCGGCTAAAGCATCTACGTACGCTTGGTGCAAGGAATTGCGTTGTGCAAGTCCACAAGCATTGTTATGCTTTAGAATGGCAAAAGTTGGTTCGTCGTTTTTAAACTCAAGCATTAAGTTTACCGCAGCATCAACATCTAATAAATTGTTATAGGATAATTCCTTACCGTGTAGTTTAGAGAACATGGCATCAAAATCACCAAAAAAGAATCCTTTTTGATGCGGATTTTCTCCATAGCGCAATACCTTACCTTGAGTTTCACTGATTTTCAAGGCCGCTAGGTCATGGTTTTGGTTAAAGTAATTGAAGATAGCAGTGTCATAATGTGAGGAAACGTTGAATGCTTTTGCGGCAAAACGCTTTCTGTCCTCTAAGCTAATATTTCCGTTATCGGCAGAAACAACCTCTAAAAAGTCGGTATAGTCTTCCATGGAGGAGACACAGATTACATCCTTAAAGTTTTTGGCCGCCGCACGGATCAACGAAATACCGCCAATATCAATTTTTTCTATAATATCTTGTTCTGGAGCACCACTTGCAACCGTTTTTTCAAATGGGTAAAGATCTACGATGACAATATCTATTTGAGGAATTTCAAATTCCGCCAATTGTGCAACGTCACTTTCGTTATCCTGTCTGTTCAAAATACCGCCAAAAACCTTTGGGTGCAAGGTTTTTACCCTTCCGCCAAGTATAGACGGGTAGCTGGTGACATCTTCTACGGGAACAACATCTATTCCTAAATCTTTAATGAATTTTTCAGTACCTCCGGTAGAGTAAATAGTAATTCCCAATTCTTGGAATTTCTTAACAATTGGCTCTAAACCGTCTTTATGGAAAACTGAAATTAAGGCTGAAGATGCTTTTTTTACACTGCTCATTGTATGGTGCTTAAATGTTTTTAATAAGCAAGCAAAAGTAATTTTTTTACACGTATTAAATGAGCTAGTTTATCAACAAAAGGACTAAAGTTTTAAAGAATTTTGGCCACTTCAAAATTTACGAATTCCAAAAAAGCCTCATCTGCCTTGGTAAAGGGATCGGGGGTGTTAGAGTCAATATCTATTTGTCCAATGTTTTCTCCGTTGACGAACATGGGTATTACAATTTCGGATTTTACGGTAATACTGCAAGCAATGTAGTTGTCCTGGGCCTGTACGTCGGGTACAACAAAATTCTCGTTGCTTTCGGCTACTTGCCCACAAATGCCCTTTCCAAAAGGAATAATGGTGTGGTCCGTAGGTTCTCCCGCGTATGGTCCAAGTTTTAATTCTCTCTTATCGCCATTTTTAAAATAAAAACCTACCCAGTCATAATGAGGAACCTCTTCTTTTAAAAGTTCACAAATGGCCTGCATTTTGGCTTCTTTGGTGGTGTTGGAGTCTATAATGGAACTAACTTGAGGGCGTAGTGAGCTGAACATATTTTTTTTGGCAAAAATACATATTGTATGCAATAAGCCCCGTCTTTTTTAAAATAAAAGAGAGGATGCGTAAGGCATCCTCTCTTTAAGACTTGTTTATATTTTGTTGGGTTATGGCTGTATCTTGACACTGAATTCAATAAAGTCATTATTGCCAAATCCTGGTTGGATCGCAGTAACCTTGATCAACCCTTTTTTACCATAGTTATCTACAAACTCTACCACATCGCCAACGCTAAGATTGGTAATTTTTTGGGTATTTGAACTAGCAATGAAATCAAGCTCCCCAGAAAGGGTTATTGCATCAAAGGCCGTTACATCCAAATCAGAAGAAGCAAAGAACATTTGGTTAAGAGTTTCTGTTTCCGCATTTTCCTCGTCTTCACCCGGTTGAAGTCCTTCTACCGGAAATCCAAAATTAGCATCATACTGTTCTGTAGAGGAAAAGGAAGCATTGTCATCTGCAGATACGCCAGAGGCACCGTAATAATATCCAAAATCCCAGAACGCCCTAAATTCGCGACCTACATTAACCTTATAGACCGTTTCGTTTAAAAGGGAAAAGAAAGTTTCCGTATTTCCGTTCACATCCGGGGCAAATAATTTTACTTCGTTAAATTCCCTTACCTCTGCAGTAGGGTTGGTTCCTGTTCCGACCGTTACGGTAATGGTACCTGCACCTAAAGCCAATCTTTTGGTGGTATCCCTAAAATCTCCTTTTCCTGTTGTGGTCCAAAAAGTGTAGACGATCTCTCCGTTATCAATGTCCGGCACCGGTAGGGAAAATGTAAAGTCAATTTCTTTTTTGGATGCACCATCTAAATCTATAGATCCGTCAGGTTTTAAAACTTTACTTAAATCTTCACTGACAAGATCAAACGCGCTAAATGGCATTTCTCCTTGTCCGGAAATATTTTGTGTAATATACATTCTGCGCTGTGTAGTTGCATCTGATGTAAAAATAACCCTGCCCGGTACCGTAGTGCCTACTTCACCATTGGCAGATGCTGATATTTGATTGTTAGATGGGTCTGCCTCATTAAAGACCAAAGTGGCCACTTCCGGCTCTTCATTGTCGCCATCGTCCGCCCCATCGGTATTGTCAGGAATAGGTGTGTCAAAAACAGAGCCGTCATCAGAACTACAACTGCCTATAAATAAAGCAATGGTGCATATTAAAAAAGTATACTTTAATTGTTTTCTCATAATTTTAATTTAAAATGATTAGTGTTTTTAAATGTTAATAATGGTTATTTAATATTTGTGTTACTCTTTAAACTTAAAATCACTGCTAATCGTATACGCTTATGGGTTTTTTTAATGTGTAAAGCGGGAAAATGGAAATAGGTTCTACAATGTTTCGTTAAAGAAATGGTATTAAGGATGTTAAATGTTGATTATTTTGTAATTTTACCGCGATGAGGAATATGCTACATAAATTTTTTTCCGTTGCAATGGCATTGCTGTTGCTGCTGTCCACTATTTCATGGACAGTAGAAAAACATTTATGCATGGGCCGTGTTTTGGATATAGCCTTTTTTCATTCCGCCGAAGATTGCGGTATGGAAGCCGGTTTGGCTTTATTGGATGATGCATCGCAATATGAAAAGCATTGTTGTGATGATGAATCTTTTACCATGCAAGGTCAAGATGATTTAAACCATGATACGTTCAATTTAGATTTCTCTCAACAAGTATTCTTAATTTCCTTCACAACTTCTTATTTAAACTTATTTCAAGAGTCTACAGATAAGAAAATTGTTCTTGATTCCTATCCTCCGCCCATATTGGCAGAAGATTTGAATATACTGCACCAAGTTTTTTTGATTTGATTTAAAACGTGTTATACGTCGCTTTTTTGCGTTCACACATTTTTGAATCAAATCTAACATTCAATGAAAAATTTTACTTGGCTTTTAGCCATTATCCTATTTGGGATACAATATTGTGAGGCACAAGGTCCTCCTATTACTGCCGATAAACCCATTATGTTGGGTGGCGGTAGCTTTACTGCAAAAACCTTGACAGAGATTCGGCATACGGAAAGAGGTGATTTTACCTATGTTCCGGTAATGCTACATTATTTGCCAACTTCTAATTCTTTGGTGGCAATACATTTACCTTATATAAATTATGATATTGAAAACGGACCGAGTGGTAGCAGTTTAGCAGATATTAAAATAATGGGTAAGTATCAATTCTTTAGAAAAGATGGTACGGGCAAGACCTTTAGAATGGTAGCCAAAACATTACAAACACTGCCTACTGGTAAAGAATTGGACGTAATGGATTTAAGTACGGGCAAATATGCGGGATATTATGGTATTGTTGCAGGTTACGAATCGCTCAAATATGGTATTTCTAACGAACTAGGCTATAATTGGGTGCCCGATGGTAGCTTGGATGCTTTGACCCATAAAATTGGTTTCGGTCTTCCATTGTTAAAACCACAGTATCCTAATAAGCAAATCAATCTGTATTTTGAATATACCAACTCTTGGCTGGTAGAGCGTGATTGGTATCAATTGTTGTACGCACAAGGGTTACAGTATGCAAGAAAGAATGTTACGTTCGACTTGGCTGTACAGGTGCCTTTGGTAAACGATATTGAAGCAGGTCGTAAATTAAACTATAGCCTGTTTTTAGGTTCTAGATATTCATTTTAATAAAAATTTTTAAAACATAAAATAATGAAAAAATCAATAATTATATCGGCGTTGTTAACGCTAATGGTTGTCTTTAGTGCGATTGCACAAGATGGTAAGGATAAGTTTATGGTGCAGGTAGATGGTCTAGGCTGTCCGTTTTGTGCATATGGACTTGAGAAGAAATTCAAAGAGTTTAAAGGTATTAAGAATGTGAAAATAGATATTGAAACAGGAGACTTTAGTTTTTCTTATCCAGCGGAAAAAGCATTAACACTAGCTGATGTAGAGAAGCAAGTTGAAAAAGCGGGTTACACACCTATTACAGCAAAAGTTGAGCGTTCCAATGGTGAAATTGAAGAATCATCTGAGAGCGAAATGACTAAAAAGTCCGAAGGAACGGTGAGTAAAAATGTAATGGTAGCCGGTAATTGTGCTATGTGTGAGGCTAGAATAACCAAAGCTGCAGAATCTGTGCAAGGTGTATCCGCCGTTTCTTGGGATAAGGATACCAAAATCATGAAGGTTTCATTTGATGCGGGATTAACTTCTCTTGAAAAAATTGAAAAGGAGGTAGCGGTTGCAGGTCATGATACGAAAAACCATCAAGCACATACCGACGATTATGGAAATCTACCAGCATGTTGTAAGTACGAACGTTTAAGCTATAAATAATGAGAAAAAGTATATGTATACTCATCGTTTTAGTCTTTGCATCTGCTTGTAAAGAAAAATCACCTACTCCTAAAGAGTGGGTGTTATCTAAAACTATTCAACTAGATGGCGTAAATCCTATTGGGTTAACTCAGGTAAATGGAGCTATTTGGCTTTCAGATGGCGACCACAACCGTTTGGTGCAAATTGATACAGAAGGCAAAATCACGGAAACTGTAGACTCATTAGACAGACCAATGCATATTGATGCTATAAAGGAGACAATTTTTATTCCTCAATATGGGAAAGATGTTATTGAAACGGTTGATAAAAAAGGAAGGTTTATAATGCAGGTATCAGATTCATTGGATGCACCTGCGGGAGTTTCTGTTTATGAAAATGAACGGGCAATTGCAGATTTCTACAATAATCGAATTCTCTATTTTGATGGTGCAAGCTGGATTTCCTTTGGTAAAGAAGGAAAAGCGGAAGGGGAGTTTTATTATCCTACAGATGTACAGATTACCAAGGATAAGATTTGGGTAGCAGATGCCTATAATAACCGAGTACAAGTGTTTGATAAAAAAGGTGGTTTCCTTCAAATGATGGGTCAAAATCAAAAGATGAATGCGGCAACTGGGATTTTTGTTTCGGTTGATGAAGTGTTTGTAACAGATTTTGAAAACAACCGTGTTTTGGTTTTTGATATGATGGGTGAGTTACAACAGGTGTTAAAAGACCAGATAGAAAAACCAACGGATATGATGATTAAAGACGATATGTTGTATGTAATTAATTATAGAAACGGCAAGCTTAATATTTTTGATAAACAGCCGATTGTTGTGAAGGATTAAAAGGTCAAATAGGATATCTAATTAGGTGTTCAGATTTATAAAATAATTATAATAAAAGGTATGAAACATACATATACCATAGTTGGCATGACCTGTAATGGATGTAGGTCTCATGTAGAAAAGACATTGGCGAATATTGATGGTGTAACCAGTGCTTCTGTAAATTTAGAAAAAGCTGAAGCTACTTTAGATATGGATTCAGAATTGACTTTAGCTACTTTGCAAAATGCCATGAAAGAAGATGGTGGTCATTATTCAATTCATGAATTAGGAGGGCATCAACACAAAGAAGTGAAACCCAAGAAAATAGATAATGGAAATGGTGTTTTCTATTGCCCCATGCATTGCGAAGGAGATAAAACCTATACAGAGCCTGGCGATTGCCCGGTTTGTGGTATGGATTTGGTAGAAGAGGCAAGTGCCTCGATTCATAAAGGTCAGGAATATACGTGCCCAATGCATCCTGAGGTGGTTCGAGATGAACCGGGTGATTGCCCTATTTGTGGTATGGATTTAGTGCCAAAACAAGCTGATGTTTCTGCTGAAGCGAAAAGTTATAATACGCTTTTAAAAAAGTTTAAAATAGCGGTGGCTTTTACGTTGCCCATTTTTATTATAGCAATGTCTGAGATGATACCGAACAATCCGCTTCACAATATTTTGAGTTTAAGAAACTGGAATTGGGTGCAGTTTGCATTATCAATTCCTGTGGTGTTTTATGCAACTTGGATGTTTTTTGAGAGAGCCTATCGTTCTGTAAAAACATGGAACTTGAACATGTTTACGATGATAGGGATTGGAGCAGGTGTGGCTTGGTTATTTAGTGTATTTGCTATTTTGGTCCCTGATTTTTTTCCTCCACAGTTTAAGACGGACCAAGGCACGGTTCATGTATATTTTGAGGCAGCTACGGTTATATTGACTCTAGTCTTGTTCGGGCAGTTATTAGAGGCTCGTGCACATAGTAAAACTAATTCTGCGGTTAAAGAACTTCTTAAGCTAGCTCCAAATAAAGCGATTCGCATTGTTGATGGAAAAGAGGAAACAATTGCTATAGATAACATAGTTAAAGGAGATCTGCTTAGGGTGAAACCAGGGGATAAAATACCTGTTGATGGAAGCGTGCATGAAGGCGAAAGTACGGTAGATGAATCTATGATAACGGGCGAGCCTGTTCCGGTTCAAAAAGTAGAGGGTGATAATGTAAGTTCTGGGACAATTAATGGTAAGCGTTCTTTTGTCATGATAGCGGAGAAAGTTGGTTCAGATACGTTGCTCTCCCAGATTATTGATATGGTGAACAAGGCTAGTCGTAGTCAGGCACCAATTCAAAAATTAGCGGATAAAATCTCAAGTTATTTTGTGCCTGCTGTGGTGTTCATTTCTGTAATCACCTTTATTGTTTGGGTCATTTTTGGTCCAGAACCTGCTTATGTATATGCTTTGGTAAATGCTATTGCTGTATTGATAATCGCATGTCCATGCGCCCTAGGTTTGGCTACCCCAATGTCCGTAATGGTGGGTGTGGGTAAAGGAGCGCAATCTGGCGTGCTGATAAAGAATGCAGAAGCTTTAGAGCGAATGGACAAAATTGACACGCTAATTGTAGATAAGACCGGTACAATTACGGAAGGAAAACCATCCGTAGAAAAGGTGGGTAGTATTTCTGAGATTAATCAGGAAAAGGTATTGCAATATATTGTTTCATTAAATCAGAAAAGTGAGCACCCATTGGCAGATGCAACTGTAAAGTATGGTAAGGTAAATAATGTAAATGTTTTAAAAGTTGAAGATTTTAATTCGGTTACAGGTATGGGCGTCACTGGTAAGATAAATGGTGAGTTTATAGCCTTGGGTAACGAAAAGATGATGAATGAGGCTCAAGTATCCATTTTAGATAGTTTAAAGGCAGATGTAGTTTCTCATCAAAAACTTGGAAAAACAGTTTCTTACTTAGCTATTGGTGATAAGGCAGTTGGTTTTGTTGTAATCGGAGATAAAATTAAAGAGACGAGCAAAAAAGCTATTGAAGAGTTGCAGAAAGCCGGTATTGCGGTGATAATGCTTACCGGAGATAATCATGATACGGCAAAAGCGGTAGCGGAACAATTAAGTCTGGCAGATTTTAAGGCTGGTATGCTACCACAGGATAAATTGGCTGAGGTTGAACGTTTACAATCTGAAGGAAGAAAGGTTGCTGTTGCAGGAGACGGTATTAACGATGCGCCTGCTTTGGCAAAAAGTGATGTAGGTATTGCCATGGGTACGGGAACCGATGTCGCCATTGAAAGTGCTGCAATTACTTTGGTAAAAGGAGATTTACATGGAATTGTAAAAGCATATAACCTTAGTAATGCGGTTATGAAGAATATAAAACAGAATTTATTTTTCGCCTTAATTTATAATACGGTTGGTATACCAATTGCGGCGGGAGTGCTATATCCAATTTTCGGATTGTTGCTATCTCCAATGATTGCGGCTTTAGCGATGAGTTTTAGTTCTGTTTCGGTAATTGCCAATGCATTACGATTAAGAACGGTGAAAATTGATTAATCAAATTGAATATTATATGAATAAATATATAGTAGTATTGCTTTTGTGCATGTTGCCTTATTTTAGTTTTTCTCAGGAAAAAGTAGAAGGAGTTGTTTTCGATTCTGACGCATCTAATGCATTGAGCCTTTCGGGAGCCAATGTCTATTGGCAAGATTCACAAACTGGGGTGGTAACAGATTTCGATGGTAAATTTTCCATTCCCTATCTGAAAGAGTTCAATAAATTGATTATAAGTTATGTGGGTTTTGAGTCTGATACGTTAACCATTAACGAACCTAAAACAATACGTGTTAGTCTAAAGCCATCTAATGAATTAGATGAGGTAGTTGTTCAGCAGGAAAGAGATGCTATACAGAAAACATATTTTAGTCCGCAGAATGTTATTACTGTAAATAGTGATGAGTTGTTAAAGGCGGCTTGCTGTAATTTGGCAGAAAGCTTTGAAACCAATCCGGCAATTGATGTAAATCTTTCTGATGGATTAACCGGTACCAAGCAAATTCAAATGTTAGGATTAACGAGTCCGTATTTGTTGATTACCCAAGAAAATATTCCTATGGTACGTGGTGCATCTCAAGCCTATGGATTAACATTTACGCCAGGTACGTGGATAGAAAGTATACAGATTACAAAAGGTGCTGGTAGTGTGGTGAATGGTTACGAAAGTATATCAGGTCAGATCAATACCGAGTTGGTAAAGCCGTTAACCGATAATGCAGTTTTTGTAAATGGCTATGCCAATCAGAATGGGCGTTATGAATTGAATACACATTTCAATAAAAAGCTGACCGATAAATTGAGTACCGGTCTTTATATTCATGGAAATACGAGAACTCAAAAAGAAGATAATAATGAAGACGGATTTTTAGATGCGCCTTTGGGGGAGCAAATTAATGTGATGAACCGTTGGCAGTATCAGAATCCTGAAACAGGTTTTGTAAGTTTCTTAAATGTTCGTTTTTTGAATGATGAGAAACAAGTAGGGCAGGTAGATTTTAATCCTAATACCGATAGAGTTGATAATGGTGGTTCACTGAGCGAAGCCGAAGTTCCTGCACTGAGCGGAGCCGAAGTGTGGGGTAGTGAGATAAATACCCGCAGGTTTGATACCTCGTTAAAATTGGGTTATGTTTTTCCTGAACTTCCGTTTCAAAGTTTTGGTTTTCAGTCAGCCTATAGTCTACATAAGCAAGATTCGTATTTTGGTTTTAGAACATATGATATTAGCCATGAAAGCATTTATTCTAGTCTTCTTTTTAATTCTATAATAGGAGATACAAGAAATAAGTTTAAAACCGGAATTTCTTTTGCATATGACGGTTATGATGAGGTGGTGACTACTGATGATTATTCTAGGGAAGATAGGTCTGTAGGAGCATTTTTTGAGTATAGTTATGAAAATTTAGAAAAAGTAAGTTTAACTGCCGGACTACGTGTAGACAATCATAATCGATTACGAACTTTTGTAACACCAAGATTTCACATTAGATATACCCCATGGGAAAGAGGTAGTCTTCGAGGATCATTTGGTAGAGGAAAGAGAGCTGCAAATATTTTTGCCGAAAATCAGCAATTGTTCGCCTCTGCTAGACAAATTAATATTGCAGGTTCAGGTGGTGATGTGTATGGTTTAGAGCCAGAAGATGCATGGAATTATGGAGTTAGCTTTCTACAAGGATTTAATTTTTTGAATAAAAAGGGAGATATTTCTTTAGATTATTACATCACGGATTTTGAAAACCAAGTGGTGGTAGATTGGGAAAATCCGCAAGAAGTTTCTTTTTATAATTTGGAAGGAGAGAGTAGTGCTAAAAGTTTTCAAGTAGAATTAAATTATGAGCTTTTGACCCGTCTTAATTTTAGAACATCGTATAAGTTTTATGATGTATCTACAGATTATAAAAGCGGCAATCTACAGAAACCATTACAAGCACAACATCGGTTTTTTGTTAATTTAGGGTATGAGACCGAGGCTAAGGATAATGGTGCGCAATGGAAATTTGATTATACCCTTCATAGTTTTGGAGAAACGCGGTTGCCAGATACAAGTACTAACCCGGTGGAATACCAATTACCTGCTTTTTCCCCAACATATAATCTAATGAATGCTCAAGTGACAAAAGTATTCTCTAATTCATTTGAAGTGTATGTGGGTGGTGAAAACCTTTCGGATGTACAGCAAATTAATCCTGTATTGGGCGCTGATAATCCTTTTGGTCCAAATTTTGATACTACCATTGTATATGCGCCAATAATGGGTAGAATGTTTTATGGCGGCTTTAGATTTAAAATTTTATAACACGTAAATTTATACTTATGAAAACAACTATTTTATCCATTGCAATGATATTAATTGCTGTGGTAACCTATGCACAGGACAAGAATAAGAAAATGACTTTTGATGTGAATGGTAAATGCGCCATGTGTAAAGAACGTATTGAAGAGGCTGCATTAAATGTAAAGGGAGTAAAATATGCAAATTGGGATATTCCTACCCATCAGTTAGCGGTTATTATGGATGAACGTAAAACTGATGCTATGAAGATTAAAACAGCAATTGTAGCCGTTGGTCATGATACTAAAGAATTGAAGGCAACAGATGAAGCATATAATAGCGTACACCCATGCTGTTTGTATAGAGAAGATAATTCTGACGATGGTGCGCATCATAAAAATTAGTCAAAGGACTAGTAATTGTTGAGGAGTTTTTAACCGCTGTAAATTGTTTGAAAAGTTTTAGTTAATATTTTGCCAACGTGATTATCACGAATCAAAATCTGAAATACATTAGCTTAAGTTTATCTTTAATTCGATACTAATGGCACAAGCAAAATCAGCAGGGAAACCAGCTGCAAAGCCTGCTCCAGCAAAAGCTGGAAAAAAGGCTGCTCCAAAAGCTGCTCCTAGAAAGAAGTAGTCGGTACTAGCCTACGGGTAGGCTTACCATTTGGACATGAAAACCACCTTCTGTAAATAAAGAAGGTGGTTTTTTTGTTGATCATGTTTAAAATCAAAAAAAACCGCTCTTGATATTTCAAGAGCGGTTTTAAAAAAATATAAACTGTTAGAACAAGCAAATAATTGCCTGTCGACGCTGTTGACCTACATCATGCCTGGCATACCGCCACCGCCGCCCATAGGAGGCATAGCAGGAGCATCTTCCTTAATATCGGTCAAGGCACATTCCGTAGTCAAGATCATACCGGCAACAGAAGCGGCATTTTCTAAGGCTACCCTAGTCACTTTCTTAGGATCTATGATACCGGCCTTCATCATTTCAACATACTTTTCAGATTTGGCGTCATAACCGTAATCACCTTTACCTTCAAGTATTTTTGCGATTACTACAGATCCTTCACCACCAGCGTTAGAAACGATAGTTCTTAACGGAGCTTCTATGGCACGGGCTACGATTTGTAGACCAGTGGCCTCATCTTCATTGTCCGTAGAAACTTTGGAAAGAACTGATTTTGCTCTTACCAAAGCAACACCACCACCGGCAACAATACCTTCTTCCACGGCAGCTCTTGTGGCATGCAATGCATCGTCAACCCTATCTTTTTTCTCCTTCATTTCAACTTCAGAAGCTGCACCTACGTAAAGAACGGCAACACCACCGGCCAACTTGGCCAAACGCTCTTGAAGTTTTTCCTTATCGTAATCAGAAGTTGTTGTCTCAATTTGAGATTTTATCTGGTTAACCCTTGTTTTGATATCTTTTGCAACACCACCACCATTTACGATTGTAGTATTGTCCTTATCAATCTGTACTTTTTCACAAGTACCTAACATATCTAGCGTAGTGTTGTCCAAAGAGAACCCTCTTTCCTCGGAGATAACGGTACCGCCTGTTAAGATGGCTATATCTTCTAACATTGCCTTTCTTCTGTCACCAAAACCTGGTGCCTTAACTGCGGCAATTTTTAAAGAACCTCTTAATTTGTTAACTACTAAAGTAGCCAATGCTTCACCATCAACATCTTCGGCAATGATCAATAAAGGCTTACCAGATTGTGCAACTGGCTCCAATACCGGTAATAAGTCTTTCATTGAAGAAATTTTCTTGTCGAACAACAAGATGTAAGGGCTGTCCAGCTCAGAAACCATTTTTTCAGAATCGGTAACGAAATATGGAGAAAGGTATCCTCTGTCAAACTGCATACCTTCTACAACGTCTACATATGTATCGGTACCTTTGGCTTCTTCAACGGTAATTACACCTTCTTTACCAACTTTGCCAAAAGCTTGTGCGATCAAATCACCAATAGTTTCATCATTATTTGCGGAAATAGAGGCTACTTGCTTAATTTTTTCAGAAGAATCGCCCACTTTTTTGGCTTGTTTTGCCAAATCTGCAACGATAGCCTCAACAGCTTTGTCTATACCTCTTTTCAAGTCCATTGGGTTAGCACCAGCGGCAACGTTCTTTAATCCTTCTTTTACGATTGCTTGCGCCAATACGGTTGCGGTAGTAGTACCGTCACCGGCAAGGTCGTTGGTTTTGGAAGCAACTTCCTTAACCATTTGTGCACCCATATTCTCCAATGGGTTTTCCAATTCAATTTCTTTTGCAACGGTAACACCATCTTTTGTTACTTGGGGAGCGCCAAATGATTTGCTGATAATAACATTTCTACCTTTTGGTCCCAAGGTTACCTTTACTGCATTTGCCAAAGCATCAACGCCTCTTTTAAGGCCGTCTCTTGCATCTATGTCAAATTTTATGTCTTTTGCCATTTTTATGGATTTTAGTTTTTAGTTCTTACCTGTTAATGCTAGGAATAACAAGTAAAGTAATGGTTTAAATTTTTTTACTTTAAAACAATTTAATCGATTCCTGAAAAATACTAGATGATGGCAAGAATATCGCTTTCTCTCATCATCAAATAATCGGTTCCTTCCAATTTAAGTTCGGTCCCGGCATATTTTCCGTAAAGTACGGTATCACCAACCTTAACGGTAACTTTGTCATCTTTTGTTCCTGGTCCCACGGCAACAACTTTACCTTTTTGCGGTTTCTCTTTTGCAGTGTCAGGAATGTAAAGCCCAGACGCAGTTTTAGTCTCAGCGGCCATTGGCTCAATAAGTACTCTGTCTGCCAATGGTTTGATATTAACTTTAGCCATAATTATTAAATTTTAAATTGATTTTTAACTTGTGTACGTCTCTACAGGCAGAAATTATGCCATTGCCTATTTACTGACAAATTGTAAACAAAAAATGCCAGCTTGTCAGAAGCTGGCATTTTATTATAATTTATCTTTTGGATTATAAACTGTCCGTAGGCGTTACTTGTTCCGTTTCTACCGGTGTAACCTCTTCAGGCAAAGTTTCGGGAACAACAGTTTCAATATCATCGCCTTGCAATAATTTTGAATCCGAAGTGCCAAAATTACCTTTAAGCGCAATGTTGGAAGCAAGTATAAGAACGATCAACAAACCGGCCAATGTCCAGGTACTTCTATCTAAGAAATCGCCTGTTTTTTTGACACCGCCTGCAATTTGCGTTCCGCCACCACCAAAAGAAGAGGAAAGTCCGCCACCTTTTGGGTTCTGTACCATAATCACCAACACTAATAACAAGCAAACGACGATGATAAGGATTAAAAATATTGAAAATGTACTCATCCTATATTATTTATTAGCTTTTTGAATTTTTTCTACTGCCTTAATTCGGTCTGCAAAGAAACTACTTTTTTCCGGATATTTCAAACTTAAAATTTTAAAGGCCTGAATGGCTTTTTTGTACTTCTTTTGTTCAAGATAAACCCTTGCCAGCGTTTCTGTCATCAGCTCGTTCTTGTCTATCTTTATAGAGTTGGAGATATCAAGTTTGGTTCCTTTTTGCTCCGTAGGGTCTATTTTTGGATTGCTGGCTATAAACTTGTCTATGCGCTCAAATTTTTTCTTTTTTATGGCGTCTAACTTTTGAACTGGTTTAGCTTTTTTCTCAGGCACCTTTTCAGCTTTTACGGTAGAACTGGTTTGTTCCGCTCCTGTGGTGCTTATTGGTTTTTTTGAAGCAAGGCTCAACCATTCAGAAAAGGAATATTTTTCCTTTTCATTAAATGTTAGCGGTTTACCTATTTCCAAGGTTTCTTCTTCTTTGGTAACCGTTGTAGGTTTGGATTGGAACAATTCCGGGTCTAGAATATGCTCGGCATCCGTGGTGTCCTGTGGTAAGGGTTTGTCCTCAGAGTTTTCAATTAAAGGGGCAGTTGGTTCCTTAGGGGGCTCTACTTTGGATTCCGGTTCAATAATTACAGTATTTTCCGTACGATCATACCGTAAAAAATCCTTTGAGGTGATGAACTCAAAAAGAACATCGCGATCAGTGGTAAAGGCTGCCGTTGTCTTTAATGCCTTATTGTATTTATAACTATTAAGATTTTTAAGTCCTTTTAAATGTAAGGCACGTGCCGCTTGAAAATAAGGGTATTCCGCAATAATATCCTCCAGATGTTTTGTGTGGATCGGTTCTACTACTTTGGTAGGATGTTCTAGAAAATATGTAAAATCCTTTACGTTCATATAGGTTACCAATCTGCCAATGATGCGTTGAAAATATCCTGTGTAAGTCGTTCAAATATTACTTCGTGCGCTTCACTCTTTATGGATGCCAACTGCACGTCGGCAGGATAGTCATAAAAGAACGAAAAACTTTGGTCAAAAGCTGCATCTTCTTTTAATCGGTTGTAAAATCTAACCTTCACGCGCATAGAAAGCCTGTTTTGTGCTGCGGTCTGCTGTGCAGTGGCGGACATGGGTGAAATTTTGTATTCGGTTATTTCCCCTTCATATAAAAGGTCTGGATTACCGGAAGTAATAAGGTCCAAACTGGTCTGGTTCATGATCCTATCCTGCAAGGCCAGCGTAAAATCCCTATCTACGCCCGGTTCAAAAGTAGAACCCGGACTCTGGGTTGCATAGTTCTGGAAATAATTTACTTGAAAGGTTTTGGCTTCCCCTACGTTACCGCCCGTAAAGTTATAGATACCGCAACCTAAAAGTAATACTAGGGGCAATGAGAAAATAACAGCCTTTTTTATGTATTTAATTGTAAATATGTTCATAAGTTCTAAAGATCGTACTGTTTAATTTTTCGATAGAGCGTTCGTTCTGAAATGCCTAATTCTGCCGCTGCCGCCTTTCTTTTGCCACGGTTGCGTTCCAAGGATTTCTTAATCAGTTCTACTTCTTTCTCCTGTAGGGACAAGGTTTCCTCTTCCTCTATCTCTTCGGCAAAATGGTATTTGTCCTCGTATGCATCCGAAGTAAGGATATGATCTTCCTTGGGTTCAGGTAGGTGCAATACATTTAAGTTGGTTTCTTCTTGGGAGTCTTGGTCCAGATCTATATCCTCCTCATCTTCATTTCCGTAAATTTTACGGATCAGGTTCTCATTGTCTTTTTGTACTTTTTGTGAATCGTTGTTTTTCAACAATTCCATGGTCAATTTTTTAAGATCGTTCAGGTCGCCCTTCATATCAAACAATACCTTATATAAAATCTCCCTCTCGTTGCTAAAATCGCTTTCTGCTTTGGTGTTGGAGACTACCGCAGGTAAATTGGTACTCGTGTTATTGGGCAGGTACCCGTTCAAGGTAGCTGCGGTAATCGACCTATTTTCTTCCAATACGGAAATTTGCTCGGCAATATTACGAAGCTGCCTTATATTTCCTGGCCATCTATATTTATTCAGTAAGGATACCGCTTGCTCATCTAGCCTAATGGTTGGCATCTTATATTTCTGGCTAAAGTCAGACGCAAATTTTCTAAACAATAAATGTACATCTCCCTGACGTTCGCGTAATGGAGGGATGTTTATTTCAACGGTACTTAAACGATAGTACAGATCTTCTCTAAACCGTTCTTTTTTAATGGCCTCGAACATATTGACATTGGTGGCCGCAACAATACGAACATCGGTTTTTTGAACTTGGGAGGAACCTACTTTTAAGAATTCTCCATTTTCCAATACCCTTAATAACCTAACTTGGGTGGTTAAGGGCAGTTCGCCAACTTCATCTAAAAAAATAGTTCCGCCGTCCGCGACCTCAAAATACCCGCTTCTGGTTTGGGTTGCCCCGGTAAAGGCCCCTTTTTCATGTCCAAAAAGTTCACTGTCTATAGTTCCTTCCGGTATGGCACCACAGTTTACCGCTATATATTTGGCGTGCTTTCTATGGGACAAGGAATGAATGATCTTTGGGATAGCCTCTTTACCAACTCCACTTTCACCGGTAACCAGGACGGAAATATCCGTAATGGCAACTTGCATAGCCTTCTCCAATGCCCTATTGAGCTTAGGGTCTTGACCTATGATTTCAAAACGTTGTTTTATACTTTGTATGCTTTCCATAGAAAATGGCTCTGTACTAATTTAATTGTTTTCGGAATAATCTAACGCAGTACCTTTTAGTGTTGCAGAGGTACAATCGTGAATTTTGACATTGACAAAATCACCGATCTTATAATGCTCCTTAGGAAATACCACGACCGTACTTTGTGAGTTTCTGCCCATCCATTCATTTTCAGATTTCTTTGACGTTCCTTCAATAAGGACTTCCTGGATTTTACCCACATGCTTTTCCGTTCTAAATTGGCAATGTTCCCTTTGCAGCGCAATTATTTCAGATAGGCGTCTTTTTTTAGTAGGTTCGGGTACATCGTCCTCCATCTTTCTTCCTGCCAACGTTCCCGGTCTTTCGGAGTAGGCATACATATACCCGAAATCATACTTTACATATTCCAAGGCTTTTAAGGTGGCGGCATGGTCTTCTTCCGTTTCCGTAGGGAAGCCGGAAATAATATCTTGGGAAATGGCGCAATCTGGCAAAAGCTCCCTTATATTATCGATCAGCTCAAAATATTCCTCAATGGTGTGTAACCTGTTCATTTCCTTTAAAATACGGTTACTTCCGCTTTGAACCGGTAAATGAATATGGTTGCATATGTTTTTATGTTTGGCCATGGTTTTAATCACGTCCAAAGTCATATCCTGCGGATTTGATGTAGAAAATCTAATGCGCATTTTGGGTTGTGCCAAGGCTACCATTTCCAAAAGTTTGGAAAAGTTGATGGCTGTCGCTTTTTGCATTGGGGAAGCGTTCTCAAAATTCTTTTTTAGTCCACCACCGTACCATAGGTAACTATCTACATTTTGTCCTAAAAGGGTAATTTCCTTAAATCCTTTTTTCCATAGTTCGTTGATTTCTGCCAAAACGGACTGCGGATCCCTACTACGTTCTCTTCCTCTGGTAAACGGTACTACACAGAAGGTGCACATGTTATCGCATCCCCTAGTGATTGAAACAAAGGCGGTAACCCCGTTGGTGTTCAGCCTTACTGGGGCAATATCTCCATAGGTTTCGTCCTTTGAAAGTATAACGTTTACGGCATCCCTGCCAGAGTCTACCTCTTTAATAAGATTGGGCAAGTCTTTGTAGGCATCTGGCCCCACAACCATATCTACAATCTTTTCCTCGTCCAAAAGTTTATCTTTTAGACGCTCTGCCATACAGCCAAGAACACCGACCTTTAGGTGAGGTCTTGATTTTTTTACTTTATTATATTCCGTTAATCGTTTACGTATAGTTTGCTCTGCTTTGTCCCTAATAGAACAAGTATTTACAAGGACCAAATCTGCATCTTCCAATACTTGTGTAGTATTAAAACCTTCGTTGGCCAGGATAGATGCAACGATCTCGCTGTCAGCAAAGTTCATTGCACAACCGTAACTCTCTATGAACAAGTTGCGTTTGTTTTCTTTTCTAGCTGCTACGGCCAGTGTTGTGCCTTGCACCTTTTCATCTATGGTTTTCTCCATTCTACTTATTACTTCACAAAAATATTTGGTTGGCAAAGATACCATTATAATCAAAAATATGACAAGTTGACATACTTATTTAGGGTATTTTTAGGCTTTGGAACCGTTAATATTTTAAATTTGTTGGTAACACAACAACCAGCTATAACATGAATTTAGAGAAAAAAATTACTGAAATAAAGTCTAGACCAAATTTGGAATTTGGAAGTATATTCAATAGATCTATAGAATTGTTTAAAAAAATATGGGTTCAGGGTTTTATTGCCTTACTGCTTACATTCTTGACAATACTTCCTTTTTATATAATACTTTATATTCCCATGATTGCCACAGGTATCACTGACCCATATGCTTTGGAGCATGATGAGCTACCACCTATGGTTGCGGTTGCAATGGGTATTTTGTCACCTATAGTAATTATTGGGGTAAGCACCTTTAGTCTGGCAATTAATGCGGCTTTCTTAAGGATTTGTAGGCAAAAGGATGAAGAAGAAGATGGTATTGACGACTATTTTTATTTTTTTAGGGAAGGCAGAATTGGTAAAGTATTTATACTTGCCCTATATATTATGGGTGTTGCACTTTTAGGAATGCTGGCCTGCGGTGTAGGGTTGTTCTATGTCATTGTTCCGCTTTCACTATTGCCCGCTTTTTTGGCTTTTTCCAACGAATTATCTGCATTTGGTATGGTGAAAGCAAGTTTTATCTTGGGAAACAAGAATTGGCTAATCATATTTTTGTTGGTATTGGTTGCGGGTATAGTAGCTGAATTGGGATTGTTGTTATGCTGTGTAGGGATTTTTTTTACTGCAATGTTCAGCAAGGTGCCCACCTATTTTATGTACAAGGACGGTGTTGGTTTTGAGGAGGATGCTTATTTAAATTAATGTTGTACAACGCAACTAATATTGAATTTTAGCATCTTATGGTAAATGTTTAAATAACCAAGACCATGAATTCAAAAATCTTAGTAGTATTTCTAGTAGTATTGGCAGTATTCAGTTCATGTGACAATGATGGTCCATATGAAGATTATTTAGTGGCACGTCCTATACTAATGAATGCTGTTTCGTTCAAGGCAGAAGCCATAGATATTATGGAGCCGATACCTGTAGTGTCTTCAGGAAAAGTATATGCCTATAAGAACTATATTTTTGTCAATGATGTGGGCTTAGGTTTTCATGTAATAGATAATTCCTCGCCTCAAAATCCAGAGCGTATCGCTTTTATAAAACTGGAAGGCAATAATGATATATCCATAAAGGATGATAAATTATATGCGGATAGTTATGGAGACTTGGTGGTGTTCAATATATCGGATATCAATGCAATCAGTTTGATCAGTAGAATGGAGAATGCCATTTATAATAATGGTGTTTGGATGACCAATGTAACTTTTCCCCAAGCGGATATTTATGAATATGGGGATATTGATTATGATAAGGATATTGTGGTTGGCTGGGAAGTTAACATGGAGAGAAGGTCCGTTGCCGATTATGAGAAACAATTTAACTGTGACAATTGTGATTTGGCCTTTGTGTCCGAAAATACATTGAATTCCCAGCAAGGTTCGGTGGGCCAGGGCGGTTCTTTGGCCCGTTTTAAAATTATTGGGGATTATTTATATGTGGTGGATTATAGCGATTTAAATATTTTCGACATTGCGGATTTGGAGCAACCTAAGGTCCTGGAAGACGTGCAGGTGGGCTGGGATATTGAAACCATATTTAACCAAGGTGAAATACTGTTTTTGGGTGGCAGGCAAGGAATGTATATCTATGATATCAAAGATCCGGAAAAACCTGAGTTTATTTCCGAATTTAGGCATGGCACCGCTTGTGATCCTGTAGTGGTAGATGGTACCTATGCATACGTAACCCTCAAAGGGGGTAACATGTGTGGCGGTACGGAAAGTGGTCTTTATATCATAGATGTCTCTAACTTAAAAAACCCCGAGCTTAAGGTTATTTACCCTATGGAAGGACCAAACGGTTTAGGGGTCAAAGGAGATCAATTGTTTATTTGTGATGGCGGGGCCGGTTTAAAAGTGTATGATAAAAGCAATGCTCCAAATATTACCATGGTCAGCCATTTTAAAGATATTGTAGCTTATGACGTAATTCCATTATCTTCTAGTTTGTTGATGATTGGCGACCAAACGTTATATCAATATGAATATGTGGACAGTGATATTAAGTTGTTAAGTACTTTGGAGCTGTAGCCACTATACTATAATATAGAAAGTAAAAGGAAGCCATTGACTTCCTTTTTTTATGCTTTTTTGAGGTCGTGGATGGTAGTGGGTAGGTTAATTTTTATGTTGTGGCAATTGTCCGTCCATTTTAAAAAATAGGAAATAATGAAAATGGCGGACTAATTTTTTTTAAATAGTAAAAAAATGATTTTATGGCCGTAGTTCTAATAAATAACAGGAAGAAATAAATGTTTGAAATTCCAAAGTTTAAATTTTAGTATACATTTGTAGGTATAAACAAGGTTGATGGCGAAAAATTTAGTAATTGTTGAGTCTCCTGCAAAGGCCAAGACTATTGAGAAGTTTTTAGGAAAGGATTTTAAGGTAGAATCAAGCTTTGGGCACATAGCGGATTTACCCTCTAAGGAATTGGGAGTGGATGTCGAAAATGATTTCACACCAAAATATATAGTGGACAAGGACAAAAAAGCCTTGGTTAAAAAACTTAAGGGACTGGCCGATAAAGCGGAAACCATATGGCTTGCAAGTGATGAGGATCGTGAAGGAGAAGCTATTTCCTGGCATTTGGCAGAAGAGCTTGGTCTTGATAAGAAGAAAACAAAAAGGATCGTTTTCAACTCGGTTACCAAGGCGGCTATACAAAAAGCCATAGAAAATCCGCGTGAGATTAACTTTAACCTTGTAAATGCGCAACAGGCAAGACGAGTTTTGGATCGTTTGGTAGGGTATCAATTATCGCCCGTTTTATGGAAAAAGATTAAACCGGGACTTTCTGCTGGGCGTGTACAGTCCGTAGCGGTGCGTTTGATCGTTGAGCGTGAGCGTGATATAGAGGGTTTTGAACCCCAGGCCTCTTTCAAGATAGCGGCCGAGTTTAAAACTGAGGCCGGTAGCGTTTTTTCCGCCAAACTTAACAAGACATTCTCTACCAAGGAAGAAGCGGAAGCATTTTTAAAGCAAAACAAAGCGGCCGATTTTTCCGTAAGTAAATTGGACAAGAAACCGGCAAAAAAGTCGCCTTCTGCACCATTTACGACATCTACCTTACAACAAGAAGCATCTAGAAAACTTTACTTTTCGGTTGGGAGAACCATGCAGGTGGCCCAACGTTTATATGAAGCAGGTTTAATTACCTATATGAGAACGGATAGTGTTAACCTATCTAACGAAGCGTTGGTTTCGGCAAAGGAGGCAATTGTAAAGAATTACGGTGAAAAATATAGTGAGACCAGAAATTTTGTAGGTAAGTCCAAAGGAGCCCAAGAGGCGCATGAGGCCATTAGGCCAACGGATATGGGAAATCAATCCCCATCTTTGGAAAGAGATCAGTCCAAATTATATGACCTGATCTGGAAACGTACCGTAGCATCGCAAATGAGCGATGCACAGTTGGAACGCACCAATGTAAAAATCAAGGCAAATACACATAAGGAAGAATTTACCGCGAATGGTGAGGTCATAAAATTTGATGGTTTTCTAAAAGTATACATGGAAAGTGTAGATGATGAGGATTTGGCGGAAGAACAGGAAGGTATGCTTCCGGCCATGAAAGAAGGGGAGCGCCTGATCAATAATTTTATTAGCGCAACGGAGCGTTTTACCCGTCCGCCATACCGTTTTACGGAAGCCTCATTGGTGAAGAAATTAGAAGAATTGGGTATTGGTAGACCGTCTACCTATGCCCCTACGATTTCTACGATTCTAAATAGAGGGTATGTGGAAAAAGGCACTGTAGAAGGTACGGAAAGGAAGTACACACAATTGGTTTTGCAGGCCGATCAGATTAAAGAAAAGAATCTTACCGAAAATGTAGGGTCGGATAAAGGAAAAATGGTGCCAACGGACATTGGCATGATCGTTACCGATTTCTTGGTAAGTAATTTTGCAAATATTTTGGATTATAATTTTACCGCGCAGGTAGAAGAGGATTTTGATGAAATAGCTTCGGGTGAAGAGGATTGGAAAAAGATGATGAAAAACTTTTATAAGGATTTTCATCCCAATGTGCTTGATGTAGAAGAAAATGCGGATAGGGCCAGCGGAGAAAGAATTTTGGGCAAAGACCCTAAAAGCGGTAAGCAAGTATCGGTCCGGTTGGGAAGATTTGGACCTATGGTACAGATAGGAACCGTTGATGATGAGGAGAAACCAACTTTTGCCAGTCTGTTACCGGAACATTCTCTAAACACCATCACCTTTGAAGAGGCTATGGATCTGTTTAAATTACCAAGAAGGCTGGGTGTTTATGAGGGAGAAGAAGTTTTGGCCAATGTGGGCAGGTTTGGGCCTTATGTTAAATTTGGGGAGAAATTCATTTCCATGGATAAAGGTGAAAGTGCTTTTGATATAGAAATGGATAGGGCCATTGAGCTGATACAGGCAAAACAGAAAGCAGATGCACCTATTGCCATGTACGAGGAGAAAGAGGTCACCAAGGGCGTCGGTAGATTTGGACCATTTATAAAATGGAACGGCATGTTCATTAATGTCAATAAAAAGTATGATTTTGATCATCTTTCCAAGGACGATATTGTTGAGCTGATAGAGACCAAAAAACAGAAAGAGATTGACAAGGTAGTCCATAATTGGGAAGAAGAAGGTATACGGGTAGAAAAGGCAAGATGGGGCCGTCATAACATAATCAAGGGAAAGATCAAGGTAGAATTGGCCAAAACGGTCGATGCTACAAAGATTACCCTGGAGGAGGCTCAAAAATTGATCGAGCAGAAAACTCCTAAAAAGAAGGCAAAGGCAAAAGCGAAACCTAAGGCAAAGGCAAAACCAAAAACAAAAAAATAATATTTTTGTTCATGGAAATAGTAGTATTTTCATGGAGATCAAAACAGTTAACCTAAGGTACAACCCAAAATAAAGATTACTACATGGCCTTTGATTTTTTAGTTCCGGTGCAGGACAAGGTTTTGGCCCACAATGAGTTGCTGCCCAACCAAGCCATTGGTAAAAACACCTATATACATACTGAAAATGACGGATTGCCCGTATTGGCGAATGCCACCGTTGCATTTTTAGGGGTTAGGGAATCCAGGAATGCTTATGAAAAAAAGCATGAAAAATTGGACGTTTCCGGTATACGGTTACAATTGTATAAACTTTTGGTGGGTAATTGGAACGCCACTCTGGTAGATTTGGGTGATATAGAGGAAGGTGCTACGGTTGAAGACACTTATTTTGTAGTAAAGGAAGTAGTAGCGGGCTTGTTGGAAGAGCAAATCATTCCCATTATCCTTGGCGCAACACAAGATATTACCTATCCGGCTTACAGGGCATTTGATGGTATTAAGGATATGATCAATTTGGTGGCCATTGACAGTCGTTTTGATTTTGGCATTGATGATGAATTGATCTCGTCACATTCCTATATGAGCAAGATTATTACGGATAAGCCAAATAATCTTTTTAATTTTTCAAATATTGGTTATCAAAGTTATTTCAATGCCCAAGAGGAAATTGATTTAATGGAACGCTTGTTTTTTGATGCCTACAGATTAGGGGAAGTGGCCAATGATCTTACCTTGGCGGAACCCGTATTAAGAAATGCGCATATGGTGAGTTTGGATTTGCGTGCCGTTAAGGCGAGTGAATTATCCCATTCTGCCAATTTTTCGCCAAATGGTTTTGATGGCCGTGAAATTTGTACCATTGCAAGATATGCCGGGCTTAGCGATAAGGTGTCGGTTTTTGGAATTTATGAAATGGACAACAATGTCCAGTCCCAGCAGCTAATTGCCCAGATTATATGGTACTTCATAGAAGGAATCAATTACAGGATTCAAGAGTCTCCTTACTCCAAATCAGACGATTTTGTCAAATACAACGTACCTAGCGAAGACGAAGAATTGGTCTTTTATAAAAGCTTATTAACAGAAAGATGGTGGACAGAAGTACCATCTATTTACACTTCACATACTAAAGGTCATACACCTGCGTTATTACCATGCACCGAGAAGGATTATGTAGATGCATGTAATCAACAGATTCCTGAAAGGTGGTACAAGGCCTATAAGAAAGGCTTTAATTGAACGAGAATATTTTTAAAGCATTAAAAGACTTTAATACAATATTTTATTTAAAACATAGTTTTAGATGTTAGAATAAACCATTGTATTCTATAGTTAAACCATAATCGAAATTTAACCTAAAGTATGAAGAAGCTATTGTTATCCTCTATAGCGTTTGTTTTTTTACTCACAAGTTGTGGGTCTAAACAGAAAGGTGAGCTAACTGGAGTCCAGGGAAAAAAGTGGTATCCCGAAAAACCATATGGAATGGAACTTATCCCAAGAGGTTCTTTCATTATGGGTAAAAGTGAAGAAGACCAAGCAAAATTGTTGAACGCACCTACCAAAACGGTTACGGTACGTTCCTTCTATATGGATGATACCGAAATTACGAATAGCGAATACCGTCAATTCGTAGAGTGGGTAAAGGATTCTATCGTAAGAACCAAATTGGCCATTTTGGCCGATGAGTTGGGAATTGGTCCTGAAGAAGGTGGTATTGGTGATTATGCATTTAAGGATGCGGATACGACCAGGTCTTCAGTATATGACAAATATATGTTGGACAATTATTCAGGAATGGGCAAAACCGGTTATGAAGGTAGGGCCTTGAACAAGGATGAGGATTTAATTTGGGACACTTCGGAATATCCAGATGAATATTATACCGAGATTATGGACAGCATCTACTTGTCTGAGGAGGAGTCTTACAACGGACAGCGTACTATTGATGTAAAACAGTTGAAATACAAGTACAATTGGATGGATATAGAAGCTGCTGCACGTGCATCGATCAAAGGAAACAAAAGCAGAAAAGAATTTATACGTACGGAAGAAGTTGAGATATATCCGGATACTACGGTATGGATAAGGGATTTCTCCTATTCGTATAACGAGCCAATGCACAATGATTATTTTTGGCATGATGCCTATAGTGATTATCCTGTAGTAGGTATTACTTGGAAACAGGCCAAAGCATTTTGTAATTGGAGAACCAAGTTCAAGAATGATGATAATAAGAGTCGTGGAAGACAGTTCGTCAACCAATTTAGACTACCTACAGAGGCAGAATGGGAATATGCTGCCAGAGGAGGCATTGAAGGTGGAACATATCCTTGGGGTGGTCCATATGTAATTAGTGATACAGGTTGTTTCATGGCCAACTTTAAACCTCAGCGTGGTGATTATGCAGCAGATGCGGCATTGTATACCGTAGAGGCTAAATCCTATGAACCAAACGACTTTAATATGTACAACATGGCCGGTAACGTTTCTGAGTGGACAAACTCTAGTTATGACCCAAGTGCATATGATTACGTATCCACAATGAACCCTAACGGAGGTGATCAGTCCAATACAAGAAAAGTAATTAGAGGTGGTTCTTGGAAAGATGTTGCATACTTCTTACAAGTAAGTACCAGGGATTACGAATATGCAGATTCTGCCCGTAGTTACATAGGTTTCAGGACCGTACAAGATTATATGGGTGAAGAGGACTCTACACAATAAATAGAAATATTAACAGTTTTATAATAAATTCAAATTAAATTTTTAACCAAATCTTTTTTATTAAACCTTAATTAAATTAAAATCATGGCACAGTCAAAATCCACAAAAAAATTATTTAACATGGCCTATGGCCTAGGAGCATCAGTAGTAATTATTGGAGCATTGTTTAAAATTCTACACTGGGAATTTGGTCCACTAACAGGTGGTCTATTATTAGCGGTAGGTCTTATTACGGAGGCCCTTATATTTGCGATCAGTGCATTTGAACCAGTTGATGACGATTTAGATTGGTCATTGGTATACCCAGAATTAGCTGGTGGTGAAAGCAAAGCGCCTAAAAAAGGTCAAGCTGCAGAAGTAAAAGAAGCAGAAGCGTCTTTATCTAAGAAATTAGATGATTTGTTAAAAGAAGCTGGCGTAGATGCAAGTCTTATGGAAAGCTTGGGAACTAGCATTAAGAATTTTGAAGGTGCTGCCAAAGGTATCGCTCCAACGGTAGATGCAATGGAGTCTACAAAGAAATATTCTAGTGAAATGGTTCAAGCTGCAGCTCAAATGGAGTCTTTGAACAGTCTTTATAAAGTACAGTTGGAAAGCGCTAGCAGACAAGCTTCAGTAAACGAGGAAGTAGTTCAGAATGCAAGTGCACTAAAAGATCAAATGGCATCTTTGTCTACCAACCTTTCTTCATTGAACGGTGTTTACGGTGGTATGTTATCTGCAATGAGTAAAAACTAATTGGATTTTTTACCAAACCCCAAATTAATTAATAATTAAAATCTAAAAATCCATGGCAGGAGGAAAAGCAACACCACGTCAGAAGATGATCAACTTAATGTATTTGATCTTCATCGCGATGTTGGCACTAAATATGAGTAAGGAAGTATTGGCCGCATTCGGTATAATGAATGAAAAGCTAGAGACTTCAAACGCAATGACAACCGCAAGTAACGAAGCGTTCTTGGGTAGTCTGGAAACCAAAGCATCTGAAGATGCGGCTAAATATGAAAAGCTGTACAAGAATGCTCAACAGATCAAAGCAATGTCTCAAGAGTATTATGATTACCTAGAGTCGCTTAAAACTGGAATGACAGAAGGTCTTGAGAATCCAAAGGATTATGCAAGAATGGACAATTCAGATTTCTTAGATCAAAAGTTCTTTCAAGGGGACAACCTTTCAGAAGGAGGAAAAGAGTTCATGAAAAGACTTACTGACTATAGGGATAATGTTGCGGCTATCGTACCAGCTTCATTAAAGAGCTCGGTTATAGATCGTTTCCAAACAGGAAATGCTGAAGGTAAGGTACAAGCTAAAGATGGTATGCAAGATTGGATCAACTATCATTATGAAGGTTATCCTTTAGTAGCTTCATTGGCTAAATTGACCGCTCTTCAAGCAGATGTAAAAGTTACTGAAGAAGCAGCTTTAAAATCTATGCTAGAAGGTGAGTTGACCAGTCAGGTATCTTTAAAGAACTTTGCTACATCCCTTGCAGCTACTAAATCTGCTTATTATGCAGGTGAAAAGTACGATGGTAAGATCATCATCAGCAAAACGGATAACTCTTCTACTCCGGTAAGAGCTGAGTTAACCTTGGACGGTAGAAAATTATCTGAAGGTTCTGATTATAAATTAGAGGCAGGTGGTGTAAAAATGCTTATCAATTCTGGTTCTGCCGGTGATCATGAAGTAAAAGGTACGATCTACTTTAAGCAAGACGGTGAAGAAATTCCTGTAGAGGTGAACAATTCTTTTGCTACCATTTCCAAGCCAAATGCGGCATTGATCGCTGCTGACAAGATGAACGTGGTATATAGAGGTGTTGCCAACCCAATGTCTATTTCTATACCGGGTATACCAAACAATAAGGTAAGGGCTTCTGCTCCTGGTCTTAAAGCGGTTAGCGGTAGTAAATACGTAATGAACCCAGGAACGGGTAGAACGGTTACCATTACAGCTTCAGGTACATTGCCAGATGGTCAGCCTATAACTTCTAAATCTGAATTCAGGATCAAGGATATTCCAAGGCCAGAAGGTAGTATTAGTAAGCAGACTGGTAGCATTAAGCTTCCTAAAAGAAACGTAGAGATCGCTACTATAGGTGCGGGTCTAGAGGATTTTGATTTTGATTTGAACCTTGCGGTAAGCGGTTTCAAATTCAAGGTGCCGGGACAGCCAACTGTTTCTGTTAGAGGAAACAAAATGGACAGCAAAGCTAAAGCGGCTTTACAACGTGCAAAAAGAGGTGATATCGTGCAGATTTTCGATATTGAAGCATACATCACCAATAACAAAAGTTACAAGTTGAAGAAAGTATCTCCAGTTGTTGTGGAGATTACAAACTAAATAAATGGAATGATACCGGGTAAGTTGATCTTGCCCGGTTAATTTTAAAGTGAAACAAACATGAATTGGAAAAATGTTTTTGTAATCGGGGCGGTAACATTGTTGCCCATATCTATGATGGCCCAGGCAAATGTTTTGAATGCCAAAAAACCTGAAGAGGTTGGTATTCGTACAGAAGCGCAGAAAGCCGTAGATAACGATGCACCCTTGGAATATGGTTATGTAGATGATAGGGATATACTTTGGTCCAAAACTTTATGGGAGACCGTAGATTTGGATGAGCGTGTAAACTTCCCACTATATTATCCTACGGATACCATGGATATTGGACCGGATAGAAGGTCTTTATATCATGTTCTAATTAAAAATTTAAAGAGTGGAAAATTAGAAACGTATACAGATTCTTATTTCACTAAAAAAAGATCGTATGACGATTTAAAGGATGCCTTGCAAATGGTTGATACCTTGGATTATGGATACGAACAAATGAATGCCGGAGAAACGGTTTCTGAAGAGTACATTACTCGTAGAAGTATTTCCGCGGCAGACATTGAAGAGTACCATATTAAAGGAATTTGGTATTTTGACAAAAGGCAGGGAGAATTAAAATATCGTCTTTTGGGGATTGCACCGGTAGCACCGGATGTCAACTTCATGGATGACGATAACCCAGATATGGTAGAATTGTTTTGGGTATGGTACCCAGATGCCCGTGAGATTTTACATGAGGCAAAGGTGTTCAACCAACAAAACTCTGCACAACCCATATCTTTTGATATGTTGCTGAATGCACGTAGGTTCAACGCGGTTATCTATAAAGAGGATAACGTACAGGGAGATAGGGAGATTGATTCCTATATTTCTGACAATGCATTGTTCCAATTGCTTGAGGCAAAACGTATCAAGGAAACGATCAGAGATAAAGAACAAGATATGTGGGCTTATTAAGCACCATATAAAAATCCAATTCATTTTTAAAAACCCAATCCTAAGATTGGGTTTTTTGTTTTTATAAAACATTTTATGGTTTTGTGATTACATTTGCCCAATGGTAGATTATATAGTGGTAGGGTTAGGGTTGGCCGGAACTTCTTTTTGTGAAACTTTACGGCGAAACAACAAGACGTTTGTAGTGTTCAATGATCGATCGCAAACATCCTCCAGGGTGGCCGGAGGCCTTTACAATCCTATAATCCTAAAGCGGTTTACACTTTCTTGGAAAGCAGATGAACAATTGTTTTATGCCACGGAATTTTATACCCAACTAGAGCAGTTCTTAGGAGTTCATTTTAACAGGAGATTAAGCGTATTACGAAAGTTTGCTTCAATAGAGGAACAGAATTTATGGTATGAGGCTGCGGATAAGGAACGGCTAAAGCTATTTTTGGATACCCAATTGATCACTAATAATAATCCCCATCTTAACGTGCCCAACAGGTTGGGAAAAGTACTGCATACCGGAAAATTAAATACTTCATTATTGCTAGATACCTATGAACAGTGGTTGGTAGAACAAGGAATAATGCACTATGAGACCTTTGATTATAATAAATTAAAAATTGGTAGCAATGAAGTGGTCTATGGTGCGGTCACGGCCAGGCATATCATTTTTTGTGAAGGCTTTGGACTTACTACAAATCCATATTTTAAGTATTTGCCCTTACAGGGTTCAAAAGGGGAGTATCTCATTATAGAATCCAAGGAATTAAAGGAAGAAAGTCTTGTAAAATTTTCCCTGTTCCTTATTCCATTAGGAAATGATCGGTATAAGGTTGGGGCTACTTATAACAGGGGTGATAAGGATAACGACATTACCCTGTGGGCAGAAAAGGAAATCATCAATAAATTGAATACCCTTTTAAAATGCAAATATACGATCGTAGGCCAAGAAGCGGGGGTAAGGCCAACGGTAAAGGATAGAAGGCCCTTGGTAGGTAAACATCCGCAATACCCTAATATGTGGGTGTTGAACGGTTTTGGTTCTCACGGGATTATGATAGGTCCATGGGCATCCAAGGCACTTTTTGAACATATAGAAATGCAAAGGCCTTTGGATAAGGAAATGGACATTAATAGATTTTTACCCAATTAAGGTGTATTGGCCTTGGTACTAGCTTCATACTTCACAAAAATGTTGATCCATATATTTCTGGATAGCCGCATGATAACCGGCATAAAGGCAATCATGGTTAAAACAATGGCTATAAAAGTCTGTATAAGGTCTGCACCAATAAAAAGCCTTGCAATTACAAAGGCGGCAACCGCAAAAGCAATTCCTACCGCATAACTAACATACATGGCCCCATAAAAAAAAGAGGGTTCTATCTTATATTTAAAACCACAATGACCGCACTTTTCATGCATTTTAAAAATTTTGCTTAAATGATAGGGGTTTTTATCCAAATACATACTTTCTTGATGACATCGGGGACAACTTCCTGTTAAAATGCTGTAGAGTTTGTTTCCTTTTTTTAACATTTGCAAAACTTTATGTAAAGATACAAAAAGGCGGCTCTTTTTATCCTTTTGATAACCGTCCAAAAAATTAAAAGTATACAGTTTGCCCTATCATTTGTTATGGGTAAAAATTTAAAACAGAAGAATTATATTTTATGTTAAACGTTCATAACCTATCAGTCTCCTTTGGCGGAGAATATTTGTTCGAGGAAATCTCTTTTCGTCTAAATGCAGGGAATAGAGTAGGCTTAGTAGGTAAAAACGGTGCGGGAAAATCTACACTGCTAAAATTGTTGAATAGGGACATGGCTCTGGATACCGGGGTTATAGCGGTAGAAAAGGATATTAAAATCGGTTTTCTTAGGCAAGATATAGATTTTGTACAGGGAAGAACCGTTTTGGAAGAAGCCTATCAGGCATTTGAGGAAATAAAAAAATTGGAGCTTAGGTTAGATGAGATCAATCATCAACTGGCAGAACGTACGGATTATGAAACGGATTCGTATAGTCAGCTTATCATAGACCTTAACGATGTCTCCCAGCATTATGAGATTTTGGGAGGTTATAATTATCAAGGCGAAACAGAAAAGATATTACAGGGCTTAGGATTTAAGCGGGAAGATTTTGATAAAAAGACCGAAACTTTTTCAGGTGGATGGCGAATGAGAATTGAATTGGCAAAACTATTGTTGCAGAGTAACGATGTGCTTTTGCTGGATGAGCCAACCAACCATTTGGATATTGAATCGATCATTTGGTTCGAGCAATTTTTAAATAATTATACGGGCGCCGTGGTCATCGTATCGCACGATAAAATGTTCTTGGACAATGTTACCAATAGGACCATAGAAATATCCTTGGGACGAATCTACGATTATAACAAACCATATACCCAATACTTGGTCTTGCGTAACGAGATTAAACAACAACAGTTAAACGCCCAAAAGAACCAGGAAAAGGAGATTCAACAGGCAGAACGTTTAATTGAAAAATTTAGGGCCAAATCTACAAAGGCATCAATGGCCCAGTCCCTTATTAAAAAGCTCGATAAAATTGAGCGTATAGAGGTAGATGAAGATGATAATAGCGTAATGAACCTTCGTTTTCCAGTGTCCATTACACCCGGTAAGGTAGTAGTAGAAATAGAAGGGTTGTCAAAATCATACGGAAGTAATTTGGTCCTTGATGATATTAATCTGCTTATAGAGCGCGATAGCAAAACGGCCTTTGTTGGTCAGAACGGACAGGGAAAATCTACTTTGGCAAAAATTATTGTTGGTGAGCTGGAGCATGAGGGCCGTTTAAAATTGGGCCATAATGTGCAAATAGGGTACTTTGCCCAAAACCAAGCGGAATATCTAGATGGTAACAAAACCATATTGGACACTATGATAGACGCAGCCAATGAAAGTAACCGAAGTAAGGTAAGGGATATTTTAGGTTCTTTTTTGTTCAGGGGAGATGAGGTGGAAAAGTATGTTAAGGTATTGTCAGGGGGTGAACGTAACCGCCTTGCCCTGGCCAAAATGCTGTTACAGCCTTTTAATGTATTGGTAATGGATGAACCTACCAATCACTTGGACATCAAATCCAAGAACGTATTAAAACAGGCATGTTTAAATTTTGAGGGTACGTTGATATTGGTATCCCACGATAGGGATTTCCTTCAAGGATTAACCAATAAGGTCTATGAATTCAAGGATTCTAGGATAAATGAATATCTGGGCGATGTGGATTTCTATTTGGAACAGCGAAAAGTGGAAAATTTCAGGGCCATAGAAAAAAAACAAGCAGTGGCCGTAGAAAAGGTCAAGCCCAAGGAAAATTCATTTCAGGATCAAAAGAAGCTTAAAAGTTTAAAAAATCAACTTAGTTCCGTAGAAAGTAAGGTGGGTAGTCTAGAGAAGGAAATCAAGGAAATTGACCATAATCTATTGGTAGATTATGATACTACCATTCAAAAACCTAACTTTTTTGATTCCTATCAGGCTAAAAAGGATAAACTGGAAAAGCTCATGCAGCAGTGGGAAAATCTTACAATGGATATAGAGTCTTTAAGTTAAGGTATTTTTATAGACACCTGTTTTAACACGTTTTACAACAGAAAAGGTAACTTTCACAACAAACGGTGGTTGCACAACGATAAAATTTTAGTTTTCAGCGTTAATAGTTCAAATTTGTAGGACAATTCCTAAGTATTGGATGCTAAAAACCACCAACATATGAAAAAAATATACTCTTTAAGTTTCAGTTTGTTTTTACTGACTACCGTATGTTTTGCAGAAATTTCCAAAAAGGAGAAAAAGGCCTTAATGGATTTTTATACAAGTACAAATGGTCAGCATTGGGTTAAAAAGTGGGATTTGAAAAAGCCGGTTTCACAATGGTACGGTGTAAAGGTGGTAGATGACAAAGTTGTGGAGATCAATTTATTTCACAATAATCTAATGGGGCCAATCTCTTCTGAAATAGGAAAGTTGGAACATTTAGAGGTGCTAAATTTGGCCTTTAACTCATTGACAGGGAATTTTCCCCAAGAAATAGCCAGCTTAAATAACCTAAAGGTGTTGAAGCTGGAGATGAACAGGTTAAAAGGAGAGCTGCCAATGGAAATAGGTAATCTGTACCAACTAGAGGAGCTTTCCGCATTCAATAATTTCTTAACCGGTAAGATACCTGCCACGGTAGGCAATTTAAGGGGACTTAAGATATTGAACTTGTCCAGCAATGATTTCTATGGTGATATACCTAGTTCATTAGGACAATTGACCCAATTGGAAACTTTGGGATTGTTTGAAAATAAATTGGAAGGTGCCATACCCAATGATATGGGCAATTTGTCTAACCTAAAGGAATTAGTTTTGGCCAATAATAATTTAAATGGCGAAATACCCAGTGAATTTGCCCAACTGGCAAGTTTGGAAGTATTTCAGATACAGAATAACAATTTTAGTTCTTTTAAGGCTTTAGAGTTTTTGGAGACCAAGGAGTATTTGGTTTTTGATTATGACAAGGACGATAGAAAACTTGAATTTAAGGATATCAACTTTAGTAAGACCAAAATGGCGGATACTAAATTTGAAGATGATATTGAAGAGTAAGAGTAGTTTACACTTTTAGTTAGTTTGGTGATAGAAAGAGATGTACAACTACATCTCTTTCTTGGTTGTGTATTTTTAACACAATAATCTATCATAAAATCAATTTTTATACGTTATAGAATAACTGCTTTTTTATGGCAGCCCTGTTTTTTAACAGAGTTGACAGAAGATGAGCATAATTTAATCCCCCAAAACCAACAAAAATTTTTCATTATGAAAAATACCTTCAAAAGCTTAACCGTCCTTTTTGTGCTGGCCTGTAATTTTACAGCCATAGCCCAAATTCCAAAAAGTGAAAAACAATATTTAATTAAGTTCCATAAAAGTACGCTTGGTGAAAACTGGCAGAACCCATGGAATTTAAACGAGGATCCCACTACATGGTACGGCGTACAAATAGAAAACAATCATGTCGTAGGCCTTAAACTGTATAGAAACAATCTTAAAGGTAAAATTCCCGCAGGTATAACTGCGCTTACCAATTTAGAGACCCTAAACCTGGCGTTCAACGCTCTTGAGGGTAATTTGCCCCAAGAAATTTTTAAAGTCGGTACATTGAAGACCATACGTTTGGAAATGAACAAATTTAACGGTAGTCTTCCTGCGGATTATACCAAAATGCATAATCTGGAGGAACTGTCCATGTTCAATAACCTATTGGAAGGAGAAATACCTGCTGGTATAGGGAATTTGCAAAACTTAAAAATATTGAATCTTTCCAGTAATTATCTAGAAGGTCATTTGCCAAAATCTATTGAAAAATTGTCCAAATTGGAGCAATTAGAGTTGTTTGGCAATAAATTGGCCGGAACAATAGATGTTGAACTTGGCAAGTTGATGAATCTAAAGGAATTGATCCTATCCTATAATAAGTTTGAAGGAGATTTGCCAAGTAGTGTAGCAAGTTTAAATAACCTGGAATTTATACAGTTACAAGGAAACGATTTCAGGTCCTTGAATTCATTAATGCAGTTACAGTCGCAAAAGTTGGCTGTTTTTGATAGTGATGATGAGTTTTTGAACATGAAGTTCAGTAAAGTAGGTGTTAGCGAAACAAGGTTGGTAGATACCAAGTTTGAGGATGTAAAACACTAATTAGAATAAAATATAGATAAAAAAGGGATGCTTGGCATCCCTTTTTTTATGCAGTATATAATAGACGATACCTATACTTTATGATTTCTTTAACCATGCTCAAAACAAATGCCATATGTCTTTTTTTGTAGTTTCGCTTTTTGTTTTTAAATCTGTTCATAATCAAATAAATAGCAGGTTTAAAAGCAGTTACGTTCATGTTTTGACAATGTTTTTTAAGAATTTAGGGAATAGTGTTCAAAATGTTCTAAAAGCCTTATTAAATAGCTTTTATGATCGTCAATATAGTAATTGGGTTGCTAGGGCTAGCATGGGGGAAATGAAGTTTCTGGACTATAACTCAATTTAGGATAATGTCGTTTCACTTTGCTTTTTGGCCGTTTCAAGGTAAAACTATGGTCAAGTAGGTTGGTGGGGGGTATATTTGACTTTGTATTTTTTAGATACGTTTTATAAATAACAACAAAATGCGCAAAATTATTTTTACCGGTTTAGGCATATTATTAATTGTCATATCCATCTTTTTTTCCAAAGTTATCATTGATAGCAAGAAAACATTTAAGCCAAGATCAGAGAAGGTGGTCAAGACCGTGTTTACGGAAGTTGTTGAAAACGGTACCGTTCCTATTGTGGTAACGGCCAATGGTAACCTATCGGCCAAACAGCGTGTAGAACTTTATGCAGAAGTACAGGGCGTATTTAAAAAGGGCAGTAAGCTGTTCAAGGAAGGGCAATCTTTTAGGCAAGGGGAAACTATTATCAATATAGATGCCGATGAATATGCGGCAAGTGTCCAATCTGCCAAGAGCAATCTATTTAACCAGTTAACTTCGGTAATGCCGGATTTGCGGTTAGATTATCCGGATATTTATCCAAAGTGGCAAAAATATCTGGAGAATTTTGATATGTCCAAAAGCACCCCGGCACTACCTGAGATGACTACGGAGAAGGAAAAGTTCTTTATATCCGGTAGGGGTATATTGACCAGTTATTACAATGTTAAGAATTTGGAACAGCGCTTGTCAAAATATCGTATTGCTGCGCCATTTACCGGTGTGTTGACAGAGGCTTTGGTAACAGAAGGTACTTTGGTGCGATCGGGACAAAAGTTAGGAGAGTTCATTAATCCGGAAGTATATGAATTGGAGGTATCCATCAGTAAGTCCTACACGGACCTTTTAAAAGTAGGAGAGTCCGTAGAACTTACCAGTCTAGATGATAATGTAATCTACAAAGGAAAGGTTTCACGAATAAACGGAAATATAGACCAGGCATCGCAAACGGTAAAGGCCTATATAGAGGTCGTAGATAAGAATTTGCGAGAAGGCATGTATTTAGAAGCGAATTTGGATGCCAAAAAAGAGGAAAACGCTATTGAAATAGATAGAAATTTATTGTTGGAAGGAAACCAGATTTTTGTGGTAAGGGATTCCGTTCTGGATATCATAGATGTTGATCCGGTCTATTTTTCGGATAAACGTGTGGTCCTTAAAAATGTTCCCAACGGGGTTACGATTATGAGCAAGCCATTGATCGGGGCCTATACCGGTATGGCCGTTAAAATTTACGCTGAACAACCAGATAATACCAAAGGATAATGCGCAAACTGATAGAATACTTTATACGGTACCACGTTGCCGTAAATGTAGTGGTAATCTCCTTTGCACTATTTGGTATTGTGGGTGCAAAGTCCTTAAAGTCATCGTACTTTCCATTAACGGATTCCAAGAATATATCAATAACCATTACCTACCCAGGTGCATCTCCACAGGAAGTGGAAGAAGGTATCGTCCTTAAAATAGAGGATAACTTAAAAGGATTACAAGGTGTAGACCGTGTTACCTCTACATCTAGGGAGAACAGTGGTACCATTAATGTGGAAATTGAAAAAGGGGAGGATATAGATTTTATGCTCCTGGAGGTTAAAAATGCAGTAGATCGGGTACCCACCTTTCCTACGGGTATGGAACCGTTGATCGTATCAAAATTAGAGGCCGTACGCCAAACCATTGCCTTTGCCATTAGTGGTGATAATATTCCCTTGGCCACACTAAAGAGCGTGGGCAGGGAAATTGAGAATGATTTACGGGCCATGCAGGGCATATCACAAATTTCCATATCCGGTTTTCCGGAAGAGGAAATAGAGATTGCCGTCAATGAAAACAACCTATTGGCCTATAATATAACATTTACCGAAGTGGCCAATGCGGTCAGTAATGCCAATATTTTGGTAACGGGAGGTAATATAAAGACCGATGCCGAAGAATATTTGATCAGGGCAAACAATCGTTCTTATTTTGGCGATGAGCTTTCCAATTTAGTGGTCAAGGCCGATCCGTCCGGGGCTATCATCCGCTTAAAGGATGTCGCAACCGTAAAGGATCGTTTTGCGGAATCGCCCAATGCAACCTATTTCAACGGTAATCTTTCCGTAAGTACAACAATTACCAGTACCAATAGCGAGGATTTAATTGCCTCTGCGGAACTGGTGAAGGAATACGTAGAGGAATTCAACCAAAAATATAACAACGTAAAGCTGGATATTGTATCAGACCAATCTACCACGCTCGTGCAACGTACCCAACTGTTGACAGAGAACGCTATTATGGGGATGATATTGGTATTGATATTCCTATCGTTGTTCCTTAATACCAGATTGGCCTTTTGGGTTGCATTTGGACTACCGGTAGCATTTTTGGGAATGTTCGTATTTGCAGGATTTTTTAATGTAACCATTAATGTGCTCTCGTTGTTCGGTATGATCATCGTTATCGGTATTTTGGTAGATGACGGTATTGTGATCGCAGAGAATATCTATCAGCATTACGAAAAAGGGAAATCTCCGGTACAAGCTGCTGTAGATGGTACTATGGAGGTGTTGCCTCCTATTATATCGGCCATTATTACCACCATATTGGCATTTTCTATCTTCTTGTTTTTGGATAGTAGGATCGGGGAATTTTTTGGCGAGGTATCGGTAATCGTAATATTGACTTTAGTGGTTTCTCTGGTAGAGGCTTTGATTATACTACCGGCCCACTTGGCACACTCCAAGGCATTACAGCCCATAGATGATAAACCAAAAACAGGATTTGCAAATGCGTTTGCGAAATTAAGGGTCATCAATGAATTTGGGGACCGACTTATGACATGGATGCGTGATACCCTGTATACGCCCGTTCTACATTTTTCCATGAAGTACAAGGTATTTATGTTCAGTATTTTTGCCGCTGCCTTTATCTTGACCATTGGCTCTGTTGGCGGGGGAATCATCAGGACCGCATTTTTTCCAAGGGTTGCCAGTGATAGGGTAGGTATTGAACTGGAAATGCCAAACGGTACCAATGAAAAGATTACGGATTCTATTATTTCCATGATCGAGGAAAAAGCGGAAATCGTAAATCAGGAATTGACCGAAAAGTATTTAAAGGGTACGGACAAGGTGTTGTTCGAAAATATAATCAGGCAATTGGGTCCGGGGTCATCTACCGCCCAATTAACGCTTAACCTATTACCTGGTGAAGAAAGACCGGACGTCATTTCTGCGGATATGGTTACCAGCAGGTTAGAGGAACTTGTGGGTCCCGTAATTGGTGTAGAGAGTTTAATTTACGGTTCTGGAGGTAACTTTGGTGGTTCTCCGGTCTCCGTATCCCTTTTGGGCAATAATATTGAAGAGCTTAAGGCCGCAAAGACCGAACTAAAGAATACCTTGGTGACCAATCCTAGGTTAAAGGATATATCGGATAACGATCCCGCGGGAATCAAGGAAATACGCTTAACGTTAAAGGAGAATGCCTATTTGTTGGGCTTGGACCTACGTGCTATCATGGCACAGGTAAGATCCGGGTTCTTTGGCGTGCAGGCACAACGTTTTCAAAGGTCTCAGGATGAGATCAGGGTGTGGGTAAGGTATGAACGTGATGAACGTTCCTCGATCACCAATTTGGACGATATGAGAATCGTAACCCCTACCGGTGAGCGTGTACCGCTTAAGGAAATTGCGGAATACACCATTGAGCGTGGTGATGTTGCGATCAATAGGTTAGAGGGCAGACGAGAAATTCAGGTATCTGCGGATATGAAGGATGTTAAGGACAGTCCTACGGAGATCATGACAGAGATACAGAATGTCATTATGCCGGAAATACAATCAAAATATCCTACGGTTAGTGCCTCTTATGAGGGCCAGAACAGGGAGTTGGGCAAACTCACCGGTTCATTGAAACTGGTTGGGTTCACCGTGCTTTTATTGATTTACATTACCATAGCGTTTACATTCAGGAGCTTTAGTCAGCCCCTAATGTTACTATTGTTGGTGCCGTTCAGTTTTACGGCCGTGGCTTGGGGTCACTGGATCCATGATTTTCCGATCAACGTAATTTCATTACTGGGAATCATTGCCCTTATAGGTATTATGGTAAATGACGGCTTAGTGTTGATCGGTAAGTTCAATTCCAATTTACGCGAAGGTATGACCTTTGATAATGCCATATTTGAAGCCGGTAAATCTAGGTTTAGGGCCATTTTCCTAACGTCCATTACTACAATTGCCGGTCTTGCACCGCTCATGTTGGAGACCAGTAGACAGGCCCAATTTTTAAAACCTATGGCCATATCCATTGCGTATGGTATAGGTATTGCAACGGTACTGACTTTGTTAATGCTCCCCTTGTTCCTATCGTTCAGCAATAATTTAAAATCCAAGAACAGAATGTTGGCTTCTGGCCATAAGATTACCAAGGAAGAGGTAGAGCGTGCCATTGTGGAGAAAAAAGAAGCGGCACATTTGGAAAACCATATGCAGCATTCCCATGATAGTGAATAGGATGAAAATTGAATCAGCAATAAGAAGGTATAGCACAATGAGGAGATTACGATTGATATTTGTATGGGTATTGTTTCCGGTTTTCGGGGCAATTGCCCAAGAGAAGAAGCTTTCAAAGGAAGAGGCCGTGGTCAAGGCCTTGGAAAATAATTTTGGCATTGAAATAGCAAAGAACCAGATAGATATTGCGGAGAATAACGCAAGTGTCCTAAATTCTGGCTACCTACCAACCTTAACGGGTACTGCGGGCGCAACATATAATAACAATGATACCAGAACGGAATTTCCCGGTCAGTTGAACGATGATGGTAGCCCAAGGGGAGATATTGAAGTAAATGATGCCGAAAGCCAGCGGTATAACGCGGCCATAAATTTAAACTATACCCTTTTTGATGGGTTGGGAAGGTTCTATACATTTAAACGGTTAAAGGAGCAGTACCAGTTAAGCACTTTGCAGGCACGGGAGACCATTGAGAATACCATGTTGCAAATGTTCAGTGTATATTTTGAGATCGCCAGATTAACGGAAAACAAAAACGTACAGATGCAGGCGCTGAATATTTCTAAAGACCGTATACAGCGAGCGGAATATTCATTTGAATACGGACAAAATACAAAGCTGGATATATTGAATGCCCAGGTAGATGTTACCAATGACAGTATTAATCTGTTGAATACGGAACAGCAACTGGCCAATGCCAAGCGTGATCTTAACGTGGTATTGAACCAGAACCTGAACGAGGAATATGAAGTGGACACCACCATTGTTTTTATCCCTAAGTTTCAGATTATGGAATATATAGAGAATTCCATTTCCAATAACGTGGCCATTCTACAGACAGAGACCAATTTAAATATTAATGCGTATGATATTAAGGTCAACAAATCCGGTTATCTACCAACGATAGGACTTACCGGTTCATATGGGTGGAACAGAAACCAGAACGCACCGTCCGCTTTCTTGACGGGAGCCGTTTTTCCGGGCACAAACTCCAATGTAGGCAGTATGAGCTTGGGTGCAAGCCTTACTTGGAACCTATTTGACGGCGGCGGTACAACGGTACGTGTCAAGAATGCAAAAATTACCTATGCCAATCAAGAGTTGCTTCTTAAGCAGGTAGAATTGGAGGTTAACAGGGATATTCAAAATGCATTGGCCATTTACGAGAACAGGTTGAAGATTTATCAGATTCAAGAGCAGAACGTACTTACCAACCAGAACAATTTTGAACGTTCTCGTGAACAATTTCAATTGGGAAGTATTACATCTATTGAATTTAGGCAGGCGCAGATCAATTTGTTGAATGCGCAGACCAATAAGAATCTTGCAAAATATGACGCCAAATTGGCCGAACTACAATTACTGCAGCTTACAGGCCAGTTATTGAACGTAGAACTGTAACGGGTATTAATTAGGAGGTATGAATATGTATAGCGATAAAACGGATAGCGAACTTGTTGTAATATTACAGCAGGAATCGTTGTTGACTTTTGAATCACAGTTGAAACTAAGGGACGAGTTGAATACCCGTGCTATTGCCACGGATACCACTGCCTTGGAAAATTCCATTGCCCGTAAACTATCAGAGATCAACAATCTAGATTATTTAAAGGATTTTGGTTTTACGGCGGAAAGAAATGCGGACGAATTGACCATAACGCGCACCAATAAGGCCTTGTTTACGGATATTATAGGAATTGTAATTGGGATATTGGTCTTTCTTTTGGGAATATATGGTTGTATAAACCTGGTCATGACCTTTATTAATGGCGATGAGTTGGATGTGTTCACCTTGGCCTATAAATTTGCCATGGCATCTTTGGTATTTATTGGTTTTACCTTTTTTAGCGGATTAAAACGACTGTTTGATTATACCGGTTTTGAACTGACCAAACAAGGGGAGCGCATCACCCTAAAAAAACGTTTTGACGTAAAATTGGAAGAAATTAATGCTACCGCCTCAGATGTTTATTTAGATACCGAGGAAGACACCCTTTATCTAAAATTGGGCCAGCATACCATTTTTACTTCCAATGCGGATAACTTAATACAGTCCATGACCTTAAAGAAATTGGCCAACGAGCTAAAGGGAATTTAACAGCGTATGTACGAGCATTTTTTTCAATGTCCATATTGTTGGGAAGAGGTTTCCATGCTTCTTGACCCGTCCGTGGGCCAACAAACCTATGTGGAGGATTGTGAGGTCTGCTGCAACCCCATTGAGGTCACGCCCCAATTTCAGGAAAATGAGCTGGTGGGTTTCCATGCCCAGAGCATAGAGCAATAATTACTGCTGTATAGTAATTACGCCTCCAAAGGTATCGTCCCGGTCCACAATTTTTGGATTACCATGAATAATGATGTTTCCGCCCGCCTTTACCTTGGCCGTCACCTTTTCAGTGGCAAATATTTCGGCACGTCCTCCGGCCAGTACGGTAACCTCTGTATGTTCACTTTTTAGTTTTTTGGTATCTACCTTACCCCCGGTATTAATATGGATATCCTGCGTTTGGGTAGTTCCGGAAAGTTTGATCTCGCTGCCGGTCGTACTTTTTATATGTACCGTGGTCGCTTCTAGGTTGAGTATAATTAGTCCCGCTTCCTGAGCCTTTATATCCAATGTTCCGGCACGTACGTTATTTTCAGAAATGATGCGCGCATTTTCGTTTGCATCGATAACGGTTAGGGGTTGCGTATAATGAAGTTTTATGGTAACGGTATTCCCGGACAAAAATTCATGGATCGCCATCTTGATCTTTAATTGCCCATTGCTTTCCTGAATGCTAACATCATCTTTGTCCTCGCCACTTATTACAAGCTTGTTCTCGTTGTCCTTGACCAGGCTTACACTGATACGATCGTACACTTTTAGTTCATTGAATTTCTGTAAGGGTATGGTTTGGCTGTGTTGGCCCCAACACGATATAAACGTGCAAAGGAACAATAGGGGGAGGGTCAAAATTTTCATGTGTCTGAGCTTGGTTACGCATCAAAGTTACACCACAGCTTTGGTTATACAAGAAAAGATTTAAAATGAACAATACTCTGTTTTTTTATAGGAATAGTTAAATATGCCGGTATTGTCGCTTGGTTTTTATCCTTTCACTATCTTAAACAAGTAATAGGGATTAAGGTAGACATGAAAAGAAAACATATTGTCGTTACGTTGGTCATTGCACTTTTGGCAGTGGGTATGGCAAGCGTTCAGTTAATGTCCGGTGCTGAGCATGCCCCAGATGTTACGGGTTTGGATTCCGTACCTACAAAACGCCAATTACGCCGTAGTTTTTTTGATAAACGTGAAATTATGGTGGTCTACGGCGCTACGGATTCCCTATTGGCACAACGCTATAAGGAACTGTTGGAGCCCCTTTCCCGCCAAGAGGTGACCTCATCATGGAGAAGTGCCAAGGTCACCTTTAAAAATGCGTCATCTGTCAATGAGGAAGATTTGCAACAACAGGTAGTCTTCATGGTCGGTGCCATAGATGAGCATGCCGTCTTACAACGTTTTTTGGCGAATACTCCGTTTTATGTGGATAAGGCAAAAATTAAAATCGGTGCCAAGAGTATAGATAATGACAATGCGCTCCTATCGGTGGGCTTTTATCCCAGTCCCTTGAACCCTACACTGCCCTTTACGTTTATAACGGGCACGGACCCCACACGAATTTTTAACTTTTTTGTCAAACGGGTTACCAATGGCGGACAGGGATTTTATAGACAAAACTTGGACTATGAAGTGTACCATGGCCCCAAACGTGTGGTGTTAGGCGATTTTGATGCGCAATGGAAGATAGACGCCACCACCTTTTTTGATTTTTCCAAAGGACCCAAGGAACTCTTGAATACGGAATCCTATAGGTTTGTGGCCCACAATAATGCTACGGATGTTGCTACTGCCCGGGAAACCCTGGACCGTATGCAACGCATGACCGCCACCATCAATGATGTTGTTCCCGGTACGGAAGCCGACTCCAAGATTACCTATCATTATTATGCCAATATGGAGGAAAAGGGCTTAATGACGGGCAATACCGATCAAGCCCATATGGATACCTTGAGCAATACGGTTCATATCATTGCCAATGAAGTGTATAAAGATAATCATACGGGTAAGGATTATGCCTTGTTGTTGCATCGCAAATTGGGAAGTTCCAATATGGATATCCTCACCAAGGGGCTGCCCATATATTTTACGGAAACATGGCAGAAGAAAGGGTACCGTTATTGGGCGGGGCAATTGATAGCATCTGACAATTTTTTGACCGTTTCCCAATTGTTGGACAATGATTTTCTACAATGGGAATCTGCCCTGGTTCGCGATTGTATGGCAGGTCTGTTCACCGAATTTTTGCTGGATACGTGGGGTAGGGAAAAATATCTTGCTGCCTATGCCGATCTTGACCTAACTCCCAAGGAATTGGAACTTTTGGAACTCCAGTGGCAAGATTATCTGATTACTGTAGCAAACAATCATTCACCGGAAAAGCAACCCGTCAAAGCGCTTCCGTACGTAAAAGGCTTCAATTTTGCCCATGAGGGGTACAACATCTACAATGGTTATGGCTCCGGTAAGGCAACGGAATCCTTGCGCAAGCAAAAGGATATGGGCAGTAATGCCGTAGCGATCGTACCCTATAGTGGGATCAATGATATCCATACGCCCACGGCGTTCCGTTTTAGCGACCATGCCGGAGGTGAAAATGACGAGTCCGTTGTACATGCGGCATCCGTGGCCCGTACTATGGATATGTATACCGTACTGAAGCCCCAAATATTTGTGGGCGGTAGTTGGCCCGGAGGTATCGATATGCAGACCGATGCGGATTGGGAACTGTTCTTTGACCACTATTACCGCTGGATCAGGCACTATGCGTTTTTAGCCGAGATTTATGATATAGATGCGCTATGTATCGGCGTAGAATTTACAAAGGCCACTTTGTTACACCCCGATGCCTGGCGAAAAATGATCCAAAAAACCAGGGGGCTGTACTCGGGCCAGATTACCTATGCGGCAAACTGGGGAGAGGAGTTCGAGAATATTGCGTTTTGGGACGACCTGGATTTTATTGGCCTTAATTCATATTATCCGCTCAGTAAAAAGGACAATCCTACCAATGCGGAAATGGCCGCAAAGTTCGATACCATCAAGATCAAGATCAAGACCGTTTACGATCGTTTTAAAAAGCCCATTGTATTTACCGAAATTGGGTTTAGAAGTATAGATGCCCCTTGGAAGAACCCACATGCCGAGGCAGATGAAAGCATCAACCAAGAAATGCAGCAGCGGTGTTATGAAATCATTTTTCAGGGTATAGAAAATGAACCTTGGTGCCAGGGCATCCTTTGGTGGAAATATCCCAGCTATTTGGAATACCGCGGGGTGGACAATAATGCCTTTACCCCCAACAACAAATTGGCCGATGAGACCGTGCGGAAATGGTTCTCCAAATAATTGCCTTTTTACATACCGGTTAAGGGTATATGGTTTAAGTGAACAAAATGGTGTACGTGGTTCCTATGTGGTTCAACCCTAATCTATTGCCATAAACGTGCATGTTTTTTGGCAGGTGGAAAAATTCATTTTGCCCTCTGGTTGCTTTACTTGGTAATATGGTCGCTTCGGGTATATAAATACTTATTGGGGGAGCTTTAGGAATACCTTTGGGGTATAGAAAATAAGTACACCTAAAAATAAGTATCATGAAACATATCAAGAAATTAGTAGTCGTGGTCGTAGTGGCCGTAGGATTTTTTTCCTTTAAGGGCATACACCAACACCACCAAATGGAGCATCAGGTCAATGAACTTTTTGCGGATACCATTGCGGCCGTAGAGCAGGAAATGAGCACATATATTCAACCGGAACTTACGGACCTAAATGAATTAACGGTCCTTGAGGACGAACAGGCCGTAGTGTTGGGTTTTGAGGTCTATAATTATTTGCCCATTGGTTTTGATGCCTATGCAGGTGCCAATTTGACCGAGGCGGATTTTCAGGTATTTGAACAAGAAGAACCAGTGGAGCTAGGGTTCAATACCGCCGCGTATCTGCCCAAAGACTTTTCCGCGCATGCGCTTTAAGAAGTTTGTTTAGTTTTTTGTGCAGGTCTTCAAGTTTTTTGGGGGCCTGCACATTGTTCGTAAGAATTCACTATAGAATACAGTACATTTGAAAAAACCTTTTCCAATTACAGATACATACAAATACATGGGCATTACCAAGGTCAAGCAAGGAGAAATTGTCAAGACGGCATTGCTCTTGGGTATTTTGGTTTCCCTGCCCAAGACCATTTACCTCTACAATGCCATAATGGAGGGTAATATGGATTTCTCGTTTTTATGGGTGGCCGATTTTTTATACCGATATCTCTTCTTTTTTGGGTTTTCATGGGCCGTTATCCAGCTGAATACCAATGTGGATTTTGATAGGTTCCAATGGCCGACCCCTGTAAAATGGATGGTGGTCGTGCTCCTGAATGTGCTCATATTACTTTTGGTCATTGTACTGATAAGGATGCTTTACCCTATATGTTTTGGCAAGGAAATGGACCATAGGGAAATTGGCTTCGTCAATTTTACCCTGATCAACCTGTCCGTGGTACTGTTCTTTATTGCGCGATCCCTAAGGCTTAAGACCGATCGGCAAGATGATCGTATAGAGAACGAACAGCTAAAGCAACAGAATCTGGAAAACGAGCTGGCCGCACTGAAAAACCAGATCGACCCGCACTTTTTGTTCAATTCCTTAAATTCATTGACCTCCTTGGTCCGTGAGAACGAAAAGGCCACACAGTTCGTGAACAAGCTGTCCTATATGTACCGCTATATATTACAAAGCAGTGACACCAATTTGGTGACCTTGAAAGAGGAGCTTAAATTTTTGGAAAGCTATGCCTTTTTGATGAATACAAGGTACAGGGACCGTTTACGTATTGCAATTGATATTGCCCCGGAAGTATTGGGCCACCGGTTACCGCCCTTGGCCTTGCAGTTGTTGGTGGAGAATTCCGTAAAGCACAATGAAATATCCGCTACCAACCCATTGACGGTAAAGGTATATTCCCACAACGGAAAAATTATAGTGGAGAATCCCATTCGTGGGCGAAGTACCTTGGCGGAAGGGACCGGCACAGGATTGATCAATCTAAAAAAGCGCTATGTTCTCCTTTTGAAACAGGAGGTGGTCGTTTCCACAACAGATGGTATTTTTAAAGTAGAACTCCCCTTAATTGAAAAGTCATGAAGGTAATTATTGTGGAAGATGAGCTTGCGGCAAGTGATAACCTGTCCTATCTATTGACCAAGATCGACCCGGAGATTGAGGTCATTGCCACTCTGGATACCGTAACCGCCACGGTCGCATATTTTTCCCAGCCCCATGAGGGAGAGCTGGTCTTTATGGATATTCATTTGGCAGATGGGTTGTCCTTTGAGATTTTTGACCAGGTAACGCCCAACATACCCGTCATCTTTACCACGGCCTATGACCAGTACGCCTTAAAGGCCTTTAAGGTAAATAGCATTGATTATTTGCTAAAGCCCATAGATGGGGAGGAACTGCAGGATGCTTTGGAGCGGTTTAAGGCACAGCGCCAACAAGCGGGCATGGATGAGGGGCAGATGAAAAGCCTGTTGCAGCTTATACAGCATAAACCCATGTCCTACAAACAGACCTTTCTGGTGACTATCGGTGATCAGTTGTTGCCCATAAAAACATTGGATATTGCCTATTTTTATATAGATACGGGCGTGGTAAAGGCCGTCACCGTTCAGGATAGGTCCTATGTGTTGGATATTAAATTAGAGGATATAGAAGATGCTTTGGACCCCAATTTGTTCTACAGGGCCAATAGGCAGTTCATCGTTAGAAGGGAAGCCATTACCACCATCAAGTTCCATTTTAACAGCAAACTTTTGGTAGAAGTGCATCCGCCCTGTGCGGAGCGTATTGTGGTGAGCAAGGCGAAGGCATCGCATTTTAAAAGTTGGATAGACCGTTAAGAAATCCAGCTGGTCAGGGTATGGTAGCCACTTCCTTAAATTTCCATCCGGCATTGGTTTTAATGAACGTGAAACTGTGCTGGGCACCTTCAAAATTTAGTGTTGGCGGGGTGGTGGTCACTAAAATATCTGCCGTAATGGTGTCATCAATAGTATCCATTAGTTGTATTGTTTCATTGGTGCGAAGTAGATTGATGAACGGCTTGTTGAACATAATATCATAATCCTTCGCAATAAAACTATCCACGGAAATATAGATGAGGTCCTGATAAATGGTCTCGTACCAGAGTGAATCCGTATCTCTTAGCCTACTGATATATTCCCTTTCCGTAGGGGTGTTCTCCAGGCAATCATAGCACCGAATGACGTTGCCCGATGCGTTTTTAAATGCCACCTTATCCCTTGCCGCTAAATCGGATAAAAAGGAGGACCACATGGTGGACAGTTCATCATTGGAATCTTTTTTGTCCTGTTGGCAGGACCAAGAAGAAATGAACAGCAAGAGAACAAGTATTCTCAACAATGGTTTTTTAAAATACGTTTTAAACTTTTCTGCCATAGCGGTATCCAGTGGTGTACACGTGTATAAGGGCCGCGTTCAAACTAGAAGGAATGACCGCTGGTCCCGTTTTAATATCAGCAAGGACATCAAGGTTGTCCGGCACCCTGTGTACTATTATTAATCATCGATCTCCGCATCCGGTAAATTAAGGATGGTAGAGGTAGAAAGGGAGTTGCCCGCAATACCTTTAATGGAGCCAAAGAGCACGTTAATGTTTTCCTGTACGCCCCAAATCTGTTTCTCCCGTACGGCAAAATTCTTGTAGGCCGCTTTCTTCTCGTAGTTCAGCTGTTTGATCATGGCATCATAGTTCTCAATGATGCGGTTAATGTTCTGTACAAATTCGTTGCTGGTCAGGTAGGAGTAGAGCAGCTCCATTTTATCGCCCTTGTTCTCGTCAGATGATTTTATGGATTGGGTTTTCAGCAATAGTTCCCGCAATACCAAGGACACACTTTTAACTTCGTTAAATCCGCAGATCCACACCCCGTTCTTGGCACCAAAACGGTCCATATCCGGTGGAAAGGTCTCCGTAACGATCACGGCAAGGTCTGCCTTGCAGTTGATCTGGTCCTGTTTTAATTTATTGATCCAGTCGTTGCTGAAATTTTTGGTACGTTTGCTTTCATAGACAATGGACCCACAGGTCTGTTGCAGGGAATTGATGACCGTTTGTATACAGTCCGCACCACGTATGCCTTTGCCCACCTCCTCGATCTCGTCAAAGGGGTAGGTACTCCTCAACAGTTCCTCTAGGGCAAGTTCCTGAACCTCTCCCTGCATTTGCATGGAGCCCTGTTCCGCCTTGCGCTTCATTTCGTCAATGAGCTTTTTCTGGTCCTCCAATTGTTTTTGGTATTCCTTTTCCTTCAATGCCATGGCCTCACGTTCCTTGGCCTTGGCCTTTTCCTCTATGACGGACTGCTTTTCCAGCAGTTCTTTCTGTACGTTCAGCTTTAGGTCCTCCGCCTTTTCCTTGAGTTCGTTCTCCCGTTTTAGCAGGTCCAGCTCTTGGGCGCGCAAGGCCCTGTTTTCCTCCTTGCGCTTTTCGTTTTCCTGTTGCAGGGCACGCAGTTGCTGCTCAAAGGTTTCATTGGTCTGTTTCTGTATTTTTTCCGATTCCTTGGCAAGGCGCTGCTCCAACTTTTCCTTAAAAAGCTCGTTTTCCTTTTCCTTCTTTCGTTCAAACTCCTCTTTCTCCAGGGCAAGCTTATTACGCTCCTTGTTGAATATTTCTGCCTGTTCCGCTACTTTACGCTCATACTCGGCCTTAAAATGCGCCTGCATTTTGCCGGATAGGGCCTCTTCTACATCAAACTCGTGTGCACAATTGGGACACTTAATTTTATCTACCATCATTTTAATACTACCAAATTCAACTATAAAAATACAGAACCCATGCCAAGCCTACAATGTTTGGCGGTACTCTTATGCCATGAACGGGAACAAATTTTAAAAACGGTTTCTTTTCCTGACAATGGTCATATCCTAGGTGGCCGGCCCGTGTTATTTTTAGACCCTTAAAAGTAGAATCTATGATGTTACAACAGCTACCCTTGGTCAATTGGAGCAACGGCGTGATCATGATCATTGTATTTGCAGGCGTTTGTATTGCCCTTGTGGGTATTGTGCTTATGCTCATGAACGGCGATAAGAAAAAGCAGGAATAACTTTCTTATTGGTACAGTACATAACGGGGCGGCACCAGACCGTTCAACCGCATGGATACCAGCATTTGGGCCCTGTGGTGGGTAATGTGGTCCGCCAGGAGCATAACGATCTGCCGCTTGGTTCTCGTAAGTCCAAAATAGTCCAGCTGCTCTTCCAGTACCGCAGGGTCTACCTGCTGTAATAGGGTAATGGCCTCGGTAAAGGTCTGGTCCAAACGTGCCATCATCTGTGCCTTGGTCTTGTGGGCCGGTTTAAAAATAGTATCGGTTTGGTATACCCGTGCCTCCCTGCCGCCAATGAGCGACTGGCTATGCCAGTCCAGCGCAAAACCTATGTGCATAAAATGTTCCGAAAAGCTTAAGGACTCCTCCGTGGCCTTGTACCCATATTTTTCCTCTGGCATCATTTCCGCAATGAGCAACAGGTAGGTACGGGAGTTTTCCAAGCGCTCAATGGCATCTTTAAGAAACGGGTCCTGTTGCGCCCGTAGCGTACCATTGGCAAGAACCAAAAATAGAAGCAGCAATAGGGAATTCTTCATGACCGTATGTTTTTTTTGATGTGATGGGATTCAGTTAAAGATAGCGGAATGTGGGGGTATGGGCAAGAAATGCTGCTGATTGGGGATTTGGGTATGTTTGGTTGGTTGTTTTGTCGCTAAGGTGTTTGCTGTTTTAAAAATTTACCACTTTTTCTATTGAAGTAGAGGTAGGCCAAAACAGGATATAGGGGAAGAAAAACCTGGAATATATTTACGTTAAGAAGAAACAGCAAATACCCTATGACTAAGTACGAGGCTCCTAAAATGATATGGAAATTTCTAAAAAAATGCAGGTATGATTTTATTGGGAATTGCTTCTTTTTTTCCTCACTCATGGTATTGTACCCAGAAAGAACATATTGTGCATTACGCTCTGTTACGAGAAAACCGATGATTATGAATAAAATGCTTATACCTATTAGGAGATAGATCATGGGGTTAGATGGTTTACGGTTCGTATAACCGTCAGTTACGGGTTAATATGCGTTAATTTTCGGGTTGGCACTGACGTTAACAATTCCGTGTGGATTCGGACGTAATCGAATCCGCCGTAATTGAGGTTATACATTGTTGTGTGCAGTTTTTATATTAAGTTAGCTATATCCTCAATTGTTATTAATCCAAATAGTTTTTCAGTAGGTTTTCCGTTTTGGGTAATAAAAATCACGTCTAAATTTCTTTGTTTTTTATTAATTTGATTTATGAATAAATCATATGCCTCATAAATCGATGTATTTCGAGAAACAAACTTATAGTTTTCTTTAAATTCTATTTCGGGGATCAAATCTCCAACTTTTACGTTTTCGATAATTATTGTTCCGTTTTCCTCTAGTTGTGATGAAAGCCATCTTGAAATAGTATTATTGTTTATTAATTCGCAGACAAATCCGTTTTCGTCAAAGACTGGAAATTGTGAGAATGACTTTTTTTTCATTTCAATTAAGATGTCATTTATGAACTCTTCTTTTTTTGCACCTAAAACTTTAAATTGAAATTCAGGAATTACTTTTTTTGGATTAGTAATATTTTCATAAAGTTCAGAAATCCGCAAAACTGTGCTTTCGTGAGGTTCTGCAATAGCTTTATTTCCAATTTTAGGATTATGTACTATAGCATTTCTTAATTCTCCAAAAGATATCAGTTCGTCTTTAAATCGCTTAACAACTTTATTGCTAGAATTCTTTATTTTTTGAGCGAAATTCACAAAAGAATCATAACCATCTATTTTTTTTAAATAGTTGTCTATTTTATTATAAGTGTCTAAAAATTTTTCTGAATTTGTCATTTTTCAAATTGCACACAACAAGTATATATAATCACCAATATCTATAAAACTTTTATAAATTATTTCCACTAAAGTAGTTGGGGGGAGCGTACTTTGGTCGTTACTACAAGTATAAGAAGTTTCACTTACAAAAACTTACGCTTTTCTGTAAAATTTTAGGAAATACACTTGTTATTTGTTGTGGTGTGTGGTGGGGCGTTTAGGCTACCTCCCGTTTCTATGAGGTTCTTCATAGTTTGTCAAAAACGAAATTTGAAGGTTTGTTATACTATTTGATACTTACGTATAGGTTTTGTAAGCACCAGTATTTATTACAGAACATTCAATTTTCTAAGACCAAGAAGAGTTAAATCCAACCTTTTTTTAATAAAAGAATCAAAATCAAACTCATTTTTAGGCTCTAGATTTGTGGCAAATAGATATGTGTTGTTTTTTAATTCAATACACCCAACAAACCAACCATTATATTCTCCGTTATTATTTGATAAACCAGATTTTCCACTAAGTTTATATTGGTCAGTTTCTTCAATGAGCATAATATTCCGCATTATACGCTCAGTTCTTTTAGAAATAGGAAGTTCAAAATTGTAGAACCTTTTCAGGAAGTCTATTTGTTGCATTTGACTTATTCTTGATTCTCCTTCTAACCAAAATTTATCGATGTTGGTAGAGTCAATTTCTAGATTTCCATAATTAAGTTTGGATACATAATCGTTCATTCTTTTTGAACCAATTTTTCTTGCAACTTCTTGGTAACAATGAACACAGGAAAATTGAAAAGCATCTCTAAGAATTAGGTCTTGTTCCCAATTTTTCAACCATTTTTTTTCCCCGTCCCATTTAAATATGACACTATCATTTTCAATTACACCAGTTTCAAGTCCGATAATTGAATTTGCGATTTTGAATGTGGATGCTGGTAAATTTCCGTTGTTTGACCATTCAAAGTCATTTGAATAATAAATGTCTTTGTTTAAATCGTAAATCAATATTGAACCTTTAACCTCAGAAGAATCAATAATTGACTGAAATTCAGGTTTTATAATGTTCTTATTTACCGATTGCTCTTTATTTAGAGTATTGGTTCTTTTGTTTTCTTTGCAAGAAATAAAGAGAATTAAAAATACTGCTATCGATGTTATTCTCATTTTTTATATTGGTGCTAACGGTCTAGTATAACCGTCCGTTACGGGTCAAATTAGCTATAATTTTCGGTTTGGCATAGACGTTAGCAATTTCGAGTGGATTTGGACATAGTTGAATCCGCCGTAATTGCGTTATGAATTGTTGTGCGTAGGCTTTTCTTTCAGGTTATTGATTTCAGTTATTAATTCCACTTTTTGATTTTCGGTCAATTCATTAAATAATTTGACTTTTTTTCCTTTATAGTCAAATATTATCTCTCCTATTATGTGACTAAAAAGCAATTTTCTATTCAGAGCTATATTCCGCAACGTTTTGTCATAAGTCGATATTGAGCTTTCTTGGATTTCATTCCGAATATTTTGCACGTCTTTCAATTTAAAGGTTTGTGTTTTAGTTAGAAATGTTCCTTTTTTAGTTAAGGTCATTTCTCCATTCTCAATCCGTAATTCTTGTCGTCCATTAATCAGCCACAAAAATTGACGTAATCCGATAGTCGCAACAATTGGATGAATAATAAAAAATACAATTATAAATTCCGTTGTGATTTTATTTCCGTTTACAAAGCCTTCTGTAATTCCAGAAAAAAATAGTCCGCAAGAAAACAATGTAAATCCAAGAGCAATGAATGTATTTCTTGAACTATTCAATGCAAAAAGTCCATTATTCTTTGGTGAACAGACAAACTTTTTTCTATTCAGTCCAAAAGTAAAAATTCGACTGTATTGGTATTGTAAATTTAGCCCTATATTCTTAATGCTCATTGGTTTCTTCAGCTTACGCACAACGCAGCGCTATGTGTAGTCCGCGATATTTTATGGAAATATAGTGAAAACCCTTTTTGGTTTTCGACGGTATTGGGAATAAAATATGGCGGTCCTTCCGAGCGTAGCGAACACATGAATTCGTTAATAAATAAATAGTTATGAATAAATTACATATAGTGACTTGATATGTTGGGTTGTTTTCTTCCGTTAAGCGTCGTACTTAGAAAAGATACCCTTATCCTACGGTTTTATGTGATCTGAAATAGCGCTGCGATGATGTTTCATTTCCCTTTGTGCGAGAATCGAGGCACGAGATGTAGCACATAGGGTCGACGTTGGAGAATGCAACGGTTCGGCTATGGCAAGTAGGGCAGGCATGGAAACTTTTCGTTTCCGTCTGGTCTATGAGCCAGAGCTTTTTGTTTTGTAATTATTTTTTCTTTTTTAATTGCCAAATCAAAAAGATTTGGCGGACTTGGCAAACACGCCCAAGCGCTTATCTATAGTACTTTATGCCCTATTTGCTATAGGTATTGTTGTAAATAGTTTTAATTACGAACTTATTAATCGATGGTTACTTCGCGAAAAATTCCTTTAAATTTTCCATTGGTGAAATTCAGTTCGTCCGTACTATTTAAAACGGATACTTGGAAATCTCCTTTTACTATTTTTTCGTTAGTATCGAATTCAGTAATTGTAACTTTTGAAGAATTATCTTTTCCAAGGTTATACCAATTTGTGATCACATCGCCACCTACAGTTGTATAATAGATTGCTCGAATTTTTTCTAAGTTATAAATACCTTCACCAGTATATTTTAAGTTTAAAACAATGACTTGCTCATTCCCTACTCCACGGATTGATAAAGTGTCAGTTTCTTTGTCAAAAATTATTTCCGGCCTTCCATCCCAGTTTTGGTTTTCTAATTTTGCTGAAATAAAATCTGGTTCGGATGTATTGTCCTTTTCACAAGAAATCATGATCACTACGATTAAAAATACAGCAGTAAAAAATAAATATGTGTTTTTCATAATTGCCTTTAACATTAAGATGCTTTATACTTCTAATGGTTGCCTTAAATTATTTACAACAATTATATATAGTTACCGGTAACTATATATTGCCTTATCAAGGTATATAATCACCAGTACTTAAATCCAATTTATATACATTATTTTAGCTTAAGTAGTTGGGGGAGCGTACTTTGGTCTGTATTGCAAGTATAAGAAGTATCCCTTGCAAAAATTTACGGCTTTCTATAAAAATTTAGAAAATACACTTGTTGTTTTGTTGCGGAGTGGGACGTTTAGGCTACGTTCACCATTATGATATTATTCTTAGTTTGTCAAAAACGAAACTCTGAAGGTTTGTTTTACTATTTGATACTTACGTCTTGGTAGAGCTTGGTGAGTTACTGAGGAAACTTTTCGTTTCCGTCTGCGCATTAAGCTAAAGCTTATTGTTTAGTTTTATTTTTCTTGTTTAAAGCTAAATCCATAAGATTTAGCGACTTTATAAATATACATAGACCTTTGGGTTTTGCCCTAAAGTCCGAATTACGATTAGGTTGTGTTTTAAAACGTTATTTTAAGATAATGTTACCGTTATATCGGATTTCAACACAACATTCTCCTTCTGGAATAAATACGAAATTTCGAACACCTAAGATTAATTCGGCATTATTTATAGAAATGAAATAATTATCGTCCCAAATTCTCATCTCACCGGTTTCTTCGTCTATCCATTCCCAGATGAACTCTCCATCAGTATCTGTTCCAGTTCCATTATCATTAAAACTTATGGTAAATTCATTAAATTCTTGATTCGTTTCATTTTCAAAATCATCAATTTCTGATTGTTGTAAATCGTATCCATTTGTTTCCAATATTGAGACTACCTCCAACCTATCGTAAGTCCAAGGGCTATTACCAACTATCTTTTCCAATAAAGAAGTTGGTTCTACTATTTGCTCTTCGGTATCTTCACTTGTACAAGAGAAAAATATTATTAAACACACAATTAAAATAGGATAACCTTTTTTCACTCTTTAAGTTTTAAAGTATTACAACGGTCATGTGTATGATTAGTTGCGGACTTTTCCAACGGAAAATGTCCGCCTGACTATAAAGATAATTGATTGCAGGAATTTCCAAGTGGAAATTCCGACCGCAATTAATTATACACCGTGTTGTGTGTAGGTTTTTATCTTACCCTTCTTCTTTCGGTTTGAAATTTGTCCGCATGACCATTAAATCGATTGATTTCAATTCCACTACCAACATCTAACCCCCGATTTGATAATGAATCAAATTTTACATTTCTCCAGTGAATTATTTTCCAGCAAGTACTGTCTCCCGAAATTTGAGTTTCAAATGGCTTTTTAATTCCGTTTACTTTCGCAATAGTTATTGCCTTTTGAAAAGAAACATAATATTTATTGTCAAAATCCAAAGTCTCTTTTAGCTCACCATTTCTTTTATAGAACTCCCAGACACCTATCGGAATGAAATTGTGGTAAGTTTTCTTTTTGATAAATTTCAAGTTGCCGTTTTTGTAATATTCTTTTAATAACGTTGTGTCATTTACAAAGTCATCATAGTGTTTAAACCACAATTTTGTACTATCCGACGGATAGTATCTTACCACGGCATTGTAGTGTAATGAATCGATATAAAATCTTTTTCCGTAACCATCATTAACATGTCCAACCTTATATTCTTCATATTGAAAATAATTTGGTGTTTCTTTTTCAATTGTGGTGTCTTTTCTTACGATTGAATTTTCCGATTCCTG